>CAVVYL010000032.1:0-30465 GCA_963752385.1 uncultured Acidimicrobiia bacterium | reverse complement strand
CAAGGCCAGGAGGGGATTTCCAGCATGGTTGGTTCGTTCCTCCTTGCCGGCGCCAGACCCGTCGTCGCCAGCCTTTGGCAAGTTGACGACAGATCTACTGGGGTTTGACTGATGCATTCTTCATTCCTACCTCTCCAAGGGCGAAGACAAATCCAACGCCCTCCGTTTGGCCAAACTCGACCTGATTCGGCAGTACCAACAAGACGCCGTGCCTTACTTCTGGGCCGGGTTTACACTGCATGGGGGTAGCGTCTTAGTGTTGAAGCCCAAGCCCCCTGATGTGAGCGAGCTCAGGGTCAACCCGTTTGTCTGGCTTCTCGATTCACATCCCAATCGAAGGCATTCTATCGCGTCAAGCTTCCGGTTTGCCCGTCAACCGCCCACAATCGTGACCTGGGCCGAACTGCACTTCTACAACTTGCCCTTAATCCGTCCAAGTGGTTTCGTAAACAGTGCGAAGGTGTGAAAAAATCAAAAGCATGTGACTAGCGATATAGCTATGATATAATCTGGGCCATACTGTGAGACCAAGCCGTGGAGGTATGGCCATGGGGTTTATCAGCAAAGTACAGGTGATCCAGCGGGGTTAGAAGAATCGCCAATTTTATTTTATTTGTCCGGCCCCGTTAGCGCAGGCTCTGGAGATTGAGAAGGGGGAAGAGATTGAATGGGTGGTGGAGGACAAACAGCGGCTGACGATTCGCCGCGTGTCCCTCAGCCAGAAATCTCGGAGGCCGCGCCATGGGAAATGAACAGACCACTGGGCTGGCCGAGCCGGTAGAAGGCGCCGGCGTGGTGGAGAAGTCGGGCGGGGAGGCGATCCGACCCCGACCGAGGGTACAGGCCATTGATCGGCAACAAGGGTGGCTGCGTTCGGTCGTGGTGGAGGAATTGGTGGGAGGAGGACCTACCGGGACGCTCCATTTGGGAACTGATGGGGCAGGTGGATTTGAGCCGCTATTATGAGACGATCCGGGCCGTGGAAGGGGTGGCGGGGGCCGAGGCCACGGCTCCGCGCTTATTGGTGAGTTTGTGGATTTTGGCTTACAGTCAGGGGGTGAGTTCGGCGCGCGAGATCGAGCGGCGGTGCGGCTATCATCCGGCCTACCAGTGGCTGACGGGGATGAGCGTGATCAACCATCACACGGTGTCGGATTTTCGGACGGAGCATGGCGCCGCATTGGAGGAGTTGTTTGTCGAAGTTTTGGGGGTGCTGAGCAGTGAAGACCTGGTCGACCTGAAGCGGGTCATGCACGATGGCATGAAGGTGAAAGCCTTCGCGGGGACGGATAGTTTTCGTCGTGAGGCTCGATTGCAAAAGCATTTGGAGGCCGCACGGGAACAGGTAGTGGAGATGAACCGGTTGGCCCACGGTGAAGAAACGAGCGCGCAGGTGGTGGCGGCTCGCCAGCGAGCGACCCGAGAGAAGCAACAGCGACTGGAGCTGGCCTTGCGGGAGTTGAAAAAGATCCAAGCGCTCAAGAGGGGAAGCGAACAGAAGCAACGGGCTCGAGCCAGTCGGAGTGATCCGGAAGCCCGCATCATGAAGCAAAGCGATGGAAAGGTGATAGACGCGCCCAGTTACAATGGGCAGATTTCGACCGACGCCAAACGGACCATCATCGTGGCGGCCGAGGTGAGCCAGTCCGGTAGCGACTATGAGGAGCTGGTGCCGGCCGAGGAGCGCATCGAAGACACTTGCGGGCAGGCCCCGGCCGAGTTGGTCGCCGACGGAGGATTTACCAGCCGAGCCAATATTATCGAGATGGAGCAACGGGGCGTTAACTTCATCGGGTCGATGGGAGACGGCCAGGCCCAATCGGTAGGGCAACTGGAGCGGCGGGGCGTGGCGCCCGAGTTTCGGCCCGAGGCCTTTGTCTATGACTGCGAGCACAACACCTACACCTGCCCTCAGGGCCAGATCCTCAAGTATGAGAGTCAGGAAAAAAGAATAGGGATCATCCACAATCTCGATCCAGCCAGGGCGGCCGATTGCCAGGCCTGCCCGCTGAAGTCGCAGTGTTGTCCGCAGAAGGCTGCCAAGGGACGCTCGATCGTCCGCAGTGTCGAAGACCCGGTGGTGGTGTCTTTTCGCCAGAAAATGGAAACCGAGGCAGCCCAACAGGCCTACCGGCAACGGGGGGCGGTGGCCGAGTTTCCCAACGCTTGGATCAAAGAAAAGCTCGGGCTGCGTCAGTTCCGTTTGCGCGGGTTGGCAAGGGTGAGAATGGAACTGTTTGGGCTTGCCTAACTTATAACGTGCAACAGTGGATTCGGCTGTGCTGGCGTCCCCGCTTGGCGATGGCCCAGGGCGGGCTGTCTTGAAACGAAGGTTCTGGGGAACCAACACTCCCAGAAGCGAACAAAAAAGGAGCATACCGTGACCTGAAGGGTCGAAAAAAGCTGGAGGCCACGTTATGGCCAGCCCCAAGCAGACACTTCATCCCATCTTTCTCAAAAAATGGATGGGGAAAAATCGAAGACCCCCGAAAAATGGTAATTTTTTTCCACCTCCCGCCACGTTCATGGGGACCTATAGTCTTCGATGGCACCGGCAGGCTGCTCAGACCCGGGCTACATGAAGTTGCGCGTGTGCAACCCCGATAAGGCGCCGGCCTGGTTTTCCTCAAAGCCTATCCGACAGAGCTGGGTCCGGCGTCCGATGTCCATGTCGTGGATAAGCTGCGTTACCCGGCTGCTGCCCTGTCGCAAAGCGCGACACGGTCCCACGCCCCGCGGGGCGCAGGAATGAGCGCATCCAGCACCTCTTGGTTGAGGCCGGCCGTGTGCCGCAGCGCATCATGTCGGCGGTGTACCGAATTGGCCAACTTGTCTAGCAGTGCGGGATCGCTCTTTACTGATTCCCTCAGATGGGCAACTCCAAAAGAGACGTGCCGCGCCTCGTCGTTTGCTGCCAATCGCGTAATGGCCTGCGTGACGGGCTCCGGCGCGTGGCGCTCGAGAAACCGCAGCAACGTCAGGGACGAAGGTGGAGAGGGCAGTCTGAGTCGGATACTGGAGAGCGAGTGACTTGGGTACGAGTTCGCCAAGAACCATTTGTAGGACTGTGAGGAAAACTAGAACAACGCCTGCAGACGTAGATTGCGCAGCAGTTTCCTGGAACCCACCCCAACTTTGAAACCAAGGACGAAGTTGTACTGCCAAGGTCGCCTGACCGAAAGCGCCCAGCACTAAGCTCGACAGAGTGATGCCGATTTGAGAAGCCGCAATATAGCTGTCCAGTTTGTGAGAATCCTCAAGCACTGGCAACAAGCGGCCGCCAACGAATTGCCTTCCTCAGCCAGATTTCGAATGCGGCTGCGGCGTACACTCACCGACGCAAACTCCGCCGCTACGTAGAGCGCGTTAACCGCTATCAGTAAGAAAATAACTCCCCAAACGAACAGCGTCATGTCAGGTGTCTTCCATCAAGTTGGAGGCGATTGTACTTCGCCCTCGTACCGTCTGACCAATTTCGATTTTCGAGTTTCCGCTAAGCCAAATGGCAGACCGTCCGAGCGCCGGGAACGGCTGAAGCTTGGCAGCACCACGGCGGAACCTCCTGGGCGACAGCTCTTTCGCAGGTCTATAAGCAGTTCGGCCGTTCCAAAGCCTTCCGGAAGAGTCGAACGAACGCCATGGTTTGGGCTGCCGCCTTAAGCAATTTGAAACTTGGACCGACAAGCCAAGCCTCTATCGGCAATGTCGGGTTACACGCAGATCCTTTCTTAAAAATAGAAAACGCAACTTGGCCTATGTCGATTTGGTTATTACGCCGACTGTTGGTACTGGCTTGTTAGTGGGAGAGGATGTGCTGAAACGTACGTCATAGACTCGGTTGGAACGAAGAGGGAACAATCGGCTTTGACGATCTCTCCCGATGTGTCCTCAACCCACACGGACGTGAGTCAACCTCTTTAGATTTGAGACACATCGGTATACGGATCGCTGACAGCCATTTTCCAATGTTGGTCAAAAAGTAATCGCATTGAAGGCAGGACATTATTGTCTACTCGCTGGGTTGAGCTTTGACCAGGATCCAAGTACGCCACCGATTCCACCCAAGGACACTCGCCCAGCAGAAGGCAGAAGGGAAGCGCATACCGAAGCATTCCGACAGTCGTTCCGACCACTCCCCAATACCCTTTCTCGGACATCAGGTAATCTTTAATGGTCCGGATACCGCTGTTCGTGAAATCTTCGTGCAGGAACGGATAGTGAACGAGATGGTCGAACAGGGCATAGGGCGCAATCAACTGTGCGCCTGTATAGATTAGGCAACCGATAACACCTGCGACGACGCTTGCCATGACCGCAGCGAGACCTTTCCGGTCTGCTGGGCAACCACCACCGCCTTAATCAGGCAACAGGCAAACATGCAGATTCCGTTGAGATCAAACAATCTGAACCAAACCCATCTATCAAACCGGATGAGAATGCTCGCCAGAGTAAAGATAGTCCCGACAGCCCCGGAAGTCATGCCATAGAGAAGCCCCTGTCTGAAAATCGGGTTTAATAACAAACGGTCATCCAACATTTCTCTCCTCCTTGGGCGTAATGCATCCGTCATCCCGGCAAGGACCTCTTTCGTGAGTCAACTCAGCAGCTTGGGAAGTCGACCCACCAACTCAGTGTCAGCTTTAGCAATCACTAAGGTACTCTTGCTCTTCTAAGTGGTTGCGTGACTCGTCGGGCAGCAGCAAGAGGCAGACTTCGAGAATGCCCGAGCCACAGCTGCTCGCAGGGACTTCCCTTCTGTGCGACTTCACTGGTGGTGGGATTCTTAATCTATGACCATTAACGCGTAAATCAGAACACCAATTACCGCGGCCGATACTACAAGGATGATCGCTCCTTCCGCTAGTCGTTCCTTCCAGGATTTTCGGCCAGCAAGCTTGGGATCGTCCAGTTGCTCAAACATTGGTCCAACCCCCTTTTTTACAGTGAGTCTACGCGCTCGAACTCCATCAGTCAAACCCCGACGCAATTCTAAATATAATGCGGTCCGAAACCTTGAAAAGGTGGGGTAAGATGTCGCTATGGTCAATCTTAACCCGCCGGTTGCAGCCGGCCGCTGAGAAGTCGCGGCGGCTGAACCGGAAACGTTGGGCGGACTGCACGCGTTAGGGGACGAGACCATGAACAAGAGCGCCACCGACGCCAACAGCAGTAGTTCTCTGGCGCAAGGGTCATGGGGTTCCATCCTCGCGGCGGTTCGTGCCGTCCTCCTCGGATTCGTGATCCTCATGATCGGTGGCGCGGTCAGCGGCGCGCTCATGTTCGCCAACCTGAAGCTGGCGCCGACGCTACCCTTGTTCTTTCCTGCCACGGTGCTCTGGCTGTGGCTGTTCTGGCGCTACGTGAGGGGTGATGGCTGGCCACGAAATACCTCGGATCGGCGTCGTGACTTGCTGCGGGTCCGGAAGCTCTCGCCGCGTGCGTGGGGATGGGCGCTCGTCGCCGGTGGGCTTGCCCTCGCAGCGGTCATGGGAATCGCCTTCATGACCTATCGGTTCGCTGCGCTGCCGGATGCGGCCTACCGGGCGCCGTTTGAGGTTGCTTCCTTTCCGCCCTGGACTCTCGTTTCGATATTTGCCGCAGTCGCACTTACCGCAGCCGTGGTCGAGGAGGCGGCGTTCCGTGGCTACATGCTCTCCGGCATTCAACGCCGGTATGGCTGGGCGGTCGGCATCGGCCTTGTGACGGTCCTGTTCTACCTCGCTCACCTGAGCCACGCCTATGCGACGCTGGCCTTCGTGCCGTTCTTTCTTGCGCATGGACTGACTCTGGGATTGCTGGTTTTCTACACGCGTTCGATCGTGCCGGGCATCGTCCTGCATGCTGTTTCCGATTTCATCGTGCTCCCAATGCAGTACGGTGTGATTCCGTCTGCGGGGCAGTGGGCCTTTGTTTGGCAAGGCTGGCTGTCGCTCTTGGCCGGAGCCGCGGCGATTCCGGCGTTCCGACAGCTTGCGAGGACAATGGCGTCTGAGAGGATCGACACGGCCCAATGATGAGCGACCGTCGAAGCCGGGCGCCTGGGCCGGACCTCGGGCCCCACCGTGAAGGATTGCCCGACAGTCCAACGGTTGGTGAAGCATTTGGTCTTCGTCTACTGGTGAATAGCTGGCCGAACGTGATCAAGTTCTTGCTCGCTGCGACGCCCCTGGTGAAGTCAGAGTCGGAGGTCTTACATTTCTTCCTCCAGGCTCTTTCGGGATTGTCGCAGTTACGCCGGCGCAGAGCACCACTCTGCTGACTGCATTCGCTGCGCTTGCGCTGCTCCTCGCATCTCTCGGATTATACGGAGTAATCTCTGACGCCGTGACACAACGTACCAACGAGATCGGCGTGCGTATGGCATTAGGCGCTACTTCCAGCCAGATACTGCTCTCCTTCGGTAAACGTGGGTTAGCGTTGACCCTCACCGGACTCGCCACTGGCTTGGTCCTGGCGGCGGTGGCGTCGCGCTTGATGACAGCTCTGCTCTATGGTTTCCGACCCCGACTACATCCCGACCGGCACGGCGGTATCTCTCATCTTCTGGGGGTAGCAGCTCTAGCGTGTTTTGTTCCCGCGCGTCGGGCATCGCGCGTTGATCCAGTGATCGCCCTACGGAATGAATAGAGCCGGCCAGAGGTTCCATGATTGAGGCTAAGGCGATCGGGTCCTCTGACACTGCCGTGTGCCCGCCTAACGCGCCAGGCATCTGCCGGGCGCTTGGCACGAGTCGGAAGGAAACGCCCATCCCCGCAGAACTGCCGGACCACGCAATTGGTCCAGTTGGTCGGCTAACCGGAAGTTGGAGGTCGTCAGAGGCCCGTTCCCCGCGAGTAGCCTTGCTTTACAAACGATCTCGCGCCGGAGTGCCGTGACCGCCGACCCTGTTCCGACCCGCATCCGCATGCCGCAAGCGAGCTCGTGCCACGCGGGAGACTCGCCCAACAAATACACGTAGGAGCACCAAGCTCTGGTCAGTAGTGTGGTCCGTGGAGGAAGGACTTGTCCGTGAAATGAGGCGCGGCTGTTGGGGAGCTCAACAGTCAGCGAATTCAAGGCTCCGTTAGGTCTGAGATTCGTTCTGTAGAAGTGCCGTATAATCCAGCTCGATCTTCTCCGCATACTCGGGCTCGTCAAGCCTCACGGAATTGACTTTTCTGGTTACAGGATAGCAATCCAGAAATTCTTCGGGTGGTGCTTTGAGCAACTCGCCAAGTTGGCGAGGATCTGAAACGGTGGGATCAAGCCATCCCTTGACGCAATCATCCTGCAAAACCACAGGCATTCGATTGTGGATTCTTGCCATCCATCGATTTGGCGCAGTTGTGACCACCGTAAAGGTTAGGATAGGACGGCCTTTCGACGCTGCCGGTCTCCAGTAGTTGAACAATCCTGCCATCGACAGCAGCTTGCCGTCAGCGCGAGCGATATTCAGCGGCTGTCTTTCCTTCTTTGGCCCAACCCATTCATAGAAGGCTTCGGCCGGCACGACGCACCGTCGTTTCAAGAAAGCATTCCGGTAAGCAGGTCGATCCGTCAGTGTCTCTGCCTTGGCGTTGAACGTAGAAGCCTGATTCGCATGTTCTAGACTGTCGGCCCAAGGCCCCATCAGACTCCAAAGACCCGCAGTCAAGCGGCGGCGTCCCTGAGCTTCCAAGACAACGGGCGCCATTTCGCGTGGCGGAATGTTGTATTCCCGCTGCCAGGTTTCCAGATCTTCGACTTCGTCAATCCCATAGTACTGCTCGATCTCCAGCATTCGGCGTCGCGTTAACCGGTAGCGTCCACACATAGGACAAAGCTACCACGAAACGGGCCCAGCTGAATGCCATCCCTTAATGTGATAGCCTGACCGCATTGCAGGGCATCTCCCAAATTCCTAAAAACCCAATGATCACACCGATGGTGGCGCGGCTTGTCGGCGATCCGTTCGACCGGGACGGATGGCTGTTTGAGCTGAAGTGGGATGGTTTCCGGGCGATCGCTGAGACGGATGGGGAGGACGGCGTTCGGCTCTACTCACGCAGGCACAATGATTTCAAAAAGAGATTTCCTCCGATCGTCGAAGCGCTTGCTGCGCTGAAGACCGAGGCGGTCTTCGACGGCGAGATTGTGGCCTTGGACGACACAGGACATCCGCGGTTTGAGTGGCTGGTGAACCGAGGACCTCAGAAAGGAACTTTGGTTTACTACGTGTTCGACCTGCTGAGGCTTGGCGATGTCGATCTTCGAACCGAACCGCTTTGGAAGAGGAAAAGGACCCTGGAAAAAGTGTTGAAGGGCTGCAGCCCGCGGTTGCTTTACGTCGAGCACATCGAACGCGAAGGCTTGGCGATGTTCGCCGGCGCGCTGGCTCTAGGCTTAGAAGGAACGGGTAGCGAAGGATCGTCAAAGCCCATACGTCGAGGGGCCGGCAGTGACCTGGCACTGGCAAAAGGTTAAGAATCGCGATTACGAACGGCAGGAGAAAATCGAGTTTCACCCACGAAAGGCTTAGCTACCTGTCCAACCTCCCGCTTAAGCCATTCTCGTCCCAGACGCACTGATACAAACAGGTGAGATCCGTCGGTACCTTCGAACCAGAAACCATCATCCTCGATCAATGTGCAGCTGCCACGCATCCCGGCAAGAACTCGGCATCCTTCGATTCGGAAATCTTCTGGTACCCATAGACTCTTGAAGTCTTCCCAGTCCTTGGCGCGAGACAAAGAGACCAGGCGATGAATTGACGTCGGATTGAAGATCCAAATGTAGCTGCCATGATGATTCTGAATCGTTACCCGCCCTACGCCCTGCATGGTCTGTTTGATCTTTCCGCAGATCAACATCAGCTTCAAACAGCGCTGTAGGTAGTCTCGCCCGAGCTCGACCTGAACCACCATCTTGTCCATAGATGGAACTCGCAAACGCACGAGAAGACGCCGAGCGTGTTCATGTGTCTTTTCCCTGCCCATGCGTCAAAGGCTATCAGACCACAAAAGAGCGGTGTCAATGCTCTCGAAGGATTCCCGGCGATAGTGAAGCTGTGCCATATTGCAAGGACACCTCCAACCTTTGGTTTACGAAGCCTGTCTGTTGGCCGTCACATTCCATTCATTGAATACCGCTGTCGATGTTTTCCGCGTTGGATAACTAATCGTCCTTTTCCTATCTGCCGAAGAATCGAAACCTCAAACAACTTCTGAAGTTCTGTCTAGACACGGAGCACTTAATAGGAGAGAGGAACAACTATGACATCGGCAGGACAGTCGCTTCATCCGCGTCAATTGAATTTTTGCCAGTTGACTCTACGGTGAAGATGCACGTAAGAGTGGGACTCTTGTCAAACGGCTGCCTAATGGTTTTTTGCAACCAGTACTTACCCGATTTTCATCGCATGTGGCCCACAGTCTACCACTCGCTGTGAGCTCCTCCCATCCGAGCGGAAGCGACATAAACGCACCCCATTTTTCCCATTAACATTTTTCCTTTTGCGGCCCTCTTTACTTAGTGAGGGGCAAAAAAAGACAACTAACCCTGGCGATCACCGGCAACGGTCTCAGCGAGCACGCTGACGCCAGGTCCGCCCCCTAGCCGCATCTTGCCAACTCCGGCAGACGCTCTGACACCGAACATTCTGGAAGGAGGATGCACATGGAGACTTTCCAACAAGTCATGTACTGGTTCTTCGCCGCTCTGTTGGCGGCAGCCCTCGTCATCGCGGCGCTCTTCATCAAGAAACGCAAATCCGAGGACTAGCTCCGGCGCGCGACCGCCGCACCACATCACCCACGAAAGGAGAAACACTCAAGTCATGAAAGACCGAACCTTACCGTTCACACTCATCGCCCGCAAGCGTCCCTCCGTTACCACTGCGTTGCTTCTAGTCCCAATGGCACTGCAAGCCCAGACCACTGTAGCTCCCGCCTTTCAGGGCGCCATCACTGACATCCGGACCATTGGCGTGGCATCCGGCACGCTGGTCGCGGGTCTTGTTGGTCTCGTGGGCCTCGGACGCACCGCTTACAAACTCAGCCAAGGTGACACAGATTCGATGACCGCGCTCATCTTCGCGATCGTCGGCATCGTCTTAGGCTTCTTGGCCAATACGTTCATCGCCTAGCCGGATGAAAGAGACGCCGATTTTCCGGAACATCCAGCACGTGCCTAGAATCTGGGGAGTCACCTATTTGAAGTTGTTTGCATCCCTGGGTATCGGTCTTCTGATCATGACCGTGGCCTTCGCACTGGTCAACCGCGGATCGGCCTTGCTCAAGATCGCCATCATCGTCTTTGCCGTTTTGGTCACGGCCGGGTTCTATGCAGTGTCCTTCTGGTTTGACAATCGAGATCCACTCGATTCCAACACCACCCCTTTTCTCAAACGGGAATTCAACTCCCAGTCTCTTTCTCTTCAGCAGTTGAAGCTGCTTGATCACGAGGTTCGTAAGCATGAGGTTCCGCGACCTGCTCAGAAACATCAATAACTACGAACAAAAGCTCGAAAACGTCCTGCTCTATGTTGACTTCCTCCCCGATCACACATTGCCTCTGATCCTGATGAAGGATGGAGCGCTACTGATCCTATTCGAGCTGGGCGGGCTTGACTACGAGGGACTCTCCGAAGAGGAGAAGCAACAGTACAGCTATTACACCCGCACAGCGCTCGAGCAGCTTCCCGATGAAGGCGCCGGCTTCATGCTCTCGAATCTCCTGGTCCGCGACACACCCGAACCCATTTCATTGAAAAGCAATCCCAATGCACATCCACTGATCCAATTCGTGCAAGACAACAAGCAACGCTTCTGGGACGGCATCGTCGCTCGCAGCTTTGGCAATCGCATTTTCTGCGGCCTCCGCTACTTCAATCCCAAAAGAAAGGATCCACCTTGGAACCTGCTGGTCCAGGAAGGCAAGCTCTTCCGGTTTTACCGGGACCAGCTCGGTATGGGCGCTCAAAAACTTGAGGAAGGGTTTCTGGTGCTCTCCAATGCTTTCGCCCGCTTTGGATTCCAAGCCCTGGACCGCACGGAATCTTTCCGTGCTCTCTATCAGTTAATCAATTTCGTAAAACCGCCCGCCTATCGTTCGGATCTTTCCTTGAACGCTCAACTCGCCCACAGCCGCTACGTCTTCTCCGAGCAGCACGTCCTCATTAACGATCAGGAATACTGTTCCGTGGTGGGCATCAAATACCCGCCTCCTAGTTCTCTCGCCCTCTACCTCAGGCGGTTTTACGAACTCTCTTTTCCGCTCGCCTTACGGCAGTCCATTGGATTCTGCAACAAGCAACGCCTTTACAAGGAGCAGGACTTTAACACGCCCATCGCATTAGCTCTGTCCGCTGTGGATCCCAAGAATCTGCAGTACGTCGAGGAAATCAAAAGCTTCCGCAGCCGCATCGAGAACGAGAAGGAGCTTCCTCTCTGGTGGCATTTTTCGATCCTCGTCCGTGCGAAAGATAAGGAAACGCTCCGCTCCCGCCAAACTCAAGTGATGGGGTTGCTCAAGGACATCGGCAGCTTCGGGATTCTGGAAAAACGCAATCTCCGGCCAGCCTTCTTTTCCACGCTTCCCGGGCATGATCGCTTCTATCTTCGGCGGTCGCTGATTGCTTCCGGCAATGCCGGCGACTTGCTCAGCGCCTACATCCTCTATCGGGGCGATTCCGATCCGGTGGATTACCTCGAAGACCGTTTACACGGCGTCTTCGCCTACAACCCCTTCACCACCCGCGAAAAGGCACGTCACCGGGCGGTCTGCGGCCCAACCGGCGGCGGGAAGAGTTTCTTTGTCATCAAGGACATTCTCTCTCACCTCATTGTGAACCCCATGCTCTGGGTAGTGGATCTCTCCAACTCCTACGGCGACTTGTTTGAGTTTCTGCGCGAAGAGATGCCGTCCGAAACCGCCATTATGCGTGTTTCGAAGTCGCAGACCAGTTTCCACTTCAACCCGTTCGCCATCGATGATCCTTCTCAACCTGTCAGCGACGAGCAGTTCGAGTTCTGCATGGGACTTCTGAAGCTGATGGCCGGCAGAGACCTGACCACCCCGGCCAACGAGATGGCCCTGCGCAACGGCCTCACCGAGTTCTTTAATGGCTACCGGATGTTGCTCCGCAACCAACAGCAGCACACACCCATTCCACCGCTCACCTTGCTGGCCAACATCATGCAGATGGAGTTCAAGAACTTCGAGCTGGCCAGTGCTTTCAAGCTCTGGACCGTTGGCCGCCGGGGCGAGATGTTCAACTCCGGTCAGGATAGCTTGAAGAGTGCGCGTTACTGCTACTTCGATCTCCGGGACCTCGACGGTGAGCCCGAGCTGATGACCGCAATCGTCTACGTCATCTTCTCCAAGGTCTATCAGAGCACGGTCGACGAATCCCTCCGGCGCGTCGAAAAGCGCTTTGTCCTGGACGAGGCCCACCGTTATCTGACCGACGAGGCGTTCGCATTCTGGATTTCCCTCATTGTCCGAACCGGCCGGCACTGGAACATCATGCTCGACATCATCACCCAATCCCTGGGTGACTTAGACCGGCCCGACCAGCCCTGGTCACGAGCCATCATTACTAATCTCAAGCAAGCTTTCTATTTTGCCGGCCAGCCCGATGTCGAGGCCTCTCTGCGCAAGCTCCAGATGACCGACTACCACATCGAGCAATACAAGAGCCTGGACCCAGCCAAGCATGAAGTCCTCTACTGGTCGGCTGGAGGCTTGCGCCGCATCCTCCGGCCCGTGACCGATCCCCATACCTATTGGCTGGCCACCACTCAGAGCGAAGAAAGAGACATGCGGCGCCTGATGACGCAACTTCATCACGGCAGTGTCGGGAATGCCGTCAATGACCTGGTCCGCTTAACCGGACAGTGCCGCACGACCAAAGAGCGGTTGGAAATTCTGGAACCTTATCTGGAGCAACGCCTGGCCGGGCTAGTGTCCGAGCACCTAGCGCCGACAGCGACGGGCGCGGGCTTTCAGCAGACGGCGCGCGCGGCGCATTGAGAAAGGCAGGAGCAAGTCATGGAAACTGAGGGAATGAGCCTTGAAGAATTGAACGAGCTCAAGCGCACCCAGTACGAGGAAGCAAGAAATAGCGGCGTGTTCCAGCGACTGGCCACGGTTGGCAGGGAGTTTGGCCGTGAGGTAGGCAGGCCGGGTCCGAAGTACCTCTGGGAGGAGAGTGGCGTGAGGGTCTTCGTAGACGACTACGGAGGTTACGTGACAGCTCATGCCAACGAGAAGCTTGTGGCCTCCAACCACCCGTGCACTCGGCTTTTTGTCGCTGGCCAATGGCAGGATGTCGTTCTGGCCCGCTATCCGGAGGCGCAGGAGAAAGCCGCACAGCGGGACGCTGCAAGGCGAGAGATCGAAAAGCGGCGCTTGCAGTCTGAGCTCACACCATAGAAACGGAGGCAACTATGAAGAGACTGGTGATGACGGCAGCTTTGTTCCTGTTTGGCCTGACTGGGCGGGCCGATGCCTTTATTTTCACCGACACGGCCGCGCTCGCCCAGCGCGCCTCGCAGTTCATCCAAACGGCGGCCCACTATAAGACCTTCCTCACCTACAAGGATGAGTTCGACAAGTACAAGCTCGAATTTGAGAAGTACTTCAAGAACTTCCGCCAGATCTACCGCCGGCTCTCTTCGGGGGATTGGCTGGACTTCACCCCTTCGGACTGGGCACGTCTGCGAGATCACCTCATCGGAATCTGGAAGACCTTTGACCAGGCAGCCTTTGACACCCAAGTGCTATCGCTTACCACCAATCCTTTCTACGCGCGCTCGCCCGAGTACAAGACCTACGCCGACAATCTGATTCAACTCTCCGAGCAACAGATTGAGCAGTTGAAGCAGGAGGAAGCTCACCTTCTGGAACTGCAGGGACAGGATGTGGCTCACCACGAAGCCTTACAGCGCTTCAAGGCGCGTAACGGTGGGCTAGTTCTGGGTGAAGACACGGAAGGAAACGAGATCGCGCTCAGCCAACAGATTGCGCTGACGAACGCCATTTTGATCGAAGTCGCTGCTATCCAGGCGGAACAAAAGATTGTGCAGCAGCGCCTGCTGACGCAACAGAAGGAAGCCCGCAATCTCATCATGAAGATGAAGCAGCTCGAGATCCAGGCCCAACCCGGCGACCTCCGCAATCTTGACCAACTGCTCGAACTGACTCGCAACCGCTAAGGAAAGGTTCAAGGAGGACAGCAGCGATGATCAGCTTATCCAAACTTATGGAAACCCTCTGGTCCGGTCTGCGCGGCGCTTGGGGCATCGATTTTGTGGCCGTCTACACCGCCTTGGGTGCCATCCTTTGGGGCTTCCTCTTATTCAAGGTGTTTCTTCAGGAAGGATTGCAGGTTGCCATGGGCAATCGCTCCGAACTGCCCAGAATCCTGGTCAAGTATCTCTTCATCGCCGGCATGTTCGGCATCTGGCCTCAGATGTCTTCCAGCCTTTTCCGCATGGTCCAACTCCTCGCCGTCACTTTCTTCCCGGACCTCAACCAGGTCTTCGACCAGATGGCCGGCGGTATGGCTTATATGCAGACCTCCACTCAGGCTGCGGAAAACAGCCAGGGCCTTGTCGCAACCGTTCTCGGCACCATGTATAACCTCAGCTTGGGGGCAGTCCTGAGTATGCTGGGTGTCCTCATCTTCTTTCTCTGTTATGCCCTCATCTTTCTCAATATTGCTGGCTCGATCACCATCCTCGCTCTGAATCTCGTCCTCGGGCCGGTCTTTTTCGCCTTGGCCTTCGACCGCGACTTCCGCGGCCACAGTCAACGCTGGCTGGCAGCTGTTCTGTCCTACATTCTGCTGATCCCCCTCTACGGAGCTGCCTTGAGAATGGCCGCCTCCATTGCGGGGGCCGCGATTCCCGCACCGTTTGGATTACCCTCGGTGCCTCAAGTCGTCACCCAGTTCATCGGGCCCATCCTGGCCGTGGGTGTGGTCCTTTCAACGAACAAAGTGGTCAATGCCCTCATCGGCGGAGCGGCCGGCTCGGGCGCTGGCTCTACGGCGCTCGGCATTGCCGGCATTAGCGCCAACCTGATTTCCGGAGGCGCTCTGGTCCGTGCAACCGGGGCTGCAACTGGGGCCGCGGCACGCGCAGGGGCGAGCGCAGCCCAGACCGTGGGCGGCAAAGTCAGTTCCACAGCCCGCGCCGCACTAGGCAAGTAATGGAGAGAACGTGTCTCACGCAACCGACGATTTCATCCGTTCGAGCGGCAACCTGGCCTTCGTCAACACTTGGCTGAAGCTGATCGTTCTGGTGCTGTTTCTGACGGCACTGCTCCTGGGTGGCGCCCTAGCCGTCAAGATTGTCGAGGGCCGCACCGAGCGGGTCGTGCCGATTGTCATCAATCAGGCCACGGGTGATGCCCTGGCGGTGGATTTCAGTGTGATTGACGCGGCTGGCGAGCAGCGCGCTCCGATCGAGATCCGTAAGTTCTGCGAGGATTTTCTCGGTGAGCTCTTCACCTACAACCGCTTTACCGTCAAGACCAACCTGGAGTCTGTCGTCAAATGGGCGACTCCAGAAGCCCTGGTCCAGGTCAAAGAGGCCGTCAATCTGGCCCATCGCTCCGAGTTAATGGCCCGCAATGCCCAGGGTGTCGTCGAAATCCGGAGTGTCCTGATCACCGAGACTCAGCCGGTTCTCAAGGTCCAGGTGTACTTCCAAACGAAGGCACTTTCCCAAACTACCGAGCTCCTGGAAGAGGGCCTGTACCAAACGGTCCTGCTCATCAAGCCCATCAAGCGTTCCCAGCGCAATCCCCACGGCTTGATTGTGCTTGAGTACCGCCAAAGCCAATTCAAGGAGGGACAATGATTCGCAACTTTCAGCTTCTTTTCGTTGTTTTGCTCTCGACCCAACTGCTCTCGGCCGGCCAGCCACGCACGCTCACTTGCGACTTCGACGGAGAGAATGCCACTCGCGTCTATAAAGTCGTCACAGCCGTAGGCGTAGGCACCACCTTTCGTCTCCCGGAAGGCCTGAAGATTAACGATTTTGTGGTCACCGACCCGAAGGGGTTCCATGCCGAGTCCAACGGCACGATCGGCATTGTCACCCCGCTCGTCCCCAACAAGAGCACTTCGGTTTCAATCTTCACCGACAATGAGAAGCTCTTTGTCTTTCACCTGTCCTCTGAGCCGCAGCGACATCCATCGACCAGTTGGTCATCATCCAGTCCAGCAATCTCCAATTTTTCAAAGATCGGGTCCGAAGCGAGGCGCAAAAGCTGGTCAAGGAGCGGGTGGAAGCCAGCCAAGCGCAGTTGCAATCCGCCTTGGACCAAAACGCCAAACAGGTGAAGGAACAGATGCTGTTCTCACTGAACAGCAATTACGACATCAAGGACGAGCGCTTCAAGATCACTAAAGTCTCCGACGACCGCATCTTCACTTACATTCACCTCGCCAAATCCCAAGACCGGCCCATGGTTTACCTCGGAGAGAAGAACGATCCGAAAAAGCTCGAGCCCGTCAAGTTCACGGACGAAGGCGAGTACTACACCGTGCACCGCGTGCTGACACGTAACGACAGCAAGCGCTTCTTTCTGAAACTCGGCAACGAGGTCAGCGAGATTCGTGCCCGCTGACGGGACTGGAGATCTGCATGGAACCCGTGGAACCGAACACAGACATCGTCGAAGAGAAGCCGGCGGCCGCAACGAAAGGCAAGCGCCGCACCTGGCTGCTTTGCAGCCACCATCGGTGGAGCACTCCTGGTCCTTGGCTTGTTTGCTCTCTTTACTCTTGTCAGCGGGACCAAGCCGCAAACGCCACAACCCCGGCTGACAGCCGACGACCTCGAGCAGCAGAAATACGATGCCCGCCAGCAGGAAAACGAGCAGCTCAAAGCCGCCCAGCTGCGCAACGACGGCTTCCTGGTCCGCAAAGACGAAGACACGACGCTACAGCTCAACAACCTGATGAAGGATCTCCAAAAGGACGATGCGTTCCCGGTCCACACCACAGATCCCAAGCAAACCCGCGCAGAAGAGGAGGCCATTGCCGGCGTCATCCGGGACCCTCGGCAGGCCGCTGAGCCGGCGACTCTCCCTTACGAGTCCCCCAGGTCTCGACCGCAGAGTGGGGGCGGCGCAAATTCCTCGAACGAGGTTCCACAAGGCACGCCCCAGCCCATGTTCGTCTATAGCCGCAGTTTTGGCGGGGCCAAGTACGTTGAGAAGAAGGAAAACGTGCTGGCGGCTCCGGAGAAAATTGAAGGCCAGAGTAAAGAAGTCCCTGCAACGTCCAGACTGGCACGTTCAGAAGTGGCTCAGAAGTCCCAGGAGCAGAAGGACGAAAAGACCCACATCCTTTACACCGACCTCCCCCCGGTGACCCTCTACGAAGGCGAGCTGCTGGATGCCGTGCTGGTTAATCGCCTCGTTGCTGACACTGAGCCTTCACCCGTGATCTGCCAGATCAGCAAGGATGTGTTCGACGCGGGCGGCCGCTACGTGGTCTTTCCAGCCAACTCCCGCATTGTAGGCTCGTCCCAGGTCGTCAATTACAAAGGTGCCCATCGGCTCTTCATCAGTTTTCATCGCATCATCCTGCCCAACGGCCCCGCCGTGGAGTTTCCGGGCAGCCAGAAAGCGCTCAAGGCGCTCGATGAAACCGGCGCGCTGGGTGCTGTTTCCAACGTCAATCGCCACTGGTTCCTGCAATTCGGGACCGCCATCTTTTTCGGTGTCCTCGATGGCTTGGCCGGCGCCGCCCAGCGCCACAGCGAGATCTTCTCCCCGACCTCAATCGTCATTGACCGTACTTCCCGGAACTTCGAGCGCATCCTGGACACGATCATGTCGCAATACGCTTCCATCGTGCCGACCATCACCGTGCACCAGGGGCACAAGATGAAGATTTACCTGGCGGATGATGTATTCATCTCGCCCTACGCCAGGATCAAGGAACGCAGCTATGCGACCCAATGAACTCTCTCTCAGCGCGTGCGCCAGGCGCCATCCAGTGGGCACTGGCGCGCCATCGCTGGCCCTGAGCTGCTTCGCCAGCCTCTTGCTGGCGCGCCCTTCTGAGCGTCACCCCACCGGTGTCGGAATCCGACCGGCATCGACCCGCGCCAGGCTCTGGCCGAGCTGCGGCGGCTTGGGGCTCGCAAGTCGTTTTTGACTGATTCTCCCGATGTCTATCTGGAACCCAAGAGTCTCCATCGATTCTTCACTGAGCGGATTTACCGCAAGCTGCAGGGCAATGCCTATTTCGGCTATGAGTACGACGAAGGTTTTCTCCTGGCGGGGAACCAAGTCCAGATTGAGGTTCTAAAGGATTTCTCCCGCGGCGCCTGCTGCCAGAACGCTTACCGGATTGCCTTGGAGCAAGCCCTCCAGGCTCAGGGCCTGGTCATCAACCCCAGAGCACCCCACCAGATTGGCGTCTCGATCGTCGGTGTCGAGCGGCAAGAGACCCCGAATACGCTACCCGGGCGTCATGGTGGAGGCCTATCTCAGAAACAGTGTTTTGAAAAAGTCCTTCTTCATTCGCTACGGCGCCGGCCATCCGCGCGGCCTGGCGGCAGCCATTCGCCTTTCAGCCGAAATGCTCGCGGCTCAGATCATCTCTAGAGCGAACAGCCGGTCAGCACTCCGGCCGCGCTGCCGCCGCGATTCAATGTTCAGGTAGGGAGGAAGAAATGAGGAACTTCTTCGTCTATGTTCGTTTTCCGGAGTTGCCAGCCTCACATGCCGAGCAGACGGCCACTGTCCAGGCGGGCAACCTGGCGCTGGCTGCGAAGCGCGGTTTGGAAAATATCCGTCGCCGCGAACATGTAAGGGGCCGGCGAATCCACGAGGCTGTTATCCGAGTCAATCAGACAGAGACTTCCAAACAGAACCCATGCTAATGCCGCCGAACGCAACCGCCCTCGATAACGAGCTGCTGAAGGTCTCACTCAGTCCGATTGCTGCGCTGCTGGACGACCCTCATGTCACCGACATCATGGTCTACGGCAGCCAGCAGGTCTACGTCCGTGGGCGCCGCAGTGGCTTTGAGCGCGTCCCTGTCTTCTGGCTCTCCGACGAGGACCTGATGACAGCCGCCAAGACCATCGGCCGGCAGATGAACCGGAGGCTGGATCACCGCGAGCCCATCCTCGACGCGAGGCTTCCGGACAAGTCGCGCGTGAACGTGATCATCGATCCCTGCTATAACCGTGGCGCCTGCATCGCCATCCGCAAGTTCCCCCTCGACCACTTCACCTGGACCGAATCTGGTCGGACTTTGGCTCGATCGACTCGGCTGGGGTTTCAATGCTCGAGGCCATCGTACGCCTCGGGAAAAACACACTCATTGCCGGGGGAACCGGCTCCGGCAAGACCACTCTGCTCAACTGCCTCTGTTCCTTCATCCGGGACGCAGACATTGTCGTGACCGTGGAAGATGCCCGTGAGATCGCGCTCTCTAATGAGCTCTGGGTGGCCCTGGAAACAAAGCGGGCGCTGGATCCAGAGGACCGCGATGTCACCCTGCGCGATCTGGTCCGCACCAGCCTGCGGATGAATCCGCGCTGGATTATCGTGGGCGAAGTTCGCGGCGCCGAAGCGTTGGATTTAGTCCGAGCGTTTAACACCGGGCACTACGGCGCCGGCACCATCCACGCCAACTCCGCTTACGACGCCCTGCTGGCCTTGGAAAGCCTCATTCTGCAATCCGGCCTGGACGTGCCCGCCAGGGCCGTCAAGGAGATGGTTTCCCGCGCCATCCAAATCGTGGTCCAGGTCAACCAGCTGCCGGACCACTCCCGAAAAGTGATTGAGATCGCCGAAATCCAGGGTCTCGACTATGAACGCTCGGTCGAGTTCCCGCCTTACAAGCTCACGACCCTCTACCGCTTCGAGTTCTCCCACTACGACAGCCACCGCAAAGCCCACGGGCAGTTCGTCGTCCAAGACGCGCCATCCTGGCTCGGCGATCTCAAGATGATTCCTGACTATCAACTCCCAGACTTCTGGGCCTGACTGCAAGGAGGTTAACCCATGGAACGCCGCAAGGAAGAGACGACCACCATCGAACAAGAAGCTGTGGCTCGAGCCGTGATCAAAGACAGCCGCTCTCCAGCCGAGAACCTCATTGGCAGCGTACAGGAGAAGCTCGGCCTAGACCACGCGAACCATGCCGAGCAGCTGCTCGAAAGCGTCGAGAAAGAGCAAGCGGCTGCCCGAGCCGCTCGCCATTGGCAGGAAGTGCTCGACCGGACCCAGGATCCCTACGCCCGCAAATACTTCGAAGGCTTAGTCCGGGTCTCCGCCCTCAAGGCCGTCCACAACCAGCTGGTCGGCCTCGCCCATGACAAAGCCACTAAAGAGCCGGCCTATGAAACCATCATCCGTGACTATGAAGGGAAGGCCCGCACCGCGCTCCACGAACTAGCCACCAAGGTGAAACCATCGACCGAGACCAGTCTCATCGAAAAGGGACTTGCCAGGGCAAGAATGGAACTCGCCGTCCACCAGGACAACGCCGGTGCCCACGAACTCCTCCAGTTCCGCTACCAGGAGCTGGGCAAGCACGATCTGTCACAGGGCTACCAGGACCGGGCCCGCCTGGAGAATGCCACCAGCCGCGGGCTGACTACCGTTATCACCGCTTATGAGACCAAACTCAAGAGCCTCGAAATCGGTAAGGCCGAACCGCCCTCTCCACTCCCCAACCTCCACCAGGCCCAACGTGCTTTAGAGCGAGCTGAGCAGCATCTGGAAGACTCACACGAAGCTCACCAGAAAGTCCAGGCAGCCACCCGTGAGGTTGTTGAGATTCAGAAAGCCATCACCCACCTTGAAAAGGAATCTTCCAACCGCACTCTCACGCCCACCGAGCAGAAAGTTTTCAAGGAGGCCCTGGAGCAGCGCGACAAATTCACTCGCGCGGCTGAAGGACAAGCGCTCAATGCGGCCGCCTCCTACCGGCAATACCACCAGAACGTGAAGGCTGCCGAGCTGGCCTATGACGCTCTCAGCCGAGCACTCACGGGCAAAGGACTCGACCTGGCTACTGTTGGAAGCGAGAGCCCGGCGCCACTGGAAAAGACTGAACAGAACACCACCGTGGAACGTGGCAATGGCGACTTGCAAGGTCCTGGCCGCGGCCGGCAAGAGCTCCATGTCACCAACTCTGCGATCCAGGAACCCGAGCTTCGTAAACCGGCCGTCGCTCTTGCCAAAGAAGATTACGCCCGCGTGCCGGTCGGTGCAGTAGTCCAGCAAACGCTCAAACAGATCGATCACGAGCTCTAAAGCAACACCCGGAGGAAAGCCATGGAACCACGCAATCGCCCTCCCAGCAAGCAAGAGGTCTACGGCATAGCCGCTGCGATCCAGCGCGCCAGCGCCCACCGCCTCGCCGCCCTTCCCTGCGAAGACGGTAACGGCATCGCGGTCTGTAGTGGCGACAGCATCTGGTTTGTCGAACCCACAGAAGTCTCAACGCCCGAGGCAATGCAGGCTCATGTCGCTCGCTGGCTCAACACCAGCGCGGCTCCGCAACCTCGACTCAACGACGCGACTGGCGTCAACGCAATCGATCATCGACCCTAAGTCACCTGGAGGTGTGTCATGAAGCGGTTGCTTTCCCTTTTCATCGTCTTCCTTCTCTCAACCGCTCCGATCCGGGCTGCGGACTATGTTATCGAGGAGATGATCGAGGAGGGCAGCCCCGCTCCTCCTTTTTCCATTGCGCGCGTGGAAGCATTCCCTGACGGACTCCGCCTCTTCCTCTCAAGTGCGGACATTGCCGCCGTCGCCAGCCTCGTTGCTTCCGGCGCCCTGCAAGGCCAACTGTCTGACAACGAAGCCGGGACAGAAACCAGCGTTACCCTCTCGCTGGGTAAGGCTGTCTGGTGCACCCAGGATAGCGAGCCTCTCTACCTCGGCTATGCCGAAGCGCTGCCGGCTTGCTCCGATAGCGGCCAGCTCCCGCAGCGTGTCGAGTACTTCCTGATCGCCCCAGTCACTCTCGGCGCCGGTCGCGATCTGGCCATAGGCAAGGATCCCGACTACCTATGGCTGATTGAAGAACGCTAAAACGCACTCCTGTTCACAGCAGGCTTATCAACCAACGTCTCTCATTACATTTTAGGAGGTCTTATGGACAAGGAACCTAAACGCTACTACCTGGAAGGCAACACCTACCCCATCCGCGAGGAACTGAAGTCCCGTGGTTTCCAGTGGGACCCGGAGGCTAATCAGTGGTGGCACAGCAAACGGGCATCCGCCCGAGAGGCTCAGCAACTCGTTCCGCCTGAACCCCAGAAACACTACATCGAAGGAGCCGAATTCTCAGACCGGGAGAAGCTGAAGGAACTGGGTGCCCGCTGGGATCCGGGATCGAGTCGCTGGTATCACAACGATCCCGACATCGCTCGTCAGGCGCAAGCCTCTGTTGACTCCGCTCACCATAAGTACTTTCTCGAAGGGGACTCCGGCCAGGTCTTTGCGGTCAAAGAACAGTTGAAGGAGCTGGGTGCCCAGTGGGATCCCGACAGCAAGAAGTGGTATCACACCGACCGCCTCAAGGCTGCCGAAGCACAGGCCATCATCGAGCAGGGCCCCAAAAGGTACTACATCGAAGGCTCTGCCTTCAGCCAGAAGGAAACACTGAAGGAACTCGGAGCCGAGTGGGACCCGCAGCGCAGTCAGTGGTATCACACCAATCCCCAAGCCGCTGCCAAAGCTCAAGAGCTCGTCAATGAGGCCAACCAGAAGCACTACGTGACGGACGCACCGCGCGAGCTCACGAACGAGCTCAAGGAACTCGGTCTCCGCTGGGATCCGGAGGCCAAGCAGTGGTATCACAGCAAACCCGAAGTAGCGGCCCAAGCCCAAGGCCTCGTCAACTCGAAAAAGGCGTTGTCAGAACCGGAACTCAAAGTATCCGGTTCGAAACTCGACCATAGCCTCTAACAAAGCTCCGCAGCGCCGCTCGGCTCATTGGCAAGGAAGACGCGGCCGGCTCCGGGAAGCCGGCCGCGCCTGAGGCCGCACGACCTTTCTCTCTCAGCGTAGCGCCCCTGTGGTCCCGGCGCCGTTGGCGCCTATACACGTCTCCTGGAGGGTTCCGCATTCCCATGAACACCGTTACATCCTGGGATTACATCAAACAGAATTATGATCCCGACGATCGCTTGGCAGTGGTGATCAAGAACCACCTGACCGGGACAGTTATTCAGCGCCTCGATAGTGCCCGAGCCATTGCTTCCCCTGACTTCCAACAGTGGCTCAGATTCCAGAACGTGAATGGAGGCAGTGTCTATCTCTCAGTCAATGCCCTGCAGCCAGAGGCCACCGGCAGGACCCGTACGCAAGTCGAGACCATTCGTCACGTTTACCTGGACATCGATCAGGATGGACCGGCCGTCCTTGCTAAGATCTTAGGCGATGGCAGAATTCCCCAACCGAACTACGTCATCAACACCTCGCCGGCTAAGTTCCAGACGCTCTGGAAAGTTGAGGAGTTCACGCTGGAACAGGCCGAACGTCTCCAGCGGACCATGGCGGCGGAGTTCGGCGCCGACCTGGCAGTTGTCGACGCGGCACGGGTCCTGCGTATTCCCGATTTCTACAACAAAAAATACGACCCACCGAACCAGGTCACTGCGGAGAAGCTCTCGGATCAGACCTTCAAGCCGTCCCACTTTAGACTCCAGCTCGACTTGCTTCCCGAGCCAGCCAATGCGACGGCATCCAGGCCCGCCACCAGCCGTCGACCGTCGAACGGCCGACTTTCCCAGTCTGAAATCGACTGGGCTCGCGTGATGCGCGATTTGAGCCGCGGACAGGATCCAGCCGCGGTCCAGGCCAGGCTGGAGCAGCAACGGCAGGACAAACACAATCCGAGCGATTACGCTGCCAGAACCGTTAACAAAGCTCTTGCCGAGCTGGCGCGGCGACGTTCCCTCGGTGCCCAGTGCACCGTTGATGGAGGGCTTTGCCATGATTAGTACCGCCTCAACTGTCCAGTACTTTGGTTTGAAAGTCACACTCATCGCTCAAATGGAGACCTGTGCACTCATCCGATTCCAAGGACACGATCTGATTGTTGACACGGCGGATCTCAGTGCTTCGCACTCATCCGTGTCAGCTCCCGATCCTGCTGTTGCTGCTGCACCTCACAGAGGCCTCTGCACCGTTACGGCAGATGGCTGCTTGTTCCCGATGCCTCTGACCTTGCACAGTACCTGACATGACACCTTATTTCGTTTCCCGGAACATGACTCTCTACCACGGCAACTGCCTAACGGTGCTGAAGACATTGCCCGCAGAGTCTGTCCATGCTGTCGTGACTTCTCCGCCTTACTGGGGATTGCGTGATTATCGTCTGGAGCCGTTTGTGTGGGGAGGAAACACTGCCTGCGACCATCAGTGGACCGCCAGCCCACGCATTCACAAAGGCGGGCCTCATGGAAACGGCGTCTTGCTCCAAGGAGGCCGTTCTGTCGTTCAGGCCCAGGCCGCTGTCAAAGATCGTTCTGGTGGTGACTTTTGTAGCCGGCTGTAACGCCTGGCTCGGCTCCCTTGGCCTGGAGCCCACAGTCGATCTCTTTATCCAGCACCTGGTCCTGGTTTTCCGGGAAGTGCGGCACGTTCTCAGAAGAGACGGAACGCTCTGGCTTAACCTGGGTGATAGCTATACGAGTGGCGGACGTGAGAATCACGGTTCCACCGTCAGCCCAAAGCAAGAAAGCAACACCGGTAGTCTCACTGTCAAACAAAGAAGACCTCCACAGCCCTCAGAGTTGAAACCCAAAGATCTCGTCGGCATCCCCTGGCGAACCGCCTTTGCGCTCCAAGCCGATGGCTGGTATTTGCGATCCGATATCGTCTGGGCCAAGCCCAACGCGATGCCCGAATCGGTGACCGATCGGCCCTAGCAAAGCGCACGACTATCTCTTTCTGCTTACCAAGAGAAAGCGTTACTTCTACGACCATGTCGCCGTGATGGAACGCGTCGCTGGTACAGCCCACAGTCGTGGCAACGGCGTCAACCCTAAGGCCAAGAGTCTCGACCCTGATTCAAATCATCAGTCCAAGAGTCCACGGCAAAATCAGTCTTTTTCAGCCTCAGTCGCAGAACTGGTGAGCCTCCGCAACAAGCGTTCGGTCTGGATCATCCCCACCCAGCCTTACTTTGAGGAACACTTCGCCACCTTTCCTGAGGAACTGGTTCGAACCCCCATTCTCGCCGGCACCAGTGAAAAAGGATGCTGCGCCCGCTGTGGTGCTCCTTACCGGCGAATCCTCGAGCGGCAACGCCATGGCGACTGGCAACCCAATCCTGAACTGAAACAGTTGGGCGTCAACCGTAACAGCAAGGCCAAGTGGTCTCAGAACCGATCCGCAATCCTCCGGACGCCGGCTCATCGAAAACATTGCTGCAGCCCGAGCTGCCGGTCGCGAGCACGACCATCCCTTTCCCGCTCCAATCACCATCGGCTGGAAGCCCGCCTGTCCGTGTCACTCGCAGGAAGTATCGCCCTGCGTTGTCCTCGATCCGTTCATCGGCAGCGGCACGGTCGGTGTAGAAGGCAGAAAGGATGGTTGTCACGTCATCGGAATCGACGCCTCACGCGAGTATTTGGACATGGCGATCAAACGAAACCGTCAGAAGTCTTGCCATTTCTTCTGAGCGAAGGATCCGGCTGACCACCATAGTCCCAACTCTCTCTCAGCGCGGATGCCAGCGGGCATCGGCGCGCACCGTGTGGTCCGCTCCTCGCGGCTGACGTATTGAGATCAAAAGGACAAGAACGAAACGCTGAACCTCATGTTCACTTGCAAGAAAATCCGCAACGGCAGCACTTATCTGGGCACTCATCTGACCGCTAACGACTACTACTGCGAAGGCGAACACGTCATGGGCACTTGGGTTGGGAAGGGCGCTGAACTCCTTGGTATCGCAGGCCAAGCCATCGACAAGAATGATAGTGCCTTCGAATCATTGCGGCTCAACCAGCATCCCGATGGCTCGGGCCAACTCACTCCCCGCAACGTTGGGAACTCCATCCGGTTTTACGACTTTCAATGCTCGGCCCAGAAATCCGTCTCCATCATGGCCGTGACGCTCGGCGACCAGCGGCTTTACGAAGCTCATGATCGAGCCAGCCGCCTTGCTCTGGGCGAGTTGGAGCGATTTGCTGCAATCCAGTCTGGACAGGGACACCGCAAGCGCCGGGAGACGACGGGGAACATCTGTGCGGCAGCTTTTCGCCACGATGCCTCGCGCGAGCTCGATCCTCAGCTGCACACCCACTTCGTCGTGGCCAATGCTACCTGGGATGGGAAGCGCTGGCTGGCCCTGGAGACCCATGACATCTTCAAGGCCATCCGCTACTGCGGCAAGGTCTATCAAAACGAGCTGGCCCGCGAATGCCGGCGCCTGGGCTATGACATCGAGTCCATCCGCAATGAGAAAGGCCTGGTAGAAGGCTTCGAGATCAAGGGTGTCTCGGACAGAGATACGCCAGCGCTTCTCCAAACGTCGGACCGCAAGTGGAAGCCGCCATCGAGCAATTCGTGGCCGAGCGTGGCCGCCAGCCCAAAGCAGACGAGATCGCCGAGCTGGCCCGCGAAACGCGGGGAGAGAAGCTCAGGGAGATCACCACGCCTGAAGTCCGGGCCCTTCAGCGAGCACAACTGAGTCCGCAGGAGCTTCGCGTCCTGGAGCGTTTGCGGGATGAAGCTCTGTCCCGGCCCGACTTCGAACCGGCCTTGGTCGCTTCAGAGAAAGCCCTGACCGCCGCCAGAAAACATCTGTTCGAGCGACAGTCTGTCCTGCCTGCCCACGCGGTCCTGGCTGAGGCCTTGAATCAAAGCCTTGGGGCTGCAGATCATCACCAGCTTCAGAGCACTCTTGGAAGGGAAGGCAACGGCTTTGTCGCCGTGGGCGCCAAGTCTGTGGAGCCTCTCAACCAGCCTTTCACGACCCCTGAAGGCCTGGCGCTAGAACGCTGGGCCGTTGGCTTTGTCAATGGCACTCAGAATAACAGGCAGGCCCTCGGTCCGGTCGAAGGGATTGCCTTCCAGTTTCAGTCTGACGAGCAGCGCCGGGTCGTGCTTCAGACACTTGCCTGTACCGATCAGGTGTGCGGAATCCGTGGTCTCGCCGGCGCCGGCAAGACCACCAGCCTGCGCGAAATCTCCCGTTCCCTGGAAATCTCGGGACAGCCCGTCTACTACCTCGCTCCAACCGCCTCGGCAGCCAAGGTCCTCAAAGGTGACGGATTCGGAACTGCCACTACTGTCAGCGACTTCCTGATCAACCGGGTCAGTAACGAAGTCGAGCGGCTCCGCAATGCGGTGCTGATTGTCGATGAGGCCGGTCTGCAGTCGAACGCGCTGGGAGCCAGCCTCCTTCGCGTAGCTGAGAAGACCGGCGCCCGCGTTCTCTTTGTCGGAGACACCCGCCAGCATGTCTCCGTCGAAGCCGGAGACTTCCTGCGCATCCTGGAATCGCACTCTCGCATGCGGGTGGCCGAGCTTCGCGACATTCGCCGCCAGGTGGTCCAGGAATACAACCGGGCCATTCGTGAGATGGCCGCTGGCAGGACCATCGATGGCATGGAGCGGCTGCAGCGTCTCGGTTGGGTAAAGGAAGCCAAGGGCGCCTACCTGGAAGCCGCTGCGGAGGCCTTTGTGCGCGAGACCGAAGGCGGCACCCGGCTGGACAAGACTCTTGCCGTTTCTCCCACCTGGGCTGAGAACCATCGATTTACCGATGCCATCCGCAGCCGCCTCAAGCAAGCCGGTATTCTGACCGAAGGCCAGGAGATTATCGCCCACCACTCGCTTCAATGGACTCGCCAGCAGATGAGTGACCCCAGCAACTACCGCCCTGGCTTTGTCGTTACGTTCAACCGCAAAACGGCAGGCATGTCCCGGGGCCAAAGCATGGTGGTTGAGAGAGTAGAAGGCGACCGGGTCTATTTCCAGGGGAGCAACAAACCGTTTGAGCCCCGCTGGCACGCGGCCAGGATCGACGTGGCCGAACCAAGAAGTATCGAAGTTGCCGTAGGCGACCGGCTTCTCATTCGACGCAATGATCGCCGCATGGGCTTGACCAACGGTGATGTCGTTACGGTTTCCAGGCTCGACGCCGATGGCACGATTCACACTCGTGAAGGAGCCGTCATCGGACCCCAGTTTCGTCACTTCTGCCATGGCTATGTCGTCACCAGCCACAAGTCCCAGGGGCGCACGCACACGTCCGTGATCCTGGCCGCCGAGGAAGTGGATGCCAAGGCGGCCTATGTCGCTTGTTCGCGCGGCCGTGAGCGCTGCAGCGTCTTTGTTCCCGATCTGACGCACTTCCTCAAACGGCTGCCTCGCTCGGGAGATCGCACCGCTGCTTTGGACCTGGCACCACCTCTCAGCCGCTTCGAACCGCCTCTCTCAGATAAACCTGAGTTCAAACCTCGCCGTCTCTGGGAATTCGTGAAGGAAAACCGCCTGACTTGGATCTCTCGGCTGCGGGAGGGTTTTCGCCATTCGCTTAAGCAGGATCTCAACGAGCCCGCTCTCACTCCCAGGCGCTTTGGCCTTGAACCCACTCTTGAACCTTGAAAGGAGCAACCCATGTCTTACGTCAGCCCATTGAATCTGCCCCGTGACCAGGTGGCGTGTTACCTGAAGCGCGAGGCATCTCAATTAGGTCCTCTCTTTGTTTCTCTCAACGGGGACCGCCGCCTGCTGGTGGATTCTCTGCTGTCATTTGTTGAGCTCAGCGACGATGAGCGCCTGCTGACCCTTCACTATCCATTCGGCCAGCTTCGCATTCGTGGTCATCAACTGGGAGAGCTGTTCGAGGAAGCGCGTCGAGGGCGTCTAGGCGAAGTGCGCGAGTGTGGCGGCCCGGCCCGGTCCGATGGACTCTGGGTGGATCGCTTCGAGTGGGGGTTTCCCATTGAGCAGGATGACCTGGCGTCGGTGGTAAAGGACGCCGCCCGAGAGTTTGGGAGGATGCAGTAGGAACGAGCCTCGCACGCCGCCACTTTGGGCCCTTCAGTTACACCGAGGTGGCTGTGAGGACTCGTTCCGATTGAGAGCTAAGACGCAATACGTCTAAGCGGCGCTTCGACGTATTGCGGAGTGGAAACAGAGCGGAAACATGGTTCCACTTTGTTTCCGCTTCTCTCAAGTTTGGCAGACCCAGTGGAAACAGAGCGGAAACAAGCTTTGCGTTGACTGTCATCTATCTTGTTTGTGGAAGCTGAGTTGTCGATGTCCGGCAAACCCTATCAGTCAAGCTTGATTCCTCATGAAGAGGAAATCATCGCATTGCGGCAGCAGAGACCGCCCATGCCTTACGCTCAGATCGCCGCTGTCCTTCGAGAAAAGCATGGTCTCGTCATTCAGCGGGCAGCGATCTTCAAGTTTGTAAAGGTGCGTTCCCGCCGCAGAAAAGTGTATGGCTACCTGCGGACAATTCCAGAAAAAAAAACGGCGTCCTCCACCACTGCATCTCCGGCCCCTTCTGGTTCGCGCCACTCCGCCACTCGACCCGCGACCACTAACCAGTCCGCACCCACGCGCCCGGAGGCCAAACGGAGCCAAGTCCCATCACGGGCGCCCACCTCGCCGGTTGACTTCATTCCGCTCAAGCGAGACCAACCGGCGACGGTACCCAGACGCCTAAAGACCTTCACTCCGAGCGCGGAATACAACCTCGAACGCCTCACGCCCGAACAGATGGAGTCATTTTTGAAGGAGCTCGACGAAGAGCTCAACGCCAGTAAAGGAGGCTGACCATGTCCTGCACCGTCATTTTCACTGCCGGCGCCAAGGGAGGTTCCGGAAAAACCACCGCCGCCCGGTTTCTCATCACTTATCTCAGGGAGCACGGCGCCGATCCCATGCTGCTCGACCTCGACGATGAAAACCACACCTTGACTCGCTTTTTCCCCGAAGCCCTCCAGATCGACCTGCGTCACGAGTTCGCCCACGACGTCTTGATCGAGAAGGCTCTCAGCGGCGATCACCAGATCATGGTAGCCGACCTCAAGGCTGGCACCGGTCACGAGGTCCTCCAATGGTTCCTGGATCTTCCCTTCGAGGAGCTTCAGGCCAGAGGCGTCCAGTTCGTCTGCGTGGGCTCGGTAACCAGCGCACCCGACAGTGTGCAGTCGTTTCTCAACTGGACCGCATCCCTCGAAAACCATGTGCGTTACCTGGTCTTCCGCAATCTCAAAGACGGCGACAATCTCTATGATTACGACCAGACACGTCAAGCCGCCGAGTTCCGCCGCCTCTACGCCCCGATCCACGTTACGGTTCCCAAACTTTCGGCTCTCTATCAAACGGAACTCGAAATTCGCAAGCTGACCATCCACGAAGTGCTGGACAGCACAAACGGCACTTCGAGCCGCGGCAACTCGCTCGGCCCTATCTTGTCGCCACTGCTGGCTAGGGCGCGTTTGCGCAGCTATCAGCGAGCCATCTACGAGCAACTCGACC
>CAVVYL010000031.1:0-67271 GCA_963752385.1 uncultured Acidimicrobiia bacterium | reverse complement strand
CGGGACACCGAAGGACGGCCGAATGCCCGACGATCGAGTTACTCGTGAAGTTTTCTGGAATATCTCCTTAATCGGAGAGGTAGCCTTCTACGCGCTGGTCGTCCTCTCGCTGGCGCTCTTTGGATATGGTGCTTTCCGGCATCTAAAGAAAGTGCTCAGGGGAAAGCCAACAGCGCTGTCATGGAAGATGATTCGAGCTAGCCTCGTAAACTCCGTTTCAGAAATTCTCGCGAACCGCAGCATTGCACGCAGGCATCGCCTTGCCGGGTTGATTCACCTGCTGATCATGTGGGGTTTTGTCGCGCTCTTTATCGGAACGCATCATAGCCGTCGAGTATGACATTTTCCAACAACTCCTCGGACAGCATCATGGGTTCTGGGCCGGCTCGTTTTTTCTCGGTTACGAACTGGTCTTGGACACCATGGGCGTTCTTTTCCTGGTGGGGCTTATCGTAGCTCTCCTGAGGCGGTATGCACTGAAACCTTCTCAACTACCTGGAAGCCCCTCGATTTGCTTTTGCCGGTCGGGTTGCTCCCCATCGGCATCACCGGGTTTCTAGTGGAAGGAATGAGATTGGCAGCCATGGGCGCCGAACTCTCCTATTCTCCGAACTGGTCTCCGGCCGGGCATCTCATCTCCAAATGGTGGCAGGGATCACTCCGCAACCGTTCGTTCCTGGCACGAGTTTACCTGGCTCTTTCACGCCTTGCGCTGGGCTGGATCGCTGCGCTGCCTTATTCACCCAAGGTTGTGCATGTTTTGACTGCCGCGATAAATGTCCTTCTTCGCGACCTCCGATCCAAGGGCCGGCTAGCCTCCGTAAACGTCGAGGCCGCATTTGAGAGTGAACAACCGCTGGGTCTAGGAAACATTGGCGACCTGACGTGGAAAGACATGCTCGACGTTGTCAGTTGCACTGAATGCGGCCGCTGTGAAATGAATTGTCCCGCCCACATTTCCGGCAAACTTCTCTCCCCACGGCAGATTGTGATCAAGTTACGCGACCAGACCGATCAGGAAACCCCTCTTTTCGGGAAAGTCAAGGAGCGGCGACCGATCATGGGCGACGATACAGCCGGAAGAGATCTGGGCTTGCACGACGTGTATGGCATGCGTCGAAGCCTGTCCGGTCTACATCGATCCTCTAGGCAAGATCCTGGAACTCCGGCGTAATGAAGTCATGATCCACGATCGGTATCCCAAGACCTTTGCCGACATTTTCGACGGAACAACAAAGAGGGGAAATCCCTGGGGCCAGCACCCTTCCTCCCGTCTGGACTGGGCGAAAGACCTGTCGATTCGCACCATGGCGGATGTGAAAGCGGCCGGTGAAACTGTGGACTACTTGTTATGGATTGGTTGTTCGGCCGCTTTCGACCCTCGGAATCAAAAAATCGCCCGAAGCCTTGTCCGGATCCTTAACCACGCGGAAGTTTCCTTCGCTGTTCTCGGAGATGAGGAAAGCTGTACCGGCGATCCGTTGCGACGAATTGGTCATGAGTACCTATACCAGATTCAGGCTCAGACGAATGTCGAGACTCTCCGGGAATATGGGTTCAAGCGCATCCTGACACTCTGCCCGCATTGCTTTAACTGCCTCGGCAAGGAGTACTCAGAGTTCGGTGGAGACTACCATGTCGTGCATCACACTCAGTTGATCAGTGAGTTATTGGATACGGGCAGATTGAAGTTATCAGCTCATATTGAGGGACGAGTCACTTACCACGACTCCTGCTATCTCGGACGTCACAACGGCGTCTTCGACGCCCCACGAGAAATATTGAAGAAAATTCCCGGCCTGGAACTGGTCGAGATGAAGCAGAGCCGCGCCACCGGCATGTGCTGTGGAGCCGGCGGAGGACTGATGTGGATTGAGGAAGCACCCGGCAACGTGTGAACGATGTACGTGTAGGCCAGGTCCAGGACGCCATCGGGCACTGCGCCCGTCCGGGCAGGGCATTGTGGCCTCCGCCTGCCCCTTCTGCATGACCATGATGGAAGATGGCCTGCTGCGCGGAAGTCCAACGTTCAAAGACAAGGACATAGCGGAACTCGTGGCGGAAGCCATGGCATCCTCAACCGAAACTCCATCCGCTTGAAGACCATTGATCATTTTGCCTTGTTAACTCGACACCCTGCTCCGGACAAGCAAACCTTCGATGGCCCGTTTACTGAGACCAACGGTGACCTGGGGACCGCGGTCAAATTGAAAAAGTAACTTTCGAGCTGCTGGGGATACCCGGAAATTCGCTAGTGGTCTAAAGCGGGGGTGGAAGTGGCTGTCTCGGTTTGCAAGCAACTACCTACATCCATGTCGCACACACTGAGCCAACCGCAGTCTAAACACCCTGCAGACTTCTGGTAGGAGTGAGGTTCTTGATGAAGATTCGTGCCGTCCGTGCCACGCCGGTCAACATACCGCTGGACCGCCCTTACTATTGGTCTACCGGGATCTATCCGGCACTTCGAAAACCATCGTCGAGGTCGAGACCGACGAAGGATTGATGGGATTGGGAGAATCCCCTTCCTGGGATTGCGCGGAAACGATCGCAAAGCACCTTGGCCCGCGCCTCGTAGGCCGCGACCCTCTCGACTTGCCGGTTGCGAAGAATTGTGCGTCCCGGAGACGAGGGTTGTCCAGAATACCGACGATGCCTCGATTCTGAAATCGTACGGCGGAATCGAGATGGCGCTCTGGGATTTGCGGGGCAAGGTCTGGAAGCAGCCGCTCTTCAAACTTCTGGGAGGCGCGGTCCGAACGAAGCTCCCGTTTACCGAGTACTTCGCTTTCCGACCGGCCTCGGACGGCGCTGCAGAAGAGACGACGCCTAAGGCGGTCGCCGCCTATTGCGCCCGAATGCGCGAAGAGCATGGAGCCACGTATTTCGAAGGAAAGCTGACCTTGGGGGATCCCGACCTCGAGATCGCCGCCGTGCGGGAAATCCGAGAAGCCATTGGGCCCGACGCCATGCTTCGCTTGGACGCGAACATGGCCTGGTCGTTGAGCAGCGCCCGCCACATCCTGCGGTCCATCGAGCCCTACAACGTCCGCAACTACGAAGACCCTGTCGCCACCTTCGACGAGATGGCGAAATTGCGGCAGCATAGCCCGATCCCCTTTTCGACCCACACGCCTGACCTTCGCTCCGCCGTTCGCCTAGGCGTCCCCGACACGTTTGTCCTCAACCTGGCCGTGCTGGGCGGGATCTCGCGGACACTGAAGTTCGTCGCGGCCTGCGAGGCCATGGGCGTTGGCTTCTGGTGTTACAGCGGCGACTCGGGGGTGGCCAGCTCCGCGTACCTTCATGTCATTGCCGCCACGCACTGGATCCACGAACCCAGCCAGTCCCTCTTCCGGTGGCAGTGCGACGACGTCATCGAGGAAGGACCGTTCAAGCCGCGGAACAATGTGCTCGAGGTCCCTCAGGGACCGGGACTCGGCATCACGCTTTCGCCTACGGGGCTGCGCCGGTGCCATGAGCGTTTCCGCTCTGAAGGACCCTACAACCACTATCACGACCCCCAGGCGCCGGGGAAGATGCGACGACTGCCTCTTCACTGACAAATGAATGCAGAGGGAGGTCAGCGACACTATGAAGCCCCGAAAAGAACAAACGCCTCCAATCGTCGGCAGAAGCCAAGGTCACGGCCTGTGAACGGAGCGCGCACATGCGAGGTTGTGGTCGTCGGCGGAGGGATCGCCGGGCTCGCGGCCGCCTGGTCGCTGCGCGATCGGGACGTGCTCCTCCTGGAATCCTCGAATCGACTCGGTGGGCGGATCCGATCGGAGCGGCGGGGCGACTACTGGCTCAACTTCGGCGCCCACGTCTTCGGCTCGCCCGAGTCGGCGTCGGGCCGCATGTTGGCGGCGCTTGGCGTCACCGCCGAGCCGGTTCCGGGTCGCCTGGCGGGCGTGTCGCTGAACGGCAAGGCGGTTACAAGTGGGCCCGTCGAGACCTTTCCGTTCCGCCTGCCGATGCCCTTCGGTTCTCGTGTGGCCCTGGTGAAGGCGGGGCTCCGACTCCGGTTCGCCGTACGAAAATACGCGGCCATCGCCGCGGCACGTGAAGGAGAACCGCCCGCCGAGCGCCAGCGGCGGATGCTCGAATTCCTCGACGATATTCCGTTCACCGAGTTTATCGGTCCCCTGCCGGAAGATGTCGACGTCCTGTTCCGCTCGACCCTGACGCGTTCCTCGGGGGAACCGGAGGAGCTCTCCGCCGGCTACGGCATCGGTTACTTCCATCTGGTGTGGAACCGGTCTCAGGGGCTTTCCCGCAACATTCTTGGAGGCTCGGGTGCCGTGATCGAGGCGCTGGCCCAAACCCTCTCCGGGCGGGTGCGAACCGGCGCCCGCGCCACGGCGGTATGGCGCGAGGAGCAGGGTGTGGGTGTGCGATACGTCGAAGGAGGCCGGGAGCACGAGATCCGCGCCCGATCTGCAGTCGTCGCCGCACCCGCCTACGCGGCGCGCGGCATTATCCATGACCTCCCTGCGGACACCGCCGCCGCGCTCGAGGTGATTCCTTACGGCCCGTACGTGGTCGGCGCCATCCTCACGGACGAGAAGACGCCGATGCCGTGGGACGACATCTATGCCCTGGCGACGCCCAAGCGCTCGTTCAGCATGCTCTTCAACACCGCCAACGTGCTGCGCCGCCCGGGTGAGCCCCGCAAGCCTGGAGGCAGCCTGTTCGTCTATGCCGCGGCGGGATTCGCGCGCCGGCTGGCTGGCCTCGATGACGCGACAGTCATGGGGCGCTTTCGGGCGGACCTGGAGGACCTCTACCCGGAGCTGCGCGACATCATCCAGGAGATCGTGATCCAACGGTGGGAGCGCGGTCTGCCCTTCCCGCGTCCGGGCCGCAGCCGCCTGCAACCGGCGCTGACGCGTTCGCTCGCGCCGATCTATCTCGCCGGCGACTACCTTGGTACCTGGTATACCGAGACCGCGGTGCAGACGGCCGTCGACGCCGCAGCCGCGATTCGCCGACAGCTCGAGAGTTAGTCGTCGGCCAATGGATCTGTCGATCGTATTCAAGACGTGAGAGCCAAGGTTGACATCACAGGAAGAAATGGACCACGTGTAGCTCGAAAGCGGTATTCTTCAGCGGACAACTTATGAAACTGAAAATCTTAGTTGGCGAGTGCAAACAGGAAGTTTCGTCCTTTAATCCCGTAGCCAGCCATTACGATGATTTCGTTGTTTCCTTCGGCGACGAGATCTTGTCCTACCATCGCGGTGTTCGGAACGAGTTAGGCGGAGTGCTACATGTCTTCGATTCGTATGAGCACATTCAGGTCATCCCAGCCTACAGCGCGCGCGCCATCACTTCAGGGGGAACGCTTGCGTCCGAGGACTTTCAGCGAATCGCAAACGAGTTTCTTGCGAGTGTTAGTAAACACCTCAAGTTGATGCCGTCTGCTTATCGTTGCACGGGGCCATGTCGGCTCAGAATGAAGATGACCCCGAGGGCTTTCTGTTAGCCGAGATCCGCAAGATTCTTGGCGAACAGATCCCCATCGTTGTCTCGCTCGACTTGCATGGCATTCTGACGGATCGCATGTTGCAGCACAGTGATGCGGTGGTTGTCTATCAAACTTATCCTCATGTCGACTTCTTCGAGACGGGTGAAAGGTCTGCCAGACTCCTGTTAAGGATACTGTCGCGGGAAGTGAAACCAGTTACGGCCAGGGTCGCCATTCCTGCTCTGGTCCGGGGCGATGAATTGATTACTGAAACAGGTCTGTTCGGAAAAGTCGTTCATGCGGCTCGAGCGATTGAGAACAGTGACGGCGGGCTATCGGCGGGGATGTTTATCGGCAATCCGTTTACGGATGTTCCGGATCTTTGTTCGAATAGTCTCGTGGTGGCCAACGATGACCCTGAACGAGCCGAACGAGAAGCCATCAAGCTGGCAACAGACTTTTGGCAAGTTCGCGAGAGGTTGCAGTCCTCGCTGACTAGTCTCGAAGAGAGTATCCGGATCGCCTTCGAAACCCGTGGGACCGTCATCTTGGTTGATGCGGCCGATGCGCCGAGTTCGGGGGCACCTGGTGATAGCAACGCAATCTTCAGGGAACTGGTGGAAAAAGGATATCCTGGCAGAGCCTTAGTCCCTATTGTCGATCCTCCGGCAGTCAAGGCAGCCTTCAGCGCCGGCGTGGGCAACACCGTCTGTGTCGATATCGGTGGTGCTTTGGATCGACGCAGATTTCAACCCGTTCGGGTATCCGCTCATGTGAGCTTGCTCTCTGATGGACATTTTCAAAGCGAGTCCCATGGCGAGGCATGGTATTCAGGAGCGACAGCAGTCTTGAAGGCCGGCGCCATCACACTGGTGGTTATCAGCCGGCCTGTAAACCTGTACGACCGGGCGCTCTTCTTATCTCATGGCCAGGACCCATCGCGATTTGACTTGGTTGTAGTCAAATCGCCCCACTGTGAGAAGCGATTCTTCTCTGCTTGGGCAACCCGTTTGGTGAATGTTGATGCACCCGGGGCGACTAGCGCAAACTTGCGCAGGCTAGGGCCATACCCGTTGCCTGCGTCCAATCTTTCCTCTGGACAAGAGAGTGGCGTTTAATCCGAAAGCGAAACTCTTTCGGCGAGCTTGACAGTTTTCATGCCGCGTTGCAGCGCCAATGTAGATGGAATGATGTAGCGGCTTTCTGGCGGTCTGCGGACCTCGCTCTCGGGGCACGGATCTGCCGCAGACACGCCAAAACGACGGGTCCGCGCTGCACGTGCATTCTAGGGAAAGCGACTCCAAAAGGGAATTCCATACGTTCTCGTTCGCTTCTGCTTTCCGAAAGGTTGCTTGTGAAAGACACCTCCAGCGCCCGGCGAAAGACCTCTATCAACTGGACAGGGCCGACCTGCAATCTCCTCCTAAATCCTTGCTTGAGATTCTTCGCCGGATAGGACCTGGCATGATCTTGGCTTCCTCCATCGTTGGATCCGGCGAGCTCATCGCGACGACGACGCTGGGAGCACAGGTTGGCTATAGCGCGTTGTGGGTCATTATTCTAAGTTGCCTGATCAAGCCCGTGGTGCAAGCAGAAATCGGGCGTTACATCATCGCGACCGGCGAAACTGGCCTGGCTGCATTCGATCGTGTCCCTGGCCCCCGGTGGAAAGTCAGTTGGATTGTATGGGCCTGGGCGGTGATGGTACTGATGACGCAGTTGCAGGTAGGCGCGATGTTTGGCGGTGTTTCTCAGGTCATGAATCAACTGGTTCCGGACGTGCCGGTCAATTCTTGGGTTTTCATCTTTCTGGGCATCACTCTGGCTTTGTTGCTGGGGGGAGGCTATGAACGCATTGAAGGCCTGGCAATGGTCAAAGTTGGCCTATTCACGCTGCTCACGCTGCTTTCAGCTCTGTTGTTGACGCAAAACACCCAGTACTTTGCCTGGTCGGATCTCTGGAGCGGCGTGCAATTCCGGCTCCCTGGCGCTGGTTTGTCTACGGCGGTGGCTGTTTTTGGCAGCACTGGGGTCGGAGCATCGGAAATGGTGATCTATCCTTACTGGTGTATCGAAAAAGGGTATGCCCGATTTGCCGGTCGAAGGGAAGAAACGCATGAATGGCGGGAGCGAGCTGCGGGCTGGATACGCGTCATGAACGTGGACATTCTGGTTTCCCTGGTCATTTACACGTTGGCAACCATCGCCTTCTATCTTTTAGGAGCGGGCATCCTTCACGGAATGGGACTGATCCCAACAGGGCAGGACATGATTCCAGTGTTATCGAACATCTACACCCAAACCCTCGGTGAGTGGTCCCTTTGGATCTTTTACGCCGGAGCGATTGCGACCCTTTATGGAACGATTTTCGCTTCCATAGCATCCAATTCCCGAGCCTATGCGGACTTGTTCCGCCTCATGGGGTTCTTCAGTCATGATGATTACGCGACCCGGATCCGGTACAGGAAGATGTTCGTTCTGTTACTGGGCGTTGTACCTGCGTCGTTGTTTCTCCTTTTGCAGTCACCGGTAAAAATGATCATTGTGGGGGGAGTTTCACAGGCACTCATGATTCCGGTCATCGGAGTTGGCACACTCTACCTCAGGCATCGACATTTGCCTTCCGACCTCAGCCCTCCGGCTTGGATTACCGCCGCATTGTGGTTTGCAACGGGCATCATCGTCCTGTCGATGACGTATTACGTTCTTTCCGCCTTTTACTGAGCGTCTCCTCGGATTCTTGAAGCAAGGTCTTGGGCAGTTTCGAAGGGCCTACTTCAAGGAAGTCGGTGTAGCGTAGACCGCGGTATTGAGCGGTCTGCGGCCTTCTGTCTTGGATTGCGAATTGCCACGGACCGGTCAAAAACGGCCCGTCCGCGCTAGAGGTCCTATTTCGCCGAGGAAGCGATCAGCATGATCCGTTTCACTGTTCTTTTCGCGCACCGGCGTGAAGCCACTGCACATGCGAATGCTCTGTCCCAGCCGCTTGAAAAACTTTGAAAAGTCTGAAAATATTCCAAATTCAGGTGACTGCGGGTCAGTTCGTCGATCAAAGTTCAAGACAGTGAAGGAGAAGGTGTGGCAAAACGAAAGCCGCGACGGCAAAAGAAGAAGGTAACGATGCAGCAAGTGGCGCACAAGGCAAATTCCAGCCTCTCTTCCGTTTCGCGAGTACTGCACGAGTATCCGGGAATTCACCCTGAGTTGCGAGAGCGAATCGGCCGGGCAATTCAGGAGCTGGGCTACTCGCCGCCGGCGGGAAAGCAGCGCTGGATCAAATCTGATAAGCGATTGATTTATTTTCTCCTCATCAATCGTGAACTTCACATCAACCCGTACTCGCGAATCCTTCAGGCGATTGAAAGGGAAACTAATCGCCGCGGAGATCTGCTTGTGTATAAGAGCTTTCGATTGAATCCGGAACTCCCGGTGAAGACTTTGTCCACAGCCGGATTGGTCGAGTTGCAAGCCAGCGCTGTAGGGTCTGCCACAGGGGTCATCCTCACTGGACCTAGCTTTCCCAACTTACTGGAAGCGCTCGAGGATCTCGGTGTTCCCTACATTCTTCTGGGGAATAACTTTTCCGGACCTAAGCCGCCTGAGACGGATGTCGTCTTCTTTGACGGATACCAAGGTGCATTTGAGTCGACGCGTTATCTGATCGATCTGGGGCACAGAAACATCCTGTTTATCGGCGATCCTGCTATTGGCTGGTTTTCCAGCATCTATCGGGGCTATGCCGACGCGCTGGCGCAGGCGAATCTCGTCCCGATCGCGCAGACTAAGACGCTCTCCGACAGCTTCTACTCGAACGGCTACTTCAGTGTCCAGATGGCTTTTGAGCAGGACAACAGCATCACCGCGATTTTTGCAGGCTGTGACGAGATTGCATTAGGAGCTTCGAAGGCGTTGAACGATCGGAATCTATCGGTACCCCGGGACGTCAGCTTGATTGGTTTCGATGATGAGGATTACGCTTCCTTTATGGTGCCGCCGCTCAGCACCGTTCGCATCGACGTCGACGTTATTGGCCGCGAACTCATTACACTCCTCTATGCCAAATTGGATCACCCTGAGCGAAAGTTTCCTGCCGTCCGCCTTGCTTCAAACCTCATCAAGCGCGGCACCTGCCGGCCTGTGCAGGTTCTTACCGAGGCCCGCTGAATCTTCCACTTCGGCTGTTACAACAGTCGCCTAGGTTCGGTTGCGGCCCAGTGCTTTTGAAAGAAGAGCTTGCCGTTGCGGGTCACGTTAAGCTGGATCGTGAGATGAAACGCGGTCTGGGTCGATCGGAGGGTGCTTTCTGCGCACGTCTCGGTGACGCCATCCTCCCGTTCCTGTGTGTATGTGTGAGAAGCGACAACGCTGGCCTGAGCGGGATTCCTGGCAGAAGTCGAGCAGCGCATTTCCTGCTGGTAGGAGAAGACCCCAAGGTTGTCATCCAGAACCGTGGTGATACCCGAACTCCTCAAGACCGTTGTGATTCCACTGATTTGATCGCGAACCACCTGTTGAGTCATGGGTCCTTGCTGGGTCTTTACAATCTCGCGCAGCGGTGGCGGAGGGGAGAATTGAGGCGACTCTCCGACCGACTTCGGCACGATTGGGATAATCAGCCGAGACGGATACTGCCCACCTCGGTAGACCTTGTTGATCGCCGCTTCTGGAGAGGGCCAGAGATTTGGAAAGTCTGATCCAGAGATTGCCAGTCTCAAACAGTGACCTGGCTTGACTACCCACCCTGTCGGCATCATCGGGACGCGCAGTTCATAGATTTCCTCCGGAACCAGCGCCTCCGGCTCGGAAAGGGAATGCCTGCGCGTCGCGTTCAGCGAGCCATCAACAATGAGCGCGGAATGACCATCCGGAGCAACATCCGAAAGTTTGGCCACGAAGGTGGCCGCTCTCGCGGAACTGGCCGCATGCAAAATCACTTTTGGCCATCCTAGAATGTGGGTTTCCTCGTCAAACGGCACGGTGGTGTAAACCAGTGAATAGGCTTCGTCGGCTCGCTGATCATCGGGGAGATAGAAGCTGATGCCCCCGCCAGACCAATAGCCATTGCCCGCACCTAGCGCCGGCATGTACTCGAGAGCGTCCATGCCGGTTGAAGAGTCTACACTCTGGCCTAACAAGCCGTTTCGTCTAAGAAAGAAAGTCTGCTCGTGCGCTCCAGCAACCGGGAAATTCTCATCGCTGCGCCAGTGGCCCGGGGTCACGTCCATGGTTCTCTCAGGCAGAGAATACTCCTGCATGTAGGTCGTCACTGCCGGCTCCTGCATCACGCCGTTGTCATTGCCGTTGAGCCAGAAGTCAAAAAAGCGCAAGACCTCATGGAAGAAATCAATACGCGGTCCCGGTATCGAAGTGTGCGGACGGACGTGGACCCACGGTCCCATCATCAGTTTCCGGGGCGTCTTCAGCCGTTCAAACATCCGCAACATCGGATTCGCATAACCATCGCGCCAGCCCGCAACGAGGAAGACCGGGCAACGCACCTGATCGTAGTCGGGACGCAACGAGCCGTGCCGCCAGTAAGGTCCATCGACCTGATGGTGAAGCCACTTTGGAAGATAGGGTTCATTCTTCTCCAGGCGTTGTGTCCAGAGGGTCGCCCAGTCGTCGCCAGCCAGCTCTGGGTAAGGAGGTAAGGCGTTCAACGCCGCCATGAATCCCCCATAGACCCCGATATCGTAGTACATGCGCAGATTCCCGCCCTGCGTGTAGTGACAGTCATCGGTGTACCGATCATCTGTCGCATAAAGAGGCACGATGGCTTTCAGGTGCGGAGGCTGTTTCATCGCAACCTGAATCGCCGTGAATCCTCCATAAGAGGCGCCGAACATGCCGACACTGCCGTTGCACCATGGCTGCGCAGCCAGCCATTCCACTGCGTCGTATCCGTCCTCCTGTTCTTGAGGCATGTACTCGTCAGTATTGATTCCTTGGGAGCCACCGGTTCCCCGCACGTCGAGGCGGACGCCCACGAATCCGCGCTGCGCGAAATAATCGTGCCAGCCGAGACTGAGACGCGAATGGTCATCCTTGCGATAGGGAATGTACTCGAGAATCGCGGGAAACCTACCAGGGCCGTCGGGCCGGATGATGTCTGCGGAAAGGTACAGTCTGTCCCGCATTGGGATTTTCACGCTGCGATCAATACGTACTGGATGCTCAGATTTCATCAAGTGTCCGATTCAGTGTCGATTTCGAAGGCATGCGCCCCGAAGACTGCCGCCTGCACCCAATTTACACGGGAGCTGAGAGCCGCAAAGAGTGGCGAGCTGCGATTCGCAAAGACCACGAGAGCTCATTCCAGGTCATCTGCCCACGGATCCGAATGGAGACAGTCAAGGACAGAAACTACGATAGCAGTTCTGAGATCGGTTCGTGTGGTTCGTCGATGATTCGCACGGGCCGTCCAACCGACGTTGAGTAGACCCTGCTGAAATCCACGCCTAGTTTGGTATAGACCGTGGCGAGAAGCTCCTCGACATGAATGGCCCGCTCGGTCACTGCATAACAGTTCCGGTCGGTTTGGCCGATGACCCGTCCTCCCTGAATCCCCCCTCCCGCAAGCACGACTGAAAAGGCACTGGGCCAATGGTCGCGGCCGGAATTCACGTTGATTTCGGGTGTTCTGCCGAACTCGGTCCCGACGATGACAAGTGTTGTTTCAAGCATGCCCCTCTGATGCAGATCCTCGAGCAAACCGGAAAAGGCCCGGTCGAATTCGGGCAGATTGGCCTGCGACAGGGTCCTAAAGACCTCCTGATGATGGTCCCAGCCGGAGCTGCGCACGCTAACAAAACGCACGCCACTTTCAACCAGACGGCGCGCCAGCAAGCACCCCTGGCCCATCGCGGACCTTCCATAGCGATCCCTCACCGCCTCCGGCTCGGCCGTTATGTCAAACGCCTTCTTGGCTCGCGGCGAACTGATCAGAGTCAGGGCCGTCTGGTAGTGAGTGCCCATTCCGTCGATGACCTTGGCTGTGTCAAACTGCCGGAAGTAGCGATCCGCCATGGCCAGCAGCCCCTGGCGCTGCTCCATGCGTGCCCAATCCACACCCAGTGGTAACTCAAGGTCTCTCACCTTGTAATTTGTCTCATTGGGATTCCCGGCCTGAAAAGGATCATGCTTGGGACCGAGAAACGTGGCTTGCTCCCAGATGGCCGCGGAACCGCCCGTCAGCACGTACGAAGGCAGTTCGTTGCGCGGCCGCAGTTCGTGCGCAACGATGGAGCCGACGGAAGGGTACAAGAGCCCTGGGAGAGGAGGATGACCGGTGAGAAAAAACGCTTGAGCGGACTCGTGGACCGCGTCTTTGGCAGTCATGGAGCGGAGGATGACAAATTTGTCCGCGACTTTGGCGGAGAGTGGCAAATGCTCACCGATCTGTATGCCGCCAACATTAGTGGGAATGACGCCAAACGTGCTCCGATATTTTTCATCTGCTTGAGGCTTGGGGTCCCAAGTTTCCATCTGGCTCATGCCGCCGGCACACCAGATGAGAATGACGGAAAGATCGGTTTTCGATCGATTACTGCTGGTGCTGGCAGTTTCAGCCTGAAGCCTCAGCAGCTCAGCAAGGTGAAGCTGTCCATAGAGCGTCAGGCCGCCAACGCGAAGAAATGTGCGGCGATCAAATGCTCCTAATGACATGTTTTTCTCCTCAAAGCTTCACAGAAGTGGGTGCAACGTGCGCTCCCGCGCGCGCTTGGATCTGCATGCCTTTTCAGCCGATCGAGCGTGCGCAGGGGGACAGCGGTCCCACGCGCTCGCTTCACCTCTACTGCTCCAGCGAGGCGCAAAGAATCTCTTCATCATTGCGAGCAAAGATGTGACGATTGGCGTAGGCTGGATGCGACCAGTGTACAGCGCCAAGTTCACGGCGATTGCCCGGTTGCGACGTGGGCTTGATAAGTTGAGTTCGTCCGATCTCCTGGTACCCCTGAGGAGACAGCTTCGCGATGATCAATTCGCCCCGGTCGTTGTTGATGAAGAAACGGTCGCCGTTTCTTACCAGGAACCCACTGGCCCACCGGGCTTTCTCCTTTGTCACCTGGAGCGTCTCCCAAACACGATGCCCGGAGTGGAGATCCAGGCATCGGAACTGGCCGTAACTGCAGATGCCATAAACGGACGTGCCCAGAATTACAGGCGTTGTCAACAGGGCATGCAGCCCATCGGAGTTGATCTCGCTTTCGCTTTTACCCTTCCAGACCACTTTCGCGCCAGGCTTTTGGTCATCGAGCTCCAGAAGCACCGACCCGTTATAGAAGGATGAGACCAGCAGATGCCGGCCGCTTAGGACGGGCGTGGCTATCGAAAGTCCTGTTTCTACCTTAAACGGAACCTCCCAAAGCAATTTCCCTGTAGCAGGGTCCAACGATGAAACAGCTTTGGGGTGCCAGACGATGAGTTGGCGGTGGCCGCCGGCCGTTAAGGCGAAAGGCGGACAGTAGCCCGGTTCGGATTCAGAAGACAACGCACGCCAGACCTCTTTCCCAGTGCTCTTGTCAAGCGCAACAACTTTAGCATCGGGCTGCCCGCCCACCAGGCAGATGAGCTTGTCTCCTTCGACCAGCGGCGCAGCAGTCATGCCCCAGACGGGTACCTCCGTCTTGTAAGTTTTTTGATAGTCCTCCTGCCAGAGAATCTTGCCCGTCTTGACTTCGAGACACAGCAACGTTCCTTTGCTACCCAGGACGTAGACCCGCTCTTGGTCAACCGTTGGCGTAGCTCTGGGACCGGTAGCATAAGTATCCATAAGACCGATGTAGTCGGCACTCCACTCCTGGGTCCAAAGTGTCTTGCCGGTGTGCTCATCGAGACAAAGGACACGCTCCATTCCACGGTTGCCCTGCTTCCGAATGAAGTCCGTTACAAACACCCGGCCGCCGGCCACGGCCGGGCCACTGAAGCCGTTTCGCAGCGGTGAGCGCCACCTCACCTTGAGCCCGCTGGCTGGAAATGTTGCGAGGATGCCGCTCTCCTTCCAGACGCCAGCTCGTTCCCGGCCCCGCCACTCGGGCCAGTCTTCAGCGAAGATGGATGAAAGTGAAAGAGCAGCGAAAATACCGGCCGAAAGCACCTTTCGTTTCACGTGCACTCCTGTCAAAAATTCCTCCTGGGGATACCGCGCTAGCTCGGGCAGCCCCTCCGACGTTACGCCAGCCCACCCCCTGCCAAGGTTTATTGTCGAGAACAGTACCCCGAGCCTTTGACTGTGATCTCCCTTGCCGGTTAATGGATATAAGCAAACTCCTTGGAATTCAAGAGCGCCCAAAGCAAATCCTGATAGGCCTTCCTTCTGCCAGCCGGATCGGACCCCAGCCGAGAACGTAATTCCTCCAACTCGTTGCTTGTCGGATATCGCGACAGGGCAGCCAGATAAATCTCCTGAATGCGGCGTTCGTCCGTCCAATCTGTCTTGGCTAAGACACGGTCCACAATGTTTTCAGGTGCGGTGACTAGATTGTTGACGGTATCGCCGTTCACCAGATGCATGGCTTGCGCGACGTTTGGTTGATGATCACGTTCGCAGATCTGATCGCGTGTATCCACCTTTCCGAACGTCATCAAGAAGTAGCTGGGCGACCCGACCCCTATCGAAATTGCCTTCTTGCCCGGAGGATAGCCGGGAATCTTCTGACGCACGTCCGCAGCTTGTCCCATTGCATCGAAGAGCACTTCGGCAATTTGCCGCTTCAGGTAGAAGCGCGAATAATTGATCTCGTCGAAATCGTTGGTCGGATTGGGGACTGACGAGAGCTGATAAGTGCGTGAATTGACAATCGCCTTGATCAGTTTACGAATGTCGTTACGCTCCTTCACGAGATGCGCCGCCAGCGCGTCTAGCAAAGCTTCATTACTTGGAGGATTTGTAACGCGGAAATCATCCACAGGCTCGACAATGCCGCGTCCGAGGAAATGTCGCCAGATTCGATTCGCTATGGCTCGTGCAAACCAAGGATTCTGCGGTGACGTCAGCCACTCTGCGAGCTTCTCTCGAAGATCTTCCTCGGGACTGGCCTCTACCACCGCCCCGCCTAGAAACCGCGGGCTGAGCGGCGCTTTGGTCTTGGGGTGCATCACTTCCTTGTTGTTGTTGACGTAGTCAAAACTTGGCTGGCGTGTGGGCCGAACCGCGATGGAGCGTTCAAACAGTCCATATGATTCCGCCTTGTATTCCAGATGCGTGAAGAACGCTGCCATGCCGTAGAAATCATCCTGCGTCCAGGCCTCGAACGGATGATCATGGCACTTGGCGCAGTCCATACGGATGCCGAGCAAGGATTGGCTGACCTGCGTGACCATCCCTTCAGGTCCTTCCCACAATCCTTTGTAAAAGTTCACTTCAGGATCGTAGACAAAGGCGCCAGCGCCACCCACGAGTTGACGCACCATCTGATCGAATGGCCGATTCTCCGAGATCGCCTGCCGAATCCAGCGATAGAGCTGCCAGCCTCCTTTGGCGTCCGAAGCCCCGAGCTGGAAAAGATCTGCCATCTTCATCGACCATAGATCAACGAACTCTTTGCGGACCAGCAGGGCATCGATGAGCTGGGCTCGCTTCTGTGAGTCTAGCGAGGCGAGAAACTGCCGGGTCTCGTCGGGAGTCGGCAGAACACCCAACAGGTCTAGATAAATCCGCCTGAGAAATACTGAATCGTCCGCCAGCTCCGAGGGAAGTATGTTCAGCCTTTTGAGTTTCCCGAAAACGAGCGAGTCGATGAAGTTATTCTCGATTTGCCTTGGATAGCCGGGAGAAGGAGCAGCCAGGCTCACAGCAAATTTGGCCACACCAGCCTTGCCCTGTGTCCGCACCATGATGGCAGTTTCGCCCCGTTGTTTGGCAGTGACCTCTCCGTGGTCGTCTACAATCGCGATGTTTTCATCATTGGATGTGAAACGGACCTGTCTGGTCATGTCAATCCGACTGCCGTCAGAAAAGATGCCCAAAACCACCAGACGCTGCCTCGCTCCAGGACCCAGAAGGATTCTTTCGCTCGGGAAAACGCTGATCGACTTCAACTCAGGGCCGCCACTGTCGTAGAATCTCCCGCTGGAGATCCAGTTGAAAATTGTCTGGTACTCGAGGGATCCAACCTTAAAGCGCTCACCGCCGCCGTGAGGTTCCTCGAAGGTAGGCTTGCGTAAGAGGAGCGAGGCCTCGGGCTTATGAAGGTTCAGGCGCCGCCCATCGTCTTGGGTTGTGATAGCCTCAAAATCGAGGTCGGGACGCGCGCCAAACAGCGAAAGCTTGAATCCATTCTTGCCGCGCACCGACCCGTGACAATTCGACCCCGTGCAGCCTCTCTGGGTGAGGACCGGCGCGACATCACGCAGGAAGCTGACTTCACGGCGGCGGTTGCTGCCAGTGACTGCGATTTGAGCCGTCGCTGATCTGTCCCCATACGCCGCTGATACCAGCGCATGACCATCACGGACTGGGATTGCTCGACTGTCCGAAGTTATTTTGACCACGTCGGAATCTAGCTTGAGTCGAACCTGGGAGGTGACGTCCGTCTCCAAACCGACAGCATCCGTTGCGGTGACAACCAGCGTCTGGTATCCCTCTGCCCACCGAATTTCAGCTTGTTCTGGGTAAATCGAGAGTTTCGCTATCTGGGAGCTAGCAGTGCCGGTCTGGGAAGGCAGACTGGCCCACAGCAGGAGCATGCAAGTCAGCCTGATTGAGAGCAAAGTTCTGCATCGGCTCGACCGGAGGGATCTCAAGATGAGCCCCGAACCTGCGGCCCGGTTGACTTTTATCGCTGCGTCGACGATGTCTTTCGCTACTTCGTCGGCAGTCATGCTTCCTAGCCTCCTTTCTTGGCGTTTCGCTTTCGCAGTTAAGTGCTTCGTTTCATTGATACGGTCACATATTCAGAGCCTGCGGCTCTGCCACGTGATGTGGGGAAAGGCTGAGCCTTTCCGCTGGTAGCACTTACTCGTAACTGCGGGCTGTGCCCGCCGACGGGGCGTAGCCCCATCAAACGGAAGGTCGGGAGCGGAAAGTCAAAGACCTTCCGCACATCAGGCGGCGTAGCCGCTAAAAATACGTTAGCGTACTTATGAAACGCAGTACCAAGTCAGCGCCTATAAACGCCCTCTCTACTTTGCCGCGCTCAGGTTGCCGGCGGTTTCCGTCGTCGAAATCTTGATTTCGATGTCGGGTGCGGCCCTTTCGTACCGAGTCGTGCCGTGGCTCGCTGAAGCGACCAGCGAGAGACGGTCAGAAAGGTGCTCCACTCGCGGCTCTGCAGTGATGACCACTCGAATCTTGTCTTGGTCCGGCTTGACTTCCACGCTCTGAATTCGAACTCCTTGGGGCAGGGAACCTGCTCCAAGGCGAAGAGAACGATAGTCGCTTGGGCCAAACCATCGAACCGCAAGTTCGATTTCCGACGGTTTCCCCGGAACGACTGAAATACTGGCTGGACCTTGGAGATCAAAAAGCGGTGAGCTCGCCCGAGTCAGGTATAAGAAACTTTCCTGAGTCTGCCCTCTGAGATAACCCGTCTGTTGCCAGGGATAGAACACTTGAGCCTTCTTCTCCAGGCGCTTCTCATTCATGACGCCGCTGCCTTTCACGACAATGGAGTGAGTGCCAAGTGCCGAACTTTCGGCGGCGGTGATGACGATCTCAACATTCGTTCCATCGAAGAAGAAATCTTCTCCAAACGTCCCCCGGAAGCGTGTGTTAACGGGCTCGGCCAGTGCAGGTTGCGCTCGAATTCCCTCCGGCAGACCTGCAAGCGAAACCTCCACCGGTGTGTTCCAACCTCCCAAGCGCCTGACACGCACAGGGAGCTTCGCCGGCTGTCCAGGCAGGATGGTGATCTGGTTGGTCAGGGCGATCACCTCAAAGGAGGGCTCCGCGCGTTTGATCGCCAGCCGATAGATCATGCCGGCACGGCCTCGCAAGCTGGCGTCTCGCATTTCCACCCGATAACGTCCAGCCCGTTCGAAGCGGTGCACCAGGTAAAAGTCCAGCTGCGGCGGCTCCTTGTCGAAGCCATTGGGGGCAGTCTCGTCCATGTATGCTACCAGCCTGCCGTCAGTGTCGAAGATGGCGATGGCTGGATCCAGATAGTTTCCCAATTGCATCCCTTGCGCTTCAAATGACAACGACTCGCCCGCCTGCACATCGACCCAAAAATTATCCTTCTGTTTTGGTCTGCAGATGCAGCCATTAACGATGCTGGGTGTGCGAAGCACTTGGGGGTCAGCCGAATCGGCAGCGATGAGCTCGAGCGAGTCTGAAATCGCGAAGATGAGGGGACCGGGAACCTCCATCCCTGAAGTTTGGACGCTCAGTGATGAGAATCCTTCCGCGGCGGGAACAAATAGTCGCGCTCGCAAACGGTCCGGGGATTTGTCGACAATCTCAGATCGCACGGCGCGATGGTTCAGCTTGAGGCTGTCAACCTGGTGAAGATTCGAACCAGAAAGCGTGATCGTTACCCATTGGCCACTTCGACCTCCAGCCGGAAAGACGCCTGAAAGGCTCGGTAGTTCACCCATGAGCAGCCGGTAGTCGGCGAAAGACGAGCCCGATTCCCGATATCCCCAAACCCTGAGTACGTATTCCCCAGAGCGTTCGAAGCGGTATTCGAGATGAGAATCCTTGTCGAAGTAGAAGTCATCCTGGGAAGCGAGTTCATTACCCTCCGCGTCCAGCAACGACAGCACTGAATCGAAACGAGTCCCGTTGCGCGAAGAGTTGAGGTCGAAGACCAGCAGCTGCCCCGCCTGAGCGTAAAACCGGAAATGGTCGTAGTCACCCGACAGGATCTTTCCGTTAACGACGAGCGGCAGTTTCACCAAGGGCGGCTTCGACCAGTCGTCATTGTCCTTAGACTCCACCTGCTCGGGCAAGCTGCCTACTTCGAAGGCCTGCAAGAAGCTGCCTCGCGGGCTCAGGACTCGAAGATCTCGCCGCCCTATGGCCGCGCCGGGTGAAATCGTAACTTGCGCTCTGACCTCAGACTCAGTGGATCGCAAGATGCGGCACTCAACACCAGTACCGGAAACTTGAATTCGGGAGGCTCCCTGCAAATTCTTTCCCTGGATCGAAATCTCAAAGCGGCTGCCCTGACGCCCTCCCCTTGGAAAAATGGACTGAATCAGAGGCGAAAGCGTTGGCAACGGTTCTTGATTCGGCCAGGGGCAGGGGAATCTCAGCGAGACTCAAGAGAAGTGCGAGGCAAACCTTTTTCCACCTATATGAAACGAGCAAGGTTGCGGCGTTTCGTCGTAGGGTGATTCTCATGAAGCGGCTTTCAACGATACTCAACCCATCATGATTCAGCTGCTAATCTCCAGCGGCTTTCGAGTCTTCCATTTGCCGCGCGTGAAGTCGGGGAATTCAACTGGGGCGCTGCCTTGGGCGACAGACTTTTCCGACAACGGTGAAATGACGCTCCAGGTTGCTGCGTCGTACACATCCTGCTCAGGCTGGTTCCTTTCTCGCACGGCTTTGACGAATTGATGAAGGGTAACGTAGTCAGAGCCGCCGTGCCCGTGCTTCTGGGCGGCCGCACCCAAAGTGCGCCACAGGGGGTGCTCGTATTTTTCCCGGTACGTTTCGATAGCCTCCCACTTCTCGTGCGGGCTCAGACCCTCAATGTATATGGAATCCTTGGCCATCTCGTAGATCCCCCGCGTGCCCTGGACTCGAAAACCGAGATCGTAAGGGCGCGGCGACTGGGTATCGTAGTAGAGCACAACGGTGCAACCGCTATGGGTCTTGATCAGAGTGGTATTGATGTCGCCCAACGCATAGTTGAGCCTGGCATTCTTGTGGGCGGGTCCGAACTTATTCTCCACCCACAGATTCAGTCCTCGCGACTTGCTGCTCAGCGAAACCAGATAGGTGAAGCGATCTCCGCGCTCGATATTCATGTACTGAGCAATGGGCCCGATGGGATGCGTCGGGTACAGGTTACCGTTTCGGCGAACCGTGTGCGGCGTGTACCAGAGCTGTCCCAGACCTCTATCTGAAGCTTGCGGATCGTCAAAGTTACCCTTGTCATCGAAACAACCAGCGCGGCTGTCATGCTGGTATCCGCCCTCGCAGTGCAGCATTTCACCCAGAACACCTTGGCGAACCAAATTCAGCAACAGCAGCATGTCCCGGAAGTAACAGACATTTTCGAGCATCATGCAAGGGACGCCTGTCTCTTCTGAAGTATTAACGAGCTCCCAGCATTCGTCGACTGTCAGAGCCGCGGGCACTTCTACGCCTGCGTACTTCCCAGCCTTCATGGCCGCCACCGCCATCGGAGTGTGCCACTCCCACGGGGTTGCTACGATCACCGCGTCCAGATCTGAACGAAGCACTAACTTTCTAAAGTCTTCTGGTCCTTCTCCATAGCCCTGTGGTCGCTTGCCTTGCTTGGCTTCGGCCAGCCGTTGTGCCCGTTCCAAGTGCGCCCGACGGATATCCGACACGGCATTCACTTCGACCCCTTCCAGATTCAGCAGCGTCTTCAGCAAGCCTGTTCCTCGATTGCCAACACCGACAAAGGCAAGGCGAACCTTCTTTTCGTGATTGGCCATGACAGGGCGTTGCTGGAAATCGAGAATGGCTGACGCGGCGAAGGCGGAGCTGACTCCACGAACGAAGCGGCGCCGGGTTACTTTCCCAGACATGACAGTACCTCCGGAATCCTTAGTGGCCACACGCTCTTAAGTCTTGACCTGAAAACGCCGCAGCGCATCTTCATCCAGCTCCACTCCCAAACCGGGTTCGCGCGGAACTGTGATGAATCCATTCTTAACCGTGAAGGGCTTCGCCAACAGGTCGTTCTGGCGCAAGAAGCACAGAGTATCTGACGGGATCGTGCAACTGCGAGTCGCCGCTGCCGCGTGAATGAAGGACATGTCGCGAATGCCAAGCTCAATGCCTGAGCCATGCCAAATGGGAATGCCGGCGGTTTCCGCAAGAAACGCAATCTTTACGAATTCGCGCATGTCGAAGCCAATGTTGAAGACGTCGCAGGCCCCCTGTTTGATGGCCAGCATCGTGTCGGCCGCGCTGCCCGTAGTCAGGGCGAGAGGTACATCCATTTTCTCCCGCAGCTCCGCGAACCAGTCAATCCTCGTAGGAATAGGGTCCTCAAATTTGAGATTATACCCCTCCAAGCGCTTGGCGACGGGCAGGAAACTGGCGATATCGGGATAAGAAGAATTGAAGTCCACCGTGAGTTCCAGCCGGGGCGCGACCTTATCCACGGCGCGCACGAGCTGCACGATGGAATCCATCTTTTGCTGGTTAAACTGCGCTTTGAACTTCAAATGGTTGAATCCCATTTCCACCGTGTCTCGCGCGATGTTGACGAGATCGGCCTCGTTGCGCTCGCCCGTCCAGTATGTGACCGCCACTTTGTCTTGAAACCGGCCTCCCAGGAGCATATGGACAGGAGTTCCGAGAGTTTTCCCGATGAGGTCGTAAATAGCGATCTCAAAGGCATCGGCCGTCGCCGCTCGAGGCAAGCCGAGTGCTGGATCTGCCAGGTTTAGCTCGAGAATATTGCGACCCGTGAGAAACTGGCTGTTCTCCGCCAGTGGCGCATCCAGATTATTTCCTCTCTGCGTTTCACCGAGACCCACCAGTCCGCTTGCAGCGTGAAGCTTGATGATGTGCTTCGGGATGGAGAAAACATCCCAGGAGTCGCGGATTTCAGGAACCTGTGCGTAGTTGTCACTCAGCACCGTTCCAGGCTTCATAGGAACCACAACCTTGAAGGTCTCGACTCGTTCCACTGTGATTGACTTGCTCGAAGCCGAGGACGCCATCAAAGCGCTCAGAGAAGTTCCTTTCACAGCCGGCAGCTGCTGTGTCGCCGACGACAGCAGCGGTCCTGCTCCCAGAGTTCCGACAGTGAATTGCTTGGCGAACTTTCGACGATTCATGGTCTATCCTTCGTGCTCGGAGAAGCGGGCCTAACCTGGATGAACCACCAAGGAAAACTGTGTAGCGCAGACCGCAAGGTTCTGGTGGTCTGCGGCCTTTCCCGCGGGAATGCGGAAGTGCCGCGGACCTGCAAAAAACGGCAGGTCCGCGCTACTTTCCTGCTTTCTGTTTTCTAGAGAAGCCGCCTGGGTTCAGTTGCCGTCCACTGCTTTTGGAAAAAGGCGATTCCGTTTCGCGTCACGTTCAAGTTCACAATGATATGAAAATGAGTCTTGGTGGCGCGTATGCTGCTTTCACCGGCTACCTCGATAATCCCATCTTCGCGATGCATGGCAATTTTGTGCATGCCGACTATGCTGCTGTGTGCAGGATCCCGAAGCGAAACGCTCACGCGAAAATCTCGCTCGGACACGATGGCCCCCAGGTTGCCGTCCAGAACAGTTCTGCCTCCGAGATGTCCCGACATGCTGACTGTTCCGGAAATCTGGTCGTAGGTCAGTTGCTGAGTTGGCTCGGAAGAATAGGAAGACACCAATTGAAAAAGCCTGGGCGGGGGAAGAAACTCAGGCGGGGCCAGCTTGGATTCAGGGGGCACAGGCAGCACGATGCGCGAAGGATAACTTTTCCCTCGATAGACGCGGTTGCGAGCGGGCATTGGAGTGGGCCAAATGTTCGGGAAGTCGGCGCCCGAGATTGCGACCCTGAGACGATGTCCAGGCTTGATCAGCCAACCTGTTGGCCACATGGGGACGTTAAGTTCATAGATCTGACCAGGCTTCATCGGACTGGGATCTGTCAGCGACTGGCGCCGCGTGCCGTTTAGCGAACCATCCACAATGAGGGCGGAATGTCCGTCCGGCGCCACATCGGCGAGCTTCACCACAAAGGTCGCGACTTCGGCGTTCGAAGAGGCGTGAAGGATGACCTTCGGCCACCCTAGAATTCGCACTTCCCGTTCGAGCGGCGGCGTGGTAAAGGTCAGAGAATAGGCTTCGTCGGCCCGCTGGTCGTCGGCGAGGTAGAAGGGAATGCCTCCACCCGACCAATAACCATTGGTCGTCCCCACCGCGGGGTGATAATCAAACTCATCAAAGGAAGGACTGGGCGACGCCGAGGCTTGACTTGACAGGGTCCCGTTCTCAGCCAGATAAAGAGTCATCTCCTGGGTCCCTGGTACCGGAAAGTCGGAGTCGTTGCGCCACTGACCCGGTATCACATCCAGCGTGCGATCGGGCGTTGTGTACTCCTGCATGTAGAAGGATACCGGCGGTTCTTTCATGATCCCCGTGTCCTCACCCCTGAGCCAGTGCGCAAAGAACCGGGAGACTTCATTCACCCAGTCGATTCGAGGGCCCGGCACGGAGGAGTGCGGCACCTGATGCACCCACGGTCCCATCCAGAGTTTCTTCGGCACTTTCAACTCGGTGTAAAGACGAAGCATTGGGTTTGGATATCCGTCGCGCCAGCCTCCGATGAGAAACACCGGGCACTGAATGCGCTCATAGCCGGGGCGGACGGAACCATTGCGCCAGTAGGGACCGTCGACCTGATGCTTCATCCATTTCAACAAATACGGCTCGTTCTGTTCCAAGCGTTGCTTCCAAAGCTCGGCCCACCCGGGTCCAGCCAGTTCCGGCAGAGGCGGTAACGCATTCATTGCAACCATCCAACCGCCGTAGCTAGCGACGTCGTAGTACAAGCGCATGTTTCCGCCGGGAGTGTAGTGGCAATCGTCGGTGTAGCGATCGTCAGTGGCGTAAAACGGAACGATGGCTTTCAAATGGGGAGGACGATGAAGGGCGACCTGCAGGGCGGTGAATCCGCTGTAAGAAACGCCGTACATGCCGACGTTCCCATTGGACCAAGGTTGCTGCGCAATCCATTCAATCGCGTCGTACCCGTCCTGCTGCTCCTGGGGCAGGTACTCGTCCGTGTTGGTGCCCTCTGAAGAGCCGGTACCTCGTGCGTCAAGACGAATCGAGATGAATCCACGCTCAGCAAAGTAGTAGTGCTCTCCAACGCCTCCACGGCCCACATCATCCTTTCGATAGGGGTGGTACATCACGATCGCTGGGAAACGGCCCTCGGCATCGGGACGAATGAAATCGGCCGAAAGGCGTTTGCCATCCCGCATTGGTATCATCACGGCCCGCTCGATTCGGACCTTGTACGTCGGTTTCAAAACGACCGGCGGAGCTGCCTCCATGAGAATCTCCATCCTTCCCAGCCATAGAAGAGTTAAGACGATGAGCAGGCCGACCTTCCGCGTGTTGCAAGTTTTCATGACGAGAATCCTCTGGAGCCCCGATTAAGAGGAGGTTGTTTCGTTCAGACGGGTGACGGCGGCAGCCCGGATCCTTTGACGTTCTTCGTAGACAGTGATCATGAGCGTGCCGGCCAATACCAGAACGCCGCCGGCGATCATCGAGAGCGTCAGCCGTTCTTCCAGGAAGAGAACAGCCATCAGAACTCCAAAGAACGGTATCAGGTAGTTCGCCAGCCCTGCCTGAGTAGCGTCCAATCGTGTGAGGGCGTTCAGGAAAATGACCATCGAGAGGAAATAGTGAAAAAAAGTCAGCAAGGCCAGCCCTATCCACGCTGAAGGTGTAAGCTCGAGCAGACGGGCGAAGCTTCCTGGTTCCTCGTAGAGAGTGATGGGAAAAAGAAAAACGACCACGACCAGATAACTGTAACGGAGCACTTCTAGTGGAGAATAGCGGGTCAGGAGCTTCTTGCTGTAGACGTTATAAAAGGCGCTTCCAAAGACGCTGGCAAACAACATCAAGTTTCCTAGGAAGTATTGCGAACCGCTGAGATTCAGTTCTTGCCAGTTGATTCTGGAGCATTGCAATACTCCGGCAATCGACAGGAAAAAGCTGATCCAGCGAATCGCGGTCATTCGCTCTCCCAGGAAGGAATAGGCCATCAAAGCTGTCGCGACCGGCAACGCAAGCATGAGGAGCGCTCCGTTGGAGGCAAGAGAAAGACCGGTTCCCCACGTGCCAAACAGTTGAGTGACAACCATTCCGAAGATGCCAATCAAAACAAACTCAAACAGGTCGCGTTTGGGCGGTAGCATCGATGCCGCGGCTTGCCCTTGTTTGGCCTGCTTCAGTCGGATGAAGATTCCCAGCAGACCGGTCGCCAGAGTGATGGGAAGGAACGTCGCAACAAAGGGTCCTATCTCTTTCTGGACGAGCTTCACCATGACGAAGTAGCTGCCCCAGATGAAGTTGCAGACTACCAGAAGGAGCCAGTCTTTCAGGCGAGACTTTGAGGACTGAGTCATCAAGTCTTTATAGCAGCTTACGTTCGCTCTCGTCTTCTTGCCTTCGGCCGAGATGAGTGTCCAGGTATGAATCTGACTCAGCGATATTCTCACGTCAAGATAAGCCGAGTCAAGAGCGCTGAAAACTTTTGACTTGTTTTCAGCAAAGAGACTAGTCAAGCAAAGCTCAGGTACCTGGGTAAAGCGACGGGCCTGAGCGCAGTCAGCGCTAAAACCGTTTGGACAAGGGATAGCCGGTTTACGCTTTCGGCGCTGTTCCATAGTCTTTGATCTTCAAAAGTTCTCCGCCTCGCAAGGCGGACTTGTGGGCAATGATGCCTGGAAGAGTGTAGGCAACGGCCTCCCAGATATTCACGGTGGGATGCCGATCTTCGACGATCGCGCTAACGAATTCATGGGTGATGAAGGTGTGCGACCCACCGTGACCACTCTCAATGCGCAGCGACTCGGGCAGTTTTTCCATGTGTTTGGGTTGAGCGTACGCTTCGCTTTTGATGTCGCCCTGATAAAGGCCGTAGCGGCTGCCTGACTTCTCCTGTTGTGTGATGAGAGTATTCGGTGAGCCTTCGGGGCGTTCCATGATGTAAGACATGCGATCTCCATAAAACAGGCCACGTTCAGTGCCGGCGGCGGCGATGTGCCAGGCAATCGAGATGCGGGAGGCATGGCCTCGCGAAGTCTTGAACATCGCCACGGTGTTCCAGAAGGGATTGTCGTTGTAGTAGTTCTTCTTCAGGCTCTCGTGGCCATCCCCCCAGCCATGGGCTACGACTTCGACAAGCCGCTCGCCGGTCACGGGCACAATCATCCCTGTGCAATGGGTTGGATAGAGCATCGGTGGATAGCCGTGAGACCAGGTAGGCACTCCCCGGTCGTATTTCTTGGCCTGTTCGCTCGTTCCGAGATGACACGACTGGCAGTCAAATCCATCGCCGTAGTAGTACTCCAAGCTACCTGTATGGTGGTACTCCGCTTCTGAGTAGAAAATCGTTCCAAACTGCCCTTGCCGACTCAATTCCATACAGGTCTGAGTCTCGGGACGGAAATAACTGGTTTCTGCCATCATGTATTTCAACCCCGTCCGCTTTACCACCTCAATGAGTTTCTCGAGTTCTTCTTCCGTCATGCCAGCGGGCACAGCGCTGATGAGATGCTTTCCGGCGTTCATGGCTTCAATCGCCATAGGAGCATGGAAAGGGGCAGGCGTGAATAGAGCCACTGCGTCCAGACCGGGATGCTTGAGAAACTCCCGGTAGTCCTTGTAGCCTGTTTCGCAGCGGTAAACCTTCTTCAGCCGCTCCAGCCGGTCGTTCCTGAGTTCACAAACGGCTATGACGTGGCAATTTGGGTGAAGATGCCACTGAAAGGAAGCGCCAAATCCGCCTCCCACGACGCCAATCTTTACGGTCTTGGTCGAAGCGCGCGGGCCCGCCGAGACGGTACCAGCGGCCAGCAACGACGGGGCGGTCGACAACGCCAGAGCAGACGCGCCGGTACTACTGAGAAACTGCCTGCGAGACAAACGGTTTCCCAACTGCTTTGAAGCCATGTTCGAAGCTCCTTTTCTTTGTGATGATGAAAGGCTGAGTGCCATGCACCATAAGCGCTAACTTGCTGGCGCCTATGCGGCTATGCAGTGGCTACCTTGCTCCACCGCAATGCCTGCGCAAATCCTCGATCGCCATGGCCATCATATCGAGTGTCTCCAGGGTTTTCGGGCCGGCAGCCGTTCGATTCTGTTTGATGCGTTGCTCGATGCCGGTGATTTGGACTCTGAGCTCCTGGCTCACCGGTTTGCAGCCGAGGTAGTCCCAGGCTTTTGCAGCGTTGATTCCCCAAACTCCTTCCGAAGCTTTTCGGATGAGTTCCCTTAAGTCCCACAGGTCCGACCCCAGGCTCGCCGGGGCTTCCACACCGAAGAAGCGCTCCTGGAGCCGCTGTCTGAGGCTGACTTCAGTCAACAAAGAATCCCAGGTCAACTCGCGATGAACGAAGTGGGTGACCACATAAGGGAGAGCGTCCGTCGGCAGCGGAATCTTGTTGTAGACCGAGCCAGAGGAAAAGCCTGGGGAAAATGTGGAGATACATCCATGCCAGCCCTCCCTTCCCATTCGGCTGATGTCGGAAACCATTTCCGCCAGCGGTTTGCGGTCATGGTAGCGCCACCCCATCAGTCGTTGTGAGAAGGAAGCAGCCGGTAGCGGCTTTCCCTCAGCCCCGGGAAACTCCCAACTGTCTCGGGCTTCCATCCATTCCAAGCGTGGATCGCGCATCTGGCGTATCGTTTCGTAGTAGGCTGGATCCTTGCGATGGGGATTGTAACCGATTGTGTAGGCCAGCCGGGCATGAGGATGATCGCGCCAGACCTCCTGCATGATTTCGTGAACCAGAGTTAGCTGGGCTTGGCCAAAACGTCTGCTGCCCAACGTGTCTACAGGCTGATCGCAAACCGGGCACCGGCATCCGCCCATCTCGTCGGCTGATTCGATGAATAGCCCATCGGCCTCCGGCAGAGCATCGAACATCTCCTTGTAATACTGAATCAGCGACTGGCGAACCTTGGCATTGGAAGGACAGAGCGATTCGTCCGACTGATCTACCCCCGCGTCTCCAATACTGCGCACCTTAAAGGTCTCCGGTTCGAGGTGCGTGAGGAATAGTGTGCCTACCCATCCGCCCAGTGCTCCTCCCAGATAGAACTTCAAGCTCCGAGCGTGCGCCTCGCGGATGAGCTGGCGCTGCTCCTCGAGCGTCGCGATTCGCGACTCCTTAGTCGAATCGTAGGTGATACCCTTCAAGACATCGGCAACTTTGTAAGTTTGAGGAAACCTCGCACTTGGAAAATGACCGGAGAGCCAGAAATAGACCCGGTCCATGCCATCGCGGGCGAAGCTATCGAAAACGAGTTTGAAGTCTGAGACGCTGTATTCATCTTCGTTACCCCAGATCGTCAACAGGTAAACTGGTCTTCCGCCCATTTGCGGCGAACGGACGACCGTCTTCGCCGATAGGTAGAGATCGCTCTTCGTTCCAAGCATCAAGAAATCTCTCACGTAAACCGCGCCGTTGAACACGCCTCTCGCGGTGCGGCTCACGACGAGCATTCCCGTAAAGCCCTCGGATTCGGCTGGCGCGCAGACAAAACCATGGTCGTCCAGAAAGGCAGCTTGCCGAGCCACCGGGTTGGATTGCGCCAAATCGGGAAGAACTCGCCGAAGGTTGTCTAGAGTTGCCAAAACAATCAGCGTACCGCGGGGCAGGGAAGCTGCCTCTCCCACCCATCGGGGGCCGTGCAACTCCCGACCTGTCCAGCGCCTGACGCCTTTCTGGAGGTATTGCCCAGCTTGGGCCAGCAGGGAGTTCGATTCGTCCTTTTCGAGGATGACGATGGATGCGGCAGGGCTGCCTTTCTGAACGATGGCCCAATTTCGAAGCTCTTGAGCGTGGGCTGGGACCAGAGCGGACAGTGTGAGTGCCAGCACCAGAACTCGTTTCATCGGGGCGGATTCTCCGAAAGCGATCTGAACCGGGCAGGTCATTGATCCTGGGACTGCTCCAATCGGTTTCTCCAAATTGACTGGCGACTGCAGCCCTTCGATCGGTGTTGTGACGGCGATGAGGCTGGCACTATAGCACAGGGGTGGTTGAAATGAAAATCTTTGACATATATCTGAAAAATATTCTTGACACTTTTAGAAGCCCTTGATAAAAGAGTTTTCGCTTATCCAATTTGAAAAAGCGCCTTGACCTCGAAACCCAGGCAATGGCTTTCGATGTGAGAGACTCCGTAGATTCCTGCCTCTGACTTGTTAAAGAGAGCCAGGGGGAATGTTCAGACCGGTCCTGGGACTTTTCGAGGTGGATTGAATTCGGCAAGGATGGTCTATTCGAACCACGGTCTATGGAGGTGACAACCCGTCAAGGAGGGGGAACGATATGTCTAGCTTTCGAAATCAGACTTTTTTGTTTCTAAGCTGCGTCGTCTGGCTTCTTGGGGCTTCGAGTGTTCAGGCGCAGTTGAATCGAGGAGTCCTCGAGGGGATTGTCACGGACCCGCAGGGCGCAGTCGTTCCCAACGTGACTGTCACCTTAACGAATGTCGACACCAATGTTTCGACTTCGACAAAGACCAATAGCGCTGGTTCCTTCAGGGTGCAAGATCTTGTGGCGGGAAAATACAAAGCTCGGTTCGAGGTGTCGGGCTTTTCCACGCTCGAACTAACGGATGTCGAGGTGCCAGCCGGCAAGGTCACCCGGTTGGACACCCAGATGAAACTCGGTGAAACAACTCAACTGGTGGAAGTCACGGCGGAAGTTCCGCTGGTTGAAACGGCACCCACTAATTTCAGCACAACCCTGGAGACAAAAACTATCGAGGAAATTCCCCTGGCGGGACGCGATCTGCAGCAACTGGTCTTTCTCGTTCCCGGAGTCAACAACGTGGGCGGACCCCCGGGCAGCAACTTTGGTTTCAATAGCCAGTTCGGGACCTTCCCGGATCCAACGAACACCTTGGGCTCCAATTTGTCCGTCAACGGCAGTCAGGCGGGCGCCAACGCCTGGTATCTGGATGGGAACCTGAACCTCTCCAGCAACGCCGAAAATATTGCCGTCAATCCATCTCCAGACGCTGTTCAAGAATTTCAAGTCATCAGCAACGCGTTTGCGGCGGAGTACAGCCGAACCGGTGGAGGGGTGTTCAACGTCGTTCTCAAATCCGGAACCAACAATTTCCACGGGAATCTTTACGGCTTCCATCGCAACGATGCTTTCAATGCCCGCAATCCCTTCACGTCGATCGACGGGGAGGGGAAGGTCATCGAGGATCGGGCGTTGCGCTACACCAACTTTGGCGGAACTGTGGGCGGGCCCGTACACATTCCTGGACTTTATGACGGCAAAAACAAAACCCACTTCTTCTTCTCCTGGGACACTCAGATTCTGCGTCTCCTAGATCAGGGGCAGTTCACCGTCCCGACCGCAAGGATGCGCCAGGGCGACTTTAGTGAGGATCCTCTCGCGGCGCAGTACGGAATCTGGGATGCCTATAGCACTACCGGAGCCAACGCAGCCGGGTTGTTCGAGCGCCGGGCTTTTGGAACTCCAGTCGCCGGCAACCCGTTTGGGGCAAACGGCTGCCTGGCTTCGGCTGTGGCTGCAGGCAGAGATGGCGGCTTCAACACGTGCAACTTTGCCACCAGCATTCCCACCGACCGTCTGAGTCCCAACGCACGGTTCTTCACTGACTCATACCCGCTTCCAAACTCAACTGACCCGTTTGGCAGTTGCCCTCCCAGTGCTGACGGTTTCTCCATCTGTAACAACTTCCGAGGCCCCGTCGGCGACGAACAGAAGCCGCACAACATGTCGATCAAGATTGATCACCAGGTGAGCGAGAAGAACAAGTTCTTCTTTGAGTATCTGTATAGCCCGGTGAGCTACAAAGCCTACGCTGTTCCGTGGAAGGGGCCTGCCTTCAACTTTGTTGGTAGCGGCTCCCAGGTGCCTTTGAACGTGCGCAATCGTATCTTTGGTCTTGGCAACACCTACAGCTTCAGTCCCACCCTCATCAACGAGTTCCGCTACAATTTCAGCCGCCAGTTTCTCACGACGACCAGCGGTGTGGAGAGCTACTTGAACGAGTTTGCAGCTCAAGACCAAGTCAACGCCCAGCTGGATCCGATTCAGATTCCCAAGACGAAATTCTACCCCTCACCCAGTTTCTCGGTCAGTGTGCCCGGTGGTTATGGCCTCAGTTTCGGTCCCCCAGCGTGGGTGGAGATGGATCAGCCAACGGAGGCCCACACCATCATGGATAATCTGACTAAAATCGTGGGAAAGCACACGTTCAAGACGGGATTTGTTTTCCGTCTTGAGCACGCCACCTGGGACAGCACCACTCCTACCGGACTACAGTTCAATGGCACGCTGAGTTCCGATCCAATTTCCGGCTTGGGCGGCGGAGCCGGTCTTGCGCAGTTCCTGCAAGGCGCCACGGGCAACGGGGATGGTAACTACACTGGCCTGTGGCCTGGACTTTACATTCGCTGGCGTTACTGGGGTGGCTATTTTCAGGATGACTTCCGCATCACCCCAAACTTCAGCGTGCACCTCGGTCTGAGATGGGACCTCTATGAGTGGATGAGAGGGCGCAACGAGCCCATGGGCAGGTTCTGCCAGGAGTGCATCAATCCTCTTACGGGTCTCCGAGGGACAGGTTCTTTATGAAGGTGATCCTGGATTCCCTCTGGGAGCCAACTATTGGCCTTCCAACAAGAATAATTTCACACCGCGAATCAACTTTTCCTGGCAACCTTCTCAGAAAACGGTGATTCGCGGCGGTTACAACATGATGACCAGCAATGCGATCAACGCCAACAATTTCCCGGGACAGTGGACGATGCCTGGCTGGCAGCAGGGTTTCAACTGGACCCGAAGTGCCAATCCATCGACCTGCGATGACTTCTCGGGACAATGTTTCGCCTGGTCGCTTGATGATACCTCGACGGACAAGGGCTCTTTGACGTTCCCGGTAACTAATACCCAGTATCCCGCTCAGCGAAGAGATCCGCTGCTGGGCGAAGGACTCTCCTATGCCGAAAGGCCATCCCACGATCCGCTGGTCCAGATGTGGGGGCTTGAGGTTGAGCGTGAGTTGCCGGCCAACCTGGCCATCAGCGTCGGTTACGTGGGCAACCGCGGGACTCATCTTTTTGGCGAGCCGTTCCGAGCCCTTTCCTATGTGCCTACAGCAATCCGACAGCAATACCGGACGGCCATCAATGCCCAGATTCCGATCACGGATGTATACTCAGGCCAGACGGCGGCGAAACTGGAGGAAGTCTACGGCAGCCCGACTTTGGCGAGAAGCACGCTGCTGCGAACCTATCCGTTTTTCCCGGCAGTCTCTGCCAAGCACTACGATGGAACCAGCATCTACCACGGCATGAATGTGCGACTTCAAAAGAGGTTTTCTCATGGGTTGCACTTCATCGGGGCGTACACGTGGTCTAAGAAGATTACAAACGCCAGCACGGCCAACCTGGCTCAGTTCACCGTAAACCCGGTAGCCTACGCTCGGGCTGGCGGAGTAGGCGGACGTGCCGGTCAACGCGGCTTGGGTGCCAATGGTGATTATCAGGATTCCGATAACCGGGCCGATCGCATCATTGCCATCGACGACATTCCCCACATGTTCAACCTGGCCGGGACCTATGAGTTGCCCTTCGGACGCAACAAGCCGTTCTTGAACAACAATAGAGCCTTGAATGCCATCTTCGGAGGATGGAAGATGAGTGGAACTTTCAACGCTCAGGATGGCCTCCCACTGACGGTTACCTGCCCCAGCAATCGCCTGACCAGCCGTTGTAATCTGATTGGAGACCCCCAGTTCTCAGGTGACCGCACCAAAGCTCAACGGATCAACCAATGGCTGAACCCCGCTGCTTTCGAACCTGCGTTTGGAAGTGATGAGTCGTTCTGGGCAAACCCGATTGCGAACGACGATCGAAACTGGCGATTTGGCAATGCGGGCCCAAGGCTGCCGGGCGGCCGCTCGCCGGGTTTCTGGAACTTGGATGCGGCTCTCTTTAAGCAGTTCCGGTTTTCCGAGAGCAGTTACCTCGAGTTCCGCTGGGAGGTCTTCAACGCTCTCAATCACCAGAACCTGGGACTTCCGAACACAAGTTGGTGCCTGCCTCCCGGTCCGAATGGAGAGACGAATTCCGTTCGCCAAAGCGGATGTTCCTTTGGACAGATCACGAACGTTCAAACCGACCCGCGTGCCATGCAGTTCGGGATGAAGTTTTACTGGTGAGCTCTACGCCACATCAGGCAGAGGCGGAAACGAAAGTCTTCCGCCTCCGCCTATCGCGCCGATCGCTCGTGGTTCGTTTTCTGCTGATCTCATCACTGCCATTAAACCCCATTTGACAAGGAAATCGGGCCGCTGTTCCAGAGGAGCTGTTTTCCCTGTCACGATTCGACAAACAAACAAAGAGGCCTTGATCTCACCAGCGAGACGGCTATTCTCAAGGGTGCCAACAGCAGCGGGATGGTCGTCATTCCCGGCAACAGTCACGAGAGTCCTCTGGTCCACTATCTGCGCGGCGAAAGGAAACCCCGCATGCCGCTGGACGCGACTCCTCTCACCGAGGCGCAGCTCGGTGCTATCCAGAGATGGATCGACCAGCTTCCCGAGGAAGAACCGTTGAAGGCTCTCAAGCAGGCCGAGAAAAGAGCCGCGCTGGCCGAGAAAGAGCTAGCCTGGGCACGAGCCAATCTGCCTGCGGTCGAGGCGAGAATCCTGGCGGAGCGAGCCAAGAACGCGGATCCGCCGGACAGTAATGCCCAGGCCCTCGCAGAGGCCGCTCACCGGGCGGAACGCCAGGCAAACCTGATCAAGGCCGAATCCAAGCTGGCACAAGCTCAGCAAGTGTTAGCTGAAGCGCTGAAGGCTCCGGATGCAGACGAGTCCAATGCTAGGAAGCGAATCGCCGAAGCTCGCAAGCAGCTGGAATCGGCGCAGCAGATGCTGACCCAAGCTCTGGAAGGGCACACGCCTCTCGGCAAGTCCTATCCGGCAACCAGTAGCGGCAGGCGTCTGGCGTTGGCCCGCTGGATTGCCAGCAGAGACAACCCGTTGACTGCCCGCGTGGCTATCAACCATATCTGGCTTCGGCATTTCGGTCAGCCGTTGGTTCAGACCGTTTCCAATTTCGGAGTCAGCGGCAGACCACCGACGCATCCTGCGCTTTTGGACTGGCTGGCTTCTGAACTAGTAGAGCGCAACTGGAGCATGAAATCTATTCACCGCCTCATCGTCACAAGCGATGCTTATCGCAGGCGAAGCTCTACGGCCGACCCCAGAGATCCCAATCGGGCCATCGATCCAGAGAATCATTACCTCTGGCGCATGAACCCCCGTCGCATGGAAGCGGAGATCGTGCGGGACAGTCTCTTGTATGTGGCCGGGGAACTGGATACGACGATGGGAGGTCCGGAAATCGAAGAGAACCGGGGTGAGGAGTCACGCAGGCGAAGCGTCTACTTGCGGCACGCGCCCGATTCGCAGGTCGGGTTTCTCATGGCTTTCGACGCGGCGGATCCGAATGAGTGCTATCAACGAACGGAAAGTATTGTTCCTCATCAGGCGCTGGCACTGGCCAACAGTAGTCTGAGCTTTACTCAGGCTCGCCGCCTGGCCCGCCGTTTGACTCAACAGGTGACAGACCGTGGTGACGGAGCTTTTGTCAGTGGCGCCTTTGAAGAAATACTGGGCCGTCCGCCGTCAAAGCCTGAGCTAGCCCGCGGGACGGAATTCTTGCGCCAGCAAGCCAGTCTTCTACGCGATCCAGCGAAGTTGACCGCGATTCGTTTAGTCTCCGTGGAAGAGGTTGCTCCAGCCGCCGATGTCAGCTTGAGAGCCAGGGAAGGCCTCGTGCATGTTCTGCTGAATCACAATGACTTTTTGACGATTCGGTGAGCGCGGCGTGCACGAAAGCAAAGGTCGGAGCATCGCCGCAATGATATTGGAGAAACAAGAATGAAACATATTCAGCTCCATTGTTGTGGTCACGTCAATCGACGAGTCTTTCTGGCAGACTGTGGCATGGGTTTCACTGGCTTGGTTCTCGGTGCCATGCTCAAGCGTGACGGCTTCGGCAAGGAGGTGAACCCATCCGAAGATGCCCCAACCGGAAAACCTCACTTCACTCCCAAAGTGAAGAGCGTTATCTGGATCTTCATGATTGGGGGCGTGAGCCACGTGGAGTGCTTTGATCCCAAGGGCGCCTTGAATCACTACGCAGGCAAGACCATTGAAGAAACCCCCTATCCGGACATCATCAATTCGCCCTTTGTGAAGAAAAACGTGCGCGGCGATGATAGGGCTTTGCGAAAACCCAAACTCTTTCCCATGCAGGTGGGTTATAAGAAGAGAGGGGGAAGTGGAATCGAAATCACAGATTGGTGGCCCCACCTGGGTGAGTGCGTGGACGACATCGCGCTGGTCCGTTCAATGTGGACCACGGACAACGATCATGGCGCGCAGCTCCAGTTTCATACCGGCCGTCATTTTCTGGAGGGCAACTTTCCCACCATCGGGTCTTGGGTTCACTATGGACTGGGCAACCTAAGCGAGAATCTTCCTCAGTTTGTTGTATTAGGACACCCTGTCGACGCTTGTTGCGGGGGCATCGGCACTCATGGAGGGAATTACCTGGGGCCGCAACACAGCGGCGTGCAACTGAGTGCCGATCCCGGAAATCCGCTGGCCTACGGCTCGCCGGCTTCCAACATTTACCGGAGGAGCAGGAGCGTGAGTTTGCGCTGTTGTCGGACCTCAATCGCCTGGCTGGTGTGGAGTATCCCAGCGATCCGGTGATGCAGGCACGAATCAAGTCCTACGAGCTGGCGTTCCGCATGCAATTGTCGGTTCCGAAGGTATTTCGGTTTGAAGAAGAGAATGGCGCGACTCAGAAACTCTACGGACTCGACCAGGAGGAGACTCGGCCATTTGGCCAACTTTGCCTGGGCGCGCGACGGCTTGTAGAACAGGGCGTGCGATTTGTCCAGGTCTATCACGGTGGGGGTGGCGGAGGCGCTGGAGCATGGGATGCTCATAGCAATCTGAAGAAGGGCCACACCAAGCTGTGCAAACAGGTGGATCAACCGATTGCCGCGTTGTTGCAGGATCTCAAACAGCGAGGAATGCTGGAAGAAACTCTTGTGGTATGGGGCACCGAGTTCGGACGCACACCTGGGTCCGACAGTACAAATGGCCCTGGGACGGCCGGGATCACCACCCCTATGGGTTTTCGATTTGGTTGGCGGGTGGCGCATCAAGAAAGGAGTGGTCCACGGCGCTACCGATGAACTCGGATACCATGCCGTCGAGCATCGGCATTACGTCACGATCTCCATGCCACCGTGCTGCACCAGTTGGGGCTGGATCCCCATGAATTGGAAGTGCCTGGACGCAAACGGCTGGAGATTGACTTTGGCGAGCCGATTCGGGAGATCCTGGCCTGAGCCACACAGTTTCACACCTGCTGATTTGACCCCAAATAGCATGTGGTGATAGCGCTGCAGCGATCTCAAGTCTGTCGTGACGAGCCCTCATGCCGTCACCGAGCCAGCGGTGAATGGCGCAGCAATCGAGTCGGCAACCAACCGAGGCACAGAGAATACCTGCTAACTCAGCCAACACCGGTGAGAATACCGTCGCCAATGCTAGTCTGCTGTCCCGCCTTCACGTGGAATACTCGCTGAAGCGTGGACGCCAAACTTGGGGGAATCGTGGTGACCAACAAGTGACCCTGGGCTCAGGACAGCGTTGATCTTGATGATCTGGCATCGTGCAAAGGAAGCAATCCCTGTTTCAAGCCGGTCGGCATGGCTCCTGGTGGGTTTTTTGGGGGTGGCTCTCTTTCTGAACAACAGCGATCGCCACACCGTGTTCTCAATTTTCCCCGTGTTGAAGGCAGATCTGAAGTTCACAGATCTTCAGCTCGGGTTGACTGGATCAATCTTTCTTTGGGTCTACGCAATATGCAATCCCATCGCCGGCCAGATTGGAGATCGTTACTCCAAACGCAAGTTGGTAACCTGGAGTTTGATCCTGTTCAGCGGAGTAACGATGCTGACTGGCTTTGCCACGACACCGTGGATGCTGCTCTTCTGCCGCGCTCTGCTGGGGGTGACGGAGTCGCTTTTCATGCCTTGTGCGATGGCTTTGATCGCTACCGCCCATGGTCCCGGCACGCGTTCCTTTGCTGCCAACCTTTTCGGGGTTGGGGAGTATGTCGGTGTTGCGATGGGCGGGTGGTTCGGCAGTTATGTCGCGCAAGAATTCCATTGGCGCTGGACCTTCTATTCCTTGGGCCTGCTGGGCATCCTTTTCGCGATACCCTACAGCTCTTTCTTGAGGCGCTTCGAGGATAGCTCTTCCACCGAACCTCGAGGGGGCGGGAGCTTGTCGATTTCCACTCTCATCAAGGTGCCAACCTACCTGTTTCTGTGCCTCACGTTCCCGGTCGCTTTCGTGGTGTTCTGGCTCCTCTATACCTGGCTCCCGGTCTTTCTCTATGAGAAATTTTCGCTGAGTCTGGCGGAGGCAGGGTTCACGGCGACGGTGTACCTGCAGAGTGCTAATTTCGTTGGATCGCTCCTGGCAGCGGCCCTTGCCGACAGGCTCTACGCTCGCACGAAGGCTTCCCGGCTCTGGGTGGCGTCGATCGGGTTTCTTTTGACCGCGCCCTGCCTGTACCTCATTGGGAACAGCGACTCGCTGCTACCTGACGAAAGCTGCCGCGATTGGTTTTGGATTGTGCGGCAGCCTTTTCATCGCGAACCTGTCCGTTGCCGTCTTCGATGTCATTCCGGCCCACACGCGTGCTTCGGGCTATGCCTGCCTTAACTTGACTGGGTCCGCGGTCACAGGTTTCGCATCGTTGCTCCAAGGGAAGTTTAAGGAAAGCCTCGGCATTGGAAATATGATGACGATCGCTGGCGCCATGTGCATCGCTGTGAGCTTTCTGTTGATCTTTGTGATTTGGTTCTATTTCGAAGAGGATCACAAGAGGGCTCACCAGCCTGGTTGACAATTGAGGGTCGGGAGCCAACCACCGGTGGGCGGCCAGCCGTGCGGAGCTGATTTCATGAGACCAAGAAAGAGAATTGACCGAAGACAATTTGTGCAAGCTGCGGCTGGAGCCTCTGCCTCCTCCCTGCTGATTTCGCCCGCCCAATCGGCGGTATCAGCGAAGTCCAAGAGAGACAATCCCGTGATCGCGGAGAACGCCAAACCTGGGACCGCGGACTGGCAGCTTCAGTACACAAGTTTTGACGACCCGATTACTCTGGCTTCGTATCCGATGAATCGCCGCGTTCGCTCCGTGGCCATTGAAGGCTATGCATCGAAGACGAGTGTACTCCAGGGAGAGAGTCTTGACTTGATGGTGAGCCAATCCCCAGCCGGCAACTACAACGTCGATATCTATCGCCTCGGCTATTATGCTGGGGCCGGCGGGCGGCACATGGCTCGGCTGGGACCTTTCAAAGGAAAGCCGCAGCCGATGCCGATGATGAGCATGGAGCGTCTTCGAGAATGTGCCTGGGAGAAGGGAACCACCCTCAGCATCCCGAAGGATTGGCCGAGTGGCGTCTATCTTGCAAAACTGACACGCGCCGAGGAGTTCGGTGTCGAAAGTTACGTGATCTTTGTTGTGAAGGAACACCGCAAGGCAGATCTTCTCGTTCAGACGAGCGACCTCACCTGGCAGGCCTATAACAAGTGGCCCGGCAAAGATTCCCTCTACGACGACGGAACGCCTGAAGTTTGGTACACGGGACCGAAAGTGCGCGTGAGCTTTGACCGACCCTATACCAAGTATTGCCAGGTTGTGGATGCACCAGGCACCATCGGCACGGGGGCTTACCTCCTCTTTGAGTTTCCGATGGCGTTCTGGCTGGAGCAGCAAGGTTACGACGTGATCTATTGCTCCAACACCGACCTTGAGATGGATCCGGTCTTGCTGGACAACGCCAAAGTCTTTCTCTCGGTTGGCCACGACGAGTATTGGTCCCGCCCGATGTTCGAAGCGGCCCTCAAGGCTCGCGACCGCGGCCTGAGTTTGGCCTTCTTTTCTGGGGATACGATGTGGTACGAAATTTTCACTTACAACAGCTCGGTGACGGGCTCTCCGTTTCGCGCCTTCGCCCGCAAGCGTGATTTCGCAGGAGAAGAACAGAAGTTGATGGGAGTGAAGTCTGGTCCCAACGGCTATGGTGACTGGATCATCACAAAGCCAAAGCACTGGATTTATGAAGGGCTCGGTGCCAACGAAGGCGATAGGATCCGCGGCCTGGTTGGCTGGGAGTACAACTGGATTCCCGCAACGGATATCCCTGGTCTCGAAGTTGTCGCCAGCGCTCCGCTCACTCCACGAGATACCCAGTGGGCCAAAGATCAAAGGCACCATGCCGTGGTGTACCCTTGCAAGCAAGGCAACTGGGTCTTCAATGCAGGAACAATCTGGTGGCCAGAAGGCCTGAGCGTTCCGCCGGGTCATATCCCGGCACGGGTAGCTGGGATGGGCGGTGCCTTCGGCGTCCATCCCTGGGTTCAGCGCATGACGGCAAACGTCATGGATCGAATGATCAAAGACTCCCCGCGCACCTGACCAGGATGCTGCCTTCGCCCGGCTCAGAATCAGATATTTAGAAATGGTCGCTTCGCTTGTCACAATCAGCCTCTGGTGTCTGTTGAGTCTGCCAGTGACTGTCAGCTCGATTCTTGCCGCAGGGAGCCAGGATGCCGCGGCTTCGCCCGTCCGGGTTATCGAGCAGTCTCTCTCTGAAGGAAAGCCTGAGCCAGCGAGACGGGCCCTGGTCCAGCTTTTGGAAACGCCTCGGGTTGATTCAGACACGCTCATGCACGCCGGGATGAGTTTCGCCCAGCAAGAACTGTATCCAGAGGCCGCCCAAGCCTTTGCTCGCTGTGCTCGCGATTTTCCGGCCGTCTTTGAGGCCCACTATAATCTGGCTCTCGCTTATCTGGCACTGCAGAAGCACGAGGAGGCCTGGGCTGCTTTGGAGAAGGCGCCCCAAGTTTCCAGTCGGCAGCGTTCCGCCCAATCCTACATGAAGGGAAAGATTCTGTTGGCCACGGACCGGCTGGACGAGGCGGAACGAGAATTGTCGGGGGCCTTCCAGGCGGCTCCGCGCGAGGAGAACTATGCGCTGGATCTTGGTCTGCTCAGAGTCAGAAAACGAAATCAGGTGGGAGCGATCGAGGTGTTTAGCCAGGGCGTCAGCTATCACCCTAGGTCTGCTCCTCTGCTGCTAGGGTTATCGCTGGCGCAGCTTTTGGGTGGACAGCGGTCTGAGTCCATTCAGTCTTCGCAACGATTGCTGAAGCTGGATCCTGCGTTTGGCCCAGCTCAGTTGCTACTGGCCTTCACTCTTTACCACGACGGACAGCTGGAAGAAGCTAGAAAGACCGTTGTGACGGCGCTCTCCAAGCCCAACCCGCATCCTTACGTGCGCTATCTCCATGCCGCGGTGCTCCAGAAACTTCAGTCGACGGATTACGAAACGATTCTAAGCGAGTTGTCCCTAGCCAGCCGCTCCATTCCCGGCTGCGCCTTGTGCTATCTCGGAGAGGCCAAGGTTTACCGAGCCCAGGGCAAGTTCGAGCTGGCAATAGAGGCGCTAGAGAAAGCTGTTAGGCTGGACCCTTCCTTTTCTGAAGCTTGGTACCATCTGTCCATTGTCTATGGCCGGGCTGGCCGAAAGGAGGACGCCAGCAAAGCCAGCGCAGAGTTCAGCCGGCTGAAAAGCGAGAAGACAAATCGAGAAACGGAACTGCTGAGAACTCTGTTTCTGCAAACAATGAGCCAGCAGTGAAGCATTCAGCAAAGGAACCAGGAGGGGCGTTTTGCCCAGACCTTGACCGATCCGTTGACGGCTACAATCGCTGAGAGCGGCCACTTTTCTTTGACGGCGGTACAGCCCATCAGCATGAAGGGAGCTTTGTCCTCTTGGCCAGGCTGTGAAAAATTCGGGAGGGCGAGCCTCCTGGCGAGCCGTCTGCCGTGGACCCCTGATCTCGAGCGGCTCGGCCGGTGCCTCGCCCTCCCAGGTGGAGCAGTTAGAATTTCTTCACGGCTCCCTTGGCAAGGAGGAACGCCGCGCATTTTGCGCCAGGGTCTCGCCGCGCCGGGCACATCGCAGGGCCCCAACCGCGCTTCGGATGCTCAGTTCAATGAGCAACCGATTTTGAGAAACCATTGATCACGACCACGCCGGCGCCGATCAACGTGAGACCAATGATCGCAGGTGCGTCCAATGACTGGCCCAGGAACAGCCAGGCAATCAAGCTGATCAAAGCGATCCCAACGCCTGACCAGACAGCGTAGGCCACGCCAACCGGCATAGTGCGCAATGTTAGAGACAGAAAATAGAATGCGACCCCGTATCCAATGATGACGACAAGTGATGGAACGAATCGTGAAAAACCGTTAGAGACCTTCAGCGTCGATGTGGCGATCACCTCAGCAACGACGGCAACAGAGAGAAAGAGCCACTGCATGTTAACTCTCCTTCGAACGCGCTACGACCAACCACGCGTGGGTCATTCCGCAGTTGAGTCATAATCCCGAATTCCGAAGTTCAGGATCTGCGATTTCGTGCCAAACAAAGTGGGGCAGGCTTTCTAGCCTGCCGGTTCGCTGGACTTTCCAGTCCGGTGTTGGGGCGACTGGAAAGTCGCCCCAACTGGCAGACAAGAATGTCTGCCCCACGCAAGCAGGCTTGCTGCATCGCTGGCCAACTTCGGAATTCAAGGTAATAACTGCTGAATGGCGCTGATCGCCGCTTCAATAAAGCGTTCCAGACTGCCGCGAGCCAATGGTGTTTGATTCACCTCATACATGTCCAAATCGTAGGCTGTCTGAACTGGGAGGTAGCCGGCCTCTCCGCCATTGACGAGATTCATGACAACAACAGGTCGCGGCGCGAATTGTGAACGGAGCCTTGTCTGCAGCTCTGAGAAGGCTTCATTGGGTTGACCGACTACAATTGCTTCTCCGAGGCGCCACACCCAGAACTCCATCGACATCATTTGCCCGTTGCCCACCAAACGGCGAACCTCTCGGGCCCGCCTCAGACGCTCTTCAATCACCCGATCAGTGCAATTCTTCAGTTGCTTTTCGATCTCCTCCAACGCCGGAAACTCTTTGAGAGGCAACTCGACCGTCTTCGAAACAGCCTTCAGGACTTGGGAGGGTTTAGCAGAGACGCGTTTCCAGACTGCCAGTGGTGCACCCGATTCGACTGGATGCGAAAACTCCAAAGCAGTGCCTGGTGGCAGCATGGCTTCCAATACCTCCAGGGTCGCGTAGCCGAGTTGCCGGCCATGCTTGTCTGCAACGTCTAAGTCGCCCACATACTGTTCGGCCGGCGCCAGCTCGCCCGAGGCGCCCTGCAAAAAGAGACAAGGTGCTCCGCCAAAGCGCGATTCGACGACTTCTCGCGCGGCTCCGACAAAATCCGGCGAGATCAGCCGGTTTTCCCAAGCCAGCGTAGTCGGGTGGCAAGCATAATTCAGGATGGTAGCGAGAACTTTGCTGGTAGAGTCCGTTACGCGGCCGACAACGAGGGTATCATCGGCGACGGAGACAGGGTTCAGTCCGCAAAGAATGCGGTCCGTGCCGGGCAGGGCAAATGCCCGATTGTGGGCCAGAGTGCATTTTCCTTGTCCCCAGGTGAGAATGGCACGAGTGCTGGAGGCCATTGCGCGCCGGGCCGCGCGCACAGCAGCCTCTCGAACGCTGTCCAGGTAAGGTTCAATCAGATGACCCCCTGGTTTGTCTCTGTCTTCACAACACAACGAGGGGCCAGCGTGCGTGTGAGAAAGGTGGAGAATCACGTTGGCGCGATCAAGGGCCATCGACTCGACAAGTCCACCGACGCACCCGCCACTCGTCTTCATGCGTTTTCCACCAGCCGCCATCCATGCCGACCAACACCAAAGGACTGTCATCGGGCTGTTGCTGAAACGTGAGCACGGTTAACAGAAGAGGTCGATGCACGCCTTCGGCGAGGTCATGCTGCGATGCTCCCCAGTTGCGAGCGTATATCCCTGCAGGCGGCGTGATATCTTCGCGAGCGACGCCAATGGATCCGGCAAACGAGGAGTGGGCAAAGATAGCAGGTGAAGTCTCACTCACGAGTTCAAAGCTCCGCGGCTACGAGTACCTCCAGAAATCTCAAAGTCTCCGCAGACATCCAGTCCCTCGCTCCAAGCAACCTGTGAGCGACCCTGCCACTTTTGTCGAGAATGAAGGTTTCAGGATACCTGTAGGTGCCATACAGCGTTGCGATCTCATTCTCGAAGTCCGTCCGCGCCACACAATCGACGTACTCTTGATGGGGCTGTTCAGACGAGTCAGTTTCGTGGCCGGCTCAACTCTTCGCCCCTCGCCTTTTCCTGCGCTGCCAAAGCCTTCTCTCCCAGTAAGGCATAGACGTCGGAAAGGCGAAAATGGACGGTGGCATCCGCCGGCTGAAGTTGGGCCGCCTGTCGGAGAAACTTTAGACATTCCCGGTAGGACTTGCGGGAGAAGCTTTTCTCTGCCTGAGCCATGGTCGTCTTGAACAGGATTCTGGCTGTATCACTATCCTGAGGATTCAGACTATGGGCGTGCTGCAAGGCGCGATACGCCTCCTCGTCCTCCTTCAAAACGTAGAGAACAGCACCCAGCAAGGCATTCGAGCCGTAGTAGTCGGGTCGCAATGTCACCGCTGCTTCCAGTGGGGCACGGGCTTCGCTATACCGCTTCAAGCGGAAATACGTCAAGCCCAGGTTGTGCTGGGCTTCGAAAGACTCCGGGTCCAGGCGTACCGCCTGGACGAAGGGTTCGATGGCTTCCTGCGGAAATTCATGCTGCCCGTAGATCATGCCCAAAGTCAGAAGTTTGTCGGGATCGCTGCGATCGAACAGTTTCTGGCAGGTTTTTCGAGCTTCGTCCAACGGTTGCGACTTGAGAGCTTGCACACAATCGATTCCCTGCCGCGCCGTGTCATTCTGCTGCTGCCTGAGCGACGCCGACAAAGCGAATTGCTGCTCCGCCCCACTACGGTCTCCGGCTCGCAACCGCACGCGGGCAAGCCGCTCAGGAACTCGGAAGTCCTTGGGATCCAGTTCGGCCGCCTTTTTCAGCCACTTTTCCGCAAGCTCCAGTCTTCCGGCTTTCAAATATGCCGAACCAAGGTAAAACGGGGCATCGTTGAAAGGCGGCGAGATATTGGCCTTTTCCAGCTTGGAAATAGCTCCTTCAAGGTTTTCCTCCAGCAAATCGAGCCTGCCGAGGTAATACAGAGCTCCCGGATCTCCTTTCGTTTCGGAATCGAGCCGCTCGAACTCACGCCGGGCCTCCCCGAATTGCTGGCTTGCAAAGTAGCAGACACCCAATTCAAAGCGTGCCTTGGTGAGCCTAGGATCGAGAGTCAGCGCGGCCTGAAATTCCTGAGCGGCCTGTTCGTAAGATCGCTCCTGCAGCAGGGTGTGGGCTTTTCCCAGGTGCGCTTGGATCTGGCTCTTCGCTGACTGATCCGAGCCAATCGCCACGGGCTGGCGCAAGACAGCTGCCAATAGCCAGAAGGCAATAGCGGAGATAAGAGGGGTATACATCCAATGCTCCTCGTCGTACCTTGGGCGAGGTCGAGTTTCAAAAGAGGCGCGGAAGCGCTTGAGGAGCCCTTCACGCTTTGTCGGCGCCAATGGCAGGAGCGACTTCTTCGGCTTGAGTTGGAAGGGCGCGGGATCAAGAGCTGGTTGAAACGGCACGCGATCTAGCCAAGTGGGTCGACATCTCCCACACGCTCTCATCTCCCGTGTCACCGCCACCGTTGGGATGGGATGTCTTACAAGCAAGGGCCTTAACCTTGCAAGGGCACTCCCTGCTCGGAGTGTGCCTCTAGCAATAGCCGCCACCTGGTCTAAGCCAGGATCTTTTCAATGACGTTGCCGGCGACATCAGTCAGCCGAAAGTCTCGCCCATTGTGAAAATAGGTGAGTCGCTTGTGGTCCAGGCCCAGCAGATGAAGAATGGTGGCATGAATGTCATGGATGGAAACTGGATCGCCTGCTGCCTTGAACCCTATTTCATCAGTTTCTCCGTAACTTACCCCACCTTTGGTGCCGCCGCCCGCCATCCACATGAGGAAGCCATGGGGATTATGGTCGCGTCCGTCTCCGCCCTGAGACATGGGCAGGCGGCCAAACTCTCCTCCCCAGATCACCAGCGTGCTCGCCAGCAAGCCGCGACGCTTCAGGTCCGTGAGCAGCCCCGCAATCGGCACATCCGTCTCCTGGCAGCGCAGCCTGTGATTGGTTGCGAGATTATCGTGAGAATCCCACTCGGAGGCAACACCACCACTGTAGATCTGAATGAAACGCACTCCGCGCTCCACCAGCCGCCGTGCCATCAGGCACTGCGTGCCGTACACGCGGCTCGCCGGAGTATCGATGCCATACAGCTCCTTGGTCTCGTCTGTCTCCTTGGAAATGTCCACGGCGTCTGGCGCCGTCATCTGCATCCGGTAGGCCAGCTCAAAACTGGCAATGCGTCCCAGCAGATCAGCCTCAGCCGGGTGCGCGCGGTGATGTTCGGCATTGATTTCTGCTAGCAGGTCGAGTTGATGCCGCTGCGCCTTTTCACTCATCACGTCGGGACGCGTCAGATTCAGGATCGGACTTGAGCCCAGGCGGAATACAGTTCCCTGGTGGGAGTTGGGCAAGAAACCCGCGGACCACAGAGGCGGACCCCCCACGGGCATGCCACGCGGGTCATGCATCACGATATAGCCCGGAAGGTTTTGGTTCTCGCTGCCCAACCCATAAGTGACCCATGAGCCTGCGCTGGGGAATCCCAGCCGGGTCAAGCCAGTGTTCACTTGGAACAGCGCCTGGTCATGAACGTTGGTCTCAACGTGGCAGGACTTCAGGAAGGCAATGTCGTCAACGTGCTCAGCGATGTGAGAATACACCTCAGCCACTGGATGTCCACACTGGCCGTAAGGTTTGAAGGTGAACGGAGACTTCATGAGCGGTCCCAAACGGCCAGAGAACGTCATGACCTCGCCCTTGCCAAATGGCTTCCCGTGGTTTCGATCTAGCTCTGGCTTTGGATCAAACAGGTCGATGCCACTCGGCCCCCCGTACATGAAGCACCAGACCACCGCTTTGGCCTTCGCCGGAAAATGCGTGGCGCGCGGCTGCAGCGGCCCGGCCGGAGCCGCTTCCGACGCAAGCAGACTCAACTGGTCCAACAACCCAGCTAAGCCCAGCATGCCGAAGCCGCCTCCCGCGCGTTCGAGAAATTGTCGGCGGTTGAGATAACAGGCCTGGGTGTGCGGTTGGCCAGAGGTGTAAAACGAGTCTCGCGTGTTCATACGGCCTCAGTCGACGTAAACGAATTCATTGGCGGCCAGCATAGCCTGGCAGAAGTCGACCAGGGCGCTAACGGCGCTTCGCGCCAGGCTGGTCGATTCGGGCCCCAAGTCGTCCTGATACTGTTTCGCTTGAACCTCCAGGAAAGCCTCGGCTTTGCGCAGTTCATTCTGATTTGGCTTGCGCCCTAAGGCGAGCTGGTAGACACGCGTGACGCGGCTGGCTGGATCGGCCGCAGCTTCCCAGAGAATTCTCTCGGCGAAAAGCCGGGCCTGCTCCCGCACGAACACGTCGTTGAGCAGCACCAGACCCTGAGTCGGCACTGTAGTCAAGTCTCGGCGGGCACAACTGCCTATCGCGCGAGGAGCATCGAAGGTCTGCAAAAACGGAAACAGGTTGGAACGTTTGACAAAGACATAAATGCTGCGACGCCAAGTCGCTGGCCCCTCGTTCACGTCTTTCGGCCATTGGTCGTATCGGGCATCGGCGTAAACGATAGCGTCCGGGTCCATGCGAGGTTTTACCGCCGGCCCGTATAGCTTTCGATTCAGGGTCCCGCTAACGCTCAGGATCGAATCGCGCAGGATTTCTGCCTCCAGACGGGCTGGCTCACGTCGCCACCAGAGGCGGTTGCCCGGATCGAGCTTGGCACGGCGTTCGTCGTGCTCGATGGACTGCTGGTATGCCGCACTCATCAGAATCAGTTTGTGAATAACTTTCAGCCTCCAGCCGTTGCGGATCAATTCCGAGGCCAGCCACTCGAGCAACTCGGGATGGGTCGGCGGCTCGCCGCGCAGGCCGAAATCGCCGGGCGTCGGAACCAGGCCTCTTCCAAAATGATGCTGCCAGAGGCGGTTGACGAGCACCCGCGCCGCCAAGGCTCCGGCACCCTGCTCCACATCCACCAGCCACTCGGCCAGAGCCAGACGCGAGCGCCTATTCGCCAGATAGGATGGCACGCCCCGAGTCAGCACCCCCAAAACCCCGCAGTCCACTTCCTCTTTTTCTCGCTCGGGATCTCCCCGTTCGAGCAGATAAGCCTTCTTGGGCTGACCCTCGCGAAGAGTCAAAGCTCGCGGGATATCCGGCGGCTTGGTATTCTCGACCTTCTTGACGGCATCGGCAAGCGCGTTCCACTCGTCCACTTCGCTGGCCCCAAGCTTCCCTCGTAAGGCTGCGTCGCTGATCTCAATCTCCTTCTTGAACTGGTCAAGCAAGTTCTTCTGCTTTGAGTTCGATTCGTCCGAGGGCATTCGGAGCAACGCCTTCTCTTCTTCTGAAATAGACAAGGCCGCGATCTTTTCGAGTCGCATGGGCTGCTTGTGTTCCTTAACCCAGTCATCCAGCTTCTGCTTCACCGGCTTCAAGCGTTCCTCATACTCGGCCTTCGAGCGTTCATAGGCTTCTCCTTCCGCCTTGTCCAGCGGACACTCGAAACGCTCCGTGCTGGTGAAGAAGGCCAGCATCTGGTAGTAATCGCGGGCCGGCACAGGATCGAACTTATGATCGTGGCAGCGCGCGCATCCTACCGTCAGGCCAAGGAATGCGGAACCCATCGTCGCCACGATGTCGTCGAGTTCATCGTAGCGGTCCTTCTTGCGGAAGTTCACGAAATCGGGCCGCACATCGGGTCCGGCCGTCAGAAAGCCGGTAGCCGCAAAAACCTTCGGATTGTCGGGCACCATCAAGTCGCCAGCCAGCTGCCATTTTATAAAGGTGTCGTAAGGGAGGTCCTCGTTGAAAGCGCGGATGACAAAATCGCGGTAGTGAAACGCGTTGGGACGCGGGCGATCCTCTTCATAGCCCGCGCTGTCGGCGTAACGAGCGGCATCCAGCCAGTGCTGTCCCCAACGCTCACCAAAGTGCGGGCTGGCCAGAAGACGGTCTACCAGGTGCTCGTAGGCCTCCGGCGAGCCGTCGGCCACGAAGGCCTCGACTTCCTCGGGTGAGGGTGGAAGGCCTGTAAGATCAAAACAGAGCCGCCGAACGAGCTTTTGCTTGGAAGCTCGGTCATTGGGACGCAGCCCACGTGTTTCCTGCGCGGCCAGGATGAACTGGTCCACCGGAGTTTTGACCCAGGAGTGGTCTTTCACACCCGGCGGCTTGACTGAGCGCAACCGCCGGAAAGCCCAGTGCGGGTGCTCCTCTGCCGGGGTTGCATTACCCGAGTGGGAGCTTTCAGACAGCGGCACGACGCTGGTTTCCGGCCACTCGGCGCCCTGGTCTATCCACTTTCGCAGGCTCTCGATTTCCTCGGCGGTCAGCGGCTCGCCCACGGGAGGCATTCGCCGACCCGCTTCTTCCGCACTGACGCGCAGGATCAGCTGGCTACTGGCTGAATCGCCCGGAACGATGGCCTTCTTGCCGGAGTCTCCTGCTTTAAGCGCCGCCTCTCGGGCGTCCAGCCTCAAGCCGGACATTTGCATCGATGGGCCATGACACAGCATGCAGCGGCCGGCGAGGATCGGCTGAACCTCTTTGGCGAAATCGATCCGCTGGGTTTGAGTTTGCGCCCTTAAAGGCAGGCTTACAGTTGCCAATGCCAAAGCAAGCATCCCAGCCAAGCCTGGCCCGCCCGGCACCAACGGGCGGATTCTGCGGGTACGCTGAAAGATTCTCATCGCCCTCCAGTCTTTCTTACCAAGAGTTTACTCGAACAAGACTCAGGCTGCAAACTCACACCGAATGAGTATCAACAGTATACGATTGATATTTAATATTGATAACATGATTTCAGAACCATTATGATGGGTCAATTCGAATGCCACGGCTTGCACGGTCCAGCCCGAGGGGTTGCTTCAACGATCGGCCGCCCCAAGGAGGGCATCATGAAAATTACTGCTGTGGAATGCGCCGTACTGATGGTGCCGGATTTCGATCCCAACTATTGTGATACGGCCCAGGACAATATCGTTGTTCAGGTCCATACCGACGACACGGTCAGAGGCATTGGAGAAGTCGAATCGAACCCTTGGGCCATCAAAGCGCTGATCGAATGCGGCGGTTCGAATTCCCTTAGTCGAGGTTTGGCCGAACTGTTGGTCGGACAAGATCCGTCAGATCCGCGAGCCGTCTGGGAATGGTTGTACAGCCGCAGCATAGTGACTGGCAGGCGAGGGGCCGGGGTCTGCGCTATTGGCGCTCTGGACATGGCCATCTGGGATATCTGCGGCAAGGCTGCTGGCCGTCCCGTCTGGAAGCTTTTGGGAGAAGCCCGCACATCACCGCTGACGCCCTACGCGAGCCTGCTGCCCTATGGACGCACGCTGCGAGATTATCGAGAAAGCCTCCTCACGAAGGCGGCCTGGGCGCGAGATGCGGGCTTTAAGGCCGCCAAGATGGAGATCATGATTCGCGGTCCCTTCGCCGAGTTTGGATTGCAAGAAAGCAACGAGGCGATTGTCGAGCTGGTGGCGGCCTCTCGCGAGGTCATCGGATCCACAATGACCATGATGGTGGATGTTGGCTACTGTTGGAGCGACTGGAAAGAAGCCCTCCAGGTGCTGCGCCGCTTGGAGAAGTATGACCTGTTCTTTCTGGAGACACCGCTCCAGCCTGACGATCTCGACGGTTATGCCCGGCTTGCCGATGCCAGCGAGGTCCGAATTGCAGCGGGCGAACTGTTGCAGACACGTTTCGAGTTTGCAGAGTTGATCGATCGTGGCCGAGTGGACGTGGTCCAACCCGATGTTGGCCGCGTCGGCGGTATTACAGAAGCATTGCGCGTCGTCGAGATGGCCCGCGATCGCGGCAAACTTGTGGTGCCGCATTGCTGGAAGAGCGGCATCGGGATCGCTGCTACTGCCCATGTCGCAGCGGTCTCACCTAACTGCCCCTTCATCGAGTTTCTTCCGGCCGCGGTCTCGGAATCATCGCTGCGCCGCGAACTAGTGGCTGATGAACTGTGCCTCGTGGACGGAAAGCTCGAGTTGCCACAGCGTCCCGGGCTCGGCATCACACTTAACGAAGCTGCCTTAGCCAAGTTCTCGGTTGGGAAGGGCAGACCTGCCTTGGCCACGTTGGACGATCTCTGCACGCCGAAGGCCTGACACCTGAACGCCTTGTCGGGCTGTTCCACCGAACCCACGGCTACCGCAGTTGAAGGGGAAGAGACCCATTGCGGCGGCGCCATTCGGCCCGTCTGGATCAAGACTGGCCCTGGACGACCGCCCGGGACCTACCGTCAGTTCGACGGCTTCTTGAATTTCGCTTCCTCGATGGGAACGTTGTGCTGGACTTCGGCAATCCGAAGGATGATGTCGGAATTGACCTGTCGAATCGTGAAGGGCAGCTTGATACCATCCACGTCTCGATAGTCCTCGTAGAACGCCCAGATCTCGGTCGGTCCCTGCCAGGTATTTCCGAGGTAGTTTCGCTGAAGCAGCAGTCCCGAGGAGCTATCGAAGTAGAGCCGCTCCGGGCTTCCCTCCTTGGGTTTGGCTTCCACTACCCAGGCATCGCGACCTTTGACCTTCTCAGTGCCCGTTACCTTCATCTCAGCGTAGAAATCCTTCAAGTGGAGTTCCCGGTAGAATGAACTGTTCCCTTTCGCCCAGGAGAGTTCTTCCTTGTTCATATCCCGAACAGGCTCCTCCGCGAACTTGACCCAACCTGCGCTGCCATCGAAGCCTTCGCGAGAAACTCCATCCAGCGTGTTGGCAACGATCAGCGATGAGTTGGGCGCTTTCATGTAGATCTCGACCGGATCGGTACTACCGCCTCCCACATATTCCTGAGTACCCTTGACGAAACGTGAGGTCAGCTTTTCCCAAGCTGCCTTGCCGCCGATAGCAGCAACGTATTTCTCCAGGAGTTCCTCGACGGTGGGCGTCGAAGCGGCGCCCTCGACTAGAAGCGGAGCCGCCAGGAGGCAGCTCACCAGCAAGACCGCCACGGTTTTCATAGGTCACCTCCTTGTCAAGCCCTTAGCCTTAGACTTGAGGAATAACGAAGATATCACTCCGAGCAGGTTATTTCATCACCCGAAACAAAAAAAGGGCAGACGGGAAGTCTGCCCTTGGCCATTTTTTGGGGAGCGCTAGAAAAACAGCCGCAAACCGATCTGCATCACGCGCGAGCCGGTCTTGCCCAGGATCCCACCAAAGGTTGGGGAATCAGGATTGCGATCGACAGTGCCAAAAAGGGGATGGTTAAAGAAATTGAGCGCCTCCAGGCGTACGTTCAGGTAGAATTGTTTGTTGTCGGACAGGTAGAAGTTCTTCAGCAGTGTGGCGTCCGTTGTCATTCCCCCCGGAGTGCGAACATCGGGAAATGCCAGCGGAACGTTTCCGAAGCTAAAGTCCGGCGTGCGCACAAAGGCGGATGGGTTAAACACTCCGGCACCCGAGGGGTTGGAGTCAGTGAAACTTCCCTGGACGACGAGCGCTCGCTGGTAGTCGACGTTTTCATTTTTGTAGCCGCTTCCGTTGACAGACCACCGCACACCCGCTCCTGGCGCCGTGACTGCGCCAGCCACGGCGGGCCCAAGCAAGGGTGTCCCTTTCGGCCAGTAATTCGTTACGCCGGCGAAACCCCATCCTCCCAGCACGGCGTCGGCGATTTTCCCGCCCCAGCTCTGCGGGTTGCCCAGCCACTTCTTCCCGCGCCCTACCGGCAGCTCGTAGTAATAGTTGACCAACAGGTTTTGCGGCATTTCATAGAGGGCAACGCCGTACATTTCGTCTAAGTCGTTCGGGTTCTGGAAGACCCGGCCCCCTCCAGGTAGGCCGCGCTGCCGGGGATCCTTCCCCACGTTGTTGACCAACGTTTTCCGAATGCTGTAGGAAGCCAGCAACGAAAGACCGTGAAACCTCCGGGATTGAATTTGAAAGTTCACAAAGTTTGACAGGGAACGGCCTTCGGATAGGAATCCCGGTCCGGCTCCCGTATAGTGAGGTGCGCTGCTAAGCAGCTGATGGAGCGGCACGGTATCTTGACCCTGAAAGGACTGAGAGAGGCCCAGGAACGGATTGGGAACGGGCTCAAAGAGCTTGTTTCCGAGAGAGTAGTACTTCGGATCCAGGTTCGTGTATTTGTAGATGTTGACCAGAGGGGTGATCAGATTGACTCCGCGCATCCCCTGATATTCGACCGAGGCGGTCCAGGCCGTACCAATCTCTCGTTGAATGCTGAAGCCCCAGGCATGTTCGTAAGGGCTTTTGTACTCTAAGGGAGCGGCATAACAGAGACCAAAGGTTGGGCTGGAACAGGTTCCATACGTAAGGTTGAAGTAGCCCGCGTTGTCAGTTATTGGCTTGTTGTACCCCAGGCGGCCGCCATTCGGCAGCAGCGGGAAATTGCCGAGTCCATGGTCCAATCCAAATTCACTCACCCACTGCTGGCCGTCTCGAGTGGCAAGTTGAGTGAAGGTGTCCGTCCCGTAGTAGAAGCTCCCGCCGTACTCCGTTTGAAGTCCGGTGTAGCCTTGATAGATTAGCCCATAGCTTCCGTGCAAGACGGTCTTATCATTGAGGGCATATGAAACTCCAATACGCGGCTGCAGGAATCCCCAGGGAGAATCAAACAAAGTCTTGCGCGGGATATTCCGGGGTGTTGATCAGGGCTTGACGTCCATTCACCCCTTCGGTCACCCAGGCGGGCTGGGGGAAACTGGCAGCCTCCGGCACGGCGCCTGTCACCTGGTCCCAGCTCCAGCCTGCATTGGGAGTCAGCACGTTCCTGGCATCGACGTCGTAAATCGAACCGTACGGATAGCGATGCCTTCTTCCGTTTTCGTGGTCGTAGCGCAAGCCGAGCTGGAGAGTGAGCTTCGTATTCACTTTCCAGTCGTCCATGACGTAAGCCGACTGCCCCTGATTGTAAGGAGAGATGAGGAAGTTCCCCCAATTGCCAAAGACAGCCGAGCCCAGCATGACTTCGGCCAGCGGATGTCCGGTCAAATCGTCATCGTTGTCCCAAAACTCGTTTGATCCTCCGCCGGGATCGAGCGAGGTGATGCCGCTGAGGTCGCCACCCTGCTCGATCGAGATCGAGTAGTAATGCTGGTAGCCCACCTTGAGGGTATGCCGGTTCCAGATCTTGCTGTAGGAAAAATTCGCATTGTATAGCTGATTCGTGAACTGATCGAAGAATCCCCCGCCAACAGTGGTGTAGCGCCCGCCAGCCGAAAGCCCCGGCGGAACGCTGGTGTCAAACCGCAATCCCCCAGAGAAAAGCACAGGGTCGAAAGGCCACTGGTCGGTGTCGATGCCTTCGTCGCCATCGGCGCCGATGTAGACATTCAGCTTCGCGACAGCGCCACCGAGCCTCACTTCAAACACCGATGTGGGAGATGGAATCCAGTTATAATTCAAACTGAACTGCCAGTTGTTGTCGTAGCTTCGCGATCCCTGCGCATGGAAGAATGGCGCCGGATCGACGCTGTTGGTTCGATAGTGAGAAGCCCGTGCATGCAAGCGATGGCGTTCGTTGAAGTTGTGGTCGAGGCGGAAAGTCTGCTGGTCTTTTGGCCGCTTGACGGAAACCACAGCCTGATAGTTATTGGTGGATGAGGTATTGGCATCCGGGGGGCGGTTTGGATCAGGCCACAAACTGGCATAGAAGGGCCAAAGCGCCACCTGCTTGTTCTGCGGAATGATGGCCCCTTGATACTCTGGGCGGACAAAGTTGCCTTGAGCGTCTGTGGAGCCATCAAACATGTCGAAGATTCTCGCGAAGACAGGCTGTCCGCCAACCTGGTTAATGATGCTCTTGGAGAAATCGCCACGCTTTTCGTCGGGAGTCGGCACCGAAGCCAGCTTTAGGCTGTTTGAGGAGAAGCGCTCGCCTTCCCAGGCGAAGAAGAAGAACGTCTTGTCTTTCCCATTATAGACCTTCGGAATGCTAAGAGGCCCCCCCACTGCTAGTCCGTAATTGTGTTGGTGAAAAGGCTGCTTTTCAACGCCCAGCGAATTGTTTTCCCAGGTATTGGAATTCAGATTGTGGTTGCGGCCGTAGTAGAACAAACGGCCATGGTAATCGTTGGTCCCACTCTGGCTGGAAATGGTGATGATTCCGCCTGAGTATCTCCCCACGTCCGCGGTCAAGACGCCCGTTTGCACCTTGAATTCACCCACAGCGTCCGGGGAAGGAATCGCTCGGTTGGTGGCGTTCATCTCCGCATCCTGCACCATGGTGCCGTCAACGGTGATGGCTGTTCCGTTTCTTTGCCCTCCCGCCAGGGAGTAGGAAGTGCCAGCGATGCCGACGTCGTAATCCGAGCCAGCCTCTTCGAGTTTGCGCGGGCCTTCTCCCTGTACCCCCGGCGTGACACGCGTTAGATCAAGCGTGCTGCGGGAGAGCTGAGGCAGCGCCGTAATCATGGCGTTGTCCAGCGTCGTGGAGTACGTGGCATCGTCGGTTGTGAGAATCTCAGCCGTCGCCGTCACGTCAACGGTGGTTTGGATTTCGCCCGGCTTCAGCTCAAAGTTAATGGTGGCCCGATCTCCGATCCGCAGAGTTATCTCGGACCGAACCAACGTCTGAAATCCTTCCTTCGAAACCGTGATCTGGTATGGTCCAGGAACCAATTGAGGCAGCACATACACTCCTGCCTCGTTCGAAACGGTTGAAAAGTCCACGTTGGTTGCGGTGTTCGTGGCCTTTATGCTCACCCCCGGAACCGAAGCGCCAGTGCTGTCGGTGACGATTCCAGTGATCTGGGCGTTGGTGGACTGCTGGGCGATCGCCCCCGGGACGAGCGCGACGGCTAGAACAAAACAAAAGATCAGTGCAGACTGATGCTTGAAGTGTCTAAAGCATTCCATCGGACAGCCTCCTTTTCGTGAAGACATAGTGGCAACGGTTGCAGGACCACTTTGCCCTGCCTGGATCCTTGTACAGGGAAGACGATACCTGCAAGCTAGCAAGAATCTCCTATTTTTGTCAATTGGAATTTCATAAAATCTCAATAGTATACGATTGATCTTGAAGAAGGACCGCTCACAGAGTTGGCAACAATGCGAAACGGTTAGGTGCAGCCGTGAGTCCGGTCGATCAGGGCCAGCTTCCAGGAGACTCTCAACCATGAAGATCGACAGAATTGAATGCCTGCAGATTCGATCGCCCCAGGTTGCTCCTGACGACTGCGACGGCGCTGTGGATACAGCCGTCATTCGAATTTCGGCAGACAACGGCCTGTGGGGGATCGGTGAGACGGACGCTCCGCCCAAGGCGATTGCCGCTCTTCTGGCAACGCCGACTGCCCACATCTGGAGTCAGAGTATCCGGGATCTTCTGATCGGGGAGAATCCACTGGAAGTTGAGCGCCTGTGGGACAAGGTCTATGAGGGAACGATCTACCACGGTCGGAGGGGCCTTGGAATCATGCTGATGTCGGCCATCGACATTGCCTTGCATGACCTTCGCGGCAAGGCGCTCGGGCTTCCTGTCTATCAGTTGCTGGGAGGAGCCGCGCGGCAGAGTGTCCTTCCCTACGCCACGTTGTTTCCGAGCATGCCTCGGGGTCGCTCCTGGAGTGAGATGGTAAAGATCTCCGTGGGTTTGCTGGAGGCAGCCATCGGTAAGGGTTTCAAAGCCATCAAGATGGAGACTCTCTTTTATGACCTCATTACGGATCGGCAGTGGGTGGACTTCATCTGGCAATGCCGCCGGATCGTCGGCGAAGACTGCAGCCTGATGACAGATGTGGGTTATCGCTGGAGGAATTCCAAAGAGGCTCTCTGGGCCCTGCGACGTGTGGAGGATGCCCAGCTTCTGTTTGTGGAGACCCCGCTTCACACGGATGATTTGGATGGATTGGCGCGACTTGCCGACTCGACAACTACGCCGGTCGCTGCCGGCGAGTTTCTCCAAACGCGCCACGAATTCCGGGAGCTGATCGAACGCGGTCGCTGCGATGTCATTCAACCTGATGTGGGCCGGGTGGGAGGTCTGACGGAAGCGCTTCGCTGTGCTCGAATGGCAAGCGAAAAGGGCCTGCGCTGTATTCCCCACGCCTGGAAGACGGGTCTAACTGTGGCTGCGACCCTGCATTTTGGGGCAGTGGCGCCCAACTGCCCGTGTGTCGAGTTCTTCGATCCAGCGTTCTTCCCATCTCTGCTGCGTTCCGAGCTGGTCAGGCCTGACGCTGAACTTCGAAACGGTGTCTGGACAGTCCCCACGACGCCAGGCCTGGGAGTGGTGCTGAACGAGGAACTGGTGAAGTCATGCCTCGTCGAGCCGATCACGGTTGTCGAATGAGGCGGAATTCCGAAGATGTGCACCAAGCTGGCCAGCGACGCCTATACTGGCTGTTGGTGCGGTTACCTAGGTACTTGCCACTAGGCCCCTTCCTCCTCCGAAGCCAAACGCAAGCATTCGAGATCCCAGGTGATCCCCCGAACAAAGTCCCCAAAGTCCCTCCCATACTGATTTTCTTGGCTTATCAAAGCCAAAAAATGAGACCCTCGTCGGGAGGGACTTGGAGACTTCAGGGACTTCGAGCGGAGGAAGGGCTCAGTCCTCGGTGCTAATTGAGCGCCAATGTTATCTTTCGCTCACGGATCTGTTTCTCGATTCGTTCCAACAGACGACTCTCTTCGAGGCCGGCGTCGCGGACGGCTTTGGCAAGCGCGCGGTCGAGTCTCGGGTCCATCAGAGCAAGAAGCGACCGAAGCGCGGCTGCTCGTGCCTCTTGGGACGCGTCACCATCAGCCAGTAAGGAAGACAGCTGATCCCGAACATCGTCGGCCTGAGCACCGGGAAGCGCAAGCAATTTTCCAGCAGCATCGGCGCTGGCGGCGGTAACTTCGGCGTTTCTCGAGCTGAGGCCTTCGCGAACTTTCGCCAGCGCCCCGATTTCCTTAAGATCCCCCAGGGCTACCAGAGCTGCAGGAGCCAGTGGATGTTTCAGATCCTCGATTATTTCCAAGAACCGTGGCACCCATGCCCTTTCGCCCATTCGGCCCAGCGCCAGCACTGCCGCCGCTTTCCATGCTGGGTCGTTGCTGCTCTCAAGAATCTTGCGGAGATCCTCGGCCGCCTGAGGATTCCGAATCGCGGCCAGCGCAGCCACTGCTTGCTCCCGAAGAGACCGCTCGGACATATGCTCAATGGCAAAGGCATACCCATCCCCCATGCCATGCCGCCCTAGAAACTCTGCAATTTCGAGTTTGCGCATCAGATTAGCTTCCTCTCGCAAGTGGGGCTGAAGTGCTGTTGCGGCCTCGACCGTATCGATCTTCCTGAGGGCATCCACGGCCTGCCATCGAATCTCCGGTTCCCGCGGATCAAGTCTGTCGGCCAGCAACGGCACGAGCCTCGGATCGGCGATCTGGAGGCAGGTACTCACCACGGCCATCTCCTCCATCCGATCGAGAGGAAGCTTGGAAACTTGCTCCAGCAAAGGAACGGCGACAGCGGCCGGTAACTCAGCGAAGGCATGAATCTCGGGATAGACAGGGAGCCCAGAAGCGATTTTCTTGCTGATCTGAAGCTGAAGCCGCTTCCCTGCTTCATTCGGATCAAGCTGGGCAAGAGCTACTTCGACCGCCTGTTGAACTTCCGGCGCCGTGTCCAGTGGCAACTGGTCGAGCCAAGCCGCTACGGCGCCCTGTTGAGACTTCATCTTTAGCCTGCCGACACCACGGACCTGGGAAGATCGCTCGGCGAAGGTGCTGCTGGGCCGAGTGATTTGAAGCAAAGCTCGTGCACGTGTGTGCTCTGTTGTAGCTGTTCCCCCGGCTGCCAGCGCATCGATTGCAGCGACGCGGGCTGAGGTGTTGGCGTCCATCCGTTCCAGGGCGGTTGCAAGCGCTTCGACTGCGCCTTGACGCATCGTTTGTCGGTTTAAATAGTCGGCTTCCAGGAGTGACTGCAGAGTCTTTGCAGCTGCCTCGCGAACGGCCGGTGAGCTGGCATTGAGATGCTTTGCTACCACCGGCACCGCGTCCTTCATCTGAGCGGCCAGAAAGAATCTGCGCTGCAACGCCATCAGGAGCGGTATTGCAGCCGGCCTGGTTTCAGCGCGCAACTCGTCCAGCAACAATTCGACCTTCTTTGCCCGATCGTGACTTTCCCACACCGAAAGCAGTACCTTGACCGCACCGATGAGAGGATCGGCTGGATCTCGCAACCGTGGCAATAAATGATCAAGCCGTGGGGCGGTGGTGGGATGGACTGCATAACCCTGACTTGACCGCCCCAGGACCAACAGCCGTACCTGCCCGGACTCGATCTGCCGCGTGGCACTCCCATACCGATAGCCGCCAAGGTCGTCGCTGGTGAGAAGCAACGTGTCACGCGAGAACACACCTTTCAACACCTGGACCGGTTCAAACTGGAACTGTTGTAATGCCCGCTCGGCCTTGCCTCCCAGAATCAGTTTGGTCTCACTGACATTGGCCACGCGTGCCACAAGCACGAGGCTCGCTTTACCCACGGCATTCTCCAAATCCAGGCCGCGATACCATTCCTCACGGGCAAAGGTTAAGGTGGGGCAAAGCAGAGACAGAGAGAATAGTGCAATGCGGCTCCGAAAAGCTACCCACCTGACATTGGAGTTCATCGTACACCCCCTATCCAGCTAGGAGGGCTGGTCAGGATTCAATATTGAGACTTTTGACTCCCTGTAGATAGTGACACGAATCGAAAAGGTTGCATTGCTTGAACAAAAATCCCAAAAAAACACTTGAACCTTCCCGTAGGTAGAGCGGTGAGCTTCGGGTGAAGGTTCCGGTCAATGTTCACCGCAAAGTTCATGGCCGCCCTGCGAGAGGTCATCGAGCAGCGGGGCTATGCTGTAGTATCTACTTTCAGATCCCAAAGACGCGCTGGCGCCACAGCCTGGCTGGAGGTGTCGTGACGATTCATCAGCATCTGGACGGCGGGGTTTCGATCCGTTATGGGCCTCACCTGATCGGAAAGGAGGCAATGTTCAAAGCCTTTTCCTCGTTGCGAGGCTTGGACCGTTCGAGATTGGATCTGATGTTCTCAGATCTCTTCTTCGACCGAGCTCATTCTGGATTGGTTTGTTGCAAGAGAAGACCGAATTGATATGTGCAACAATTGGGGAAGAAAACTACCGCAACCATCCGTATAAGCAACAACTGGACATAATGGCTCTCGTGAAATTAGGAGAACTGACCCTCATACGGAACCAAAAACAACTCGAGGCTAATCTCGAAGAAGTACTCGGTCAAAAAGCTCGGAACATGGACAGCGGCCAGAAGAGCGAGGATGAATTGGAGCATGAACCTAGTTTGTAGCACGCGCAGCCTCATCCTCCAAGGTCGATTCCACGGAACGCCAGAATCGCAAGTTGCTGATTGCAGAACGTGACTGAGTTTTGGCTACCCACAGCCGCAACGCGGGACGAAAAATTCCTCTGAAAAGCTATTGGGACTTTACCTCGGCAGGTCCTTCATTTTCAGTCGGCGGGGCTACGAACCGTCGTTCCAGTGCTCTAGGCAGTTGCACCGTGAATGTTGTACCTCTTCCAGGTTCGCTTTCGACGTGGATCGTCCCGTCGTGCTTGCGGATGATGTGATAGCAACTGAACAAGCTCATCGCTGCCTTCACACGATCGCCCTTGGCAATGAAGCCGGGGTCGAACAGTCGGGGGAGTTGCTCGGCAGGGATACCCCTGCCGGTATCAGCGACTTTGATAAAGACACTTCGATCATCCGCGAAAGTTGAAAGGGTAATCGTTCCAGCACCTTCGATGGCTTGAGCGGCATTCTGCAGCAGGTTCATAAACACCTGGTTAAGCTCAGCCGCATACCCACAGAGCCTGGGAACTTCCCCATAGCTTCTGACGATGCTGATTTCTTTCTTTAATAGAGGCCGAGCTAGGCTCAGGACATCCTCCAGAGCGCGGTTGACATCCAGCGGGGTGTACTCCGCCTGGTCAAGCCGAGCAAAGCTCTTAAGACTCCGGACGATTTTCGTCACTCGTTCAACGGCGCTTGCAGTCACCTGCAGGTTTTCTTGAAGTACGACGGCAGTCTTTATGAAAGCATCGTTCGTTTTGAGCTCGAGAATGGAAGATGCGGTTTCGACCGCGGCGAGGATCCTTTCAGTGCAGCGCTGAGCGAAATCGAACGAGTTTTGGATGACACCGAGAGGTGAGTTGATTTCATGGGCGATCGCAGCGACCAGGTTACCGAGGGCTGCCAACTTCTCGCTCTGGACTAGCTGTGCTTGGGTGGCTTGGAGCTGTGCGAGCAACCGGGCCAATTCTTCGTTTTTTGCCTTCAATTCGACATTACGGAGGCGATGGATCTCCGCCTCCTTTTGACTGCGTTCCGTTTCGAGACTGATCTGAAGATTGCGAACTCTGATGCTTGCCTCTTCGTTGAAAACCTCTTCGTGGATGCCGCGGAAAATCCGCTCATGTCGCAGTGCTCTAGCGAGATCACCATTCTCCTCGTAGATCTGCGAGAGGAGCTGATGGGTTTGATAAGCCTTCGGCTTGGCGCCGATTTCCTCGGCAATGGCGAGGGCCTTGCGAGCCTGCTTGAGAGCTTGTTCACTGTCGCCACGTTTAAGGTAAAGCCGGCCCAAATTGAGCAGGCTCGTGGTTGCAGCTTGGCGACTGTTGTCCTCTTCGCGGATGCGCAGACTCCGCAGGTGCAACTCCAGCGCCTCGTCCTCCCTGCCTTGCTCTTGATAAATAATCCCAAGATCGCTCAACGCCCGAGATTCCCCCAGTCGATTACCCGTGCGCTGAGAGATCTCGAGGCTGCGGCGAACACATTCGAGAGCTTGGTCGCTTTGTCCCATTGCTTGGTAGGCGGCGCCGATACCGATAAGGGAGCGGGCCTCTCCAATGGGGATGTCCAGTTCCGCAAAAAGCTCATGGCTCCGCTTGTAATAGCGGACTGCCTGATCGTGATCGCGAAGGTTTTGGTAGATTCCCCCGATCAGCGTGCAGCACCAGCCGATGCCCCACTTGTCGTCGTTCTCTTCGGCAGCATGCAACGACTGGAATCCTTCTGTGAGAGCCTGGTCGTAGTTGCCGAGAGTCCATTGGACGAACCCGATCACGGCACGGGCATGAGCCTCGCCCTGGCTGTCGCCGACTTCCTGGAAAAGCCGCAGAGATTCGAGTGACTCGGCGATTGCGGCCTCGAAGTTCGACAGCATGTAATGGGCGAAGGCTGCGTTGCGCAGGCTGCCTGCGACTCCTCGCTGGTAGCCACACGAATCTGCCAATTCCTTGGCCTCTTGCGCCAACTCCAAGACGCGATTCCAGTCTTCTCCGTGGCGGAGGTCCCATCCCAAACTGTTGAGGAGATCCGTCCGTTCGCGGACATGTTCAGAATCCGTCTGGAGCACGCGCAATTTTTCTTCGATCGCAGCAACTTCGTTAGCCATGACGCCCATTGTTGCACACATTCCCACTCGACGTCACCGCTACATGAAGGCCCTCCCTCTCATTTTCATCATTGGCGAACAAATTCATAGGTGCCTGTGGCAGCAATGTTATCGCTGCCGACAGTCAGCACATAACTCCGCCCCTCGTCAGCGTTTTGATGACGAGGACGTCGAGAGTGTCCACCTCTTCGACCGCCCGCTGGATCTGCGAAACGCTGGTCACGTCCAGCGTCAGCGGCGTCACGCGTTCGTCAACGTTTTTCGGTGCGCGGTGGGTCCCTGCATATGCCCTCTTCGCACCTCGTCTGAGCACCTCACTGACGAGCCCTGACTCTGGGGTTCGCCCGGACGTTTTCAGAAGCGAGTCAGCTTTTGCCGCAGATCGAAGACGGGCCAGTCGGGAAATGGCTCGAACCAGATCTGGAGGATATTGGACCGCATGCCGAGTGGGTAGTCTCCTCGCGGTCGGAGCAGACCACTCTCTGATCGAACTGGCCGATGCGACAGGGAATCACCACAGAAAGTACGGGAGGTATGTTGCGGCTCAGCCGAGAATGTCTTTGATAATGGCGCCGTGAACGTCAGTCAATCGAAAGTCACGACCGCTGTAGCGGTAAGTGAGCTTTTCATGATCAAGGCCCATTAGATGAAGGATGGTAGCGTGAAGGTCGTGGATATGCACAGGCTTGTCGACAACTTTGTAGCCGAAATCGTCGGTGGTTCCGTAGGTGATGCCTCCCTTGACACCCCCTCCTGCTAGCAGAAGCGAAAAACCATGAGGGTTGTGGTCCCGGCCATTCTGCAGTTGTAGATTCAATTGCACTACGGGGGTGCGGCCAAACTCGCTCCCACAAATTACCAGGGTCTCGTCCAGGAGGCCGCGTGTTTTCAAGTCTTCAATCAAGGCGGCGATGGGACGATCCGCCTGAAGCGCCAGCCGGCGATGGTCTTCGATATCCGCATGACTGTCCCACGGTTGAGCTCCTCCAAAGTAGATCTGGACCACGCGCACTCCCCGTTCCACCAGGCGCAACGCCATGAGGCAGCCACGGGCGAAATCGCCATCTCCGTACCGCTGCCGCGTGGCCTCGCTTTCCTTGCGAATGTCGAAGACCTCGGGTGCTTCGGTCTGCATGCGGTAGGCAATCTCCATCGATTCGATGGTGGCTTCCAGTTGCGACTCGCTGGTTCGCTTTTCCAGGTGCATCCGGTTCAACTTCTCCAGGAGTTCGAGCTGGCGGCGTTGTTCGGTCAGACTGACCCGGGCATTGCGGATGTCCTGAATGAGTTTGTCAGGATCGCTTTCCTTGTTGGAAATATAAGTCCCCTGGTGGATGGCTGGAAGAAACGCTGAGTTCCAGAGCGGCGGCCCCACAATAGGTGTCCCTGGACAAAGGACGACGAAGCCGGGCAGACTCTTGTTCTCTGTGCCGAGTCCGTAAGTCAGCCACGATCCCAGAGCCGGCCGGCCAGGCTGCGTATGGCCGCAGTTCATGAGGTACAAGGAAGGCTCGTGGTTTGGCACGTCTGTCACGGCGGAGCGGAGAACACAGATGTCATCAATCCGTTCCCCAACATACGGGAAAATCTCGCTCACCTCGATGCCGCTTTGTCCGTACTTCTTGAAGCTGAAGGGTGACTGCATCAGGTTACCGGTTTTCTGCTCCGTTTTGATGGTCTCGCCGGGGTAAGCCTTTCCATGGTACTTCGCGAGCATCGGCTTCGGATCGAAAGAATCCACTTGCGACAAACCACCATTGAGAAAGAGAAAAATGACATGCTTCGCTCTGGGTTGGAAATGCGGCGCCCTGGAATCTGTCGGACTGGCGGCTGTTTTGCCATCGGCGCCCGCGGCTAGAGAACGACCAAGCAGACTGGCCAACCCGACCATTCCGAACCCACCGCCCATGCGGCCTAGCGCCTCGCGGCGTGTGAGAGAGAAGAAATCACGTGTCGGTTGCATGAATCAGTCCTCGCTTCAACTCAGTGCCTCACTGCCAGGTTAACTCGGCTACGCATGCCAAATAGTCCAGATCGCCCCAATCTGCATCTGTTTGAACCGCCAAGTGCGCCAAGAACGCGAAGAGAAATCGGAGCTGTCCTTTGGAATCTGCAAATCTCAATTCACGGACCCAAATCCGGCCGAGTACCGCATCAGCCAAGCTCGGTGTGCTCTTGCTTGCACTCTTGGCGGTTCTGAGGTTGCTCTCTACTGACTAGTCGACAAACAGAAATTCATTCGCCGTGAGCAGCACCTGGGCATACTGTTGCCAGGCTGGCGCCGCCTCTTTGGCACTGCTCCCGGCTCCCTCAAGAAACTCGATACCCAACCGCACTTCGGAATCGCTGGCTTCCCGCGCGTAGAGGTGCCGATAGGCTCGCCTGATTCGAGCCGCGTCGTCCCCGCCACCTTCCGCCAGGCGCTTGGCAAACTGCTCAGCCTGGCTCCAGACGAAGTTACTGTTCAAGAAAAAGAGCCGCTGAAGCGGAACATGCGTCACGTTTCTCTTTTCGGTGGTGGCTCGAGCATCTGGGAAGTCGAAAGTTGCCAATCGAACGCTCGGCTTAAACCGGCTGATTGCAGTATAAACCGTGCGCCTTCGGTTGTCGTCCGTCAACTCGGCAGAAGGTCCGCCGATCGCAGGATCCAGCGTCCCGGCGACAAACAGCAGCGAATCACGCATCGCCTCCGCGTCCAGCCGGCGATGATTGGCGCGCCAAAAAAGCCGGTTATCCGGGTCCTTCTTGAAGTTTTCCTGCGAAAATTCGCTGCTCGATTGATAGGTCGCCGACAGCATGATCTCCCGATGCAGCGCTTTCATTGAATACTTGTTGGCGATGAAGCGGCCTGCCAGATACTCCAGAAGTTCCGGATGGGTGGGCTGCTCTCCCAGTTGACCGAAGTTGCTTGGCGTGGCCACGATGCCGCGGCCGAAATGATGATACCAGATGCGATTGACCATCACCCGGGCAGCGAGCGGATGATTGGCTACCACTTCAGCCAACTCCAGCCTTCCACTGCCCTGACGAAACGGCTCCGGCTCGCCTGAACTCAAGACGGCCAGAAACCGCCTGGGAACTTCCTCGCCCAGGTTGCTGGGATTGCCGCGTATGTTGAGCTTCACATTTCCGGGATGGCTCGTTTCACCGGCGCCATGCACGTAGGGATAGTGAGCGGGTTGCTCCTTTTTCAACCGCTCCAGTTCAGCCCGCATCTCCAGAAGATGGCTCTTCCACTCTCCGCTGAGAAAGCGCTCGAGTTGCTCGCCTTTTTCGCCCTTGTAGAGGAGAACTCCGGCGGATTTTTTGGAGGGCTCTTCGCTCGGCTTCTCGCGCTCGACGAACAGATCTTGCCACAGCAGCAGCTTGCTTCTTTCTACTCCCTTGATCGTGTCGCTGCAGCCGGGGCAGTAGTCTTCGTAGGTGACGAAACGATTGGGAAGCAGCACCTCAGGTGGACTGCGGCGCAGCTTGGCCTGGGCCATGATCGGCTGGTTTTCCTCATCCACCCCTTTCTTCTCGGCGATGGTGGTGAGGATAACATCTTGAAATTCCTCCGCCACTTTTCTGGCTTCTTCAGCAGTGCCCCCTCGGGCCAGAAGGTCGTTCCAGCCTTTCAAATAAGGATGATTCTTCTTGGGAACCTCAAGATAGCGGACCCAACGCTCCAGGGTCTCCTCGTCTAGATTTCCAGCTTCGGCTGCTCTCTTTACTTCGACCTTCCGTGGCCCCAGCACGGTCCAGGCGCCGATCATGTACTGGGCTGTTTTTCGGGCCAGGATTTCTCCAAGCTGCGTGGATTGTGTCTCGATGAACTGGTCTAAAGCCGCCTCGTGCGCTTTGAGCTGTTTCTCTTTCTTCTTAAACTCGTACACCTCAGATTCTGCCACCAAGCGGATACTCTGCGTACTCGGTGGAGGCAAACACACCCGCCAGCGCGTAATAGTCTTTCGTGGTGATCGGGTCGTACTTGTGATCGTGGCAGCGAGCGCAAGCGACCGTTAGGCCTAGCAAGCCTCGGGTGAGCGTGTCGATGCGATCGTCACGCTCATTAGATCTGCCCTCAGGCGGTGGCGCGTTGTCGTAAATCCAGACCCCCACCCCAAGGAACCCTGTGCCAGGGGCAAGGCGAAAGGCGGGGTCCCCCCGGGCTTGGGTCTGACGCTCTAGCAGGTCGCCAGCGATCTGAGCCCTGACAAAGGCATCGTAGGGCATGTCGCGGTTGAAGGCTTCGATAACCCAGTCGCGGTACCGCCACGCGTTCGGATAGACCTCGCGCCCTCTCGGGGACCCCCCGCGAACGTCGTCCTCGCCATAGCGGGCGACGTCGAGCCAGTAGCGCCCCCAGCGTTCTCCATAGTGTGGAGAGGCTAGCAGTCGATCCACAACCGTGCCAAAGGCAGTCGGCGAGGAATCTTTCAGGAATGCCTCCACTTCCTGGGGTGTGGGCGGCAGGCCAGTAAGGTCAAGGCTGGCTCGTCGAATCAATGTTCGCTTGTCGGCTGGCTTGACGGGCGCAAGCCCATCGGCCTCAAGGCGGGACAGAATGAACTGGTCAATGGGAGACTTAACCCAGCGGCTGTCTTGGACTGGCGGCAGCGCTGGTTTCTGAATCGGCTGAAAGGACCAGAATTTCCGCCGCTCTGCGCTGATGACCGTGTCGCCACTGGCTGCGGGATGAGATACTTGGCTTTGGGGCCATGGAGCTCCTGCCTTCACCCACTCGACCAGGTCCGCAATCTGTTGGACCTCCAGTTTGCTCCCCATCGGCATTTTCAGCTTCTCGTCAACTTGTTGCACTGCCCGGATCAGCAGGCTTTCCTCCGGCTTCCCTGGCACAATGGCAGGTCCCGATTTGCCCCCTTTCAGCAGGCCTTCGCGCGAATCCACTCGCAGGCCGCCGAGCGCTGAACCGGTATGACAAGCATGGCAGCTGGTGGCCAGCACGGGGCGTATCCGCGTCTCGAAAAATTCTTCCGCATCTCTGGCTTGGGCAAGAGACGGCGGGCACACGTGAAACCAGCAGAGGAACCCGAGAACAAGAGCGGCAGCTCTCCTCCGCCCAGTTCTGGCGAGGCGAGGCGCTACACGGCTGACCCGGCCCGCCGCTCGCGCTGTGTTCCAAGGTCCTTCTGTCGCCTCGGGCTCAAAACCAAGGCATCTGGTAATCTCGTGAAGTCCCATGAACTTGCTCCTGCTTGGACACAGACAGTTTAGTCCAAAACCTAGCTGAGCGCCACCCTAATACGTTCCTAAATTCACGGTCGAGAACCGAATATCAATCGTATACTCTGAGCTTCTATGGCCTGCG
>CAVVYL010000030.1:0-28102 GCA_963752385.1 uncultured Acidimicrobiia bacterium | reverse complement strand
AACGATGGCCGGATCATGATCTTTGCTGGTGGCATTCCCCTCAATCCAGAGGGCAAGGTAGTTGGTGCCATTGGCGTGAGTGGCGGCTCGGGCGAGCAAGACCATGCCGTGGCAGAGGCAGGGGCTGCAGCCTTCTAAGCTAGCCAGGAGTGAGGCTGAGTCAGAGTTGGATTCATCGACTTTTCAGAAATTGCAAGTGACGGGCGTACAGTGTCTGCCTTTCAGGAGAAATATTATGATGAGATTATTGAGACTGATTTTGGTAGTAGCGTTTGCGCTACCGTCTTTAGTTTACGCAAACAGCGAGCTGTTCAGCTACAGCAGGATGATAAACAGTGGGTGATGCCGGTGAAGAACTACGCAAATACCGCTACAGCTCGTTGAACGAGATTACCGCCACGAACGTCAAGAATCTCAGGCCTGCCTGGACGTTATCGACGGGCGTGTTGCGCGGACACGAGGGTGCTCCCTTGGTGCTCGGCAGCACAATGTACGTCCATACCCCCTTCCCCAACCCCGTGCTTGCCCTGGACCTAGCAGGAGAGGGAGCTCCTATAAAATGGAAATATACTCCTAAGCAGGATCCAGAGGTAGTCCCGATCGCCTGCTGCGATACGGTTAACCGAGGGCTTGCGTACGCTGAGGGCAAGGTCTTTCTCACCCAGTTGGACACGCATCTGGTTGCTCTGGATGCCGCTACGGGCAAGGAACTCTGGAAGGTTAAGCAGGGAGACCATAAGAACGGTCAAACCATCACGAGTGCCCCCTTGGTGATCAGGGACAAAGTGATTACAGGGATTAGCGGGGGTGAGTTCGGGGTCCGCGGATTTGTGACAGCTAATAATATCAACACCGGCGAACAGATTTGGCGGATGTACAGCACGGGTCCGGAGGAAGAAGTAGGCTTTCCGGGTTCCGTAGAGACCTGGAAGGGCGAGGAATGGAAAAAGGGCGGAGGCACAACTTGGGGTTGGTACTCCTACGATCCTGCACTCGATCTTCTTTATTACGGCACTGGCAACCCTGGGACCTGGAATCCCGACCAGCGGCCTGGCGATAACAAGTGGTCAATGACGATCTTCGCTCGCAATCCGGACACCGGGAAAGCGAAGTGGGCCTACCAGAAGACCCCCCACGATGCATGGGACTATGACGGGATAAATGAGAATGTCCTTGTCGATCTCGAGATCAAGGGGAAAATGAGAAAAACCCTCGTGAACTTCGACCGCAATGGGTTTGCTTATACGCTGGACCGCGAAACGGGTGAGCTGCTCATGGCGGAGCCCTTCGTTCATGTCACCTGGGCGAAGGGGATAGACATGAACACGGGGAAACCCATTGAAGTTCCGGAAAAGAGAACCTCATCGACGAAGAACACCAAGAATATCTGCCCCTCCGCCATGGGAGGAAAGAACCAGCAGCCTGTCTCCTACTCCCCCAGAACCGGCCTCTTCTATGTACCCACCAACAATCTTTGCATGGATTATGAAGGGGTCGAAGTCAAGTACCAGGCAGGTCAGCCGTATGTTGGCGCAATAGTGGTGAGTTCGCCGGGTCCAGGCGGGCACCGGGGTGAATTCATTGCTTGGGATCCGAGCACTGGTAAGAAGAAGTGGGGCATCAAGGAGGAGTTGGCTGCCTGGGGAGGTGCACTTGCCACCGCGGGTGACGTCGTCTTCTACGGCACTATGGAAGGATGGCTGAAGGCAGTCGATGCCAACACCGGCGATGTGCTGTGGAAGTTCAAAACTCCTTCCGGTATCATTGGCAATCCGATGACTTATACCGGTCCTGATGGCAAGCAGTATGTCGCCGTCCTCTCTGGTATCGGGGGATGGTCAGGCATTGGGATTGCGGGTGGAATAGGTCCAGAGGATCCCACTGCCGGACTGGGAGCGCTTGGTGCCTTTGGCGACGTAGATAAATATAGTACCCTGGGTGGCGTATTGACCGTGTTCGCGCTCCCCTAGCGCCAGTTAAACGCGGCAAGGGACAAGGAACAAGAAGAAAAACCAGGAGTCAGGTAGCCGACGACAAGGCATAAGTCAAACCTTGCGAGGCCCCGGGCAAAGCCGAGGTGTTTGGCGAGATGCTAGAAGCAATTACTACTCTTGCCTTGCACCTTCAGCTTGCGCATCTCAACCTTGTTTTGGCTAGATCTATGACCCCAAGACGAAATGTAAGCATCTGTGGACTATTCCTACTCGTGATGTATTTTCAAAGCTGCGGTGCCAGTGGAGAGGAGATCAAACAGTTGCGGGTGTGCGCCGATCCTGACAATCTCCCTTTTACCAACCGGCGGCTGGAAGGGTTCGAAAACAGAATCGCCGATCTCGTTGCCAAGGAATTGATAGCCTCTCCTTTCTATGTCTGGTGGGGGCAACGGATTGGCTTCATCAGGAACACCATGAAGGCTACCTTAAAGGAGGCACGATGTGATGTCGTGATGGGTATTCCCAAAGGACATGATCTGGTTCGCTGGACCAAACCATATTACCGATCGACGTATGTTTTTGTCTATCTCAAAGACAAAGGTTTGCAGGTCAGATCCCTGGATGATCCAATTCTTCGACGGCTCAAAATTGGGGTGCATTTGCTTGGCAACGATTACACGAATCCTCCTCCCGTCCACGAGTTGGGGAGAAGGGGAATCGTGGACAATGTGGTTGGGTACAGCACCTTTTACTCCCAAGAGAATCCGCCAAGCAGGATCATCGAAGCTGTCACTACCGGTGAGATTGATGTGGCGATTGTGTGGGGACCCGTCGCAGGGTATTTTGCAAAGAAACAGCGCGTCCCGTTGGAATTGCTACCTGTCCCCTCTGGGGAAGGGGATCTGCCTTTTGCCTTCGATATCTGCATAGGAGTAAGACAGGGCGAAGACGCACTAAAGGCCCAATTGGAAAGGATACTTGACAGAAAGCAAGATGAAATCGGAAAGATCCTAGAAGAATATGGAGTGCCCCTCGTGAATGGCAAGAAGGATGCCCCTGATGAGTAAGCCTGTCGGTTGTCGAGATCTCAAAGAGCGGATCTTAAGGGGAAGGGACTTAGTTGTCCTCGTGGCATTGGTCTCGATACTGGGGCCCTTTGTTAATCTTCCGGGCGTTCGAGCCCAGGACTCGTCAGAGGTTTATAAACGCGTCTACAATGGCTGGAAATGGTGGCATGTCTACTGTTACAGATGTCACGGAGCTGATGCGCTTGGCAGCACTTTGGCGCCGAACTTGAGTGATCCTTCCAGGAAGATAACCTACGAGGAGTTTCTCCAGACAACTCGCAATGGATCACCTCAGAAAGGGATGCCGGGATGGAAGCAATTGCTTGATGATAAGCAAGTCACAGACCTCTATACCTATGTCAGGGCAAGAACAGAGAGAGTGTTGCCTCCAGGTAGACCGGATGAGGTAGGAGGGAACGGTGGTCCCTGGACCCCGCCAGAGGGTTGGCCCAAAGCGGAAAGTGTTGCCCTCGGCCCAGCTTCCTCCCCCACGGGTGCTTTGGCGGCAGCGCCTTCTCCGCGGGTATATGTCACTAATGAGGCCTCGGGCAATGTGACTGTAATTGATGCGACCACCGATACGGTTCTAGCCACAATCCCTGTGGGAAAGCGACCCAGAGGCATTCAGGCGAGTCCAGACCGAAGGACTGTGTACGTTGCCTTGAGTGGCTCGCCCTTTGCAGGCCCGAGCGCAAGAACGGAAGACCTTGCCCCTGCGGATAAACAGGCAGACGGCATTGGCGTCATTGACCCTCTTAGAAATAAGCTCATCAGAATTCTGCCGGGAGGATCTGACCCGGAGCAATTTGTCATTAGCCGGGATGGAACTAAACTGTACGTTGCCAACGAGGATGCCTCCTTGGCCAGCGTGGTGGACTTGACGAGTGGCAAAGTAATTCGAACCATTCCGGTGGGCGAAGAGCCCGAAGGCGTCGCCTTGAGCCCCGACGGGAAGATCGTCTATGTGACGGCTGAGAACAGCCAAACTGTATCTGTCATTGAGACCGAAACGAACAAGGTTAAGGCCACTTTCAAGGTTGGCCCCAGGCCTCGTGGGGCCGCTTTCAGCCCGAATGGTTCCCGCGCCTATGTCACGTCCGAGACGGGCGGTACCGTGTCCGTTGTGGACACTTCCCAACATCGAGTAACGCATACCATCCAACTAAATGGTCACAATGTAAGGCCGATGGGCGTTGCTGTTGCACCCGATGGGAAGAAAGTTTATGTCACCACCGGGCACGGTGGTAGAGTTTTTGTAATCGACACTTCGACCCATCGAGTCACTGCATCCTTTGAAGTTGGCAAACGCCCATGGGGGATTGCGATCACACCGGACGGGAAAAGAATTTATACCGCCAATGGGCCATCGGATGATGTGTCTGTGGTTGATGCTGTAACGCATAGGGTACTAGCCAAGATTAAGGTCGGAGAGCAACCATGGGGGGTCGCGATTGCCCCATAAGGGCATTGCCAGGGGGCGTGAAGAGTGTGAAGGCGACGCCAGAGATTAAGTTGCTTGAGGGTCGGCAGATGTAGTTCTGGGTGCCGACGGCGTGACCTACGAGGAACGCCGTGTTCCCCGGAGGTACCTGAATGTTGGCGGGCATGCGTGGCGGTGTGACATCGTCTGCCTGGCCCGGCTGCGGCAGCGAGACGGTGAAAGCCACGGCGAAAGCAGTGGCGCAAGCGATGAGCAGGATGCGACTCGTGGTCTGATTCGATGGTGAATTGCAGTTCTTCATACTATCTATGCTCCTATTGCACCTTGTGTGCGGGTTGTGAGGCTGTCGTGGGCAGAACTTTCAGCCATCACCCTCAGCCGCCAATACAATGTGAACTGATTGCCCCTCTTACCTCGGCGAAGTGCAACGTTTCCGCCAAACCGTGATTCTTCGACCTGTATTCTCGTGAGGAGAGCTGCAAGCCCGTTGATTGATTTGAAGATACTGGCGCTCAAGCTCCTTTCTGCTCCGCATTCGCCCCAGGGTGAAGTTTGTTTTCTTGAATCGGGGAGTCCTTATAAGTGTTCGGCGCGGGATTTGCCCCGTCCGGCTCTCAGTACTGTATGGTTCCCTCGAACTCGATGGCGATATGAATACCATCGGACGTAACTCCCACAAATTCCGCCACTCCCGACGCGTCGCTGAACCGGCCGGTCCCCCCAGTGAACGTGTAAGTGCCAACTAGGGTCGTCGCTGTTGTTCAAGCGGTTTATTGGTAAATACTACTGGACGCCTGGTCGCGCGGAACGGGTCTCTGGCGAACCCCAACTTCCGGATAGCCGACCATTCGGGAGCAATAAGGGATACGCTTCGTCACGGCCGAGTCGAATCGTAACTGGAACCCCATTTCTTGCGTATAGGCTATTCGTGACAGGTACGACAGAGCTGTTATAATGCAGCCCGCGAGCACTCATACCGTGATTAAACCCGCCGTAACCCATCTCATCAGGCCTTTAGCGCTTCGCGCAAAACACCCGGTGCGAGTCGCGAGCCTTACGAGTGCCTGTTGCTGTCGTGCGTTCAGGCCCATGCGCTGAGCCACGAGCGAATCGCAAGGATCGACGCGCTCATGTCAACACTGGACGACCGAGGCCAATTCAATGGGGCAATCCTCGTTGCGCAGCGAGGGGAGATCATCTACAGGAACGGGTTCGGAAAAGCGAACTTCCAGTCAGGCACAGATTTCACGCCTGATACGCCATCGAATATCGGCTCGGTTACGAAACCATTTACTGCGATGGTGGTGATGATGCTTGCTGAGCGAAACAAGCTGCGCTATGACGACGCCGTTTCGAAATCCATTCCGCAGTTTATCGGCTCAGCGCATCTCGGCAAAATAACTCTGAGACATTTATTGACCCACACTTCTGGAATTCTAGACTATGGTGATTTAGGAATTGACGACTCCAGGCTCGACCAACAGGGCCTGATTCGGGCGCTGCTCAACAAAGATGCTGTTTTCGCCAGGCCGGGTCTGAAATACCGATACAGTAATCCTGGATACGCGCTCTGGCCGTCGTGATCCAAAGAGTCTCCGGTGTCCCGTTCGGCAATTTTCTAGTCAGCGAGATTTGCAAACCAGTCGGCATTAACAGCACCTTCGTTTATGACAGTCGAGGAAAGAAAGATCCCCGAACGGCGGTTGGGTACGGCCAATTTGGGCAGCTTGATGACGCCGATCCGACCGCCATCCCAGGCGACGGAGGTATCTATTCAACGGTCGATGACTTGTTCAAGTGGGATCAAGCGCTATACACAGACAAGCTCGTCCGGCGGTCTACGTTGACGGAGACCTTTACGCCGGCCACCGTGGAAGAAGGCACGTCAAAGTATGGTTTTGGATGGAATGTGGGGGAAGACGGGAACCACAAATATGTCTGGCATACAGGCAATAACGCCGGGTTCAGAGCATTTATTGAGCGGCGCCTTGATGAGCGAACAACTGTAATCATGCTCACGAACAAAGGAAATAGTAAACGCCTCGAAATAAATGCAGCCATTCGGAACATCCTTGTCGGTAAACCATATGTTTTGCCGAAACAATCAGGCGCCGAGAAACTGTACAAAACTATTCACGACGCGGGGATTCAGACCGCGCTCCCGGCCTTCGCGGTTTAACGTGTCCCTGAGCCAGCCCTGGTCGCGCTTTGTCGCGCGGCGCAGTTGGAAGCGGCGGATCTGGAAACTCTGGATCGTCAGCCTCAACAGCTCTCCCGTTGCCGGCGCCAGCGTCGGGAAGTACATCAGGACCAGGCACCGCGAAACTGCTCGTATCCCCCGATTCCCTCGTAGTCGTTCAGGAAGTCCCCACAGCCGTACAGGATTAGCTTGTTCTGGTAGACTTCGATCCCTTTCGGGTGGTGAGAGGAGTGACCGTGGACCACGTCCGCCACACCACCGTCGAGCAGTTGATGGGCAAACGCCCGGTGTTCCTTTGGGACGCCGTAGCCCCAGTTGGAGCCCCAGTGGATCGACACCACGGCAATATCTCCAGGACGCTTCGCCGCCGCAATGCGCTCCACGACGGAGCTGACGGTGCGTTTGGAGAAATCGGAGACGGCAGCAACACCCGATCGGTGCTCACCCGCTCCCCAGGCCGGGGGGATTCCGTTCACGGACAAGCAGGCCAATCGCGCTCTGAGTCTGAAACAGAAGCTCTTGCTGTTCCTGCGGGAAGTGACTTCGCGTGTGAAGAACCGCATCGCCCTAACCGGTGCTCCCCTACAATCCCGATTGTTTCTTGATACCATACTGCTTGAGATTTAAACCCGCAGAATTCTGCTGGCTTTATTCGACTCCTTTTCTGAGCAACACTGTCATGAGTAGGCATACGGATGACAATCTTCTCGCGATTCTCCGAGAAGTAAGCTGTCTCCTCGCGCGGCCCGAGAACGATTTCTCCTGGTCAGGTTGGAACGATGAGACTGCAGCACTTCGTGAAATCGACGCCCTAATCGCTGGAATAACGAGCGGCGAAATCCCTGAGCTGGCGTCTCTAAAGGTTCTTTTTGCGCCAACAGGTCCAATCCAGGAACTGAGTGTTAGCAGCGGATGGGGGAACGAGTTTCTCGCACTGACGGATCGCTTCGACGCGGCGCTGTCGGACATACACACCTCAAATGTCGACGGTGACCTTGTGCCCTGACCTAGATGTCCGTGAATTCTCCAGGCTGCTTCAGCAGTTTACTGTTGGTGTCCTTGGCGCTCTGGCTCGGGGCAGCATTGGGTACGCTGAACTGGCTCCTCCTTGCACTCCGGCCGCTGCTCCTGGCCGCAGTGTTCAGTGATTCACCAAGGGAAGAAGGAATGTTGCGCGACAAGTTCGGGACAGCCTTCGACGCGTATGCAGCGCAACGGGTCGGCTCATTCCCAGAATACGAGGGTGGCAGGAAAGGCCTAAAAATTGACAATTTTATCTCCTCGCCTGCGCAACAGACCTTCATTGAGGAGGTGTGGCACGTTGGTCAAGAGAGGTGCAGATTTGGCAAGGGCCGTCCGAGCGCCGTAACATCCAACCCGCCCTTCACCGAGCTTCTTAAGGCTTTCGTAGTGTGAACGATTGGAAGGGCCTTCAGCCATTTTCGAAGTTTCCGGGTAGCCGACTATACGTCCACTGGACTGGATCAGTAAACGCTACGGCGTCAGTGAAGATCTATCCGCCCGCCCAGCCCAAAGGCTCCAATGCAGCTGTACCGGGCACCTTTCGGCTTCACCATCCGCATGATAGAGAAACCAGGCGGTGTCGGGAAGAGCCCGACCGTCGGCGGAAACGCACGACCACCGCGGAATCGTTTCAACGGCGATGTAAGAAGCAGGTCGCGCAACCGATCCCAAGAATGGAGTTCCCCTGCCTCCAACGGTCCATGAATTGACAAGGTCGGGGCAATTGATCGATCCGTCGGAGCTAACGTTTGCCGCTGGACCACTAACCGGCTAGGCTTTGACATGGCTGACGCGAAATCGCTATATTGCTGCAGCCACTTTTCCGGGAACGCCGACCTCTGGACACCGCCGACGACCGAAGTGGAAACGTTACGCAAATGGGTTGCAGGCGGGCCGGCGCTGCTCCGACGACCGCCACTTGCATGAAGGCAGTCCTGCCGCTGAAATCGCGAAGGGAGCCATTCTGAGCGGTTAACAGCGACGGCCGCTGGCGTAGCTCATCGAAGCAAGCCTGCAGGTTCGCCGGAGGTGCCTGATTCGCAAAGGGGGTTGAAACAATGTCCTTGGCTGGAAAGGTAGTGATTGTTACTGGCGCTGGCTCTGGAATCGGCAGGGAAACGGCAAAGCTCCTCTGCGCCGCAGGGGCCCAAGTCATCATCGCCGATATCAATGAAATAGGCGGCAACTCAACTTCAAAAGAGATTCACGCAGCTGGAGGCTTTGCCCGTTTCGTCCAGACAGACGTGGCGAGCGAACAAAGCGTCCGAAGCATGGTGGATCAAACTCTCGGCGCCTTTGGGTCAATCTACGGCTTGGTCAACAATGCTGGTATTGAGTTCGAGGCTGATCTGGCTGAAATGTCAGCGGCGGATTGGGATCGAATCCTGTCGGTAAATCTTCGCGGTGTGTTTCTCTGCTCGCGGGCAGCGATCCCTCACATGCGAAAGAACCATAGGGGCAGCGTTGTGAATATCGCCTCAGTGCATGCCAATTTCGGGTTTGCGGGTTACTCCGCCTACGATGCCAGCAAGGGAGGAATCGTGGCCTTGACGCGGACAATCGCGCTGGAGAACGGCCCCTATCAAATCCGTGCCAACTCTATCTGTCCGGGCTACATTGATACGCCGATGTGGGACGCCTGGTTGGCCACCCAGCCGGATCCTGCCAGTATCGAGCAGCAGACAAAGGACTGGCATCCCCTGCGTCGCCGCGGCCTCCCGCTGGATGTCGCTAAGGCTATCCGCTTTCTTTTGTCAGACGACGCTGAGTGGATTACTGGAATCAGCCTCGTAGTCGATGGGGGGATGAGCACACGTTTCTTCGGATACTGAAACCCGGCGTATCAAGAATAAGCATCCTTGATCTCCTTTCTGTTCGGGGCGGACTCACGCGCCTTCGGTCGGCGTCGGCGAATGGGTCGCGAGCCGTAACGGTCAATGCCGGGCACGCTATTGACCTCCTATTGGAAGCAGGTCAAATGTAGCTGCATTATGGCAAGTTGATTCATGGGAGCAATCCTAATCGCTCTAATCGAAGGCGTTGTGGCCTGACGATTCGGTTTGTGCCACCGTCCGTTAGCGAAATAGACAGCAACTCAACTAGGGGAGGGAAGTTGTCACCCCTATACTGGTTTGCGGCAATGACGAGTATCATCACTTTAAAAGGACTGAGACCATCCTTTAAGTTCTAGATCAAGCTGTTAACATCGAAACGCCCAACTCGTTGAGTGAATCGCCAAGGTTCAACCGAAATGACGACTTTGGTTGTCGATCTCGACAAGAGACGTTTGACTCCGCATCTCTCAGTTCCGGTGTTGAAAGTCATCCATGAGTTCCAATCTCATCACACCACCTGTTCCCGGCCGTCACCGTTGGGCCATTGTCGCCATTCTTTGTGCAGTAGCCTTTGTGCTTTATGTCGATCGAATTAATATTTCGGTTTCGGCTCCGCATGTCGCCGCCGAATTCGGCTTGTCGTCCCAAGCGCTGGGGAATGTGCTCAGTGCCTTCCTTTTCGGCTACGCTCTGGGGCTGGTGCCAGGTGGTTGGCTGGCTGATCGCTTCGGGGCTCATAAGGTGTTGACTGTCGCAGGGATTTTCTGGGCGCTCCTTACTGCCCTGATGGGTTGTCTCCCGAGGGGGCTCTTCGGAGAGACTCAGCGAGCGGGGACAATACTATTCTTGATGCGATTCTCATTGGGTCTTGCTGAAGCCTGCTCTTACCCAGCCTTCGCACGGGCTTTAGCCAACTGGATGCGTCGCGGCGAACGGGCAATGGCCAGCGGACTCATCCACATGGGTTCGAATCTGGGAGGTATATTCACGCCCGTCTTTATCGCCTTCATCATTAGTCATTCCGGATGGCGCTATTCCTTTCTTCTCTCGGGCCTGATTACCTTTGCTGTGGCGCTTTGCTGGTGGCGAACAGGTACCGACGAGCCGTCACAGAACAGACGAGTCTCCTCAGAAGAGCTACACCTCATTCTTTCTGACAGGGAAGAGCGGCAGTTCGAGAGAGTGGACCTTCGCTGGTATAAACAATTGGCGCGCTCGCGTGAGGCCTATATGCTTTGCGCCAGTTGTTTTTTTATGGGACTTTCTGGGTTTGTCTTCCTGACCTGGTTCTACATTTATCTTGTTCAAGTCCGCGGGACAAGCGATCTTTATTCGGCAGTGCTTACCTCTCTGACATACGTGGCAGGGGCAGTCGGAGCGCTGGTTGGGGGCATTCTCTGCGATGCTTCCGTGAGGAATTGGGGGAGCCCTTGGGGGCGACGAATAGTTCCCTTGGTTTCGATGACAACTTCTGGGTTCCTTTGTATCATAGCGCCGGTGGTCCGCAATGACACCGGCTCGGCCATCCTTTTCGCGGTCGCGGCTGGTCTGCAGGTCGTCCCTGCTCCGGCGTTCTGGGCCACGATCATTGACATTACTCGCCGTGGCCCGGCGCTTGTTGGAGGGTTCATGAACGGATCAGGGAACCTGGGGGCGGCCTTGGGCACGATCGGCTTTCCCTGGCTCGTCTCGCGAATCGACTGGCAGCTGGCATTGCAGGTTGCCGGTTCAACTGGCATTATTTCCGGAGTCCTCTGGTTGCTGATCGATTCTTCTCGCCAAATCGATTCGCTCCCGCCGGCGACTACACCATCGCTTTCAGTGTCTGCCACACTAGGAACCACATCCTGAGAATTAACGAATACCACATCGGTACACATGTCGTAAAGCTGGAACGGGCGATCGGAGATTCTCAAGTTTGTTACGATCGTCTCACTGTAGACACCCTCGAACTCATCACCGACAACGGTTTGAGTGGCCTGGGGTTTCAGGAACGAGGCGCTAATTGTGAGACCGATAGACCACTATCATTCGAAAAGGAATGGGAGTTCCTTAACGGAAGCCACCCTGCCATCCATCTAAACAAGATCGTCCGACCCCGAGGCGGGAATCGGTATCATGTAGAACTTTCTCCGATGACCGACATAGCGCTGTGGGACCTCGTTTCTCAAGCCGCGGAGATGCCGCTGTGGAAGTATTTGGGTGGGTCGAGCCCAAAGGTCTCCGTCTACGGGTCGACTCTTGAATTCAATCTCTCCGAAGATGACGCTGTGGCCTTGATCAAGATTTTCCAAGCCAAAGGTTTTCAGAATTTCAAATTCAAGGTTGGCCACAAGGATCTGAAGTGGGATATTGAACGACTGAAACTATTGCATGGCCTAATGACGCCGCAGTCCTATTTCGGAGTAGATGCCAACGAAGCCTGGTGTCCGGCAGATGCTCTCCGGTCCATTCGGGCCTATCATCAGGTCGGGCTGAACCCTGCTTGGCTGGAAGATCCATGTTTGCGTGATGACTACCACGGCCTCGCCCTGGTGAACGCTCAATCCCACACTCCCATCGTTACGGGCGAATATCTGGATTTCGATGGGAAACGGCGGCTGCTTCAGTCTTACGCCGTCGGTTATTTGAACATTGGAGGAAGTATTAGCGAAGCCCGGCAGAGTGCCCAACTGAGCGCCGCCTTCGGTGTTCCCGTTCACGTAGGGAATAGCTTGTTTGAAGTCAATCTAAATCTGGCGGCCGCACTACCTGAAGTCAAATACGCCGAGTTCAGCGATCTTGCCTGGAACCGGTTGCTTAAGACTCCCTATCGCTCCGAGGATGGATGCATTATTTTGAACGACACACCCGGGCATGGTCTCCGGCTCAAGAATTCCTATAACAAGCTATGAAGATACAAGTCTCCTGCACAATCTTGTTAGTGCTTCTGGCCAATCAGAGCGCTTCGGCAGGGCCAGCCGATGCAGTTGAATTCTTCGAGAGCAAGATCCGGCCGTTGCTGGCTAATAACTGCTTCATCTGTCACGGACCTAAGATGCAAATGGTCGGACTGGATCTCTCCACGGCCAGCGGCTTCTTCAAAGGCAGTGACAATGGCCCGGTTGTAATCAAGGGAGATCCTGAAAACAGTCGCTTCATTCAGGCGGTAGGTTACCAAGGAAAAATCAAGATGCCTCCCGCCGGCAAGCTGCAAGACCAGCAGATCGACGATCTACGAGATTGGGTGAGAATGGGAGCCCCCTGGCCTGCGTCCGTTGCTGCGGCAGCTGTCGCTGCTGGAAACGCAAGGGAACAACATGAGCCCGCCGAGCGCGAGTTCTGGGCCTTTCGTCCGGTCAAGAAGGTGGTTCCACCGGCGGTGCGAAATAGCTCCTGGATCAAAACTCCTGTGGATCATTTCATTTTGGCTAAACTGGAGGAGAAGGGTATCGATCCTGCCAGTCATGCGGGAAAGTTAGCCTTGCTACGTCGCGCTACCTTTGATCTCACTGGTCTTCCCCCTACCGAGCAAGAGATAGAAGAATTTCTGACCGACTCATCACCCGATGCTTTTTCTAAAGTGGTTGATCGCTTGCTGACTTCACCGCGATACGGCGAGTGCTGGGGTCGACATTGGCTCGACGTAGCTCGGTTCGCTGAATCAACAGGCGCAGACGAAGATCGTCGTTATCCCTATGCCTGGCGTTATCGGGACTATGTGATTGACTCCTTCAACCGCGACCTGCCCTACGACCAATTCATCATGGAGCAAGTGGCTGGAGATCTTCTACCAGCCATGAAGTCCGGCGAAGTCAATATCAATGGCGTCGTCGCGACGGGCTTTCTAGCGCTGGGCCCAAAACCCATCGCCCAGCAAGACAAGGTGAAGATGGTCTATGACGTAGTCGACGAGCAAATCGATGTGATGAGTAAGGCCTTTTTGGCGCTGACTATTTCGTGTGCACGCTGCCACGACCATAAGTTTGATCCGATCTCAAGCAAGGACTATTACTCCTTAGCCTCCATTTTCGCGAGCACCAGATCTTTCAAGAAAATCGAAGGAACGGTTTCTCAGTTCTACGTCGAGCCACTGGTTTCTCGATCGGTCTATCAGAAATATGAGGCATGCCAAAAGAAGATTGGCGCAAGGATGATGGAAATTGACTGGATTCGTGAAGAGGAGGCGGCAGGCTACGCCCGGCGGTTGAGTTCGCGCATGGCAGACTATATGGTGGCCGCTTGGAAAGTCTACGAACAGGGGGCCTCTCCGGCCGAGCTAGCCAGCGAGCAGGGTTTGGATCTTGCTGTTTTAGAGAGGTGGGTCGGATACCTGAGGCCAGACGGCGAAGTGAAGCCGCACTTGGCGCGCTGGCGTGCGGTTCAAGAATCCCTGCTGACCGCCACAGCTAAAGATTATCAAGACCAATTCCAGATCATGGCTAAAGAGTGGCAGAACGCTTTAGCGGATTGGAAGAGCAAGATTGAAGCCGCGCGCGAAAGTGACACGGAGATCCCTGAAAAACCCAAGTTTGATGGGGGAAAAGATCGCTTGTTTTCAGAGCTGGCATTTGGGAGCGTCGACCCCGGGAATGGCAAGATAGTACGTCCAGGACCGCTGGCTCTTCCCGAAAGGAGTCCCGAACAACTTTTCTCCGCCGAATCTCGAGAGCGATTGGCCGCCCTGCGCCAGGATGTCGAAGAGCTCAAGAAGGCTTCTCCGCCGGAACCTCCCATGGCCTGTGCCGTGGCCGAAGGTCAAAGCATTACCCAACGGATATTCATGCGCGGGAACCATGATACACAAGGCGAGGAAGTTCCGAAGGGCGTTCCTCAAATCCTCGTTGAGCAACAACCCTTCGAGGTTCGGCAAGGAAGCGGACGCCTGGAACTGGCGAAATGGCTTGCTGATCCCAAGAATCCCTTGACGGCCCGTGTGATAGCCAATCGCCTATGGCAGTGGCATTTCGGTGAAGGCTTGGTGAGAACGCCTAGCAATTACGGCAAAATGGGTCTTCGGCCCACTCATCCGGAACTTTTGGACTATTTGGCTGGCAGGTTTATCGAGAGTGGTTGGTCAATCAAGGCCATGCACAGGTTGCTAATGTTGTCGAATACCTATCAAATGAGCAGCCAGGTCACTCGAGAAAAAGCAGAAGCTGACCCGTCCAATGAATTGTGGTCACATTTCAACCGGCGGCGACTGACAGTTGAGGAAATTCGGGACTCATTTCTAGGATTGGATGGGACACTCGATCTCACAATGGGAGGATCTTTGCAGACTTATAACGACACCGAAGATGGGAACGAGCGTCCCAGTTTTAGTCTACCTCAAACCAAACGCCGAACCGTTTATCTCCCCTTGCGTCGTTCCAACTTGTTCAGCCTTCTGAACCTATTTGACTTCGGCGATGCCACGAGTAGCAGTGATGGAAGAACCCGCAGCAACGTGGCACCCCAGGCCTTGTTCATGATGAATAGCGACTTTATGAGCGAGAGATCGCGCTGCTTTGCCGAGTTTCTTTTGAAAGGCAAGAGTATTGATGAGTCCCAACGTATCCAGCAAGCCTATCGCATCGCTTTGTCACGGAGTCCAACTGCACAAGAGATTCAAAATGCTATTCAGTACATTACGCGTTTTCCAGCCAAGGCTGCAGAGCGGGAGGCATACTTGGATGGGTGGCAGAGCTTCTGTCAGATTTTGATAGCTTCGAATGAATTCATTTATGTGGACTAGACGGTGGAACATTTCGCTGAAGGTGACAGCTCGGCAAAGAGACGATGGAATCATGCAGCCACGTTTCACGCGTCGCGCATCACGTGTCGCATCACGACAGTGAGGAAGGAAACATGATTGCCAAAAACCAACCCAGCAGCATTTCACGCCGCGCTCTTCTGCGCCAGTCGGCCTGTGGTTTTGGGTTGTTGGGTCTGAGGGCCCTGTTACAAGCTGATGAGGCCGCAACTCCTCTGAATCCGCTGGCACCCAAAGCTACGCATTTTCCTGCCAGGGCCAAGCGCGTCATTTTCCTGTTTATGCATGGAGGACCCTCTCACATTGATACGTTTGATCCCAAACCCCGCCTTGCTCAAGATAATGGCAAACCACTGCCCCTCAAGCGATCACTCACCTTTGACGAGACCAAGGTTGGAGGTCTCATGAAATCCCCCTGGGACTTTAGGCATTATGGTCAGAGCGGTATTGAAGTGAGTGACCTTTTCCCGAACGTTGGCTCCTGTGTCGACGATCTTTGTGTCATTAGATCTATGGTGGGTGATGGAGTCGATCATGGAGGCGCATTGCTACAGCTGCATACAGGTACCATTTCCTTTAACCGTCCCAGCTTGGGTTCGTGGGTGCTCTACGGATTGGGCACGGAAAATCAAAACCTTCCCGGCTTTATCACGATCAAACCTAACCGCGATGGTCATGGTGGGCAGAGCAATTGGAGTAGTAGCTTCCTCCCAGGGGCCTACCAGGGTACTCCCATCGGAAGTGTAAGTTTAAAGGCGGAGGACCTCAAAGACGAACCGATTGAATATTTGCGCAACAAGCGTTTTTCGTCGGAACAGCAGCGTTATGAGCTAGACATGCTGCAAAGGATCAATCGGGAACACGCCCTGGGGAGGGAATTTGATCCTTCTTTGGAAGATCGCATCCAAGCTTTTGAGCTAGCCTTCCGTATGCAGGCTGAGGCCCCAGAGGCCTTTGAGGTGGATCGGGAATCGCCGGCTACCAGAAAGCTCTACGGTCTGGACCGGGAGCAAACGCGAGATTTTGGATGGCAATGTTTGCTGGCAAGGCGTCTGGTTGAGCGTGGTGTGCGTTTTGTTCAGTGCTGGCACAGCTACAAGTGGGACCAGCACAGCGAGCTAGTTCGGCTGCACACCAAGAGTGCCCACGAGGTAGATTTGCCCATCGCCGGTTTGCTGAAAGACTTAAAGGCAACAGGGCTGCTCAGAGATACCTTGGTCCTGTGGGGTGGCGAGTTCGGTCGCACTCCCTGGGCCCAGGGCGCCGATGGACGCGACCATAATCCCTATGGTTATTCCATGTGGATGGCCGGAGCCGGTATCAAAGCGGGGACGGTCTACGGAGCTACCGACGAGTTTGGCTATTACGCTGTGGAAGATCGAATGCATATTCACGACCTGCACGCCACCATCCTGTACTTACTGGGTCTTAACCACGAAAAACTCACCTATTTCTATTCTGGCCGCAACTTCCGTCTGACCGATATACACGGAAACGTCGCCCAGAAAATCATCGTCTGAAGGCAAACGCGCAGTTGCCTTGGTTGAACGTCGTCAAGAGTCTATCGCCCGCGATTCGTGCACTGGAATCGAAGAATTCCTGAAAGTTGACGAGTTGAAAAGTCCAGACACGTGTCGGGAAGAAGGCAAGTTTGGGTCCGCCGCAGCATCAGACACCGATCCGTGCTAGCTCGAAAGGTTCTGGCCTCCAAGAATGGACTTCTTCAGGCAGTCTGCTGCCAGTATCGATGATGTAAGCCACCCATGCGTGGGAATGAAACCAAACGCGCAGATTGGTCTGGCATGGAGCAAAGCTGAGAAAGGCGGATCCGGGAGCTCTCGATGATTCCTCCACAGGGAAACGATCCTTGAACCTATAGTGAGTGCCGAAAACTGCCGGTTAAGGAGGTTTCCCTTCCCGTGCTCACTATGTACAGGCGTCACTTGAAAAGCTGTCCTCACACTTCTGTCACCTATCGCCGCTGCAAGTGTCCAATTCATTTTCGAGGCGGCGTAAACGGTCAAAAGGTCAAGCGCCAAGCTCTCGACCTCACGAATTGGGAGAGGGCTTAAGAGAAAATCCGCTCGTGGGAAATCCAGGGATTCATAGAGCCAGCGCCGGCACTCAGATAGGCACGCAGAAACCGTGCCTTTTAATAAGTCTATTATTGTTATTAGATTTAGGCATGGCGGAGAGGGCGGGATTCGAACCTTGTCCTATTCCGTACAATCAATAAGTTGCTGATTCTGCAATCCACCACATTCACCAAAAACAACAGAAATCGAAATATCGTGTACGCTGGCGTGTACGGTCGAGCACGCAGGGTAGTCAGTGCCAGAATGAAAGCTCTGCGGTCCTCTTCCAGGAGGCCGCGCTTAGAGTTTGGTCCAAAGCCGCTTCAAGCCCATAAAGAACGGCTAAAGACTTTAAGGCGAGTCTACTACTCACAAGACCGACCCCGCTGCTTACAACGCTAACGCTTGACGATCTGCCCCAGAGGCTCATTCTGGGAGTGAGAAGGCCTCGCTCTATAGAAAATGTTCGGGAACTAGCGTCGAATTGGAAGAGCTGATCGCCAGCGACCCGAAGCAACAAAAGCTCACGAGGCAGTACTCAAATTCTTACCCACTGCAACCCTAACGCCAGAACCCTGGGCTCGAGGGAAGATTCAGCAATTCCTGCAGGAGGTGCTAGAAGAAGAGGTCACGGAGTTTTTAGGTCGGCCGAAGTCGGAACGCAGTCAGCCGGCAGTGGATGGAGTGAGAGGGTATCGCAATGGCTATGGAAAGCCGCGGCAGCTGGCGCTGAGCAGCGGAACCCTCACGCTGAGACGGCCGCGAGTGCGGGACTGCGAGGAAAAATTCGAGAGCCAGGTGTTACCGTTGTTTAAGCGGCGGAGCGCAGAAGTGGGACAGTTGCTGCCGGAGCTGTATCTGCATGGGCTGGCGAAAGGCGACTTTGAGTTGGCGCTGAGAGGATTGCTGGGGGAGGGGGCGCCGCTGTCGGCCAGTTCCATTGGGCGACTGAAGGCCACATGGCAGTTGGAGTATGAAGCTTGGAAACAACAAGACCTGTCGGCCTTGCAGCTGGTCTACGCCTGGGCCGACGGGATCTATGTCAAGGCGGGGCTGGACAAAGAGAAGGCTGCCCTACTGGTCATCATTGGCGCCACCGTGGACGGCACCAAGGTATTGTTAGACTGTGAGAGCGGGCAGCGGGAGAGCAAGCTGTCGTGGGCAGCCCTTCTCCGCGATCTAAAAGCGCGTGGCCTGAAGGTGCCCCGGCTGACGATTGCCGACGGCCATCTGGGGATCTGGTCGGCGCTGAGTGAACTCCTGCCGGAAAGCCAACAGCAGCGCTGCTGGAATCACAAGATCCTGAATGTGCTGGACGCCCTGCCGAAGCAAGAGCAGCCGACGGCTAAAGAGCTGCTGAGACGGATGGCTGCCTCGCCAACCCAGGCGGAATGCGAGAAGCAACGAGAGGCGTTTGTGAAGCGTTATCAGAACAGCTACTCGAAGGCAGCTGAAACGCTGGTGCGAGATTGGGAACGGATGATCACGTTTTACAGGTTTCCCAAAGAACACTGGCCCCATTTGCGGACGAGCAACGTGGTGGAGTCTCCTTTTGCAGCGATTCGATTGCGCACCGATGCGGCCAAGCGCTACAAGCGTGTTTCCAACGCCACCACGATGATCTGGAAACTCCTGCGGGTCGCAGAGAAATCGTTTCGAAGACTCAAGGGCCATGACCTGCTGCCCGAGGTCTTTCAAGGAAAACAGTTCGTGGACGGCTTTACTCTAAAAGCCAAAAACAAATCTGAGAAGGTCGCCGCCTGATCTGAATTTACACACTTATTGACAAGACCTCAATGCTAGCTATGCTTCTCGCAGTTGCTGCAGTATCCAGGGGGCCGGTTGGGTGTTGCGTGACGTTGAAATGGAGAATCTTGCGTCGATCGTGTTCGATGATGGAAACTTTGCAATTCTTTGAAAAAGCCCCATTGCAAAGAAGGTGGCTTAAGTCGTAGAATACGTGCCTATTCAGAACTCAAGAGATTGAAACCCGTGGGGACAAGCATGATTCTTGGTCCTTGGCCGCTGGTGAAACCGCTGTAGCCATCGGCAGTGATCCCGGCGTGCTCCGACATGGCCGTCTACATTCATCTACAAGAGAGGTAGTTATGGACTTCAGAAAATGCTTTCTATCAGCGCCGATGGGCTGGATCCTATTCCTATTGATTGCGATCGAATGCCCTGCAGCGGTCGACCGTGGAGCGATTCAAGGGACTGTCACTGATCCTCAAGGAGCGGTGGTACCTAATGTTGCGGTGGAAGTCATCAACACCGATACCAATATCGCCGTCAACACCCGTACTAATGACGCCGGCTTTTTCGCCGTGATCGAGCTGGTGCCTGGCAGCAATTACACAGTGCGGTTCCGCGTCCCGGGATTTAAGGTCGTGGAGCGCACCAAGGTGGAGGTAAAGGCCGGCACAAAGGTAGACCTCGATGCAGTCCTTGAGGTCGGCGACGTCGCCGAAACGATCAATATTCAGGCGGAAACCCCGTTGGTGGAGACCACCTCTTCCAACTTCAGCACCGGAGTGCAGACTCAACTCCTGCAACAGGTGCCTCTTGTTGGACGAGACATTCAGACACTCGTACAACTGCTTCCCGGTGTTACCCAGTCGATTGGGCCTTCCGGCTCCGTGTTCGGGTTTGACAGCCAGTTCGGAGGCTTCCCTGATCCAACCCATATCATCGGTTCTGGTATTAGTGCCAACGGGAGCCAGGGTGGCGCTAATGCCTGGTATCTGGATGGAACATTGAACGCAACCCTAGGCCCGGAGAGTGTCGTCGTCAATCCTGCTCCCGACGCGGTTTCCGAATTCAACGTTGTCAACAATGGCCTGGCCCCAGAATGGGGGCGGACCAGTGGGCTCATTGTGAATGTCGTACTCAAATCAGGAACCAATAATTTTCACGGCAACCTCTACGAGTTCAATCGGAACTCCTACTTCAGTGCCAACAATCCCTTCCAGCGTCGCGACGCCCAGGGAAACGCCTTTTTGTCTCCGCGTGTCAATTTCAACGATTTCGGTGGCACCATCGGTGGTCCCATTAAGCAGAACAAGACTTTCTTTTTCACGTCCTGGGAAACGTCGTTTTTGCATGTGACAAAGCCGCGCATTTACACGGTGCCTACAGCCAGGAATCGAGCAGGCGATTTTAGCGACCGGCCTGACTTGAGACCCTGTGACCAGGCCAATGGCGTGTTCAATTGCTTATATGATCCCTATTCCACCACTGGCCCTGATGCAGACGGTTTGTTTCATCGCACTCCTTTTCCCTCACTGATCATTCCGCCTGACAAAATCGATCCCCTGTCCAAGTTCTATGCTGACAGTTTCCCCACGCCTAATTTCCTGGATCCTTTGCAACAGGGACCGGATGGGTGCGGCGCGTTCTGCGACAACTTCTTGAGTGCGGTCGGTAGCAGTCAAACAACCCACAACATGTCGGTGAAAATAGATCACCATCTCAGCGAGAATAGCAAACTCTTTGCTGAATACCTTCTGAATCCAAGTTTTTATACCAACTTCCGCTTGCCTTGGACAGGTCCGACGGTAGATACCAATGGGATCGCAGGTGCTCAACCTTACCGCACCATGAACCAAATCTTTACACTCGGACACACCTATACGTTTGGATCTACCTGGGTCAACGAGGCCCGCGCCAGCTGGAGCCGTCAAAATCAGCGCGCAGAGCTAAATCCTGACGAACTGGTCGGCAATGACGAGATCAAGAAGCGCATTGAGGGCCTGAATTTCGTTCTGAACGAGTTCGGGCCTGTACCCACGATCAGCGTTGGAGGTCTCCCTGGATTCGGCCCACAGCAATGGCAGAATGGAATTCAAGGAGTGGACGCCTTCACCGTGCTCGACAACGTGTCGAAGATTATCGGTAAGCATACCGTCAAAACGGGCCTGATGTGGCGTCGTGACCGTAACTGGAACCATGCGGGTTGGGGATACAACCTGAATTTTGGGGCGCCGCTGAGCAGTGATCCAGTCAGCGGACAGGGAGGAAATGGCTTAGCACAATTTCTGCTAGGTGCTGTAGACCCGGGCAGTGGGAACGGCACATATCACGCCCCTTACCAGAGTAATGACTATTGGGGTCTTTATGTCCAGGATGACTATCGTATCAGCTCCAATTTCACTCTGAACTTTGGCCTCCGCTATGACATCTTTGGATGGTTCCGAGAGCGGTCAGACGCCCTGGCCAACTTCGATTTCAGCCAGATCAACCCCATAGTTCCATATAAAGGTAGATATGTTTACTTCGGAACACCAGCACACCCAGACCGCAATGTCACCCCGGCGCACAAGAACAGCTTCGGACCTCGCTTGTCATTTGCCTGGACGCCATTTGATGATAAGAAAACCGTGATCCGTGGTGGTTACGGACTGATTTACAGCAACGGTATCAGCGTCGCCTTTGGGACTCAGAATGCTTCTATCAGCGCCCCCGCATTCGCTAACTTCTTCGGATATCACGACCCGGATTTCTTTGATGTGTTCCCAGCATTTCAGTTTAGTAAAGGTGCCCCTGATCTCGGGATTCCGCCGGTGGATCAGGTCAAGAAGGATGACAACCAGTTTCTGGGACTCGGTACCGGAGGCGGTTTCCTGAACGGAAGCAAAGATCCCTATGTCCAACAGTGGAGCTTGTACGTCCAGCGAGAATTACCGGGCGACATGGTCCTGAGCGTTGGATACGTGGGAACCCACGGCTTACATCTCTACGGCGATGAATTCCGCAACCACAATTATGTGCCAACAAGAACTCGACAGACTCTCCGCAATAACATCAATCAAGTGGTACCCACGCCTGAAGGACTGGTTCCGGTTTATGGGGCGGAGATGCCACTGGAGAGGTTACTGCGTCCCTACCCTCATTACGGCAACGTTGGCATCAATACCAATCCGGACGGATTCAATCGCTACCATTCGCTTCAGTCCAGATTCGAAAAACGTTTTTCCCACGGTTTGAGCTTTGCGACCGCATACACCTTCCAAAAGAATATTGGAACCCCTAACACCGGCAGTCTCATTGGCAATACGGCCACGCCAACAACCCTCGGGCGCACGGTGGGAAGAAGTGCTTTCGTGGCCGGGGCTATTTCGGGTGGCAGTGGCAATGGACCGAGTGGAGGAGCAAGCGCCCAGGATCCAGACAACCGCACTCTTGATGTCGCCCTTACGGCCGATGATATTCCGCACGTATTTAACTTTGCCGCCTTTTACGAACTTCCATTTGGCCAAAACAAACCCTTCTTGGCCAACAGCCATTTTGCCAATATTGTGCTTGGCGGGTGGAGACTCACCCAGAATTGGAACGTTCAGACTGGTGTACCAGTTACCATTATTGCTCCCTGTAACGAGCTTAGTTGCCGTCCTAATTTCATCGGCGATCCACGCTTCAATGGAGATCGCAGCCGGCAAGAGGAGCAGAATCAGTGGTTCAACCCGGCTGCCTTCGAAGCTCCCTTTGGCTCCAACCCTGAAATCCTCAATGCAGCAGATCCGAGTATCTATGATGAGTGGTGGCGGTTCGGGAATATGGGCCTCCGCCATCCAACGGTCCGTTCCCCCGGATTCTGGAACCTGGATGTGTCTCTTTCGAAAGACTTCCATTTCAGTGATACCCGCTACTTCAGCTTCCGGTGGGAAATCTACAATGTCCTGAATCACCAGAACCTCGGGATACCCAATACGAACTGGTGTCTGCCACCCCTCCCGGACGGCACCACGGATCTCGTGCATCAGTTTGGTTGCCAGTTTGGCAAGATCACCAACGTTCAAACCGACCCCCGCGCCATGCAGTTTGGGCTGAAGTTTTTCTGGTGAAGCACAGCTGAGAATGCCACAGAGACAGCAAAACACGAGACCGGAGTAGCACAACGATTTTACGGCGTCTGGCTTTTGCGGTCGGTTGATAACTCTGTGACATAGAGACCATAGAAGCGAAGGCTGAGTCCACGCAACAAGCTTTTGTTCGCCGATAACCTCACTTCATAAGTCCGGTTCTCAATGTTCGCGGAGTACTGCGATTTTCTCGTAGTGTCTCAGCGCCTCCGTGGTTATTTTTTCTCTGTTGCGTTTGCCGACTGCCAAACCAACGCACCCTCCTCCACAATGATCTGCTGGTCGGTAGGAACGTCATCAAACCGATCCACAAGGCCACTCGGCCAGCGCACCGTCAGGCGATCCACCTTCTTGTTGTGTCCCAGACCAAAATGTAGACGCAGATCGTTCTGGGAGAGGTAGCTCCCTCCGCTGCGAACTTCATCCATTTGAGTCAACCCGCCCGCCTGAATCATGACTCTCGTTCCGATACCACTTCGATTGGATTTCCTTCCGACTGTCCTGATGCCAATCCAATGGTGCCGCTCCGAGTTCTGAGCGAGCAACAATGAGGGGGGTTCATTCATTTCATTGATGGCTACGGCGAGTCGGCCGTCATTGTGAAGATCTGCCGCTGCGGCTCCACGGCTGGAGTGGACTTTCAGAAAAGCCGGACCTGAAGATCCGGAGACCTCTTCAAAGGCGCCATTGCGCAGGTTTCGGTAAAACAGCTTCCTCTGCTTGAAAGTCGTGTCGATCTTGGCAGCGTCCACCTCGGGGGCAATATGTCCATTTACCATCAGAATATCGATCCAGCCGTCGCTGTCGGGATCAAAGCATAGGAGTCCCCAGCCCAAATAGCTGCGCAAACGACCGAGTCCAGCTTGAAACACCCGGTCAGAAAAGGTCCCATTTCCATTGTTGCGGTAAAGATTCGGACTGTCGTCTGAGAAGTTAGTCTTCAGCAGATCAAAATGGCCGTCCTGATCATAATCGCCTGCGGCTACGCCCATGCCAGCCTGGGATTCCCCGTCTTCATTGAAGGAGGTGCCGGAAACAAATCCAACATCGGTGAAGGTGCCGTTCTGATTATTCCTATAGAGGATACTAGGGGCCGAGTCACAAGCCACATAGATATCCGGCCAGCCGTCGTTGTTATAGTCGAAGGACAACACTCCCAGTCCGTAGTATCCGTCCGTCTGACGGATTGCTGTCGATGCGCTCTGGTCACTGAAGGTTCCATCGCCGTTATTATGGTAGAGATAGTTGACCGCCCTCTTGAGTCCGCGCGGTCCACAGGCTAAAGGGATGCCTTTGTACTGACAAAACTGACCGGACCCAGGTAAGGGAATCGCGGACAGGTCGAGACCTAGCTCGACATAGTTTGCGACGAATAGGTCAACGTGCCCATCCCTGTCGTAATCGACAAAGGCACACCCGCTGTTCCAGCGACCGTCTACCCCAGCCACCCCGGCTTTTTCTGCCAATTCGGTAAATGTTCCGTCGCGGTTGTTGTGATAAAGCTTGTTCTTGCCGTAGTAGGTGACAAACAGGTCGTCGAAGCCATCATTGTCATAGTCGGCAACACAAGCCCCTTGCCCCCACCCAGAATAGTTAACTCCTGATCTCTTCGTGACGTCAGTGAAAGTGCCCTTGCCGTCATTCTTGTAAAGATGGCTAACCGGTTCTGAGATCTCAGACTTTTCAAAGCGCCGACCATTTACGAAAAACAAGTCCACATACCCATCACGGTCATAGTCGATGTAGGCCACTCCACAGCCTGTAGTCTCCAAAAGATACTGCTTTCGGTCGAGGCCTCCGAAGACATTGGTGGTTGTTAGCCCTACTTCAGTAGCTACGTCGATAAAGTTGAGAATACTAGTGCCAGACACGGAAAAGGAAATAAAGCAAACGGCCCCAGACAGCACGCACAACGCCATGACAAGACAGAGTCTCATACAGGTATTTTCCTATCGAGTCCCGGGCGCACGAACTTGGTCAATCCTTCCTATTCTTAGAAGACATTCGGTCCAGTAACTGAGCTAATCTACCGGCGATCTCCTCAGAGTCAGGCCGTAGCTCAGTTGCGCGCCGCAGCACCTGAACGGCCCGATCGAGTTCATTCTTACGAATCAGCGAGTCTGAATAGAGAGACAGTTGCTGAGCGAGTAACTTGCGCGCCCCGTCGTCATCGGGTCTAAGTTCGTGAGCGCGTGTCAGTGACTGGATAGCCCTGTCTTCCTCCGCCAGCATGTAGAAGATCGTGCCCGAAAGCATGTTGGCTTCGAAAAAATTGGGTCGTAACCCGACTGCTATTTCCGCGTGATAGCGCGCTTTGGACATGTCCTTCAAGTGATAAGAAGTCAGAGCCACGTTATAGTGTACTTCTGACGAATCCGGATCCAGGGAAACCGCTTTCTCCCAAGCTTCCAAGGCCCGCCGATATTCGCCCGACTTACCAAACAGGATTCCAATGCTGACCAACCTATCCACGTCATCGGTCTCCAGAAGAGGCTGGCACTTGTCCCAGGCTTTTTTGGGTTGGCCTTCAAGAAGTAGGGATCGACACTCAGAGATGGCAACGGATCCCTTTAGGTAGTAGTCATGCAGCCTCTGCGTCTCAGCAAACTCCTCCTCTGCTTTCCTGGTCTCACCCAGTTTCTGATACGAACGGGCAAGAAACTGATGACAACGGTAGTCTCGAAAATTGTCCGCAATGGCTTGGCGCAACACATGGGCCGCCTCGGAGAATCTTCCTGTTTTGAAATAGGCAACGCCGAGATGATAGAGTTCGTCTCGAAAAACTCCTGCGCTTCTTAGCGAGCGGAATTGCTGAATCGCAGACTGGTAGTCTTGCTGAAGGAGATCGAGGCGGCCCAGATAGTAGGTTGCCAAGACGCGATGTTCTTTGGCCTGGAGCATCTGCTGAAACAGGGTTCGGGCGACGTCATAATTGCGCAACTCAAACTGACAAACGGCCAGTTGCTGCTGTGCCTCGACCAACTTGGAATCCCTGTACAAAGCCTGTTCAAATTCCTGCGCAGCCTCCTTGAATCGCTCCATTTGCATTAGCCGGTTCCCCTCGCCCAAGTGAGCGCGAGCAGAAACAGATTGCTGAGCAATATTGGAAGGGTCAACCAGAATCGTGATCAGCAAGAGAATCAATGATGTCATGCGAATAGATCCTATAGCTCAATGCCGTGCTGCTACAGGTGTCGCAAAATTCCTGGGCGCCTGTCCAAGAACTGTGGGAGTGAGGCCGTTCCCGGCTGCGCAGCGGTGTTTGCGGTTCAACAACTTGTGGCAGCGGTGCCTGCACCACAAGCAGAAAAGCCTCTCTTCGACAGGCTCCTAGCGAGACAGGACTCTGAAATGGAAAGGCAATCGTCTTGACATCCATCGTACGACATTTATTATCTGCCCATGATGAGAAATTCCTGTCTAATGGCGGTGTTGCTCGTCCTCTGGCAAGGCGAAGAAATCAGAGCGCAAGTACCAACTTCGGAGGAGCAGCAATACCTTTTCTCGGTGCTTCCCCTCATTGAGAAAGGACAGCTCGCGCAGGCCGAGGAGCGGCTAGGCGTAGGAATCAAACTCTACCCACGCTCAGCTATTCTTCACAATGCGCAGGGAATTGTCTATCAAAGGCAAAATAAACTCGACAAGGCTATTGGAGCTTTCCAGGAGGCATTAGCGTTACTGCCAACCTTTACCGCAGCCCAGCTCCATTTGGCCGAGCTCTATCGCCAGCGAGGTGAGAGAAAAGAGGCTGCCAGGTGGTTTGCCACTGCGGGTGAGAGCACTACCCAGTTTGAGGCCTTGGCCACGGCGGGAGTTGGACTTGCGCAGTGTGAAGAGTATGGACGGGCAATTCAGGCCCTAGAGAAGGCCCAAGCCCTTCGACCTGACTCAGAGCCGGTATCGTACAACCTTGCGCTGGCCCGCTACAAGATGCGCGAGTTCCAAGCCGCCTGGGATACGCTCAAATCCATGTCGTCTGTGGCTCAGCAAGAGCGAGCGGACCTCCTATTCCTACGGGGTCAGGTCCAACACGCACTGAATCAAGGTGGGAGTGAAGATCTGACTAAGGCTTGTCGCCTGGAACCTTCGTCAGAAGACTTTTGCACGGAGGCTGCTCTTGCCCTCATGCAAGAAGAAAAACCTCGGGAGGCGCTTTCCCTTTTGGAAAAAAGTTTGGAGGAGTCTCCCTCCTCGATCGCTCTATTATCCAGTCTGGGCCTAGTTCAGTTTCGACTGGGCAAGTACCCGGAAGCCATTCACAGCTACAAGCGGGCAATTGAACAAGATCCCGTTGCTGATGCTTCACGGGAGGGTCTAGCCTTTCTTCTTTACATGCTGGGGGACCTGGAACAGGCGAGAGCAGTCACCGAAGAAGGGTTGAAAGATCCTGATGCCGATTTCTACCTGGATCAGCTTCATGCGATGATCCTTTACCGGTTGTCGTCTCAACTCTGGAAAGAGGCACTGAAGTCGGTCAATCGAGCAATACAAAAGAATCCTCGCTTTGCCCCCTCTTTCTTTCTGCGTGGGAAGATACAAATGGAACTTAACGAGCTAGAAAATGCCTTGCAGGACTTTGAGACGGCCGCCCAGCTTGACAGCAAATATGCGCTACCACACTACAAGATGGCTCAAATCTTTCTGAAACAAGGGCGTATGGAACATGCGGAGGTGGCGCGGAAGAAATTCTTTGAACTTGGTCAACAGCGAGAAGAGGAACTCTTGCTCAGGCAAACTCAGGAGCTCCTGATGAGGAGGGCTCAATAGGTTTCATCCCGAAGCTATTGAGAATGAGATCATTCTTGCGCGCTTGGGAGAACTCCATTTGATCATCGCTGGGGGCCTCATCCCAGAACGGGTCTTCGTGCTCTACGGCCATCCCACCGGCAAACTCAGCCTCCCGCGGGTAATTCCAGTCGAAAGCAGGCTGTGAAC
>CAVVYL010000029.1:0-26852 GCA_963752385.1 uncultured Acidimicrobiia bacterium | reverse complement strand
ATGCCTCTGTGCAGTGATCCCGAGGGAGCACACCGGAAGGGGAGAATGGATTTCATTCGATCGCAGAGAGCGAGACAGCAAGTGTCAGCTCCATGGCAAGCATTGTTTTGGTCTCTCATTTTTGTTTCTACCATCATCGCTCAAGAACCGTGCCGCGTTACGTCGCCAACGGCCGTGTTCTCGATTCCGTACGCGAAGACGGAGGATCGCTTCGATACAGATCCGAACTCTCCATTCTGGTCGAAAGCCAGCTCAACCTGGATCTTGAAAGATTGTACTCGGGAACGGGACTATCCCGAGTTCCGTACAGAAGTCAGGGGCTGCTGGACTGAAACTCACCTCTACTTCCTTTTCGTTTGTCCCTATCGCCAGCTAAACGTTTTCATGCCTGCTCAAAACGACCGCCCCCGCGACAAGTTGTGGGATCGCGATGTGGTGGAGATGTTTCTCGGAGACGACTGGAAGAATATTCGGCACTATCGAGAATTCGAGATTGCTCCGACGGGCGACTGGATAGATCTGGCCATTAATCTGGACAGCAATAGTTCTGACCAGCGCTGGCGATCTGGCTGGCAAGTGCTCGCGCGGATCGACGAGCAGGCGCACCGCTGGTTTGCGGCAGCGCGAATTCCTCTCAAATCAGTCAGTGGTGAATCGGTTCTGCCAGGCACGCGTTGGCGCATGAATCTTTACCGCATTGAGGGAAAGGGCCCTGACTCACGGCGACATTTTCTGTGTTGGCAACCCACCTGCGTAGTCGATCGCGATCCCAATCATGTTCCCGAGGCCTTCGGGACTCTCCTGTTTGAAAAATGATTTGCGGTATGACGGGGGGGGGGGGAGGGGGGGGGGGGGGGGGGGGGGGGGGGGGGGGTTTTAATCTCGCGGAGTTTTTGGATGGTTCGATTGTCCGAAGTTTGGTCAGCCCGACAGAACTTCGGTCATGACCTCTTTGGTCAAGTCAGTTATCAACCCAACCTTCAACCACAAATCCCATTCGGGCTCAAATTCTACTGGTAGGTTTCCGGGTGCGACTATAAACTAACCAAGGCTCCGCACTCGACAAAAGCCCCGAACATCAAAGTGCTCTGACTGTGGCTCGAATACAGGCGGGAACACAATTCTCATTTCACCCCATAATTTCAACATGAAACGCCGCGATTTTCTAAAAATGGGCGGACCTTCACTGGTTGCGCTTATGAGCTCCGCCCGTCTAAACGTTGCTACTCCAAATGAAGCTCCAGCAACCACCCGCACTCAGTTCCCCAAGCTAGTGTTGATCTGCCGCTATTCGCCTCAAAAGCTGGCTTTTGCTGCCTCGGCAGGTTACGAAGGCGTGGTTGTTTCCGTAGGCGGCTCCTTCGACCCAGACAAGCTGAACGATTCTCAGATCGACAAAATTCTGGAGACCGCTCGGCAAGCCAGGGTCCCAATTCTCAGCCTGGAGTGCTTTGGTCTCAATCATGTCGCGCGTGATCTCGATGAGCGGCGCAATGCCCGAGCCCGGTTTGTTCGCTGCCTGGAGCTAGCTCATCGTCTCGGCTGCAAGTTTGTAGGTACATTCAGTGGAGGAACACTGGAAACAGCCGTGGATGACCAAGTGAAAGAATTGGCGGCCGTCATCAACGAGCAGTACCTGCCGGTGTGCGAAAGGCTGAACCTTACCATGGGGTTAGAGAATTGGCCGGGCGGCCCAACAGTGAACTTCGCCACAGTTCCGGCAGTTTGGGAAAAATTAATGACGTTGGTTCCAAACCGCCGCTTCGGCCTGGAGTTCGATCCATCCCACCTGGTGCGGCTGTTCATCGACCCGATTCAGGCAGCCTGGGATTTCCGCGATCGAATTCTCGCCGTGCACGCCAAGGATACTGAGATCATCCAACCCGTGCTGGCCAAGGTCGGAATCCAAGGAACCGGCTGGTGGCGCTATCGCATTCCAGGACAGGGCCTCGTAGACTGGCCCAAATTCATTAACGTGCTGTTAGAGGTGAAGTTTAGCGGTGGGATAGCTGTGGAGCACGAAGATCCGTTCTGGGACGAACCTCCCAGCGATGATGAAGCGGAGTTCCCTCAAGCCCGCAAAACTGGATTCGTTCTCGCGGCTCGTTTTCTGCGACAGTACCTACCGGGTAGACTTGCCCAGTAGCTTCGTGAGGAAACCTAGTGAGCTCTTGTCAGCAGGAGATCCGGAGTCGGTCGGAGCAAGAGTTCTGCTGACACCGTTGTTGACTCCTCCACTGGCTGTCGCCATCGTCTCGATTGCTCGCATGATGTTAACCGGTCTGGCTTCCTCTCCGCCGATGGCATGCGGCACACGGTTTCTCGCGAGCAGCTTTCTACTTCGATTGCTCGTCAGGGGGACTGAGCCCCGTAGCCGCGCGGTGCCCACGATCGATGAGACTGTCTCCCAACTTGGTACGCCGGCCGATGCGCAGTGGTGGAGCAGTTGATCGAGCATGAACCGCCGGTATGCCCCGCTTCTTCAGGCTGCCAAAGCTGGCGGCCCCTATTGGTACCTTCTGGAGAGCTTTCTCTTCCTCTACGATTGCTTCTAAAGGAAATCCTATGACGACATCACTCTCCTCTCATCGTCGCAGATTTATGAAATTGCTCGGAGCAGCTCCCGTTCTTGCCATCATTGCCGGTCGCGGATTGTCCAGTCGGCTTTCAGCGGCGGTCGGCAAGGCGTCCAACGATGACGTCTACCGGCGCATCGGGGTGCGACCCTTCATCAACGCCCGTGGGACCTGGACCTATTTGAGCGGCTCTCTTGAACTGCCCGAGGTCCGAAGGGCTATGGAGGCGGCCTCACATCAGTTCGTGGATATGTTCGAACTGCAGCGAGCCGTCGGCAAACGGTTAGCCGAGCTCTCCGGAGCCGAATCGGGAATGGTAACTTCGGGTGCCGCTGGGGCCATGGCGGCTGCAACTGCGGCCTGCATGGCCGGAAAGGACCACGCCAAGATCTGGCAATTACCCGACACGACAGGTCTCAAGAACGAGGTGGTCATGCTGGGCGGCCGGATCGCCTTTGACAGCGCAATTCGCCTTGTTGGCGCGCGATTAGTCATAGCGTCTTCACACGACGAGCTGCAAGCAACGATCACCGACAAGACTGCCATGGTCTATACCACTTGGCGAGACGAACGGCTGGAGAAAGCTCTTTCAATTACCAGGAAGGCGAGAGTTCCGCTCCTGCTGGATGATGCCGCCGGCATCCCACCCATCACGAATCTCTCGCGTTACGCCAAGCTCGGAGTGGATCTCTATTGCTTTAGTGGAGGCAAAGGTCTCCGAGGTCCGCAATGTTCCGGCCTATTGCTCGGCCGAAAAGATCTGATCGAAGCAGCGCTCGCCAACTGCAGCCCTTGGGAAGGTGCGATCTGCCGTGCCATGAAAGTGGGCAAAGAAGAGATCATCGGAGTGTTGACCGCTGTCGAGCAGTGGTCACGGCTGGATCTCGCCACGCTTAATGGCGAGTGGGCGAAGCGAGTCGGGAGAATTGCAAGGCTGGTAGAAACAATTCCGGGTGTGACCGGCGACATTCGAATACCGACTGATGGCAACAGTTATCCGACGCTGACCGTCCGCTGGGACGAAAACCTGTTCGGGCTCACGGTCGCCGAGTGTGATCAGCAGCTTCGGGCCGGTGAGCCTCGCATTGAGGTATTGACCAGGAGCAACCCCAGCCTTGTGCCAGCCGTTCATGAAGGTGGACCGAAAGAAAATGAAGAGGCTCGCCATTCGAATCAACTCCAAATCGTGTCAATGACTCTGCAAGAAGGCGAGGATTTGATCGTCGGCCAAAGGCTTCGCGATATCCTGCGGAACGCGCGAAAGAATGCCGTTCGCTGAATACGAGCGGGAACCCAATACCATACAAGGGACGATCAGGATGATTTCGTTTTGAATCCCGACCTGGGTCACCTACGAGGACCATAGATTCTGACTGGAGGTACCTCGATATATGAGACAAAACAAAATCACGAGAGCGAAGAACCCATTCTCCCGAAGAGGATTCCTGCAAGCCTCATTGCTCGTGAGCAGCATGGGTCGCTCGCCGCAGTTGTTTGAACGCAAGGTGCTGGCAGCCGAGAAGGCCTCGCCTCCACCGAAACACCCGTTGGAACCCTTGTCTTCGGCGGAGCTTGAGGATGCGGTAAGAATCCTGACGAGGGACAAAAACCTGAGTGAGAGCGTCCGCTTTGTTTCCATAACCCTCCTAGAACCACCGAAGCCAGTGGTTGTCGGCTACCGCCCGGGAGTTTCATTTCAGCGGCGGGCCTTTGCCGTGCTCCTCGACCGGGCCAAAAAGGTCGGTTACGAGGCGGTGGTTGATCTGGTTGACCAGGCGGTCACTCGATTTGCTCCGCTCCCTAGTGGTGTCCAGCCCCCGATTATGCTGGATGAGTTTGGTGAATGCGAAGAGGTGGTGAAACGCTCTCCGGAGTTTCAAGCAGCCCTGCGCAAACGCGGTGTGACGAGCGTGGACCTGGTCATGGTGGAACCCTGGTCGGCGGGCATGTATGGGGCAGAGGCGCCGGAAGACAAGGAACGGCGCCTGATGCGGGCCCTGTGTTTCGTTCGGTCCGAGCCCAAGGACAACGGGTATGCTCGTCCGCTCGACGGGGTCGTGGCCGTGGTGGATCTTCACGCGATGCAGGTCCTCCGTGTTGAGGATTACGGGACCGTGCCGTTGCCGCCGGAAAGCGGCAATTGGGCGCGTGAGTACCTACCCGAGGTACGAAAGGACCTCAAGCCCCTAAAAATCCTACAGGCCGAAGGCCCCAGCTTTTCTGTCGAGGGCACCGAAGTCCGGTGGCAGAAGTGGAGCTTCCGCATCGGGTTCACGGCTCGTGAGGGGCTCGTGCTGCACACGATCAGTTATGACGACAACGGCCAGCAGCGGCCAGTGATCTACAGGGCCTCGGTATGTGAGATGGTCGTGCCCTACGGCGACCCGGGAGAGCAGTACTACCGCAAGAACGCGTTCGACATCGGCGAGTATGGTATCGGCATGCTGGCCAACTCGCTCACGCTCGGCTGCGACTGCCTGGGCTCGATCCGGTATTTGGACGCTCCGCTGGTGGACAGCCGTGGCCGAGTAGTGACCCTCAAGAACGCCGTCTGTCTGCACGAGGAGGACGTTGGGCTCTTATGGAAGCACACGGACTGGAGGACCAACCAATCCGAGGTCAGGAGGTCGCGGCGCCTGACAGCATCCTTCGTCGCCACCGTCGGGAATTATGAGTACGGGTTTTATTGGTACTTCTACCAGGACGGCTCCATTCAATGCGAAGTCAGGCTGACCGGAATCATGAATACGACAGCCCTGGCGCCGGGGCAGAAGCCTCAGTACGGCGTGGAGGTTGCCCCGCGGCTCAACGCCCCTTTCCATCAACACATCTTTGCCGCCCGTCTGGACATGAACGTGGATGGCCCGAACAACTCAGTCTACGAGGTCAATACGGTCAGCCTCGCGCGCGGGGTAAAGAATCCCCACGGTAATGCATTCCGCGCCGAGGAGGCTTTGCTTTCGACGGAAACGCAAGCCCAGCGGCGAGTTAACGCCAACTCCGCCAGGTTCTGGCGGATCGTCAATCCCAATCGCAAGAATCGCATGGGCCAGCCCGTGGGTTACCGCCTCGTTCCCGGCGAAAACTGTCCCCCGTTTGTGCAGCCCGACGCAGCGGTAATGCGCCGGGCCGGCTTCGCGTTGAACCACCTCTGGGTGACGCCCTACAATCCGCAGGAGCGATTTCCTGCTGGAGACTATCCCAACCAGCATCCCACGGGCGATGGGCTGCCGCGCTGGACGGCCGCCAACCGCAGCATTGAAAACACGGAGGTGGTGGTCTGGTATGTGTTCGGGCACAATCATGTCCCGCGTCTCGAGGACTGGCCGGTGATGCCTGTCGCCTCCATCGGCTTCCAGCTCAAACCGGACGGCTTCTTCCATAGAAACCCGGCGCTAGACGTGCCGCTTCCAGAGAGGGCATGTCAGCATGCTGAGGGTTCCTGAATCTGAGACGCGTATGAGCCGTGGCTTGCCGCCCGGGCGCTCCGACTACGGTTTCCTCGCGCCAGGAGACGGATAAATGGCTGCTCTGTCAGGTCCTCGAACGTACCGCTTCCGTCGCAATAGAATCGCCTGCTTGTGTGTGCTCCTCGTTGCCCTTCCCTTCCTTTGCTCCTCACTGGTCGCCCAGGAGACCGACGCCGAAAGACGTCTGCTCCGCTGGATGGATCGCATCGCCCAGCAGCAGCTCGATGCCCGAGCCAAACGCATCGACGGGGTGCGCAGCATGGAGGAGGCGGAGCGTCGCAAAGCCGAAGTGCGCGCCAAGATCCTGGAGTTGGTCGGCGGGCTCCCCGACTACGACGGCCCACTGAAGGCGCGCATCACCGGTCGCATCGAGCGGCCGCGCTACGTGATCGAGAAAGTTGTGTTTGAGAGTTTGCCGGGCTTGCTGGTGACGGCCAACCTGTACCGGCCCAACCAGCCCGGCAAGTATCCTGGAGTGCTGCTCCCGCTCGGCCATTGGGAGGAAGGTAAGCCGGCGATGCAGCGCATTGCGATCAATCTCGCGCTGAAAGGGTTCGTGGCACTGGCTTACGATCCCCTGGGCCAGGGCGAACGTTTGCAGGCCTACGACCGGCGCCTGGGCCGTTCACTCGCGGGTGGGGCGACCGACCAGCATTTTCTGGCCGGGGCGCAGAGTCTGCTTGTCGGTGAAAGTTTCGCGCGCTACCGGATTTGGGACGCCAAGCGGGCGCTCGACTACCTTCTCAGCCGCCCTGAAGTGGAAGCCGACAAGATTGGCTGTACCGGCTGCTCGGGCGGCGGAACCTTGACGACCTACATCTCCGCCCTCGACTCACGGATCAAAGTCGCTGCGCCAGCCTGCTACATGAATTCCTTCCGCATCCTGTTCTCCGGCTCGGTGGGCGACTCCGAGCAGAGCCTGCCCGGCTTTCTTTCGGCGGGCCTCGACCAGACCGATTACGTGGAGCTGTTCGCACCGAAACCGTGGCTGATTGCCTCGACCCTCGAGGACTTCTTCACCCCGGAAGGTGCCCGCCAGGTCTTCGATGAAGCCCGGCGCTGGTACCGCATCTACGGCGCGGAAGAGAAGGTGCAATGGGTGCTGGGACCGGGTGAGCACGGCACGCCGGCGATAGTTCGCGAAGCCATTTACGAGTGGATGATCCGCTGGCTTAGGGGCGGCAAGGGCGACCCGCACGAAGAAGAGGTTGAGATCCTTCCTGCCCATGCGCTGCTCGCCGCCAAATCGGGTCAGGTCTCAGAAGAAGGCAGCCGCGACATCTGGCAGGTGATTGTGGAGAGATTCCAGACTCATAGGCGCAAAGGAACCATCGAAGAGTTGCACGCAGAGTTACGGCAACTGGTGAACCCCACGAGCAGCTCGCCACGAGTGCGCGTCACCTCTGAAAAATTCGGCCGCGAATGGGATACGCAGACGCTCCTGCTTGAAACAGAGCCTGGACTCGAGATCGATGCGACGCTGTTGATCCCTCGCGCACCCGGCCGCAAGCCCGGCGCGATTCTCGTTGAAAGTCAGGCATCTCCATCGGAGTTAGCCTCACAACTCGCTGGGCGAGGTACCGTCGTCTTGGCGCTCGCCCCGCGCGGCCTCCCGCACCATGATGAGGCAAGGTCTTTCGTGGGCGACTGGCTGGCAAATACGAGAGCCTGGTTGATCGGCAGAAACCTCCCAGGCATGCGTGCCTTCGACATCCTGCGTGGCCTGGATTGGCTCGCCGGCAGGTCCGACGTGGACGCGGCATCGATCCGTGCGGCTGCCCGAGGCGTCGCCGGGGTATGGTTGCTGATGGCGGCAGCGGTGGACAACCGGCTGACTCGGATCTGGGTCGACGGCACGCCGTATAGCTTGCGCACGGCGCTCGAACGGCCGCTCCACAAAAATCTGCACGCCGCCGTCATCCCTGGCTTTTGTCTGAGATGGGATCTGGACGACCTGCGCCAGGCGATCTCCCCGCGCAAGGTCCTTTGGACCGATCCGTCCGATTGGATGGATACTGTAATGCCTATGACAGGCCAATTTCTCTTCCGCGGCTTCGAGGAGGGAGACGAGCGGATTCTGGATGAGTGGATGCGCTGAGGGCCGCCAGGCCTTTTTTTGGGCTTTTTCCAATGAGTTGCCTATGTTTTGTTTCTTCCGGGTTCTCAATCGCCCCCGTCCGGACCCATCCGGACCGAACACTTCGAACCTGTTCCAACCCATACCATTGACGAAGATCTGAATACCACGTCTTCAGCCGAGGCGCTTACCTCGACGTTGATCTTCGCTTGGCTGAAGGATCGAGCCAAGAACTTTCGGAAGGACAGAGAGGCAGGAGGAGGCAATGAAAAATATTGGTATCGTCGGATCAGGAATTGCCGGCTTGCAGCTCGGCTTATTCCTGCTACGGCATGGCATAGACGCCACTATCTACAGCGACAAATCGCCAGACGAAATCCGCGCCAGCCGCTTGCCTAACCTCGTGGTGCGCTTTGATCACACACGCGAGCACGAGCGAGCCCTCGGTGTGGAACATTGGGACTTCCCGGATTTTGGGGTATTCGGCGTTCACATGCACATCGGCCTGCAGCCGCCTATCGTTTGGAAGGGTTCCTTGAAGCGACCAGCAAGTGGCGTGGACATGCGTATCTATCAGTCGACTCTGCTGGAGGATTTCGCAGCGCGCGCTGGCAAGGTCCGCGTCGGTACCTTGCAGGCGAGTGACGTTGTCAGAACATCTGAGCAGCACGACCTGATAGTCGTCGCTTCCGGGCGTGGCAGTTTGACCGAAATGTTCCCGCGCGACCCTGCACGCTCACCCTATTCCCATCCACAGCGCCTGCTGACCGGTGCCTTCTATCGGGGTCTCGCCTTTCCTGATCCGCTCGGTGTCATCTATACCATCTCTCCCGGCAATGGCGAGATTTTTCAAGCGCCCTTCACCACCTTTGAAGGGCGCGTGTGCACCATCCTGATCGAGGGTATTCCAGGACAGGCTTTCGAAACGATTATGTCCTTGCGCTATGAAAACGCTCCGAAGCACTTTGAAGCAACCGTACTCGACCTGCTGCGCCAGCATGCTCCGCCCATCTACGAGAACGTCAACCTGAGGGAGTTTGGCGTGACGAGACCGCTGGATGTGCTCCAAGGTGCGATTACGCCGACGGTCCGGCGTGGTTACACACAATTGAGTAAGGGCAAATTTGCGATGGCACTCGGGGATGTGCACCTACTGAATGATCCGATTATCGCGCAGGGCGCGAACGCGGCATCAAAATGCGCTTGGGTTCTGGGCCAGGCATTACTTCAGGATCGTCCTCTAGACGAAACCTTCTGCCGGGAAACGGAGCAGCAGTTGTGGGAAGCCGGACGAGCGGCGACCGAGTGGACGAACATGGCGCTGCAAGCTCCACCGCCGCATGTCATCGAGTTGTTTGCGGCAGCCGCTCAGAACAGAGTGCTCGCCGACGAATTGACCGAGAACTTTAACGTACCGGAGAACAACTGGAAAATTTTCAGCAATCCGCAGGCCGCAGCGGCATTTCTGACGAGGCACACGCCAGGTTGAGGAACTGTTTTCAACTCATCCGACAGGAGCAAGAGGCTTGTCGTGCGCCGCGGTCTGGCTTGATACAACAATCCCGAAAAACAGCCGTTCGTTCCAGACCCGGTTCAGTGCGACGGTGAGTCGGCCAATCCCAAAAGTGTGAATTGCTGCCGATCTCGCATAGCGCTGGACTCCGGCTACGCCATCGACCTCTGAGTATTTGTGCAGGGCCTTGCCTGTCGGCGGTCACACCACTCATTGCTTCGCGCGACGAGATTTTAGCGACTGCACCGCGCCCAGAGCGTGCCACGTTTTTTCAACGCCAACCTATTCGCTACTTCTTCTTTGCTGGCACTTTGGCGCCTTCCTTTCGAGCGCCGAAACTACCGGCTCCTAACGACTGGGCGATTCCCGTGGATTCGAGTGGAAGAAGAAACCTTCATTTGGCAAGCCAAACAAGAGACGTTCTGGAATCCTTCAGAAGGACTCCCTTGAGCCAGCGCAACCCCTTTGGCAGGGTAGTTGCACTTCGTAGTGCCGGGCGGGTGCCAATGAGAGAGCTTCTTGATGGGAGGAAGGTGAACGGCTTAGGCTTACCTTGTGGACTCGTCATGAAATTCTTACACGACTGAGCGGACGCTTTGCAAGCTCATTGGATAAGTGGATTCAAAGTTCGACTGCAGGGCAACAGTTGGCTGTCGTCCCGCATCCTTGATGGTTGACCGAGTGAATTACAGCGCAGGGTCGCTTCCATCTGACCTCAGTTTAGCTATGTCGTCAGTCCTGAACAGGGACCGATGAGAACAGGAGGCACATGAAAAAAATACAGAGCGCCTGGAAAACTTCACTTCTTCTCTGGACTTTCATCTTCGGCGGTTTCTCGATTGACGCGTTCGCCCGGGAGCAATCTGAGATTCCTGTCGGCACACGGTTTATGGTGGAATTACGCGATAAGCTGGAAGCCAAGAAGATCAAGAAGGGAAAAAAGTTCGACGCCCGGACTCTGGAGGCGCTGCGGGCCAGCGACGGAAATGTCATTCCCGCTGGCAGCAAGCTGAAAGGTAGAGTGACGTCTGTTCGTGATGATGAGTTGGTGCTTCTGTTGGAAGAGATCGATACCGGCCGCGGCAAAGTGCCCTTGATCGCCTCGGTTGACGGCGTGATTGGTGAGAAGGATGTCAAGGGCAAGGTCGGCGAGGAAGGAGAAATCCGAAGCTCGGGCGGTCGAGGCAAGAAGGCAGCCATTGGCAGCGCGATTGGCGCGGCAGCCGGAACTGGCATTGGCGCTTCGCGAGGTGGAGCCAAGAACACCGCCATCGGAGCCGGTATCGGTGCGGTAGCCGGAGCAGCTGTTGGTGCGGCAGCCGGTGGTAGAGACCTTGAACTAACCAAAGGGACTCGCCTGGAGGTCGTGCTGGAGCGTCCGCTCTCGTTTGAGCCGCAACGTTAATATCGACCCCAAATTCTCCACGTGGCCGCTGACGAGTTCCCTCTGAGACGCGTCTCGAACACGTCGACCTTCCGAGTCGCGTCTCCTGTTGGACCGCAGCTGCCCGCGTGGCAAGCCAGTGACGTGGGCAGGTACGCTTTCAAAGATGTGTCACCATTGGCCTCGACTGTATCCGCCTGAAGTCAAACTGCAGGAGTTCCGGTATCCAGTTTACCGCCCTTTGCCTCTCGCCTTGCCGCCTCTGCCAAAGCTTCATACTTTTTGCGGAACGCATCAAGCTCATCCTCTGCCAGCTCTTCCAGGTCAAGCAAGGCGTTGTGGGCGCCTTCAGTCGCCCGAATCAATTCGTCGAGCTTGATCTGAATTGCCTCGGTGTCGCGGTTCTGGGTGTTCTGGATCAGGAAAACCATCAAGAACGTGACAATCGTTGTGGCCGTATTGATGACCAGCTGCCAGGTGTCGCTAAAGCGAAACAGGGGTCCAGTGACCAGCCAGACTCCGATCATTGCGACTGCCAACGCAAACGTTATGGGGCGTCCGGCTTCGCGTGATGCCCACTTCGAGAAACGTGAAAACGAGAGAACCTCCATGTTCCTCCCTTCCTTCCATTTACTGATTACCGCTCGGAGCACGATTTCTCCAGCGCAGACTAAGTCATTTGGCGAGGCGCAGCGAAATGCGGACTGCGACGCGGTTCTCGAATCTCCTCGCACTCGCACCGAACCAAATATCCTCCCCTCCATTCCTCCATTAACCGAATCGATTGGAATAGGTCTTACGACAGAGATAGCCCGGCCAGCAATTTATTGAGGACAGCAGGATCAACCGGCTTGGTCAAGTGATGATTGAAGCCCGCTTCCTTCGACCGACGACGGTCCTCCTCCTGCCCCCACCCCGTCAAGGCCACCAGCACTACGCGCTGACCCCAAGGTTGCTCCCGTATTTTGCGGGCAACATCGTAGCCATTCAACTCCGGCAGGCCAATGTCAAGCAGGACCACGTCGGGCCGGAAGCTAATCGCAGCTTCCACGGCTTCCAGGCCATCGTACGCGCTACGCGTCTCGTGGCCGCCCAGATCGAGCAGCACAGTTAGAGATTTTGTCGAGTCGATGTTGTCATCAACCACGAGAATGCGCCGTGCCGTCGGGGCCGTCGATTCAGAGATGGCCAGCCCTGGTGGCTGCGATTTGGATATCTCGACGATAATGGGCAGATGTACCACGAATTCGCTTCCATGACCTAGCCCCGGACTGTGGGCTTCCAGCATGCCGCCATGGAGCTCCACCAAAGTTTTCGCAAGCGTCAGGCCGATGCCCAGGCCGCTTCGCCTCCGCTCCAGCGAAGTATCAACTTGAGTGAACATCTCGAAGATGCGGGGTATCTGATCAGAGGAGAGGCCAATGCCGGTATCGCGCACCCGAATCACCACATGAGGAATGCCGAATGGAGGAGTGGCGAGGGGTGAGGGGTAAGTGGTGACTCTGGGAGCCTCTGTTCCGGTTTCCGAGGCTTGAGGGCCCGATCGTCGTGCGCGACCATTGCTGTGCTCTACCGTCGCCTCACTCGTCACTACTTCAGCTGTCAACCAAATGCGGCCGTCCTTGTCGGTGAATTTGCAGGCATTGCTCAGCAGGTTGCCCACTATCTGAGCCAGCCGCATGGGATCGGCATTCAGGTATACCGGAGACTCGGGCAATGTCACGGTCAAGTTGAGCCCTTTGCTCTGGCACAGTGGGCGAGCCGCCTCCACAGCGTGATCCACGCAGGAAGCCAGGTCAATGAACCCTGGGCGCAGTTCGATCGTACCCCGCGTGATACGGCTCACGTCAAGCAAGTCGTCTATCAACCGGACCATCTGGTCGATTTGGCGATCCATCATCCTGGATGCCGATCGACCGGCTTCCGGGTTTCCTTCTGCCACGCGCAGGATCTCCAGGGCGTTGCGGATCGGGGCGAGTGGGTTGCGAAGCTCGTGGGCCAGCATTGCCAGAAACTCGTCTTTGCGGCGGTCGGCCTCTCTCAGCGCCTCCTCGGCAAGGCCACGCTCGATGAGGTCTGCAGCCTGCCGGGCGAGAATATCCAGCAGACGAAGGTCGCTCTCCGCGGGCTGACGCGGATTGCGCCAGTGGGTCGAAATCATGCCCAACATCCGACCGCCGCGTGAGAATAGCGGTGTAGACTGTACTGCCCGGATGCCCAATCTTCGATGGTCCTGCAAGGCCGTCGTCCCGAAGATGAAGTCACACGTTTCCACATCAGGCACTACCACGCGATGGCCCACTCGCCGGGCAACACTACAAGCGGTCCGTGAGTCCGGGCGAGTCAACTCGAAGATTCGGCCGAGTGCCGCATCAAAACCGCGCCAGGTCAGTATTCGTAGTGCGTCCTGGCCCTCGTCGAGCATTTGCAGACTCGCCATATCGGAGTGCATGATCCCCATCGCGGCCTCGAGAATCTGTTGATAGAGAGCCTCGAGGTTGCCCTCGTGAATTATTTGGGTGCTGGTTTCTTGCAACCCCCGCGTGGCCGCCAGTTCGGTCGCCAACTTCTCGGTAAGGTCTCTTTGTGCGACTTCAGCCTGTTTTTGCTCGGTGATGTCGAAGGCAACCCCGCCGACCATAATTTCCTTGCCGTCCAGGGCAGGGACCGAAAATTTGCTGACAACGGAGTGATGGACAACCGCGTCGGCGTGCGCCAGAGTTTCGATCGTTTGGATGCCGGACTCGCTCGCCAAGGCCCGCTGGTCATTTTGCGCGAACTGAGCGGCAGTCTCTGGAGGAAACAGCTCTTGATCGGTCTTGCCATACAGATCGGCTCGCGGCGTGCGAAAGACCCTTTCGGCGGCATCATTGGCATAAACATACCGCCCTTCTGAGTCCTTAATCCAGGCTAGCCCTGGCAAGTGCTCCATGAACTGGGCGAAGCGTTGCTCGCTCTTCCGCAATGTTTCCTCCGCCCGCTTGCGTTCGCTAATGTCGTTGATAGTGGCCAGCCAGGCTGGCTTTCCGGCGAGCGTGATTTCGCTGGAGCGGAGCTCGACATCGATGACCTGGCCGCTCTTCTTGCGATGCTGGCAACTATCGCGTTCGGGCAGACGGTGGGGTGGGCGAGCCAGAGCCGCCTGAAGCGCTTCACCACCCTCGCGCGTGCCCACATCCAGCACACTCATCCCCAGAAACTCCTCGCGGCTGTAGCCGTAGTGCTCGACCGCGGCTTCGTTGACATCGAGGAACCGAAGCGTCTCCAACTCGACGACCCACTTGGGTAGCGGACTACGATCGAAGAGTAGTTTGAATTTCTGCGCATTCTCGCTGGAGGCGTCCGTCACGTCCTCGATCACCAGGAGAATGCTTGCGGGCCGGCCGCTGGTATCGTTGAGCCTGCGGACGTTGAGCAACAGGGTGCGCCGACCGATGCTTTCAAAGTTGTGTCTGACCTCGAAGTCATTGAAGAAATTATGGTGCGGCAGGATTTCTTCCAGCAGTTGACGCAGTTGGGGAATGTCCCACTGCCGATTGCTCAACTCATAAATCAAGCGGCCTTCCGACTCAGCGCGAGACACCTTGAAGGTATCGTAGAACGCTTGGCTGGCAGCATGGACGCTTAAGTCGGCGTTCAGGATCACCAACGGGTCGCGCGTAGTTTTGACAATGGCCTCGACGTAATCCCACGCGGCAGCCACGGCCTGCTCGTGGCATTTGAAGTCGTCAATGTCCACGAGCACGAGCACTGCACCGTCCAGTTGGTTGTCCAGAGTCACATAGGGGCGCACGCGCAGAGAATACCAGCGGCCTTCTCGGTCGCGCGCTTCTCGCTCGCATTCGCGCATCGTAGCCATGACTTCGCCGATGAGGCCGTCGATGTCATTGGCCCCTATGGCCTCAGGCGGACGTGGATCACTGTCTGTTCGACACCTGCCTACATTTGTCCCTAGGGCGGTCTCGACGCGAGCAGCCGGAGCGCGGCACTCCTCTAAAGTCAGGTCGTGCCACACTTGGCTCAAGGGGCGGCCTATGTCAGTTGCCGCCAGGTTGAACTGGCTGGCGGCCTGGGCACTGAACCAACGTATGGTGAGGTCGCGTCCAAGCAAGACGATGGCCGAGTGAGCTGCCGTCTGGATATTTGCCAGATCGTTATTGAGGCGGCTGAGCTGCGCACTGCAATTGGCCAGTTCGTCGTTGATCTTGTTACTCTTCATTAGGTGACTCAGGTGACTCCAGCTCCTCCCCGGAGGGTTTGAGCCGCAGGTTCTCGAGCAATTCGGCGAATGGTTCCAAACCACCGTATGAGGCGCCGACACCGACAATCGCGAGCGCCTGCACTGCGACCAATTCGCTGCGTTGGCCCGGGGGGATCATCCGCTTTGGTCAGTGTCGTCTTTCCGCGGGGAGCTTCGCGGAAAACCTTGCTCGCTATTATATATTGATGGCTTTGATTGCGTTGATTATCTTTCGGCGACACGCAAGATCACACGCGGGCCTAATGGCTTCAACTCGATGCGGCTGCCGCCTCCCTGCCCGATCGACCTCCACCCATCCCACCTCGCAAACATGCCAACTGGGCTCCCCGCCTTCGGTCAGCTAACATCGCAGGAGGTAGTGGTTCCGAAAGAAGCCGCCGACCACCTGCCAGCTACGCCGAATGGAGGGACTGCTGCGGGAATGGGGAGGTTCTACCCTTGCCCAGGACGCTGGATCTGGACCTTGGCGACAACGTCGAGATGAAGGTGGTGGGTATCAAGTCGGGAAGTTGCGGATGGGATCGCCGCCGAGTGATGAGGAGCGGATGACGATGAACTGCAGCACGAGATGGAGATCACCTGCCAAACTCCGGCAACACCTCACGAGTCCTTTGACTGCACGGGTGCGATGAAAATCATGAAGCCAGACCGGCTATGGCTTAAACTTCACCGGAGGCCCGCTGGTTCGTTTCGCCTGGAGGTCGACGCTCACCTCAACGCGGTCGGCGATTCTGATGAAGGGAATGCCGCTGTTCATCCCGAAGTCCTTTCGGTCGAAGGCCATTGTCCCTCTTATCCAGCCTGAGCCTGTCCCCGTGCCGCTAACCGTTAGTGTCAGAATCTCGGGTTTAGTCACGCCGCGTATCGTAAAGTCGCCGGTCACCTCAAAAGTGTCCGGACCGGTCTGCACACTTTTCTTTGACACAAACGTGATCGACGGATTGTGCTTGACGTCGAAGAAATCTTTGCCCTTCAGCTTGCCGTTCTTCATACCGCTTCCAGTATTCACGCTGGCTGCCTGAATCCTGATGTTCAAAACTCCTGTCGACACATCAGGACTCGTAAATGTGAGTGTGGAGTCCCACTTGTCGAAGGTACCGTGTAGATCCACCGACGCCTTCACGAAGAACTTAATTGAGCTGCCTTCCGGTGTGATCACGAAAACAGGAGCCTCTGCTCGGCTTACTCTCGGGAACACGGCGTATGCTAAGAGAAAGAAGCAAGTTAATGAGATTCGCATGGCACCCAATCTGCATCTTTGCTGCTTCACTGTCAACCAGAAATTGGAACGATTCGTGTGCGATCTGGAACAAGTATCCCCCAAGAGTATTGCCCGGCGCCTGGCCTATCTCTAATAGACCTAGGGAATCGCCTGATTCCCAACGGCTCGCGCTGCCTGGTCGGGAGTAGGTCCGTTGTGAGTATGCGAAGCCGAGAAGATGACATGCTCAATCCCGAAGTCTGATTTGACCCGCGCGCGGAGGTCAGCCATATGCATGGCGTCGAAAGTCCGCCCTAGGTCCAGCGCCACCAAGGCGAGGGATGAATGCGATGATTTCAATACAAGCACCCTGGCGTACAAGGGTCCAGGACCCCCGTGGGCGGCCCAACGAGTCAATTCTCTCTTTCACCCTTCGATCCTTCTATGGGACCTAGACGTTTACCTTGGAGAAAAACAATAGGTATCATTCTTACGGTCGTATTCACAAAACAAATGACAATCACAAGGCATCCTGGCGTTTCTGCTGTGCCTGATAATTCCTCCGAGGTACAGCCAGAACCCCGTCTGGTCGCAATTCCGTGGACCGGACTCGAATCCCACGAGAAGCCGCCATCGGCTTCCCGAACGATGGTAGACTGCCGAGAACGTTCGGCCCGGCGTTAGGGAAACGTTCGCTCGGATAGGAACAGGACCTCGGCCGCTGCTCGCGCGGTACGTATCTTCCGGCCCCAGTCGCTCATGAAGGTGCGCTATACGTGCTTTCGGGAAAAGGCATCCTGAGCCGGTTCGATACAAAAACCGGCAACCTTACGTACAAGCAACAGTCCCATTCTGGTCGCCGGACGCCCGTTTCATCGGATTTTTCGCGGACGGAAGCTCAAGAGAATTGATCTCTCTGGTGGGATGTCACAAACTCTGGCCGAGGCACGAAGCAGACCGGGCGGTACCTGGAGCCAAGACGGTGTAATTGTCTTTGCTCCCGGACCTAGACAGCAGCATCTAAACGGCGGATCAAGCGCTCTGAAATGCTTTCTTTGATGTTCCTATCTGTTTTGCTGAGTAGTGCTCAGGGTCAGGTGGAGACGCGACCTCTCGATTATGCCTGCCCCATGGACCCGGATATCCGCTCAGCTCTCCCCGGAAGCTGCAGTCGGTGCGGGATGAAACTGATCGTTGAAGTGATTGACCCTATCGAGTATGGGCTTGATCTTAGATTGCAGCCGCGGGCCCCTCGTGCGGATCAGTCCGCTGAATTGATCTTTGGGGTCAACGAACCGAACACCGGCAAGCCGGTCCGGGATTTTGAGGTAGTGCACGAAAGGCTTTTTCACCTGTTTGTCGTGAGCGAGGGCTTGGATTTCTTTCTCCATGAGCACCCGCAGCTGGGCCCGGACCGCCGTTTCCGGTTCAGGACGCGCTTTCCCAAACCTGGAATGTATCGCCTGTTGTGCGACTTCTATCCGAAGGGAGGCACTCCTCAATTGCTGACGCGTACTGTGCTGATCCCTGGGAAACAGGGAATGCCACTCTCGCTTGTGCCTGGCAGTTTGAGTCCCGATCTCTCTGAAAAGAACAGTTTGAACATGGCAGTGGAACTCGTCATGCAGCCCAGTATTCCCATTGCTGGAATGAAAACGCTGCTGTTCTTCCGAATCAAGCCAGCCGACGGACTCGAGAAGTACCTAGGAAGCTGGAGTCACCTCCTGGCGTTCAGCGACGACCTTGTGGACGCGATGCATGCCCACCCATTTCTTGCCGATGGGGGCCCCCAGGTTCAGTTCAATATTATCTTTCCCAGAGCCCGCATCTACCGGATGTGGGCGCAGTTTCAACGCAAAGGCATAGTGAATACTGTCGTGTTCGATGTACCTGTTTCAGAGCTGAAGTGAGAGTACCCATCCAGATTCCGAGCCAGAATCGAATAGCCGTCACGATTGTCGTCCTTCCGCGCGATGGTGTCGTACAGCGCATTCGTCCAAATCGCGGAGATGGGGGTGATCACCGCTGCACCGTTCCAACGGTCCGGTCCGCCGGGAAAAGGTCGCTCACCCACTACGGTAAGGGCAAGCCAACTCACGTAACATGCAACAGTTGGCTGACGGTGAAACGTCTCTTGGAAAGGCTCGCACATCACTGGGCTCAATGTTTGTCTCTTCTGGGAACGCTGTTGTTGTGGGCCTCGGCGACCGACGCCCATGAAGTCATTACGACCAAAATCACTTGGGGTCGAGAGATTTCTAGAGTGTTCACCCGACGCTGCATCTCATGCCATCACAATGGAGGACCTGCGTTCGACCTCAGTGCCTATGAGCGAGCGCGACCCTGGGCGGAGGCCATCAAACAGGAAGTGCTGGAGCGGCGTATGCCTCCTTGGGGCGCGGTAAAAGGTTTCGGCGATTTCCGCGACGAAGATGGATTGAGCGAGAATGAGATTGCCCTCATTTCGAGCTGGGTGGAAGGTGGGGCGCCACAAGGGGATCCGAATCTCTTGCCCAAGCAGATCAAGGTCAAAACGGAACTGTCGGTGCCACCAAAGACAGCGAAGATCCTACTTGCGAGCGGCAGTCTAACCTTGGAGCGCGCCGTCAAGATCGCTGCAGTGCGCCCGGAAGCAGTACCCGAGGGGGCTTCACTTCGTCTGATAGCGGAGCGTCCTAATGGAGCTATTGAACCCTTAATCTGGCTTTACAGTTATGCATCGCGCTTCAAGCGCACCTATTACTTCAAAGCGCCTATGAGTTTGGGTGCCGGAACGAGAATTCGGGTCCACCCGGCCGTTGGCTCCGTCTCGCTCCTTCTTCTCTGAAGTTAAAATAGGGATCTTCAGTGGAGCTTAAACCAGGGCACGGCCCATCGGCCCATCAAAACGGTTGCGAGCAGCTAGACACTTCCTTACCCAATTCGGCTCGCAGAATATGTGGCGTTTATTCGCACGATCCCGCATGCAGGAATGGAGGGCCAATCGTCAGGGCCTTGGCTGGGGGTAGCTCTTATCGGCGCCATGAATTACGAGAAAGGTTCCGTGTTTTTGAATCTACCGAAGCGGTGTGTCGGAAGTAGCAAGATTGCGAGAATCGCCGGCGCTCACACAAACAAGCTAGGCTTGCCACGCCCGTTGATTGCAGTTCGAAGGGCGTCGCTGCAAGGGAAAGCGACTGACTGCGAACGGAGTAATGGTGAGGAGTTTGAAATTGGAGTAGTATAGATCACTCTGACTTCTGAGGGCGTTTTCTATGCGCGCTACGTTCGACTACTCTCCCGCCTTGCGATCAGAACTCGGGATCATGAGACACCGCTGCGCTGTTGTCTGCCCTATTCCGGATTCGGACCTTCAAGTCCGATTCGTGAATTGGACGGAAGAAACTGGGGCATTTGGAAAGCGCCCATTTTGTTGAGGAGGAAGTGAAATGCGAAAACTCCACATATTTCTCGCTGTTTGGATGACGCTGCTGATTGGTCCGCAGCTCTCCCGGACTGCACCTGTTGGCACGACCTTTACCAAAGACATCGCCCCCATCCTTTACAAAAACTGCGCTGGCTGTCACCGTCCGGGCGAAGTCGCCCCGATGTCCCTGCTCGATTACCAGTCGGCACGTCCGTGGGCTAAGGCGATCCGGCAAGCGGTACTGTCGCGTACAATGCCGCCATGGTTTGCCGATCCGACATTCGGCGCCTTCGCCAATGACCCACGACTCTCGGACCAGGAGATTTCCAAGATCAAGGCGTGGGTGGACGGTGGCTCCCCTGAGGGGGACCCGGCTGACCTACCGCCGAAGCCGACATTTGAGGAAGGCTGGAAATTTGGCAAGCCGGACATTGTCATCGACATTGGACAGGACTTCGCAGTGTCGCCGGGCAACGACGCCTACGAGTACTTCACGGTTCCGACGAACTTCACGGAGGGCAAGTGGATCCGGGCGGCGCAGATCCTGCCGGGGAACCGTCAGGTTGTGCACCACGTGCATGTCAGCCTAGTCATGGATAACAACAGAACCGATGGCGCGGATTCAAAAACAACTGCGTTCCGCCCGCAAACAGGAAAGTTCTGGGAGGTCAAAGACGGACTGTCACGCATGCGCCTGGATGCGCCTGTAGTGAATGACGCCTGCGCTGGCGCGCCACCGGATCTGCAGGCTATGAGCGGGTTTGAAGAGGGTTCTTTTGCGGCGATGTTGCCCGGCAAACCCCCGGACGTTTTTGGCGACAGTACACCGAAATGGATACCCGCTGGAGCCAAACTGCGGTTCCAGGTCCACTATGCGAAAGTTGACAAACCCCAGACCGATCGAACTCGCGTGGGGCTCTATCTAGCCTCCAGATCGCCCGAGCGGCCGATGCGGAGGCTGGACCTGCGCAACCGATATTTCCTGATTCCCCCGGGAGAAGCGAACCACGAGGTTAAGCGTTGCTACGACTTTGAAAGCGACAAGCTGCTGGTCTCCATCACGCCGCACATGCACTATCGCGGCAAGGACGCTCGCTACGAGTTGGTACGGCCGGACGGACGCAGGGAGACGCTGCTGTTTGTCTCACCCTATGACTTCAACTGGCAGCTACTGTACCGCTTCCGCGAGCCGGTCTATGTCGAAAAGGGCAGCCGGATGATCGTGACGTTCCACTACGACAACAGCCCAAACCATGCGGCCAATCCGGACCCAAAGGAAACAATCCGCTGGGGCGACCGGAGTGAAGATGAGATGATGACGAGTTGGATTGAGTACCTGGATGCGGTGCCTGCGTCGCTCTCCGGACAAACAGTGACTGAGGCAGCAGGGCGCTAGGACCAGAGCGTCCCTGATCAGAAGAGCAAACCGGATTCCCAGAAGTCAAAACAAACAATGTCCGAGTGGCAACGCACCGAAACAGGTTTGGGTTGCTACTGCCTGGAACTTCCCAGCTTTGTCGGGACGTGAGTCCATCCGGAGCGTTTTGTGCCGGGAGGGTGGCTCAATTCCCGACCGTTCAATCTGGGGGAGGCGAGCCGAAAGTCTCAATTTCCTCATGGCGCCAGAGACCTGGGCGGTTGATGTCGTCGATCAATTTCGAAAGTATAGGTAAGCACCCGTAATGGCGACTAACACCGCGGCTGATGATGCGATGTCGCGCCAGTCCCAGCTCTCGAAGGTATGGCGCTGGTCTTCATCAGTCGACGTTCCGTAGGTGAGTCCCTCGATCTTGCGATAGTCGGGTGCTGCAGTCATGTAACTCACTGCGATCATGACCGCCGCTGAGACAAGCGTGATCAGCACACTGAAATACTGGAAATAGATGTTGTTGACAATCCAGAGGAACGATCCTGCCTGGTAACCCTGTTCAAACCCTTGCAGCCCCAAGGTTACAGGTGTGTCTACGAACATACGGAAAAGACCCATCAGGAAACCCACGACAATAGCTGCCAGACAGCCCTGAGCATTGAGGCGCTTGAAGAAGACTCCAAAAAAGAAAACAACAAAGATCGGTGGTGCCAGGTAGCCTTGCACAGCCTGCAGATAGTTGTACAAGCCGTGGGCGCCTCGAATCACCGGAATCCAGCACAAGCTGATCAACACCATGATGGCCGTGGCGATTCGGCCCATGCGAACTAGTTCGTGCTGAGTGGCTTTGGGCTTCCATTTTTCGTAAAGGTCCACCGTAAACAGCGTCGAGCAGGCGTTGAACACGCCGGCCAGAGAACCCATCAAAGCAGAGAGCAGCCCCGCTACGACAATGCCCCTGAGCCCCGGGGGGAGTAGGTGCTGAACCATCAACGGAAATGCGCCTTGAGCTTTGGCTGGGATGGCTCTTCCGTCCGCCCCAATGATCTGGGCTAGTTCGGGTACTTGGCCGCTTTTGGCCACCGCAAAGCAGATTAGACCTGGAATAATGAACAAAAACACGGGCAGCAGCTTGAGCATGCCAGCGAAGATAGAACCACGGCGGGCAACTGTCTCGTTGGGTGCGCCCAGCGCGCGCTGGACGATGTACTGGTCAGTGCACCAGTACCACAGTCCAATGATTGGCGCGCAGAACAACATGCCCAGCCACGGAAAGTTCCCGTTGAAATACCATGCCTGTTTGATCACCTCGCCGCTGGCGTTCTTCTCCAGCACCGGTGCCCAGGTAGCTTCCACGCCCGGAGGTGTTAGAGGTTTCCACAGATTAAACATCTCAGTGCCACAAATCTCGCGCAGCCTGCCCCATCCGCCCAATTCAGACAATCCGTAGATCGTCAGCAGGCCGGAACCCAGGATCAGGATTAGCGTTTGAACTGCGTCGTTGTACGCCACGGCGCGCATGCCTCCAAGCATGGTATACAGACCCGTGAGGACAATCACGATGACCGTTCCAATCCAGAAACTGTCAATCTCGACGCTGCCCAGCCGCAAATGCAATTCCGGCAGCAATGTGCCGAACACCACACCCCCTGCGAAAATGCCGACGGCAATCTTTGACAGGATGAACGTGATCAGCGAAACCACAGAGAGCACGTAGCGCGATGCGGGCGAGAAACGTCTTTCGAGGAACTCCGGCATGGTGAACACCCTTGAACGCATGTAGAAAGGTACGAACACCCACGCCAGCACCAGTAGACACCAGGCATGCAACTCGTAGTGAGCCATAGCCACACCGTCGGTGGCGCCGGATCCTGCCAGACCGACGACGTGCTCCGAACCGATGTTAGAGGCGAAGATAGAGGCGCCGATGACCCACCAGCCAAGGTTTCGTCCAGCCAGGAAATAATCTTCCGCAGTATCCTTGCCCTTACGAATGACCCACGAAGCCACACCAGCCAAGAGGCCGAAGTAGAGGGCAATGATCAGCCAGTCCAAAGTTGTCATGGTTTTTCTCGCGCCTTCATTTGATTTCGACGCTTAGCGAATCATTTGCCGTCGCTCCCCGGCGTGCTTTCACCACTAAAGGCGGCTATGCAGGCATTCGCTTTCACCGAGACATACGAAAGCGACAGCTCGGGCTTCTTGTCCGCCAGTGTCTCCGGTGCCAGCGCAGGTTCAAGAAGACGCCCTGCGACAAGACAGCTCACCGCAAAAATGGATATGGATAGGCGCTTATGGTTCATCCGCGAAAGGTATTACATGTGACCAGAATCTCAAATCATTTTCTTCCGCAATCTGAGGCAGAGGCCTTCCGGTACGCCCTCTGAGCGGCGCCGCCCGCCTCGCACTGTGGGCAGCTCAGGGGCCGGGACAGGCGCCGTCTGTGCCGCCCGAACCAGCCGCCGCCACCGCGTTCTGAGCGAAGACTAATTGGTCACCTTGGGGAGACTAATCCGGCTGCCAATCGTGAGCCGGTGATTCTGTGATCTGTATCGGGTTACCACCACTCACCTGCTTGACCCAGATGTCGAAATTTCCTGCTCGATCTGAAGCATAGGCAATGTATCGTCCGTCCGGGGACCAGGTAGGGTTGTCCTGCAGACCCGAGTCAAACGTCAAACGCCGCAACTCAAGCTGAGGAGAGGAGTGCGTGGCCGGAGACTTTGCTTGCCACCATCTCGTGCTGACGCCGACAAGCAAAAGGACTGCGGCTATGATCGCCAGAACTTCCAGGCCTTCCATCTGCCGCGCTTTTCTGGAATCGCCGTCGCCACTCTCCCCGAATCCGTGTCTCGCTTCAATCGCTTCAGATCGACCAGCAGCTCTTTGGCCGACTGATAACGCACCCTGCGGTCTTTCTCCAGCAGCTTCTGAATGATCTCCTCCAGCTTGAGCAGCAAATCGGGATTGAGCCTCGAAGGTGGCACAGGAGTCTGGCTGAGGATCGCATTAAAGATCATTGCTGCGGTGTTGCCTTTGAAGGGGAGGCTGCCCGTGGCCATCTCATAGAACACAACCCCAAGAGAGAAGAGGTCAGTACGCGCATCGAGTTCCTCGCCTCTAGCCTGCTCCGGCGACATGTACGCCACGGTGCCGATCGGTGTGCCCGGACTCGTCAAGTGCTCCTCGCTCAGGGTGGATTGAGAAGAGATGCTGACGGCCTCTGCAACCCGATTGCGTTCGGTGATAAGTTTGGCCAGACCGAAATCCATCAGTTTCGCCTGCCCACGCTGCGTGATGAAGATGTTGGCCGGTTTGATGTCACGATGCACGATGCCCTTTGAATGAGCAGCATCGAGTGCATCCGCAATCTGGATTCCCAGCTCCAGGATTTCCTCTGCGGTAAGCCGCTTCCCGAGCAGCCGGTGTTTCAGCGTCTGCCCTTCGAGTAGCTCCATCACGATGAATGGCTGCCCTTTGCACTCCTCGATCTCATGGATGGTGCAAATGTGGGGATGGTTCAGCGCCGAAGCTGCCCGTGCCTCGCGCTGAAACCGCTCTAAGGATTGCGGGCTCTGAGCCAGCTCTTCAGGCAAGAACTTCAAGGCAACTTGACGACCGAGCTTGAGGTCTTCAGCCCGGTAAACCACACCCATCCCTCCGCCGCCGAGCTTTCGCACAATCCTGTAGTGAGAAATCGTTTGGTCAATCGCTTCCGCGCTTCCTCCCGCAGCCACCGGCGCGCCGGGTCTTTTGGACGTCTCCTGTGAGAATCCTCTTCTGGCAGGGTCAGCGCGCGGCACCAGCGTGGGTCGACCTTCGGCCGCGAGAAACGCGGCCTCCCGCTTGTCACGGGAGACCAATCCTGGATTTTCGTCCTCAGTAGCATCGGCTGTCGGCGGTACCGGCGCCCCCGTAAAAAACTGTTCCAGCCCCCGGCGGACCACTGCCCGAAGCTGATCTAACTCAAAGGGTTTGGTCAAGTAATCATCAGCCCCGGCCTTCATCGCCTCCACTGCCACTTTCACCGTGGCATACGAGGTCAACATGATGATGAGGGGCTTTAAGGGGTCGCTCGAAAGGCTTCGTACCAGCGAGATCCCATCTTCGCCAGGCATGTTGATATCCACTAACATAATATGCGGCCGGTACTTCTGGATGACTGCGCGCGCCTCGGCGGCGTTGGCGGCTTCGTGGATTTCGCGGCCAAATTGCTCAAGAGCCCGCCGAATCCCGTAGCGGGCCGGCTCTTCGTCATCAACAATCAGAATCCGATGCATGGATGGTACGAAAGTTCTGACGAAATTAAACCGTGAAGGCGCCGAGAGCGCCAACATGACCTGGGAACCAGATCTTCCTTAATTCGCGCTCTGTGTGTCTTCGCGGTTGATTCCGTTTGACCGAGGCACAAGCAACGCTGCCACGGTTGCCAGTTCCGCCGGTTCTCACGACTTCTTCAGCCAAATGTGCGCGGTTTCTCGCTTGTTGCCAGATGTTTGTCAGGACTTGATCCCATCGCCTCTTCCCGGCAGAGGAAGATTCAAGGACTCAGGGAAAATGAGTGGTGCAATTCTATTCCATGGCAGTGTCAGGCGCAACACGACGAACGAACCGCCAAGAGCCCGAGCCATTCGTTTACTTCTTGCGCTTCTCGCCTTGATCGTCTGGCTTGAGGACTTTCCTGGCTAAATCAACATAGCCAGCTCCAGGCCGTCTTGGCAGCAACTCAAGCTCAAGGTTGGGTTCCCTTCCCTTCGCGTCGCGTCTTCGCGGTTCACCGGTGGCAATGGATCTGAGGTGCTTGCATCTCGTGCCGCCCGCTGCACTGTCCGCACCCTTAACAGTCCCACGCTTTCAACGCAATGTAAGCACTTTGTCACTCCATTGTCAGAGGTCTGTAAGGACTTTCTGGTACTTAATCCATTAACGTTTTCTATCCGGGTGTGGATCTTGCTCCCTTTGCGGCAACGACCCACTACTAAAAGGAGGGATGAATCCAATGAAAAGTCGCTTGATTCTCTGCAGCATGCTGGTGTTCTTCACGGGCCAATGGGCTCAGGGCCAGCAATCGGGAACAAAGACCGTTGAATCGCATCGATATCGCACCATTTTTACACTCGCGGGCGGAGGTGGTGGCTTCGCCGCGGGTGCGTTTGCCGGGCTGGCTGTGTTTGACGATGCCACTAACTCCGACCGTAAGGTCTGGACGACGGCCGCCCTTTCCGGCGTCGGAGGCGCCGTCGCTGGCTACTTCATTGGGCGAGCCCTGGACAAGCGCCCGAAGAAAACGACGGTCACCCAGATGCGTGAAGAACTCGAAAGGTATTCAATACAGGCTCAGTGGCTGGCTCCGCAGGGGAATGGGTCTGCGAACTGTTCACCAGCGTCCAGGCGCGGCACCCTCACTGATGGGCTCTCGCACGACTGCCGGCTTGGCCTCGACCAAGCCAGAACAGCGCCTTCTACCCTGGATCTCGGTTACCTTTATTCGCTTTCTCAACTTCGCCTAATCAGCAGCGCCCCGGAGAGCGAGAGTGCCGTCAACCCGGCGCAACCTCAGGCCTTCGTTTCTACCCCTGATGCGGAGTTCATGTC
>CAVVYL010000028.1:0-28286 GCA_963752385.1 uncultured Acidimicrobiia bacterium | reverse complement strand
TGGCAGGAAAGCTCATACCAGCTTGGCATAGCAAATCAAAAGAGTATTCTCTGTTGTCTCCCGTTAGCAAAGCACGACGGACCCCGGTTTCTTGGTCCACCAGCACCATTCGCACATCCGCGACGCCTTCCTTAGCCGGGCTGCCCGCGTCGTAAACCCTTCCCGAAAGGGAACCTGTTGTCTGGGTTTGTGCGGTGATCGAGGGAACCAGAGCCGGGGTGGCCGCGAGCCAGTGGAACAGGACAGCGACGAGAAACCGGATGCGACAATTTGCTCGCGATTTCATGCCGCTGAGAGTCGTGAGTACTGAGTGATGAGGTTGTTTCGACCGAAAGGGTTGACTCACTTGCCCGCCGCATCCTGCGTTGACCCGGTAGCCAGGGAATGAGGCAGAGGAACGACCGTGACAGACCCCAAGCGGAACTCCTCGCCGTCCTTGGTGCCGAAACCAATGCCGCCATAGGAGAAAGTTTGATCGTTCAGGATGGCCAGCTTCGGAGGCTCGGGGCCGGCTCGCTGGAAACCTGAATTTGATGACTGATTTTGCTGCCTCGAGCTTCAACGATGATGTGATACCAGTCATCGGCCTGGCTCAGGTCTTGATTCACAGGAAACGTTATCAAAGGCGTTAGTTTACCATCCTTGCAAAACGAAGTGATGAAGGCATTGGGCGGAGAGCCCTTGGACCCAGCAGCTGGAAATGATAATAGTTCCTTTCGTCCTTGGCCCGCACAATCCAGACTGCACCCTTGCGGTTGAGAAGCTGGAGGTCGAATGAGGCTTTGAAGTCGCCGAAAGATTCGGTCTTTGATCAAGCCAATCCCGGACCTGTCACGTCGAGTTTGCGCTGCTGGCCGCCAGGTCGGAGGCGCTGACCAATAGGCTGTTCCCATGAGAAAGGAGTCTGAGAATTCGCTCACCTGTGCCAGGCGTGACTCGAGCCGCTGCCGGTCGATCCAGGACTTGATGAAATATCCGATGACTGTCAGAACAAGGACGCCCGTGAGTGCGAGTACGGCGGTTCTTGAATTGGAAGGCCACCGAGATCGCTTTCGAGTCGACTCTGTGACTGCTGATGGTCCGGCTTCCTTGCCGTCCTCCGGCTGCGGTTCCTGGAGCGGTACTAGCTTTTCGATTCCCCGAAGAAAACGGGGCAAGACAGCCGAGACTCCTTGTGCAGGTACTGGGATTGAAGCCGCTGCTCCCAAGGCCACGCGCCATTCAGGCTGCTGTTCCTGGAATTCAGCATGTGACAGGCCCATAGCGCTGGGAGAAAGGCCTTGCCGCTTTCATGGGCAAGAACGACTTCCTTGGTGACTTGATGAGAACGGATGGATTGAGGCGAGATGATGAGAACGACAGCTTGAGAGTCGAGAATGGCGCGGTCGATCTGCAGCAAGTAGGAAAGGCCCGGATCGCTGTCGCGTTCGTAATACCACGTCCGGTATCCGGCAGCTTCCAGTCCTTGGGCCAGTTCCAACGCAACTTGAGCGTCCTCTTCAACATGGGAGATGAAAATCTGGCTCATGACCGGAACAGACGTGGTAGCGCAGAGTATAACCCGGCAGGGCCCGAAGATTCATCTAGTGATTTGAACCGTCCGACCGGGCAAGCGACAGCAATCGAGCGCGCCTTCTCAAGGGACCGCTGCTCCTGGGACGCTTTCCGGTGTTGCCGAATTCCCTGGGTATTGCCGTCTGTCTGTCGACAGGCTCAAGCTGATCGAGGACTCTCGACTACTGATTGATTGCCATTTCCAATCGAATGGCAGCATCGACGATTTTGGGCCGGACGACCTGAACGAAATCCTTGTATTTGATTCGAATGGTATCCACGTGTGTTCCGGCATTGAAGACGATCTCTTCGTCTTCGCTCAGACTCTTGTCCACATATACGGGTAAGTTATAAAGGTTGCCAAACGGGGGCATGGCGCCCAACTCGGAGTCGGGGAAGAGAACAGCAAACTCCTTTTCGGTGGCCAACTCCAGGTGGGAAAAAGGCAACTCGTCCCGCAACGCTTTCATATTGATTTTCATGACGGCGGGCAGAACCACCATCGCAAACTGCGAATCTGTTTTCAACACGATGGTTTTCGCCATTTCACGCCCCGGAACATGTTGGGCCGCGGCCACCTCTTGAGCCGTGTAGGCCAAGCGATGCGTGCAATGGGTGTAGGGGACGTGGTTTTGCTCAAGGCACTCCTTGACACGTTTCGCGATACTCATATTCACCTCCTTCACTTTGATGAGATTCATTCTTTAAGCATGACGCTGTCTCGCGGGCTGAAAGCACATGGTGTTTGTGATGCAGGTGGCATCGGACCAACACCAAAGACTCAGCCAATCCGGGCGAAGCCAGCCGAAGGATGGAACAAGTTGTTTTCTACAGGCGAGCAGCGCCCGACTCCTGATCCATTTTGAGCAGGGAGAACATTTTTGTCAACCAGCGCTGGATAGAAGACCAGATGCAGGTCAAAGCCGGGTGAACCGCCCAGATGCCAAAATCAGGAGCGGGGCAGTCTGAAGGCTCTGAGACAGGCATGCGGCATACACCCGGGACTCTTAGTATTGCTCTTCAGCACTTGCAACAAAGCCTGTCCCTGGTGTTCTTGCCGTTCCTCATTTCCTCGACGTACCGGTCGGCCTGAGGCAGCTCTCTACGATTTAGCCGTTGATTTTGAATTTTTCGCCTGCTATACATGAGTCGCATTTTTCAGGTAAACGAATGACCGAGAGTGAGACTCCGCGCGTGGCATTCCAGGGGGAACGCGGCGCTTACAGTGAGATGGCTGCGCGCCGCTTCTTCGGCGAGCGGATTGCCTTATGCCCTTGCGAGTCGTTCGACTTGGTCTTCAAACGGGTGGAGTCGGGCCGCGTCGATTCCGGCGTGATCCCGATTGAGAACTCTCTGGCTGGGAGTATTCATCAAAACTATGACTTGCTGCTCAAACATCGTCTGCACATTGTTGGCGAACTCAATCTGCGGGTGGTGCACAACCTGATTGCGAACCCTGGCGCGACCCTCGCCTCGATTCGCACGATTTTTTCTCACCCGCAGGCGTTGATGCAGTGCCAGAACAGCACGGCCAAGCTCAGAAACGTCAAGATCGAGCCGGCTTATGACACGGCTGGAAGCGTGAAAAGGATCAAAGAGGAGAAACTGCTGGATGCCGCGGCTATTGCCAGCGACTTGGCTGCAAAAATCTACGGCATGAAGATCCTGAAGCGCCAAGTTCAAGACGATCCTGAAAACTTCACACGGTTTCTGGTACTGAAGAAGAAGACCGTCTCCCCAGCCAATGCCAACAAGACTTCAATTGTGTTCTCCATCAAGAATGTCCCGGGCGCACTATTCCGTTCCCTGAGTGTCTTTGCGCTCCGCGACATTGATCTCTACAAGATCGAATCGCGCCCGCTTCACGGAAAGCCATGGGAATACTTTTTCTACGTCGATTTCGCCGGGAGCCTGAACGATCGCAATGGCCGAAATGCCGTGGCACAGTTGCGAGAGATTGCCAGCTTCATGAAAATTCTGGGATCCTATCCGCGGGATGCGACAAAAAGGTGAAAGAGGATGTCTAGGCGGAGTGAGTTGAGCACACGCCGGGAAATTCTAAGAGCATCACTGCTCTGCTGGGGAGGGTCTACAGCGACCGTGCCGATGATCTTGACACCACCTGTGTCGAGCGCTGCCTCGGCAGATTCCGGTTGTCTCACCGATGTGGAAGGAATCAAGGTCGGACATTATACCGAACCACGCAGACCGACCGGCTGCACCGTGATATTGGCGGAAGGTGGCGCCGTGGCCGGAGTTGATGTGCGTGGAGCCGCCCCGGGCACTCGTGAAACAGATCTCCTCAGTCCACTCAACACCGTGGAAAAAGTCCATGCCATTGTCCTCTCCGGTGGCAGCGCTTTTGGTCTGGAAAGCGCCTCAGGAGTCATGCAATATCTGGAGGAGCAAAGAATCGGCTACGAAACGCGCGTCGCCCGAGTTCCCATCGTACCCGCGGCGGTCTTGTTTGATCTTCAACTGGGCGATGCTCGAATCCGTCCCGACAAGCGCGCCGGCTATCTGGCTTGCAAAGCTGCCAAGGCCAAAGCTTGCGAGGAGGGTAATGTCGGGGCTGGCGCGGGCGCAACGGTCGGCAAGCTGTTTGGATCCGATCGTGCCATGAAGAGCGGTCTAGGAACGGCTTCTCTCCGGGTGGCCTCGCTGACGATCAGCGCGCTTGTGGCTGTCAACGCGGCCGGTGACGTGCTCGATCCGAAGACCGGAACCATTCTCGCAGGAGCCCGCAGTCCGGATGGAAAACGTCTCGTTAGCTCGATGGAGCAGATGCGCCAGGGAAAGTACCCCAATCCAAAGGCTGCCGGCGAGAACACCACCATCGGTGTTGTCGCAACCAATGCAGCGCTGTCGAAAGCGCAAGTGACGAAAGTAGCGCAAATGGCGCAGGATGGATTGGCCAGGAGCATCAATCCGGTACACACTCCTTTGGACGGCGATACGCTCTTCGCCCTTGCGATGGGAAGCATCGCTGGCGCTCCAAATCTGACGCTCATTGGATCGTTGGCGGCGGAAGTTGTATCTCAAGCGGTCTGCCGCGCCGTGTTGCGAGCCAAAGGACTGCCCGGCTTGCCGAGTTGCCAGGATCTGGCGGCCTATCCTCGAAGCTAAAGCCCACGAAGGCCCGGACGGGACCGAGTTCTTGAACCCTTACCTGCTGACCCTCGTCGCCTATTCACTCTTGCTCGTCCTGCTGGGAGTTTTCCGGTCGCGTCAGGTTCACGATGTTCAGGGCTTCTTCGTCGCCTCGCGAAGGCTGAACACAGGACTCTTGTTTTCGACTCTGCTGGCGGCGAATATCGGTGCCGGCTCGACTGTGGGTGCTGCCGGGCTGGGTTATCAGTTTGGTCTTTCAGCCTGGTGGTGGGTTGGCTCGGCTGGTTTCGGTTCGCTGTTGCTGGCGTTCACGGTTGCGCCGCGTCTCTGGCAGATTGCCAGCGCCCATGGATTTATCACGGTGGGCGATTATCTCGAATACCGCTATGACCGCCGGATTCGCGGACTCGCTGCTATTCTGGTTTGGCTGGGGGCCCTGGCGATTTTGGCAGGGCAGCTGATTGCCGTCGCCTGGATACTGGACGTAGTTGTCGCCCTCCCGAAATGGCTCGGCTGCTTGCTGGGTGGAATTGTTGCGACGACTTATTTTTCCGTGGGAGGGCTGTTTTCGACCGTATGGGTAAACGTCGTCCAGGTTGTGGTCAAGATGGCCGGCTTTGTGCTAGCCGTATCGTTCGCATTGAGTCTCTCCGGCGGTTGGAAGAGTATCACGCAGCGTCTGGCGGAGACTTCGCAGCCAGCACTGAACTTGACAAGTTATCTCAGTTTCGCCGGAGGAGAGGGCTTCGAAATCGTCGACTATCTCGTGCTGCTGGTTCCATCGTTCCTGGTTTCGCCGGGCATTCTGCAAAAGGTCTATGGGGCCAAAGACCGTAGCACGGCGCGAAACGGCGTCCTCGCGAGTGCCATCGCGCTCTTACTTTTCGCGATACTTCCGCCAGCCTTAGGCATCGCAGCGCGAGCATTCTATCCGGATCTACCCAATCGAGAGCTGGCAATTCCTGCGGTTATGGTCCATCTGTTGCCCCCGTGGCTCGGAGGGCTTGCGCTAGCTGCCATCTTCTCGGCCGAGCTCAGCGCCGCCGACGCAGTTTTGGCCATGCTGTCGACTTCCTTCGCGAGAGATCTGCTGAAAGGGTATCTGGTGCCCAATCTCCGAGATTCAAGCCTCTTAGCTGTCACGCGCGTGGTGGCCGTGCTGGCCGGGGCGTCCGGTGTCATGCTGGCAGTACTGCTTCCAAACGTAGTGGCTGCGTTGCAGATCTTCTACGGCCTCCTCACCACTGCATTATTTGTTCCTCTGGTGTTTGGGCTTTATTGGAAGAAGCCTGATGCGCGAGCTGCGCTGGCAGCCATCATGGCGGGAGTTGGAACCACACTTTCCCTTGAAATTTTCAATGAGCGAAAGGGAATTGGAATCTTTTCCCCAGTTGCCTGTGGCATTGTCCTGGCGGCGGCTATGATGTGGCTAGTGACTGTTTTCTCGCGTGAACAAGCTAACCGAAATACCAGCTCGTGGACAACCTGATGCGGTTGCGATCGATACGAGAGCTCGCACAAGCAGGGGTGTGGTCATGAAATCTGTTGCCGGTCTCATTCTTGCTGCCGGGAAGTCGGAACGCATGGGCAGTCCCAAACCCTTGCTGAAGATTCATGGAAAGACTTTTCTCGAACAGATTGTTCAGGAAGCTCGGCATTCCCAGTTGAGTCTCACCAGGATCGTGCTGGGGCACGGCGCAAACGTGATTCTTGAAACCCTTCCCCAATTCGCGAATCAAGCGATTATCAACCCGGAATACGAGCAGGGTCAGCTGTCCTCACTCCAGTGTGGACTGCGGAATTTCGGGGAGATGCCGATTGAAGGGCGTCATGGTTTTCCTCGTTGACCATCCATTCGTGCAGTCGCGATCTGCTGGACCAGCTCATCGCAGCGTTTAGCGAGCAGCGAAGCGCGATTGTCGTTCCGTCATTTCGAAACCGGCGGGGCCATCCGATGATCTTCGCATCCAGCCTCTTTCAGGAACTCTTGCAGGCGCCGTGGGAAGAGGGTGCAGTCAGCGTCGTGAGGAGACACCAAGACCAGATTCTGCATCTCAACGTAAGTGATCCCGGCGTCTTGATCGACATCGACACGCCGGAAGCCTACAATGAGCTTGTCGTGAGGGCAGGGAAGACCTGACCTGGACAAACTGGAACTGAAGTCAATTGAGTTCTCGAGCGACAATAAGTTTCGTTACCATACTCTGCGAACCTCACTAACGATGACTTCGAAATTTCGAACGTCTCCAGTTCACTGGACTGCGCTCCTGATCTTAGCTGCATCCGGGCTGCTGCTGCAGGGATACGCGGTATCCTTCGAGGAAATCTCCAGTGGCTTTGATTCAATTCAGAGCCGGCGGATCCAGGCCACGCTGCAATTTCTGGCCTCGAAACACTTCAGAGGTCGTGGTACGGGCACTCCGGAAGCTGAACTCACTGCGGACTATATTGCAAGCGTCTTTCAGCGCCAGGGACTGCAACCTCCCGCGGAGAATCGCGGAGCCTATGTTCAGTCTTTCGATCTCGTCCAGGCTGTTCCGCGCAAAGAGAGCCATCTTACATTCGAGCTGCAGGACAAGACTTCGGTAGAACTGAAGATGGGTGAGGACTTTTTGCCCGCGCCCTGGGGATTTGATTCGAATGAGGTCAAGGGCCAGGCAACCTTCGCCGGATATGGCATCTCTGCTCCAGAGCTGGATTATGATGACTTCGCGAAGCTCATTGCCAAAGACAGAGTCGTGGTCGTGTTAAGCAAGTTCCCCGCGAGCACACAGCCGTCGGCCTGGGATCCCTTTTCGCAGAAGGACTACGAGGAGCCCATGGAAAAGGTCCTGCAAGCTCAGAAGGCCGGAGCTTCAGGTGTCATTATCGTACTGCCTTCCGGCGAAAGTGTCCCCGCGCTCAGTACACTGACAGTCAAGAACGCCAAGACCTATCTGGCAAGCGACGTAGAGCGCATCCGAGTTCCGGCGGTGTTTGTAAGCTACGCCGTTGGAGAAAAGCTGATCGCTGCGAATCGATCTCGAAGGTTGGAAACCCTGAAGACAATCCAGGAACGACTGGATGTCGAAATGAAACCGGTTTCCTTTGCCCTGGAAAGAACAGTTTCCATGAAGACGGTCTATGACCATAGATTCCTGAAGGGATCCAACGTGGTTGGAATCGTGCCGGGAGCCGACTCTCAATTGCGCGATCAATATGTTCTTCTTGGCGCACATCACGATCATCTGGGCAGCGGTGAGAATCAGGAGATTTTCTTTGGCGCCGATGATGACGCTTCAGGGGTGACAGGGTTGCTCGAGTTGGCCGAAGCGTTTCAGATCGGTCCTTTGAAACCACGACGCAGCGTCGTTCTGGCGGCCTGGGGGGCTGAGGAACTTGGTTTGCTGGGCTCGCGTTATTATGCCCAGCGCCCACTTTTTCCTTTGAACAAAACCGTGGCCATGATCCAGTTGGATATGATCGGTCGCAACGAGCAACGGCCAGCGGATCCTTCGAACGGAATTGAAGAGGAGAAGCCGGAATTGAATACCAATACGCTAAGTGTTGCAGGGTCGGGCTTCAGCCAGGACTTGAAGAAGTGGATCGAAGCCTGCAATCAGCGTGTCGGGCTTACATTGCGATATCGCTACGATTCAGGGCAGGAGAATCTGCTGAAGCGAAGCGATCATTGGTGCTTCCTCAAAGTGGGAATTCCGTCAGTTTTTTTCTTCACCGGCTTCCATCCGGACTATCATCGTCCCAGCGACACGGCTGACAAGATTAACTATGAGAAAATGGAAAAAATTCTCAAGTTGTTGTACCTAACAACCTGGGAGATTGCGGACCAGACTCACGCTCCAAGATTCATCGATTCCTTGCCGCGGGCGAAAAAATCGGCAGTCGCTACTCCGTAGCGAGCGACCTCAGGTGACAGGGACCGTTGAACGAGGCCAGCCTGCTGTACACCTTTCTGGGGCAAAGAATTAACAACGGGATTTGACTGGTCCATCGTTCGAAGCGAGACCGAACGGTGAACCTTTGCGGCCGCAGGAGGTACTCGGTGCTTTCCAGGATGAGGGGCGGACGGTCCAAGGGAAGAAAACGACTGTCGAATAGATTTCAGTTGAGCTGCCGCCTTCTCCAGGCTTAAGATCAGAGCGAAAAGCGGCATCGCGCCAATTAGATTGTATTGCACAGAAAGGACGAACAATGAAGACCAAGGTTTCTGTCTTTTTCCTCGGAGTCGCCTGTTTCCTTGGCACGTCTGCAGCCTTCGGCCAGCAAGTGCGTCAGGACGTGGGAACGAAGTTGCTAGTCCCTTCCTCAGCTCGAACTGGCACCTTCACGTCTTTTCTGGCTGTCCTCAATCTCGACACGCAGCCCAACAACGTGACCATCACGGCGAGACGGGAGAATGGTTCGACCATTGGGCAGATCTCACGCACGATCCCGGTGAACGGACGCTTTCGAAGCACCGACATCCTGGGAGAGATGGGAGGCGTCGCTGGGCGAGTTTGGCCCGATTACCGTCGAGTCGACGAACAACCGTATCCTGAGCGCCGTCTCTGAAGTGACCAGTTCACTGGGGCCTGGTGGCTTTTTCCCAGGAGTTAATGTAGCTACCGCCTGGCAGACCGGGTTTATGTCAGAGGTCATCGACACCGGCAATACGGGGACGCCGGGAACCTTCCGCACCAACGTTGGGTTCAACACCGTAGGTGGCACAGCTGCGAACGTGACGGTTTCCTTTCACAACAACGACGGCACACAAGTTGGCGTTCCCCTCGCATTCGGCGTGCCCGCGAACGGAATGACGCAGCGCAACAGCATTGTTAGAGACTTGCTGGACTCGGGCGGGGCGGTTACGGGTCAGAACGGTTACCTCAAGATCACCTCGAACCAGCCGCTGATCGCCTGGGCCAGCAAGATTGACAATGTTACGAACGATCCCAGCATTCAAATTGGAATCGGCGCCGCTTCGACTGTCGTCTCTCAAATCGAGACAGGGACCCAGGTGGTTCAGAACAATCTGCTCTTCGTTGCGCTTGGCTTGCTCGGTCCGATTGCCGTCTGTCTGACGCCCAGCCAGGGAAGGAAAGGCTCCAGGGGGGGCAATCTCGGGTGAACCCATCGAAGTCCGGCATACCGCCGCGGCATCCCACCCAATGTTGGGCCTCAGGAGGGCCCGGAGGAACTCGCAGGATTGTTACCTCAGATCTGTGACCGAGTTGTCCTGTCGGCGACTCTCTTCCTGATTATCTTCGCTCCACTGGCCTATGGTGCTGTTGATCCCTGGGCACAGCTCCTTATCCGAATTGTCGTCTTGGTCATGCTGGGGAGTTGGGCCCTCAAGACCGCCTACCTTCGAAACTTGCACATCACGATTCCGCCGTTCTGGCTTCCCGCCTTGTTGTTTCTGCTGCTGCTGATAGTGCAACTCTTGCCGATGCCACTTTCCTTGAGAGTGAGCCTCTCTCCCGAGCCTCTGCGACACAGCATTCTCTTGCCCACGTCACCAGATCGTGAGTCCGTTGGAATCTTTGCAGGCTGGACACACCTTACAATCTACCCGAAAGCAACCTGGGAGGGATTGTTGGATTTCGTCACCTGCGTGGTCTTCTGCTGGATCCTTTTGAATAACCTCAATTCGCGGCAGGGACGTCGACTCGTTACTGGGGCCTTGCTGGCAGTTGGCAGCTTTGAGGCTGTCTACGGACTGGCCGAATTCTGGAGTGGCCGGCAGGCAATCTTCTGGTTTGCCAAGGTGCACTACCGCCAGGAAGTCAGCGGCACTTATGTCAACCATAACCATTTCGCCGGCCTTATGGCGATGCTGGCACCTCTGGTGGCCGGTCTCGTCTGGGGACAGTTGACATCGAGCCAGCGGAGGAAGGAAGGAACGCGACCAGCAGCCAGTGCTAGCCCCAGTTGCTCCTGCGAAGGGCCACAATTCGCTCAAATTCCGAAACACGTCGCAGAATCCACCAGCACAAGCGAATGGGCCGGTCTTGACGGCACAGGTTTGCTTGCCACCCGACCGAGCTGGGACCTGGCCCTGCTTGTTGCCTCGCTGGGAGTAATGCTAGTGGGCCTGATTCTATCCCTTTCCCGCGGCGGCCTGGTTGCCTGCGCCATCGCGATTGCCTGGCTGACTTGGTCACTCTGGCGAAGACAACGCCGCAGGAGTCAGGCCTGGCAGCCGGTCCTTTGGCTGGCCATGCTGGTCGGCTGCATCAGTCTGGCTTTTGGACGGGAGATCGCGACCCGATTCTCATACACGATCCGCGACGCCCCGGAACGATTGGGGTTGTGGAGAGATGGACTCAACATTGTGCGGGATTTTCGGTGGTTTGGCACGGGTATGGGAACCTTCAAGTACGTTCTGCCCAACTATCGTTCCCAACTTGATTTTCTCACCGTCGATGGTGTTCCCAGGCAGGCGCTGTGGAACTTCGCGCACAATGACTACCTGCAATTGCTGATTGAATGCGGTTTGCTGGGGTTTGGCCTGGTTCTCTGGGCAGCTTATGAAACCCTGCGAAAGCTCTGGCAGTGGCAACGAGAGAGTGCTTCTGCTCCAGACCCATACCTCGCTACCGGCGCGCTAGCGGGTGTATTCGCAATCCTCGTGCACAGCCTGGTTGACTTCAATCTCCACATTCCAGCCAACGCGCTGATCTTTTGCGTGCTGCTCAGTCTGGCTCTGGTCTGCAGCCAGCCGGCCGAAGCCATCAGCAGGCGTTCGGATGGCGGAAGCCTCGAGCCAAGGTAATCCACAGGATCTTCAGATCGAACGCGAGGGTCCAGTTGCGAACGTAGTAGAGATCGTGTTCCAGACGCTTCTGTATCGAAGTGTCTCCCCGCCAGCCGTTCACCTGTGCCCAGCCTGTAATGCCGCAATGAACGGTGTGACGTTGCCAGTAGTCGGGCAGTTCGTTCTTGAAACACTCAACGAAGTGGGGCCGTTCCGGTCGCGGCCCGACCAGGCTCATGTCCCCCTTCAGCACGTTAACAAGTTGTGGCAGTTCGTCCAGGCCGGTCTGCCGCAAGATTCTTCCTAGCGGGGTCACACGCCTGTCCCTGGGCCGGGTCCAGCGACGGTCACTCACCGCTGGAGGCGAGGTTCGCATTGTCCGAAACTTGACCATCCACAACAGTTGCCCGTTCAAACCGACGCGCTGCTGCCTGAAAAGGACCGGCCCTCTCGAACTGCATTTCACCGCCAGCGCAATCAGGAGCATCAGTGGTGTAGCCAGAACCAACACGACCGCGGACAAAACGACGTCCAGCACGCGCTTTACGATCGCGATACTGCAGGCTGAATGCCGGATGACTCGGGAGTGCCACTTCCAGCAACCCTGTTCCCGCGGGCACTCGATGGTTCAGTCTTTGCGGAACAATTCCAGTCGTTACGCGGCTGAATCATGGCCTTATTTTAGACCGTTCTTGAGGCACGGTTCGCTAAGTCTGCCAAACTCGGGGTTGAACGGAAGAAAAAATAGAATGAAAGGGCGGCAGAGGTGCCTGAGGCAGCTAGCATGAGTAGCAATGGGACATAGCCGTGCCGCTCGATGAGGGTTCCTGCCACGACCGAAGCAAAGGCATGGACTGTAAACAGGATGGCATATCGCCAGGACGACATGAAATTGCGCGTTGCCCACAGGCACTGAATCCATGATGAATTGCTCCAGCGCAGGTTCACACATCGCTTGAAAACTCAAGTAGGTAAGATAAATCGCTCCAGCATAGTGAACCTGGTTGGCAAAGACGAGCATCAGCAGGGCTAGCGACGCAGCTAATTGCATGGAAAAGAGGGCGCCAAAGCGGCCCAGCTTGCGCACGGCCAGCGGCATCGTCAACACGGCAAGCACCTGGCACACCTGGGAGAGAGAGAAGATCGAGCCAATCGCATGCAGCGACTGCTGATATTTTTGATGAAAGAACACATTGAAGAAGGGCGCGAATCCACCGGTGAAGAAACTCCAAAACACGATGACAGGTAGCAATCGAAACAGGAAACTGAGGGTCCCGGACGGAATGCGGAGACTCGAACCGGCTGGCGACGCAACCGAGGAGCCTGGGGCGGTGATGTTGAGAAGGAAAAGGAGCAGGGAAGCCGGCAATACCAGTGCGGCGCTTGTATGGAGGAGCCACTGATGAAGCAGGCGGCCAGACACCTCAGCTTGGACAAGGTAAGGTATCCATGTCACGGACTCCCGCACGAAAATCCCTGCGAGCGCGCCCGTTGCTATCGAGCCTCCGTAATTCAGGCTGAAGGCGAGACTTCGCGTCGCCTGAGACGTGTTCTGAGCTAGAAATGGGGGAGCGGCGACCATCCATATCCCGAGAGCGATTCCGTTCAGAAAAGCAAGAAGGAGTAACACACTCGGATGCTCCGCGGAAGCGCGGCTTCCCAGAGAGAGCGCCATCAACACTGCGCATGCCTGAATCGCTCGGTTGAGACCCAGTCGATCGAGAAGAAAGCTGGAGACGAGCGTGGCGGCCAGGCTGCCAAGTGTCATGCTCGCCGTCACCCTCCCAATGAACCCCTCCTGGAACCCCAAGTCCAGCAGGTAGAGGTTGTAAACGAGGAAGAATGTCATCAACCCGAGCGACAAGAGCAAACTGGCGGCCCAGTAGATCCAAAAATTTCTGACGAAACCTGGCATGGAGTCGGCGTTGTGCGAGAGTGAAAGGACAGGTGCTAGGCAAGTCGCTGCTCTTGTGAGATGAGTCACCCTCCGGCTGGAGATCTGGGAGATTCAAGGTGGCCGGTGGTTTCTGGATCAGAATCGGACCGGCGGCAAAGCTACCAGCACTTCGAAGCAGCCTCGACGGCCGCTCCGGGTTTGAGTTTGAAACCTTCCTTGATCAGGATCTGCTCCAGAGCATTCAGAAAGAGCAGCACATTGTTCCGGTGGGATGAGTAACCCATCAGACCCACCCGCCAGATCCTGCCTCTTAGTGGGCCAAGTCCTCCGCCGATTTCGATACCGAAGTCCTGGAGCAGACTAGACCGAACCTTCGCATCTGGGATTCCAGCGGGAATTTCGATTGTATTGAGGCTCCATAGCCGGTTTTCGGGCCTTACCAGCATCTGAAGTCCCATGGCTTCCACACCCGCGACCAAAGCCTGGTGGTTCTGGCGGTGCCGGGCCCAACGCTTCTCCAGGCCCTCCTCTTCGATCAAGCGCAGGGCTTCGCGCAAAGCATAGTTCATGGAAATCGGTGCGGTGTGATGGTAAGTGCGATCTTCGCCCCAATATTTCTCCACCATGCTCAGATCGAGGTACCAGCTTTGGACTTTGGATTTCCGTTTCCGCAACACGTTGACGGCCCTCTCGGAAACCGTAATCGGAGCCAAGCCGGGCGGACAGCTCAGACACTTCTGGGTTCCACTGTAGGCAAAATCGACGCCGTGGTCGTCGATGTCCACGGGATGCCCGCCTAAAGAAGTGACACAATCGACAAGGAACAACGTGTCGGGAAAGTCGCGCAGGACTTCTTTTAGCATCGAAAGGGGAGTGAGCACTCCAGTCGAAGTCTCGGCGTGGACGACGGCCAGGAGCTTCGGCGGCTTCGGCTTCAACGCGCTGCGAATGGCGTCCAGATCAAAAGACTTTCCCCATTCCACATCGATACGCAAGGGGGTTCCGCCACAACGGGTCACAAGGTCTGCCATTCGCTCGCCGAACACGCCATTGACACAAACTGCCACGGTGTCGCCAGGTTCAATCAGGTTGGCAAAAGCGGCCTCCATGCCGGCACTGCCGGTTCCGGACACCGGGATAGAGAGACGGTTCCGGGTCTGAAAGAGTGATCTTAAAGAAATCTGAATGTCATCCATCACCTTGAGAAACTGTGGATCAAGATGGCCTACCAGGGGCTCAGACATGGCAGCCAGTACGCGCGGATCTACATCACTCGGGCCGGGCCCCAAGAGGATGCGTTTCGTCGGATGGAACTCGTTCATGGAATTTCCCTTCATTGGTCGAGGATGACGTTGGGACGTCGGTCTCGCTAGATAATACCCAGACGACGACCGACCTTCTCCAATACATCGAGTGCGAACTGCAGCTGCTCCCGAGTATGCGTTGCCGTGACAATCGTCCTTACCCGAGACCGGGCTTCGGGCACCGTAGGATACCCGATGCCCTGAGCAAAGACCCCTTCTGCGAAGAGCTCGTCTGAGAAGCGCATGGCGAGATCGCCCTTACCGACGATGATCGGAGTGATGGGGGTTTCGCTCACGCCCGTGTCAAACCCTAGGCGCTCAAGGCCACTCTTGAAAAAGCGGGTATTCTCCCAGAGACGTTCCATCCACGTCGGTTCTTCTTCCAGAACCGCGAACGCTGCCAGGCAGGAGGCCGCCACCGCAGGCGGATGAGAGGTAGAGAAGAGGAAGGGCCGAGCCCGATGATACAAGAAGTCGATGAGGTTGCGCCTTCCGCACACATAACCACCCAGCGAACCCAGGGCCTTGGAAAGCGTTCCCACCTGGATGTCCACTCGTCCATGCAGATTGAAGTGATCCACGGTGCCTCGCCCATTCTTACCCAAAACCCCACTGGCATGGGCGTCGTCAACCATCATGATGGCCCTGTACTTTTCCGCTAGCTCGACAATCTGCGGCAGCGGCGCAATATCGCCATCCATTGAAAACACGCCGTCGCTAATGAGCAGTTTTCTTCCGGCGAAATCTGCGGTCTCCTTCAAGATCTCTTCGAGTCGGTTGAGGTCCTTATGAGGGAACACTCGAATCTCGGCTCGTGAGAGCCTACATCCGTCAATAATGCTGGCGTGGTTCAACTCATCGGAAATAATGAGGTCGCCTTTGGAGAGAATCGCGGAAACCGTCCCAGCGTTGGCTGTGAAACCCGACTGGAAAACGACGCTGGCTTCCACCTGCTTGAAGCGAGCGATGGTTTCCTCAAGTTCCATGTGTATCTGCATGGTGCCGGCGATAGTTCGTACCGCCCCTGAGCCGACACCCAGGTCCTGCGTGGCGCGGATCGCGGCCTCGATGAGCTTTGGGTGTGTGTTCAGGCCCAGGTAATTATTAGAGGAAAGATTGACGACGGCCCGGCCATCAAAGGTGGCCTTGGGAAGCTGGCATCCTTCCAGGATGCGAAGATTGCGAAACAACCCTTTCTCACGAAGGGTGGCGACTTCTTGGGAGAGAAAGTTTTCGAGGATGGCGGCCATGGTCAACAGTCTTTGGCTTGAAACTTTTCTTCCTTCGAAAAATGGAGCTCATGGATGGTTGTCTTGATCGTAACGTGCCCCCGTCCGTGTGACATGAAAACTTCAACATGAGCCTTCTTGGCCTTTTGCGCAGCTTTTCTTGCTTTTTCAAGTACTAAATTTGTGATCCGACTCGCAATTTGGCTGGCATTCTCCACTTCAAAGCCACTCTTGGAAACGATCATCCGAATACAGTCATGAAGAATCTTGTCGAAACCCTGGGCCAATGGCACCGTCAAGCTAAGGTCTCCATCCACTTTGAACTGGGAGCCTGAATCCATGACCCTCTCTTGACCGCTCAAAATTCGCGGTATCTTAGCATATTGACTAGCGCAACTTGCCCAAGAATTCAACTTTAGCGCTACCGACGGCCGCCTCAGCGGCTCCAAAGGTCACTAGCTGAAGATGAAATGTGGGTAGTTGACGAGCGTCAGTGTGATGATCCCCATGAGAAGGCCGACGGGGAAGAAGCAGAGCAAGGTAGCCAGGATTGAGAGGAAGAGATTGCCCGTGGACCGCAACAGGAGGACACCGGCCAACGACTGGCCGACAACAAATCCAACCAGCGGCAGGAAGTACCCCACGTATCCATAACTGCACCAGGGACAATGAGGAGGCATTGCGTGGTGAATATTGCAGTGATCGGCTGCCGTGGTCCAGAGCCAGGAGCAACCGCACTTGAACAGGAACCCGCAAAAGGGAGCCATGAAGAGGGAAGCGGAAATCACCGCAATAGCAATCAGAGGCAAGGTCTTGTTGAGCGAGGCTTGCATGCGGCGGCAATGGCACCAAAACAAAAAGGCGACCCATCCTAACATGGGCCGCCTTGAGAATCTTAAGAGCTTCAATACGCGAAATTCGCGTCAGTACATGTCTCCCCCTCCATGCGGCATGGGGGCCTCTTTCTTTTTCTCAGGAATTTCCGCGACGAGCGCCTCAGTGGTGAGAAGCAACCCAGCTACAGAAGCCGCGTTCTGCAGGGCCGTGCGAGCCACCTTAGCTGGGTCGAGGACACCCGCCGCAACGAGATCTTCGAACTGGCCGGTTTCTGCATTGAGGCCAACGGCCTCTTTCTTCTCGGCCTTCACTTTCTCCACAATCACTGACCCTTCCACTCCAGAATTGCCAGCAATCTGCCGGAGAGGTTCTTCCAGAGCCCGTCGAACGATGTCCGCCCCGATTTGCTCATCGCCCTCCAGCTTTAGCCTCGTCACCGCGGGAATGGCGCGGATATAGGCCACGCCACCGCCTGCAACGATGCCCTCCTCAACCGCAGCGCGAGTGGCATGCATCGCATCCTCAACCCTGGCCTTCTTTTCCTTCAGCTCCGTCTCAGTTGCCGCACCGACCTTGATCACTGCAACGCCGCCAACGAGCTTGGCCAGACGCTCCTGCAGCTTTTCGCGGTCATAGTCAGAGGTTGTCTCCTCAACTTGAGCCCGAATCTGCCGGACTCGGCCTTCGATCTCTTTCGCCTTACCGGAACCCTCGACGATGGTAGTGTTATCTTTGTCGATGACGATGCGCTTGGCCCGGCCCAGATCCTCGATCTTGAGATTCTCCAGCTTGAGCCCGAGATCCTCCGTGATGGCCTTGCCACCCGTGAGAATCGCGATGTCCTCAAGCATTGCTTTCCGCCGATCTCCAAAGCCTGGAGCTTTGACGGCAGCCGCGCTCAAGGTGCCGCGGAGCTTGTTGACAACCAGCGTCGCCAAGGCTTCACCTTCCACTTCTTCCGCGATGATCAGGAACGGGCGACCCAGCTTAGCGACCTGTTCCAGGATGGGGAGAAGATCTTTCATGCTGCTGATCTTCTTTTCATGAATCAAGGACCAGCGCGTCTTCCAGAACACACTCCATCCGGTCAGGGTCAGTTACGAAATAGGGTGAGAGGTAACCACGATCGAATTGCATTCCTTCCACGATATCCAGGGCGGTCTCCATCGTTTTCGCTTCTTCAACGGTGATCACACCGTCCTTGCCGACCTTGTTCATGGCCTCGGCGATGATATTGCCGATCTTGCTGTCCCCATTGGCGGAAATCGTCCCAACCTGAGCGATCATGTCGCCCTTGACGGGCTTGGATAGCCGTTTGATTTCCGCAACGACTTCCTCGACCGCCTTGTCAATGCCACGCTTCAGAGCCATCGGGTTGGCGCCTGCTGCAACCGTCTTTACTCCTTCACGAAAGATTGCCTGTGCCAAAACTGTAGCAGTGGTGGTCCCGTCACCAGCCACATCGCTGGTCTTTGAGGCTACTTCGCGAACCATCTGAGCACCCATGTTCTCGAGTGGATCGGGTAGCTCGATCTCCTTGGCCACTGTCACGCCGTCCTTCGTGATGGTGGGCGATCCGAATTTCTTACTCAAGACCACATTGCGGCCCTTTGGGCCCAAGGTAATCTTCACGGCTTCGGCCAGCTGATTCACACCCCTCAAAATAGCCTGTCGGGACTGTTCTCCTGAAACAATTTGTTTAGCCATTCCTACGCCTCCTCGTAATTTGATTTTGAATGAATTCGAATCGTTCTATTTCGCCGACTTTGAGCGCAAGGCACTCTCGGTAACCGCTAGAACATCATCCTCCCGCAAGATGAGCAACTCCTCTCCCTCAATCTTGACCTCGGTCCCGGAGTACTTGCCAAAAAGGATGTGGTCTCCTTCCTTGATCGCCATCTCCAGCCGCTTACCGTTCTCCAGCAGCTTGCCATTCCCGACCGCAACGACGACGCCTTCCTGGGGCTTCTCCTTGGCGGTATCAGGAACAATGATTCCTCCTTTGCCTTGCTCGGCTACGTCCAGCCGTCTGACCAGAATCCGATCGTGGAGCGGTCTTAGATTCATACTCGTTCTCCTTGTTTATATGAGAGTTAAGAAGGATTATTAGCACTCTATCGAACTGAGTGCTAGCGACAGGCAAAGTTATAATCAATCAATGAGAGATTTGTCAAGAGGGAAGACCGTTATTTGTACCTCCTATTGCGTAGTGCCGGAGAACGACTCCGAGGCGTCTCCTCGGCCCTCCGACGGCGACCAGCGCTTCAGGGCAGACCCCACGCGCCACGAGCGTCACTCAGCGGCCAGCAGCCATGTCCCACCTTTAGCCACGCGACAGAGCCATTTTGACAACCGCCCACTCAGATCCTATAAGGCTGTTTGTAGGTTTGTCTGAACCCGCCGAACCTTACTTGAGGATCGGGGGTTCCAAACTCCGAGATCAGACACTCCGGATTTTGACCTCGATTCTGGAGTGAATGTCTCCTTTGAGGGATAAATTCGATGAGCGAAACTCCGAGAGAGACCCAGCCTTCTGCCAGCGATTCCCGTGAAGGACGATTTCCCGAAACCTTGCCGATCCTGCCAGTTCGCAATATGGTTTTGTTTCCCCAAGCGATTGTGCCATTGACTGTCGGGCGAGAAAGTTCGATCAAATTGATTGAAGAGCTGGACGGCCGGGAGAATCGCTTCCTGGGCATTGTCGCCCAAAGGGAAGCCTCGGTTGACGATCCCCAGCAGATCGACCTGTATTCGGTTGGCAGCCTGGCAGTATGCACCAAGCAGATCCGAGCCAAAGACAGCAACCTGGTCGTGCTCGTGCAAGGGGTGAGGCGTTTTCGAATCCGGGAGTTTATCCAGACGCAACCTTATATCACGGCCCGCATCGAGCTCCTCGAAGACGTACTTTTGCCTGAGGATCCCTCAAAAACTGAGGCGGTTCGCCGAAATATCGAAGCTCTGTTCGAAAAGGTGGTTACTCTTTCTCCCGGGCTCTCCGCTGATTTGCTTACCATTGCTTTGAATATCGAAGACCGGTCTCAGCTTGCAGACTTCATCGTCTCGACTGTCCCATCGTTTTCGACCTCATTGAAGCAGGAGCTTCTCGAAACTCTGGACGTCCGGAAGCGGCTGGAAAGGCTGAACCTCGAGCTGACTCGCGAAGTTGAAATCCTGGAGCTCAAGAGCAAAATCCAGTCTCAGGTCGAAACCGAGGTTGGGAAAAACCAGAGGGACTACTACCTGAGAGAACAGCTGAAAGCGATCCAGAAGGAGCTGGGTGAAGACAGTGATGGCTTCAAAGAAGCCAACGAACTTCGTGAAGCTATCGAGAAGGCGGGACTGCCGGAGGAAGCTTACAAGGAAGCTCAACGCGAGTTGAAGCGTCTTTCGAAGATGACGCCCGCGTCAGCCGAGTACACGGTTACCAAGACTTATCTCGACTGGCTAGTCTCCCTGCCTTGGAACAAGCTCGCCGAAGGGGAGATCGATCTCCAGCGCGCCCGCGACGTACTGGACCGAGACCATTATGGACTGGAGAAAATCAAGGACCGTATCCTGGAATATCTTGCTGTGCTCAAGCTTAGACCAGCAGGGAAGGCCCCTATTCTCTGTTTTGCCGGGCCACCCGGAGTAGGCAAGACCTCTTTGGGTAAGTCCATCGCCGATGCCTTGGGCCGGAGGTTTGTCAGGCTTTCTTTGGGTGGGATTCGAGACGAAGCAGAGATCCGGGGACACCGCCGAACGTACATCGGCTCGCTTCCGGGACAGATCATTCAGGGGATTCGTCGAGCCGAACAACGTAACCCGGTCTTTATGCTCGATGAAGTCGACAAGATTGGAACCGACTTTCGTGGGGACCCAGCGTCCGCTCTGTTGGAGGTGCTGGACCCGGAACAGAATCATGGCTTCCGTGATCACTATCTGGATGTGCCGTTCGACCTGTCACGTGTGCTGTTCGTTACCACCGCCAACGTGCTGGACACTATACCGCCGGCATTACTGGACCGCATGGAGGTTATCGAACTGCACGGTTACACGGAAGAAGAGAAGTTGAAAATCGCCCAAAACTATCTGTTGCCGCGGCAGGCCTTGGAAAATGGGTTGGTTCTCGACCAACATCTGCAGATCCCGGCCGAAAGCCTGAGATCGATCATACGCCACTACACGCGCGAAGCCGGCCTGCGCCAGCTCGAGCGGCAGATTTCCAGACTGTGTCGCAAACGCGCCCGAACACTCGTGGAGGGCAAAGCGGAGTCGGTGCCTGTCGGCGTTGACGAACTCCCAGACCTGTTAGGGGCTCCGCTCTATCTGGTCGAAGAAGAAATTGAAGAAAGAACCTCAGTTCCCGGAGTGGCAGTCGGTTTGGCATGGACACCCACGGGTGGCGACGTTCTCTTCATCGAAGCCAGCCGCATGAAGGGTGAAAAGAACATTACGATGACCGGGCAGCTAGGAAGCGTGATGCAGGAGTCGGTTAAGGCTGCCCTCACTTGGGTGCGCGCGCACGCACGTGAACTGGGAATTTCGGAGGACTTCTATCACCAAAGTGACATTCACCTCCATGTGCCCGCCGGAGCCATCCCCAAGGACGGCCCTTCGGCAGGCATCACGATGGCCACGACGCTGGTCTCCTTGCTCACTGGAAGGCCAACGAAAGCCCGCCTCGCAATGACTGGTGAGGTGACGCTCAGTGGCAAGGTATTGCCGGTCGGCGGCATCAAGGAAAAGGTGCTCGCCGCCCATCGGCTGGGCATTCGGGAAGTGATCTTGCCGTTGCAAAACGAAAGAAACGTCCGCGAGGATCTGCCGCCGGAAGTCGCAAAAGGGATGAAGTTTCACTTTGTCCGCAATATCACGGAAGTTCTTGAAATCGCGCTGGGCCTGAAGCTGAGGACGACAACGAAGGTGGTCGAGCCCCGTTCTGTAGGACCTGTCGGAGAGGTAGGCACCCCAATGGGAAACTGGAACTGAAATCCAAAAGGATTGGGTGGGAAGAGCTGGCCGAGCGCTACATTGAGACTTAGGAAGACCTCCGGAGCGGAAAGATTGGACCGAGCTGTCAGAATCCACCACACTCCGTCTCCTCGCCCGCGTTGGGGAGGGGACGGATTTCCTGTCAGAGCCATAGGGCCCAGTCGAATCGCTACTTAACATAATATACATTATCGGACGTTTCATCGCCGCCGGGTATGGCCTCCGGTATCTCCGGAACTGCTCTCCCATGTCCAGTCAATGCTCCGCCATCAAAAAATGCTCCGCAGTCCGCTTTCAATGCTAATATCCTCCTGAGTTATTTGCATCTTTCCGTCACCATGGCAATTGTCTCCAATCCTCTTTTATTGCATCCAACCTGCAGTTCACGCTGGGTAGGTTCTGTCAGTTCAGTTAAGCATGCGAATCCTGAACCGGTACGTTTTCCTTGAGATCCTGGGCCCGTTTTTTCTTGGCTTAGTGGTGTTCAGCTTCGTTATCATTCCGAGGCTTCCCGGCAGGCCACTCGAGCTGTTAGTTCAAAAAAATGTCTCTCCTCAAGAAATACTTTCAATTCTGATCTATATCCTTCCGACAATTCTCATGTTTTCAGTCCCGATGGCTACCCTTCTGGCCATTTTGGTCTGTTTCGGCCGTCTTTCGGCAGACAGTGAAGTAACGGCGATGCGATCTGGAGGTGTCAGCATTCGGAATCTTGTGAAGCCGGTCTTCCTCTTCGCTCTGCTCACTTGGCTGGCAACTCTTTTCAATACGATCTATTGGCAGCCACAAGGCGAATCATCAGCTCAGGCTCATGCGAAACCAGCTCGCTCTCAAATCGGTCAGCAGCGCCGTTCGAACCGGTGTTTTTGAGGAAGGGTTTTCAAACCGCGTGCTTTATATCCGCGACGCTACGCCGGACAAGTCCGTATGGAAAGGCGTGTTCCTGGCGGACGTCGCCAATAAAGACCAGCCAAAAATAACGCTGGCGCAATCAGGTCGGCTTTTCAATGACATCCAGCAGCGCAAACTGCAGCTTCATCTTTCCAACGGAGCGACTCATTCGGTTTCGAACAAAACACAGGGAGTTTATGACGTGGCAACCTTTGTGGAAACGGACATCCCTGTCGCCTCGTTGAATGGCCCAGTCGAAGACACTCAAACTAAAAAGATCAACGAGACGCCTTCGCTTGAGCTTTACTTCCAGTTAAAGGCCGGCTCTTTGGTCGAGAACGAACGGCGCCAGCAGATCGTGGAACTTAGCAAGCGGTTGGCAGTTCCCTGCTGCATTTTCATTTTCGCGCTCTTGGCGATCCCACTCGGAGTGGTCAGCAAGCGAGGTGGCAAGTCGTATGGCTTTGTCGTCAGCCTAGCGATCTTTCTGGTCTATTTCCTGCTGCTTTCGCTCGGCGAAAACTTCGGCAGAAGCGGCCGCATTTCTCCATACATCGGACCTTGGATTGGGAACGCACTGTTTCTGTCGTTGGCGATTTACCTCTTGTCTTACTCGGAGAGAGAAACGGCCTGGCCTCGTGTTGCTCAACTCTTCTGGCAGACCGCGACCGACCGATTCAATGGGGTTTTTCGCCGGCGACAGAATGGGGACCTTCCAACTCAACGAATTCCCAGTGTAGGCGGCCGCCCTCAGCAGGTTCGTTGGGCGCTACCGCTCATTCTGGACACGTACGTCATCAAAGGCTTTCTGAAATACTTCCTGCTGGTGTTGGCTTCCTTCGTGATCATCTTCATCGTTTTCACCTTTTTTGAGCTGCTGGATGACGTCGTGAACAACAAGGTCTCTTTCGCGATCGTGTTCAATTATTTCCGCTATCTCCTGCCTCAGATCGTGTACTACATGATACCCATGAGCGTTCTCGTGGCCGTGCTCGTGAACTTTGGTATCCTCACACGGACATCTCAAATCGTTGCGATGAAGGCCTCGGGGATCAGCCTCTACCGGCTTTCGCTCTCGATCATGATTGTCACGATATTAATGAGCGGACTCTCCTTTGTGATGCAGGAGTATGTGCTGCCTGGATCTAATCAGAAACAGGATGCCTTGCGCGACATCATTAAGGGCCGCAGCCCCCAAACATATCTTCCTCCTCGGAAATGGATGATGGGAGAATCGACGAAGATTTTTAATTACAACTTCTTTGACGAAGATCGGAACCTTTTTGGGGACCTATCGGTATTCGAATTTGACTCGAGCAGCTTCGAGATCAAGCGGCGGACCTATGCGACGCGTGCCCTTTGGAACGATAGCGAGCGGAACTGGGTTCTTGAAAAAGGCTGGTCTCAGGGTTTCCAGGAACAGAGGGCTGTGGCGTCTGAGTTTTCCCGATTCGAAAGACGCCGATTTCCTGAAATCCAGGAGGACCCACGATACTTCAAGAAAGAAGTGAAACAGTCCACACAGATGAGTTACCGGGAGCTTGAGAATTACATCGATGACCTGAAGCAAAGCGGATTCGATGTGGTCCGGCTGACCGTGGCGCTTCACAAGAAACTCTCGTTTCCTGTGATCAGCCTCATCATGTGCACGATTGCGATTCCCTTTTCGTTTTCGATGGGCAAGCGAGGCTCGCTCTACGGGATCGGCGCTAGCGTGATGATCGGCATCACCTATTGGGTAATGCAGGAATTCTTCGAGCAAGTTGGCGGAGCTGGAAAGCTGGTCCCGTTTCTGGCGGCGTGGGCACCGAACTTGATTTTCGGTACCAGCGGGATCTACTACCTCTTCACCATTCGAACCTGATCCAATAGAAGGCACTCTGGGGAACGCCGTGCCGGTACGTCGTCGTTGGATTGGGATTTCAACTCAAGTACGTCAGCCGGAAGAAGACCACGTCTGTCAGAAAGTGTGCCAGGATCGCGCTCTCCAGACCACCTCGCAGGAAAATCAGGCAGAGCGCGATTCCCGCGACAAACGCGAACAGGAATCCGTAGGCCCCATGAACCGCGCCAAACAGCATTGAAGAGAGCACGAGTGAGAACAGCAGCGGGATCGGACGGCTCAGTCCCGGATTGACCGACATGAGCGGGCGAAACAGTCGATCCAGGACGTAGAAAAACCCAGTGAACAGCAGGAGCCGAAAGACTACTTCCTCGGTGATGGCGGCGCTCAGCGAAAGAATGAAGTTGTCATAGCCGGTCTTCAGCTGCCGCACGCGGAACGGCACGCGGGGACTGAAGCGATAAGCGCTAAACGCCCGGTGATAAGCCAGTCCCATCGCCACTCCCGTCAACCCACCATAACCCAACAGCAAGCCGGCCTTCCGAAGCCATGACTTCCTTGTGGCTAGCAGAAACGTCTCCAGGGACACTTTCTCCGCGAAGATCAGCGCTGTGAGCGTGCAGGCGGTGTAAACGGAAAAATTCTGCAGAAAATCGTAAAGCGAAAAGGTGCGCTCCGGAAAGACGTTATGCTCCGATGCCGTCAAAACCGCAGCACTTAATAGCCCCAGGCTCAGCGATACGCCAAGCCATTTGCCCAGACTGACGCCGTCGAAGAAAGCCGGCGCGGCTAGCTTCCCCATCGTGCTCTGACGCCTGGCGCCTGCGGCCATGGTGCTCCCTCCGGACGAGTGACACGAGGCACTGAAATTCAAAACCCCAATTTCAGGACGGCTGCGGCTCTGGAAGCCGGGGCAAGCTAGCTTGCGCTCTAAATGGCGGATCTCGCTGCCTTACCTCGGAATCTCGACCTCAACTCCCCGGCGCTCGGCAGAGACGTAGGCGGCGTACATGACGGCCACAGTGTCCTGCGCAAGAGCCGCGCCGCACTTGGGTTGGTGGTCACGGAAGACACATTCCATGAAGTCCTGAATCTCTTGCGGGTAGCCGCTCATCCAGTCCTCGTCTGGCGCCGGGTGGCTCCAGCCCTGCTTCGTTCCAATCTTCTCGACGACATAGACATCCTTCAACTGCTCCTCTTTCGGGTTATAGGTCGTCAGAGCGTCGACTGGGTTGATGTTGCAGCGAGTGCGGTGATTGTTGGCAAATACCTCCAGCCAATTGTGGACTCCACCCATAACGATTTCCGTGGAGAGAATGTCTGCAATCATGCCGTCGTCGAAGACAATGTGCATCTGTCCGTAATCCTCGACATCGTCATAATCTGTGCGCAGAAACTGTGCATCACGATATCCCGGGGTTCGAGTGATCTCATGAACTCGGGCGCTTACGGTCTTAGGACGAATTGCCCGACCCGACGTAGCGATCCCCTCCTCTTGCTTCAGATACAACGCCGCCGTCAGCGGATGGCAGGACTTGCCCACGATAGATCCCCCACCAGCCAGCCTCCACATGCCATAGCTCGGAGAATGCGAGCCGCTATGCGACTCTTCTCCTAGGATCCACAAAATCTGCGCCTTTGTCGTGCGGACAATCTCACATTCTTTTTGAATGCTGGGAGCGTAGACCCAGTTCTCGGCATACATGAGTTTTTTCCCGCTCTTGTTGGCGGCTTCCTGGATTCTGCGCGCGCTGGCCATGGCTTCGTCAAGCATCGCTTCCTTTGGAAAACGGTTCCCCTTGAAATTGCTGGTCTCAAGCCCGTAGTATCCGGTCAACGGTTTTTCGATGATGACGTGCTTCCCCGCCCTGAAGGCCGCTACGGCCACCGGCTCGTGAACGTACCCTGGAGCGCAAACATCGATGACGTCGACCGCACCCAGCAAATGGTCGAGTGTGTCGAAGGCACGAATCTGGTGGGCGGCGGCAAACGCTTCCCTGCTTTCTTTGGATTTGGACGTGATTCCGGCAACCTCGACGGGCACACCGCAAACCTTACGATAAGCTTCCAAATGAAATCGCGCGGCAAAACGGGCACCAACGATGCCGACCTTGATCTTGGAATTCATCACAGTCAGGACGCCTCCGGGAATATCGAAGAGGCAGATCATCTAAGATTTTCGAGGACGATGCAAAGAAATTTGGTCGTATTTTGTCAGTTCGAGGGAGAACCCACAACCGACGAGGAGCGATGAGGAAGGTCACTTCTCATTATTCATGGTTCTGCTGCAAAACCCCTTTCTTGTTAGTGACTGATTGTTAAGCAGCGATTTTCTTGAAAGCGCCGAGGAGCCTGCGGGTAGGTGGTTGTGCAGCAAAATCATATACGCCCTTTCAACGCCCCTTCAACGACGGTGCCGCGGATCCGAAGATATTGTCTCATCGCTGGCTCTTTGTGTAGGATTGCAGGCTCCAGATACTTTAGAAGAAAGGACCTCCAATGCGGACGTTCACCCTTTTCTTGCTGGCTTCTTGTCTTATGGGACATCACGGCTTCGCTGCAGACTCGGACATCTTTCCCCAAGGCGCGCAACTCGAAAAGTTATTCACGGGCGGCGTGCTCACTGAGGGTGCCGCCACGGCTCCGGATGGAACGATCTACTTCAGCGACATCACGTTCACGTACGTCTCCGGAATGCAGGCGGGACACATCATGAAATTCGATCCCAAGACCCGGAAAACAGCAGTGTTTCGATCTCCAAGCGGAATGTCGAACGGCATCAAGTTTGATGCGGAGGGGCGGATGGTGGTGGCGGAGGGGGCTGACTTCGGCGGCAGACGCGTGACTCGCACCGACATGAGTACAGGTAAGAGCGAAATCGTGGCCGGCGCTTTCGAGGGAAAGCGGCTGAACGCCCCTAATGACCTCGCGATCGATGAGAAAGGACGCATCTACTTTTCCGACCCGCGCTATCTGGGACACGAGCCGATCGAGCAGCCGGTGATGGCCGTCTATCGAGTCGATCCGGATCGGTCGATTCATCGCATCATTACCGACGCGGGCAAACCCAACGGTGTTGCCGTCTCGCCAGATCAACGCACCCTCTACGTGGTTTCGAATGATAACGGGACCACCGGTATGTTCCAGGTGCCAGACGGGACGCCACTTCAAAAAGGCCGGATGGCTTTGCACGCCTATGATCTGAGCCCAGACGGAACAGCGAGGTTCAGAAAAACCCTTGTGGACTACTATCCGGAGGATGGTCCGGACGGCCTGGTCACCGATACGGCGGGAAATCTCTACGTGGCTGTTCGGGCCAAGAACCGTTTCGGCATCGTTGTTTATGATCCGGAGGGAAAGGAGCTGGCCTACCTTCCCACCCCGTCCCTTCCAACCAATGTTGGGTTCGGGCGAGGCGAGGAGCTACAGACCTTGTACATTACGGCAGGCGGCGAGCTCTACCGGATCCGCACCAAGAAGGCCGGGTACCACCTGCCAGCCAAGTGACCCGACGGGCAGGTTTGAAACCTGCCACGGCCCGCGTACAGGCGTAGACTCAGTCAGTTCTCCCGGTCATCATCATTGTGATCCTTCTCATGATCCTTCTCCTCTTCTTCATCTTCATCGTCATCGTCGACAGGCCGCAGGTAGTGCGTGAAGCCCACTTGGCCACTTGCCTGCCCTGCCTTCGAGCTCCTTTATCCGCGAAGCGGAAGTGAATGCCCTGCAAGACGCGTGCGTCCACCATATCCTTCGCTACATCCGAGAAGCGCTCATACGTGCGCGTCTTTTGGACGGCCAGGGGGTTGCCGCTCGTTAGTGAGAAGTGCACCATGTCCGTGCCGAAGAAGAGTTCAAGGGCGCGCGTAAAGGCACCAGTAATATTATTTGCGCCCGAGGTGTAGTCAGG
>CAVVYL010000027.1:205000-534408 GCA_963752385.1 uncultured Acidimicrobiia bacterium | reverse complement strand
ACTGAACCACGATGGAGCCTGAACCACTAATTCCGAAGCATGGCGGTTATCGGAAGCTCAAGAGCTTTCAAGTGGCGCAACTCGCCTACGATGTGACCGTCCGTTTTTGTGATCGCTACATCGAGAAGCGCAGCCGAACGCACGACCAAATGGTGCAGGCCGCCCGGAGTGGAGTGCAGAACATTGCCGAAGGCAGCAAAGCCAGCGGCACTTCCAAGAAGATGGAGCTGAAACTCACCAATGTGGCCCGGGCCAGTCTGGAAGAACTGCGCCTCGACTATGAGGACTACCTGAGGCAGCGCGGCCTGGCGCTCTGGACCAAGGAAGACCCACGGCGCAAGAAGCTGGTGGCCCGGCGGTGCGCCACGGCGGACGAGGTGGCGGAGTGGGTGAAGGAGGTGCATGGACACGATGGACCTGATGGACTGGATGGACAAAATGGACTGGACAGAGGGGCGAAGCGAAGGGCAGTGTCCAAAGTGTCCATACCGTCCATCAAGTCCAGCTTTGCTGAGATTGCAGCGAATGCCGCGCTGGTTCTGATCGGTGTGGCTTGTGCGCTTCTGGACCGCCAGATCCTGGCTCAGGTGGAAGCCTTTGTGGAAGAGGGCGGCTTCACCGAACGCCTGTACCGTGTTCGCACCGCCAGGAGACGCCATGCCCCTCGATGAATCAACCGTCGAAGACGCTGCCCTGACGTGGTTCGGCAGCTATGCCGTCGGGCATGGGCCGCAGCTCGCGCCGGGTGAACTGGCGGCCGAGCGGGATTCGTTTGGGAACGTGGTGCTGGTGGGGCGCTTGCGCGAGGCCATCCGGCGCCTGAACCCGGCCATTCCCGACGAGGCGCGGGAGGAGGCCTTGCGCAGAGTGCTGCGGGTGGCGACACCTTCGCTGACGTACACGAACCGGGCGTTTCACCGAATGTTGCGGGATGGTGTGCAGGTGGAGTACCGGGCGGCCTGATCGTTCCCCATTGCCGGGGATTCTGTGCGGCTCTTGGACTTCATGGACCCAAGGGACAACAACTGGCTGGTTGTGAACCAGTTCGCCGTCATCGAAGGGCAGTACCACCGGCGGCCTGACATCGTGGTTTTCGTCAATGGGCTGCCGCTGGGCCTCATTGAGCTGAAGAACGCTGCGGATGAGGACACTACAGTCTGGAATGCCTACGCCCAGTTGCAGACCTACAAGTCAGAAATTCCTTCCTTGCTGCACTTCAATGCGGTGCTGGTGGCGAGCGACGGCTTGCAGGCGCGCATTGGCTCGCTGACGGCCAACCAGGAGTGGTTCAAGGTCTGGCGCACGATTCGGCGGGGAAGTACGGTCTCACCCCATTCATTAGAGCTCGAAGTCCTGCTCAAGGGAGTCTTTGATCCACGACGCTTTTTGGAGCTGCTGCAGCACTTCATCGCTTTTGAGGAAGACCAGGACAGCGGCGCGTTACATAAGATCATAGCGGGCTACCATCAGTTCCACGCCGTCAATGCCGCGGTGGAGGAGACTGTCCGCGCTAGCGTGATGAGCGTGGGCGGCCCGCGTGTGCGAAGAGCCAGGCAGCTATTGGTCAGGACGAATGCACGGCGGCAAGCCGGGCGACCGTCGTGCAGGCGTGGTGTGGCACACGCAGGGCAGCGGCAAGAGCCTGTCCATGCTCTTCTACGCCGCCCGCGTCATCCGGCACGCAGCGATGGAGAACCCGACTCTGGTCCTGCTGACAGACCGCAACGATCTCGACGATCAGCTCTTTGGCCAGTTTCAACGCTGCCACGATCCTCCTCGGCCAAACTCCGGTGCAGGCCGGAAGCCGGGAACGCCTGCGCGAACTGCTGGCCGTGGCGAGCGGCGGCGTGGTGTTCACGACGATCCAGAAGTTTCTGCCTGAGAAGGGCGATAGGATGCCCGCGCTGTCGCTGACGACGGAATATTGTGGTGATTGCCGATGAGGCCCATCGCAGCCAATACGATTTGATTGACGGCTTGGCGCGCCATATGCGGGATGTGCTGCCGAATGTCTCGTTCATCGGTTTCACCGGCACGCCGATCGAGAAGACGGATGCCAATACGCGGGCGGTCTTTGGGGACTACGTTAGGATCTATGACATCCAGCGCGCGGTAGCCGACAGGCGACGGTGCCGATCTACTACGAGAGCCGGATGGCGAAGCTGGGGATGAATGCAGCCGAGATGCCGAAGATCGATCGGAGTTTGAGGAGATCACTGAAGGCGAGGAACTGACGCGAGAAGGAGAAACTCAAGACGAAGTGGGCCGCGCTGGAGGCGCTGGTGGGGGATCCGAAACGGATCGCGCTGATGGCAGCAGATCTGGTGAAGCACTTGGAGAAGCGCTGGGAGGCGATGGACGGGAAGGCGATGGTGGTCGGTATGAGCCGGCGATCTGTGTGGACTTGTACGATGCGATAGTGAAGTTGCGGCCGGAGTGGGCCAGGCGAAGGATGACGACGGTGAGGCGGAAAAAGCGCCACAGCCAGTGCGTGCGTGAAGGTGGTGATGACCGGCAGCGCAGACGATGGGCCCGAGTGGCAGCCGCACATCCGCAATAAGGAGAAGCGACGCAAGCTGGCGAACCGGTTCAAGGACAGCCAGGATCCGTTCCGCATCGTGATTGTGCGGGACATGTGGCTGACCGGCTTCGATGCGCCGTGCCTGCACACGATGTACGCCGACAAGCCCATGCGGGGCCATGGCCTATGCAAGCGATTGCGCGGGTGAACCGGGTTTTCCGCGACAAGCCGGGCGGTCTGGTGGTGGATTACCTTGGGCTGGGGGACCAACTGAAGTAGGCCCTGGCGACCTATACGGAGAGCGGCGGCAAGGGCGTCCGACCTACGACACGCGGCAGGCCATCGCCGTGATGCTGGAGAAGCACGGGATGGCTGCGACATGATGCATGGGTTTAAATGGAACGTAATGGACGACGGGAGCGCCGGCTGAGCCCTCGCGCTGATTCCGGCGGGACAGGAGCACATCCTGGAACAGGAGGACGGGAAGAAGCGCTTTGTGCAGGTGGTGACGGAACTGTCGCGGGCGTTCGCGCTCTGCGCAGCAGTGACGAGGCGACGGCCATTCGCGATGATGTGAGCTACTTCCAAGCTCTGCAGGCTGCGCTGAACAAGCAGACCACCGGCAGGCAGAAGACGCCCGAGCAACTCGACGCCGCTGTGCGGCAGTTGGTGTCGAAGGCCATCACGACCGAGGGCCAGGTGATCGATGTGTTCACTGCCGCCGGACTACCGAAGCCGGACATCAGTATCCTCTCCGACCAGTTCCTCGCCGAGGTGCGCGGTCTGAAACATAAGAATGTTGCGGCTGAGTTGCTGGAGAAGCTGCTGAAGGACGAGCTGAAGGTGCGCTCGAAACGCAACTTGGTGCAGTCGCAGCTCTTCAGCGAGAAACTGAAGAAGACGCTCAACGCCTATCACAACCGCGCGATCGCGACGCAGGAGGTGATTGAGGAGTTGATCCGCTGGCGAAGGAAATGGACGCTGCCACCAAGCGCGGCGAGGATTTGGGCCTGACGGATGATGAGATTGCGTTCTACGACGCGCTGGCGGCGAACGAGTGCGCCCGGCAGGTGATGGGCGACGAGAAGCTGAAGGTGATCGCTACGGAGCTGATCAGCCAAGTGCGCAAAAGTGTGACGATCGACTGGACGCTGCGCGAAAGCGCCCGCGCCAAGATCCGCGTGGTGGTGAAACGCATCCTCAACCGCTTCGGCTACCCGCCGGACCTGCAGGAAGAAGCGGTCAAAACCGTGCTGATGCAGGCGGAGTTACTCTGTGCGGAGTGGGCTGCGTGAGGCTTTGCCACCTGGGGCTAGCGCGGCGTCTCGCTGAATCGCTCTGCCTTACAATTGCGACCACTTCCCTTTACAGCCCAGACTCATGGGAATTCTTGACGCTTTGCCGCCTAAACAACATTGGCCATCTCCAGATACCGGTAGAAGGCGTTGGCCAGTTCCATCTGGCGTGGGGACTTGCACTGGACGTTGAACAGGGCCGCTTTCACTTTGGGCCAGTTGATCGCTGGGAGCAGAGCAAATGCCAATGAAGCACTCAGTAAAGATCGCGCCAGCGGCCGCCCTGCTCAGCGCTCTCGTATCGATTACCTGCTGTCTGCCTCTTGGCATTCCGGCAGCCATTGGCCTGGCTGGGCTTGGCATGCTCATGGGCCGCCTTCAGCCCTGGCTCATGGCACTCTCACTCGTGTTCCTGACTGTTGGGCTGGTGCAGCTGTACCGGCAGAGGACATGTCAAAGACGTGACCCACTTAGTCTCGTGATTTTCTGCATCGCGGCAGCCATTGTGCTGGCGCTCGTCTTCTTTCCTCAGGTTGTGGCGAGCATCTTTGCCGATCGACTGCACTGAAAGAAGGAGCACAGGATGGAAACGCGCAAATTGAAAGCCTTGGCGCTGGCGGCCTTGCTGCTTGTGGCGACGCTGGGGGTGGTGTGGTATTTCTTTCAAGAACGCGGCACTCCAGTCCACCTGCTCGAACTCGATTCGCAGTCCTTTTCGAACCTGAAGGACGCGTTCAATCGGGCAGCCGACAGCGCGCGCCTCATTGTCCTTTTGTCCCCCACTTGATCAACCTGTCTGCGGGGGGCCTCCGCAGTGCAGGACATTCTCAGCCGGAATCCACAACTCAAGGTCAAGGTTTTCGCCGTGTGGGAGCCCATTCTCTTCACCGACTGGCGTAAACCGGGTGCGGGTGTTCTGGCCCGGCTTTCAGATCCGCGCGTCGAACAGATCTGGGACAAGCAGCACCTTGTCGCCAAGCAACTAGCGAAAGACGCTCGGGATCCGCAACCAGATCCCCAGTGCTGTACACGGAACGGCGTGCTCTGGGACCTGGTTGCCCTCTATCCACCCACTTTGGTTTGGATGGATACGTTGCCAGCGGCTGTGCTGTTTGACGGCCCGGTCGTGGATAGGCAGCCACAGATACAGGCAATATTGCTCAGCTTGCGACCGCCGACGGAGACGAACACACGCTGAATGAGAGCCGTTCACGTCTTAACTGCACGGAAGTTTTTTGCAGCTGGCATTCCAAAAGAAGGGTGAGGAAGGGAATCCTCCCGGGCATCTCGCACGGAACTATTTGGTGAAATTTGACCGAGGCGTCTGCGACTGCGGCGAAGGGCTCGTTTGCTGTTCTCTAGACTTGATAATGGCGTCTGAGTGACGGCTTGTATCAATACCCCGCACCCTCTGACTCCCTCTCCCGCGCTGTGGGGCGAGGGAGAACTGGAATTCGACCGATTTGTGAACTTGGTCGACGCCTAGTGGGATTTATAATAGGTGTCAGTTCGTTTTGATTGAGGCCTGACGCTCCCGAATAAGCGCGGCTTCCTCGTGAATGCTCATCAATGAGAGTTGCGTGGCACGGAAGAGACTTCCACAGCCCAACACGAGACCACCGACGCCGACAAATCCCAGCACGATACCGATCCCCGCCAGCAATCGGAACCAAAACGCTTCTTGAAAGCGGGCCAAGACCCGCACCGAGCAGAGTCACCAGCGTCGAGCAGGCAAATGCGGCCAGCGCCACGTAGATTGAGTGGAGAGCGCGTAAGAGCAGTGTCGCTTGTCTTTCGACGCGATTCACCTGCTCGATCAGGCGGGCCGCCTCAGGCTGCGACTGTCCACCCCCCTCGGACTTCGCAAACAACTCCTGCATTCGATCTCGCGTGCGCAACATTCGGTTAATTGTGCTCAACGCCAGCACGCTGGAAGCGTTCGTGAGCAGGGCAGGAGCCGCAATAAAGGTGAGCGCCGCGAATGGACTTTGTGCTAACGATGTTGATTCCATAAGATTGATCTCCGAGGCTGCAGAGCGTTTACTTCAACCGACCCAGTGATCACAGTGTTTTCATGTCGATGACAAAGCGATATTCGAACAGCTCCGCTGATGGCCCCTCGTAATCTTCGTTAACCTGCTGAATGGGAATCAACTCCACATCGGCAGTGATGTTCTTTCCCGCGCAGTAGTTCCCCCAACGCAAGCGTAGCGGTGCAGCACGCAGGAAACCGGCCAAGAGCCGGAAGGCGAGGCTCCGCCCCGCTTCCACGGGGCAAGGACTTTGCCAGGGCGACGGCTCGCCAGGAGGCTCGCCCTCCCGATCTTTCACAGCTCTCCTGGCTTGCCGGGAAGGGCAGGGGCAACGCGACGGGCGCCTTGGCGGTTGCAACATCAGCCACTACCCTTTGGACCGCGGCACTGAAACCGGTCAGTGTGCCTTCGAGCTTAGCAGCATTCACCAGGTAGTCATTCTGCAAATCGAACCCCAACCTCATCCAAATGCCGCAGCAGGTCAGCGGGATCCTGATAGACACGGTAGGCTCCGGCACGTTCAAGTTCATCCTGGCCGTATCCGCCCGAAAGAAGTCCGATTCCAAGCGCTCTGGCGCGGCGAGCGGCCAGAAGATCCCATACACTGTCGCCTATGACAACTGAGTCGCTGATGTTGACTTTCAGACGCTCCGCGGCGGCGAGGAAGAGGTCCGGATCGGGCTTGGCATGAGACACCTGATCTCGGGTGACGACAGGCACATCGGAACCCACTCCAAGAATCTCCAGCGCAGGGCCCGCAGTCTCCAATCGTCCACTTGTGGCAATGGCCCAAGGAACACCGACTTTCGATAGATAAGCCAGCAGTTCTTTCGCGCCTGGCAGCGGGCGAACCTGCTTCACTTGACGCACATAAGCTTCCGCGTGCAATCGTTGCAATCGCGCCGCCTCCTCTCCCGCGACGCGATGGCCGGTCTCACGCAGGAGGGCGTTCATAAACAACCCCCCGCTCATCCCGATGCGGCGGTGGATGCGCCACACGGACAGCTCAATGCCGGCTTGTTCAAGCGCCTCGCGCCACGCGAGAACGTGTTGGTACACGCTGTCCACCAGCGTGCCATCCAGATCAAACAACAAGGCTGGCCCGGTTCTCATCACTTGTCCCTCCGAGCGATCTTCTGTCGACAGATTTGAGAGCATCGATATCCGTTGGATTGATGCAGAATAAGTTTCTCTTCGGCCCTTTCCCTCTCCTTGAGGGCGCGCTCATGCGGCGTTTCTTTGTTGAGTCGTTCGAATGCGAATCATTTTCTGGGTCTTCTTCTCTCGGACCTCAACCAGATCCGCAGTATCCAACTACTGGACGAGCGGGATGCGATCTCGCACACCCTACAAGGCCTGTTCGACGTCCGCGATGAGATCCTCAACATCCTCGATTCCCACACTGAGCCGCACCAGAGTGTCGGTGATGCCGCGAGTTTCCCTGATCTCGCGAGGAATGCTGGCGTGGGTCATCGTTGCCGGATGGCAGCAGAGTGACTCGACGCCACCCAGGCTTTCCGCCAGTGAGAACACTCTGAGCCCGGAACAAAAGCGACGAGCCCGCTCGGCATCACCGTCCAGCTGGATCGCTATCATGCCCCCGAAGTCACTCATCTGTTTCTTAGCGAGACCAAATCCAGGATGCTCGACCAACCCGGGATAAAAAACTCTTCTGACACCTTTTCTGTTTGTCAAGATTTCCGCCAGCCGCCGCGCATTGGCACAGTGACGCTCCATTCGAACGGCCAGCGTCTTCACGCCCCGCAGCACGAGATAGCTGTCCATCGGCCCAGGAACTGCGCCTGCCGCGTTCTGCAGAAAGCGAATTCCTTCCAACATTTTCTTCTGATGGGCCACGACGGCGCCGCCCACAACATCCGAGTGCCCGCCCAGATATTTGGTAGTGCTGTGAACCACGAGGTCAGCCCCTAGCGAGAGAGGTTTCTGCAGGTAGGGCGTCGCGAAGGTGTTATCCACCACAACTGTCATCGAGCGTGTCTTGGCAAGCTGCGCCAGGGCTGAGATATCGACTATGTCCAGCAGCGGATTGGTCGGTGTTTCGAGCCACAACAGACGCGGACGGCGCAGCGACGCAATCGCTCGCTCGTGCGCTTCAACACTGAGGTTTTCGGCAAACACCACTTCCAATCCCCAGCGCCGGAACACTTTTTCTAACAGGCGGAACGTCCCGCCATAAAGGTCATGGCCTCCCACAACGCCGTCCCCGGGCTCCAGTGCCTGAAAAATTGCCGTGGTTGCCGCCAGGCCAGATGCGAACGCTGCGCACTCTTCCCCTTCCTCAAGAGAAGCCAGACACTGCTCGAGTGCCCTCCGAGTGGGGTTTTGCGTTCGTGAATACTCGTAACCCTTGTGCTGGCCTGGAGCCGCCTGAGTATAGGTTGTGCTGAGGTGAATGGGAGGAATGGTCGAGCCAGTGGCAGGATCGGGCTCCTGCCCAACATGGATGGCCCGGGTGGAAAATTTCATGCGGAGTTCTCCTAAACCTGAATTCCGAAGCTGAGGATCAGTGATTTCACGCCAAACAAAAGTGGGCGGGTTTTCTAGCCCGCCGGTTGGCAGGACTTTCCAGTCGGGCTTCGGGGCGACTGGAAAGCCGCCCAACTGGCAGACAAGAATGTCTGCCCCACTCGAGCGGCCATGCAGCATCGTTGGCCAACTTCGGAATTCGGTCCAATTGATCGTCCCTTGCGAACATGGACTAGCCTTCTTTCGCTTGCGGTGATTTCTGGTAGAAACTCATCAGATCGGAGCGGGTGATGATGCTCACCACCCTGCCGTCTCTGACAGCCACCACCGCCGGATTGCCGGCCATCAGCAGCCGATAGACTTCCTCGAGTGAAACGCCGACATCGAGACGGGGCAGCGGTTTCGCCATGATCTCACGCAAGCGGATGGCTTCTGGAGGGGAGCCTTGCCGCAAAGCTCGCATGATGGTGATCTCCTCAACAGCCCCTACCATCTCTCCCTTTTCGAGAATGGGGAGTTGGGAAATGCCGCGCTCACGAAACAGATCGGCAGCCTTCTTCAAGGTGTCCTCGGGAGTCAGAGAAATCAAGTTGCCCTCCCGGCCCAAAGCCGACAACAGGTCGCCGACACCCACCCTTTCTGGCAACCGGTCGGCAAGACCGTGCTGCGCCATCCAGGTGTTGTCGTACATTTTGCTGAGATAATTGCGTCCTGTGTCAGGGCAAAGGACGACCATCACATCCTCAGCGGCGCAGCGCTGAGCATAACGAAAAGCCGCTGCCAGCGCCGTCCCGCTCGATCCGCCCAGCAGGATGCCCTCTTCCCGGGCGATGCGGCGAGCCGTCGCAAACGACTCGGCGTCACTGATGCGAATCCACTCATCAACCACTTGCGCGTTAAGGGTCTGCGGGACAAAATCCTCGCCGATGCCCTCCACTTTCCAGGGTTTGGGAGAATCGCCACTCAAGATCGAACCTTCAATGTCTGCCCCAATGACGCGAATCTGCGCGTTCCTTTCTTTCAGAAATTCGCCGATGCCGCTGATCGTTCCGCCAGTTCCGACGCCCGCAACGAAAACCGTGACCTTCCCTTCGGTCTGATCCCAAATCTCCGGCCCGGTGAACTGTACATGGGTCCTGGGATTATGAATGTTGTGAAATTGATCCGGCCGCCAGGCGCCTTCGATTTCGCGGGCCAGACGGTTGGCAACACCGTTATAACTTTCCGGAGAGTCCGGCGGAACTCCGGTCGGGGTAATGACCACTTCGGCGCCATAGGCGCGCAACAGCCGGATTTTGTCCTCGCTCATCTTGTCCGGCAGAACGAAGATGCACCGATAGCCGCGCACGGCGCCCACCAGAGCCAACCCCAGACCGGTGTTCCCTGCCGTAGCTTCAATAATGGTGCCACCTTCACGCAGCGCCCCCGATTTCTCGGCCTGTTCAATCATGTTGAGGGCGATTCTGTCTTTCGTACTTCCCCCTGGATTGAAGCACTCCAGCTTCGCCAGAATCGTAGGTGCAAGGCTTTTCACCGATCTTCTGAGCCGAACCAGTGGGGTCCGACCAATGCTCTCAAGAATGCTTTCACTCACCCGCTGTTGAGAACTGCCAGGAATTGGCATGACAAACCTCAGTCAAGACTTCGAAAATGGTACCACGAGAACCTGAAGGCGGACAGCAGCCAAGTCCACAGTACCCAGACCTTCACACCGTTGCCACCGATGAGATTCACACAATAGTTCGCAAATTCGTAATTCAGGAAGGCCGCTTGAAGCGCGAAGAACACAAAGCACCAGTCATCGGGTCTAATGCCAAATTAGTGGCCCCTTCATCCGAAGATGTAGAGCGTCAGGACTTTCGATGAGTTCCCGTATTCCTCTTCGCGGTCCCCTGGCGTTCTTGGCGGTTCAGTCCCGTTTCCTTCGGAGGTATGCCTTTTGCAGCGTTGTCGATTGGACATTGGGAAGAAGGCGCTTTGAGGCGCAGCGGCTTTGTCTCGGTGATACAATCCGGCTTGAGGGCGCCAGGGACAAACAACAGCCACTTTTGTGAGCGACCTAACCGGTCGACGGTCTCGGACCCGGTCGTCCGAGGGCGCGTGCCGGTGGGAGGAACCCAATGAGTCAGACACTCGAGGTGCAAGTCGAACAGACTGGCCCGTCAACGGCAACTGGCACCGCGCGGTCCCATAGCGTGCTGATCGATCGACCGGTATCCAAAGGTGGAGCGGACCGTGGTCCAATGGGTGGAGAGTTCCTATTGCTGGGCCTGGGCGGCTGCTTCATGAGCAATCTACTGGCGGCTATTCGAGCACGCGCTGCCGCAGTTTCCGAAGTTCGGCTCACCGTAAGTGCGGAGACCGGGGGAGAGCCCGAGCGAGTGACAGCGTTGTCCCTCAAGATCAAGGCAAACCATAGCGATCCTGAGCTCATGCGCAAGCTCATCACAATTGCTGAGAGGGCATGTCTTGTGACGAACACCCTCAAAGAGGCCGCCCCTGTCTCGATTATTCTTGAGGATTCACAAGTTCGGTGACCTGTTGCCAGGCGGCGGGACTACCTTCGATTCGGGCGCACCGAGGGTTCGCTTCACGCTGGTGGGTTTGGTGCGAGTTTCCATCTGCGGTCTAGGGTTGCTTGCTGCATTACCCACTGTGAGGCCTTTCAGAGACGATCTGATCGAGCCGGGGGAGCTCTGGATCAATGCCTGCAGTTCCCAAGAACGGTTGCCGCTGGCGCCAGCAAGGAGTGCAACCAAGGGAGTTGTCGTGGCTATTCATCAGTCCGGGTGCGATTCACATACGCTGACAGATTCTCACCCATCCCTCCCCCGTCGAACCTGTGTCATTCGGCCGCTTGGACACCTGCTGCCCGTAGTCAGCCTATTGGCACTCGCCGTGATTTGCCAGGCCCAAACGGAGGACCCTCGAGCGGTTTTTGACCGCGCTGTTTCGGATTTCCAGAGCGGCCGGATTGCGGAGTCCGTTTCGGGCTTCGATCGCCTCGCCAGGCTGGCTCCCGATGCCGTACCGCAACTTTGGCAACGGGGCATCGCCCTTTACTACGCCGGGCGCTACCAGGAATGTCGAGAACAGTTTGAATCCCACCGTACGGTGAACCCGAATGACGTCGAGAACGCGGCGTGGCATTTTCTGTGCGTGGCGCGGGCCGAATCGCCTGCAAAGGCCAAGGCGGCGTTGTTGCCGGTCGGGCCTGATTCGCGGGTGCCAATGAGTCAGATCTACCGGATGTTTGGCGGCGAACTCGACCCCGAGCAGGTTCTCAAGGCAGCCGGCACACAGCCGCAAGGTCAGTTTTATGCGGAGCTTTACGTGGGCCTGTACTTGGAAGTGACGGGCCAAGCCGAGCGCGCGTTGAAGCACATTCGCAACGCTGCCGATGATCGTTACTCCGCCGCAGGGTACATGCACAGCGTTGCCCGTGTACACCGGGACCTCGCGGCGCGGCGCCCTGGTTCTACCAAGCCGTGACGGTTGAAGCCGGCCTTGCTTCGTGCCACCCGGGTTAGCGGGAGCGGACGGCATGGCTCGCCGGGTCGGCGAGCAGCGCGCCGCCGTCGCAGACCAGGGTGTGCCCCGTCACCATGTCGGAACCCGTGATCAGGCTGACGATGGCATCGGCCACGTCTTCAGGCTGGCAGACCCGGCCCAGAGCACTGGCCGAGGCAAAGCTCTCCCGGGAGGCCTGATACCGCTCGCCCAGTCCCTCCCGCATCCAGCGACCCTCGATGAACCCCGGCGCCACGGCGTTCACGCGGATCTTTGGAGCCAGGACGCGGGCAAGCGCCATCGTCAGGTTGATGACCCCGGCCTTGGACACGGCATAGGGGATTGAGCTGCCGGCACCGTTGAACCCGGCGATGCTGGCCACATTGACAATCACGCCGCCGCTGGCCTCCATGGCCTCGCGGCAGGCCCGGGCACTCTGGAACGTCCCCTTTACGTTGACGCCGAGAATGAAATCCCAGTCCTCGTCCCTGACGTCGTCGAGTGCCTCGTGCGGGATGAACCGCGTCACGCCCGCGCAGTTCACCAGAATGTCAAGTCGGCCAAGCGCCTGCACGGTGGCCGCGGCCATCTTCCGGCAGGCTTGGCTGTCCGTGACGTCCGCCTCGACCGGGAGAGCCCGAACACCCATCGCAGCTAGCTCGGCAGCAGTCTGTTCCGCCTCCAATCTTGTGCTCGCAATGTGATTGACCGCTACGGAGCAACCGAGTCGCGCCAGCGCTAGCCCGGTCGCTCGTCCCAGCCCGGTTGCACCTCCTGTGATCAGCGCCACCTTGGCATCAACGTTCATCGAGGACCTCCGTTGGACACCGGGTAGAGCAGCTTCACCAGAGACAGGAACAGCGCGTCGCGCCGCGCCCGACGCTCCACCAGCTGTTCAGAAGAATATTCGTAGAACCCTCTGCCGGTCTTTGCTCCCAGACAGCCTTGTTCGACCAGTTTCTGGACCAGGGCAGGAACCTCGCTGTCGCTGCGAATGTGAGGGGCCAGGTTCCGGTAAACCGTCGTCTGGATATCCAGGCCTCCAAAGTCGTGGACCTCGAGTGGGCCGACTGCTGCCATGCGAAAACCCACACTACCACGAAGAGCGGAATCAATCTCTTCAGCACTGGCCACACCCTGTTCGAGCAGGTCCCACACTTCCCGTTGTATTGCAACCTGAATGCGATTGACGAGGAAGCCCGGTAGCTCCTTGCGCAGCCGGAGGGGCTGCTTGCCGATGCGTTGCATCAGCGCCATGGTGGTTCGCGTCGTCTCTTCGCGAGTATCCGGCCCCGGCACCACCTCCACAAGCGGCACCAGGTGCGGCGGATTGAACCAGTGCGTCACCAGTGCCCGCTCCGGACGTTGCATCCGGGCGCCGGATTGTGAGATCGGAAAGGTCGACGAATTGGAGGCCAAGATGGTGTCGGCTGTGACCAGCGCTTCCAGGCGTGCGAACAACTCCTGCTTCAGAACAAGGTCTTCATTCACGACCTCGGTGACGAAACCCACTCCGGCGAGCGTCTCCTCTTCACTTTCACAAATCACCAAACGAGACAGGGTCGGTTCGATACGCTCCCGCGGGACCAGTCCGGCCTCTACGAACGCCAGCAGATTTACGCGCACTCGTTCGTGCAGAGAGGCCCGCGCCGCTGGCTGCTCGTCGTAGCAGCGCACCGCGTAGCCTGCCGCGGCAAAAGTCTGCGCAATACCGTGGCCCATCGTCCCCAGCCCGAGTACGGCCACTGAATGAATTTCATCGCGTGGCATGATCGCCTCTCAGTCCCACGGTTCGGGCGCTAAGGCCCGAATATCGCTCACCGCGTCGAGCACCGCGGGCCGGCCGCTGGACAGGGCACGCTCCAGCGCCGGCCGGATTTGTGCCGGCTGTTCCAGACGCTCGGCGTAGCAACCAAACGCTTCACCGATGCGGGCCAGGTTCAACTCCTCAAACTGCCACATCTTGAATCCGGAGCGCTGCTCGCCGCCGTAGGCCTGGGCAAAAAGCAACGTCTCCTGATTGAGCGAACGATTGTTGTTGACGATGGTGACGGTGTTGATCCCGTAACGCACGGCGGTCTCCAACTCGCCGAGGTGGTAGTAGAATCCTCCGTCCCCACTGAAGCAGATCACAGGCCGGTTAGGGCAGGCACACTTGGCTCCCATGGCCGCAGGCAATCCCCAGCCTAACGACCCTGCCGCCCGCAGGTAGGTCTGGCCAGGATGATGCAGCTCCAGGTGCGTCCCCGTCCAGATTCCAGCATGCCCCGTTTCCGAAACGAGAATGGCGTCTGCCGGAAGGGCCTCCTGCAGCTCCTTACAGATGCGCTCCGGACGCATCGGCGTGGCATCTGACTGACGCAGCGGCTCGACACCGGCACGCCATTCCGCAACGAGCTGGTTGACTCTCCTTAGCCAGCTTTCGCGTAGCTGGGGTTTGGCGAGGGCCTGCAGGATCTGCCGCAGGACGGTCTTTGCGTCACCCCACAGTGAGACGGCATTGGGATAGTGTCGGCCCAATTCCTCAGGAGCGATATCGAGCTGGATCACCCGGGTACCGGGGCGTGGAATGCGCCAGAAGTTTGTAACCTGGCTGCCGGTCCGACTGCCAACGAAGAAAACGAGATCGGCTTCCGCTACGGCTCGATTGGCGCAGCTACGCGAATAGGTGCCAACCACACCTACGGAAAGCCGATGGTTCTCCACAATCGTGCCCTTGGCATTGAGCGATGTGGCCACGGGAATCTGGAGCTTCTCAGCCAGCTCCACAACTTCCTCGCGGGCGCCGGAAGAGGTTACGCCACCGCCCGCGACGAGAATCGGCCTCTCCGCCGTCTGAAGGAGGTGGACTGCTTGATCGACGCACCGTGTCTCAGCGGCAGGTCGAAGTGGAGGCACATGGGTGAACAACGGAAGGAACGATTCCGCCAACTCTCCCTGGCCATCGACGGCTTGGCCGAAGTGTCCGGCTATTTCCAGATGGACAGGGCCGGGACAGCCGCTGGTTGCGGAGCGAAAGGCTTGTCCCAGTAAATCCGGCAGTCGTTCGACCGTGTCGACGCGGGCGTTGAATCGGGTCAGGGGCTCGAAGAGTGGGAAGTCGTCAATCTCCTGGTAGACGTGGCGGTGCCGGTACTTGGGGAAAGGGCCACCAGTGATCGCAATCACCGGCGAGCACGCAAGGTACGGGTCACGCAGCCCGGCTGCGAGATTGGCCGCACCGATCACCTGCGCCATGCAAATGCCGGGTCTGTGGGAAGCGCGGGCGTAGCCGTCCGCCATGTAGACAGCCGACTTCTCACCATGTGTCATCACGCCGACGATGCCGCGACGATCCATCTCGGCCAATGCCGGGGTCAAGACGACTGGGACAAAAAAAACGTGTGTGATACCAGCGGCCTGCAGAGCCTCCGTCAAATATTGCGAACCGGTCATACTGGGCATTCAGAACCCTCGCGGTCTCATGCTCGACGCCAAGAGTGCCACAACTTTGGAGCGCTTCGTCTTAACGTTGAATGCGTTTGTGGCGGGTTTGATCGAATCTGTGGCGGGCATGAAGGATAGGCTATTCGTCTACACGATGGAACGGCCGAATTGTACCATCGCTGCCGGTGGATTAGGGAAAACAGCTACACCAAAGCCGCGAAGGTTGCTAGCCATCACGTATCGTCTTCCGGCCTGGAGAGCAGGATCAGTTGGCCCCCGCATCGGGAAATGCGAGACATTGGATTCATTTGAGAATAGGAGCTCGGCAATGACCCCATGAGTCGAGACGCGAGTGAGATCGATAAGAGACGAATCGCTTCACAAAACGATGTGGCATTTTCCTTCAATTCGGTGTCATCATCTTTCGTTCGGATTCCGTGGTTTTCTCGAATGGAGGCAAAGTTCCGTGAGGAAATGTCCTCTTTGGCTGCTGCTTTCGCTGGCATTGATCCAGGGATCGGCGCGGCAATCCCTGCCGGCACAAACCGTGGATGGAAAAACTCTTCCTCCGGCTGCTCGGGTCCAAGTTGACTTTCGGCGGGACATCGAGCCTCTTCTTAGGGAGAAGTGCCAGTCTTGCCACGGACCTCAGCAACAACTGTCTGGGCTTCGACTGGACACTCGAATCGCAGCTCTGGCCGGCGGCAACCGCGGCGTTGCGATCAAGCCAGGAAACAGCCAGGAGAGCCGGCTGATTCATCTGGTGGCAGGTCTCAACGGAGAGCTAAGAATGCCGATGACAGGGGATCCGCTCACCAGCGAGCAGGTCGGCTTGCTGCGGGCATGGATCGATCAGGGAGCTGTCTGGCCGGAAGACGCAAGTCCCCCAGACGCACAGTCGCCATCCGCAGCGCCGCAATCAAAAAGCCAGCATTGGGCTTTTGCGGCTCCTCAACGCCCCAAGCAGCCCAAAGTAAGGAACTCCGCTTGGCTTCGAAACCCGATTGACAATTTCGTTTTGGCCCGCCTCGAGAAGGAGCGCATCACACCCTCGGCCGAAGCAGATCGAGAGACGCTGATTCGGCGTTTGAGTCTCGACCTGATTGGTCTGCCTCCCACACCGGAAGAGGTGGACGAATTTGCAGCCGACAACCGGCCGGATGCCTACGAACGGCTGGTTGATCGACTGCTCGCCTCGCCCCACTACGGCGAAAAGTGGGCGCGGTCCTGGCTCGATCTGGCTCGTTATGGAGACAGCGATGGTTATGAAGAGGATCGTATCCGCCCCAATGCCTGGCGTTGGCGCCATTGGGTGATTGATGCCCTGAATCGTAACATGCCGTTCGACCAGTTTACGATCGAACAACTCGCCGGAGATCTTCTACCCGACGCGACTCTTGAACAGAAGGTGGCAACTGGATTCCACCGAAATACACTCACTAACCGTGAGGGCGGCGTGAATCGGGAGGAATTTCGAACAGAACAGGTGCTTGATCGAACCGCAACCACAGGAAGCGTGTGGTTGGGCCTGACGCTCGGCTGCGCCCGCTGCCATGATCACAAATATGATCCCATCAGTCAGAAGGAGTTCTATCAACTTGCCGCTTTCTTCAACACCGCCAAGGAGATTGATCTGGAGGCTCCTTTGCCGGCAGAACGGGGACCTTTCCTGCGCCGCCAGCCGGAATACGAGAAGAAACGGGCCACCCTTCTGGAAGAATTCAAGGTGGCTGAGCTGCAGGTGGAGTGGGAGAAGAAACTGAGAGAGGCGGCCGCGCATCCGGGAGTGGATCTCGTCTCCGACTATCAGTTGAATCTGGTACAGGTCAAGACTGACAGCGGCGAGGAAACCCTGATGCTGCCGCCCGAGAAGCGAACCGCGAAGCAGAAAAAGATTCTCACTGACCAATTCATCCGGAGCTCAGGATTCAAGGAATTGAACACTCGGTTGAATGCCTTGGCGGAGGAGTATCCAGCTTTGACCGAGGCCCAGACGATCGGAGAAAATCCTCGTCCTCCAAAGACACACGTCCTGATTCGAGGCAACTTCCTGACGCCGGGAGTTGAAGTGCAGCCTGCGGCGCCAGCGGTGTTGCCTCGTCTCCCCACGGATCCGCACCCGTCGCGCCTCACACTGGCGCGCTGGCTCGTTTCCCGCGATAATCCGCTCACAGCGCGGGTCACCATGAATCGTGTCTGGCAGGAATTTTTCGGGAGAGGTCTCGTCGATACGCCGCAGGACTTCGGCCTTCGGTCGAGTCCCCCGACTCATCCCGAGTTGCTCGACTGGCTGGCTGTTGAATTCGTGTCTAACCGATGGAACGTCAAAAGAATGCATAAGCTGATCGTGGAATCGGCGACCTATCGGCAATCTTCCAACACGCGCAAAGATCTGGAGTCCAAAGACCCGGACAACAAGCTGCTGGCCCGGCAAACTCGTCTCCGCCTTCCCGCGGAACTGATCCGGGATGTGACCCTAGCCGCAAGCGGTCTGCTGAACCCGGCAATTGGCGGGAAAAGCATCCGACCTCCACAGCCAGCGGGTGTGGTTCTGAAGTGGAAAGAAAGCGAAGGCGCCGAGCGCTATCGCCGCGGACTCTACATTCTGTTCCAGAGGCGCTACCCGTATCCGGGATTGGTCACCTTTGACGCGCCAGACTCGCTGAATTCCTGTCCTCGCCGTGATCGATCGACAACTCCGCTGCAAGCTTTGACTCTGTTGAATGATCCCGTTTTCTTTGAAGCGGCACAGGCCTTGGCGGTGCGCCTCCTGCAGGAAACGACCGGAGACGCTGGAGAACGTCTCGACCACGCCTATCGATTATGTCTTGGGCGGGCTCCTCGACCCGAGGAAAAGGAACGAATGTTTCAGTACCTCCAGCAGCGGAAAGAGATGGTCTTGCGCAAGCCTGACTCGATTGAAAAGACTTTTCCTTCGAAGACGCTCGATGGAGTCGATCCCGTCGACGCAGCCATCTGGATTGGGATCAGTCGAGTGCTCCTCAATCTGGAGGAATTCATTACGCGGGGGTAATCATGAATTTCAGGGAGTTTCAGCGGATACAGAGCCGTCGAAGTTTTCTCGAACAATGTGCCGGCGGGCTGGGGACGATTGCTCTCTGGCATTTGATGGAGAGGGAGGGACGGACGGCTGTCTCTGTGGACTCCCTTCCAGAATTAATCTCTTACAGCCCAAAGCCACCCACTTCGCTCCCAAGGCAAAGAATGTGATCTTCCTGTTCATGGAGGGAGGACCCAGCCAGCTTGATCTGTTCGATCCCAAACCTGGACTTGGGAAGTACGACGGCCAGTCCTTGCCGGCTTCGATGACCAAAGATCTGAAACTCGCCTTCATCAAGCCCGACGCCAAAGTCTGGTCCAGCCCGCGAGTCTTCACTCGTCACGGGCGGTGCGGCATGGAATTCTCGGACTATCTGCCTTTCACGGCTGACTGTGCCGACGACATTTGCATGATCCGATCGATGGTGACCGACCAGTTTAACCATCATCCGGGGCAGCTGATGATGACTTCGGGAACCAGCCTGCTGGGACGCCCTTCCATGGGCGCCTGGGTGACGTATGGTCTGGGAAGCGAGTCGCAGAATCTTCCCGGCTTCGTCGCCCTGACTTCCGGAGGTGGTTCTCCCGGTGCGGGGAGTGGAAACTGGGCCAACGGCTTTCTGCCCTCTGTTTACCAGGGTGTCCCGTTTCGAAACTCGGGAGATCCCGTGCTCCATCTTTCGAATATTCCCGGAATCGATGCCGAGGACCAGCGGATGACCCTCGACGCCATTCGCGACCTAAACCAGCAGAATTTCATCCGCGCCGGTGACATTGAGATTGCATCGCGCATCGCTTCTTATGAGTTGGCGTTTCGAATGCAATCGGCTGCCCCGGAGCTCCTGGATTTTTCCAAGGAGTCGCCTAGCACCCTGGAGATGTACGGTGTTAACAAGGAGCCGACCCATCCATTCGCTACCAACTGTCTCCTGGCAAGGCGGATGATCGAGCGCGGGGTGAGGTTCATCCAGCTCATGCACCCCACCTGGGATGATCATTCCGACCTGAACAAGAAGTTAATGAAGAACTGTGCCATCACGGATCAGCCCACGGCTGCCTTGCTGAAAGATCTGAAGCAGCGCGGCCTGCTGGAAAGCACTCTGGTCATCTGGGGAAGCGAGTTTGGCCGCACGCCTTTGATTCAGACTTTGGGCATTGCCGGAGAGAGCTGGGGCCGCGACCATCATCCCAATGCCTTCACCATGTGGATGGCTGGAGGCGGAATCAAGCCGGGCCAGGTCGTGGGCAAGACTGATGACCTCGGTTTCAACGTCGTTGAAGACAGGGTCCACGTCCACGACCTCCACGCCACAATCCTTCATTGCCTGGGCCTCGATCACAAGCGGTTAACCTATCGCCATATGGGTAGAGACTTCCGCCTGACTGACGTAGAGGGAGAGGTAGTCTCCAAGCTACTGGCTTGACGGTGGTCCTCCGATACGGCGCAATCCTCGAACGACCAACCACTCCCCACAGCCTTTAGTTTCTTGCCTTGAGTTTCAGCCTGCTGAAGAATCCAAACGAGGTCTTGTCTGCTGGATGGCTGGAAATAGCCCGGAACAAGGTAGCTGATGTTTCCGAGCCAATTGTGCCAATGCCGATCATTGTCTCGGCCGCCTCCATATACAGTCGATGGGCAAGGCATTTGAAGAAACCTCCTTTCGTTGGTCTAAGGGTTATCTACGTAGTGAAGACCATTCTTTAGGCAGTTTCTACCATCCGATAACTCGAGAGGAGGTTTGATAATACCAACAACAGCGGCCAGGCGGTTGCCAATCGATTCGCCCACGGGCAATTCCGATCAGACTTGCGCGAGAGATTCTCGTGCCATCGGAGCGCGGAAGCCGTCTTTGAGCAAGCTTCCTCGGTTGTCTCCCCTCTGGCATGCCAGGGCCTGAAGTTATAAGATCATCTCGGTGCCACCGGTCCGAGGTAGGGCTCTCGGTTGACCAGGGCACCTGCGGAGCAGTAGCCAGTTTGGCCAGCCGTTTCGTGCCCCGTGCATTAGACAGTCTACCTGCTTGCTCAGGAGGGAGAACTCAGCCAATGACCCATTTCTTAGCCTGTCTTCAGGGTATCTTCATCGTGTGCTGGCTCACCTGCGAACCTCTGTTGGCCAGCGACTGGCCGCAGTTCCGCGGCCCCAACGGTTCTGGCGTTTCGGATGCCAGCAATCTGCCTGTGAAGTTTGGCGTGAAGGAAAATGTCTTGTGGAAGATTGCAGTCCCTTTGGGGAATTCTTCCCCGATTGTGGCAGGTAATCGCGTATTCCTGACGGCTTCCGAGAAAGAGACCTTGCAGGTGCTATGCCTTGATGCCCCGACTGGAAAACTGCTTTGGCAGAAGGGCATCGTCAAAAACCGAGTGGAGCATGTGACTCCTCCTAATGATGCGTCGACTCCAAGCCCGGTCACCGACGGCAAGAATGTCTATGTCTTCTTTCCGGAGACCGGCCTGATCGCGTTCGGAGTCGATGGGCAGGAAAGGTGGAGAGTCAGTCTCGGTCCTTTCAAGAGTGTCCATGGGGTTACCGCATCGCCGATCGTTGTAGACGGCAATCTGTTTGTCCTGGTGGATCAGCTCGAAGATTCATATCTAGCCGCGTTTGACACGAAAGACGGCGTTCTCCGCTGGCGGGCTGAAAGGGCGAGTGGCTTTCTGGGTGGCTACTCAACCCCAGTTGCTCACAGGCCGGGTGAAGGTCCCGTACAGGTCGTCGTCGCTGGAGCGCTTGAGTTGACTGGCTACTCGGCCATGACCGGAGAGCGACTGTGGTGGGCTCGAGGGTTGACTAATGCACCAGTGTCGACTCCGGTACTCAATCGCAACCTTCTGTACATCTGCGAGCCTGCCGGTGACTCCCCACCACCTTTCGACCAAATGTTGCCCGCCGACAAGAATAAGGACGGCCGCTTATCGCCTGACGAAATGGGGAACGCTGGCATGGCGCGACTTGTGACGAGCCTTGATCGCGGCTATGGCAACAACGACGGTGTTGTGGATGCTAGTGAGTGGAACAAGGCCTTTGAAGCTGTCAAGACCAGTGGCGGTCTGGTTGCTGTTCATCTCGGCGGGAGCGGAGATGTTACCCGGACCGGCATGCGCTGGCGCTACATGAAGTCGTTGCCCTATGTGTCATCCACGCTGCTTTACAAGGATATCCTCTACATGGTGCGCGATGGCGGCATTCTGACGAGCCTGAATGCTGAAACGGGCGAAGTCCTCAAGCAGGGGCGGCTGGAGGGTGCAATTGATCCGTATTACGCCTCGCCGGTAGGGGCGGATGACAAGATCGTAGTCGCGAGCCAGACAGGAAAGGTGACGGTTCTCAAAGCCGGCGCGGAGTGGAATATCCTTAGTGTCAACGACCTGGGAGAAGAGTGCTATGCCACACCTGCCATCGCGAACAATCGAATTTATGTCCGAACTCGCGCGTCCCTTTACTGTTTTGCTCACTCCACAGTGAACAGGTGACGATGGACACGAGTTCACTTCTCGCACGATATGTCAGCCAGCGCTGAGCCGCTGGTAGCCCCGTACCGAGCATTCCTCCTCGGCCTGTACGATTCAAGACTGGACCTCCTAGCCGTTGCACTCAGACAGTGGCCATCCTCCAATCAACGGCTCCTGAGCAGGACCTGGCCCAACTGGCGCTGCGTATGGGCGCTAATGACGTGGATTCGCAACCAGTGAAGTTCCTGAGCTAGTGATGTTTGCAAATAATAGTGACACTCTGTGGCTCGAGGGGCGCCGTCAAGCCAGACGCTTGGCGGCCGCAGGAGCAGCCGTGTCTGTCGCTCGACGGACCGTTCCCGAGTGTACCAGGTTGGCATTTGTGAACGACATTAGATCTGTGGCATATTGCCTTAATAACCACTTCGGCCCGGGCGGGCCTAACGAGGGACCTTGCAGGTTGAGAGGCCCGAAGCGGTTTCTCCAGTTATCCGCCTTGAGGAAGGACTTATGCCCAGGTTGTCGAAGAATGTCACGCAGCTACTGCTGGATTGGCGCCAGGGTGACCAGGCCGCCCTGAACCAACTGATGCCGGTGGTGTATGAGGAACTCCGCAAGCTGGGGGCGAGCTGGCTGCGGAGGGAACGGCCCGGTCACACTTTGCAGCCGACGGCGCTCATTCACGAAGCTTACCTGCGGCTCATTGACCAGGATAATCCGGAGTGGGAGAGTCGGACGCACTTTTTCGGCATCGCCTCGCGGCTGATGCGACAGATTCTCGTCGAGCATGCGCGCCGTCGCGCGACGGCCAAGCGTGGCGGACCGGAGCAGAAGGTCTCACTCGATGAAGTGGTTGTTTATTCGCCGGAGCGAGCCTCTCAACTTGTGGCGCTGGATGAGGCACTTAGTAGTCTGGCATCTATGGATGAGCGAAAGTGCCGGATCGTCGAAATGCGCTATTTTGGAGGGCTCACCACGGAAGAGATCGCCCAGGAGGTGGGCATCTCAGTGGCGACGGTCGGCCGCGAGGTACGGATTGCCGAAGCCTGGCTGAACCGCGAAATGAGCCAGAAAAGCAAGTAGCAACTTCCCCTGAGCAGGCCGTCGTAACCACGGCGATCGCTCGAACCGGTACCCGTCACGGGTCACTTGCCATGGCCAGTGCTCTCATGACTCAGGAACGTTGGCAGAAAGTCCAGGAAGTTTTTGATCTGGTTGCGGGCCGCGCCCCCCAGGAGCGCGCGGCCCTGTTGGACCAGGTGTGCAAGGAGGACCTGGAGCTACGTCAAGAAGTGGAGTCCCTGCTCGCCTGGGAAGGTAACGAGAACCTCATCAAGAATGCGCTCGATGGAGCGGCAGAATTGTTGCGCCCGGAGACCGCCGAATCGCCAGCCGGGCCCAGGCTGGGGCGGCAGATTGGCGTCTACCGGCTGACCGCCATTATCGGTGAGGGCGGCATGGGCGTGGTCTACAAGGCCCATGACTCGCGACTCAACCGCACCGTCGCGCTGAAGTTCCTCAATCCACACCTCAACCTTGACCCTGCTGCCAAAGAACGCTTCCTGCTGGAAGCCCGGGCCGCGGCTGCTTTGGAGCACCCCAACATCTGCACCATTCATGAGATCGGGGAGACAGCCGAGGGACAACTCTTCATCGCCATGGCCTGGTACGACGGAGAAACGCTCAGCGAGAAAGTGCGGCACGGTCCGCTGCCCGCTCAGGAAGCCGTCGACATTGCCCTTCAGATGGCGCAAGGGCTGGAGCATGCTCACGCGGCAGGCATCGTTCATCGCGATATTAAGCCTGCCAACGTTATGGTCACCCGCGACGGCGTCGTGAAACTGCTGGATTTCGGTGTAGCCAAGATGACGGGCGTCGACCTGACGCAGGCGCCGGTGGTGCCTGGGACTCCGGCCTACATGTCACCCGAACAGGTCCTGGGAAGAGGTGTCGATCGCCGCTCTGATATCTGGTCGCTGGGAGCGGTGCTTTACGAAATGTTCACTGGTCAGCCGCCCTTCCGTGGGGACGTTGCAGCGGTTCTGCACTCCATTACCAGTCGGGACCCGGCTCCGATAGCCAGATCCCGTTCGGATGTGCCGCACGAGCTCGAACGAATTGTGTCGAAGACGCTGGCCCGGGACCCGCAGAACCGCTATGGCAACACTCAGGAGCTCGTGCGGGATCTCAAGATTCTGAGAGACGATCCGGAAAGGGCTAGAGGCGCCGGGCGCCGGATTTTCCCGGCCAGACTGCGCCGACACGCCTGGCTGTTTGGAGCGGTTCCCTTGTTGGTTTGCTGCTGGCAGCGACGGCGTACTACTGGCTCGCTCGCCGTGTCGAGGCGTCTGTCGCGTCCGTTGCAGTGTTGCCATTCGCAGACCTGAGCCCCAGTCAGGATCAGGGCTACTTTGCCGACGGCATGACCGACGCGTTGATCGCCGACCTGGCCCAGATCGAGGCGCTGCATGTCATCTCGCGAACCTCGGCCATGCAGTACAAAAGTATCCGCAGGCCGATCCCCGAGATTGCTCGCGAACTGGGCGTGGATGCAGTCGTCGAAGGTTCCGTGTTGACGGACGGGCATCAGGTTCGGATCGGTGTCAGCCTGGTGGACGGGCGGACCGATCAGACGCTTTGGGCTCACAAGTACGACCGGGAAAGCCACAGCGTACTGGCCTTGCAGCGGGAAGTGGCCTTGGCCATCTCCAGGGAAATCCGGATCAAACTCGCCCAGGACGATCAAACCTACCTTCACCAGGCTCCGTCGGTTGTGCCCGAGGCCTACCGGCTCTATCTCAAGGGCATGCAGTTGCGTTACAAGGACTCCTGGGAGGACTGGCAGCAGGCGGCCGACACCTTCCGTCAGGCGACGGCGCTGGACCCCAGCTTTGCGCCAGCCTACGCCGAGCTGGCGAGAGTCTGTACGCTCCTGGGGGGATTTACGCCCCTGCTAACTCGGGAAGAGGCGACTGCGGCGGGCAGAGAGGCTATCGCCAAGGCATTGCAGCATGATCCGAATCTTTCGGATGCGCATGGGGTCAAGGGGCTCCTCCATGAGGTACTCGAATGGGATTGGAGAGGGGCGGAACATGCCTTCAAACGAGCCATTGAACTCAACCCTGGAAACAGCCAGGCCCGCTACGAATACGGTTGGCTGTTGACGCGGGTGGGCAGGTTTGAAGAAGCCCTCCAGCAGTTCAAGCACGCCATTCAGCAGGATCCTCGCGCCGCCCTCACGTACCATAGCCTTGCCCACGTCTACCTCTATCTCCGCCAGTATGACCAGGCGATTGAGCACTTCCAGACCGCGCTCCACTTGGATCCCGGCTATACCTTTGCGCGTTCGTCGCTTGGACAAGCCTATCTGCTGAGCGGTAGACGGGACCAAGCCCTCGTCGAGTTAGAAGCAGTTCCGACCGGGGACGGCTGGGGGCCAGCATACCTGGCGGTTGCCTATGCGACTTTGGGTAGAAAGGAGCAGGCCCTAAAGGTGATGGCGGAGCTGGAGAAGCGGTGGAAGGGCGGGCAGGACGACGCTGCCTGGAGCCTGGCGCTGGCCCATGGCGGTCTGGGACAAACCGACCAGGCTTGCAAGTGGCTGACGATCGTTTATCAGAAACGCTCCGGCAACCTCGTCTTCCTCAAAGTAGAGCCGATGTTCGTTTCCCTCCACACCACGCCCTGCTACCAGTCGTTGCTGAAGCAGGTAGGCCTGGCTGGCTAAGTACTGAAGTTTCAAAAATACGGTGACGCATCATCTGAATACGAGGCTCGCTGGCGCGATTGGTTCTGTTTCGGCCTGAGGAAATGCCAAGAGACGTGCGTGCCGATCGCAGCACCGCAACTCAAGCCGTGCAAGTTGGCTGACGGGAAATGGATGCCTCCGTAGATACGGCTCAGGCCGCTCTCCAACGCGGCCTCGGAGAACGACGCGTAGGAGCGCTGAACACCAGGGAGATCGTCAGAACCCACAGCAAAAGCGATTCGGTCCGAGCCGAAAAAGTATGCCAGAACCGTTGCGGCGGCTCCGCTGAACGTGCTGTGCCCGGAAGTATATTCGGGGAACGGAGGTGTTGGGAGCAGCGGCATCCAGCCTGGATCTGCCTCAGTGAGTGGATTCCCGTCGGTGTCGGCTTCCTGAATGGCAGTGATCGGACGCCAGAAGTTGTAAAGATACTTCCCCTCCCAACAGACGATGGCGGCATCGGCCAAGGCAATGTTGAGCAGCGCAAACAAACGTGCGTTTTCCTCCAGCGTTGTGCCACGGTCGCGAATCACTGCCTGCGCGATCTCATTCCAGTGACCAGGAGGCGTGGCGCTACCCGGCCCATATCCCCAGAATCTCGCGATCTCGGTCTGTTCCGCAGTGCGCAACGTACTGTCAGCCGCGCCCACAGCTTTCACCCTGTTGACTTCGAACGCGTATCGGGTGCTGCCGAGAGCCGGCGGGGGCGGTGGGCGAAACTGCGATCCGCTGGCCACCGCAAAGGGTGTCACTTGCCCCCAGTGTGGCGCCAGCGCCGGTCGAACGATTCCTCCAAACGACAGGGTAGGCCGCCATTGCCCCGGCTGGCTTCCGGGAGTGTAATTAACAATCTGACTCGACCCATCGGTGCTTCGCCACTGGAGGATGGCGGCGGCGACAGTTTCGCCCCAGCGAAAGCCGCGCATCTTCTGCGGCCCATCGGGAATGCCTGCCAACAGACGTGATTGCAGCTCATCCAGGCTGGGCTGAAGCATGGGGTAAAAGTTCACGAGAATGGCACGAGCGGCAGCGACGGCAGCACTCTCGACTGAAGCACTGGCTGGCACCTTGCCGGTGATCCTGAAGGGCATGTGTGTACGACGAATTCCGTTCACTGCATCGTAGACAGCAGCGTGCAAGATCGCCAGGTGTCTTGAAGCTGCCGTCGGCGGTGTATTTTGCGCGCGGATAGCGTCGAGCGCCGCCCGATTCCACTCCGTGACAACATCTCCCCGAGCTGTGATTTGAGACCCCACAGCATGAGGGTCAGAAAACCGAATATCCGTTTAGCACTCATAGCTTCTCCTTCCATTTGTCATTTTGATGGGTTCACCCGCAGCAGCAGGCGGTCTCATCGCAGTCTTTATCCAGATGAAACCGCCCGGGATGGACCATTCAAGGGAGACGCCCTGTGCTCCCTGCGACCATTCAGCGTCAAATCTCCATCACTGCTTCACCTTGAGGACAAACCGGAGATTCACTCCCTCGAGCTGGTTAAAGCCCAGCATGGTCTGGATTGCTTCACCTCTGGCCAGTGCGAAAGGTCCCGTTCCGCCAATGATGGCCCGTCGGATCGGAACGTCTACGTCGACAAGCTCGAGGCCGTCGGTGGTGAGCGTCACGTTGCCAGCGGTCTTGCCAAAATCATAAAGTTGATGGGTGATGACCCACGGCCCCGTTTTCGTCAATGCACCCTCTCCCACGTGCCAGCCGCGGCAGGTCCACCGACCCAAAACTTTCTCTGGAAACTCGGGGCTGCCATCGGCCAGAACCCCGTTGCCGGCAACCAGCGTGCCGTAGGGATAGATGTAACCTTCGGTAATGAATTCGTTAGCGTAGCCGGGCACCTTTTTGCCAGCCCCATTGTCTACCAGTGGTGTGTCATCGAAGATGAAGCGCTTCGCATTCTCCGCTACGTCAAATTTGAGGATCCTTACGCCGTGTCGGTGGGACGATTCTCTTTTTCCTCGTCATCGGCGAGGCCCGTGCTGGGCGCGAGTGCGCTCCCCAAGACGGCTGAGAGCGTCAGGGTCAGCGCCAATGTTTGAGTTGCCCTGGCAAAACGACGAGGCCGATTCGCTTGTGTCACTCCTGCAGTGTTTGCTGTCCTCGGCGAATGGCCGAAGCCTCTCAGACTTGGTGGCTTCCATTGGTTCCAGCATGGTTGATTGATTGGTGGGATTCATTTGGTTCTCCTTCGTGTGTTTGATTTGGCGACTGGTGTTTGTCGCTTCACCTATACCTGTGCGAAGGAATGGCAAAATCGATCACCGGGCATGATTTTTTTTCTTCAACTACCCTTGGAGACAGCGAGAGTACTTGGGATTCCGGCCAAATAAGCCTTCCCCGAGGCCTGATCGGAAGGTATGCCGGCGTCCCTGGATTGCTCAGGCGTGGCGTTTGATCGAGGCGGCAACGGTCCGTGGCGGAGTTGTCCAAGGCTCTGGGTGATCAGGATGGCTGCGAATCAGGAATACCTGCTCGGGATGGAGCCGGCCGAGGTTCGGCGGCTGGAGCAGCAACACGAGACCTGGCGCGATCAGACAGAGGGAGTATGGAAGCTCGCCGGCTTCAGGGCAGGTCAGACCATTGTCGATCTGGGCAGCGGACCGGGCTTCACGTCGCTTGACCTGGTGGGTGTGGTTGGAGCATCGGGTCGTGTTGTCGCAGTAGATTCATCGACTGTCGCGACGGATACTCTGCGGGCCGTAGCCAGGCGGAGAGGGATCAGCGAATCTCGAACTGGTCACGGCGGATGTGTCTCGCTTCGATCTCTCCGCGTGGAATCCTGATGGAGTGTTCGCCCGCTGGCTGTTCTGCTTTCTACCCGACCCGGAAACGCTGGTGCGGCAGGTCGCCTCAGCTCTGAGGGCAGGAGCAACGTTGGCCGTGATGGACTACTGGAACTACCTGGCCATTCGCACTGAACCCAGCACGCCGCTCTTCAGGAAAGTGTTCAAGGCGGTCTTCGACAGCTTCGCTGACGCTGGAGGTTCCCTCGATGTGGCCGGAAGGCTGCCTGCGCTCTTTGCCGCGACCGGTCTTAGAGTGACTCGGGTGGAACCGCTCTGCCAGGTGGGCAGGCCAGGTTCGCCAGTATGGCGCTGGCTGGCAGCATTCCAGAGGCTTTATTTGCCGACGCTGGTCCACAAGAAGTATCTGACTCGCGCGGAACTGGCCCAGTATGAACATTGGTGGCAGGAGCAAGAGAGAAACGAGAACGCGATCCTCTTCGCTCCACCAGTCCTTTGCGTGATTGGGGAGAAAGAGTGAACGGAGGCCGGTGGCAGGCGCTTCAGGCGGCACTCGGGGGTACCACCGTCATGCGCGCTGGGGCTGCGATCGGTCGGTGCTGAAAGCGCAGCTAAACCCGTCAGTGGGTAGGCCGGGGAGCTAGTAATCGTTTGTGCCTGAACGGATGCGTGCCATGACAATGAAACCTGTCCTGCACAGTTTTGTCTATTGCCTCGACTTCCTGCGCGAACAAGTTGCAGACGTTGCGGCGGCTGACATGGTCGCGCAACCAAACGGGATCATGAATCACCCAGCTTGGGTCATCGGTCACCTGACGTATACGTGTCAAATAGTTGGGCGGCGCAATCGGACTACCGGAATGGTTGCCAAATGACTGGGCCAGGCGTTTCGGTACTGGCAGTGTGCCGGTCGCTGATGCCAGCCTGTATGAAACGAAAAACCACGCTCTGGCAATGCTGGGCGATGCCCAGTCTCGAATCACCCAAGCCGTCGATCAGCTGGATGATTCTCGCTTGGATGAACCGTTTCCCGTAGAATCGTATCGCGTCATTTTCCCAACGATTCGCCACGCGTTAACGCAAGTGCTTGCAGGGCATACGGCGTATCACATTGGACAAGTTACAATTTGGCGCAGGGCGATGGGCTTGCCATCAATGGGAAGGTCGTTTGAGTGACATGGTTCGCGTTTCTCGATGCCTGTGGCTTATGATTGGCGCCAGTGCGACAAGACCCTGAGCGAGCTAACCATCAATCCATCGGACCTGCGCAAGGGCCGCCCAGGCCGGTGATTTCAACCGTTAGGCCTCACAATCTCCACAAGGGCGAGCCGTAGAATCAGCGGAGGTAGCCATGCCTGAAGAGACATCACAAACCGAGTTCCTCGTCATTTCCCGCGGCCAGTGGGACCGCGACAAGTCGCCGGAAGAGATACAGAAGGCCATCGACGCCTTCTACGTCTGGTACGACCGGCTCGTGCGCGAGGGAAAGATTAAGGCCGGTCATCGCCTTGCCACGCAGGCGAAGCTCGTGTCACGAAGTGGCGTGACCGACGGCCCCTTCGCCGAAACCAAGGAAGTCATCGGTGGCTACTGGTTCTTGGTGGCCAGCAGCCTGGAAGACGCAGCAGCGTTGGCCGCAGAAAACCCGTGCCTGGCATGCGGGCTGACGAATGAGGTGCGTCCCATCGAGTTGGAGCGCGCCAGCGCGTTCAAAGTCAGCAACGAAACCCCAAGAACCGAGGGCCACCGAGCATGAACAACGCGCCCGAGATTTCGCCCCGGTTACGGAGGCCTAACCCTTCCGTCGAGCGCCGTCCATGAGCCGCACTCCCACAAACCACCGGGCGGGGGTTGGCAGACCTCCTCGCGGCAATTGACGTGTTAGTTCGCGAAACGAACCTACGCTGGTGGTTCCGCGGCCACACCGACTCAACCTGGACTGGTGCAACAGCAATCGTCAAAAATCTACTTGAATTCCATCATGGCCCTGAGATCACGACTATGTCTCATCGTATGCGACGAAGAGCATTTCTGGTAGAGAGCAGTCGAGCCGCTCTTGCTTTTTCTCTTCTGCCCTTTGTTGCATGTTCACAAGGGAATCAGAAATCTGCCGAATTAGAGGACGGCACCCCTTGGAAAGCCTTGATTGCTGAGTTGGAGAAACAGATTCCAAAACTGATGGAAGAAGCCAGAGTTCCAGGGCTCTCCATCGCCATCATCAGAGACGCGAAACTGTTTTGGAGTCGAGGGTTTGGCGTCAAAGACAACGCGTCGAAAGAACCTGTTGATAGTGACACCGTGTTTGAAGCGGCGTCCACAAGCAAGCCGGTGTTTGCCTATGCTGTGATGAAACTGTGTGAAAAGGGCGTAATGGATCTCGATACGCCTCTGACCAAGTACACCTCGGAGCGGTTTCTAGAGGGTGATCCGCGGCTAGACCTCATTACTGCCCGTCATGTGCTTTCTCATACCAGTGGTTTTCCAAACTTCCGGTCAGAAAAGGAGCCCTTGAAAATCCATTTCACGCCTGGCGAAAAGTGGTCTTATTCCGGTGAGGGTTACAGTTATTTGCAATCGGTCGTGACGCATTTGATGGGTGGTCTAAAGAACCCAAAGGACTGCGGTACGTTCGAGGCAGGCCTCGAGGTTTGCGCGACAGAACCTTCTATAGACGCGTACATGAAAGCCAACGTTTTGGTGCCGTTTGGAATGGCTTCTAGCGGTTACCTTTGGAATGACACAATTGAAGCCCATATGGCGCGAGGGCATGATGAGGAGGGAAAACCATCGGTGATCAGCAGGAAACCGACCGGGGCCTCTGTGGCGAGATATGGGATGGTAGGCGGACTGTGCACGACGCCGACAGACTACTCGAGATTTCTAATCGAAGTCATCAACCCGAAACCCAGTGATGCGTTTCGACTCAAGAGAGAAAGTCTTGAGGAAATGCTCCGTCCGCAGGTCAAACGAACTGCTGACAGTTCATGGGCTCTGGGGTGGGAGATAAACCACACAGAGAAGGGTAACTTTCTCAGGCATGGCGGAGGTAATCCGGGCTATTCATGCTTTGTCGCAGCATCGGTAGAACGGAAATCTGGCTATGTGATCATGACGAATGGCGAGAACAGCGGGTATTACGGGGTGATTGCGAAACTGATTACTGGGGAGATCCTGTCTCAGTTCCTGGGAGGCAAGTTGCGCGGCGCCCCCGAGTAACGTTCGCCGGCTGCGCGGCTTTGAGAAGCTTGCTGTCGAGCCATGGCAGTCTCGAAAGGCACTTGCCTGCGTCATCGACGATCAGCTGTCTTCAGCTTCAGTAACAAATCGGCTGTGATACGAATAGCCGGCAGGAAATCTCACTTGCGTCCTTCAGTTGTACTCGGTTCGATCTCTCTGGAAGCTCGGTGGTCATGCGAGGATCTGCCCTATCGGCACACCGAAGTCTATTTCCAGCCGCTTCTGGCCCGGGACTTCAAGTTTGCGCGGGTCGAGTCCTAACTGGCGCAGCACCGTGGCATGGATGTCCGTGACGTAGTGGCGGTCCTCGACGGCATGGAAACCCAGCTCGTCGGTTGCTCCGTGGGCGATGCCTCCCTTGATCCCTCCGCCAGCCATCCAGACTGAAAAGCCGAAGGGATGGTGGTCCCGGCCTCCGTTTTCTCCTTCCACGCCCGGTGTGCGCCCGAATTCAGTGGCCCAGACCACGACCGTTTCGTCCAAGAGACCTCGCTGTTTTAAATCCCTCACCAGCCCGGCAATCGGTTTATCCACTTCTGCGCAAAGCTCGGTGTGGTTCTTCCGAAGCTCGGAATGCGCGTCCCAACGGTTTTTTCCGCCTCCGTGGAAGATCTGCACAAATCGGACACCTCTTTCTACGAGCCGGCGTGCCGTGAGGCACTGTTGGCCGAATTCCTTGGTTTCCTTCTGGTCCAGACCATAGAGCTTTTGTGTCTCAGGTGTTTCTTCCGAGAACCGGAAGAGCTCCGGAACGGCGGTCTGCATGCGAAACGCGAGCTCATAGGATTTAACGCGGGCCCTCAAGGAGGGATCGTCTGGATACTGGACACCCGCTAACTGATTGAGGCGCTCGAGAAACTGAAATTCGCGGACCTGTTCTTCCTTATAGACGTCGGGTCCTGGCTGGGCAAAAGGCAGGGGACGGGCCGGATCGACTTCCAGTTGAACACCGCTGTGCTCCGGACCCAGATAGTTGGCGCTGACCGTCGCCGTGCCGCCGCAGCAGGGGCTCGGCATCTCACCCAGAACGATGAACTGGGGCAAGTTTTCGTTCAGAGCGCCGAGTCCATAATGGACCCAGGATCCCATAGATGGAAAGAGGCCCTGGAACACATGGCGTCCAGTATGAAACTGCAGCTGCGCAGCGTGGTCGTTGTCAGTGGTCCATACCGAGCGGATAATGGCCAGATCGTCAACGCAATCTCCCACGTGCGGCCACCAGTCACTGACCTCGATGCCACTCTGGCCGTGCTTCCGGTGGCCCACCTGCAGGGGGAAAAGCTTCGTCATCAGCTTCCGCTGGCCGGCGACAAATTCAACCACATTTTTTTTGGTAAAGGGAGAGTCCAGGACAGCCTTGTACGGAGTCTCATCGATGGTCTTCCCAGCGTACTTGTTCACCATGGGCTTCGGATCAAAGGACTCGATGTGGCTTACTCCACCCAGCATGAAAAGCCAGATGACACTCTTGGCTTTGGGAGCGAAATGTGGTGTTCCGTCGGGTGGGAGCCATTCACCGTGAGCGTCGGCCCGCATAATCCCGTCACGATTTAGCATTGCTCCCAGCACGAGGCCCGTAAACCCCATGCCGCAGTCGGCTAGAAAGACACGACGATTCACCCGGCCGCAGCAACTGGTTTGTCGAATCAGTGGCAGTTCGTATGACATAAACGGCTCCTCAGAACAGCTGAAGCTGTAAAACAATCCTGGTTCACTCTCAGAAGAAAGCCTGCGTTAGCGAACTGTAACAAAGTCATTATGGCTGAACAGGACGTGAACCAGATTTTCCTTTGCTCGAACTGCTGGCTCCGTCGCGGGAGGGACTTCGCTAGCTGTCCCGCCGGGCAGTGCCGTGAGCTTCCCGGGGCTTTGAAAAAGACTCGTTTGTTCGCGCAGAAAGCTCTCACTTTCGGCCTGCTCTTTTGAGGTCGGCAGTCGCCCCAGGATTCTCTCAAAGACTGTCTGAACGAACGCGGAATCTCTCATCGGCTCTTTCTGCGCGCCCGCTATTTTCCTGGCCAGCAGACGAGACTGGACTCGGCTCAGTTTGCTGTTGGCCAACGCCAGCGCCTGCTGGGGAACGATGCTTTCGTCGCGCTTGTAGCAATCGGTCGGATCGGGCGCATCAAACAACTTCAGAAACACCGCCTGGGAATCCGGGGTATGGCGAAAGTACAAACTGCGCCGGTAGACATGCTCAGCCTGGCTCTCATCCAGGTCCGGCCCGCCCATGCTGGTGTCGAGCTGGCCTGCAACGCTCAACAGGCTGTCCCGCACAGCTTCTCCCTCCATTCGCCGCGGGTTCATGCGCCACAGGTAAATGTTCTCAGGATCGAGGCGAAGGCTGTCGTATCGAAGGTCGCTTGTCGACGACTGCATTCGATAGGTGTTGCTGGTGACCATGAGCCGGTGGATAGCCTTCATGCTCCAATCGTTTTCCACAAGTTCGCAGGCGAGCCAATCCAGCAGTTCCGGGTGGCTGGGGGACTTGCCGTTCAGCCCGAAGTTGACCACCGTTGGAACCAGCGGGTTTCCAAAATGTCGCATCCAGATGTGGTTCACGGCCACCCGTGCCGTCAGCGGATTGTCTGGGCTTGCGATCCAGCGGGCCAAGGCCAGCCGACGGCCACTGCTGGTCTTGGGATACGATTCGCCGAGTGGTGTGTAGTCCTTCTGGGGAGTGGAAAGAGCTGCCTGGGCAGCTTCCAGTTCTTTCCGTGCGGCTGCTACCTTCTTATCGCGTTCCTTCTCAGCTTTTTCGTCCGAGGGATTCGACGCACTGAGCGCTTCGGCCAGTTTCTGCTGGGCCTTCAGCAGGTTCTCCTCGGCTTTGAGAAGTTGGAAATGCCGCTCGGCCTGGCGCGCAGCTTTGGCGAGCTGTTCCGCCTGCGGATCAGGAGGCTCGGCATACTTGGCGTTTTCCGCAGCAATGCGGGCTTCCAGCGCCGGCAACGCAGCCTGAGCGGAAGCAAGCTGTTTTTCGGCCAGGGCCGAGGCACCTTCGGCCTTGCGAAGAGCTACCTGCGGCCTTTCTTCTGGCAGTTGCTCAATCCAATTCTGAATCAGGGCAATCTGCGAATCCGGCAGCGGGGCGCTGCCAAACGGCATTCTTGGCTTCTTTTTGCCCTGAAGGTAGAGCAGCAGAGGGCTCTCCTGGCTTTTGCGAGGTATGACCGCCGGCCCATTTACTTTCCCTCCTTCCCGAATCGACTCGATGCTATCGAGTGCCAGCCCGCTTCTGGCATTTCCTGCTCGGTGGCAGGAAACGCAGTTTTTCTCGAAGATCGGCTTGATCTCTTTGTCAAAATCGACGGGTGAGGGACCCACACGCGAAGGATCAGGAGCTTCTGGATGAGCTGCGGCGCCAATCACGGGTGCTCCCTGCGTATCCGACGGTATGGCGGCCAGGCGTCGTTGCGTCTCTGCCAGAGCGGCCCTGGTCTTCACTAGATTGGCCTCTGCCTGCTCGACTTCCTTTCGAGCTTGAGCGAGCAAGTCCCTTGAAACATACGGCCTGCGCGCCGGGTAGGAAGCCTCAATGGGCAACTGGATCGGTTGAGGGGCGACCCTGCGATTGCCCAAGGCTTCCGGCACGCCGGGAGACAGGGGATGTTCTTTGTCCGGGCTCCGCTCGTCGCCGCGGATGAAACGGTACGTCTCCGCAAAGATACCCGGGAGGAAGGGATCTTTCGTGGTGGCTTCGCGAGGCTCCGCGTCATAAACCCGTGGGATACCGTCCTTCGCCAGGTCGGCCTCTCCTGGAGCACGATCGAGCCGCACATCATACGGTTCGAAGAAGGCACGGAAGCGGTAGTACTCTTCCTGGGCAATGGGATCGTATTTGTGATCGTGGCAACGCGCGCACTTCAATGTAATTGCCAGGAAACCGGCCGCTGTGTGCTCGACCGTGTCCTGAAGCCAAACGTTGCGATTGAAGCGATACCAGCTCCGCGCCAGGTAACCGGTGGCCCGCACTGTATCCAAGTCTTTCGGGGCGATTTCGTCCGCCGCCAGCATCTCCACGATCATCTGGTCATAGCCTTTGTCCCGATTGAGCGATTCGATGATCCAGTCTCGCCAGTGCCAGATGTGATGCTGGCTGTTGCGAATCTGGCTGCCAAAGCCGTACCAGTCGCTATAGCGCCAGATGTCCATCCAGTGCCGGCCCCAGCGCTCTCCGTAGCGCGGACTGGCCAGCAAACGATCCACGACCTTCTCGTAGGCGTCAGGCGACCTGTCGCCCAGAAAGGCTCGCATCTCTTCTTGTGTGGGAGGCAGTCCGGTCAGATCGAGAGACACGCGTCGCAGCAACATCCGCTTGTCGGCGGAAGGCAGCGGCTTCAACTTCCTCTCTTCGTGCTTGGCTGCGACAAAGGCGTCGATCGGGTTGCGCACCCAGGCGCTGTTCTTGATCTCCGGCACTGCCGGACGAACTGGTGCCCGAAACGCCCAGTGATCGCTCTTCTGCTCCTGAGAAACGGCCTGCGGAGCAGTGGTATCCAACGGGCGATCGTACGGCGCTCCCGCATTGACCCAAGACACGAAGTGAGCGATAACGCTCGTCGGAAAGCTTGGCAGCTTTGTAAGGCATTCCCGGTTCATGCTCGTGGCGGAGCTTCTTCAGCAGGAGACTGGCGCCGGCCTTTCCGGGAACGACCACCGGCCCATTGTCACTGCCGCGCAACAGCCCGTCTCGTGTTGCCAGTGTCAAGCCAGCCTGTTTGAACTTTCCACCGTGACAGGCGAGACATTGCTCCTGCAATATAGGACGGATCTTCTCAGCGAAGAGAGTAACAGCCGGAGACAGTGCGTTTTCCGCCAAAGCGACCACTGGCGGGTTCGAAGCAGTCGAAGAGGTGGTGGAGGCTGCTGAACCAGTCGGCGCGCCGACATTGATCCAGAACTCGATCAGCGCGATGGCTTCCGGCGAAAGCTTGGGTGCTTTCTGGGGCATCACGGGTTCCTGGGCGTGTGTCACCAGCTTGTAGAGCAGACTGCCACCGGCATTTCCAGGAATAACGGCCTGACCTCTCTTGCCGCCTCGGAGTAGGCCTTCCGCTGTCGAAAGATCGAACCCTCCCTGGCCCGATTCTCCCGTATGGCACATCTGGCACCGTTCTTCGAACAGCGGTCGGACATGCTTCAGATAGAGCTGTTCGCCGGCTTCTTGTAGAGACACTGAAGGAGTGGTTGCCAGGCCTTCAGCGACGGGATCTGTCGCCAGGATAGTGAACACCAGAGTCCAGAAGAGCGCGCACAAAAGAAGGCCCTTCTTCAGAACGTGACAGATGTAAAACAAGCCCATGCTCCGATCAGGCAAGATTAGAATCGAGACTAGAGTATCGATGGTAGGACACTGCGGTCAAGGGAGCTTCCAGCATTCCGGACAAAAAATGCAGTCGTCTGCTAAGATTCAGAAGGATTCGGTATTCTCAGGATTCCATTGCTTTGTTGCGCTCCGCAGTCAGGGAAGCGTAAGGCCCTTGCAGTAGTACCACGACCGTCAGGGGTCAGACGGCGACGAGACCAAAGGCAACGCTCACAGAAACGGCTTGACACTTCGATTGCGCACCATACACTCCTACCGTCTAACAGGCAGTTCTTGATCGAGTATCGTTAACAGCAGGATTCCCTCGATCTTGGTCAACGATTGCCTGGTTCTCCGAAACGTTAGCACCTCAACCCGTCGGCGGCGCTTTGGCCTGCGGATCGTTTCGGAAGCCAGCGTCGTTCGATCAGTCCAAAACGGAGCCGAACATGGTTTGCGTGGTCTACAACCACTCCGAAATTGACTTCGCCAAGCCTGGAAAACATCACTACCAGGTTGCTTTTCATCTGGATTCCAACTGGGGCTATTCGTTGGTTCCGCTGACAGTGATCAACGGTCTGAAGGGGGCTGCCGTGAAGAATGTGGTGGCCATAGGTGGGACTCACGGGAACGAATACGAGGGACAGGTGGCCGTCAAGCGGCTCTGTCGGGATCTCGCGCCCGAGGAAATGTCCGGAAGGGTCATCCTCATACCGCAATTGAGTGAGAGTGCCTGCGTGGCGAACCTACGGGAGTCGCCTTTAGACCACGTCAACATGAATCGGGCTTTTCCGGGAAACCCTCGCGGAACAGTCTCGTATCGCATTTCGAATTTCATCAAGACTCACATTTTTCCGCAGGTTCAGGTGGTGCTGGACATCCACTCAGGGGGCAACGAAGCCAGCTTCCCGCTGTGCACATCTTTTCATCCCATAGCAGACCCGCAGCAGCGAGCTGAGATCGCGAAAGTGGCGCAGTTGTTCGACACACCCTTTGTCATGCTCTATTCAAGCCAGATGGCTTCCGGTCTGTTGACAGACGAAGCAGAGGCCCTGGGCAAGATTACGGTTGGCGGGGAATTCGGGTTTGCTGAATCGACCAATCGAAAAGGGACATTGCATGCCTACGAAGGGATTCGGAATGTGCTGCGGCACTATCGATTGCTGCCTGGAGAGATCGTCAAGATCGATCCCAGCCGGCCGTCACCACCCCGTTTTGTTCAGGCAATCAACCTGGAAGACTACATACCCTGTCCCACAGATGGAATCTGGGAGCCGACAGTTGATCTGGGTGTGGATGTCAAGGAAGGTGACCTCCTGGGACGATTGCATGATTTTTCGGACCACTCCTCGGACCCCTTGGAGATTCGGTCTCAGCGGTCAGGTGTGGTCTTGGTGCTTCACTTCGCCGCACAATGCAGGAAGGGAGCAACATTGTACGTCATCGCTCAAGAGGTTCACCTATAGCCTTGAAAACCCGCGTCGGTCCTGCAGCTACGACTTGCTGGGCCGGCCCTGATATTTCTGCCTGGCCTGCTTCAACTCCTCACGAGTTAACACCCCATCAGCGTTGGTATCCAGTTGGTTGAAGACTTCTTCACTGCGTTTCCATTCGCTTCGGGAAATATTGCCGTCGCCATTCTCATCCATTTTCTGGAAGCCAGCTCCGTGCTTTCCTCTGAACGCTTTCGCTCCAGCCTGGAGTTCTTCACGGGTCAAGGCTCCATCTCCATCGGAATCCAACCGCTTGAAAACTTCCTCGTTTCCTTTCCATTCACTGCGGGAAATGCGCTGATCGTTGTCCTGATCCATTTGTTTCCAGCGTTCGCTCTGCGGATCGGCCGTGGTGTTTGCCAGATGGCCGTTCGTCGCCCGGAGGCGTGGTCTCGTTCTGGAACGCAAAAAGGGGAAGAATCAACACGGACCATACGATTATTGCGCACAAGGATGTGGTTTTCTTCATACGGAGCTCCTTATCGTTAGTTTCATTTTCTGGTTCTGGATTTCCAGCGGACACCAGACCTCCAGTTTTCAGTTCATTTGAACACGAAACGCAGCAAAGAGTTGCGTCACGAAACGACGATAGCCAGGCAAAGTTCTCTTGACAGCCTTGGCGCACTCTTCATACGATCAAAACCGGTATGAAAGAGCCGTTGCGACTCCTCATCCTGCTGGCGTTCGGGCTGCTGCAGGCCTGCGGCGCCTCCCAGAAACTCAGTGAAGCCAAAGCTAAGGAAAAAATCAGCGAACTGGGGCTGATCGACTTCAAAGATAAGCAGATTCAGGTTCAGAAAATCGTTCAGTCTGGCGAAAGCCAGGCCGTGGCAGAAGCCAACTTGCAGCTGACGTTTCGCCTCTCCAGGTCCAAGAATTCGGACTGGGAGGTGGATGCGATCCGTCTGGCTGATCGTGATTGGGTCGAGATGAGAACCTTTCTCACTGCGCTGAATGAGGTTCGTGTACGTCAGACCCGGGAGAGTCTGCTGCGGCTGCAAGAAGGCATCCGGAAATACCGCGAACAGACGGGGGCCTTGCCCGATGGTTCGACAATCGTCAAGCTAACTGACGCATTGTTTCCCAACTACTTGCGGGAAGTGATCCGCTATGATGCCTGGAACCAGGAATTAGCCGTCAGGGCAAGCGATGCCGGCGCCTACCAGATTATTTCAGCGGGTCCTGACAGAATTCTCGGCAATGGCGATGACATCAGCCTGGGACCGCTGATGTAGGAATGTCAAAAGCTAGCAAGAGTCCGATTTCAGACGGAGAACTGAAGACTTCGATGTTAAAGCATTCCAGTGCTAGGAAAGTCAATTCATCCCAACCCCACAGAAAATTGCCCAAAAACGCTGGCCGCTCGCTGTTGAAGCCGATCCTGATTCTGGGGGTCCTGGTCGCGGCCGCCCTCACTGCTGCTGTCTTCCTGGTCAAACGGAGCGGTTCGGAAAACCCTGTGGCTGCCGGAAACACGCCCTCCAGCCTCAGTTCAACGCCGGTCATCACGACAGGAGGTTGGGCTAAAGGAAACCTTGCAGCCAAGACAGTGCTGGTCGAATTCGGCGATTTTCAGTGCCCGTCATGCGCGTTGGCTCGCTTGAAAGTTGACAACGTCCTGAAGAAATTCGAGAAGGACCTGAAGGTTGTCTTCAAGCAGTATCCAATGGAAAACATCCACCGAAACGCTATGTTAGCAGCCCAGGTTTCTGAGGCCGCCGGCCAGCAAATGAAGTTTTGGGAAATGCACGAACTATTGTTTGCGCGGCAGAATGAATGGTCAAATGTTCCCGACGCACTGACTTTCTTTCTGAGATATGCTGCCGAGCTGCACATGGACGTCGAGAAGCTCCGGCAGGACCTATTCGAGGGAGAGATCCGTAACAAGATTTTCCGCGACATGCTCGAGGGCCAGGTGGCTCAGGTGCGATCTGTTCCGACTTTCTTTCTGAATGGCAAATTGATGCCAGCCGTGAAGAGTGATGCTGAATTTGAAGAAGCGATCGCCCAGGCCATTCGGACGCCCCACTGAAGCGGCAGGAACGTCCCCTGGCAGGGTTGGCAGGTCAGGGACCGCTCTTATGATCGTCGTTGTGGCATTTCCGGGAATGGTTGACGCAGCCTACGTCGCCTTGCACAGTTCTCAGGGCTTTTTGCTTCCCTGCGGCTTTACCGGAGGTTGTGACCAAGTCCTCAATAGTCCTTACTCCAGGTTTCTCGGCATCCCCGTAGCCTGGTTCGGCTTGCTGTTTTACACGACCATTGCAGGCAGCGGCTTGTTGGCACTATTTGGGTTCGAGGAGACGTTGCGATTCTCTCTCGTGGTCGCCAGCCTGGCATTTCTGTTTACCGTGTACCTGCTTTATTTGCAGGCCTGGGTCATCCAAGCATTCTGCGACTACTGCTTGCTCTCGGCGCTACTGGTCACGGTCCTTTTCGGACTGCACCTCTGGGGGAGACCCTGGCAAAAGGCCTGAGAATTCGAAACCGGTCAAAGATCGGGAGGACAGCGGCTCGCCGGGAGGGTCGCCTTCCCGATTTCTTCCCAGCTCCCCAGCGGCCCCAGGAGGGAATTTTCCAAGGAGTTCGAATGAGATTCCTCGCACTTACTTTGATGACTTGTCTGTTGGCTGTGCTGGGGTCTGCTGGTCATGGAAATGGTGTTCATGAGTTCTCGGCACCCACGCCCCAGGCTTCAGCGCAGCAGCCCCAGCTGGCCGTCGCAGCGGACGGAACGCTTTACCTGGTTTACGGGGTAGACCACACCATCTACTGCGCTGTTTCAAGCGATGGAGGAAAGCATTTTTCCGCTCCCGTCGCTGTAAGTGCCAGAGGCATCCTTTCTCTCGGAATGCATCGAGGTCCTCGGGTTGCCGCTGCAGGAAGGGCCGTTATTGTCACCGCCATCCTGGGGGAGCAAGGCAAGGGGCGGGATGGAAACCTGTTGGCTTGGCGTTCCACGGACCACGGCAAAAGCTGGAGCACGGCCGCAACTTTGAACGATGTCGCAGATGCCGCCAGAGAAGGACTGCACAGCATGGCCGCTGGGCCGGGAGGTCTGGTATTCGTAACCTGGTTGGATCTCCGCAAGGAGTCCTCTTCCGAGGCTGGAATGAAGCTTTATGGGGTGGTTTCCAAGGATGAGGGCAATACTTGGGGCCCAAACCTGTTGGTTTACCGATCTCCCGATGGGTCGATTTGCAACTGCTGCCATCCCTCGACGATGATCGACTCAAAGGGAACGATTCATGTGATGTGGCGCAATGCATTGGCCGGCTCACGAGATCTTTATCATCTGAGGTCTTCGGACGGTGGAAAGACGTTTACGTCCGCTCAGAAGTTTGGCCACGGCACATGGGCTCTCAACAGCTGTCCCATGGACGGGGGCGAGCTAACAGTGAACTCGAAGGGAGAGGTTGTCTCCGTCTGGAGGAGAGAGGACAGGATTTACATGTCCACGTTGGATGCGGAGGAAGTGCTCGTCGGCCACGGCAAGAACCCCGTGATTGCCTACGGCAAGAAAGGACGCTATCTCGCCTGGGAAGATGCTGCAGCCAAGAACGTCACGTTGTTGTCTCCAAATCAGACTGACCCGCGTTCTCTTGGAACCCAGAGCCGCTATGTTGACTTGGCTGTTGCGTCCAACGGCTCCGTGGCCGCAGCCTGGGAGGAAGCCAGCGGACGAAAAGAAGATCATTAAGGTCCAGATGCTGGAATAGCACAGACGAAGTGAACTGAAAGCGAGGACTCATGACGACAGGCGTCATCAAAACGACCAAAGGCGATATTCGCATCGAGTTTTTCGACAAAGATGCGCCCGAGACAGTCGCCAATTTTGTGAAGTTGGCAGAATCGGGATTCTACCGGGGTGTGGCTTTTCATCGAGTCATTCCCAATTTCATGATTCAGGCGGGCTGTCCCCGGGGGGATGGCACCGGCGGCCCCGGGTACACCATCAAATGTGAAATCAATCCGAACAAGCATCTGATGGGGTCGCTCTCCATGGCCCATCGTGGCAAAGATACGGGCGGCAGCCAGTTCTTCATTTGTCACTCATCGCAACCGCACCTCGACGGGGTTCACACAGTCTTCGGCCGCACTCAGGATATGGCGGTAGTCAACGCTATCCGGACCGGCGACAAGATGAATGAGGTGCTCATCGTAAGGGACGAGAAGTAGCCAGCCGGCAGCCCTCGATATCGCGACATGCTGCCTGGAACGCGCGTACTTGGCTGGCGCGCCTCGCCTTTATGAGTCGAGCAATTGCAGGCTGTCTCTTTAGGACTGGCTGGTGACGGAAGGCGAGCAGTGCGTTTGGCGTTCCGTCCCTCATGTGATTGGATCTGGGGACCTAATCAATCTCAGCGAGCTGTTTTTCGACGGCAGCGAGGGAGGTTTCTAGAAATTCCCGATAGCGGGGATTTTCGGTGGTTTGAATATCTTTCATCAAGCGGGTCTTGGCCAGGAGCAAATCCTCATGTTCCCGCGAATGACGAACTTTGGCAGCGCCGTGGCCAGCCCTGGCGCCGCCCGCTTGCTTTTCTTTGCGCGAATCTTCCATTTGCGCCTCGACAGATTTGCTTTCCCAGCCCCTGGCCATAAGGCTCGCCTCTAGTGTCTCCAAGCTCGGGTTAGCCTGGAATCACAGTCCTGCCCACGCGGTTCCGGTGATGATTTCGTAAAGCTCAGGAAAGCGACCTTTCAAGTCGGAAGCCGTCAGGTCCTCAGCCAAAGCGAACCCGTGGTCGGTTGCAACCGAGTAGCGCAATTCCTGTTCTCCACTGAAGACAGTAATACGGTGCTCCTTGGTTTGAAGCACCAGGATAACCTTCCCCGCAGGGTCAGTGCTAGTCGCTTTCTGCAGCGCCACAGGAGCACGTGGGACCATTGCGTTGGCAACAACGCTTGGGCGAATCTCTTCACATTGGCGAGCGCCTCTCTTGGTTTTGGCGAATTCCGGCCCTGCTTCTGCGACCATGAGCGACGCCGACAAGAAGCACCCGAGAGCGATTCTGGCTGCGGTTTTCATTGGTGATTCTCCTTCTCTGCTCCGCGTTGGAAGCAACGTTGCTAATCTCGTGGATTTCTAAACACGAGGATTATACATCAAGTGATCGGTGCAATTATGATAATGTTTCTGGCTTTACTGCGGTAGGCCCTGTAGAGATGCAGAGGAGACAGGGGGCTTGCTTGTCCTGCAATCTTGCTTTCTGCTCAGCGATGAAACCTGAGATCGACTGGAGAGCGTGAACGGGAATGCTTGATGATCACGATGCCACTCTCTGCTTCAGCGGCTCTGCAGTTCATCCAGTGACGGAATCTCAAGAAACCAAAACAAGGAACAGTGCATGCGCGATTATTTGGAGGTCGCGGTCGAGGCAGCCAAGCTCGGCGGCGACACCTTGAAGCAATCTTATGGACAGGTCAAGAAGATCGAATACAAGGGTGAAATCAACATTGTTACGGAGGTCGACAAACGCTCCGAGAAACTGATTGTCGATTTACTCACGGCCCGCTTTCCTAAGCACTCCATTCTGGCCGAGGAAGGCACCGATCTGGCTCGATCCTCAGAGTTCAAGTGGGTGATCGATCCGCTTGATGGCACGACCAACTACGCGCACGACTATCCCATCTTTTGTGTTTCCGTGGCTTTGGAGAAGAACGGTGAAGTGATCGCAGGAGTCGTTTACCAGCCAATTTTCGAAGAACTCTTTGTTGCAGAGAAAGGCAACGGAGCTTACTTGAATGGCCGGAAGATTCAGGTGTCGCGAGTAGACAAACTGCGCCAGTCGCTGCTCTCGACCGGGTTCCCTTATGATGTCTTGGAAGACCCGGGCCAGGCGTTGCGGTTCTTCAGCGGTTTTGTTCACACCGCCCAAGCGGTTCGTCGTGATGGCTCTGCGGCCCTGGATCTGTGTTACGTCGCCATGGGGCGCTTCGACGGCTTCTGGGAGGTTCGGCTAAAGCCCTGGGACACGGCGGCAGGGGTCCTGATTGTCTCTGAGGCTGGAGGCACCGTAACGAACTTTCAAGGAGAGCCGTATTCAATCTACCAACCTGAGGTTGTGGCCTCCAATGGCGTGATTCATAGTCAGATGCGCCAGGTTTTCCAGCAGCTGAAGCTTCGAGGCAATACGGACCTCGTTTGAGTTCTTCGTGGGCTCAACTGATGTGGTCGAGCGAGAGTGCGTTTGTTCAAAGCAAGCCAACTCGTGAACCCTTGATGCTGCTGAATGCTTCCAGCTTGCCAGGGTAGGGCGGGTGCCGCGCGCAAAGAGCACGCTGGAACCGTGCGCTTTCAGCCCCGAACCAGTAGCTTCCATCAGAAACAAGTTGTACCGTCGCGCACGTTGGCCAGCTAAAGAGGATCGTTCGGTGAAAGACTCCGCCTGGAAGCAGTTTTGCCGACTTGCCACCCTGCTATCCTTGCTGGCCCCACTTTGCGCCTGGGCACACACGACGGGCATCAGCTATGCCGACATCGAAATTCATGAGCGCCACGTTGACTTGCGCCTCCGGCTAAATCTGCGCGAACTGCAATTTGCGCGAGAACTCGACCAAGACGCTGACCTGCTGGTCACGCGTGAAGAGGTGCAGCTTGGATTTCCTCGCTATCTGCCGAGCATCCTGGAACACGTCCGTATGGAAACTGCGGGGGTGAGGGGACAGGGCCGTCTCAAGGAAATCGACTTCTTGCCCGAACGCGGCGAAATTGAGTGTTGGATTGAGTTTTCTTTCCGCCAGCGCTCTCGACGCTGCGGTATCGATGACTGTCGCCCTGCATTATCTGACAGACTCAGGCCACTGGACCCTTGCCCAAATTCGCTATGACAGACGCCAGGAACAACGCTACTTCAATCTCGAGAATCCTGCGACCCAAATCGTTCTGTTCAGGAGCACGGCGAGCTATCTCAGGCTGGGTTGGCGATACTTCAATGTCGCGCTCAGACGCGTGACTGCCAGCGTTGACCTGGTGCTGTTCGTGGCAGGACTCGTATTCATCGGAACATCGTGGCGTGGCTTTTATTTGCCTGCCATGAGTTTGTTCCTGGCCCAACTCGCGACGTTTGCGCTCGGAATCTGGGCTGGCCCTGTGCTTCCGACGCGGTTCGTGAGTTCGTCTCTGGCTCTTAGCGTGATCTATGTCGCAGCGGAGAACCTTTTCATTAGAGAAGTCAGCCATCGCAGCTGGGTTGCCGTTTTCTTTGGCTTGATTTATGGGTTAGGCTTTTCAAGCCTGATTCAGGACATCGGATTGCCGGGAGAAGGCCGGGTTACCGCTTTGCTGGGCTATCAGGCTGCCGTTGGCCTAAGCATCGCCTGCACGGTGGCTCTGGTCTATGCCGCGGTAGCCTGGGTGGGCCGGCTTCAGCGGCAACGCCAGGCCATGGCCCTAACTTCTCTGTGTTTCATGGCTTTTGGTATCTTTCAGTTTGTTCAGAGAACGTTTTGAAGGGAGAACCTGATGAACCGATCAACGTGTTATCTCGTTGTATTGTTTGTGTCGCTCTGCTGGCAACTCCTACCTTTGTCCAATCCTCCGCATGGACATGGGTCCGAGAAAAACAACAGCAGCGTCAAGTCTCAGGGCGTTGTTCTGAGGGAGGGAGATGGAAAGGTTGAGATTCTCGTTGATGGGCAGCCGTTTACGACCTATTACTTCGAACGCTACCAAAAGCCCATTTTCTTTCCGCTGCGCGCGGCCAGCGGAACCATTGTCACACGCGGTTACCCCATGGTTCCGGATGTTCCCGGTGAAGCGAAGGATCATCCGCACCACAAGGGCCTTTGGTTCACGCATGGCGATGTCAATGGAGTCGACTTCTGGTCAGAGAGCGACAAGAGCGGCCGCATCCTTCATCGGAAGCTGGAAGTGGCGAAAAGCGATCCGAAAGTGGGTGTGCTGAAATCTGAAAACGACTGGGTGGCACCCAACAGTCAGGTCATCCTGAGAGAAGTTCGTGAGGTCAAGATCCACAGCCAGCCTGGTGTCCGGGTGATGGATTTTGACTTGAAAGTAACCGCGGTAAACGGTCCGGTGAAGTTTGGAGACACCAAGGAAGGCTCGTTCGCCATCCGCCTTGCTCAGCCGTTTTCAGACAAGGATGGAGGCAAAATGGAGAATTCTCGCGGAGGCATTGGCGAGGCAGGCTGTTGGGGCAAGCCTGCAGAATGGGTCGACTACTCGACGAAGATCAAAGGAGAGACGGTGGGCGTGGCAATCTTTGATCATCCCAGCAGCTTCCGCCATCCGACCCACTGGCACGCACGCGCCTATTGCCTGTTCGCTGTGAATCCCTTCGGCCTCCACGATTTTTACAATGACGCGACGAAAGACGGGAGTCACACTCTGAAAGCCGGAGAGTCATTGACCTTCCGCTATCGCGTCTACATTCACTCGGGGAACGCCCAAGACGCCAAAATTGCCGATCAATACAAAGCTTACGCCGAGAACCTCACGTCTAAGCCCTAGGCCGTGAGTGATGAGTTATGGGTCAGCGGCCCGAACCTGCACAGAGATGCGGATTGCAGAGTTGAGAACTACAAGCTGAGATTTCAGATTGTTCAGCTTACTCGCGACCGGGTGTCCTGACCCACAAACAAAATTCTGTGGTCTTGTAACGAGGCGAAGATTAGGACGCAGGGGAACGTTAAGGTGCGACGGCCGCACTATTCACCGCCCGTAGTTGAGCTAGCATCCGAACGGCTTACGTGAAGAAGCATCTCAGGGAAGGGCAGTCACCTTGACCGATCAAGCCAGATTTGAAGCAGCGATCCAGGCCTTTGACGAAGCCAACCGGCAAGATCCCAGCGCGGAGTGGGTCGATGGTAAACCTTATCCCAGAGAGTGGTGGTACGCCCAGGAACTCTCTCGCTGGGTTGGGCGGCTGAGGCCGGAGGCGTCGGAAGCCCTGCTCCTGGCAGCACGCTGCCAGCACATCGAACGCTGGAAAATTCCGCGAGAGGACTATCCGATGGATCGCACGGGCTACCTGACCTGGAGAAAGACCCTGGCAAAGTTTCATGCCCGTCGAGCTGGAGAGATCCTGAAAGAACTCGGATATCCCGAAAGCTTCGTCAGGCGCGTCCAGGAGCTCAATCTGAAAGAGGATATGAAGCGTGACCCCGAGACACAGACGTTGGAGGACGCGTTGTGTCTCACTTTTCTGCAAAGGCAGTTCCGCGACTTCGCAAGAAAAACGAATGAAGAGAAGATGGTGGGAATCATTCGAAAGACCTGGAAGAAAATGAGTCCTCTGGCCCGCCAGATCGCGCTGCAGTTGGACTTCGATTCAGCAAGTCAAGCGCTTGTTCAGAAGGCCCTGGCAGAGTCAGAACCGTCCGCAAGATGAAGAGACCGTCGCTGCCGGACCGTGTTGGTCTTTGCAGGGTTTGCCAGCATTGCAGAATTATCCAGACGGCCAAGGGCTCCAGCTTCTATTACTGCGAGTTGTCAGAACAGAACCCGAGTTTTCCGAAATATCCCCGACTCCCCGTGCTGACCTGTTCAGGCTTCGAAGACAGAGCGAAAACAAAGATTCCGTGAGGCCTCAAGGCTCTATTGCTTTGGGTAGCCACAGGGAGCTCTTCTCGCCGTGGGCCTTTCACCGCGAGGGGAAAGAACGACGAATTGAAACGCAGATGGGTTGTGGCTGCCAAGGCCGTATCCCTAGCAAGTAGGGGCCTTGCCCTGACGATCTCAACTCACTTCACGACGCTGGCCCGCTTGATGTAATCGAGTTTGGGAAATTGGGCGCGCAGATAACTGTTTCCTTGAGACTGGAGCAGTCCCTGCGAAGGTCCTCCGCCTCGCGGGGCCCCTTCGCCATAGTCTTTGTAAAAGGCATCCACGACCTCCATCCCCTGAACGACCTTTGCAAAGGGGGCAAAACCCGACTGGTCCAGCTGGCGATTGTCTCCATAGTTGATGAATAGCTGCGTGGTTCGGGTGTCCGGTCCAGCCGTCGCAAACGAGACGGCCCCACGCAGGTTGGATTCCTTTACCGGATCGTCGCTAATGCTAGCCGGGTCCCACTTCTCATTCACCTTCGGATCTCCGTGGATGCCGAATTGGGCCATGAAGCCGTCGATCACGCGGAAGAAGGCAGCGTCGTTGTAATAGCCAATCCTCACCAGGTTATAAAAGCGGTCGGCCCCCCGCGGCGCCCAGCTGCGATTCACTTGAAGCACAACGTCTCCCTTTGTGGTCTCAAACTTCACCTTGAACTGCTCAGGGGCTTTGGCTGTGGCCAGTGCCGGATTCAGCAATGCAGCATGAGGAGCCGCAGGTATCAAAGGCTTCCCCGGTTTCGCAATCTCTTTCGGTTTGGCCGGTTCCAGTTCGGGAGGTTTCTCGGGCTGGGGAGTCGCGGGTGGCTCTTTGACTTCAGGCGTAGACGGTGGCGAAGCTGGAGCCTGGCCTTGCTGCTGCGAAGGGGGTGGGGCCGGTGTCTGTTGGGCTTCGCGGCCACATCCCGCCGGTAACGCAAGAAGAACAGCCAATAGCCCTAGCGATATCGGATGAGGTCTCAACATAGATTTCATTCTCCGAAGTGATTTGATGCGAAACTGGGTTGGCTCCTACATCCCGAGCGATCCACCCGTATTGTCTCGATTGCCGGCAAAAACTCATATTGCCCGCGTGGTGCCGGCATCTTAAACAGATCGTTCGCCGAAATCAAGAAATGGGCACTTTCCGCGCCTTTTCTGCCTGCAGGATTTGCTAAGCGCAGATCTTGATCTTGCGTGGTGAACGGAATCAGGCTTCGTTTCGGGCTTCCACTCCACTCTGGGTACACCCAGCCCTGTTCTTTGCGCTGAGGCTTTGATTCGGGGGAAGAGGCGGCGTGGCGGAACGACGGCTGCCTACCGCTTGCTGACTGCCGGGACAGCCCTTGACGAGTTTGAAATTGATTCCAGGAACCTATTTGGCTAAAACTACGTTTACACCCCGGGCCGACGAATAGCCGCGAGCCAAGGAGGCAATGTTATGGGATTCAAGGATTTTCTTAAGAAGCAGTTTGTTGACATCGTCCAGTGGACGGAAACCACCGACGGCATTCTGGCTCACCGGTATCCCATGCAGGACTTCGAAATCCAGTACGGCGCTTCCCTGACCGTGCGCGAGTCTCAAATGGCGGTCTTTGTCAACGAAGGCAGTGTCGCCGACGTTTTCGGGCCCGGGCGATACAAGCTGACAACTCAGACCTTGCCGCTGCTGACAAACCTCATGAACTGGGACAAGCTGTTTGAGTCTCCTTTCAAGTCTGACGTCTACTTCTTCAGCACCCGTCTTCAACTGAACCAGAAATGGGGTACCGCCAATCCCGTCACCATTCGCGACAAAGAGTTTGGTGCAGTCCGGCTCCGCGCCTTTGGGATTTATTCGTACAAGATCTTTGATCCCAGGGCGTTTCATGTCCACGTCAGCGGGACGCGCGAACAGTACACGGTTTCTGAGCTGGATGGGCAGTTGAGGAACACGATCGTCGCTTCAATTTCCGACATGTTCGGTGAGTCAGGGGTCCCGTTCCTGGATATGGCGGCCAACCAGGATGAATTCGGGAATCAGCTCAAGCAGAAACTCGATCCGGAGTTCAAGCGCCTTGGCATCGCGCTCGACACCCTTCAGGTGCAGAATGTTTCCCTGCCAGACGAGCTGCAAAAGGTCCTCGATCAGCGCATTGGTATGGGGCTGGTCGGCGACCTGTCTCGCTACACCCAGTACCAGACGGCTCAGAGCATTCCCATCGCGGCTGCCAATGAGGGTGGTGCGGCCGGCGTTGGGGCTGGTCTGGGAGCGGGTCTGACGATTGGACAGACCATGGCTTCCTCCATGGCGGGTGCGGCTCAACCGGCCAGACCTGGAGCCGCCGAGCCGACAACGGAAATCATGGCGCTGCTAGAAAAATTGCATGACTTGATGACCAAGGGTGTGCTGAGCAAGGAAGAGTTCGAGGCTAAGAAAGCGGAGTTGCTGAAGAAGCTGGTGTAAGTCCCCAGTGATGAGTTAGTGAGTCATCGAATAATAGCCACTCATCACCCCGCTCCCAGCGCCAGTTTTGTAACTCATCACTCACTACTCGCTATTTATTACAGCTGTTATGAATACGTCCCGCCTCAACTGGGGAGTGCTGGGAGCGGCGAAGATCGCACGCTCGGTTGTCCCAGCCCTTCATCAATCCAAGTTTGCTCGAGCCTATGCGGTAGCCAGCCGCAGTCTGGAGAAAGCCGAGGCCTTTGCCCGTGAGCATACGTTTGAGAAAGCCTATGGCAGCTATCGAGCCCTTCTGAGGGACCCTGCTGTCGATGTCATCTACAACCCTTTGCCGAACCACCTGCATTGCGAATGGACAATCCGCGCTCTGGAAGCGGGAAAACATGTGCTCTGCGAGAAGCCACTGGCGATGAACACCGCCGAGTGCAAAAGGATGATCAAAGCCGCTCGAAGGAACAGTCGCCTACTCATGGAAGCGTTCATGTACCGCTTTCATCCCCAGACTCTGCGAATTCGGCAACTCCTTGTCAAAGGAGTCATCGGTGAAGCTCGAGTCATCCGGGCGGCGTTTGGATTTACTCTGGACGAAGCAACCAATAACATTCGTCTCGTCCCAAAGAAGGGCGGAGGCTGCTTGATGGACGTCGGCTGCTACTGCGTGAATGCCATGCGGACCTTCTTTGCCGATGAGCCCCTGATCGTTTACGGGCACGCTGAGCGCGGCAAGAAAACAGCTGTTGACATGATGTTTGGCGGCGCCCTCATCTTTCCGGGCAGCCGTATTGGGATTTTCAATTCAAGTTTCAGGACTGTCCTCGATTGGGGAGTGGAGATCGTAGGAACCCGGGGGCGTATTCTGGTTCCATCACCCTGGAAACCCGACGCCCAGTTGACGGTCTTCACGCTGGAAGCGAACGGAAAATCGAAGCAAGTCGAAGTCAAGAATGGCGGCGGCATCTATCATTGCGAAGTGGATCATTTCAGCCGGTGCGTCCTGGAAAATAAGCCTCCCGGCTTCCCTCCGGAGGAGGGTCTGAATAACATGCGCGTGATTGAGGCTCTGAAAGAGTCGGCGCGTCGCCATAAGGAAGTTCGGTTGGCATTGCGCTCCCTGTGATTTTGGGACGCCGAGTTTGCTCATATCGCTGTCGAGAGGCGGTGGGTAATCACTGGAGTCCCACGCTTCTTAGTTTGCAGGAAATCGAAGTCTTCGGGCGACCGATCAGACGGTTCCAGCTTGTGCAGGAGGAAGCAGTCGGCACCTCAAACCAGAGGCATGTAGCCGCAGAGCCGCTTGCGCCGGTCATCGCCGGGTCGGAAAGTCGGGGAAGAGCGCGGAGAACACACTGAAAGACGTCATCATCATCGGTGCGGGTCCAACCGGTCTGGCATGCGGCATTGAGGCCGAGAAACGCCAGCTCGATTACCTCGTCGTCGAAAAAGGCTGCATTGTCAACTCCATTCAAAACTTTCCAGTGCAGATGACCTTCTTCACCACCCCGGAACTGCTGGAGATTGGAGGATTGCCGTTTGTCAGCTCTTATGACAAGCCGACTCGTCTGGAATCGCTAAAGTACTACCGCCGGGCGGCGGACACTTATCGGCTTAAGCTCCGTCTTTACGAAACAGTTCTTGGCGTCAAAGGCGCCGATGGTGACTTCGTCATCGAGACCCGGACTGGGGCGGGCGAAGACTACCAGTATCGAGCCCGGAAAATCGTTCTGGCCACAGGCTATTACGACATCCCAAACTTACTGAATATTCCTGGCGAAGGCCTGCCGAAGGTTGCACACTACTACACCGAAGCCCATCCCTATTACGGCATGGATGTCGCGGTCATTGGAGGTAAGAACTCTGCGGCGATCGCCTCACTTGATCTCTATCGGCATGGTGCCCGGGTCACTCTTATTCATCGCGGAGCCGAACTCAGCAGCAGCATTAAGTACTGGATCAAACCGGACATTGAGAACCGCATTAAGAATGGCGAAATCAGCGCCCTCTTTGAAACGAAAGTCGTTGCAATTGGCCAGCGGCACGTTGTACTGAAGAACGGGGCCGGAGAAACCCGGAGTTTGAAGAATGATTTTGTTTTTGCGATGACGGGTTACCGTCCCGACCTTGAATTCTTCCAAAGTATGGGTATTCATCTCAACCCCGTTGACCAGAAGCCTTTCCACAACAAAGAAACCTACGAAAGCAGCGTGCCTGGTGTTTACCTGGCCGGTGTCGTCGTCGCTGGAATGATGACGAATGAAGTCTTTATTGAGAACGGCCGCTTTCACGGCGAAGTCATCATCAAGGACATTTGCCGGTCCCTGGATATGTGATTTTCCAATGTCTGCCTTCTGCCTAAAGGAAACGTGCGCCGTTTAGTGCTCGCAAGCCTTCAAGCCAGGCGTTTGTGACTTGAAGCAGGGGCCCCGCGTGACTGCGTCAAAGCAATCCGAACCGGGCTTGGGCTACGTAACTCGTTGTAGGGAGCGAGCTCATAGCGCCGCGCGGCACCTGCTGATCTGTCGTGAGTTGATAGTCAGACTTTTCGCCTAGCTCCAACTGGTGCAACGGTGGGAGAGGCCGGGAATCAGCAGTGTATCATTTGGACTTGAATCCGGAAGGGAATGGTGTATCTTGTCCTGGAGATTATCTAACCAGTGCTATGACAGTGAGTCCTATTCCAGCCTCGACTCAGGATGGTGAACTCATCCGCCGGACAGCGGAAGGGGATCGGACCGCCTTCGGCTACTTGTTTGACCGTTACCATCAGCTGGCGCTGAATCTCGCCTGGAGAGTCCTGAACGAGCGGCCGGAAGCTGAAGACGTGGTGCAGGAGGTGTTTCTGCAACTCTGGCGAGACGCCGCGTCCTACAAAGAAGCGCGCGGCAGCGTGTCGACCTGGATCGTGACTATCGCTCGCAGCCGTGCCATTGACAAGCTGCGCTCGCGCAAAGCCCGCCGGATCGCCGATCCGTCCGTTGACAACGAAGAGGTTCTCGACCTCGTCGAGCAGATACCCGATCGGACTGCGGACCAGGAGAACCTGGATAGGCGCTTGCTGGTGACAAAGGCCTTCGGGTCGCTGACAGTCGAGCAGCGTGTGGCCATCGAGATGGCGTACTACGAGGGAATGTCGCAGAGCGAAATCGCCGAGACGCTCCGCGAGCCTCTGGGAACCATCAAGACGCGGATTCGGAGCGGGTTGATCAAGCTGAAGCAGGCGGTCGGACCGGGCGTAGGAAATTGATATGAGCCACGAGAAGCTTTCAGAACTCTGTCCTACTTATGCGCTGGGCGCCCTGGATGGGGAGGAGTTGCGGGAGTTTGAAGCGCACCTCAAGAGTGGCTGCCCCTTGTGCGAAAAACAGGTGCGGGAATACTCCGAGCTCATGGCATCGATTCCGGAAGCTCTACCGCACGTGGCTCCCTCGCATGATCTGAAGCAACGTCTGCTTTCGAGGCTGGACCGCGAGTTTCCCAAGACCGAAGTTACTCAATTCAAACCTGCGACTCCTCTCCAGCGGACAGAGAAGCCAGCTAAGAAGAGCCTTTGGCTGCCTTGGGCTTGCGCCGCGGCAGCGGGTATCGCTCTAGTGATCTCGCTGCTCAACGTCTCCAGGCTTAACCGGGAGGTTTCCTCTCAGCAGGCCCAGGCGAACCAACTTGCAGAACAGCTTCAAAGCCTGCGAACCCAGCTGGAGCAGCAGCAGGCAATCACGAGCTTCCTGACCCAGCCCGAAGTTCGTGTCACCATGCTGGCCGGCACTGACAAGAGCCCCCAGGCGAGCGGAAAGATCCTGTGGAGTGCTCAGGAAAAGAAAGCCGTATTCTATGCCAGAAACCTCCCGGCTGTGCCTCAAGGAAAGACCTACCAGCTGTGGATCATCGCCGGCGACAAACCCCATGATGCCGGGACTTTCGCGGTAGATGCGCGCGGTGACGCCTTCCTAAGAGTCGATTCTCTGGCTGAGGCCGACAAGGCTCAGAAATTTGCTGTCACCCTCGAACCGGCCGGCGGAGTGCCACAGCCCACTGGCGCAATGCATTTGCTCGGTTCATCATAAGGCGAGCTCCCGAACCGAGTGTGCGGGGCAAAAGGACCTCAGCGGTTGATCCTGGTGCACTGTACAGACCCCTCCTGAATCCCGTCAGACTGGCTCTCCTGACCCATGTTTTCGAAGCTGAAACCAAGGATAACGACCCTATTCCCTTTCGCGGGGTCCGCGAAGCGATTCCTCCCAGGCTCTGTCTGGATTGCGCTCGGGATCTGTCTGGTTTCGGCAAGATCCGCCAGTTCCCATCCTATGGGGAACTTCTCCATCAGCCATTACTCGAAGTTGACGGTTAGTCGAACGGCTTTGAAACTTCTCTACATCATTGACATGGCCGAAGTCCCGACTTTTCAGGAGAAGTCCCGGCTGGATGTCAATGGAGATGGTACGATTGATGCTGGAGAAAAGCAGCAGTACCTTGCGAAGAAGGTCGACGAGTTAACTCAGGGTCTGGGCCTGACACTCAACGGAAACCCGTATCCGCTCGAGAAGGAGGCCGGGCAGGTGGAACTGCTGGCGGGCGGTCTCAACTTGCCAACCTTAAGGCTCACGTTGCGCTATCGACTTCAATGGGATCGAAAGGCTTTGAGGGAAACGAACATTCTCGAGTATACGGATGCGAACTTTCCCGGCCGCGTCGGATGGAAGGAGATCGTCGCCGTCAACCAGGACGATATCCAGTTGTTGGAGTCCTCCGTGCCCGCTGCTGACTTGAGCCGCGAGTTGACGGTCTACCCGGAGGATCCGACAATCCGGCCACCGCAGGAGGTTACCGCAAGTCTCAAATTCAAGCAGAGCTCGTTGCTCCCCGCCACAGGTGGGGTCTCCCCTCACGGTCCCGCGCCCGGCGCTGTCAAAGACTCCGCTTCGTCGTTACCTTCGGGCGGCGCGGACGCCGACACACAGCAGGGGCGGCCGCTGCCGTTGGTTTCGGGTTGGAAGCTGAACACCCGGGTCATCCTCCTGTCAGTGGTGGTCGTTGTTGGGCTGGGCGCGTGGTTGGTCTTCGTCCTCAAACGGTAAAGCCATTCAGAGGCAAGAAGTCACTGTGTTTTTGGGCAGATCGACGGCCTGAAAGCTCCAGTGCCACCATCAGCAATTTTGGAGGTGTGAGTGCCACGAATTTGAATTTTTTGCTACACCATGCTACTGTTAGGCGCTTAGTTGAGAGGCGTTTTAGTGCAATGCATATTCCTGACGGCTATCTAAGTCCGCAGACCTACCTTCCGTTACTCGGCATCATGCTCCCCTTGTGGGCCAAGGCTTCGCGAGTGATGAAGACGACACTGCGAGCCCGGCACGTTCCGCTGTTCGCGATGAGCGCAGCGTTCTGTTTTGTCATCATGATGTTTAACGTCCCGGTTCCCGGAGGGACAACGGGGCACGCCACAGGGGCCGCTCTCGTCGCCATTCTGCTGGGACCTTGGGCAGCCGTGCTCTCCGTCTCGGTCGCGCTCATCATTCAGGCGTTGTTGTTCGGAGACGGTGGAGTTACCACGATCGGTGCTAATTGCTTCAATACTGCGGTTGTCATTCCTTTCGTTGCACATTGGGTCTATCGACTCGGCTCCGCACACGCCCCGGTCACTTCGTTTCGCCGCGTGGTAGCCGCGGGCGTGGCCGGCTATTTGGGGTTGAACCTGTCTGCCCTGGCGGCAGCCGCACAACTTGGTCTACAGCCTCTGATTGCGCAGAACGCAGCTGGACAGCCACTTTATGCTCCCTTTCCTTTGCATGTGACCGTTCCTGTCATGGCTACTGGACACTTTCTGTTCTTTGGCTTTGTCGAGGCTTTTGTCACGGCATCGATCCTGCTCTATTTTCAGAAGACAGACCCCTCAGTCATGCTGCTGACACAACCAGCCTCAACCCTGTCAGCTTCCGCGCCGGCGGCGCCGGGTCTCAGCTTGAATGAGAGCGAATCCTGATGCGAACTGCTTCCATTCGAAAATTGTGGCTGGGGTTAGCCCTATTGATTCTCTTAAGCCCAGTAGGAGTGATACTTCCCGAGGAACTCGATGCAAATGGGGCTTGGGGGGAGTGGAGAGGCGAGGAGCTTCAAGGGATGCAGGGTTATGTGCCCGCCAAGCTGGCCCAACTCAACAGCCTCTGGAAGGCACTTCTCCCGGACTATGCCATTCCCGGAATGAACGAGCCTTGGCAGGTGCGACTTGGGTACGTTGGATCGGCTGCCCTAGGCGCCGGGCTGATTCTGGTTGTGGCTTTGGGTCTGGGAAAATGGCTGAGCTGCGCTGAGCGGCAACAAGACCACGAGGATATCGGGAGGGCGTAGTCCAACGGCGCTGACTTCGTCTGTAATCCCGGCTTCAGCCGGAAGCAGCTTTTCTGCTGCCTGAAGGCGGGACTACCAAGCAGAGGGATATCCTTTGAATACCCTTGCCCAGCAATGATCTTCCCGTCTGTCGCCGAAACGCTTTGTCAACGCTGCGACCCGAACCTTTTCTATCGCTAACAGTTTTGTGGGCACCATGAACCCCTCTGCTGATCCGGTTCTCCCCAAATGGATGCACGCGGCATCAGAGCCAAGCCCGGGAGGAAGTGGAGCGCCCGCTGGAACCGGAAAGCGCGTGTCCGGATTCTCCCAAGAAGCCGCTCATTCTCTTCTTTCACTCCTGGAGAAGATGCTTTTTCAGGAGACGACCGTTTGTTCCAAGGGAATGCTCCAGTCTCTGGACCCGCGTGCGAAACTTCTGTGCGCCCTTCTTTTGCTTGTCGCCGTCAGTTTTCTGCAAAGCCTCTGGCTGCTTGGCTGCCTCTATGCCGGGGTCCTCGTGCTGGCCTTGGTTTCTGGGGTGGATGGGTTCTTGTTTCTGAAGCGGGTCTGGTTGTTTGTTCCTATCTTCTCGGGGGCGATGGCCCTGCCCGCGACTCTTAACTGGGTAACGCCTGGTAATCCGCTGTGGACGCTCCACCAGTTCGATCAGGAATTTCGCTTCGGCTCGGTCACCTTGCCAGGGACTCTCGCTATCACCGACACAGGCTTGGCAGTGGTTGGCCGTTTTGTCTTTCGTGTGGCCGTTTCGATTTCGGTTGTCATTCTCCTGGTGATGACGACGCGCTGGCAGGGGTTGCTGCGAGCTCTGCGGGTACTCGGAGTCCCGCATTTCTTTGTTTTTGCTTTGAATATGAGTTATCGCTATATCCACCTGCTCCTGCGGCTTCTGCTCGATCTGCACCTGGGCCGGCGAAGTCGTACCTTGCGCCGGTCCCGTTGGATGCAGGACCAGACCTGGATGGGAAACCGGGCTGGTTATCTCTTTGAGCGCTCTCAAAGACTCAGCGAGAGTGTCTATCAAGCCATGTTGTCGCGTGGCTTTCAAGGAGAACCGAAGTTGCTGGATGATCTGCAATGGCAAGGCAGGGACATCGTGGCGATGACTTGTGTCGCCGGCCTTAGCTTGGCGATGGTTTTGTTGAGCCGCTGAGCCCTGCAGCGCATGCCTTGTTGACCCATGAATGATCCCGACATCATTTTCGATCTTCAGCAAGTCGGGTACTCGTACTCCGACCTCACCCCGGTATTGTGCGCGCTTGATTTCAGAGTGCATCGAGGCGAGAGTGTGGCCATCCTCGGTGCGAATGGATGCGGCAAATCGACTCTCCTGGGCCTCATGAACGGTTTGCTCTTCGCCACAGAAGGCGTGGTGCAAGCGTACGGACAGCGGCTGACCGAGGATAAGCTGGCTCGCGAAGACTTTGCGCATTTCTTTCGCAGCCGTGTCGGATTCGTTTTCCAAAACCCTGACATCCAGTTGTTCTGCCCGACCGCCTGGGACGAGGTCTGCTTCGGCCCGCTTCAATTGGGGCTTTCACCAGAGGAAGTCAGAGAGCGGGCCGTTGATGTGCTGGCTCTTCTGGGAATCGAGCACCTGCGGGAGCGAGCGCCTTTCAGTTTGAGCGGGGGTGAGAAGAAGAAGGTGGCGATTGCTTCAGTCCTGAGCATGAATACGGAAGTCCTGCTCCTTGATGAGCCCGAGAGCGGCTTGGACCCGCGAACCCAGGCGTGGTTCATCGAGTTTCTAAGGCAGCTGCACAGTCATGGCAAGACCCTCATCGCCGCCACTCACGATTTGAGCATGGTGGACGAGGTCGCCAGCCGCATCGTTGTGCTGGACGAGTCGCACCGTTTGATTGCCGATGACGCCACAGACGAGATCCTGAGCGACCAGGAGTTGCTCTTCAAAGCGAACCTGGTCCATGAGCATATTCACCATCACGGCGGTGTCACTCATCGCCATTTGCATAGCCACGTCCTGGGTCATCGCCATCCTCACTAGGCAATGCCCGGCGAAACCGGAACGGCAACAGAATTCTCCCAACCTTTGCACCTGTCGGCTATACCAGGCAACCCGTTCCGCGCGAGGTCCCTCAGATTTCCAAGTACTTCGGAAATCGCGTCAGGTTACGATTCCCAGTGGACGTCACCAGGACGAGATCTTCAATCCGCACACCCCCGGTTCCGGGATAGTAAAGTCCGGGCTCAACCGTGACGAGATGACCAGATTTCAAACGCTCGCGACCGCTAGGACCGAGACGCGGCGCCTCGTGGATTTCCAGGCCGACGCCATGACCGGTTCCATGGAAAAATCCCTCCATGCGCCCGTTTCGCAAGCCAGTTTCATATCCCTTTCGATTGAAGTCTTCCAGAACAGCCCGATGGACTTCCTGCCCTGTGACGCCCGGCCGAACCTTTTCTAGAGCGATAGATTGTCCCTTGAGCACGGTGTGAAAGAGCGACTTCAGACGGTCACTCGCCCGGCCTCTCACGACCGTTCGGGTGATGTCACCCCAGTATCCGGAGGCTTGCGAGCGAGGAAAAACGTCCAGAATGATGGGCTGATGCGCGCGTAGCGGACCGCCGCCTTCGTCGTGCGGGTCACAACCCCTCTCGCCACAGGCCACGATCGTATGGCTAGCGATGCACCCATGCTGCAGGGCAGCGATAGCGATACGCTCCTTGACCGCCTCAGCCGTGAGTTTGGTTCCACCGGAGAGCAGCACCCCAGCCGACGATATGCGTGACTGGCGGATCATGGTAATGGCGGCCTGCATGGCCGCTTCGGCAGCCCGCTGCGCTTTCGTGATCCAGCGAATCTCTTCTTCAGTCTTGATTTCTCGCTTCGGAAAAAAGGCGTCGGAACGGGTGATCACTCGCAGTCCTCTTCGTCGCAGCTGGTCGGCCAGACCGAGGGGAAAATTGGACGGGACCAGGACAGAGCGAATCTTTCTTTTGGAAAACAAATGTTGCAGGACCGCAGCTGTATTGATGACTCGACGCTGTTTCTGAAGCTCTCTTTCCAATTCAGAGCGCGAAAGAACTTGATCGACGGTTGCTTGGCGCCTGGCGCGGTCAAGTTCCAGGTCGCTCATTACCACCACTGTCCTGCCATCGTGGCGAAGATAAATAAACGCATCGGGTGCGAAGAAACGCGTGGCATAAAGCATGTTCGCGTCCGTCTCGCTGGCGGCGACAATCAGTTGAGCGTCGATTCTGACACTTTTCATGAATCGATGGCTTTCGAGACGGGATTCATTCACGACCGGTAGGATGGTGATGGTTTTTCCAATACATAAAAAGCCCCTGCGCGATCCTTTACCGTGCCCTCGACAAAGCCGGTGACCTCGAAACCTCTGCGCAAGTAATGCTGACAAGCCGCACGTATACAGAGTTGCCAACGGCGCGCCAGGGCAAGATTCTGAGTGCGCAACTGCGAGAGATTGGGAACCACTTCCAGATAAAGCGCCTCGCCGCCGCCTTTCAGGCCCAGTCGTGGGCGTTGGGGAACCAGCGATCGGCCTATCCCGGGTGAAATGGGGTTGATCACGCGAGCGTGATCGATTCGGATCTGTGTCCGTCTGATTTTCCTTGGGGTTTGTTGCAGGTCCCAGGTTGCGACAAAACGGTCGGTGTCGAGCCCGGCATGCAAAGGGCTGTGAGTCGGGCCATAAAGATTCGGACGATACTCACGAACGACGACACCAAGCTTCATGAGATTGAAATGTGCATTCAGAGTCTGCAACGGATCGAACGTCCAGTAGATCTTCCTAATACCACGCCGCTTCAGGATCTGGCGCTGTTTTAGCTTCAATTGCCAGCCGATGCCTTGGCCGCGAAACGCTTTCTTTACAGCCAGCATGTCGGACCAATGAATTTTTTCTGAGCCGTTCCATCCCGAGATTCCCCAGACAAATCCCACCAGATACCCATCGACAAAGGCTCCCAGTACCAGGCCACCCGTTCGCTGCGCAATCATCAGCACCGAGGGCGGTACCTGATCGGTAAACGCTTTTCCCCAGGTTTCCTGCTGCAACCTCAGGCACGCGTGAAATCCGCCCAGTTCATCAATTGCTCGCAGTTCCACGCGAGCTTTCTCGGGTCGAGTCATGTTCAATCATCCAACCACAAATTTCGTCAATCGCTTCGCGAACGTCGCGAGAGGCAGCCCGTTCGTGATTTACCATGATCGAAAAGGCCAGTCTGTCACCGTTCATAGTCGAGGCGTAGCCGGAAAGAGCCGCGACAAAGCCGATCGTTCCCGTTTTGGCAACCACGCGTTCGGCCGCCACGCTTTTGTTCATTCGCTCTTTCAGCGTGCCTTCACGTCCGGCCACAGGAAGCAACTCGCGAAACTTTTCTCCAAGGGGATGCTGATCCATATAGTCGAGCAGCTGCACAACAGATTCGGGCGTGACCAGATTCTCACGTGAGAGACCGGATCCATCAAACAAAGAAAGTGTGCCCTTGGCTGTTCCTGTTTGCGACGAAAACTCTTCGAGCACAGATAGTCCAGTTTCCAACGAGCCGACCCCCAATGCGCTGGCGCCAAGCACCCGCAGCAGCATCTCGGCATACAGATTGTGGCTGGCTTTCATCAGGATCTTCAGGGTCTGCAAAAGCGGCAGCGTCGTGATGCTGGCTAGCCTGCGTTCCTCCGGATAGTGGGGTTGAAGCTGCCTCGCCTTATCCAGCGATAGCTTACCGTCCTGCAGGACGTCCAGCGGCCGCAGCTGGCGGCTCTTTGCCTTTCCTGTGACGACGATGCCGCGCTGGGCGAGAGCCGACCTTAGAAGCTGGGCAGCAAACTGAGCCGGGTCGACGACGGAAAGATTGTATTTCAATCCCGGATGTTGGACGGGGATTTCGCCCTGGAAAACACACGTCTGCCCGTCTAGACTGCGGTCCATGCCCATCGAAGCAGGCCTACCCAGGCTAACGGTCCTGACCTTATTGGTAACCTCTACCCCTGTTTCCACGGGGTAGGTGCGCATGAGCGCCGGACTGCCAGAAGTCTCCCCGGGGAGGATCTCCAGCTTGAAGAAGTTTTCGTTCACGGCCAGCGCACTCACCGCAGCGCTGTAGCTCCAAGGTAGGTCCTCTAAAGCCCAGGTCGGTCCGAAAGGTTCGTGCAAAAAGTAGCTTTCGTCTGCAACAATGTCGCCGACGATCAAGCGAATACCTCTTGCCGTGACCTGATCAACGACTTTCCAGACAAACGGAGGCACGTCGCTGGCTGCAAGATCTTCCTGCTTGGGATCGTAGCGGCGTCCTTCCAGATTCGGATCTCCCCGTCCCACCAGCACGAGATTCCCGAGCAACCGACCTTGCGCGTCGATGGGGCCCTCCGCAAAAACAGGAGTTTCGAATCGGAAGTCGGAGCCGAGCCGTTCCAACGCCGCCGCCCCAAGGAAAAGTTTTACAGTCGAGGCCGGTATGAATCGCTTTCTTGCGTTTGAAGAAAACAGGATCTCTCTTGTCTTCAGCGAAATGATGTAAATCCCCCAGAAGCCAGACTCCCACTTCGGCTGACTCAGCAACTGACTGACCCGATCCTGCAGAATGGAAGGCGATTGGAGAGCTAGAACGTGAATTTCTAGGCACACATGTGCGAGCAACAGGCCCACGATCAGCGAATGCTTACGCCTGGACAGGAATAGAATAGTTTTATCGAGGACAACCATCAGAACACTCACAACTCTAGTTCGCTTTCCCCGCCGAGGTTTCAACAATCGGTCAATTTATCTGCCTTGTCCTGTTTGTGGGGAGATGGGCCGAAAGGCCGGGTGACGGGTCCTTGAGCCGGTAGCCGTGACCGCAAGGGGAGCGGCAGAACTGCCAGTTTCTTCCCGCGATGCCGAGAGAATTGTCATGACTTTCTCATCAAATCTCTAAACGCCACCTCAGCTTGGGTCGATATAATTTTTGTCTTGGCAACGTACAATCACTGTTATAATTCAGAAGCTCCGATAAGCATTCATCCCCAAACCTTACTCGAAACAGTTTGGAGAAATTTCACGCCTCAGAGCAAGAAAATTAGCACTTCGGCATTTCACAAGTTCGATTGCAGTTTCAAGCATAGATGACCAGACTGAACCCAGTGTGACGAAAGCTGGTCTTTATCGTCCGCCACTGGGAGAGGGTGTCTTCTGTCCTTTCAGCCCTGAGCTGCCGAAGTCATTACAGACGATAACCCGTCGGAGGACAAATCATGGAGCGCAAGTACAGGCAGCGTGGTTACATGGACAACGATCGTGACCGGCAGCAAAAGCCTAAGCGGGAACCACGTCCGCCAGGAGGTCCCAAGGAGTTCCGGCCACGCCAGATGCCTGGTTTTCATGAGACCTATCGCTGCTCGATGTGTGGCGCATCCATCGCCATGCAGATTGAGCTGGAGAGCCAGTGTCCGAAATGCAAGGCAGACTTGCATACCTGCAAGCAGTGCACTTTTTTTGACACGTCGGCGCGCTTCGAATGTACCCAGCCTATTCCTGAACGCGTGCCCCGCAAGAACCTTCGCAACCAATGCACGCTTTTCGCTGCCAAGAAGAGTGTTGAACGACAAACTTCTTCTCACTCCAGCCCTGCCAAGCCGCAAACCGCTCGTGAAGCCTTTGATGCACTGTTCAAGAAGTAACTTGGCCTCGCGTGCGAGATTTCGTTGGTGCGCTTTTCCGTTTCGCATTCTGCGCAGGCCAGCCTGCTAATCTTCGCCCGATGAAAACAGCTGCTAGCCCTGGAAGTCCCTTGCCCAAGCGACCGATGCGGGAGTACATCTCCTCGAAGGAAAAGAAGCAGGAATACGTCAACCAGATGTTTTCCATCATCGCGCCAAGGTATGACCTGGTCACTTCGCTACTATCATACGGCCGCGACCAACGTTGGAAGCGGAAGTTGGTTGACATGGCTGCGTTGGAGGTGCATCACGACGTGCTCGACCTGGCTTGCGGAACGGGTGATCTCACTTTCCTCCTGGCGGGGCGCCTGGCTGAGGGAAGGGTTCTTGGGGTAGACATCACCGCCGCGATGATCGAGATTGCCAGTCGCAAGAAAGATGCAAGAGGGGCAAACAACGTAGCCTTTCAGGTGGCGGATGCGTGCTCTCTGAATCTGGCGGCAGACTCGTTCGATCGCATTACCGTGGGATACGGTGTCCGAAATGTCCCCGACATTCCCGTGTTGCTAAGCGAGGTTTACCGTTTGTTGAAACCCGGTGGGAGATTTCTATCATTGGACTTTAGCAAACCTTCAAACTCCCTCTTTCGGGAGGCCTACCTTTGCTACCTGAGCGCTGTGGGTTCCCTCCTTGGTCGGTTGCTGCATGGAGATCCAGACGTCTATCGCTACATCGCAGAGTCTCTCAAGCTTTATCCAGGTCACCTGGGGATTCACGAGATGATGAACGCTGCAGGGTTTGTGGAGACAGGTTTCGTCACATTCCTGGGAGGGGCCATAGCAATCAATTTCGGCAGCAAAGCGTCCAACCAGTGGCACCCATGATGGCGGCAGCCATTACGTGCCCGTGGGCCTCCAAGTCGTTTCCGTCGGCTACCGCTCCAAGGCAAATACTCCCAGAGCTACATGACTTCGCCCAAGGCAATGGCGTCGCTTAAGGGATGATATCCCTTGGGCAGATAGGCCTCGAAATTGTGCGTGAAGGTCCATGCCGTGATGACGCTGCTTCGCGAAACACCGCTACCCGTGCCGGACGTCGTGGGCACAGCGAGAGACGGTGGCACGTTCGAACTGATGCGCGTGAGCTCTTTCAAATCGTCGTAATCGGCCGGGCAGAAAATGCGTCACTTTCAGAGTGATCATCGCCTTGGCAGCATCCAGTAGGAACCGCCGCAATCCCGACAATTACGTCACACTTGGTCTCGTGATGTCGGGCGACAACATCATTCTGCTCCGCAACTCTCCCTAACGAACTTTCGATTTCTGCAAAAACCCGATGATTTTCGAAATCCAACAACCGGACATTTTCTAATTTGGTAACGAGCGGACATTTCTGCTTTGGTAACTACAGGACATTTCTATTTGGGTGGACAGGTGTCAAGCTATATGTTGTTCGGCACCTACGTCGATGCTAGACTTAGGCGCCCTTGATCGTTCTATAAGGAGAGCTCGTGTGCAGAATCCTATCTGTCTGCCCTTTGTGCTCGCCGGGCTCGGATTTTTCGCGGGCGGTTGCCAATCCCGTAACAAGATCGGTCCCGACACCGCAGCTCTTGTGAACCAGACCGAGATCAAACACTCGGAGGTCGAAAGGGTTTATCGGAACCGACTCAAGCAGGCGAACCAAACGCCCTCTCCCGAAGAAGCGTCGACGCTTCGGCTCAACGTGCTAAGCCAGCTCATTAACGATGAAATGCTGATGCTGCGGGCGGCTGCGGACAAGCTGATCGCGAGCGACGATGAAGTCAACGTCAAGTTTACAGAGTTTAAGAAGGACTACACCGAGGAAAAGTTTCAGCAGTTCCTGAAGGATCAGGGCGTCACGACAGACGACATCAGGAAGGAACTGCGAAAGAGCGCCACCATTGAGAAGCTTTATAACAAGGAAATCACCTCAAAGATCTCCGTTGCCGAAAATGAGATCCAAGACTATTTCGCCAAGAACCGTGCAAACTATAACCTGCCGGAAAGCTGGCATGTGCTGCACATACTGGTCACGCCATTTGCGGATGCGCAGCTCAATAATGCCAAGAACGACGATGCTAAAACTGACGAAGCTGCCCGGCAAAAGGTAGTCGGTTTGTTGAAGCGGATTCTCAGTGGCGAGGATTTTGCCATCCTCGCACGGGACTATTCGGAAGACAGTTCCTCGGCTCTGGCAGGGGGCGACCTTCGCCTGCTTAGCTTGCAGCAGTTGGAGGCCATCGATCCCCGCTTTCGGCAGGCAGTGCAAGGCCTCAAGATTGGTGACACTTTCGCGAGTCCCATACCGACCAAATATGGATACCACCTCGTCAAGCTGATCGAGAAAGAAGCTGGTGGCCAACATGAACTGACTGATCCCAAAGTGCAGGCTGATATTCGCCAGATCATTTTCAATCGCAAAGAAACGCTGTTGAAAACTGCCTATCTGGAGCTGGTCCGTAATGAGACCGTCGTGAAGAATGTGTTGGCGCAAAAGATTCTCAGTGATGCCGCTGGTAGCGGAGTGGCATCGAGGTAGAATGAATGCCCTCTTGGCAGATCTGAGCATGTCGTGGGTAGAAAGCAATAGCAAACGGCGCCGACACTCGAGTACTCTCACGGAAAATGCAAGAGAAGACCTTTAGCATTGTCAATTTTGGCTGCCGCGCGACTCAGGCTGATGGGGCTGCCCTGGAGCAGGCATTCCTCGATCACGGTCTGGAAAAGGCTGACGGCTGGGAGTGCTCTGAGGTCGTGTTGATCAATACCTGCACCGTAACGAACGCGGCCGATGTGGAGGCGCGCCAAATGATCCGCCGCGTGCACCGGGAGAACCCCGATGCAAAGATCGTTGTCACGGGTTGCTATGCCCAGCGAGCGCCGCGAGAGCTCGCGATGATGGGAGGGGTGACCTGTGTGGTTGGCAACTCACACAAAGACCAGTTGGTACCGATTGTCGTCAAGAACTACCTTGATGGCCGGACGGCCTCGGTTCTGAGCAGCACGAACGCTGCGGCTGCCGAAGCCAATACGTTTTGCAGCAGCATTTTTGAATCGCGGGAACTTCGTACCATCGCCGATCCGTCCGGCGGCGGAAGGACGCGACCTGTACTGAAGGTGCAGGATGGCTGCAGCTACCGCTGTTCCTATTGCATCATTCCTTGGGTTCGCGGCGATTCTCGCAGTCTGTTGCCAGGAGAGGTGCTCAGGCAAGTACGACTCTTGCTCGATCGCGGTTTTCGCGAGATCACTCTCACCGGAATCCACCTGGGCGGCTATGGAAAAGACCTGGCCTGCCGCGGAGGTCTGGCACAGCTCGTGCAGGAAGTCGTGAAAGAGGAGCGGCTCGCCCGACTGCGGTTGAGTTCGATAGAACCTTTGGAGTACACGGATGATCTCATCGATCTCGTGGCTGAGTCGCCCAAGATGGCGAAACACTTCCACGTTCCACTGCAAAGCGGCTCTGGCCGCATCCTGCGCCTCATGCGGCGGCCGTACACGTCGACTTTCTACGCGAGATTAGTAGACAAGATGCGCCGGCGTGTTCCGGATGCGGCCATTGGAGCGGATGTGATGGTCGGCTTTCCGACCGAAACAGACGCAGATCATCTCAGCACAAAGGCACTTCTTGACGCCGCGCCGATAACCTATCTGCATGTCTTCCCATACTCCTCGAGACCCGGAACAGCCTCTGCCAGCCTGAAGCCGGAAGTTCGACGTGAGGTCGCTCAAGAGCGCAGTCGCCAGTTGCGGGAATTGGCAGTTCGCAAGAACGAGACGTTTCGGAGTTCGTTCGTCGGGAAGTCGCTTTCCGTGACTACGCTAGACCGCAGGCCGACAGCCCGCGCCATCGAGGCCCTCAGTACGAACTATCTGAAACTAGAAGTGCACGGAGATTCCCTTCGGGCGAACGAGTTGCTGGAGGTGAAAGTGACTGCGCTAACCTCGCATGGGTTGAGCGGAACATGTCCCTGATGTCCCTGTTGCCTCAGCCCATGCGGTTATCTTGTCAGTCCACTAGTCAAGTGTAGTAGCTCACCGTTCGATCAGGTTTCGATCCCCACGCAGCCCCCTTGCCCAGTCTCTGCCACCACCGTCGCGTGGGACCGTGGTCCCTGGGCCACCCACTCCCCACAAACGGGAAAGAGCGAATGAATTGACCGATTCTTGAACTTCGCGAGCAAATGAAACTAGCTCTCCAGAACTACCTGTGCCACCGCATAACGATCGGTGTGAGACAAGCTGAGCCAGAAATGGAGAGCTCCCCTGCGATGCGCCAATTCCAAAGCGCGTCCGCTCAAGAACAGACTGGGTTTTCCACTCAGCGCGTTCCTCACCTCGGCGTCATGCCAGCCAACACCTTCCCTCCATCCGGTTCCAATCGCTTTGAAGGCGGCTTCCTTGGCGGCAAAACGAGCCGCATAGTGCTGGTATTGGTTGGCTCGTTCCTCGCAATACTCGATTTCAAGAGGCGTAAAGGCGCGATTGCGCAAGCGGTCTCCTCGCCGCACCATCGCCAGGCGCAGCTTCTCAATCTCGACGATGTCAACGCCAATTCCAACAATCACCGCGTGTTCTCCTCACGATGGAAGACCGATTGGTAACTTCAGAAGACGGGTTGTTCTTATACCACCAACGGCTCGCAGCCTACAAGTGGCTCCGGCACGGGTTCAGCCTTCGGCGGAGTTTGATTGACGGGCGCGAGATGTCTCTGGGCTTCAACGGGTACCAACCCAGCGAGACAGTCATCGAGAACCGCAGAATCGTTGTCAAGAGTCTCTGGGGTCGCGATTTGCCCCTGACTGCTGCTAAAGCAGACTCATTCTGACGTGGTCTTGCCCGTGGCATCGGCCGGAGGGTTTGCGGCGCCTCAGGAAGGCGACGGCTTGGTCACAGGCGAGCCGGATCTGCCGATCTCGGTCCAAACGGCGGATTGTTTGCCGGTGCTGCTCGTCGATCCGTGTCGGCGTGTGATCGCAGCGATTCATGCGGGCTGGCGGGGAATGTTGAAGCAAATCCTCGCGAAAGCGGTGGGGCTTATGGAAGCCGAGTTCGCTTCGAATCCTCGAGACTGCGTTGCTGTCGCAGGGCCCTCGATTCGCGGTTGTTGCTATGAAGTTGGTGAGGAAGTGGTCGGGCCTTTCACTAACGAATTTGACTACGCTGCTTCACTCTTTCGCGACCCGCGCCCCGGTGAAGCGACCCGAAAAGGAGCGAAGTACCTCGACCTGTCTTTGGCTTGTCGGCAGCAGCTCCTCGACGCGAAACTGTTGTCAAAGAATATCTATGCGAACGGCCCTTGCACTGGCTGCGAGAAGCATCGATTCTTCTCACATCGGGCCGAAAAGGGAAACACCGGGCGGGCACTGGCAGTAATCGGGATAACATTCTAGGCGCACTTGCTGTCGCCGAAGCTCGAGAGCAAGTCAAAATTTGTCGGCCCTCTCCCGCAATGGACAACCGCATGAGGAGTGCTTGCTAGGGCCGGCGATACGGAGCTTCTTGACCGAAAAACCAACTTACACCCTCTTCGCCTTTACAAAACCAAACTGACGCCACGGACCTAGCCCGGTCGAAGTTCTTGTCGCCACTCCCAAATCGCAGACGAAGTTTCCTTTCCAGATCCTGGCTCCAATCTGCCTCTCGGAGCCTCGAGACCGCCTGCCCGTCGGCACTGGAAAAAATGTCAACGCTCCGACAACGCGTGGCGGAGCGCTCGTGCCCACTGCCCTTACGATGGTTTCCGAGAAATGATATGATCGGCTCGCGGGCCAAAGGAGTCGGTACGATTCGGCACATCATCTGAGCTTATTTCCCCGAGGCAGGGCATGAATTGGTTTGGCAAGTCTGACAAGCAGGAAGGATTCTTCAGCAAACTCAGGGCAGCGGTTGCTTCGACAAAATCTAACCTGGTTGCGAAGATTGAAGACGTCGTCAAAGGCAAGAAGGTCATTGATGCCGAGTTGTTAGATGATTTGGAGGCCATTTTGATTGGCGCCGATATTGGAGTGGAAACCAGCAGCGAGATTCTGAAAAGGATTCGTGACAAGGTCAGCCGGAGGCAGGTCAAGGATCCCGACGAACTGCGGACCCTGATCAAGGCGGAGTTGCGCCAGATCTTGGATTCCGTTAATCAGAGCCCCACCGCACCGATAACCAATGGCACGCGTGTAATGATGGTTGTGGGTGTGAACGGTGTCGGCAAAACTACAACGATTGGCAAGCTGGCGAATCTGTGCACACAAGAAGGCAAGAGGGTTTTGGTCTGCGCAGCGGATACGTTCCGCGCCGCAGCCATCGAGCAATTGGAGGTTTGGAGCCAACGGGCAGGAGTGAGCGTCATCCGGCAGAAAATCGGAGCAGATCCTTCCGCCGTGCTGTTTGATGCCATCGTCGCCGCCAGGTCTCGCGCGATTGATGTCTTGATTGTCGACACTGCAGGGCGCCTTCACACCAAAACCAATCTCATGACCGAACTGGAGAAGATGAAGCGTATTGCTGGACGCGAAATCGCCGGTGCGCCGCACGAGGTTTTGCTGGTCATCGACGCCACGACCGGGCAGAACGGTCTGCCTCAAGCCCGCGAGTTCACACGCAGTGCGGGAGTCACGGGAATTGTTCTGACCAAGCTCGACGGCACCGCCAAAGGCGGTGTCGTCGTCGCCATCGCGCGCGAGCTGAAGATTCCTATTCAGTATGTGGGCGTAGGGGAGAAGGTGGACGATTTGATTGAGTTTTCCTCCGAGCAATACATCGAGTCATTGTTTGAGGCTGACTAGCTGACTCGTCCCGCGACGGCAAGCCTGGTTCGGCACCGAGAGTAGCCCAGCGTAAGCGCGCGGCTCTGGATTTAAGTTATCCAACCCTCTCCGACCCCTGCATGCGGCCCACCCGGCAAAGGGTTCGTTCAAGGTCATGACCGAGAGCCGCAAGCCAGAGGCGCAAGAAGCGCTGGCTACCCTCCGGGACCACTTGAAAAGTCTTAACTGCGGGCACCGCAGCGGCCCGAGAAACCCACGCTGGAAGCGCGCGCTCCCAGCCCGGAATCAGTCACTTCCGTCGGAAACGAAAACAGAACTCCCGCACCGTCGCACATCAACCCCAACAAATGCCTGATCGTGACGAGCACTACATGAGTTATGCGTTACAGCTGGCCCGCCGAGGGAGTGGTCTCGTCAGTCCTAACCCGATGGTTGGAGCGGTGCTCGTTCGGGAAAATCAAATCGTTGGAGAGGGCTATCACCGTTATGCCGAACGTCATCATGCCGAGGTTTGGGCGCTGGAACAGGCAAAAGAGCAAGCCCGCGGTGCGACCCTGTACGTCAACTTGGAGCCTTGTAGTCACTTCGGCCGCACCCCACCTTGCGTTGATCAGATGATCGAAGCCGGTGTGGTACGTGTCGTGGCAGCCATGCAGGATCCCAATCCACTTGTTGCCGGAAGCGGTTTTCAAAAGCTGCAAGCGGCCGGAATTGCCTTGACCACGGGCGTATGTGAACCAGAAGCCTTGAGATTGAATGAGGCCTATTGCGAGTTCATCCGGAGTCGAAAGCCTTTTGTCGCCCTAAAGGTTGCCATGACACTGGATGGCAAAATCGCCGAGTCCGGCGGTCGTTCCCGATGGATAACCGGCAACCCGGCCCGGCAAAAGGTCCAACAACTACGCTTCGAGACCGATGCTGTGCTCACCGGCATCGGTACAGTTCTGGCGGATGATCCGCTGCTGACGGACCGAACACAACGGCCTCGGCGGCGGTGTTTAGTGCGGGTTGTGCTGGACACTCAGTTGCGCTTACCCCTCGACTCCCGTCTCGCCCGCAGCCGCGGCGAAGGTGATATAATTCTATTTTGCTCGGAGGAGCCCGAGCACGACAGGAAGCGTCGTCTGGAGGAGTCGGGCGTTGAAGTCGTTCCCATTGCCGCCCCGGGAGCGAGGATTCCGTTCGAAGCTGTACTGCGCGAGCTAGGCCGCCGGGACTTGACCAGCTTGCTAATCGAGGCTGGCTCGGAGGTCAATTTCGAGGCACTGCGCTCCGGCTGCGTAAACAAGTTGTTGTGCTTCGTAGCCCCCAAAATGCTCGGTGGCAGGTCTGCATTCCCGGTCGTGGGAGGTGAGGGTTTTCTCCATCTCGAGCAGGCAGTGCCATTGACCTTTGCATCGATCGAGCCAGTTGGAAACGACTTGCTCATCGAGGCCTACGTCATTCAGAAGAAGACCTGATTGCAGGGCGGTGAAAAAATTGTCGTCGAAACAGCCAGTGGGTGCAGGAGCGTCCGCTCCACCAAGGGTAAGCGCAACCCGTAGGGCTTTATGTTCACCGGAATCATCGAAGAAGTCGGGCAAGTGAAGTCGTTGCAGCATTCCCAAAACACTGCCACTCTGCAGGTAGAAGCGGACAAGATCCTCGAAGGCTTGCAGCTGGGGGATAGCATCGCCGTGAACGGAGTTTGTCTGACGGTCCGGAGGAAATCGGGGCGAGGCTTCGCAGCCGAGCTCTCCGAGGAGACTGTGAGCCGATCGAATCTGGGAGGATTGAAAGCAGGCATTGCTGTGAATCTCGAGCGGCCGCTGCTGCCGACGACGCGCCTAGGAGGACACTTTGTTCAGGGCCACGTCGATGGGGTAGGGAAGGTGTTGTCCATCCGGGCAGATCAAGCCTTTGCGGTCTGGGAATATTCGTTGCCCTCATCCATTCGGCGTTACGTCGTAGAAAAAGGCTCGATTGCAGTCGATGGAATCAGTCTAACGGTGGCATCGCTTCGGCCAGAGTCGTTCGGGGTAGCCCTCATTCCACACACGTTGGAAAACACCAATCTCCGGACTCGAAAGGTTGGCGACCAGGTTAACTTGGAATGCGATGTGCTTGCCAAATATGTAGAGTCACTTTTGAATAGGTTCCCCGAGCGGGGGAATAAGCCTGGTTTGACGGAGGAGTACTTGAGGGAGCAAGGGTATTGTTGAGTTTTTCATGAAGTAAGAACATGGGCAGGCCTTCCCAGCTGCGGTTGAGGTAACTTCCAGTCACCTTAACCGAATGATCAGAAGCCTTCCAGTCGTAGAGTTCAGCAGGTTCAAGAGTCCTACTCTGCGCACTGAATCGCAATTTCTTCAGTGCGGCAGAAGCCAAGGGTAGGGGCAGCACAGAGAGTCGATCAGATCCAAGTCCTGCACAGACTCCAGGAGGAGATTCTGGGCGAGGGGCAGGAGTCCCTGTCGGATGCGCCCCTCTCACCGCGGAGCACCTGGCGAAGCGGAAGCATCAGCCGCAGACGGTTTATGCACTTTTCAACGATCGAGGAAGCCATCGAAGACATCAAAGCGGGGAAGATACTGATCGTCGTCGATGACGAAGACCGGGAAAACGAGGGCGATCTGACCATCGCGGCTCAGAAAGTCACTCCCGAAGCGATCAACTTCATGGCTCGATATGGGCGTGGGCTGATTTGCTTGTCGCTGACCGGCGAGCGCCTAGACGAACTTCAAATCCCGCTGATGGTCAGCGACAATACCTCGCTGTATGGAACAGCATTCTGTGTCTCTATTGAAGCGAGACACCTGGTCTCCACGGGAATTTCTGCTGCTGACCGCGCCCAGACTATTTTGACCGCCATTCATCCTCAGACGAAGCCGCAAGACCTGGTGCGGCCCGGACATGTGTTTCCGCTGCGGGCACGCAAAGGCGGTGTGTTGGTTCGTGCCGGCCAGACGGAGGCCGCCGTCGACTTGGCGCGCATTGCCGGACTAACGCCGGCTGGCGTGATTTGCGAGATCATGAATGACGACGGCACTATGTCGCGGGTGGAGCAACTTCATCAATTCGCAAGAACCCACGGGCTCAAGATGATCACCGTGGCTGACCTGATCAAGTTCCGGATGCGCACCGAGTGCTTCGTGCACAAGGTTGCCGAGGCCGATTTGCCAACGAAATACGGTGTCTTTCGCATGCTGGCCTTTGAGTGCGAGATCGACAAAGAAACCCACGTGGCTTTGGTCTACGGGAAAATCGATCCCGAAAAGCCGGTGCTCGTTCGGGTTCACTCGCATTGCTTGACGGGCGACGTTTTCAATGCGATTGGCTGTGAGTGCAGGGTTCAATTGGACCGGTCGATGGAGGTCATCGCCAGGGAGGGAAGCGGCGTCTTGCTCTATATGCATCAGACGGGAAGGGGATTCGAAGTCGTCAAGCAGGATGACGACAATCGGGTACTCTATCACGGGATGCCGGCCGTGGAAGGAGAAAGCTACAGCGTCAAGCGTTCGCAACGAGGCTACGGTACGGGCGCCCAGATTCTCTCCCGCCTCAATCTCAAGAACATTCGCCTGCTGACCAACCATCCCCGCAAAATCGTCGGCCTGGAAGGCTATGGAATCAAGGTGATTGAACAGATCCCCATCCAGATTGGTGAGCCAATGCCCGCTCGCCATTAGGGCTTCGTCAAGAAGCACCTGGGCGAAACCCTCCGCAGATGACTGCTTTTGCCCAGTGGCAGAGGTGCGGACCAGCGTCGACTAATGCGGAATTCCTTGCTCCGTCAACTTTCTGCTTTCCTCCATCATTCTTCTTACCTGGGCAAGGCTGCCCGCCTCACAATAAACTCTCAGCAAGGGCTCGGTGCCCGACTGGCGGAAAAGAATCCAGCTTTCGTCTTTGAACACGAGTTTCGTTCCATCCAGAGTGTCGATTCTCTCCAAATGCAGCCCTGCAAACTCCCCGGGAGGGGTTTCCTTCAGATGCTGGACGAGGTTCCTGCCAAAATCGAGTGGCACGTGCAGATCGCGCCGCTGGAAATGAAACTCGCCAAACTCCTTCCAGAGGTCCAGTATCATCTCTCGCAGGCTACGCCCGCTCAGAGCCACGGCCTCGAGCATGAGCAGGTTGATCAGAATCCCGTCGCGCTCGGGTATGTGATGCTTGATGCCAACGCCACCGCTCTCTTCTCCACCGATCAGAATATCCTCGCGCAGCATTAGGTCAGCAATGTTCTTGAAGCCGATGGGAACGATTTCGCATTCCAATCCCAGACGGTGACAGATTCGCTCGATCAGGACGCTTTGCGAAACGGTTTTCACCACCTTGCCTGCCCAACCGCGGCGGCGAACCAGGTGAAGAATCAGCAGCGCCAGGATTTGGTGAGTATTCACGTAATGACCCTCACCGTCCATCACACCCAGTCGGTCGGCATCCCCGTCGGTCGCCAGCCCGATGGCTGCTTGACTCGCTCGAATTGCTTCGCGGAGCGCCCCGAGATTCTCCTCCATCGGCTCTGGGAAGACGCCGCCGAAAAGCGGATCGGGCTTGTGCCGGATGCTAAGGCAATCGATACCATGTTCCCGCAGAATCTTTTCCAAAAGGTCCTGCGCCGACCCATGCATGGCGTCAGCCACCACGCGAAGCTTGGCCTTTTGAACGGAGGGAAAATCGATGAGGGACTTGATGTGTTTGAAATACTCGGGACCAGGCTGCAGCTCGACAATCTGCATGGGCAACGCCCGAACGCTATTGGTGCTGGCGGTCACTGCCGAAAGGCCCCGCCGTGGCTTGGTTTGATAAAGCCTGCTCTCGATTTCTTTAACAATCGCGGGAGTCGCCGACCCTCCAAAGGGCGCCTTGAACTTGATTCCGCAAAACTCCGGTGGGTTGTGACTGGCAGTGACCATGACGCCGCCAGGCAGATTGCGGCGTTTCACTTCGAATGAAACGTACGGAGTCGGGTAGGGCCGATCGAGCAACTGCGGCCGAAACCCGTTGCCCGCCAATACTTCACCAACTCTGCGGGCGAATTGTCCTGCCATGAAGCGGCAGTCGTATCCGATCAACACCTCACGGGATGCAGGTTGCTGCGATCCCATGTAGTCGGCTATGGCTTGAGCGACCACTTCTACAGTGGCAAAGGTAAAGTCCCGTCCGATGACACCACGCCAGCCATCCGTACCGAATTTGATGTCAAACACTGAGTTCTCGCTGAATCGTTTCCTAGGCGTTGCTTCGCAAGCCACGAGATTCCTGCGACGAGCTTCTTCTCAACCATCGCTTCGGGAGGTTGCTTCGCTGGAGAGCAGGCTGTAATCGGTCACGGTCGATTGGTCGCCGAGCACGACACCTCTGGCAATAATTGCGTGACGCCCAATCTGGCAGTTCTTTCCGACGATACAACCGACCAGCCGGGCATTTTCGCCGATCGTTGTACCCGGCCAGATCACGCAGCTTTCAACGACAGCGTTACTTCCGATGACACATCCCTGACCAACGCTAGAAGACTGAATCCTGACCCCGTCACCGAGCGAAACACCCTGCGCAACCTGACAGTTCTCATCAACCCGCGCGCTGGCCGGGGCCGCCGGTCGAGTGCCGGCCAACTCCACTGAAGGCCGGAACCGTCTGTGCAGAATATCTTGATGGACCTGCATGTACTTTTGAGGAGTGCCGATATCGATCCAGTAACCGTCGGAGATATAGGCAAACACCGGGCGCTGGTTTCGCAAAAGCGATGGGAAAACACCACGCTCAAAGGAATGGTTTTCACCGGCAGGGATGCTCTGCAAGACTTCCGGTTGCAGTACATACGTGCCTGCATTGATCGTGTCACAAGTAATCTCATCTGCGCCGGGTTTCTCCAAGAAGCGCGTGATCCGGCCTTCGGGAGTCGTCTCCACTAATCCGTAAGCTGAGGGGTTTTCGACCCGCGTCAGCACGAGCGTTGCGGTGGCGTTGTGCTGCTGGTGCTGGCGAATGACTTCGCTGAGATCCAAATCACACAGGATGTCTCCGTTGAAGACCACTACCGGGCCGTCCAGCAGGTTCTGTGCGTTCTTGTAGGCGCCGCCTGTGCCCAGTGGACTTTGTTCCACCACGTAATGGATCTTCACTCCGATGTTGGCTCCGTCACCCAACACCGCCTGAATCTTATACGGCTGATAACCTAGGCTGAGAATCACCTCACCAATACCATGTTTGCGAAGAAGCTCAAGTTGATATCTCAGAAAGGGAACATTGACGACAGGCACGATAGGCTTAGGAATAGCCAGGGTCAGCGGACGTAATCGAGTCCCTTCACCGCCTGCCAGGATCAGTGCTTTCATGATCTCCCTCCGTATCGGTCAGGATGACCACGGTCTCCAAAGTAGCGCTGCAATTTAGCACTTTGGTGGGGTGAATTCAAATTTCGGACAGCAGGGCAGCGTCCCAAGCAACAGTCGTCAGAGACGGCTCAGCGCCTTTTCCAGGAAGGACTCAATGGTGTCCCAGTAGCGTGTCCCGCCGGCAAAGGCGAGGTCATTGTGGTCTGCGTCTGGAATGGGCAGCCATTCTTTGGGATCGGCGGCCAATTCGAACAGTTTGCGGCCCAGGTGGAATGGAATCACCGAATCTCTTTCGCCATGGATGATCAGCACCGGACTCCTGACTTTCGCGATCTTCCGGTCATTCTCATACTTGTCTTTGAGAAGCAGTCTTACCGGCAAGTATGGGTAGGCCGTTCTACCCACGTCGACGGCTGACGTGAAGGGTGCGTGAAGAATCAGCGCCGCCGGCGGTTGGTGTAGGGCGAGTTCTACAGCTGGCCCGCTGCCGAGCGATTCCCCGAGATAGATCACCCTGCCTGGCTTTTGACGCAGCCAGGTGAGTGCGGCACGCGCATCAAGAGAGAACCCCTCCTCTGTGGGCGATCCTTCGCTGCCTCCATACCCCCGATAGTCCAGGAGGAAGACTCCGTATCCCAGTTCGTGAAATCCTCGAGCCCAGTCGATCCGGTGTCCCCGGTGTCCGGCATTCCCGTGGAACATGAGTATGCTATCCGGCCGCACTCCAGGCCAATACCAAGCTCTGATCCGCACACCATCAGCGGCTTGCAGAGTCACCTCTTCCAGCGTTTTCAGGTCCTCTCCCAGCGGCCGCGCCACGGGTGACCCGTCCGGGAAGTACTGCAGTCGGCGCTGCACCAGGTAAATGAGCAGTACAAAGCCGAGATACGCGAACAGCAAACCGCGAAAGAAACGCCAGTAGACTGGGTCGATTCCGAGCACAGCCGGACCTCCTTCATTCATAGCGCAAGGAAGCAATCGGATCCAACTCTGCCGCGCGTTTAGCCGGAAAGATCCCGAAAAACAAGCCCACCGCCACTGAGACCGAAAAGGCCGCAACCACCCAAACCAGAGAAACCTGCGAAGGGAGGGCCGGAAGGAAGGTTCGAATCGCAAGGCTAATCAAGCCCCCGAACAGAATCCCTATCACCCCGCCCGTTCCGGTGAGCGTCATGGCTTCAATGAGAAATTGCAGCAGGATGTCTCGACGCCTGGCGCCAACGGCCTTGCGAATGCCAATCTCGCGGGTTCGTTCAGTGACGGACACCAGCATGATATTCATGACTCCGATGCCACCGACCAGAAGCCCGATGGAAGAAATGACCAACGTCAGAATCACCACCGCACCCGTTAGCTGCTCCCAGACCTGAGCGAAGATGTTGGGCGAAGCCAAGTCGAAGTCGTTTTCCTCGTGTGCGGGCACGTGCCGCTGCCGACGCAACACTTCAATCACTTCGTCCTGGGCTCGGGGGAGAAGAGCCGGATCGCGGACTCCGACCAAGATGAAGTTGTCTTCAATTTCGGGGTACAGTTTGCGAAACGTGTTATAGGGGATCATCACAAACTGGTCGATCCCCGGGCCTCCGAATAGACCGGGGTCTCGCTCAAAGACCCCGATCACCTGAAACATCTGCCCGTTGAGATTAATTTCTTTGCTGACCGGATCCGTTGCCGGGAACAACGTGTCGGCGATCCCGGATCCAATCGCACAGACTTTGCTGGAGTGTTCATTGTCAAACTCGTTGATGAACCGACCGTCCCTCATCGAGAAGATGGGCAGCAGGGTAATGTATTGCGGCTCGGCACTGCGCAAGACCGCGCTTTCGACGCGTTCGTTGCCGTAGCGCACCAGATTGGGTTCCCCGGTGAAGACCGCCCGCTGCTGAAAAGGCGAAGCCTCCACCACCGAAGGGCATTGCTCGCGAATGGCAACCGCATCATGCAAGTACAGGAACTTCCGTTTCCGGATTTTTTCCGGCAGGCGGCCGAAAGTAAACGGGGGAATTCGAGAAACAAAGAATACATTGGTTCCGAGGGCCGCGACACGATCCTGGACTACATTGTTCAGGCCTTGAATGATGGAGGCAACCGCGATCACGGAAGTAACTCCAATCATGACGCCCAGTATCGTGAGAAAGGAGCGAAACTTGTTAGCTCGCAGGGTGTCGAGCGAAAGCAAAATACTCTCGCGGAACTGGATGTTGGGAATACGGATGCGGTCCATTCGTTCTCGTTGCTCACTCCCTTCGCAGTGCTTCGATGGGATCGAGCTTTGAGGCCTTTTGGGCCGGGTAGATCCCAAAGAAGATTCCGATCACGGTCGAAAGCACCAAGCCGGTGAGTGCCACCCACCATTTGAGACTTGCCGGAAAGGGGGTCCACTGACGCACGGCCAAAGCGAGGAGGAATCCCACCAACACCCCGATGAAGCCACCAACCACGCATTGCGCCAGCGCCTCAATCAGAAACTGCCAGAGGATATCCTTCTGTCTGGCTCCCACTGCGCGGCGAATACCGATCTCCTTGGTCCGTTCGGTGACCGACACCAGCATGATATTCATGATGACGATGCCGCCCACGATCGAAGCGATGGAGGAGATCATGATGAACACCATGAAGAAAGCAGAACTGATACTGGACCAGAGGGACAGGAATGTGTCCGAGGTAGCGATGTAGAAGTCGTCCGGGCTCGTGTAACGCACATGCCGCCGCCCTCGCAGCAGCAGCCGTACCTGGTCGATAGCTGGCTCCAAGCGCGTGCTGTCAACCGCCTTCGCCTCGATGGTGACCGAGCGCCTTGTCCCAAACATCTTGAAGAATGCGCTGATTGGGATGATCACGAAATTGTCCTGGCTCTGTCCCAAGACAGTTCCCACGCGCTCGGCCAGGCCAACCACCCGGTATTCCTCGTTGGCGATCCGGATGGTCTTGCCGACGGCGCTCGTCTGAGGAAATAAATGATCGGCCACTTCCTTGCCCAGCACACATACCGGCGAAGCGGTTCGTTCTTCAAACCCAGAAATGTAGCGACCCTCCTCGATCGTCGTGGTACTGATGTCGGCCATATTGGCCGTTACTCCGCGAATGCTGACATCTTCTCCGACTTCATTTCCTGCCTTCACGCTGGTCGTAGCTGTCACTTGAGCGCCCACTGCCAGGCAATCGCGGCAAAGTTCCCTGACTGCCTCAACGTCATCCATCTCCAATAGCTTGTTGCGCTGGGCTCGAATGAACTCCTGAAAGTCAGTCACGGCGAGCGGAGTTCGTGACACCTGGAACACATTCGTGCCCAGGTTCGCCACCTTTTCCTCTACATAGGCATTGGCACCTTGGACGATCGTCATCACCACAATCAGGGTGGTTACCCCGATGATCAGACCAAGAAGCGTTAGAAACGATCGCAACTTGTGTGCGCGAATGGACCCGAGAGAGATATCGATGGCTTCGGTAATGTTCATGAGAAATCAACGGAACCGAGGTCCGACCATGTGCCGCCCGGCAGAGCCGCATCCGACAGATAATGAGTCTATCCGTCTCCGGAAACAAGGTCCAGAGGTTGGAAACCATGAGTGGCCTGAACGGCGTGGAGGCGGGAGTATTACTTGTGGCCGAGAAGTAGAAGCTACCTGCAGGCTGGTAGAAGGCGTCCCCGGGAGTCATCCTTGAGGATTGGCGCTCATCTAAGCGGCGACATTGGCAGAATTGGCACAGCTTACAGTTGCGGCCGGACCGGCATTGTATTAGACTAGCTCCACTTCTGGGGCAGCTGTGGGGTAGTTTTCCCGGCGGCGTTTCCGAAGTTTTTCCTACCTCGATGGTGAGTGTAGCTCAGTTGGTAGAGCGCTGGATTGTGGCTCCAGTGGTCGTGGGTTCGATCCCCATCACTCACCCCATTTTAGATATCAGACAAACTGGCGACAGAAGTTTTGGTGGTGACAAGGAGCGCGGTTGAGCCAACAGAAACGACAAGCAACTGGTTGGCCTTGGAAGCAAGTCCCCGACTTTGAAGTTTTGCAGCTACTTCAGGAAAATCTGAGAAGGACTTATCGCCAAGGATTCTACCCTGCACGCTCAGGGCCGTGCCGAGCAGCATTGCGGCGTCCATGGCTCGCTTCGCTTTTGTGTTGGCAACACCGAGGGCGCCTTCGACGGGTTTGTTGAGGGCCTTCCGTGTAACTCGAAAGGGCCTGTGAGCCTACCTGTTTTCAGCAGCCTGTTAAAAAGGCTTTAGCACAAACCTGCCACAGGCAATAAACGCGCATATGGCAGCCACGACAAGCCAATAAATCATAGGGCCGTACTCCGCGTAACCGGAATAAACATGCAACCCTGAAAAGAGCAGCATTTCCGCGGCTATGCAGGCCGCCGCGATAGGGGCCAGGATGGCCAGGGGCTTATTAAATGCCGGGAGGATCAGGCCCAGGCTGCAAAGCAGCTCAAAGACGCTCATCGCCAGCCAAACTCCGTGGGGAATCGCTTTCAGGGAAGGCACGGTTTGCTCGGAATTGGAAAACTTCCACACCGCGCCCATGATGGTATGCAGGGCGAGAAGGATTTGAAGAATCCATAAGAGAATGTTCATGATTTACCTCCTCTCGAACGCTAATCATCGGGATCGGCTTAGCTTTGGGCTGTGGACTTGTTCAGGGTCACGGCGGCGCGAACGAGAGTCTTCAACGCCTCCTCGTCTATCTTCTCGCCCTCGTGGAAGTCGATGGCACGCCTTGTGTTCCCGTCAAGACTGGAGTTGAAGAGGCCCGAAGGATCCTTCAGAGCCGCCCCCTTGGCGAAGGTCATCTTCACGACGTTCTTGTAAGTCTCGCCTGTGCAGATCAATCCGTCGTGCGACCACACCGGAACCCCTCTCCACTTCCACTCCTCGACGACTTCGGGATCGGCTTCCTTGACTAAGGTACGGAGCCGGCTGAGCATCTTGCCCCGCCAGTCGCCTAGCTCCTTGATTCTCGCGTCTATCAGCTGAGAAGGAGACTTGCTTTTCTGCGACCCGCTCTTCCTCATGCCCGTTTCTCCTCCTTAGTCCCGAGGCTTTGATAAATGGGGGTCATCGCCACCGTGCCGATTCTACCTGGAGCTGCGGTTACCCTTACCACAAATCGTTGGCCTACCTGTAACGCGCAGGATCGTAGCTCGTGCACGCGCTTTTTCCGGCGAAGATTGAAGGGCATCCTCAATCTTGGTGAGCGTTTGTAATGGCCACTCGGCGAAACTCGCCGATGGTCTTCCAGACCAAGTCCCCGCGTCCCGAGGCGACAGACAAAACAATGAATGTGATGATTACCCAACAGCATCAGAAAATGAAATGACGACATACGGTTCTCCTTTCAGTTTCGGTTCAGCTCAGATTGAACGGCAGTGACAGCCAGTCCGTTGGCACGGTACCCTCATTGGACTGCCCGTCCATGGTGTTTCAAGGCACCGCCAGCATCTTGCGCCAGAAAGCTTACCTCTTGAATTCCTTGATCGTTCCGTAGACTTTCCCCAACTTCACTTTGGCTTCGAACTTGACGGGTACCTTTCGCTCATCATCGGAGAGCCAGACCAGAAAGGTCCCGCCTCCTTTGAACAAGGCTCCAACGACGGAGATCGTTTCCAGCCTTAAGGCCTGGAATCTGCCGGCGGCTGCCTCAACGGGTTCTTTCTTCCTGACGTTGACTTCGACTTGCTTGATTTCCCCGTCGTCACTCAGCGTGAGCGGGTACTTGTCACCTAGCTTGAGCTCCTTCAGCCGTGTCAGGTAGATTGCTGAGAGAATATCCTGAACACAGGCGGGGACATTCTTGACCTCGTCATCCTTCAATCGGACGGGGGGATTTTGGCTTACGTCGAAAGCCCGATAGTGCCCCTTGCCGCTCCCCGGGTTGAAGGAAAGAAAAATATCCCGATGCCTCTTGCCTTCACGCAGTTTCTTGGTCATCTGCCGCGAACAGAACTCACTGGCGTCGACAATGGACTCAAAGGAGTCATCCACAGTGATGCCCGTCAACTTCGGCAGGATCCCAGAGGATACCGCTCTCAACGTGATCTTGTAAGCAGGTTTCCCCTCATGCTTTCCATGATTGTGGAATTGAACCGTCAATTCCCCTGCACTGATCGTTGGCAAGAAGAACATCCAGCCCGGAGGGTCCCAGCGCACCTCGTAGACCAAGGTCTCCCCTTCAGGGAAGACTTCAGTCGCTTTCTTGACCGTGGTCGTCGCTGAGCAAAGGCCGTCGAGCTGAGCAAACAAGATCCACCCCAGCATCACGAGGCCAATAATTGTCGATGTTTGCTTTCCCGTCATCAGCACGTTCCCGTCAAGGCTGTCATCCTGTCGGATGGCCCGCGGCCGCCCTGCAGCAGAGTTGCACTCGCTCTCTTTCTAAACCAAGCACCGGCGTCCCTTTCACGGACAAAAAGGGGGGCTCAACCGATGGAGGGCGAAGAAAGCACAATCGACGTCGGACGGCTCTTTGGCAACCGGAGATCAAACGAGCTCTCTGAGAAACTGCAGGACCACATTTTGAAATTCCACGGGTTGCTCAAGGTTAACTATGTGACCGCACTCTTGGACTACTACGAAGCGAGAGTTCGTAACTCCTCGGTGGATGTGCTCGGTTTGCTCCCTCGGAATCAAAGTATCTTCGCCACCGGCAACGATTAGCGTGGGGACGGAGATTTGAGGAAGCAGCGGCGTGGAATCGCGGCGGGAAGCCAAGCCCAGACAGGCATTGGCAATGCTGTCGGGAGAGTTGGACGAAATCAACCGGCGAAGCCGTTCGACGACCTGGGGCTTCGCCTGCAAAGAAGTCTTCCCCAGGAATTTGGGGATGAGTCGCTCCGCCAGGGCGGCAGACCCTTTCTGGCGAACAAACTCGGCAGTTTCATAACGCCCTTGGCGCGTGCTGTCACTGTCGGGAAAGGGGTGAGTGGCAACCAACACCAAAGCCCGCAGTCGCTCCTGATACTTTCGAACGAACTCGAAGGAAATATACCCTCCCATGGACAGCCCTAGTAGAACGATTTTTTCCTGCAAGTGCATGGCGCTCAGCAGCTCCTCGAGGTCGTCCGCGCATCGTTCCATCGTGAGCGCCCTGGTGCCCAGAGCGGATTCACCGAAGCCAGACAAGTCGGGAGCGATGACGTGGCACCGTTTACCCAAAACGTCGAGGTCGTCGTCCCACATCAGGCGGCTCAAGGGAAAGCCGTGAACCAAGACCAACGGCTGACCGGCGCCTTGATCCGAATATTTGAGGCTTAGCGAAACCATTTTCCTGTTGTCGTGACTCGGTTTCTACTCTAGATTTCGATTCTTCGAAGCAACACCCTTCTCACGCTCGCGGCCCGAATCCGCATATCGAGCCGCCACGTAGTCGCCAAGGATTCGAATGAAGTCTTCGACGAGCGAGGGGCCTCTGAGAGTTGTCAACAGGCGCCCATCCGCGAAAACGGGTGCTTTTGGCTCTTCTCCTGTGCCTGGCAAGGAAATCCCAATGTTTGAATGCTTCGACTCACCTGGGCCGTTGACAACGCAGCCCATCACGGCCACTTTGAGTTCTTCAACTCCACGATACTGCTGTTTCCATGAAGGCATCTGCTCTCGCAGGTAGGTTTGGATTTGATCGGCCATCTCCTGAAAGAAAGTACTGGTGGTGCGCCCGCAGCCTGGACAGGCGGCCACCTGAGGTGTGAAGCTGCGGATGCCCAGCGACTGAAGGATCTGCTGGCACACTCTCACTTCTTCGGCTCGATCGCCGGCGGGCAGCGGTGTGAGGGAAACTCGGATCGTATCACCAATGCCTTCCTGCAGAAGCACTGACAGAGCCGCCGCGCTGGCAATCATGCCCTTGACTCCCAGGCCCGCTTCCGTCAAACCCAGATGCAGCGGGTAGTCGCAGCGACGGGCGAGCGCGCGATACGCGTCGATGAGGTCTTGCACATTCGAGACCTTGGCACTGAGAATGATGCGCTCATGCGGCAACCCATACCTTTCCGCCATGGTTGCCGACTCCAAAGCACTCATGATGATGGCGTCCAATGTGACCTCGCGCGCGTCCTTGGGTTCCGGGCGGGCCGCATTCTCGTCCATCAGCCGGGAAAGGAGCGCCTGATCTAGTGAGCCCCAATTGACACCGATTCTCACCGGCTTTTCGTTGTCCACGGCCACTTCAATCATGCGCCGAAAGTTCTCATCGTGCCGCTTCCCCACGCCGACGTTTCCAGGATTGATGCGATACTTTGCCAAAAACCTGGCGCACTCAGGAAACTCCTTCAGGAGAATGTGACCGTTGTAGTGGAAGTCCCCAATGATCGGAACATCGACGTCCTGATCGCGCAAAAGCCGGACAATGCCCGGGACAGCCGCTGCCGCCTCGCGAGTATTCACTGTGATACGCACCAATTCCGAGCCGGCCCGTGCCAAGGCTGCCACCTGCGCCACCGTTGCCGCAATGTCAGCCGTTTCGGTGTTGGTCATCGACTGAATAGCGATTGGGTGCCCCGAACCGACGAGTACATTTCCGATTCGGGTGACGGCCGTCTTTCGTCTGAAAATCGTTGCCATAAACCTTCCTGCGATCCACCAATCAGGCCCAGGCACTGAGCGCCTCTAAGCTTAGAAGATCAGCTGAGGCTGGTCAAGCGTGGGTGCCCGGATCATCAGCATCCCAAGTCAAACCTTTTCCGACTTGGATTTGATGAGCCGCGCAGTTTATACTTGATGACTCCAATCGCGACGATCAAATCACCAGAACGGAGAGAGCCGCACTGCGAGGCGTGTACCCTGAATTTTCAGGCTTTCAGCGGGCATCCTTTGTATGAGTTCTCACAATCTGACTCTTCGTTACTTGCTTGCTAGGAGCAACGATGGCTAGCGCTCGAATACCGAGGTTGACGAGCTTAGAATGGCACAGTTTCAAATATGCTTTATTTGGCCCGCTCCTGAAGGACTGAGTATGGCTCACCCGCTTTGGGCCGATTACAAGAGTCCGAAAGTGAAAGTCGAACCCGCCAAGACCTACCCATTCCATCAGCAGCAAGGTACGGTGACGATTGCGGCGGATCCTTACGAGACGCGGGAAAAAATCAAAACCGCCTTTGATCTGAAGGAACTTGACCAGGTTGGGATTGTTCCGGTCCACGTGATTATTACGAACGACGGAGAAGACACAATTGCGGTTTCGGGAAAGGACATCAACCTGCTCGATTCGAATAATCGTTCCTTTGAATCGATTCCTGTCGACGAAATTATCCGGGCCGTGGTTTATAAGGGGACTCCGCGCGTGAATCGCCCACCCTCTTCACCCATACCACTTCCACGCGGTGGCGGCCGGCGCGGAGATGCTTTTGAGATTGAAACCGACCTGACGAACAAGGCATTGAAGGAACTACGGATCTCCCCGAACGCTACCGCTGGCGGGTTCGTATTCTTCAGGTTGCCAGACAATCGAATGCGGCTGGGTGGCTATAAGGTCTACATTCCAGAGATCCGCAACTTGAAAACGCAGCAGAACTTGCTCTTCTATGAAATTGAATTGAAGTGAAAGAAAAACAACTCTGCCCGATGGAGAATCCCTCATGAAACCTCAGCTGACCAATACCGATGTCTGCATTGGACCACCAGCAAGAAGTCAACCCAATGCTCCCCTCTACCTCCTTCTTCGTTTCATACGGCCCAACCGTTTTGGGAAACTTAGCACTCTGCTGGTCATGCTGATCTTTCTTGGACACGCATCGTTCGCTCAAGAGGCAGACAAGATTACGATCCCCTCAGGAACCAAATTCAAGGCACGCCTGGAAACTCCCATCAGTTCGAAGCTCTCCGAAGTCGGAGACACGGTGATGCTCTCGCTGCAGGAACCCTTGTTGATTGATTCCCAGCACGTTCTTGCCAGGGGCACCGAGTTGACGGGAAAGATCACGTTTGTCAAAAGAGCCGGAAAGGTGAAGGGCCGTGCTGAAGTGTTTGCTGCCATTACGGAACTAACGACCAATTATGGATCGGAACTCATTGCCGTTTCGATCGATGCCGCCGACGATATGGCCAACGATGAAAAAATCAGGAGCGACGAGGAAGGTAAGCTAAAGTCAAATAAAGACTTAGGCGACGATCTGGACGACTCCCTCAAGGGAGCCTCTGTTGGCTCGCTAGGATCGACTCCGGTCGCTATCGCGACCGGAAGCGTTGGGGCATCCATCGCAGGGCCGGCGGCTGGAGCGGTCGCTGGGCTCTTGCTGGGGCGTGGAAAGGAGATTCGGCTGGCTGCCGGAACGATCTTCCGAATGAAATTCGACAAGGATCTCACTCTGCCGGCTTCGATGACCCAGGTTCGGCCTGTACTGGTGGACCGAAACTAAACAAGCCCTCGTAACATTCGTTGACCTCACTGGCAGGTTCGATCAGCTCGTGGGATCCTTTCAACCTCCTCAATCCGCTGCTTCTCTTTGGTTCTCTCGTATGAGGTACTCGTAAAGCCTTTGCAGTTCTTCCTGGGAATAGTATTCGATCTCAATCCTCCCCTTTTTCCCGCTCTGGACGATTCGAACACGAGTTCCCAAAGAACGTTCTAACTTTTCAATCGCTGCCTTTATATTCGGGTCAATACGTTTTGGCTTCCCGGGCACGACCTTCTTGGCTGTGGCTGACGCGACAAGCTTCTCCACCTGGCGCACAGACCATTCGTACTGCATGATCTTTTCTGCGAGGTTCCTCTGTTGTGCGACTCCGTCCAAGCCCAACAGTGCTCGGCCGTGTCCCATTGAGAGTCTGTCTTCCAAGACCATTTGCTGAATCTCGTTGGGAAGTTTCAGCAGTCGCAAAAGGTTGGTAATCGTCGAACGATCTTTGCCGGTACGCTGCGCGACTTCCTCCTGAGTTAGACCGAACTCATGTGCTAGTCGATCGTAGGCTTTGGCCTCTTCGATCGGGTTCAGATTTTCGCGCTGTATGTTTTCAATGAGTGAAACTTCGAGGAGCTTGTCGTCCGAAACATGCTTTACGAGGACCGGCACGCGGGCTAACCCGAGGCGCTGAGCGGCGCGCCAACGGCGTTCACCGGCAACGATCTCATATCGATCTCCCGCCTTGCGAACGATAATGGGCTGCACGAATCCGTGGACGCGGATAGACTGCGCCAATTCTTCCAGCTTAGATTCGGCAAAGATCTGCCTTGGCTGGAAGCGATTGGTCTGTAGTAGATCGATATCGAGCTCACGCAGATCTGATTCTGCGGTACTCTCACGATCCTTCAGTAGCGCACTGAGACCTTGACCGAGCGCCTTTCTTGTCATTCTTCATGATCTCCCTAGCAAGTTCCAGGTAGCTTTCAGCCCCACGTGACTTAATGTCGTACAACAGAATAGGCTTTCCATGGCTGGGAGCTTCGGCAAGCCTGATATTTCGTGGAATTACAGTTTTAAATACCTGTTGCCCAAAGTAGTCACGCAAGTCTTGCGCAACCTGATGGGTAAGATTAGTCCGCTCATCAAACATGGTCAGCAAGATACCCTCGACTTCAAGCTGCGGATTCAGGTTGCGGCGAATGCGGATGAGAGTGTCGAGCAGCTCAGAGACCCCCTCGAGAGCAAAGTACTCACACTGAATTGGAATCAGAAGGGTTCGGGCTGCGGTCAAGGCGTTTACCGTCAGGAGGTCAAGAGATGGAGGACAATCCAGCAGCACATAATCGTATTTTCCCTCGATTGGCAAAAGAGCGTCTTTCAGTAGGGATTCCCGCTGGTCGACTGCCAGCAATTCGACCGAGGCGCCTACCAGATTCTCTGTCCGAAGGGACGACCTCAAGGCCATGCAGTTCGGAGGGCTGGACCAGGCTTTCGATTGAAGCTTGTTGTGTGAAAAGGTGATAAAGGCTTCGACGCCGAGAGTCCTTCCGCAATCCGAGTCCGCTGGAAGCGTTCGCCTGGGGGTCGCAATCGACCAGCAAGACCTTCATTTCGGCAGCCGCTAGTGACGCTCCGAGGTTGATGGCGGTAGTAGTCTTCCCGACTCCGCCCTTTTGATTGGCAATGGCGATAATCCGGCTCAAGGTCGTGGCTCGCTGCCCTGTAATCTCTACATTTCAGTTTCTCACTTCTAACAGAATGAGTCTCGGAATTCAAATCCAATTTAGCATTCTGATTTCGCGTACTGGAAGGGCGGACGTTCCACGTGGAACATGGCTCACCGCTCATGACCCAGAAGAACGACATGATCGGGGTTCCAGGAAGTAGGACTCGAACGCCAGTTAAGTTCCGGCCACTCCTTCAAGATTTCGGCAACTTGGCGTCCACTAAGGAACAACAAGATCTTGCGAGGGCTCGCCAACAATGGCCAAGCCTGACGAATGAGTCCAGCCGCACCACCCAACGCCCGCATGGTGATCACATTTGGGCGATCGGCAAAGTCAGCGGGCCGGCACTCTTCCAGTCTGCGGCTCCAGACCGTCACGGCCGAAAGTCCCAGTTCCCTGCGCACCGCCGCGAGGAAGGCGGCACGCTTCTTCCGGGGTTCCAACAAAATCATCGGCAGCTCAGGCCGATAGAGATGCATGGCCATCCCAGGAAATCCGGCACCCGAACCGACGTCCAGAACCGGGCCATCGGTTGGCTCGAGCAGAGTCGCCGCGTAAAACGACTCCGCAAAAAGGGTCTTCAACAGAGCAGCGGGCCGGTCGAGACCGGTCAGATTGGCTCGCTGGTTCCACTTCAGGAGCAAAGCTAGATAGGTCCGAACGGCTTCGGCCAAGCCCGCCGAAACATTCAGAGCGCATTCCCTTAGAACAGCCTGAATCTCAGGCGCTGTCACAGAAAGCGCGGTATTCATGGAGCACCTAAGCGGTGTCCAGTCGCCTACGAGCACTCATGTCTAGGTAAATGTGCAGAATCGACAATGCGGCCGGCGTGACGCCTGGAATGCGACTAGCCTGGCCAATAGTGGCGGGCTGAATGCGCGAGAGCTTCTCCACCATCTCCCGCGATAGGCCTGGAATGGTGTGATATTCAAGGAGCTGGGGGATGGCGCGAGATTCGGCTTTTTTCATTTTCTCAATTTCCTGAATCTGTTGCCGCAGGTAACCTTCATACTTGATCGCCGTTTCCACGGTCTTGGTTTCTTCCCAGCTCAAACTTCCACGCACCTGTGACGGAACCGAATCCAAAAAGTCTTCGATGGTCACATCGGGGCGCTTCAACGCCTCTGCGGCTGCAATCTTTCCGGCCCCAGCACAGACACGCAGGTTGTGCAAGTGACTTGTCAAGCCAGCGAGCCGCTCCTGCTTGGCCTGGTAGCGTTCGAAGAGGGGCTGCCGAACCAGCCCAAGCCGATAGCCAATCGGCGTGAGCCGTTGATCAGCATTGTCAATTCTCAGGTGGAGCCGAAACTCAGCTCGAGAAGTGAACATCCGGTAAGGTTCGTTGGTGCCCTTGGTGACCAGATCATCTATAAGAATAGCGATGTAGGCTTGATTGCGTTCCAGAATCAATGGCGCCTGCCTCTTAATCTTTAAGGCCGCATTAATCCCCGCCATAAGTCCTTGGCAGGCAGCCTCTTCATAGCCCGTCGTCCCATTGATCTGGCCAGCATGGTAGAGCCCCTCAACCTTTTTTGTTTCCAGTGTTGGGTAGAGGTCAGTGGGTTGAACGAAGTCGTACTCGATGGCGTATCCAGGACGGATTACCTCGGCCCCGCCCAAACCAGGGATAGCGTGAACCAGCTGCATCTGGATGTCCACGGGCATACTGGTCGAGAGCCCGTTCACATAGATCTCATTGGTGTTGAGTCCCTCCGGTTCCAGAAAAAGCTGATGTCGGGCCTTGTCTGGAAACTTCACCACCTTGTCTTCAAAAGAGGGACAATACCGTGGGCCGATGCTCTGAATCTGCCCACTATAAAGGGGAGACCGGCCCATATTGTCGCGCACGATTTGATGGACTCTTTCATCCGTGTAGGTAATGAAACAGGAGACCTGTGGCTGCGTTATAGCCTTAGTTTGAAACGAAAACGGCGTGGGGCGTTCATCTCCTTTCTGCTCTTCCAGTTGACTAAAGTCGATGGTTCGGCCATCGAGTCGAGGGGGCGTGCCGGTTTTCATGCGTCCCCAATTGAAGCCAATTGTCTTGATTGACTCGGCTAACGGGATGGAAGGCGACTCCCCACTGCGTCCTGCCGCGTAACGATTTTCCCCGATGTGAATCAATCCATTCAGAAAGGTGCCGGTCGTCAGAATTACGGCCTCGGCCCGAACTCTCCGGCCGTCACGAAGCTCTAGACCAACAACCTTTCCGTCATCCCGCAAAATTCCGACGACCTCAGCTTGTTTGATTCGCAATCCGCCTTGCTGTTCCAGCACGCGCCGCATCTCAACCCGATAACTTTGCTTGTCAGCTTGGGCCCTGGGAGACCACACGGCGGGACCACGGCTGCTGTTCAGCAGCCGAAACTGAATGCCAACTCGATCGATGACTTGACCCATGATGCCACCCAGAGCATCAATTTCGCGAACCAGATGACCCTTTGCGATGCCTCCAATGGCGGGATTGCAGGACATTTGCGCCACCAGATCGACATTCATCGTGTAGAGTGCCGTCTCCATCCCTAGCCGTGCCGCGGCCATTGCAGCTTCGCAGCCCGCATGACCGGCACCGATCACGACGACATCGTAACTTTCGTTGAATTCACACGAACTCAAACTCATACAGACACGGTTTGAACTATGACCGTCCATCGGATTAGGAAGGCTGAAACGACCCAAGTCCTACGATCCACGTTCCCCCTTTCTCTGACCCCGCACTTTACTTCCCAATGCAAAAGGTCGAGAAGATATTCCCAAGAATGTCTTCGATTGTGGTCTCACCTGTGAGAGTGTTCAACGATCTCAATGCTGAGTAGAGATCGAGGAGCACGACCTCATGCGGCATTTGCATAGTGAGCGATTTATGGCCTTTACTAAGTGCAACTAGTGACTCACTTATGCTTCTCTCTTGCCGAACACTCGTCACCAGACCCTGCTCGTTTTCCAGCAGTCGCTCGGGCCCATATTCCTCAAAGAGCGCCTGCTTCAGGGCCTCGATTCCCTGTGTGGTCTTGGCAGACACAGACAACACGGCTTGAGCCTGACGTTTGATGCTACCCGCATCCACACACTGTGGTAAATCGGTTTTGTTGATCACCAGAAAAAAGGGTCGATCGGTCAGACGGGCTAAGATCCGGAAGTCCTCCTCCCGGAGCAACTCCGATCCGTCCACGACAAAGAGAATCCGATCCGCGTCAGCTAACGCTCCGACGGATCGATCGACGCCCAAACGTTCCACGCGGTCGTCGGCCTCTCGGATGCCTGCCGTGTCGACCAGCCGCACGGGAATGCCCCGAATCTGCATCGTCTCACAGATCAGATCCCGGGTGGTTCCTGGGATTTCAGTCACGATAGCGCGTTCTTCCTGCAAAAGCGCGTTAAACACGCTGGACTTCCCGACATTGGGGCGGCCAATGATGGCGATAGTGAGTCCGGCACTGACGATCTTGCCGAAGCCAAAGCTGGCCTGAAGGCGCTTCAACCCAGCTTCGATCGGCTCGAGATGCCGCTCAACCTCTGTTTGCGGCAAGACCGATACATCATCCTCAGCGAAGTCGATCCCAGCTTCAAGCAGCGAGATCAGACGGACCAGCTGCTCCTTGATCGGTTTGAGGGAGCGCGAAAGCGATCCGTAAGCCTGCTGCAGCGCCACCTTGGCCTGAAAGAGGGTCTGAGCCTCGATCAGATCGTGAATCGCCTCGGCTTGCAGCAGATCGATGCGCCCACGCAGAAAGGCACGCAGGGTGAATTCTCCCGGCGTGGCCAATCGCGCGCCAGACTCCAACAACAATCCCAACACAGTTTTCAGAACGACTGGACTGCCGTGGCAACTGATCTCGACGACGTCTTCGCGGGTGAACGAGTGCGGAGACTGGAAGAATGTGACGATGACCTGATCTACGACTTCACCTGTCCTCGGTTCCCGCAGGTGACCTAAGACTGGAAGCCGGTCGTGAAGGTCCTGCTTACTGGCAGAGAACAAGGACAGGGTAATACTGCGAGAATCTTTGCCGCTCATCCGAATCACGCCCAAGCCGCTTTTCCCCAGAGGAGTGGATATGGCCGCGATCGTATCATCAATCAGAGTCGGCATTTTACTTCGGGTGGATCACTACTTGCCGATGCTCTCCGTATCCTTCGCTCTCAGTACGAATCTGATCGTCTCCTGCGATGGACAAGTGAATAATCCGCCGCTCTTCCGGCGACATCGGACTAAGCTTAAATGGCTTCCCCAAGCGCTTGACCTGCTCGGCGGCAGTGAGAGCCATCAATCGAAGCTCTTCGGCACGGGTCTCACGATAGCCGTTACAATCCAATACGATCTTCTTGCCCTGCTTCTCGAAGATACGGTTGCATAGGTATTCGAGTGCATTCAGGGCTTCGGCATTTCTCGACAGGAGAATTGGAGCATCTTCACCCGAGAAATCGACCTCGTCAGACTCAGTTTGGGTTACCACTTGAAACTTGAGACCCAGCCGGGCCGCCTTGACGAAGGCAGAAAGAAATTCCTCCAAGCTCATGGCTCAAATCAACCTCCGGAATTGGGAATGAGGAGAGTTCCTATTTCTTCTTCGGACGCTTCGCCGGAGTCTCGGCAGCGACTCGTGGAGCGTATTTGTTCATGAGGTATTGTTGAGCAATGCCGGCAATGTTGCTCGTTAACCAGTACAGCACCAAACCGCTCGACGTAAAGGCCAGCATGAAACCAAAAAACACTGGCATCGCCAGCATGATCTTTGCCTGAACCGGGTCGGCCGTGGGTGTCGGCGTCATCTTCTGCATTACGACCATCGATATGGTCATCAGGATCGGTAAGATATAGGTGTGGTCAGCGGCCGAAAGATCTTTGATCCAAAGAACAAAGGGTGCATGGCGAAGCTCAATCGCCACGGAAAGCAGATTGTAAAAGGCGATAAAGAAAGGCATCTGAAGCACCAGGGGCAGACAGCCACCGAGGGGATTGACTCCGTGCTCCTTGTAAAGCCCCATCACCTCGGCATTCATCTGCTGACGCTTCGGATCAGTGGCCTTGAGTTTCTTGAACTTTTCCTGGATGGCCTTCATCTGCGGCTGCAACTTCTGCATCTTCTGAGCTGACACGATCGACTTGTACTTCAACGGAAACAGCGCCACGTTGATCAACAGCGTCAGAACGACGATTGCCAGGCCGTAATTCCGCACGTACGAGTAGATCCACTTCAGGCCTAGAAGGAGAGGCTCACAAACGACGCCAAACCAACCGTAGTCGATCACTCCTACCAGGTGAGACCCGGTCACCTTCAAAACTTCGGTGTCCTTCGGGCCCACGAATAATCGAACACTTTGCCTTTCATGAGAATTTCCGAACACGCCGGCGCGTAATAGCTTTTCTTTCGTGCCATCGCCCTTGTCATACTCGTTCTGAGATAACTGGAACCGCTTCACAGACGTGCCTTGTGCCGGAAGCAAGAGGGCAGCAAAGTACAGATCCTCCAGCCCGACGAAGTCAAATGAACCCGACAACTCCTGCTCACCTGAGATGTCAGCGCTTTTAAGACGCTTGATAGCAGACTCTGTTCGGTAGAGGCATCGATGCACGGCCATCCGGGGGTCGACGCTGGCGTCTCCAAATCCCGAACTCCAGTTCAGATAAAAGTCGGCCGGTTTCGAATTGACCCAAACACTGCAGTCGACTGAAACGACATATGACCCCTGAGTAAAGGTCAGCCTTTTGGAAACTCGAAGATTCTGATCACCATATTCGAATACCAGATCCTGACTCGGCTTGCCCTGGTCGCTCAAGTTGATTCTGCTGGACGCGTCGGTCACAAACAACGCTGTCTTCAAAGACTTTGTTAGCTCCTCTTCTTTGTCGATCTTCACGTTGAGCGGATAGCCGAAGAGTTGGCACTTTTTCTCTTCGACAAAGTTCAACGGCTTACCGTGGCTGTCGTCATACTTCTTCAAAACCCAGCTGTGCACCACAGCCCCTCTATTCGAGAGCTTGATTCTATATAGATCGCTCTCCACCTCGGTCCAGTTTTCGGCTTGCGCTGCCTTGCCCTCGACCGGAATCTTGGGAAGAGCTCCCGTCACGGAAGCCGCCACTTCCTGTCGAGGTTGAATCTGGTGCTCCTTCGGGGGGTCTCCTTTCCCGGCAGGTGGCGACTGAGGCCTTTGTGGTTCCCAAAGGGGACGAGTCAGAGTAATGAGGAGGAAGGAGAGCGCCAATGCCAAGAGGATTCTTCTTTCCATAGTGATGCAAAAGCCCCACCGGCTAAACCAGCGGGTCGTATCCTCCTGCATGAAAGGGATGGCACTTGCACAAACGCTTCACAGTAAGTGCCGTCCCACGCCAAACCCCATATTTGCGGATGGCAAGATAGGAGTATTCAGAACAACTGGGAAGAAAGCGGCAAGCCGGAGGCAAGAGCGGCGAAATGACTTGCTGGTATAGCCGAAGACCTGTCAGGGCAGTTTTGCGTAGTAGTTCCAATTCTATTTCCGTGAGCGCAAGGATTTCAGCAACTCTCCCAATTCGGAGGCAATCTGCCCGGCATTGTCGAGCTTTAACGTGGATTTGGCATGAACGACCACATCCCAACCGGGTGGCCAGAACGCCTTGCTGTTTCGTAGGCCTTCCCGGATGTGGCGCTTGAGCAGGTTCCTGCGGACGGCCTTTCCAGACCGCTTACCCACAGAAACGCCGAATCGGCAATGGTCTAACTGGTTGGCACAATAGAAAAGCTGTAAGACATGACCTGCCCTTCGTCTTCCAACCTCGTAGACTCGCTGATAATCTTTGGTTCTGAGGATCCGCGCGCTCTTGGGAAAACGATTGTCCAATGAACCTGACTATGGAATCAGGCGCTTACGACCTTTATGACGTCTGCGCTTTAGCACGAGTCGGCCCGACTTGGTGCTCATCCGGTTTCGAAACCCGTGAGTCTTCGCACGCTTGCGGTTATTGGGACGAAAGGTAGGTTGCATGACACAACAACTCCATGATCTCTGAACTTGCGTCTTGCGGCCAGCACCTGCGTATTTCGTGCCGGAACACTAAGGCGCAGCAGCCAAATTGCAACTTGCCTTTATAGCACAGCGTTTTTTTGAGTGTCAATTCAATTGTCTCACTCTTCTCTCCGTTGCTCTTTGATAGTATTCCTGAAAATGCCTGACTGATCAGCTTCTCCAGAGATCACAGTCCCAGAGCCGAGGTGTTTATCAGTGTTCCCGGACAGCGGTTTTTTTGGTTTGAATCAGGTCCTCAGGCTGTGGTATATGTTCCGCTCCTTTGTAGCTGAACTGTTCCAAACTCCAGTTGCCTTGGAAACCTCGACTGGCTTTCGAGGTTGCAGAGAGTTCGTCACATACTGAGTCGGACTCATCTTCTCATTGCGTTTTTTCCTAGCCCAATCATCATTATCGCTCTAGAGCTAAAACTATGGATGCCTGGCAACAGATACTCACGTTTGTCGAGACAAGAATCAGCAAACAGAACTACACCACCTGGTTCAAGCCGACCCGATCTAGGGGACTTGATCAGCACAATACTCTTCTTGTTGCGGTTCCCAACGAGGTCTTCGAGGATTGGCTGAGCAAGCACTACACGGCCTTGATTCAGGAAGCGATTCAAGCCAACAATCTAGGCAGCGTGCGGATCGTTTTCAGACCAGAGGCTGCGCGGCGCGGCAGCGCTGACGGCACGGCCGCGGCTATACCCGTTCAAAAGACCCTGGATTTCGACGCCGTTCACAACTTACTCAATCCAAAATACACATTCGAAAGGTTCGTCGTTGGGTCCTGCAACCAGTTTGCTCACGCCGCCTCGCTGGCCGTGGCGGAATCTCCATCCCGAACCTACAACCCTCTTTTCATTTATGGCGGCGTGGGGCTGGGCAAGACTCACCTAATGCAAGCCGTGGGACACCGAGTCAAGTCCAAAGACCGCCGCGTGCGACTCAGCTACGTTTCTTCTGAAAAGTTCACGAATGAAGTAATCAACGCCATTCGTTATGACAAGACACTCGCGCTGCGCGAAAAATATCGCAACGTGGACGTCTTGCTCATAGATGACATTCAGTTCATTTCTGGAAAGCAGGCAACCCAAGAAGAATTCTTCCACACTTTCAACGATTTGTACGATGCCCAAAAGCAGATTGTGCTCTCCAGCGATTCTCTCCCCAAAGAGATCCCAGATATTCAAGAGAGACTTCAGTCCCGCTTTGAGTCCGGCTTGATCGCTGACATACAGCCACCGGACCTAGAAACCAAGGTGGCCATTCTCAAGAAGAAGGCCGAGTTTGAGCGATTTGAACTCCCAGACAATGTAAGCTTCTATATTGCTAGCAAGATTACGTCGAATATTCGCGAGCTGGAGGGCTCCATGGTTCGCCTGATGGCATTCAGTTCCATCAGGGGAGAAAAAGTAAACTTGAGCATGGCTCAGGAAGTCTTACGGCATACATTAAGATCACAAGAAAAACATATTAATATAGAACAAATTCAAAAGCGCGTCGCTGACTACTTTAACTTGAAAATCGCCGAGCTCAAGTCCAAGAATAACTCAAAGATGATAGCCCAGCCTAGACAGATCGGTATGTACCTTTGCCGCCAATTGACCACCGCTTCATTGCCAGAGATCGGCAGGAACTTTGGGGGTAAACACCACACCACGGTTCTGCATTCAGTCACGAAGGTCGAACGACTCAGGAATTCCAACAAAGATTTCAACAACCTTGTCACCATGTTTCTTGAATCGTTTCAGTAGCTACGACTGAATTTTCCACAGCCACTTCCCTCCAGGACGTGTATAATCTGTGAATCAAAGTCCGCCGCTTTCGGCTCCGGAGTTAGCCCAAGCGGAATACCTTAAAAGCGACAGAATTTTTCACAGGCTGAGTACCTGAAGAAAAACACCCTTCGCTGGTTATTCACACTTTTTGGCCGACTACGTTTACTCCTATATAAAGTAACTTTGTATATTTCCTAGGACTAGCTTCTATGGAATTTACCGTCAGAAAGTTTGAGATTCTGAGGGAAATCGGGCTCACCCAAGGAGTCATCGAAAAGAAAACAACCATTCCCATTCTGGCAAATTTGCTGATGGAGGCAGCAGGAGATACTGTTGAACTGGCTGCGACGGACTTAGAGCTCGGAATCAAGAGTTCATGTCCTGTGAAAGTGAAAAAGCCAGGAGCAATTACTACACCTGCGAAGAGCTTTCTCGAGATTATTCGTTCTCTCCCAGATGCGGACATTCGGATCAAGACTCTCGAAAACAACTGGGTGCAGATTACCTGTGCCTCGGCTTCCTTCAAGATTGTTGGACTTCCGAAGGATAATTTCCCCAACTTACCAGAGGTAAGCCACACGCTGGTGGACATCCCAGCGAAAGCGCTCTTGAGTCTGATCAGCAAGACCATCTTTGCCATCGCGACTGAAGAGTCTCGCTACACGTTTAACGGAGCTTTACTTCTGTTGAGACCTCTCAGTGCCACCATGGTGGCGACTGATGGACACCGACTAGCCCATGTTGAAAAGCAAATGCCCCTCGATCATTTGAACAGTGAGGTCCGGACTCTGATTCCTAAGAAGGCTCTGGCCGAACTTCAGCGTCTTCTGGTCGAGGCTGATGAAAAGGACACCGTGAGCTTCGGGAAGGACGAGACGCACTTGTTCTTTCGGATCAAGAATCGCCTGATGATTTCCAGAATGCTGACCGGGCAGTTTCCGAACTACGAGGCCGTCTTGCCGAAGGAGAACAACAAAAGTGTGATTCTCAACCGTGACGACATTGGTGCTGCCATCAAGCGCGTCTCACTACTGGCTGATGACAAATCCCGTTCCATCAGAATTCTTTTAGATGAGAACAAGATGGAGATTTCTTCTAGTAACGCAGATCTCGGAGAGGCAAGGGAAGTCATCGACACCGATTACAACGCTGGGCCCATCCAGATTGGGTTTAACTGCCAATATCTGCTGGACTTCATTATGGCTACAGAGGACGCCAAGATCAGTTTCGATTTCAAGGACGATCAGAGTGCCGGCCAGATGCGGCCGGCCACTGAGGAAGAGTATCGGTACCGCTATATCGTAATGCCGATGAGACTCTGATTTTGGACTTAGGCCGATGTCTGCTCTGGGCTCTTAGCCTACCTCTATATCCTTGGATTTCGTAGCCTCTCCGAACAGGAGCTGAGTTTTCCCCTTCAGTCAACATCATTGCTGGAACTGATGGATCGCTGGAGCCGATGGCTAGGGCGAGACCCAATCTTCTTGAAGCGATCTATGTTTTGGCGCTCGTGCGTTCGTTTCGGACCAGCCGCTCTCAGAGATTGATTCAGTTAGGGCGCCCCTGATCTCTCTCTGCGTGTCAGGTCAGGTGCATGTCGCAGGGCTATGCCTTACAACCCTATCTGTGCGGTTTGGTCCGCTTCGGAAGGTCTTGGAGATCTCTTCAATCCTGCTTGAGCAGCTCCGATCAGAGTCTGAGCAGCGTCGGGTCTGGTTGACAGAGGGCTGTACTACCTTCAACCTTCTCATTTACGATGCCATGGCTGACCATTTCCGCATGGTGAGCAGAAAAATTTACTACTAAAGCAGGCCGTTTCGTTATATAATGAAAGCACTTATGAGTTACTCGATTTCTGGGATACCAGATCGCAGAACTGGCCTCCGGAATCATCTAGGCGCGGGAATCCCATATCGAAAAAATCAGAAAAAAATTGACCGTTCAGCGTAACAGGTTCACTCCAGACGCCTTAGAAATCAAGTATCTTGCCGCCACCGAAGTAACCTCAAACGCCACCCTCACCGATACTCAGTTCCAGTTGTCAAAGAGACTGAAAGAGAATGGAGACTCAGATCTCAGGCTGCGGCGGTGCGTCATGGGGCTCGTTGCGACGAAGCGGTTATCGAAATCACTGGGAATTTAGTGCAGCATGACGCATCGCTGGTTAACCGCGAAGCGTACTGCTCACTTGCCATTTGACTCAGATGGAGGTTTATTCGACGTGTTCCGAGAGTCTCCAGGTTATTGATCAATGGCATCGATTCTGAGCTGGATGTGTTGAGAATCAACCACCTATAAGCAAGGGTTAAATTCTTTATGAGTGAAGTTCTTCAGGAAAAGAGCAAACGGAAAAAAGAGAAAGGCGACGGGGACATACCGGAAACCGGCAAGACCAACGGCGAAGCTGTGGGAGAAGATCCTACTTACGACGCCTCAAGCATCAAGGTCTTGGAGGGACTCGAAGCCGTGCGAAAGCGGCCGGCTATGTATATTGGTTCCACCGGCGAGATGGGCCTTCATCACTTGGTTTACGAGGTGGTGGACAACTCCATTGATGAGGCCTTGGCAGGCTTTTGCACACGCGTCGACGTCACGATTCACGGGGACAATTCGGTTACGGTGATCGATAACGGCCGAGGCATCCCGGTGGATTACCACCAAGGCGAGAAAAAGTCGGCTGCAGAAGTCGTCATGACTACGCTTCACGCTGGGGGCAAATTTGACAGCAATAGCTACAAAGTTTCGGGTGGTCTCCATGGTGTTGGGGTCTCCTGCGTCAACGCCCTATCGGAAGAACTGGAGCTGGAGATCTGGAAGAGCTCAAAGGTTTACGTTCAATCTTACCGGCGTGGAAATCCTACAAGCCCTTTGAAGGAAACAGGACACACCGATCGCCGGGGGACGAAGATTACCTTCAAGCCTGATGCCACCATCTTCGACACGATGGAATTCAATTTCGACACGCTTTCGCAACGGCTGCGCGAGTTGTCGTTTCTCAACAAAGGTGTGGTCATCACGATTACGGACGAACGCAACGACAAGAAGCACGAGTTTCAATATTCCGGTGGTATTTCGGAGTTCGTGAAACACCTGAACAAGAACAAAGCTGTCTTGCATGACCCACCGATTTACTTCGAGGCGAGCAGGGACAACGTAACTGTTGAAGTTGCAATTCAATATAACGACGCCTACACCGAGAACGTTTTTTCCTTTGCCAATAACATCAACACCATCGATGGTGGTACACACCTCTCTGGCTTCCGTTCGGCCCTGACACGGTCCATCAATAGTCATGGTCAAAGCGCCGGTCTATTCAAAGATATGAAGGAGAACCTGACTGGCGATGATGTGCGCGAAGGCCTTGTCGGGGTGATCAGCGTCAAGCTATCGCAGCCCCAGTTTGAAGGACAAACAAAAGGTAAATTGAACTCTGACATCAAGGGACTGGTCGAGACATTCGTTAACGAACGGTTGGCCGATTACTTTGAGAAAAATCCCAGCGTCGCGCGGAAAGTTATTGGCAAAGCAATCGAAGCGGCCAGGGCGCGCGAGGCTGCCCGAAAGGCGCGCGATTTGACGCGCCGTAAAGGAGCGCTCGATTCAGCCTCCCTTCCAGGAAAGCTGGCCGACTGTCAGGAACGCGATCCGCAACGTTGCGAGATCTTCATCGTCGAAGGAGATTCAGCTGGAGGCTCCGCCAAACAAGGACGCGACCGCAAGTTTCAGGCCGTTCTCCCTTTAAAAGGCAAAATCCTCAACGTCGAAAAGGCGCGCTACGACAAGATGCTGGGCCATGACGAAATCCGAGCCATGATCACCGCGCTTGGCACAGGCATTGGCAAAGACGATTTCGACAGCGCCAAGCTGCGCTACCACAAGATTATCATCATGACTGATGCCGACGTGGATGGCTCGCACATCCGCACGCTGCTGCTCACGTTTTTCTTTCGGCAGATGAACGAGCTGATCGAGCGCGGTCATGTGTTCATTGCGCAGCCTCCGTTGTTCAAGGTGAAGAAGGGCAAGAAGGAAGCTTATATCAGAGATGAAAAGGCATTGACCCGTGAGCTGATGCGCAGCGCCATCGAAGACATTGAAGTGAGGATCGGAAAGGAGCACCAACCGCTTCAGTCCCGTCAGCTCAGTAGCTTTCTGGGAAACCTGTTCGACTACAAGACGGTGTCTGAAAAGGTCGAGAAGCGGTTGCGAGATCGAGCGCTGGCTCAGGTTCTCATCCACAGTGGGTTGGAGAGTAAGTCCCACTTGCAGAATAAACAGAATGTCGAGCCAGTTGCTGGCAAGATTAGAAAGTTGGGATATGAGGTCGAGTTCGGCTTCGACGAAGAGCATAGCCTCCACAATCTGGTGATCAAGGGCAAGGCCGATAATGGCAACTATCAGCGGGTCATCGACCACGAATTCATCTCGCTAGCCGAATACAAGCGGGCCGTTGCTTTGGCGCACTCACTCGCTGAGCATGACAAACCACCGTTCCGCATATTCGAGAGAGAAAAGGGTGAGGTGAAATTCGAGCTCTCGACGCGTGAAGAGCTACTGGAAACGATTCTGACAACTGGCAAGAAGGACTTTCATATTCAGCGCTACAAAGGGCTGGGCGAGATGAATCCGGAGCAGCTTTGGGAAACCACGATGAACGTGGAAACTCGAAGTCTGCTGCAAGTTCGTATCGACGATGCTGTCGAGACCGATGAGATCTTTACTATTCTCATGGGCGACGCGGTTGAACCACGTCGAAAGTTCATAGAAGACAACGCCCTCGACGTCAAGAACCTGGATGTCTAGCGAGCCGACCTCGTAGCATCGGCCGGCTCATGGGTGCAAGATGCATCGCGTATCCTGCGCCCCTTGGCAAGGCTAGACTGCTGAGCGGACCCGCAAGACGGCAACGAATTGCTACTCGCCTGACACGGCAAGGACCTTGATGGACAATCAACTCTCATTCAATCAAACCCCCGTCAACATCGAAGACGAAATGAAGCGCTCGTACATCGATTACGCGATGAGCGTGATCATTGGACGAGCTCTTCCTGACGTCCGAGACGGTCTCAAACCCGTACACCGGCGCATTCTGTATGGCATGAACGAAATGGGTCTTGCGCATAATAAGTCCTATCGAAAGTGCGCGAAGATCGTCGGTGAGGTGATGGGGAACTTTCATCCACATGGGGATGCTGCGATCTATGACACCCTGGTTCGGATGGCGCAGGATTTTTCGATGCGCTGCCCATTGATTGACGGTCAAGGCAATTTTGGTTCGGTCGACGGTGACCCGCCGGCGGCCATGCGGTATACCGAGGCCCGCTTGGCACGTATTTCGAACGAAATGCTGGGGGACATCGAAAAGGAAACGGTTGACTTCACCCCCAACTACGACGAAAGCCAACAGGAACCGGTCTATCTTCCAACCCAGATCCCGAATCTTTTGGTGAACGGATCCGCTGGGATTGCGGTCGGGATGGCTACCAACATTCCGCCCCACAACCTGAAAGAAGTCATCGATGCGGTGATCCTTCAGGTCAGCAAACCTGAGGCCAGCATGGAAGAGCTTATGCAGTTGATTCCGGGACCTGACTTTCCAACCGGCGGATTCATTTACGGCAAGAGTGGGATTAGGCAAGCCTACGCCACTGGCCGGGGCTCCATCGTGATGCGCGCTCGTGCCGCTGTTGAAAAGCAGGCGCGAGGCGACAAGGAGATGATCGTCATCACCGAGATCCCGTATCAGATCAACAAAGCCAAGCTGATCGAGCGCATCGCCGAGCTGGTACAGGACAAGAAGATTGACGGTATTACGGACCTACGCGACGAAAGCGACCGCGAAGGTATGCGTATTGTCATTGAATTGCGCCGCGGTGAACAGCCGGAGGTCATACTGAACAACCTCTACAAGCAGACTCCGATGCAGACAAGCTTCGGCGTCATCATGCTGGCAATTGTCAATGGTCAGCCCAAGGTCTTAGATCTTCATGAAGTCATCAAGCATTTCGTCGATCACCGCATCGATGTGGTGCGACGCCGCACCCGCTACGAGCTGAGAAAGGCAGAGGAGCGGGCGCATATTCTCGAAGGCCTCAAGAAGGCCTTGGATAAGATCGATGGCATTATCAAACTGATCCGTGCTTCGAAGTCACCGCAAGAGGCGCGGGACGGCTTGATGCGCCAGTTCGAGTTCTCCCAGGTCCAGGCACACGCAATTCTCGACATGCAACTTCAGCGCCTCACTAGCATGGAGCGCCAAAAGATCCTGGAGGAGTTGGAGAATCTGCTCAAGCGCATTGCGGAATTGAAAGAGATTCTGGGCAACGAGAAGGTCTTGCGCGGCGTCATCATCAAAGAGCTGAAGGAAGTTCAAAAACAGTATGCCGATGAGCGGCGAACTCAGATCGTCGATGAACATGCCGAGATCAAACTGGAGGACTTGATCACCGTTGAAGATGTTGTGGTGACAGTCACGCACTCAGGCTACTTGAAGCGAACTCCCGTCAGCGATTACCGCCAACAGCAGCGCGGGGGCAAAGGACGTATCGGGATGCGAACCCGCGAAGAGGACTTCGTGGAGTACCTCTTCGTGGCATCCACACATAGCTATTTGCTGATCTTTACCAATCAAGGGAGAGTCCACTGGCTCAAGGTTTATGAGATCCCCGACGTTGGAACAGCGGGCAAAGGCAAAGCAATCGTCAACTTGGTTAATCTGAGTCCGGAAGAAAAGATGACAGCGGTACTGCCTGTGACAAATTTTGCGGAAGACCGCTTTATCATGTTTGCCACCTGGCGCGGCGTCGTGAAGAAGACACGGCTTGATGCCTTCAGCAATCCTATGGCACGCGGCATCATGGCCATTTCTGTCGATGAAGGTGATGAGCTCATAGCCGTGGAGCTGACAACTGGAAGAGACCAGATCTTTCTCGGGACTCACCAGGGAAAATGCATCCGCTTCCACGAAGACGGCGTTCGGGACATGGGTCGTCAAGCGCGCGGCGTGAAAGGCATAGAACTGGATGAGGAGGACTATCTGGTTGGTATGACAGTGAGCGGCGATGAGGGCATGATCTTATCGGTAACCGAAAACGGCTACGGCAAGCGCACTCAGGTGAAGGAGTACCGGGCACAAGCGCGCGGCGGCAGAGGAGTCATCAACGTCAAAACCACCGAAAAAAATGGCATGGTGGTAGCAATCATGAACGTTGACGATGAATCCGAAATTATCGTGATCGCAGCTCAGGGAAAGATCATTCGCCTGGAGGCCTCCGCCATTCGGGCCGCTGGACGAAGCACGCAGGGTGTCAAACTCATCGACCTCGAAAACGGTGATAAAGTAGCTGCTGCTTCGCTAATCACGAATCAATCCGAGAAACTTCTCGAAAATAATCGTCCTACGGTTCATTGAGAAGTTTGGATTCATGGAAAGGGAATCTGCCTAAGCGAACGGCGTTTTTAGGCCGCTGCCCACGCCGGTCACTACGCCCTCCACAGCGACCGCTTCTGCTGGTTTCGTCATTCTATAATGGTTCTCGGTCTCATATTAGAATTGGCCAGCTAGGCCCAACGCCCGACCAGAACTAGCCGCAGATCCACTCCGTCATCGAGCTTGGCTATCTTTCTCGATACGTCACACGTCCCATTAGAGAAAGTAGCATGAGCCGGCTCCATCGAGGCAGTTCAAACACCCGTACAAGCTCAAGTTGAGTAGTCACGAAGAGACCTGGTATCCATCGGTGCAAAACGAGGAAGACTTCGCGAAGATGGACAAAGGCAGACCTCGGCTCTTCGCACGACTTATCTTATAGAGAACCGCACTCAAGATCAGCAAGGGGCTTGCAGAAATCGAATAATGCCTGGGTTAAGTAGTGCCGATGATTGACATAGGCCAGGGCAAGCACAATTCAGTTGACCCTGGAGATGCAATGAGTCCCCCCAGTGTAACAGCCAAGGTGATGGTAGTTGACGACGACGCAGAATATGCATGTTTGCTTGTCGACTGCTTCGCAGGACTCGGGTTCCCCGTCACTTACGTCAATTCGGGACCAGCGGCCCTCTCACAAATGATGAAGTTCCGGCCAGAGATTGTGCTGCTTGACATTCGAATGCCGGAAATGGATGGGTTCGAGGTTTGCCGGATCATCCGCCAAAACCCGGAATACGCCAACGTCATCATCATAATGCTCACGTCTGTCGGAGAGGTTGAAGACAAGATAAAGGGGCTTGACCTTGGCGCGAACGACTACGTAGTCAAACCTTTCGGTTTAGCAGAACTGTTCGAGGTTGTCGCAAGGGTCAATCGCTTCCTCGACACCAAAAGCAGCTACCTCCGCAGGATGGAACAGGAAAAGTTTGTCACCTTAAGGGTCGCCGCCAACACGGTTTGCCATGAGATTAACAACCCGCTGACGGCAATCGTGGGGTCCGCAAGGCTGCTGGCCAAGCAGCTCCGCCGAAGCGAACGGGGCGACGACCTTTACGACGAGGCGGTTTGTATTCTGGAGGCGGCCCAGCGCATTCAAAACATTACGCACCAACTTGCCCGGGCCATGCGCGTTGTGACGACAGAACCGGTACCGGGCGTGAAGATGATCGACCTGAACGCCTCAGCGAAGCAAGAATAGCTCCCTCCCGTTATCACCTCTGAGTGCGAACGACCGTGACCTACAGATCCACCCAGTCCGAGCTCAGGCCAGCATCCCCGGGCACAGCAACTCCTCGTGCTTGTCAGGGGATGAGCAACCCTCGCTTTCCACAAGGGTCTAGCCACCGGAATCCGACGTCCCTCAAAGTGAGACCAAGGCCGATTCACCTATGCAGTTTGGCAACGGACTCACTGATTCGGTCCGCGGCCTTGGCCAGGTTCGCGACTGAGTTGGCGTAGGAAATCCGAATGTAACCCTCGCCGTACTGTCCAAAAGAGGTCCCTGAGAGTACCGCCACTCCGGCGGTGTTCAGCAGGTAGTCAGCAAAAGCGCCGCTCGTCATGCCAAGCGATTGAATGTTGGGGAATACGTAAAAGGCCCCGGGTGGGCAGACACTATGCATTCCGGGAATCTCGTTCAACCGTTTCCAGATGAAATCGCGGCGACGGCGGAACTCTGCCAGCATTTGGCTAACTTCCTTCTTGGTGTTGGCTAGAGCCTCCAAGCCTGCGCGCTGCGTAAAGGGAGCCGTGCAGGAGACACTGTTGGTGACCAGCTTTGAAATATGGGCCTGCAGAGGAGGAGCCATTACACCGTATCCTAGCCTCCAGCCCGTCATCGCGTAGGTTTTTGAGAAGCCGTCAAGAATGACGGTTCGTTCGAGCATTCCCGGCAAAGAGCTGATGCTGTGATGCTGGCCCTCGTAAATGATCTTGGAGTAGATCTCATCGGATAGCACCATAATATCCCGTTCAACCGCAACCTCGGCGATCGCCTTCAAGTCACCTTCGGTCAAAAGGCCGCCAGTCGGGTTTTGAGGGGAGTTGATGATGATGAGCTTGGTCTGGGGAGTCACCTTCTGCCTAAGTTCATTGAGATCGAACCGAAAATCGTATTTCTCCAGAAGGGGCAGCGGCACCGGTTTTCCACCGGCGAAGTGAATCATCGACTCGTAGATCGGAAACCCGGGATTGGGATATAGCACCTCATCTCCTTCTTCGACCAGCGCCAGAATCAGATAAAACATGATCGGTTTGGCACCGGGAGTGACGACTACCCAATCTGCATTGACTGGAATGCCGCGGGTTAGACGGACCTCGGTCGCGATCGCCTCGCGAAGCTCATTCAGTCCAGCCGAAGCGCAGTAATGGGTATAGCCCTCCTGAAGGGCTCGGCTGGCTGCGGCCACTACACCTGGAGGCGTAGGGAAGTCCGGTTCACCGATTTCCAAATGAACGATGTCCTTGCCTTGGGCTTCCAATGCCTTGGCTTTGACGAGAACTTCAAAGGCCGTTTCGGTTCCCAATCGACTCAATCGTTTTGCCAGTCGCAACGACTTTCTCCTTTCAAAGTCAAGTGTTCTCCCTTCAACAACAGCTGATATAGCTTGCGCCGAGAAACGTTCAGCTCGCGGGAGACCTGCTTGATAGCCTCGGTCCTTGAAATTTGGAGCTGTACTGCCAAGTTGTCGACTCTCTGTCGCAAGGCAGGCAGGTCCGTGCCATCGAGAGAACCGATTTCGCGAACTGCAGCCTCAACGATTAAAACAATCTCACCTTTTACTTTCTTTGGGCCGAAGTACTCTATACCTTCTTGCACCGTGCCGGAGAAAAGCTCCTCATAAATCTTAGTCAATTCACGTGCGATGGTGATTTGACGATGTCCCAGCGTTTCGCGCAGGTCGTGCAAGGCTTCCAGGAGCCGTTCCGGCGACTCAAAGAAGACGAGAGTCCGCTCTTCTGCTTTCAGGGACTTCAGAAATGCAACGCGAGCACCTCTTCGGGCGGGGAGAAATCCGAAGAAGTTGAAGGCGCTCGCAGCTCTTCCTGATGCGCTCAACGCAGCGACAAAAGAGCAAGCCCCAGGTATTGGAACCACTCGAATCTGCCTCTGGCGTGCTAGCCGGACTAGGCGATAGCCAGGGTCTGAGATACAGGGTGTTCCGGCGTCACTGACCACAGCGATCTGTTTACCGGCTTGGAGCTCCTCCACCAGGGCTTCGGCTCTCTCCGCTTCGTTGTGTTCGTGGTAGCTCGTGGTCGGTTTTTGGATCTGATAGTGGGACAGCAACTTGGCCGTCTGCCGGGTGTCTTCGCAGGCGATCAGGTCCACTTCTCGCAAGACTCGGAGCGCCCGAAGGGTAATGTCTTCTAAATTTCCAATCGGCGTAGCTACGACATAGAGAATTCCGGGCATGCCTTCATAGTCCCCAGTCGCGCAGATAATGGAAGTCGTGCGTCACCGTTCGGGGTGAGACTTTGCAAATAACCGGGCCCCGCCGCTTGAACTGAGAACTCTGAATCTTATGGATCACTTTGTGAACGAAATCGGTTTTGAAGCCCTTATCAATGAGCTTTTCCGGCAATTGCCGCTGATCGATCAGTTCGTAGAGCAGTTCATCCACCTCCGCATAGGTAAAGCCCAGCTCTGCTTCATCCGACTGGCCAGCCCACAGGTCCGCTGTGGGCTTCTTTCTCAGGATGGCGTCGGGAACCCTCAAATAGGCTGCCAGCTGAAAGATGTCGGTCTTGTATAAGTCTCCGATGGGGTTAATGGCAGAAGCCATGTCGCCGTACAGGGTGCCATAGCCTAGCAGCAGCTCCGTTTTGTTTGAAGTTCCCAACACCAACGCCCGATACGCCATAGACTTGTCAAAGAGGACGATCATTCGCGCCCGAGCCATAGCGTTGCCTTGGCGCAGAGTACTAGCTTCCGGCTGGGTGCCGAAGTAGCCATCCACGATTGGTGTGATTTCAACAGTTTCGCTTTCAACGCCGAGTTCAGCTACGACCGCTTCAGCGTCCGCCAAACTCGCCTTGCTGCTAGTCTTGTAGGGCATCATCACGGCCCGAACGTTCTCAGGGCCGAGGGCCCGGGCAGCCAAGACGCAGGCAACGGCAGAGTCAATGCCTCCCGAAAGACCAACCACTACACGCGAGAACCCAGCTTTGGAAAGCTCGTCGCGGATAAAGCTTTCCAGAATTCTTGCCGTCAATTCACAGTTGATTCGCATGGAGATGGCTCACATCGGTAAATCCGTCACTGCTTCCGTCGCTACGGTCGCGCCCGGTCGAGCTACCGGATTCCCTCTCCAGCACGAGTCGCTGCTCATCAAGGCGCATTGCGTTTCTGAGAAATCCGGGTCAACTCTCTCAAGGTTAGTTCCAGGCGCTCATCCCGCAAGACGGGTGCGAACAGGCGGGCACGGCGGACCTCCTCGACGTCAAGTCTTGCCAGGACAAAGTCCTCTTCAAAATACTTCGCCTGCGCAATAACCTCTCCAGCTGGAGTCACGACCATTGAACCACCCGGGAAATGGGCCCCATCTTCGAAGCCCACCCTGTTTACATAGATGTTAAAGACTGTATGAAATTGTGCCGTACTCTTTAGCAGGGTCTCCCATGCCCGCGAGGTTGAAAACAAGGAACCTTCTCGGATGCCGCGCCCAGGGCTGCAGGAAATAGTGATGACAACGTTAGCTCCATCCTGCGCGTGCAAGTAAATGGTCGATGGGTGCCAAAGGTCTTCGCAAATGAGCAAACCCATCTCGCCAAACCGAGTCTGGAACGTCCGCAGGTGCTCACCCATGGCAAAGAAACGCATCTCATCAAACATCCCATAAGTTGGGAGGTAGAGCTTGCGATGAAGGTGCCGAATCTTTCGGTCTGAGGCATAGGCAGCTGCGTTGTAATAGTTGAAATGTTTCGAAACCTCGACGAATCCGAAGACGCAGTCGATATCGCGGCAGCGGTCGAGCAGCGGTTGGAGACGAGGACTGAGCAACTCGATAGCTATGTCTGGCACCAGATCCTGCAAGATGTAGCCGGTCAGGGAAAGCTCCGGGAAGACAATCAAGTCCGCACCCGCATTGTGAGCTTTCTCGATCCAGCGAAGATGCTGCTCCAGATTGTCCGGAAAATTGCCCAGTTTGGGAGCTAGCTGAGCCAAAGCCACAGAGAATTGCATAGGATTAAGTTTCCTGCGGGTGCCGATCACGCTGCTATTGGTGGCGGCACCATGGAGTTCCACTGGGAACTGGAAGGTCCCTTATAATCTTGCCATGACAAAACCACAAAAAGCACTCCCCATTTTCCTTACTCTCGCTTTGGGCTGCGGGTCCTGGACTCACGGCCAGGAGACCAGCGAGGACGAGTTCGCCAGGTTTGAAGACAATATGCTTGTTCTCACACGACTAAGCGAGCAGGTCACTATCGACCAGCTTTCAATCAAGACCTTCCGCTGCCGGGAAAGAATTGTGGTTGAGGAAATGGATCACAAGACGCGGATGTCCCGGTACGAAGAGTCCACCCACTCTTATAGCGTCCGACGTTTGCCCGATAAGCGTGTGAACGAAAGGCTGAACTTCTCTGAGTCGCGAACGCCCGCTCTCGAACTGACGCAATTGCCACAGGTCCCGCTTATCGATCAACCATTTACTGGGGAGTGGCTTGAGACGTTTTCGTTTGAAAATCGGCTGGCAAACGACTTTGAAAAGCTACCGTCCGAGCAGATCGGAGGCAGAGAGTGTATGGTGTTTGCTTTCGAAACCGTTTCGCAAATTTCCGCAGGCAAGATCAAGCTCTCGGGAAAGGTATTGCCACTTCGGCAGCGCGGTCGAGTTTGGGTGGACGCCGCGAGCTTCCAACTGGTGCGTCTCGTCGCTCAGCAGATGAAACTGCCGAAGACGTGCCGCTCGTATGAATATCGCATTGATTTTCAGCCCCAAAGCCTTTTTGGAAGAACTATGTCAATACCGGCTCGCGCTGAATTAAGGTTGGTCCTAAAGGACAGGACTTTCGTAGTGGTGCAGGACTATTCGAAGTTTGAGGCCATTTGATCCGGCTAGGGTTTGCTAAACAAAGGAGAGCAGCGCAAAGCCTGCGACGGCAGGCGATTAACGCTCAAGAGAGGGAAGGGTTACCTGACAGGCTGCTTTTGGAGCGCCGGCTTTCTTTCGAAGATAGAGCATAGGAAGAGCCATCCGGCTGGTAGGAGCACGAGCGAATAGGTAATGAACTTCCCGTACCTTCCATCCGGACCGTACGGTTCGGTTACCTCGTGTAGGTACTCACTGTTGGGAAACACGGATGCCTCGGCAAGCTCGTGGAATGAGTAAATCAGCAACTGAACTACGAAGACGAGCAGGAAAATGGCGGTAACCTGGAAGAATCGGCTTAAGTTGACGCGATAGCCGAACCGCGTCCAGAGAAACGCCATCATCGCTGCGGCTAACACTCCGAGGATTGCCCCGATGAACATCGGCCGGGCGGCTACCTGAAACATCAAGGAACTAAGCAGTAAGGCGGTCTCAATTCCTTCACGCGAGATCATCAGTATCGTAAAGAGAAACACTGCCCAGTACGCACCCGCGCCGTGCTCTTTCGTCGAAGCGACTTCAAGCCGGATTTCGATGTCCTTCTTAATCGTCCGAGCGGTCCGCCACATGTGTACGGTGAGCGAACCCACGAACACAGCTGCTACGAGCGAAAAGATTCCTTCCCAGAAAGCCTGATTGAACGCCACTTGAAAGAGCAGGATCCCAGACAGCACACAGACAATTAGAGATGTGACAATTCCCCAGTGCACAGCCGACTCCAAGCGCCTTCGGCCGCTTTTCCGCAAGAAGGCGATCGACAAGCCCACGATGAGGAATGCCTCCATACCCTCTCGCAGCGTGATCACGAATCCTTCCAGCACTCGCAAACCTCTCTGGACTGGTTTGAGGACCAAAAACCAGTCCTATGAAACCGTAGTTGAAAATGAAAGTCAAGTTCATTTATCTCTTCCGCACGGATGAAGAAGGGAGGCGGCCGTCCTCTGCCAAGCGACATCCAAACAACCTCTACTCGCGGACCCTCGGTACCACTAGCCGCAGGAGGAGAGACTTTCAGGAGAGTGAACCGATTGCGAAGAGGTGGAGCCCTTTTGAATGATGAGGGTTCTGGAAATCCTGTCGTGCCAGGTTAGCCTGTCTGGATCAAAGACTGCCCAGAGAAATCCCAGACCGAAGCACCCCAGTGAAACGATGTACCCAAAAGAACGAAGACCAGCGGCTCGCCGACTAATGGGGTTGCCCTGAAAATCAACAACCCGCAGGCTCTCGTGCTCCAGACCCAATGTGGTATCGCCGATTGCAGTGAAGAGATAGATATAGCCGGCAAAGACCAGCAGTGAGGCGCTGCTTGTTCCCAGCAAGGAACTTCGGGTTAGGAATACGAAATCGGGCACGAAAAACACAATCAGCAGGAAAATGAGGAAACAACCGGACAAGAAAACAGCATCAATAAATCCGGCCCTCATGCGGGAAGCAATTGAAGCGGCCCCCAAGCCTGGCTGAACTTGGTCTTCTGCAACTGGCGAAAACGCGCTCTCGGTGGCTTCAAAGGGCAAAGTCGCCTGGTTGAGGTTGATTTCAATGCGTTCCACGATTTGGGTTCGACGTTGGAGGCGCCGTCGCCTCCGAAGTTGCGGCTCGCTGTCAAGGTCAGGAGTCGCAACCTCCACTGGCGCTTTCGAGTCTGCTTCGGCCGCTAGGACGCTTCTGACTCGATCGATCTTCTCCAGAGCCCTTTCTACCAAATGGTGATCGTCGAGCCGAGCGATTTTGATGGTGTTGGTGTCCGCTGCGAAAGTTGCTGCCTTGTGGGGTCTGAGGAATTCGCGGTCGCGGAAGTCCTCAACGGGTGGGCTAGAGCTCAAGGAGCGGGCCTCGCTGTGCCTTTCTTTCAAGCGTTCCAGCTTCAACGTGAGTTGCTCCCGCCAATCAGCCTCTACTGGCGGCACCGAGCGGTGCTGGGGTTTAGCCGCTGCACTTGCACCGGAGGCCAACTCCACTCCAGTCAAGTCGATAACCCTCTGGCCAGCGCCAGCGAGCAGGTAGGAAGAATCGAGGGAGGTCTTGCACTGAAGGCAAAGTTGCGCCAAAGGCAGATTAGGCAAGCCGCAAGTGGGACAATGCATTGATTTGTTGAGTCCGATGTCGGGCAGGATGAGCCTGTTCTCCGAGGTTAGCGTCTGTTCCTGAAGAAACGGAGCCAACACAGCTCAGACGCGATGGTAGCAAAAGCACCCGGCCAGAGCAATATTGAAATGTCACAGTGCGCATGCTAGATTAGCGCGGTCTCGCAAGCATTCGCCACATGCCGTCTGATTCCCTGTTCGTCGCACTCTTCTCGGCCCTACTCTAAAGCGTTCCTTGCTTAGTACCAACCATTTTTCCAATCCCTTTAGCCCGGCCTTTGGGCCGACGCGACCGTGCGGGATTTGTTTGCCTGTGGCGAGATCATGCAGCAGTCGCCCCCTGCAAAGCGAGGACCACGCGTTGTCGTCCTCCCCTGAACAGGCGCGGAGCACGGAGGTGTGTTGCTGCTCCAGTCGCGAAGTCGGCCTATGGTTCAAGACGAGACTGGTCATAAGAAGGCGCAAGACTCTCGCCTTTTGGCTGATGGTCGTCATCCATTTCAGTCTTTCCGGTGGCGTTGTCCAAGGGCAAGACAAACAGATGGAGGCTGCATCACCCCCCCAGGAACCCGTGCCTCCGGAATTTCAATGGTCAGGTCCAACCTGGAGTATTCAGGCTGAGCAACAAAGACGGATCGGGGAGCACGATTTCCGCGCCACGGGCAAAGTGGAAATTCGCCACCTGGATATGCTTCTGAAGGCCGACGAAGTTTGGGGAAACGATGAGACACAGGACGTCGAAGGTGAGGGGAACGTTTATTTCGAGCAGGGACAACAGAAGATCTGGGGAGAGCGATTTAAGCTCAATCTGAGAACAAAGCTCGGCACCTTCTATCAGGTCAAGGGCCGTGCCGACCCGGGGTTCATCTTCGAAGCGGCTGAAGTTGAGAAGCTAGCTGATGACCGCTATCGGATCGTCAAAGGCTTTGTCACCGCCTGTGAAGACAAGGTTCCGAAGTGGAGCTTCCGCATGAGCGAGGCCTTCTTTCGAGTGGATCAGAATGTGAATCTCAAAAATATGATCTTCCGCATCAAGAAGATTCCACTGTTGTACAGTCCTTACCTCTATGCTCCGACCAACGAGCGGCAGCGGCAGACGGGATTTCTCATTCCTTCCATTGGAAACTCAAATACTCGCGGACGCTCGGTGAGTGAAGCATTCTTCCTCACCCTGGGACGGAGCGCCGATGTACTGGCGACCATGGAGTACTATTCCCTGCGCGGCGTCGCTGGCGGGCTGGACTTCAGAGCCCGGCCGAGTGCACACAGCCGCATTCTTGCTCAGAGCTTCTTTGCCCAGGACCGGCTCGGTCAAGGCGGTCAGAGCCTGCAGATGGTTGCCGACACACAGTTCCAAAACGGCTTCCGCGGGGTCGCCGATATCTATGCAGTGAGTTCTCAGGCCTTCCAGCAGGTCTATGGAGACACTTTCTACACCGTCGTGCGTCCGGACGAAATCTCATCAGGCTTTCTGACGCGCAGTTTCTCAAGTTACAGTATGAATGTTTTCGGGGAACGGCGTGTAACGCAGTTTCCTGATCAGGTAGTCAAAAGCCGCACATTCCCTAGTTTCAACATGTCCGGTCATAGCCGTCAACTCAAAGACTGGCCAATTTACTTCTCATTCAATGCTTCAGCGGAAGGGCTCAGCCGGTCAGATTCCCAGTTGTCCACACCTCCTGTCGTGCAACGATTTGACTTGAATCCGCGGATCACGGTCCCGCTCAAGAAGTTCCGGGCCTTCAGTTTCACTCCTTCCTTTGGCTGGCACGAAACCTTCTACTCGGATCAGATGTCGCTTGTTGCCGACACGGGCGTTTCTCCCAGGAACCTCGTGCGGTCCGCGTTTGACTTTCAGGGCCACCTCATCGGACCCAGTTTTGAAAAGGTCTTTGAAGCAGGAGGCAACCGGTACAAGCATGTCATCGAACCAGAAGTCATTTATCGCTACGTCAACGGTGTCAGCGAGTTCGACCGTGTTATCCGGTTTGACGAGCATGACATCCTAAGCGATAGCAACGAAGTGGAATACGGTCTCAGCAACCGGTTCTTCTCCCGGCGCCGTACTTCTGATGGCGGATACACGACTGGCGAATTCCTGTCGATTCGTATCGCCCAGAAGTACTTCTTCGATCCGACTTTTGGAGGTGCCTTGGTTCCTGGCCGCCGGAACGTGTTCTATCCGCTGAACACTCTTACCGCCTTTGCCTTCGAAGACTCGTATCGCCGCTTTTCGCCAATCATCATGCGGGTCCGGTTCACTCCGGCCGCCCGGTATCAGGCCGATTTCCGAATGGACTACGACCAGCAGGCACACAAGATGCGCGCCGCCAGTGTCAGCGGCGCTGCTTACATCTCCTTGGGTTTTCTAGCGCTGACGTATTACAAGACCGCCAATCTGCCCCCGACGCAATTCCCTTCCAACCAGATCCGCGCCACCCTGGGTTACGGCAATTCCCTGCGCAAGGGGATGAACGCGGCATTCAATTTCAGCTACGACTTTGACGCCAAAGTTCTCCAGTACAGCGCTACCCAGCTCGCCTACAACTGGGATTGCTGTGGCGTAGCGCTAGAAATCCGCCAGTATAATTTTGGAGTGCGTGACGAAACGCAGTTCCGCTTCAGCCTCTCTCTAAGAAACATCGGCTCGTTTGGCAATCTCCGCCAGCAGGAGCGGCTCTTCTAGGTAGCGCATCAATTTGTTTGCCCTTTCACCCGCAATGGGTCTTGCCTGCCTGCTTATTCGATCCGGTGGCCGGCCATCCGCCCCTTTGGATTGGCGCTTCAGAATTGTGATTTCTTGGGATTCTCTATGCTCCTTGAAAATTACTGACCCCTCGCCCATAATCTTCACCGTCGCAGCCGCTTGTCCCAGGAGTGATGCCAATGGAGAAGCCCTACTACCGGCCACGCCGCCTACGCCGCAGCGAGGCCATTCGTTCGATGGTGCGCGAGACGCGGCTTTCGCTGCGTGATCTTGTTTACCCGCTCTTTGTGTGTCCGGGAAAAAACATCAAGAAAGAGATCGGTGCGATGCCAGGCAACTTCAATTTCTCCATCGATCTCGTGGTCGAGGAATGTCGAGCCGTGTACTCGCTGGGGGTTCCGGCAGTCTTGCTGTTTGGACTGCCTTCTAGCAAGGATGAAACGGGCAGCGGCGCTTATGCTGAAGACGGAATCGTTCAGCAGGCAGTTCGAGCCATCAAGGCCTCAGTTCCGAGTCTGTTGCTCATAACCGACCTCTGTCTCTGTGAATACACATCTCACGGCCATTGTGGTCAAGTCCGCGATGGCGACGTTTCCAATGATGAAACCCTGAGTCTGTTGGCTCAAACGGCTCTTGCACAGGCCCGCGCCGGAGCGGACGTCATCGCTCCATCCGACATGATGGATGGACGAGTCCGTGTCATCCGGCAGATTCTGGACGAGCACCGATTCGAAAACATTCCGATTCTGTCTTATGCAGCAAAGTACGCCTCGAGTTTTTATGGCCCCTTTCGCGAAGCAGCAGACTCAGCCCCTAAGTTCGGCGACCGCCGTTCCTATCAAATGGATCCCGCCAATCAGCGCGAAGCCATCCGCGAGGTTGCCCTCGACATTGAGGAAGGTGCGGATATAGTCATGGTGAAGCCGGCGATGCCATATCTGGACGTGATCTTCCGCGTCAAGAGCGAATTCGATCTGCCCGTCGCTGCCTATCAAGTAAGCGGAGAGTATTCGGCTCTGGTCGCAGCCCATCGCAATGGCTGGCTGGAAAGAGACCGCACCATTCTCGAGTCTCTTACTTGTATCAAGCGTGCCGGAGCCGACATCATCATCACCTATTTCGCCAAGGACGCCGCGCATCTATTGAGTTAGAAAGGCAGTGACTCTAGCAAATTGGCAATTGTAGGCGCTCAAGAAGATTGGGTAACTTGCTTCTTAGCGGACCTTTTTCATCCTTCGCTTCGCGCTCTCCCGTCTTCGCGGTTTGCTTGAATTGGGGGGAAACTTGTTCGAGAAGTCCAAGCAGCTTTTCGAAAGAGCCAAAGCCTTGATGCCTGGGGGAGTAAACTCTCCCGTGCGAGCGTTCAGAGCTGTCGGAGGCTGTCCGCTCTTCATTACCAAGGGGGCCGGCTCGAGGATCTACGATGCCGATGGAAATGAGTTTATCGATTACGTTGGCTCGTGGGGCCCTTTGATTCTGGGACACTGTCACCCGGAGGTGATGGAGGCCTTAAAAAAGGTTCTCGAAACCGGGACCAGTTTTGGCGCTCCCACTGAACACGAAACGGAACTGGCACAGCTCATCTGTGAAGCCTTTCCTTCTATTGAGCAAGTGCGGCTCACCAATTCCGGGACTGAAAGCACCATGTCCGCGCTGCGATTGGCGCGTGGTTTTACTGGGCGGTCCATGATTGTGAAGTTCGAAGGTTGCTATCACGGTCATGGAGACAGTCTGCTTGTCAAGGCAGGCTCGGGCGTGGCCACCTTGGGCTTACCTGACAGCCCGGGCGTGCCTGAGGATCTGGCAAAGCTAACCTTGACTTGCCGCTTCAACGACCTCTCCGGCGTTGAGGCTGTACTTGCCCAGTATGGGAAGCAGGTTGCTGCAGTGATCCTGGAACCGGTTGTCGGCAACATGGGTTGCGTGCCCCCCCAGCCCGGTTTTTTGGCAGGGCTTCGCACTCTCACGTCGGCATGTGGCAGCTTACTGATCTTTGACGAAGTGATGACCGGCTTTCGCATTGCCTACGGTGGCGCCCAGGAGCGCTACGGGGTGAAGCCAGATCTGACAACCCTGGGCAAGGTTATTGGCGGGGGATTGCCTGTGGGTGCTTACGGTGGGCGCCGGGACATCATGGACCAAGTGGCGCCCGTTGGCCCTGTCTATCAGGCTGGAACGCTTTCCGGAAACCCCCTGGCCGTCACCGCAGGGATCACAACTCTGAAGATCCTGCATCGATCCGGGACGTACTCGGCTCTGGAGGAAAAGTCGAAAAGGCTCAACGATGGGTTACTCCAGGCTGCGCGGGATGCGGGTGTCCTGGTCTCCGGGAATCGGGTGGGATCGATGTTTACCATCTTCTTTACCGGCACGGACACCGCTGTCGTGGATTGGTCGACGGCGAAGCAGTCGAATACCGAACGATTCGCCACCTTCTTCCGTGCAATGCTGGAGAACGGCGTCTATCTGGCGCCCAGTCAATTTGAAGCCGGTTTCATCTCGACGGCTCACACGGATGCCGAGGTCGAACAAACAGTCTCGGCCGCTAGAAAGGCCTTTGCCTGTGTGGCAGAGCGAGCGCTGCAATGATAGACGTGCTTCAGCGGCGCAACGGCACTCTGTACTTCGAGAACTGCTCCCTGAAACAACTGGCTAAAGAGATCGGCACGCCTCTTTATGTCTACAGCCGAAGCGCTCTGGAAGAAAACTTCCGGCGATTTAACAGTGCCTTCAAGGCACTTCCTCGCCTAGTTTGCTTTGCCGTCAAAGCTAACTCCAATCTCAGCCTGCTGAGATTGTTTCGTGATCTCGGTGCTGGCTTCGACATTGTTTCAGGCGGCGAGTTGTTTCGTGTCCGACAGGTTGGTATTGACCCTCAGAAAGTCGTGTTTTCCGGCGTCGGCAAACGAAACGCAGAAATCGATTACGCCCTCAATAGCAACATTCTGATCTTCAACGTAGAATCGAAGCCAGAACTAGATGTCATCCAGGCCCGTTGTAAACTCCTCAACCTCACTACGCGGGTTGCCCTGAGAGTGAATCCCGATATCGATTCGGAGACGCATCCTCATGTTTCCACAGGTCTTCACCAGCACAAATTCGGTATCAGTCTGGAACAGGTCTTGCCGCTCTATCTGCACGCCGCCTCGCTGACCCATGTCGAACCGGTTGGCATCAGTTGCCACATCGGATCCCAGGTTACTAGCCTAAAACCCTTTGTGGATGCGGCCCATCGGGTTTTCGAACTGGTGGATGAATTGTCAGAGTCGGGAATCCATCTCCAGTACGTAGATCTGGGCGGTGGACTGGGCATTCGCTATCACCAGGAACTTCCTCCCGATGTCGAAGCTTATGGAGCAGCCTTGGGCCAGTGCTTTGTGGGGCGGACGCAAACGCTGATTCTTGAGCCGGGACGCATCCTTTCCGCCAATGCGGGAGTACTTCTAACCGAGGTGTTGTACCTGAAAGAAAACCAAGGCAGGAATTTTGTCGTCGTGGATGCGGGAATGAACGACTTGATCCGACCTGGGCTTTATGGTGCCTATCATGAGATTGTTCCGGTTGAAGACAAGGAGCGGGACACATTTACTACGGATGTGGTGGGTCCGGTGTGCGAGACGACCGACTTTCTGGCGCGTGGGCGCGAGCTTTGCCGGGTAGAACGTGGCGACCTTCTCGCTTTGAAGGACGTGGGTGCCTATGGCTTCACCCTATCTTCAAACTACAATTCGCGACCCCGTCCGGCGGAGGTTCTGGTGGACGCCCAAACATACCAGATCGTGCGACAGCGTGAGAGCTACGAAGACCTTGTGCGCGGTGAAAAGGGCTTCTGACGGCTGCTGGCGTCACTCCCTCGCAAGGATGTCTTGATTCTCTATGGGATTTTCCGTCCCTGATTACATCATTGTCGGGGTCTACCTCATCGGTGTGACACTGGCCGGTATTCGCATTGCCGGCAAGCAAAAGTCAGCGCGCGCCTATTTTCTGGGCGGCAAGGAGATGTCGTGGTGGGCGGTTGGATTTTCAATCGTCGCCAGCGAAACCAGCACCCTGACGGTCATCAGCATTCCCGGGCTGGCCTACAGGAGCAACATGCATTTCCTGCAGCTACCCTTTGGTTATTTTATAGGACGATTGCTGGTCAGCCTGATCTTCATCCCGGCTTACTACAAGGGCGATCTGGAGACAGCCTACGAGTTTCTCGGCAAGCGCTTTGGCACTTCTCTGCGCACGTTTACGTCTTCTGTATTCATTGTTACCCGAGTACTGGCCTCCGGGGTGCGCCTCTTTGCAACAGCGATTCCCGTTCACCTTGTCACTGGCCTAGACTATTTCAGTTCTATTTTATTGATCGGCGTCTTTACACTGATTTATACGTGTTTGGGTGGGTTAAAGGCTGTAGTGGCAATGGACGTGGTACAGATGTTCATCTACCTGGGAGGAGCCCTGGCTTCAATGATTTTGATTCTGAATCACCTGCCTAACGGTTGGGCTGACGTCGTGCGGTTTGCGACCGAAAATGGCGTCAACAAATTCGAAGTCGTGAACCGCCACTGGGGTAGCAGCTTATTAGATTTTCTCACCGCACCCTACACACTGATGGGTGGCCTGTTGGGAGGCATCTTTCTGACGATGGCTTCGCACGGCACGGACCAGCTGCTGGTCCAGCGATTGCTGGGCTGCAAAACGCCCCGAGACAGCCAGCGAGCGCTCATTCTGGACGCGACCTTTATCGTGATTCAGTTTGCGTTTTTCCTGCTCCTCGGATTGTGCTTGTTCGCCTTCTACGGGGGTGTGCCGTTTCAACAGTTGGGTCTCAAGACGTCTGATGAAATCTTCCCTAAGTTCATCGTCGAAAACCTGCCCACGGGTGTTGCAGGCCTCGTTGTGGCAGGGGTTCTTGCCTCGGCCATGGGGACCCTGTCTTCCTCAATCAGTTCGCTCGCGTCCTCGACCTACCTGGATCTCTTCAAAATGACGGCCATGGGAAAATCCTTGAGCGAGAAGCAAGAAGTGGTTTGGTCCAGGCTGTTCACTTTGATCTGGGGAGTTATCCTGATTGGTGGAGCCATGCTGTTCACCGACACGAAGAATCCGGTAGTCGAACTGGGCCTAAGAATCGCTTCGTTTACTTATGGAGGGCTGCTGGGAACGTTCTTTCTTGGTCTTCTCTTCAAGCGGACAAGAGAAAGTGATGCGGTAGCAGGACTTGTGGCGGGTTTGCTGGCAATGATTCTGGTTGTGACTTTCACCGGCGTCGATTTCACTTGGCATACCCTGATAGGTTGCTGTGTGACCATCCTGGTAGGAAATCTGGCAGCTCTTCGACGGGCGACGCCAAAGGCCTGAGGAGTAGGGCTAGTCTGTCAGCGGGCTGGATGTGGAGTCGGCGGCAGCTCCTTTGTTGAATCGAATGGTTTGATCCTCGTTGACAAAGAAGAAGCGGGTGCCTGTGGCGGAGATGCCCGAAGAGATGACAGGTGCCGCATCTGCAGTGAACTCCAAAGCGGGTGTAGAGCCGGCGCTGGAACTGAAGAGATACCCACTCTTGCTTCCTGACGCGAGCACATCGTCGATGATCTCTTCTGTGCCCAACGACGCTAGTGAAGTGAAGCTGCCTTGGGTGTGCCGATAAACCAGCTGGCCGCTGGCTATGGCACGGAGCGAAGCCACTGCGGAGGCTTCATTGGCCGCGCGTCTCGCCCGCAGGAGGTTGGGAATGGCTATTGAGGCCAAGATCAATACAATGGCCACGACCACCAGCAGTTCAATCAAGGAAAAGCCTTTGGTTTTGATGCACTTCCTCATAAGGTGACCGAAGGGTCCGGGTGCGTACTGGACCAGCCAGCAAGCTTGACCGCTGGCAGGTTCGCCTCAAATCTCATCGGAAGCAGAGGCACGTGGGATTAGTGCCAGGATTTCTGAGAATTTCATCTTCGTAGGCAGGCGTTCTTGGACAGAAGGCTAGGAGGAGCAAGGACCGCCGTATGAAACTTGGTTCAACAGTGGTGATTAGTCTCCAGAGCCCCAAGGAAAAAGTCTGGGGGTTATTGCTCGACTTAACACCTGCAGGGGCGACAATCCAAGGAGTAGATCTCCATTCCTTTGAGATTTGGTTAAACCAGTTTGGCTCCCCGGACCAACCCAAATTGACGACGGCGTTCTATCCGCTCTATCGAATTGAGCGAATCGCTCTGGATGAACGCGAAGGGACGATTCCTTCGCTGGAGGACAGATTTCGGCAGAGAGCCGGAATCGTGCTAAAAGATCTTCTCTCGCAGAATCACGAGCATGACGTCTGATTATGAGAATCGCCAGACGCCTTCTTTACCAGCCTGCGAGGATATCGCGGATTCACTCACTCCTTCGGCTGGAGTTGAACAATAGTTGCGCCCCAGCCTCCCGCTTCGGGTGGCGAGTCGGAAAACCTGAGCACGTGTGGATTCTTGCAGAGCAGAGCACGAACAATAGCCCTTTGCGTGCCTGTTCCGCGGCCATGAATGATCCGCACCGTCGACAGGCCCTTGTCGCGGCACTGGTACAAATACTCTTCAACAGCCGCCCTGACGTCTTGCGGCGAAAACTGGTGAAGGTCCAGATGGTCCTCGATTGGGACCACCACAGGTTCATCGCCTTCCGGGATATCGGTGTCACCGGCCATTCTCAACCTCCGAAACTCTTACGGGACTTCACTTGCGGCCGTATTGATCTTCCAGCCGAACGATGTCGTTTTCGTCAAAGTTACCGAAGGAAATTTCCAGCCAACGGCTAGGCTGGCTTCCCACTCCGGCCATGCGGTGGTAGGAGCCGTGAGGAATGAATATCTCCTCGTACAGTGCCGGTTCCCAAACTCGATCGTTCAGCGTCACGCTCAATCCGGAATCCAGCACAACCCATAGCTCATCTCGATGATGGTGGTATTGCAGTGAGAGAACCTGCCCTGGACTGACCGTGATAATCTTTACAGTGCTCACCTCGTTATGAGTGTAGCGGCGAAAACGGCCCCACGGGCGGTTCTCTTCGTAGATGGCAGAACGAGGATCAATGCTCGGTTGATTTGACATGATGTTCCTTAAATTAAATGCTAGTGCGAAGTTTCAGAACACTGCGGAGGGTTGACTAACTGTTGTTCCTATTTCTGGTTCCCTAGCGGCACTACGAAAGATGAGAATCTTTTGTCTGGAGCGGCGGCACGCTGCCACCTTGGGTTCCGTCCCGAGTCGGATCAGCCGACGAAGCTGCAGCAACGCCAGCTAAAGACTCGAAAGGATTCTCATGGGAGCCGCTCAGGCTCCCTGCAACGGAGACGGATCTCCCTTAGCAGTTGATGAGCTCTCCGAATTTCCAACTCTTGAATCGCCTCCCCGCCAAAACGGGCGAGATTATAGATGCGAGTCAACTCCCGAACCTGGGCTCCGATCCCATTCGCCGGGAAGGCAGCAGCAAACTCCGAAGGCGTCAGATGGGGTGGCTTGCCCTTTCCTTGTGCCCTCAGAAAGTCGAGGCACTCTCCGTAGAACCGAACTGGCAGACAACTCCGGCCGCTCCGCAGCGATCGTCTCAGCCAATAGGGTCGGCGTGCCCGCCTGAATCCGGTCGTCAGCAGAACTGTGGCCACAGCGAGAGTCAAGAGGCTCAGCAGTACCCCCGTAACTGACTGACTCGGATAGGCCATTCCCAGTGCCACCAGCGAACGAAGGCGCTGCTGAAACGCTATCATCCGTTCGGAAAAACCGCGTCGCCCCTTCGCAGTCCAGCGAGAGGTCTTCTCTTGCAGGTCCCTGAACAGTGAGACCTGCATAACGTCGTCATAACCGATAACCCATTCCGTCCAAAGCAGTTCGAAGGCATCCAAGTAGTTGTTGAAGGTCGTCAGAAGCGGGTGCCGAGCTCGTGACGGGTGAGTAGGTGGCGTGGGATCAAACGCGCGCCACCCCTTTTCCGGAACAAGAACTTCTACCCAACTGTGGGCGTCGCTGCCTCGGACGATGTAGTCGCCAGCGATATCATTGTACTCTCCGGCCTGGAATCCATTCACAATCCGGGCGGAAATTCCCAAGTTCCTGAGCAGCACGACCATCGAAGAGGCGAAATACTCGCAATGCCCGCGCTTGCTTTCCAACAGGAACGCAGTCAAGGGTTGTGGGCTTTGCAGTTGAGGCGGATCGAGGGAATAGCTGAAATTCCTTTGGAGGTAGTGTTCGATGTTGCGGGCCTTCCCCTCAATGCCGGTCGCATTGGCGGACAGGCGCAAAGCCAGTTCCAAGATTCGCACATCCAGACTTGGCAGCTGCAAATAAGCTTGCTGTTCGGTCCGTGGAAGCCCTGGGTGTGATAGATGAGCCTCCTCAGACCTGAACAAAAGAGATTCGGCTTGATAAGTCAAGCGGCGAAATGGATGCGGCCTTGCCATGACAGTGTCGTCGGAGGGATCTCTGGATACTGGGGACAGGTTTCCTTGCAAGCGAGTGATGCGATCTACCGTGAACAGGTAGCTAGCTGGGCTTGGCTCCAACAGAACTTGGTAACTCACCGGAGTGCCAGGCCCTGAGTCTGGGTTCAGTCTAAAGTCTCGACCGAAAGGATAGCTCACCGTTGCACCCCCGGTGCGCTTCGACCAGGTTTGGCCGTCAAAGTGATCCAGCGTAACCCCACGCCACCTTGCGTTCTTGAGAAGGCTGGAATCGCCGGCAACTCGTACTCGCATGACCACGCCGGGATCCAGCTGGATCATTCCGATGCTTCCAAGACGGATGGTATCGGAAAAGCCGCTCAGAACCGAGGAGCGCCGTGCCACTCGATGAAAATAGCCTGAGCCAAACCGCGGAATTGCAAAGAAAAGAACTGCTCCGAGTAGCAAGATGATCACCAGGCTGGCGGCCGAAACCATTCCTACACTTTTGAGCGCTGGGGGCCTTGACCTCATCAGGAACAAGCCCTGGGACTGCGTGGAACCCTCTGTCCCCTGCTCATTTCGGAGAGTGTGGGCCCGCCCTCTCGGAAGAGCGCTTGATTTCAAACGTAATCAGCACCGACAAACAAACGAAGATATAGGCGACAAATAAAATCAGAAAGGGAAGATCGATGGTCAGAGAAGAAGCTGCTAACATCTGGAGGAAGCTCAAGATTAGTAGGTAGAAGTAATCGCGGTCCTGCTTCGGCTGATAGATCTTCACCAACTGGACGAACAGGATGAGATGAAGCGTAGCCGGTATGAACGATCGGGAGAAAACAAATGTGTCCAGTATGAAGATCGGAAGGTAAGCCCAAGTGAGCAGCTTGCCTTGGCAGTGGCTGAGACAAAACTTGAGGGAGACGTTGAGACGGAACGAGGCAGCATAAAAGAGGACAAATATCACCGAAATAGCCGTAGAAATCTGGGCAGCTAGTACCAGCATGCTGAAGCCGATTCCCGTCAGGACGTAAATCAGAACCTGAAAAAACCTTAGTGTGGGATTGTGTGGGGTGGCTGGACTGCAATCGTAAGTGATTTTCATGGGAACAGCTGATGCGTCTGCGGCGGTCCGCGACGGATGAAGAAGTCGCCCTTTGAAGGGAACAGTGGTCGCGTAGCAAGCGCGAAGGGAATATCTCACCTGCTAGGGCCGGGCAATGTCTCGGCAGCCAGAACTCCTGCACTCCTTTGCTAAGTATGCCAAGAGGACTTTCAAAGGAGTTTTCATGCCGCGTTGCGGCGTCATGTTCGATGAAAACGTAACCCTCTGGGGGTCGTTCCTTCGTAGCGTTTTCTTAGTCCGTAAGGCTATTTTCGAGGAGCGAGATGCTCATCGTGACACGGGCGACCATTCTCCAAAAAACACGACGTGCGACGAATTCCACAGGCTGGTTGGAATCATTCCTCTCGGCTCCGGTGTGAACAAAATCTTAAAGGATCGCTCATCCATAAGTCTTGTCAGGCTCAGTTTTCCGGGCTCTCCAGGTTGAATCAGGGCAAGAACCTTTAGAATTTCCAGCAACCGATCTTCGCTTTTGCCGTAGATGGTCGAGGTGTCCGGAGTTACCAGGCGGATTTCACAGGCCATCATCTGAAAATGACGGGCAGCGTTGGCGCAGATTCTGACGGCCTTCTCAAATGCGGGTCCATCCGCCTCCTGGTAGTTGGCGACGCCATTATCAAACACGAAGCAGCACTTGCGGTCATCCTCTTTGGTAAACTCACGTACCAGCAACTGACCTGTCTTGGCTGACGCCTTCCAGTCCAGAAAGCGTGCGCTGTCCCGCAGGGTATATTCGCGAATCGAGTCTAAGTCAGTGCCCCAGCCTCGGTAGAAGCTTTCGAAGGCACCGTTGAGCAGCGGCAGCATCTCAAAAAACTCGCTGGGGGGCTCCACCTCCGGCAAAGCGATGATCTCCTTGATTTGGGGTACTAGTCTCCGTTTGTTGACAAAACCAAAAGGGAAGCGCGTGCCAATCTCGAAGCCCTCGAAGCCATGACGGCCACGGTGAGGCAGCCGAAGGGGGATCGCCTGCTGGACATGGGCGCCTGTTGCCACAAAGGGCGAATAGGCGGTCTGCCAGATCCCGAGATCTGATTGAAGCTGAGTCGAAGGCTCCCCCGCCTTCGAGCGGGCAGAGCGGAGGCTGACTCCCATACTTAGAGAGAAAACCGGAAACCAGCCCTTCAGATTGCGCAAATGGAGAGCGGAAACGAAGGTTTGCTGAGCGGGAACGGATTCCGGAAGGTCGATCTGCAAGTCAAGCCGCTTCAGATTCAGGCTGGACAGGCCCTCTGAAACAACCAGCAGCGCCAGGGAGGCAGAGAGGACTATGAAGATGAGATTATTGCCAGTGTTAAAGGCAGCAAAGGCGATGACAAGCAGAACCAGAAGGTAACACCAGCCCTCCCGTGTGATGCAGAGCGAAAACGGATGCCATTCACGCCGGACCCTTTGAAAGAGACGAGGCACGACAGTTAGGGCAATCCCGAGCGTCAGGAGCAAGGAAAAGGCTGCTAACGCGACGGCAGTGGCAGAATTACCTTCCCTCGATGCAATTGAAGAAGCCAGAGACGCTCCTAAGGCGAGCCCGAGCGTGAGAGCGCCCAGAAGACTCTTGCGCAGTTCACGCCACATGAAGCGCGTGCGAGCTGCTTTGAGAATGGCTAAAGCAGACATAACGGCGACAATCAAAGCGGCACTTCGACTGAATCGACAATCTCCTGGAGAATGAGCTCCGCCTCTTCGTTTCGCCGAAGGGTCGATGCCTGACGTTGATTAACCACGACGCGGTGGGCCAGGACCGGAGCCACCAACCCCTTGACGTCATCTGGCAGGCAATAAGCGCGGCCCTCAACAAAAGCTCTCGCCTGAGCAGCCCGTAGTAAGGCCAGCGAACCCCGAGGACTGACGCCCAGGCTGAGCCGTTCGGAGTCTCTGGTCTTCTCGACAATTTGCAGGGCGTATTGAACAATCGCATCATCCACGCTGATCTTGCGGACAGCTTCCTGGATTGTGATCACCTCATCGCCGTTTATCACCGCTTGCAGTTTTTCGAGAGGATTCGCGCGCGAGTGAGTGCGGAAAATCTCCTTTTCGTCCTGAAGCGAAGGATAGCCCAGCCTTATTCGAATCAGGAAACGGTCCAACTGCGACTCAGGCAGCGGGTACGTGCCGTGGTGCTCAAGTGGATTTTGTGTTGCCAGCACGAGAAATGGCTTTGGCAACTCGAGGGTCTGGTTATCTACGGTTACCTGCCCTTCGCTCATCGCCTCCAGTAAAGCACTTTGAGTTTTGGGCGTAGTACGGTTGATCTCGTCGGCAAGAATGATGTTTGCAAAGATAGGGCCGGGCTTGAACTCAAATTCGTGCAAGGCCTGGTTGTAAATCGAGATGCCAATGATGTCGGAAGGCAACAGGTCACTGGTGAATTGAATCCGATGAAAACGACAATGGAGAATGAGCGCCAGCGACTGTGCCAGAGTTGTCTTGCCCACTCCGGGAACGTCCTCAATCAGCAGGTGACCCCCTGCAAACAGAGCCACCAAGGCTTGCTTGATGGCCTCACGTTTGCCCTTGATCACCATCTCGATCGATTCGATCAGGAGGTCAATCGTTTTTTGCTGCTGAACAAGTGGCAATCCCTTCAAATGCACTCCAAATCCACTTGGTTGCGGTGGATCTCGTAGGTTACGGGTAGCCTGCCCTTGTTCTTGCCTGGAGTGAAACAAAACAGGCTAAGTCGGCGGCCTGCAGTTGTCATGAGTCTGGGTCCGGATGCTGCAGTAGCGATTTTGAGCTTGTCAGGCCTGACTGAGCCGTGTTACAAGAATGCCGTTGGCTCTATCACGGCGGGCGTTTAACTCAGCGGTAGAGTGCCACCTTCACACGGTGGAAGTCACAGGTTCAAATCCTGTAGCGCCCACCATTTCCTCGCGTTCAAGTTTCTAATAAAGCCAAAATCGCAATTGCTTGCAAGACGCCAGCCTCTGAGTGAGTCTGTTGGGTTCTAGTGACGAGCGGCACTGGCCGATCGGGTCCCCCACTCGGACTTGAATTGAAAGGGCAGACAGGTGGCGTAGCGCTTTTGCGAAGCATCTCCGGTGATCTCGACGAAAGGGAAGGACCAAACCTTGAATCGGGCTTGAGGACAGACATCGGAGAATTCATGACTACCCCAGTTGCCGATCTTCCATTGGAGCGCGGTAAAATTCCAGTCAATCGCCAATCCCACCGCAATGTCCTCGTAAATCGCCTTCAGTATGCGGGCCAGTTCCGCGGCAGAGTGGACTCTAACAAGGGCTTCGATCTGATCCATGGCTCCCTGGGGGTCTACCAACTCCAAAGCTCTAAACTTCCCCACATCAAATCCATTTTCAAGCGGGCTCATGGTTCGCGCTCCTCTAAGTGATAGCCAAGTTATCGTTAGGGAGAGTGCGAACCTTAAGGGAAATGAGAGCCTACAACGCTTTCTTGGATTTCTGAGTGCTGAACTTCTGAATGAGGGTCTGGAGATACTGAGCAGAGGAGTACAGCGCTTTGTCGGAGAGGACGGCCCTCAATTGCTCGGCGGCTTTCTCGTAGGCCTGGGTGAAAAAGTAGTTGTAACCCAGCAGAAACCGGGCATTGTGGTTGGTGGGATGGGCTGTGACGTACTTCTCTAGATTACGGAGCTGGAGGTCGAACTCGGAAGGGTCACTGTAAAAGTCACGGCGGTTGATGGGATTCTCAGCGTACTTGGGATAGATCTCAAGCCCTTTGAGGATCGCCTGGGTAGCCTCGTCGAATCGGCCCAGAGCAAACAAGGAGTCGCCGTAAGCGATATGAACGACGGGTACCCGCTGGTCGAGATCGATGGCTCGTTTGAAGAGCTTTGCTGCCATCGAGTAGTCCGAGTTCTTGAAGAAGGACGATCCATAGTCAATCAATTGGTCAACTGGGAGAGTTTCGGAATCGACTTCCTTGAAGCGGTCGAGCTTGACAGACCGGCCCTTCTTTGGAGTGAGCTGAATTTGTTCAGAGAAGTAGCTTGCCATAAAATTCGAACGGTCCGAACGCAGCACGTGGGAGAAAGACTGAGCTGCTTGATCCAGGTTTTCTCCGAAGAACTGAATGTAGCCGTGGAGCAGCCATGGAACTGGGTCCGAGCCCTTCATCTGTTCTTGGAGATCGTTCAGGACTGGGCCGGTAAACAGAGGATCCCGGAAAAAAAGCAGTGGTGCGTGACTGCTGGCCCAATCCGGATAGATCTTCAAGCCTTGCTCCAGAAGGTCGCGCGCCTCCGCGTATCGGTGCAGATAGATCAAACTGTGACCCAGGCCAAAGGGTCCCAGGATGAGCTCTTCCTCAATCTCGATTTGTGCCTGCTCTTCGCTGGGAGGGAGTTTGGCAAGCTGGGTGGTAAGCCGAGCGTTCAATTCGCGATAGTATTTTTCGGAGGCCAGAAAGTTGCGCATCATAAAGGCGCGCTCCGCCCGATGCAATAACTCTTCGTTACTGAATCGATCCAGACTGGGCTTCTCACTCCCTAAGCAAACACCCAGCAAGACGACCGACCCAGCCAGAGCGGCCGTCAGAAAACTTCGCACTGGCATCCAATAATTGCTCATGCTGGCTCACTTCGCCTCAGACACTTCAATCGGGATTGTCAAGTTCTCTATCGAGCGGCTGCAATACTTCTCCTGCTCGGCACAATAGAAGTATGTCAATTTAGCTTCGAGCTCATACCTCCCGGCTTTGGTTGCCTTTGCCGGGATCACTTTTAACTCAACCGGCCCAAAGCCACCAAAATAGTCGGGGTCTTTCCCTGGAGCACTTTCCACGAATCCAGTGGAAAGAGTCAATCCAAACGAAGGAGTCGAGTTCAACTGAAGCTTCGGCGCCGGCCGTTTGGCCACTTTGAAACCCTCTTTGACGGACAAGTCCATGCGCACTCTTCCTTCCTTCCCTGCCGCCACCGGCGAAGAGCTCAATCGGTGTTCCAGAACGTTCGCTGGAGCCAGTTGAGCCGAGACTGTGAGAGGAACGACCAAAGCCAAGAGTGGAGCCCAGACGAACTGTAGAGGTCGCCTGCTCATAGCTGAAGCAAACAATTGTCCAACCTGGTTGAAAAGGCGAAGGGGCACCGGAATTCCTCCAGCAACTGACCGACATGAGCTTCCCAGATTTTTGCGACAAAGTCAACGGACGGCAACGGCGTCAGCGATTCCTAAACTTTGGCCTTCTTGAATTCTCCCAGTCCGTCTAACAGCCGCAGCACTGCTTGCAGCGGGGATCTTCCATGTCCTTGCCTCCTCAAAAAGCTCGCCACAAGGGCGGCCAGATCCGCGCCAATCACTAGCCTTGAGCCCGTGGCGATTGTGCCCAAGCACGGGGGAAAGATTGGTCGGATGTCCCTGACGATGGAAGCCTTGATGCCAAATCCGTTGACAGGCCCTTCAGTCGTTCGTTATGATTTTGAACTTTTCTATCAGGCATTGATGAGCACTCAAGGACAGCCGGTGCTCAGGGAAAGACAGCCGATGTCACTCCAAGTCCTCACTCCCGCCAATCAGCTCACGATCTTAAGAATGATTTTCATCCCGGTTTTCGTAATTCTGCTCGTCTACGATCAACGGGGTTGGGCCTTCGCCATATTCATCCTCGCTGGGGTTACGGATGGACTCGACGGACTCATTGCACGGTGGTTTCAACAAAAGACGTCGCTAGGAGCCTACCTGGATCCTATCGCGGACAAACTCTTGCTGACCACATCATTCGTCGTTCTTTCCATCAAGGAAATGGAGTTGCCGAACCTTGTGCCGCTTTGGTTGACCATTCTGGTCATCAGTCGCGATGTAATTCTCATTTCCAGCGTCCTCATTATCGTGATCAGCACCGGCCATCGCACCTTCCCGCCTTCTGTTTATGGAAAGGCAGCGACCTGCTTTCAGATCCTGACGATTATCGCCGTGCTTTACTGGAACTACCGGGGTGTTAACTTGCCGGTGCTGCAGTGGCTATTTGTGAGTACAGCGGGAATAACGGTTTACTCGGGTCTGGACTACATCTATCGCGGGAAGAGGATGGTCTCGGAGACCGCAGCCTTGGGACACTAAACGCAGTGTCTACGGGGGTTTTTCATTGAGGACGAGCGCTGCCGGGCAGATTTTCAAAGAAGAGGGTCTTTGCCAAACCAACCCCCAATCGGTGTCCTGATCCAGCGAATTGAAGAAGGATCAATCGCCCAGGAGGTCGGAATTGAAGTCGGGGACCGCCTCCTAGCAATCAACAATCGACAAATCGAGGATGTTCTTGACTATGCCTACGTGAGCTCCCTTTACGAGCGGGACCTCATTCTAAAAGTGGCCAAGGCCTCAGGAGAGCTTTGGAACATTGAAATTGAGAAAGAAGAAGAGGAGCAACTGGGTCTCGAGCCCGAAGGCATCCAGACGCGCATCTGCAAGAACAACTGCATTTTCTGTTTTGTCCACCAGTTGCCGAGAGGCAAGCACGTCCGGCGCACGCTGCGAGTCAAAGATGAAGACTTTCGCCTTTCATTTCTGTTCGGGCACTACCTCACACTAACGAATCTCTCGGAAGCCGACTTTGACCGGATCATCGAGCAGCGACTTTCGCCACTCTATGTATCGGTCCACGCCACCGAACCACAACTTCGACGTTACCTCCTCCAGTCACGCCATCCCGATGACCTATTGGGCAACATGAAACGGTTGATCGAAGGCGGCATCAAGCTCCACACGCAAATCGTGTTGATGCCTGGGATCAACGACGGAGCGCATTTGGAGCACAGCTTGAGCGACCTGCTGGCTTTTTATCCCAATGTCTTGAGCGTCTCGATCGTCCCAGTCGGTCTCACTGATCACCGCAAGGGCCTGCCTCAACTCAAGTCGATCGACGCTGAATACGCCCGCCAAACCATCGAGCACGTTTCGGCCATGCAGCAGCGGCACATCGAAAAGGTAGGCACCCGGTTTTGTTTTCTCGGCGATGAGTTCTACATCATGGCAGATTATCCCATTCCGCCACAGTCGCACTATGGTGACTTCCCGTTAGTTGAAAACGGCGTGGGCATGGTTCGTAATTTCATGGACGAGTTCGCAGCTGCCATGCGAAAACGGTGGAAACGTGACCACCAGCGCGCCATTCCCGGAACAGTTGTCACAGGAAGAATCTTTTATCCAATCCTCAGAGAAAACATCGAGCGGATGAACGAAAAGTTCCAGCTCGACCTGAAGTGTCTTCGCGTCGACAACCTTTACTTTGGCGAAGGCATTACAACGGCAGGCCTGCTGAGCGGCAGCGATATCTTTGCGGCGGTCCGGCACCAGATGCATGGAGATTTTCTGGTGATTCCATCTGAGTGCATGACGGGCGAGAATGGCCTGTTCCTGGATGATTGGGTACGCCAGGATCTCGAGGGCCGCCTGCACAAGCCGGTCTTTGGCGGAGGCTATCACGTCTCCGAGTTCTTTGAGTTGATCTTCTCCGAAAAAATGATCCCGGAGGCTCAGAGTCACGGAGGGTATTTCCGGCGGTAACGACAAGACCGGGCACTAACCCGCAAACCTGGGCTAGAGCCGAGATCCGCGGACATTCACGTTGATTCGCGGCCAGGTTTGCCGTGGTTGGGTAACTGCGCTGGGCGTCAGTCTCAGTTGCGTTCTTGGTTGTCGCATTGCTTGAATCGACGTTGGCCACACCCAACCTAGTCGATTGGCCCGCTCAACCTCGCCCAAGCCTCGTCGACCGTCGGATTCACACAAACACGAACCATAGGTCCTCTGGGCGCCCACACCTTGGGATTAGTCGCGGTGAATATTGCCAGCGTCGAAGTGCCTGACGCAGCCGCGAGATGAGTAATGCCGCTGTCGTTCCCGACGTAGAGCGCGCATTGACCCAGCACAGCCGACAGTTGCCGGAGATTACCCAACCGCAAGCGCGGCGGCTCGGCCTTGACTAAGCTTGCCGCCATGAGGTTGGCGACCTCGTCGCAAGCCGAGCCATCCAGAGGCCCTTCGGCCAAGAGAATCCGCATTCCCTTCTGTTCCGCCAGCCGAACTGCCATAGCCGCAAAATTGGCTGCCGACCACCGCTTCCTTTTTCCGCTGGCGCCGGGGTGAATGACTGCGATAGGCTGGCTTTGGTTGTTGGTCAAAAGTCCTTTGGCAAACTGAATGTCTTCCGCGGTCCAATGAATCCTCGGATGGGGCGGGAAGCCAGTCAAAACGGACCCAACCAGCTTTTCCAGTTGAGCCCTCTTGAAGTCCAGCACGTGCAACGAAGTGCCTGCTGGCAGCGCTTGCATAAAGCAGCTGTTGGCATGCCTTTGGGACACCGCCGCCGCGCTGGCTTCGGACCAGGAAAGCACTCGGTCGAACTCTTGGAGCCGCTTGAAAAGTGGTTCGGGCTGAGGGTAACGGTCGATTCCGGTGTCGGCCAGAGCGACGGCGTGGTTGGCATAGTGAGAGGCGTGGGCCAATGGGACATTGACTCGCTCGGCCCATACCTCAAACCATTCCGGTTTGAATTCTTGTCTCACCCAGGCCATGCCGGGCAGTGACACGATGAAGTCGCCAATGGCGCCCGGTTGGATCCAAAGAAGCCGCATGAGAGTTGAAAAACCAGCTTGGCCGGGTCGGAAGACTACCTGTCGCTTAGTGCTTTCCCGTGACCTGATCAAAAGGTACGTCGAGGATGGGGTATCTGTGCCAAGCCTTGTAGTCGAAGTGCCACCACTCGTTCGGATAGACAGTGAACCCTTCGCTTTCCATAGCTTTTCGGAGTAAGTCCCGCCTGGCCCGCTGCTCCGGCGTTCCACCCTGGTAATGCGGATGCGACCGTTCGGTCATCTCGTCGTAGGCACTCGGCATCTCCACCTCGCGGCCGGTCTTCAAGTCGAAGAGTGACAGATCGACCGCACAGCCGCGATTGTGTTTTGAGCCGATAGCGGGGTTGGCAACAAACGTTCTCTTTTCCGGCGGCGTGGCCTCCCAGAAGATCTTGGTCACAGACCAGGGACGGTAACCATCGAAGACTAGCAAGCCGTATCCCTGTCCCTTCAAGGCGCGATGAACGCGCATGAGAGCCTCGGCTGCCGGCCGTTGCAGGAAAGCTTTGGCTTGGGAATAAACTGGACGGCCGACCAGATTCTCCGCTGTCGCATACCGGACGTCGAGTTTGATGGTCCGGTCGAGAGTCACCAGTTCCACCAAGTCCGGCGAAAGCTTGGGAACGTTAGTCGGCCCTGTAGCTACCTGGTCTTTGATCTCTTGAGGGCTGAGGAAATGGAAAGCGCCAGGTTCGGCTTGGCGGCCCAACACCAGGGTCGCCGAACTGAGAAGGAGAATCAGGGTATTCAGGGTAAGCCTCAGAGTTCTTTGGTCACAAAGAGGTTCACAACCCGATTGAGTTTGAGAAAATGTTCCCACCCTCTCTCTCGTTGGGACGCCGGGAGAGTCGCTCGACTCAACTACAAATGGCAGAACGTAGCAACGCTCAAAGTTTGGCTTGCTGCTGCGACGCCGTGGTCCTGAACCTTACTTGCGAACGAACCGAAACATCAGTCGGGATGCAACAAATCTCTGGCCGCCAATTCCAATGACTGACTGTTTTCGACCCCAAGCTGCCTCGCTGCGGAAGCCTGACTCACCGAGATCTCCAGCAGGCCGGAGCTACCAATGATCCCAAAGGGCTCTCCAGGCGGCGCTTCGGCATAGGAGAGGCACATCCGCGTGACTGCATGGTTGCCGATTCGAATAATAATGCTCGACCGGGAGATGCCGCTTTGGGCGAGGTCCTCTGCCGAGATGTTTGTAATGAGGTTGCCAAACTTGTCTACACGCAAGACCTCACCCGAAATCCTCTGCTTATCAATCGGGCGCGGAAGAGGCCACTTCAAAGGTATGAGGTCTTCGATGGTCCGTCCGAACCTCTCTGGCGGCGTGCCTAACGACAGATGAGCGGCCACTGAAGCAAAGACGTCGCGGCCGTGAAACGTCTGGCTAACCGGGGAACGAAAGTAACGCTCTTCGGTGAGATGCAAAATACCAACTGGCTTCATGCGTCGAAGGACGGGCGCAAACACCCCGTTGTCGGGTCCCAGAAAGGCATACTTTTCGGTGATTGCCAGAATAGGCCGCCGCTCGCTCCCCACGCCGGGGTCCACTACGGCTACATGGATCGTGTTCGCGGGAAAGTACTCGCAACTTGAGAGCACCGTGAGAGCGCCGGCCAGAACGTCATGTGACGGAATGCCATGCGACAGGTCCACGATCGTTGCTTCTGGATTTACCGATAGAATGACCCCTTTCATTACCCCGACGTAAGGATCTTCGAGTCCGAAGTCGGTAGTCAGTGAGATGACTGCGTTTTTGAAAGCTGGCACCGACCAAGTACCTTTTTTTGAACACCTATGCGCGGCTGAGGCACCACGCATCGGGGATGCTAACCCCCAAGAGGGCTCGTGCGCTCTAAACATTCACAAACTCGTGAGACAGTTGCAAGGGCTGCTCGGCGCTTCCCTGGTCGAGTCTGTTTCTCGCGTGTTCCAGGCGGCCTTGACTTGGACGCGACTCCCTAATTCTTAGCCCGATGTTCAGACTCTATCATCACCATGCCGGATTTGGCAACGTCCGGCAATTTCACCAAACCCCCAAGGTTGTATCCGTCGCGGATCTTACCTTTCACCCCGACTCGGGCTCCCTCGCGAGGAACACCTCTGTCAGAAATGACCCAGAGCTTTCCTGTGCCGTCGTCGACCTGATAGGCGCCCTTTCCAAGAACGGAAACGCTCCTGACAACGTTGCCAGTTACACCCACGTCTCGATTGGCGTAGCGCTGTGGGTCCGCCAGAATCTCATTGATTTTCCTTTCCTCGCAACCGACGAGCACGAGCACTAGGGGCGCCACTAGCAGCACCCTCAGGACCCCAAGCTTCTTTCTCATAGGATTTCTCCTGCTGTGAGTTTTTTGAGCCAGTTTCGCAGCATATCGAATCGTGAATGCCAAGTCACCTCTCTTCAGATGTTGACTGGCCATGACGTGTTGTCCGCCTGAGTGAAGGGGCCTCTTTCCATATGTTGCGATGCTCTTACGAACGGCACTAACGGACTCGACCGCCAACCCCGTTTGACGACCTGCTAACTTTGGGGTGCTCAGGGCAGGCGAGGCGAAGATCCGGCCTCACTTCACGCAGTGGACGCCGCGCTTCTTGCGGCAGGGGTCCGACTCACGGCGGATCCACGCCGGCGCTGGACGCCACCATCGCCAGAGCGGAGTTTCAGGGAAGGAAATGGGATTGGAATCTAGGTCAATTCAGGTGCATCACCACCATCTTGACTTCGGTCATTTCCTGAACGGCATACCGGGGACCCTCTTTACCAAAGCCGCTTTCCTTCAGTCCACCGTAGGGCATGAGATCGGCTCGCCACTGCGGGCCCCAATTGATGTGCAGGTTCCCCGACTCCACCTCACGGGCGAACTTCATGGCCCAATCGAGATTCTGAGTAAATATACCGGCTGAAAGTCCGTAGTTGGAGTCATTGGCGAGGGCGATCGCTTCTTCAATCGTGTTCGAGGAAGATACGGCCACAGCTGGGCCGAACAGCTCCTCACGAGAAATCTGCATCTCCGGCCTCACGTCGGCAACCACGGTTGCTGCATGAAGGGCGCCCTGCCGCTCGCCTCCCACTACAACTCTCGCGCCATCGGCAACTGCCTGCCGGATCCAGGACTCAACGCGCGCCGCATCACGTTCACGGATCATTGGGCCCATCTTGGTATTCTCATCGAGCGGATTCCCTGCTCGGACCGCTTGCACTCTAGGTTTTAAAGCCTCGAGTAACTGCGAATAGACGGGTTTCAAGGTGAGAACACGCTGCGTACTGATGCACACCTGCCCAGCGTTGCTATACCCCGTGCTCACAATAGCTTGGCACGCTCTGTCCAAGTCGGCATCAGGCATGATGATCAGAGGAGCGTTGCTGCCCAATTCCATAGTCACCTTCTTTATCCCGGCTGTCCTGCAGATCTGTTCCCCCACATCCCGGCTTCCGGTAAAAGTAATCTTGCGCACTCGCGAATCGGAGCAGAGTGCTCTGCCAATCTCTCCACCGCTGCCGGTGATGCATTGAATCCCCGCTGGAGGCAAACCAGCCTCAAGCAGGATCTCGGTCAACTTGAGCGACGAGAGTGGAGTATCTGTGGCTGGCTTCAGGATAACGCTGTTTCCTGCCGCGATTGCTGGTCCCACCTTGTGAGCGACAAGGTTGAGAGGGAAGTTAAACGGGCTGATCGCCAGTACGACTCCGCAGGGCACGCGCAGGGTGAAGCCAAAGCGACTACCGGCACTTGGTGCGCCATCAAGGGGAACGACCTCACTACCGATTCGTTTTGCCTCCTCTGCCGAGAGCGTTACGGTCTCGATAGCCCGCGAGACTTCAAATCGGGCCTCGGCAACGACTTTGCCTTCTTCCAAAGTGATCGTCTGGGCGAGCGCTTCGGCGTGCTTTTCCATTAGCTCGGCCGCCAGCTTCAGAATTCGAGATCGATCAAAGCCGGAAAGCTTTCGCATCAACTCAGCGCCTCGAGAGGCTGAAACCAATGCGGCTTCTACATCGCTCAAAGAGGCCTTGGGAACAGTATCGAGCACGCAGCCGTCGTAAGGATTCTGTACCTCGATCTTTTCTGAACGATCCTGCCAGGTCTCTGCTAGGTACATTTTCATGGTTCTCTCCCTCCTCTGATAGCGAGACCGAATCAAGAAAACGTTACGAAACAACAAAAATCAGAGAGTGTTCAGTTTCACCAAACGCCCGCAACCGCGGCACCAAAAATGGCGGCATAGTCCACAAAAAAGGCCCTGCAAAAGCAGGGCCTCTCAGGTTATATCTTTAAAAACCCGGTTGGATTCAGCTACTAGTTTGACAGCTGCTTTGGTTTGCCTGATTTGGCTGTCTTTGATCGGGTTTTTCGCGCGGGTGGTACCGGCGGCAGGGCGTTGGTTCGTTCCAATCGAACAATACTGGTGACAAACTTCCGGCGCCCATTCTCGTCAAACTCAATCACGGTATGCAAATCATTGATTTCACTGATCGTTCCGAGACCATAGATCGCATGATTGATTCGTTCGTTCGGAGCAAACCCGAGGGAATTCTTCGCCATTCTTAACCTCCTTGGGAAACCTGAGTTCCGTCTCTCCACTCAGGCTTCGGTGGTCTGTTCTTGATAACAGTCGCACACTTTCGACTTGATTATATTAACACAGAGTGCCCCTTTTTACCCGCATGTCCTTTATGGGCAGGCAAAAAGGAGCAGGAGGATCTTCCGGTACTCTTAAGCGCCCGTGGAAATCCCGGGTCGACTGGATCTCAGGTTGATGTTGCGGAATTCTCGGCCAATCACTTAGACTTATCTCAAGACGGGCTTGTTCGAACTGACATTCAGCCGAGATTGGACTCTGATACTAGCTAGGCGCCGTGACTGCCGGCAGCCGCGCTGATATTTAAAGAGGCGAAACATGGAAAAGCAGAGCTTGACCGTAACCGACAATCGGACGGGAAGGCAGTACACTCTTCCCATCGAAAATGGAACGATCCGGGCGATGGATCTCCGCAAAATCAAGGTTTCCGACGACGACTTTGGTCTAATGTCCTATGACCCGGCCTTCATGAACACGGCTTCCTGCCGCAGTCGGATCACGTTTATCGACGGCGAGAAGGGTATTCTGCGTTACCGCGGATACCCGATCGAGCAGTTAGCCGAAAAGAGCAGTTATCTGGAAGTGGCTTTCTTGACTCTGAATGGCGAGCTGCCTACAAAATCTCAGCTGCAGGAATGGTGCTGGCATATCACCCATCATACCTTTATCCACGAGAACATCAAGAAGTTCATGGATGGCTTCCACCACGATGCGCATCCGATGGGCATGCTTGTCGGCACGATTGGTGCGCTTTCAACGTTTTATCCGGATGCCAAGAATATTTTCGATTCAGAAGCCCGCCAGAAGCAGGTGTACCGGCTGATTGGAAAGGTTCCGACCATCGCGGCCTTTGCTTATCGTCACAGAATGGGAGTGCCCTATGCCTACCCCGACAACGAGCTCAGCTACCCAGGAAACTTCCTTAACATGATGTTCAAGATGACTGAGGTGAAGTATCAGCCCCATCCGACCCTCGAACGGGCACTGGATGTTTTGTTTATTCTGCACGCGGACCATGAACAGAACTGCAGCACCAACGCCATGCGGAGTATTGGCAGCTCTCAGTCCGATCCTTTCTCGGCCGTTGCCGGAGCGGCTGCAGCGCTTTATGGCCCGCTTCACGGTGGAGCCAACGAGGAAGTGCTGCGCATGCTCAATGAGATAGGCTCCAAACAAAAGGTGCCGGAGTATATCAAGCGGGTCAAAGCCGGGGATTTCCGTCTGATGGGCTTTGGCCACCGTGTGTACAAGAGTTACGATCCGCGGGCGCGAATCATTAAGCAAGTCGCCGACCAGGTGTTCGAAGTGACAGGCAAGAATCCGCTCCTTGATATTGCGCTCGAGTTGGAAAGGATCGCCCTGGAGGACGACTACTTTGTCAGCCGCAAGCTCTACCCGAATGTGGACTTTTATTCCGGCATCATTTACCAAGCCATGCGTTTTCCGGAGGAAATGTTCCCTGTCTTGTTCGCTATTCCCAGGACCTCAGGCTGGATGGCCCATTGGCAGGAGATGTTGCTCGATCCTGAGCAGAAGATCGCCCGGCCTCGCCAGATTTACGAGGGCTCTGACCAGCGCGACTTCGTATCGATCGAGAAGCGAGGATAGAGAAGCGGACAGCGTCCCTGCCTCCCACGGGCTCGGCTGACGGGTGTCCGTATTGTTCGTGAAGCGCCGCGCTTCCCGCCTCGCCCCTTGTTCCTTTTTTTGGTTCTGGCTTGTCTAGGTTTGAAAATTGCACCTCTATAGGATCCGATGGAGCTCGCTTCAAACTGACGTGGACTTGCCTTCAGGGGGTTGTCCTTCCCTGTCGTTTCTGATTTGCTTCAGTTTGGCGCGCGCCTCTTCGACGAGTTCGCTGCTCTTGTCCTGAGCCACCAGATGTTCGAAGATTCGTTCTGCCCGCTGTTCATCACCGAGGTTGAGATAGTGCTCCCCCAGGTAAAAGTAAGCTTCGAGGAAATGCGGGTCGATCTGGAGAGTTCGCTCAAACTCGCGGATGGCTTCGTCGTCGTAACCCTGATCGGCTAGCAGGTTGGCTAAGAAGTAGTGACCATCTCGATCATCGGGACGCAGCTCAACAAAGTGCCGAATTTGGTCGAGCGCCTTGTTAATCAGCCCCAGCTGGGCCAGCGTCACACCAAAATTAAAGCAGCCATCAGCATCACCCGGATTGTTTGCCGCTTGTTCCGACTGAGCGCGTACCAAATCGGAGGTGAGCGCTTTGTTGAAATAGTACTCCTCCTTGTAAGGTGGGAATCCGGACTTCCAGAATTCCAAAGTACGCTGCCGGTCGACAAAATCAACTCCCGCATCAGCTCGCAGCACGGTTGCCAGCTCACTCTCCAGCATAGCTGCATCGGGATCTTCAGGAAGCGAGTTCAACTGGACTACCAGGTTGTTGTAGGCCGGACTGCCTTCTTCCAATTTCGATAGAGCAGCGTTGAGATGGTACCGAGCCTTTTTGTAATCACCTGCCCTTAAAGCTTCCTGAGCTCTGGCCTCCCCGTCCTCTTGCTCTTCGATTGCCAGCTGATCCATCCTGGCATTGATTCTGTCACGTTCAGCGGGGTTCCCAACACCGGCGATCTCCAGCGCTCTTTCCAATTCTAACCGGGCCATACCCAACCTGCCGGCACGTTCGTATTTGTCAGCCCTTTCTAAATACGCAGCCACGTCCAGCCCGAACAATTTCTTGATAAAGGACATAACACCTCCCATCACGCCTGGCGCCTTAAACATAACACGCCACATTTCGTTGGGGGAGCATTTTCCGAGTAGGTCGCAACCCGGCTAGAGGTTAGAGAAGTTGGGCCCACGCGGAACGAGAGACAAAGCCGAGTCTGAGCAGCAGGCCCTGAGTGAAGTCTTGTGGCGAAGAGGCTTCTTCGCGAACCAGTCTTCGAGCTGACTAGCTGAGTCGGTGCTGGCGGATCTTCACCCCAGCTTGTGCGAACAAATGGAAAGAGGTGTCGTTGAGAGGATAGTCAATATTGAAAACGACTTCAAGAATCCCGCTATTGATGATCATCTTGGAGCACATGAGGCATGGCGCAAAGGTGGTGTAAAGGGTGCCGTCTTTGACACTCGTCCCGTGATAGGCAGCCTGGGTAATGGAGTTTTCCTCGGCGTGAGAACACAAACATTCCTCCAGGCGTGTCCCACTGCTGGCGAGGCTGTTGCACCGCGGGCACCCTCCTTCGTTGCAGTTCTTCGTGCCTCTGTGGAGTCCCGTTGTAGCCAGTCGAGATGATGCGCTTGTCGCGGATGATCACTGCTCCGACCTTGCGCTTTATGCAGTTGCTTCGCATCGAGGCCACCTGGGCGATCTTCATGAAGTACTCGTCCCAATCGGGACGTTCCTGTTTGTGCATTTCTGCAAGAATCCATCGGGTCAACTCTTCTTGTGCTACAGCCTCCGGCGTCTCCGGCGCAATCACTCGTTCCGCCTCCGGCGGCGCTTGGCTGTTCCTGCCAATCCAGATAGCGACAGCCTGGCGGTCCTTCCAGGGCTGGAGATTGAAGTCCGGCCCGGCTCCAAGATCGATAACGTAGTTGCTGTCCTGCTCCAGTCTGTCAATTTCCTCACAGGTTCTGAGGTCAAAGCCCTTCTGGGAAAGATAGTGCAACAGGGACGTTTTGAGTTCACAGGGCTCTCCGCAGAGTCCGATGATCATTTTCCTCCTTCTTGAACTACTGCTGCTACGAGTTGTTCAGCCTAACACAATTCTCTGCGGCTCGTGAATTACATCGGCAAAGTCGGCGAAGTCGAGGGAAGAATCCTTCTCCTTCGGAATTCTTCGCTAGGCCCCTGAAGAAAACGGTCGGCACTCGGGGCCGACCGGGCCCATCAAGGCGTCAACCGGCGAAATGAATCTATAACATGTGACAGACGCCGTGCAGGGTCGCGGTGATCGGTTGTGGCGAGCCGTGGGTCTTGTAACCAGCCCGATCTCGACTTTGACGTGTCCTCGTACAAGGTGCTGCAATCCTTGACGCTTCACCTGGGGAGAGTGATAGAGTGAAGATCCGACGCGCCAACAGGCGTCGGGCAAGAGAAGTGGAGAATCATCTGATGGACATCCTTGCACCAGCGATCAATGCCTATCTGTACAACCTGCTGCCGCAGCCAGACAGTGTCTTGAGCGAAATGGAACGCATCGGCCAAGAAGAGGGTTTCCCGATTATCGGGCCGCTCGTGGGCCGGCTCCTTTGCCAACTGGCTCAGCTCGTTCAGGCTCGTAAGATCTTTGAACTTGGCTCGGGCTACGGCTATTCCGCTGTGTGGTTTTCTAAAGGGATGGCGCCGGATGGCAAGATCATCAGCACGGATGGTTCAGCCAAGAACGCCCGAGCGGCGCGCCAGTTTTTTGAACGTGCTGGGATCGCCTCCCGAGTTGACTTCCGGGTTGGCGATGCCCTGACGCTCCTGGATCAGGAGCCTGGGCCGTTCGATATCATCTTGAATGACATTGACAAACACGAATACCCGCAAGCGTTCGAAAAGGCCATTCCCAGGTTGCGCAAAGGCGGCCTCCTCATTACCGACAACGTCCTCTGGCACGGGCGTGTCGTTACCGGCGATCAACAGCCTAGTACCCTGGGAGTTCTCAGGTTCAATCAGCTGGCCTATCAGTCGCCTGAAGTCTTTACTACGATCGTCCCACTGCGCGACGGTGTGGCAGTGAGCCTGAAGCTATGAAGATCGGTCCATACGACATTCACTTGCTGGAAACCGGGCGCTTCTGGCTGGATGGTGGAGCCATGTTCGGCGTGGTCCCGAAGACACTTTGGAGTAGAGCCAAACCCAGTGACGAGAAGAACCGGATTGAAATGTCGATGAAGGTTCTGTTGATCTTCTACGAGGACCACAGGATTCTTGTCGATGCCGGGGCTGGTCACAAGTTCACATCCAAGGAGCAGGAAATCTACGGACTGGATTATAGCCAATACACTCTCAAAGACTCACTCAAGCGGCAAGGTATCCGGCCGGAAGAGGTGACCGACCTCGTGCTGACCCATTGCCACTTCGACCACATGGGCGGAGTGACGGAGTTTGTCGGAGAGCGCTTGGAGCTGACCTTTCCAAACGCGACCCACTACGTTCAGGGGACCCACTGGGCGTGGGCTCTCCAGCCTTCGGAAAAGGATCGGGCCAGCTTCCGCAAAGAAAATCTCGAGCCGCTCAAACGCAGCAATCGGCTGAAAGTTTTGGTTGGTGAGCATGAGCTATTCCCGGGATTTCACCTGCTGCTGTCTGATGGTCACACAGTGGGGATGCAGATGATCAAGATTCAAGATACGTCGACAGCACTCTTCTATTGCAGCGACCTGATGCCGACAGCCGCGCACCTGCCGCTGCCTTACATCATGGGATATGATCTTTATCCGCTCACAACTCTCGAAGAGAAACGCCGCTACCTGGTGCAAGCGTGTGACGAGAACTGGATCATTGCGCTCGAACACGATGCCGAGGTCGACGCAATTCGGATTGGAAAAGGAGAGAAAGGAATGGAGATTCTGGAGAGGCTGCGACTCCGACAGGACTAAGAATGGTCCTCGTTGGCGTGCTCGCCTTGATGCCAAGTGCGGCGACTAGAACGAGGACGACCACGAAGAATTCTCATTCCCAGCTCTACCGGCATGCGACCAGAGATCAGTCCTCGTCCGGTTCCTCTACGCGGTAGACGATCTTAGCGGTATGGGTAGACGGCAGGGGTTTACCGTTCTCAAAGGCTGGAGCAAAATCCCACCAATACTTGACCTCGTAAAGCGCTCGCTCGGTTAGCCCGTACTCCAGGAAGTTCTCTGCTTTTGCTTCGATCACTTCTCCCTTCGCGTCGAGTTGCAGTGAGATTTCAACCTCCCCACCCTTCTTTTTTTTGAGTGCTTGCTCAGTCTGCTTCGGGATGGTGTTCATCAACGTGACCGGACCGCGGGTGCCATCGCTGGTTGGAGAGACATTGACCTTGCGATAGCGCACGGATGATCCGTAAATGTTCCGTCCAAATTTCACTCGCAGATCAAAGATCTTCAGATATTCACTGGCAACCTCGATGTTCAACTTGTCTACGTTCGCTGTGAACTCCTCGAACTCGGCCGCGCTCACCGGTTGCAGGCGAAATGCTTGATTTCCCACTAACAACACGACCTTGCGGACACTTTTCGGGGAAATCGAAGCTGTAGCCGAGTTCCCACTTTCGGCGAGTGCGCTGGCGTGTACAGGCCTTATCGCCACCTTCCGTCTTGGATTTGGCGCCATCGTAGAGAAAGGAATCGGGGTGCAGCACCTCGCCGTCTTCCGTCCGCAGGCTGATGTTCTCGATGGAAAGACAGCGCCGGATGTCACCCATGTTGACGACTTCGACGAAGATCTCCTTTTTAGGGGTCAGTTCCAACGACAGGATGAGCTTGGCGTCAATATAGGCGTGATAGGCGCTGGCTGTCGGAACAAAATCTGGCGTGGCGACGAGAGCAGAGGGAGAAAGAATCAGAGCTACGAGCAGAAGCACGAACCTCGCCAGAGACGCACGACATGATGCTCTAGCTCTCTCACTCTGACCGGAGGAGGAGAGAGCGGTCGAGAGCTGGCTGAGGGAATAACTGAGGAGTTTCTTCACCGTCTTGGGCGATAAGGTCAAGGTAACAACGCAAGTTCCAAGTGCCCAGCTTCTGATTGCTGCGCGGCTTCCTTGATCAGGGGACAGAAACCATGGCATGACAACGCTCCGTATGATCCGCAACCACGTAGCTATTTTACGACGAAGCGCCCGGCTAACCCCACTTCATTTCCGCGTGAGCGGTCTCCGAGGCGAAATAGTGTAGGAGTTTACAGCGGAGATAGTTGCTGCCCTACCGCGATTTCGTGGAGGCGCCAGAACGCGCGACCAGAAAGTCAAAAACACGGAATTACGGAAGGATGGAGGAGAGAACCGTGAGACGGGTGTGGCCCTCACAGTCCGAGTGAACCGGCGGCGTGAGCAGTCGGGGACATAGGTAACAAAAAAGTCGGGAGACATAAGTAACACTTATTGGCTGCGCAGCAGTCTACCATTAGGCATCCTCGATTCCGCTGTTATCTCCAGTGGGCTCTGGTCGACACCAAAAGGAGCCGTTCCCAAAAACAAGAAAAGCATCAGGACTTCAGAATCTCCGAAGTTGAACTCGAATAAGCCGGCAGTGACCAGCGCCAGCACGCAGGCACATCCGCCCCAGCACAGAGCTTGTGCAAAGCTGTCTTGCTGAATCCTTCCCAAACTCAGCAGCCGGTATCCCCATGTCCACATCAACCAGCACCACACAATCATGCAGGGGATTCCCCGTTCAGCGGCAAATTGAATGAAGTTATTGTGCAGGTGGCCATGCCAGCCTGGTGGTGTAGGCTCGCCTTGAGGCTTGTACCGGTCAAACGTAGTCGAGATTCGATTTGGCCCGACGCCCTTCCAGGGATGAGTTTTGATCATATTCCAGCCAGTTCTCCACTGGAAAAACCGGCTCTCTCGACTCAAATCAAAAGCCGTGCGGCCTCGATAAACGACCTCCCACGGCAACACGAAACTCAGGAATAAAATAAGCAACGGAAGGCAAATCAACCACGTTTTGGATTTCAGATAGAGCAGGAACCCAAACGCCACCAGTGTACCTATCCAGGCACCGCGCACACATCCAAGGATGAGTGAGAATCCAATCAAAACATAACTGACCCACCACCACTTCTTTTTGGCAAATGGCGAAAAGAGCAACAGGCTCGTCATCATTGAGAAGACCAGCATCTGTTCCCCACTAAAGGTCATCCAGTGGGACATGAAACCTGTCATCCGCCTTCCATAAATGAAATAAGAATACGCTTCAGGGGCATTCATTCCATAGAGTTTTCTTCATTGTGCTCACGGTCCGGAGATTCTCCGCGAGCTGGTAAAAACTGAGCAATGCCGCTAGAGCGCTGATGGCCACGATTCCAGTAAGGACGCGCATTATTTCCTTGGAAGTTCGGAAGACACTAGCCACCAGCAGAATCGAACAGAACAGCACGAGCTTGCGTATGGAAGCAGCGCCCTCGGCAGGGTCAGGTGAAAGTGCGAGAGACATGAATGTTGCAATCACAAACGCGGACACAGGAAGGAGAATTGGAGGAAGGTAAATTGGATGGAGTTTTCTCAACCGCCCAAGAATGAACAACGTCCCCGAAACAAGCAGAAAGATCTGCGACACTGCTATCGAAACAAGAGTAGATGCGGCCCATATACCCAGTGCGACGGCAGCATACGATCGAGAAGGAACGCGATCGGTAATCGTCAACCCGAGCTGCATTCTCCACCGCCTTAACTCTCCGAAAGTAGCAGGGATTGTTGGCTCCAGTGTCAAATACACCTGAATCGCAGATAAACAGCGGTCAACCGCAGATAGTCGATTTCAATTGAGGTTTCATGATAGCGCGTCAGGCACTGGTTATGTGAGTGGAGAAATTGAAGCGGGGCGGGTCAAAGTGAAGGAATTCTAACATCCCCCCTGGATCAGTTTTTGGGGGAGCAGGTCAGAACCCTTCTTGGCGCGCGACTGTACAGCGAACACACGTACCAGCAAGGCCATGTTCTAGAGACTATAAGATCCTTGTTTTGAATAAGAAAGGAATGGCGGGGCCGACGGGATTCGAACCCGCGACCTCTGACGTGACAGGCCAGCGTTCTAACCAGCTGAACTACGACCCCGCGTATCTCGGGCCTATTATGGTGGGCGGTACCGGGCTTGAACCAGTGACCCCATCCTTGTAAGGGATGTGCTCTCCCAGCTGAGCTAACCGCCCGGAAGGAGTCATCCTATGCAAAGCGACCTGGACTATATAATGCGGTCTTTTTCACTGTCAAGGACAAAGGCCGAAGGGGTGAAGCTTGGCAAGCCACAGTCCATCCACCGAAACCACCCGCTTCGACGCTCCTTGGCTCAGATCAGAGCGTAGCCCGTTCAATTCTTCAAATCGACCACTCATCAACCCAGCGTGGGTAACGGTTGGACTCGCCATTAGAATTGGCCGAACGAGCTCAGACTGCCCGAGGGACAGGATTTTTGTCGGGGCCACTCACCCTTTGGCTTCCTCTCCCCCTTTGGGGGGCGAGGCGAACAGAGGTTGGTGAACCTGGCCGCCGCCAAGTGGACTAGATTTGCGGCCCTGCTTTAGGTACATTAAGTGATGTCCTGAGCCTTGTGACCACGTGGTCATCGTTGAACTGCAGCTCTGTGTTCCCTGGAGAAAGGACGTCAGTGTTCATTTCAGTCCCGGATTCCTGTTCAGTTCCGCTCAAGAACTGCCCCGACCCCCTATACCGAGGCTTACCGGCTCCTTACAAACGAAAATTCGTGCCGCTCGGCAAGGTCGTCCAGGTAGAGAGCAATGACTCAGCCGTCGTGGATGCTGCGGCTGAAAGTTTCGCTCGTTATGGAGACGTTCCCAGCTCTGCCCGCCCGCAGATTTTCATTCAACTCTGCATCGATGGTGCTGCCCATGACGAAGGCCCGTGGCCCGTTCCTGTGTACCGGGCACGGCAGCATCTTTTTCATATTGGCTGCGGGAATTCCAACTTCGCTGTTGCCGATCTGATGACGGGCACTGCCATCGGGTTCGTGTCGCGAGAGATGGTCAGTGAAACTTCCTTCTTTAGATATACGTTTCTGGAATGCCTTTTCCATGTGTTGGCAGTTCACCAGTCTCATACCCCGGTTCACTGTGCCTGTGTCTCGTGGAAGAACCGGGGCGTTCTCATCTGCGGACGTTCAGGTGCCGGAAAGACCACCTTGGCTTATGCTTGTGCCAAGATGGGAATGCAGGTGGTGTCAGATGATGTGATCCACCTGGAGTGGAACCCGACCTTGAATCGACTGATGCTCTGGGGCAACCCGTGGCAACTGCGGCTTCTGGCCGAATGCAAGAAGTTCTTCCCCGAGTTGGAGGGCGAGAGGCTTCGACTGCGAAGTGACGGCGGGTGGTATTTCGAAGTAGATGTGCTCCGGCAATTCTCAGGCCAGGCGCAAACTTCCTGTGAACCGGTGGCTCTCGTCTTTCTCGAAAGGAATCTGAGCACCGGCGCGGAGTGTATCCCGCTGGATTCAGCACTGGCTCTGGGGCGGTTGAAGCAAGACATTGTCCTGGACGAAGAATCCGTTGTCGATAGACATTATGCTCTGTTGAAGCGCCTGGCAAATGTGGGAACGTACACCCTGAGCTATTCCGGGCATCCGTTTTCTGCAGTTACGGCGATAAGAAGACTCCTTGGTGACTGAACTCGTCCAGAAGTAGCGAAGAGGCGCTACGACTCTTCCCCTCCTCAGCTAGGGGTAGCAGGTTCGATTCGGAGAAGATCGTCATGCCTTCGGATATCCAGCCCTTCTCATTCTGGCGACAGTGGCTCATCTTGCGGCGACGCGGGAGACTCATTGTTTTCGGAACTTTGGCGTGCAGTCTGGCAGCCGGCGTCTTCAGCCTGCTTCAATCCAAAATCTTTGAAGCTACCACCTACCTCCTGGTCTCCGAATCGAAGCTGGCTGACTTAACTTCCCGGAATGCCGCATATGTTTACTACGACCTCCTGCGTTCCTACGAAACGTTTATCAACAATGACTATCTCATTCAGAAGACAGTAGAACACTTTCAGCTCCAGCAGCCTCCTTACGAGCTCACGCCCGACCGGTTTAAGCGGCGCCGGATTCTTCAGGTCGAGCTCCCTAAGAACACGCGGCTTCTTCAGGTAAGCGTCGAATTCCCCGAACCCCAGTTGGCCGCAGATATTGCGAACTACTTCGCCAGTAACGCGGTGGCCTTCAATGAAGAGATGAACACTCGCGACGCTCAACGGACGCGCGAGTCCCTGAAGCAGCAATTGGATCAGGCCTTGCAAGGTATGGAAAAATCCCGACAAATGCTTCTGGAATTTAGCAAGACGTCCGGTCTCGAGGAGCTTCGGGAGTCAGTCTGGAACTTGTTGGAGGAAAAGTCGCAGGCGGAGACGCAGCTCACCCAGCTGAACACAGATCTGTCACGAGTTTCAGCTCGCCGCCGAGGATTAGGCGAAGAACTGCAGAAGCAGGCGCCCAAGATTGAGCTGAAACGGAGCGTAGCCGAGGACCCGATTCTCAAAGAGAGTCTATCCGCTGGAAATCTTGAGAAGAGCGCAGTGCCTCCCACCGCGTTAGTGAAAGAGGAATCGGTAAATCCGGTCTACCAGCAGGTGCAGAGCCTATTGGTCGAGACGGACGTCGAGCTGCTTGGCCTCAAGGCGGCAGCACAGACCGTGGAAAAGGCAGCCGAGGCCAGGCGGCAGAAGCTCGCGGTTCTGCTTCGCGAAAAGGCCCTCAAGGAAAGCACACAAGACCGGCTCACGCAGGAATACAAACTCGCCAGCGACAGCTACGAGACACTTAGCAAACAATATCAGGATGCCTGGATGAACGTCAGCGCCCGTTCAACCGACCTCAAGGTCATCGCTCCGGCTGTTGTTCCAGAAAGACCCGTCAGCCCACGGCTTTGGCTCAACATCGTGATCGCTTCAGCTCTGGGGCTTGTGCTCTTTTCCCTGCTGGCTTTGTGGCTGCATCAGCTCGAATTCTCCAAGGCGCAAATGCGACTCGACCTCGACAGCGGCGAAGAAAGGATCAAAGAGATCAAGCGCAGCGTCAAAGGCCTCTTGTGAAGCGAACTCTCATTAACGCCGCTTCTGTCTTCTCTGGCGAGTTCTTTGTTCGGCTGGTCAATTTCCTTATCCCGATTTTCATCGCGCGGTTCTACGATTCGAGCGCCCTGGGCAAGTACTCCTTTGGCCTGGCCTGTGCGGCGCTGGCAGCGTTGCTTCCTGATCCGGGCTTGCACCTGTTGACGACTCGTGAGGTCGCTTCCCTTCCAGAAAGATTGAAGGATTACTTTTGGAGCGTGCAGAGCTTGAAATGCTTGTTAGCTGCCGCGGCCATGGGGTCAGTCCTACTGCTGACCTACGTTTTTCTGGCCGACTCCGAAACGCGCTGGATCGTCTTAGTATTGACCGGGCGCCTTCTGCTTCAGAGTTTCTCCTACTTCTTTATGGCTATTATCAAAGCCTTCGAGCGGATGCATTACCTGGTGTGGCTGCAAGTCACGAACTGCTTGATCGTTTTGCTGGGTTTCGGTCTCGGCATCTTTTACAGGCTGCCCCTCCCACTCGTGCTGTGCGCGTTTCTTCCCGGGGTTTTCTGTGAAGCGGCTCTGGGCGGTATCCTGGTGCTTAGAAAGTTTGGCCCCATGGGACCCATCTGGACTGGCTGGCAACAGATGCGTTCGATCGCGACGCTGGCATTCCCCATCGGTCTCACGACTCTGCTCATCACTTTGAATCTCCGGCTCGACGTGATTGTGCTGTCCTGGTTCCGGACCAGCTCTGAGGTGGGTCTCTTTTCAGCGGCGAACCTCCTCTCGACGGGGGTCTTCCTGCTGGCCAGCCTGACGATGTCTGTGGTTTTTCCGAAGCTCTCAAGGCTGGCACAACAGTCAAAAAACGAGTTCCAGCATTACGTCGAAACCTTTCTCAAGTTCTCGCTGTTTTTCCTGGTCCCAGCCTCGACCATTGTCTTCTTCGGGGCCTCCCTGATTGTCAGCTTGCTCTACGGAGCTCGGTACGGAGGGGCGATTCCAGTCTTGAAGATCCTGGCCTTTTCTCTACCGGTGATCTTTTTGAACGCCATCTTCTTTTATGCTTTGGTCGCGCGCGGCCAGCGCTCTTCTTATGTCTGGGTCATCGCTTGTGGCGTCGCGATCAACTTGCTCGTGAACCCGCTGTTGACCTGGAGACTCGGCTCAGAAGGAACGGCGCTTTCGAACCTTTTTCGGGAAACTTGTCTCTTTGTACTGTTCGTCCTCGTTTCCTTGAGGCAGGGGAATCTTTTGCACTCGACAAGAATCTTCGCGCATTCGGCCCTCAGTCTGGCGATACACATCCTTCTGGGGTTGGGATTACTTCACGTTGGACTGAACTCCGCTCAAACGCTGCTTGTGGTTCTGGCGGTCTATTTTTGCCTCATGCTGGCTTCCAACAGCTTCCCTAAGAAGAGAGAACTGCTGCTGCTCGCACGCTAAGTCTGAGAAGCTATCCAAAAAGATCCGGATGAGTACGTTGCGACAATAGGCCGGCGATTCATCGGGGAGATTGAAGGTTGGGCATTTGGGAGTGTTGCGCAACAACGCGGCTCGCTTTTGTACACACCCCAACGACAGGTTGCCGGGCTGGTTTCGCCTGTCCTTCTGGGACAGCCGAGTCCGTGCTGGTCAAAATCGCCTTCCGAGGACCACTCTGGTGAGCTCCTCTACAAGAACCTTGGTTCGCACGATTTCTGCAGAGATCGTGATTTTCTCGTCTGTGGCCATCCTGACAGGTTTCTTGGTGGTCTCGAGCGGTTGGAAAGGAGTCATGGTAGCAGGCGCGGTGTTGGCTATTCTCGGCCTGTGCGCATGGTGTATTCCATCGTTTCGTGGCTGGCTGTATGCGTGTGTGGTGGCCACTCTCGTTATTCCCCCCTTCTATCCTGCCGCTTTGGGCGGAGAGATTCCGATTTATGTATGTAACTTCGTCCTCTTGATCGGATTCGTTACGCTGCTCGTGAGATATCAGGAGTTCCGGTTGCTGCCAGACCCCGTCAGTCGGGCATCGTTTCTTTTTCTGATTTCTTTGCTCGTTTCACTACCGTTCGCCTATTGGATATCCGGCGCCTCTGTAGCTCGTCAGAGCCTGCTTCGTCTTCTTCTAATTCTTCAACCCTTCTTCGTCTATGTGTGGATTCGCGGGTTTCCGTGCTTTGAAAGCATGACCCAGTTGGAGCGTTTCGTTAAACTTCTGCTCTGGCTTGGTGCGGGAGCGGCCATCTACGGCATTGTCGATTTTTACTATCCCATTCCAATCCCCCATCCGTTTGCAGACCAGTACATCTATCTCGATTTTGAACATATCCGTCGCGCTCAGGGCATGCTTTACGAAGCCAGCAGCTTCGGAAACCTTTGCGCCTTCTTTCTGTCACTAAGCCTCTGCCTGCTCTTTGGGCGGCAACGGCTCTCAAATCGCTACCGAGCATCGCTCTGTCTGGGAACCGGAATCTTCACGATGGCTGTTTTTCTGTCGTATTCAAGGGGATCTTGGGCGGCTGTGATGGTAGCAGTCTCGATTTTCCTGGTGGTACAGCGCCAGTTGCGTCGCTCGAATCGTCTTCCTCTTATTGGCGATTCTGGCTAGCTTTGTCTATCTGGTCTATCAGCTTTCCCCGGATGTTGTGGCCAACTTCTTCTCCTGGAGACTCGGGAATCTGACCGAATTCTGGCAGGATCCCGATTCTGCAACCAGTGGCCGCTGGCAGAGTTGGACGACGCTCATTCAGTTCTTTGCCGACCGGCTATGGCTCCTCCTATTCGGCATCGGCTACAAAACCATCGCTTCTACCGACCTATTTGGGAAGCCCATCGTTGCGGATAACGGCTATTTGAGCCTGCTGTTCGAAACTGGGATCCTTGGGTTTGCTGCTTTCGCCTGGCTAAACTTGGCAATCCTGCAAGAGCTGCGCGATGAGGGCCAAGCGCCTTCGCCGTTCTATAGGCTCTGCCGGACGTTCCTGTTTGCTTTCTGGTGTGGAGAGATGGTTCAGATGCTGACGGGAGACATCTTTACCTACTGGCGCAATCTCACCGTGCTGTTTGCGATGATTGCCGCAGTGCAGGTAATGGACCCATCTCCAGTTCGGAGCGCCGCAACTCCAGTCCGCAGTTCCGCCTCCTCAGATGGGCTTGTCGGTCTTCGCGATCAATTCGGGTGACATGCCTTTACCTATTCTTTTCATCGACCAGTTCGGCACGTTCGGCGGTGGCCAGAAGGTACTTTGGATCGTTCTTCAGTCATTGGTCCCCACACTCTACACCCCCGTTATCGCCTTGAATGGTGATGGGAGCTTTCGCAAAACTCTTGCTGCATCTGGTTATCAGGTCATTAATCTGGCCATCGGGACTTATCGATCGGGCAAGAAGTCGAATAGCGATGAACTCCGCTTTCTGTGGAGAACTGCGCTCTGCGCTTTGCAGCTTGCCGTATGCATCGTTCGACGAGACATTAGGCTTCTCTATGCTAACGGTCCGCGCACTTTTGTCTGTGCCAGCATTGCCGGAAAGCTCACCCACCGACCCGTGATCTGGCATCTCCACAACGTGCTGGCGTCCAGCGTGGAAGTGCGCCTGCTTGCATTCTTTGCTGGGTGGGTTCACCAGATTCTTACGTGCTCCGAGGCCGTTGCACAGCGATTGCTGACTACGCGGCCGGAGCTCCGCAGCAAGATCACGGTCATCCACAATCCAATGCCGCGCTGGACGAACTCACCAACGAGACAGGAGGTTCAGAAGCATTTCATAGCGCCTCCAGAACATGTCGGTATCGGAATACTGGGCCGCATCACCCCCTTCAAAGGGCAGCTACAGTTTGCTCAGGCAGCTCGGCTCGTTATCCATGAGGTTCAGCAGGTTCATTTCTGGATCATGGGAAGCCCCGCGACGGGCGACCACCAAGACCAGCAATACTTTGAGCAGATCCGAAGCTTCGTCAAGGACTCGAGGCTCGAGCAGCGGTTTTCCTTTGTTGGCCATCAGCCGGACGTCAGGCCATATTATGATGTGCTCGACATTGTCGTTGTGGCTTCGCAAGGTCCGGAAGCGTTTGGGATGACCGTGCTGGAAGCCATGTCACTTGCAAAGGCCGTAATTGCCCCACGCGCGGGTGGCATCGACGAATTGGTTGAAGATGAGCACACTGCGCTGTTGGTGACGGAAGCGAGTCCGGAGGCGTTGGCGGCGAAGATCCTCGATCTGTTGCGCGACAGCGAGAAACGACGGCGGCTGGGGAAGAATGCTAGGGAGGTCGCTCAGGCACGCTTTTCAGCTGACGCCTTTGAAGAGAAGATCCAGCGAATCCTGAACTCCGCCGTGCGCCACGCCTCGTATTGATCGGCCAGGAGGTTCACGCTCTGGTCAAGTTCGTGCTCCGGCAAGAATGGGACACGGATGAACACTGAGTCTTTTGTGACTGTGAACAGACGGAGGTTTTCAGTGCTGTTTCTCAGGCTTACTAGTGTCCCATTCCTTCGGTGGAACGAACTCGCTGGCGGGAAACTCGATGACGCATCTGGGTGAACAGTTCCAAACCCTGCGCGTGGCACTCGTTCATCACTGGCTGGTTCGGATGCGCGGCGGTGAGAAGGTGTTGGCTGCCCTATGCCGCCTCTTTCCGCAAGCCGACATTTTTACGTTGGTTTACGATCCCGAAGGTATCTGCGAAACGATCACCAGGCACCGAGTCACCACTTCCTGGATTCAGAGGCTGCCATTGGCCCGGCGCCATTATGCGCAGTACTTGCCGCTGTTCCCGTTGGCTATTGAACAGTTCGACCTGTCGGATTACGACCTGGCTATCAGCTCTGACGCCAGCGTTGCTAAAGGTGTGCTGACGCGCCCGGAGACCTGTCACATCTGTTACTGCCACAGCCCGCTCCGATACGCGTGGAGCGCCTACCACACCTATCTTGAGGCAGTGTCGAGCCGCTGGAAACGCGGCCTGGTTCCTTTCTTTCTGCATTACCTGCGACTCTGGGACGTTTCCGCGGCAAATCGAGTGGACTACTTCGTCGCTAATTCTCGGAATGTCGCCAATCGCATTCAGAAGTACTACCGTCGGGAAGCGAGCGTCGTCTATCCCCCCGTGGAGGTTTCTAGCTTTCCGGTTCCCGCGCAAACTGAGGACTACTACCTGGCCGTTGGCCAATGGGTTCCCTATAAGCGTTTTGACCTTGCCATTGAAGCATTCAATGAGCTCAGGCGGCCGCTGTGGGTGGTGGGCGAAGGACCTGAAGAACCCAGGCTGAAGCGACGGGCGCAAAGCCATATTCGCTTTCTGTCACGCGTTTCCGACTCGCAGCTCAGAACGATCCTCAGCCAGTGCCGCGCTCTGGTTTTCCCGGGCGAAGAAGACTTCGGAATGATCATTCCTGAAACGCACGCCTGTGGGCGCCCTGCGATTGCGCTGGCCCGGGGCGGAGCACTGGAGACCGTCATCCCGGGCGTGAACGGAGTTTTGTTCCAAGAGGCGTCGGCAGCAGCCTTGAGAGCTGCTGTTCTTCATTTTGAGTCCATTGAATCGCAACTGAACCCTCAGGAAATCCGAGTTTCTGCGGAACGATTCAAAGAAGAACTTTTCTTCGAGAAGATGGCTGGTTTTGTGGCAGAAAAGCTGGCCGAGCACCAGCAACGTTTCAGTCTGGAATCTCAAAAATCGAAGCCATCTGCTCTGGTCCGGTAATGTCGACACTCCGCTTGCAGCGCCAGCGGAGGAATTCGACCAGTTGAGACTCCCAGTGGCTTGACGGCAGATAGTTCGCAAACAGCACCACGAAACGAATTCTCAAGCAACGGAAGGTCTGCATCAAGTCTTGGGAAGCGAACTTCGCAAGCTGCGCCGGGTGGAAGAATCGAGTCTTGCCCAAGTGCGAGTTTACTGACGTTCGAGAGTAATCAAAGGGGCCAATGTCCATTGCCTCAACAACCTTGCGCGCAGCTTGCCATCCCTCTGTTCCGCTCCTCTGGCGTGCCCTTTCGAGATAATCTTGAATTGCAGTCGCAGGTACCGGTTCCGCGAGAATCAGGGCGTTCTGGCCGTCATTCAAGTGCTCGTCCAGATACTGCGCTACCGCATGGTCCAGTTGAAGGTTCGGCGCAGAGGTCAGGCCACCGATTCGCACTTGTGTCTGGTAAGTGTTCCAAAACAGACAGGCAGCCAGCACTCCGGGGTAAACAGCCCCTCGCAGGGTTGCCAAACGGGCAGCGCCGGGAAGCGTTGGCTGCTGAGCCCAGACGGCCAGCCAATTCCCGAGTCGATAGGCTCCCAGACCTGTTGCCCAAAACAGGGCGAGCAACGGCCAATGTGATTCCCGGTCCGTGACGTAACGGATTGGGTTCGGCAGAACTCCGTGAGCCGAAAAGACGAGTGCCACAAAGAATGCCGCTGTCGCCAGAATCAGCATTTGAACCCGCAGGTCTCTCCAGCGTGATGTTCGCCAGAACTCGAGGCAGCCCAGGACAGCCAGCAGTGCTGCTGGAACTTCGGCGTGACGGATGGTCATCATCAGAACATAGGGGATCCGATAAACGCGGTCCCACTCGCGGAAGCCTTCGAGCACGAAGGTTCCGGAAGGGCTCAATCCCTGGTGAGTGCCGATCCAGAGAACAGGGGCCCAGCCGAAAAGCACAATAGTCAGCAACGAAGACCTCCACGTGAAGAGCTGTGTCCTCTGTGCTCGGCCCCGGCTCCAATGCAACCACGCGGCTGCCGTCGTTACTATCCAAGCTTCGTAGCGAGTTAAGCAGGCCAGACCTAGAAAAAGCGAAGCCAACATGAGATTGCGCCGGCAATCGCTTTCAAATAAGAAGGCCAATCCAAGGCAGAGCAGGAGGAGCATGAGAATCTCCTGATAAGGGACCAGCGAATGGACCAGAATGAATGGGTTGCAGAGGAAAAAGAGCGTGCACAGCAGCCCAATTTCTCTGCCCCAGAGCAGCGACGAGAGCCAATAGAAGGCAACTCCAGCCAGCCCGCCCACTGCCGCCATCAGATAACGCAAAGTGACTGGGTCCTGGGAAAGAACGTTTGCTCCAAAAATCAGAACCTGCAACAATGGCAGCTGATAGGCGATCAGGACCCGATCGGCATTCATCATGCGCATGACGGAGTCGCCGCCGTAGACAACGGGATACACCCAGATCAGGGCCAGTCTCGCAGCAACGCCCACAACGAACAGCACGACCAGCCAAGGCCATGACTCTTTGAGGAAACGTGTGGAACGATTGATCTTCACCGGTGATCTCACTGCCTGCGGCCTCCGTGAAGGTTGGAGTTTAACTTCGTAGTCTAATGGCACTAGAGAATGGCCGACAAAATCTCGTTCCATCTCCTCGAGTATCTTAGTTTTCGCGCTAACGCCGCTCAAACAGAGACATGGCTGCCAGGGTTTAGTGAGTCTGAGTGGTTGAGCGGGCTCGCGATGAGCGATACCGCCGGACTAACGTTTCACCTGCTTGAGAGATTGAGGAAGCACGATCATTTCCGTTTGCTGCCGGCACGCATTCAGGAAAGACTCACCAAGAACGAACAGGATCACACCGTACGCGTGGCGGCCGTTTTGCGCGAGTCTCTGGAATTCAACCGCCTGTTCCGTTCAGAATCCATTCGCTATCTGACGCTCAAAGGTTTGACGTCCTTTCCAGACTTCGTCGATCACCTCAACCACCGTGTCCAGTACGACCACGATTTCCTGATTGCGCAAGCGGACCGGGAACGCGCCTATCAACTGTTTCTGAAGTTGGGCTACGAGCCGCTGTCAGCGAGCGACAAGCTGGCTGTCGACCATCTTCCCACACTGGTCAAGAAAACCGGCTGGATCTGGAAAGGCAATCTGTACGATTGTGAAATACCTCGGGCCGTCGAACTCCATTTTCGCCTTTGGGACACCGATTTCGAACTCATTCCGATTCAATTTCCTGACGTTTGGTCCTGTTCGATCATACGCTCGTTTGAGGGGGAACCGATTCCGGCACTTTGTCGGGAACATGCCTTACTCTACGTGATGCTTCATGCCTTCCGACATCTGCTGCGCAACGACCTGCGGCTTTCGCATCTTTACGAGCTCGCTTATTTTCTGCACACGCACGCAGAGGACTCCGTTCTCCGTTGCCAAGGTGAGTCTCCAGAGGAGTCTTTCTGGGAGGGCTTCGAACGGCTGCTGCATGGGCGCGGCAGAGGTCTCCAAATAGCGGCAACCATGTTCAAGCTTTCAGAACACTGCTTCGGCAACCGGCTCGCTGCGGCAGCCGGAGAGTTGGTTCGCCGGCACGTTTCTCCTGCGAGCCAGCTTTGGATCGAACGTTTCGGAAGATCGGAGGCGGTCGATTGTTTCCGGAAGAGCAAAAGCCCCGTCCTGTTGCACCTGAGCTTCGTGGAAACTTATTCTGCTCGATGGAAGGTGCTGTGCCGGAGGTGGGTTCCACGGCATTTGCCTTTGCCGTCATTCGGCGTGCCAACCCCAAAGGAACAACAGAACCTCTGGTTTCGTCTGCAAAGGCCGTTGTGTTACGGCCTTCAGATTCTGAGACGGATCATATTCCACATTTCCAGTTTCACGCGATTCCTGGTTGAATTTCCGGTTTGGCAGTGGCGCCTTTACTGCCACCGCAAAGCCCAATAAGAATCCGACTGGTAAGGACGATAGACTTACTATGAGGAATCGCGTCGAGACTCCGCCCATGGCAAAACGACTGTGCTGGCTCTCGCTCAGTTTGCTTTTGGGACTTGCCCTTGTCATTGGATACGGCTACTGGATTTGCCAGAGAGCCTTGCCCGTGACGGAAGGCAGCCTGGAGGTCCCGGCACTTCAATCGCCCGTCGAGGTCATTCGAGACAGGATTGGTGTGCCGCACATTCTGGCCGATTCGCTGGACGACGTAGTCTTTGCTCAGGGTTACGTCACAGCCCAGGATCGTTTGTGGCAGATGGACTTGCTTCGGAGGGCAGGCTACGGGGAGCTGGCCGAAATCTTCGGCTTGCGTGCTCTGGAGTCCGACAAAGAGCAGCGCACCCTCGGATTCCGGCGCGTCGTTCTGAAACAGGCGAAAAACCTGTCGACTGAGGATTTGCACTTGCTTCAGCGTTACGCCGACGGAGTTAATGCCTTCATTGAATCCCATCAGGATCGATTGCCGTTCGAGTTCGAGGTTTTGCGCTACAAGCCAGCCTTATGGTCCCCGCCCGACACCTTGGTCTTGAATCTCTGGATGGGAAAGCTTTTGAACACTTCCTGGAACATCGATCTGATGCGGGAGTTAGTTCGAAAGAAGCTTGGCCCCGGTTTGGCGGATGCGTTGTTGACTGAGACTTCCCAGGAAGACCTGCCGCTGGTAGGCAGCGACAATGACCAACTTGAATCCCTGTCTGCTGGGTCGCGTCCTCCCCGGGGGCAACAAGGAAGGAGGGAGCGTGCAATCCCAGCGTCGCCGCTTCGGCGAGCATCCAGGAGTCCGACAGGTCTGCTATTCCACGACGGTCGCGGCCCAGCAATCCGTCACCGAGCGATGCCACCGGCGGCCAGCAGCCCTTATCCCGCCGAAGCCGAATTCCGGCGCGCGCCTCGTGACCAAGAGTCGGAAAGTAATGTGGGAGATCCGTTGTTCGGTCTAAACGAGCTGCGCACGTTGTTGGCAAAGAGCAATTCTCGACCAGGAGACGAGGTTCTGGGCAGCAACAACTGGGTGGTCAGCGGCCGTCGCACGACGGGCGGGAAGCCTATCTTGGCCAACGATCCTCACCTCCCCCACGGGGTTCCTTCAGTCTGGTACATGACCCACCTCCAGGCCCCCGGCATACTGGACGTCACGGGTGTGGCCATCCCCGGAGCCCCCCTGATTATCATTGGCCATAACGAAAATGTCGCCTGGGGCGTCACGAACTTGGGGCCGGATGTTCAGGATCTTTACGTAGAAACCATCGATCCTCACAGACCCAATTTTTATCGCGTTAATGACCATTGGGAGGAGATGGAGGTGCACGAAGAGCGCATCGCCATCCGCGGTCGTGAACCTGAGATCTTGAAAGTTCGCAGCACGAGGCACGGACCGGTTATCCGGGAGCTGGAAGGACGGGTTTTGTCGCTTCGTTGGACATTGCTGCGAGAAAAAATCTCACTTCCCATCCAGCCTGAGTTGAATGCCGCACGCGATTGCAAGGAGTTCGTCAATGCCCTCGAACACTACAGCGGCCCAGTGCAGAATTGGGTGGTCGCGGACCGTTGGGGCAACATCGGCTTTCTCAACGCTGGAAGTATTCCCATTCGTGCCCGGGGTGATGGGTCTGTGCCGGTTCCCGGAGAAACCGATGCCTATGAATGGATTGGGGAGATCCCCTTCGGAGAACTGCCCCGATTACTGAATCCGCCCTCCGGCGTGATCATTACCGCGAACAACCGCATTGTGGGCAAGAGCTACCCTTATCTGCTCACCCACAACTGGATGTCGCCGCACCGAGCTCGCCGCATTCAACAGCTATTGGAAGAGAAAGAAACATTTAGCGCGGCGGACATGCTTCGCATCCAGGGTGACGTTTATTTGAGCATCCATCAGTTGATTGTCCGGAGTATTCTGCAAGCCATTCGCAATACCAAGGCAAGCTCTGGCCAGCCGAATCGCGATTGGAGCGAAATCGAAATCCGGCTCGACAGTTATGACTACCAGGCAAAGGTCGATTCGAGTTGTAACAACCATCTGTGAGATATTCCGAGAGACCTTTCTGGAAGAGGTGCTAAGGGACAAGTTGGGCAGCGATTGGAGACTGTACCGCTGGGCGAACCGAGCCACGGTGGTGGAAAACTTGCTTCGAGACAGGCCTCCCGAGTTCTTACCCAGCCGTTTCTCGTCGTATGACAGCTTCATTCTGGCCTGTCTTCAAAAAACCCGTGAGCAACTGACAGCCAAGTTTGACTGCCCCCTGCCGCAGAGCTGGCTGTGGGGAGAGGTCTTTCCGATCGAGTTCAAGCACCCGCTAGCCGCGTTCTGGCCGCTGACCAAGCTCCTGAACACTGGCCCTTATCCTCAGGCTGGGGCTCCCCTGACGGTCAAGCAGACGACCTCCAGCCACGGAGTGTCGATGCGCCTGGTGGTCGACTTAGCCGACCTGGATCGGAGCTTCAACAACATTACGCTGGGGCAGTCTGGCCACCCGCTAAGTCCGCACTATCGCGATCAGTTCCATCATTGGCTCAGCGTCGAGAGCTTCCCAATGTTGTTTACGCTTTCTAAAGTTCGGCAGCAAACAACGTCGACGTTGCGCCTCATTCCCGCAGATATCGAATGAATGTATTGCTGAAAGGACATTTTCCTAGATGAGACGATCTGTTATGGGCCGGTCTACATCCCCCCTCGCCCTCTTCCACATGGCAGGGAAGAGGCTGGTTGGGCCTCCTCTGGCAAGGGAGCATTCACCGTCTCGCCTGGGATATTCCTGTCGGAGTTTCTGGAAGAAGTTCATCCCTGTTGTTCTGGTAACTCTCCTTGGAGAGACGATATCCCAGGCGCTCGCGCAAGCTCCTTCACCTGCAACCACCAGGAGTTGTCTTTGGAAGGTTACCTCAAAAGAGAGTGCCGTCCATCTGCTGGGTTCCATTCATCTGCTTAAGAAGGATGCCTATCCGCTCAACGGGACCATCGAAAGTGCCTTCAACGGCTCCAAAACCCTGCTGTTGGAAGTCAACCTGGATGAGATGACGTCTCAAGACGTGCAGCAGCTCATTCTCAGCAAAGGCTTGCTTGCGGACGGAAAGACTCTTCCGGAGGTCCTGTCCAAGGAATCTCTGGTATTAGTGAAAGAGAGAATTGAGGCTCTTGGGCTGCAGGTTGAAGCGGTCCAGCGGTTAGAACCCTGGATGCTGACGATGACGCTGTCCCTGGCCAAATTGCAGCAGCTTGGGTATGATCCGGCCCTCGGCATCGACAAATATTTCTTCGACAAAGCCAAGCGTCAGAAAAAGGAGATTCTGGCGCTGGAAACCGCCGAGTTCCAGATCAACCTACTCGATGCCCTGCCGGCAAAGACTCAGGAGGCCGCGCTTCTGCAAACTCTGAAGGAACTCGACGTGATGGAGAAGGAGTTTGATGCCATTGTTCAAGCATGGAAGGTTGGAGACACCAAGAGGCTGGAAGGTTCACTGCTCGATAGCTTCAAAGAGTATCCGGAGGTGTACCAGAAGATTGTCAGCGAACGAAACAAGAACTGGATTCCGAAGATTGAAGAACTTCTAGAACGGCGCGGGAACACGCTGCTGGTCGTTGGCGCCGCACACCTGGTTGGGCCCCACGGCGTGGTCGAGTTACTGCGAAACAAAGGATACGTCGTGGAACCACAGTGACGGTCTTCCGTTCCTTCCGGAAATCAGGGCGGTCTCAACCGGCCTGACTCGTCGAGGATTTCCCGGCCACACCTGATTTCAACATGATGTGACCCTGATCAGCCATGATGGAGTTTTAGCGACGTCGCTTACCCAGAAAGTCGAGATTTGCTGGATCAGAAAGTAGGGTATCATTGACATCTGACCGATGCTCAACATGCACTGGCTCAAGAATCGCCCAATAGTCATGCTGCTCGTTTGTTCGCTAGCCCCGCGAGCTGCCTACCCTGCTGAACCCAAGCCGCTTGCCATCATGACCTTCGCCGGGACTGGCCGGGCCGGCTATTCCGGTGATGGCGGACCGGCAAACCAGGCGCAGCTGAACAACCCATATGGAATTGCTCGCGGACCTGATGGAGGTCTCTACATTTGCGACATGGATAATCACGTCATCCGCAAGGTGTCTCGCGATGGCAAGATCACGACCGTGGCTGGCAGTGGAAAGAAAGGGTACTCCGGTGACGGCGGTCCGGCGATCCAAGCGACTCTCAATGAACCTTACGAAGTTCGCTTCGACAAGAAAGGAAGCCTCTTTTTTGTCGAACGGATGAACCACGTGGTCCGGCGCGTCGATGCCAAGACGCGTCACATTTCGACGGTTGCCGGCACCGGCAAAGCCGGCTTTGGTGGTGATGGCGGGGTGGCCACGGCGGCCATGCTGCATGAGCCCCATAGCCTTCAGCTAGACAGCCGCGGCAATCTCTACATCTGCGATATCAGGAACCATCGCATCCGCAAGGTGGATGCGAAGACGGGCAGGATCACTACTTTTGCAGGAACCGGGAAGCAGGCCCCAACTCCTGATGGCGTCACAATTGCCGGCACTCCCCTTAATGGTCCTCGTGCTATGGACTTTGACAGTCAAGGGAATCTCTGGTTGGCACTGCGGGAAGGGAATGCCGTCTACAAGCTGGATTTGAAAGCCGGCACGCTCCACCACATCGCGGGAACCGGCGAGAAGGGGTTTTCCGGTAACGGCGGACCCGCACGACAGGCAACTCTTTCCGGACCGAAGGGTTTGAGCATCGGACCGGATGGCAACGTCTATCTTGCCGATACCGAAAGCCACTCGATTCGCATGATTGACATCCGCAGGAACACCCTGGAGTTGGTGGCCGGCACCGGAGAACGAGGAGACGGCCCCGAAGGAAACCCCAAGACGTGCAAGATGGCCCGACCGCACGGCGTATTTGTGGATCGAGATGGAGCCATTTATGTCGGCGACAGCGAAGCCCACCGGGTGAGGGTAATTCGGCGATGAGGTGGCGTATTTCCTCACGGGCTCGAACGCCACGCGGCTTACTCGAATTCCTGGCTTGAGGGCCTTTTGCCAGGACGAACACGAAATCTTCCCTAGCGCCCGAGGTGCCTACCAAGCGGGGGCCTGCTCATCGCCCTGGACACCAATGAACTCGGCAAACTGGCGGGCAATGTTTCGTGATAGTGGGTATCAGGGTCCATTCTGGCGCAGGCTGACAGGGCAAGCGCCTCCAGTTCACTGAGCCCTGGTAACCCGCGTCGGCCGTCCTGAAGTCGATCGATGGCTCACGCCGGCCCGATCTCCCTAAAACCTTTCACCGGGGCTCGTTGTTTTCTCGAGGCATGCCAGACTTCCAGAGCAAGAACCGCTGAAATGTCTCAAAGGACGTCAGGGGCTCACGCCGTTTGAAATCTCGTACCTGAATTCCCAGTCGCCGAAGTTGGGATGAGAGCGTAGTGGGTGCTAGACCCAACATTCGGGCAGCCTCTGCCTGATTCCCACTCGACCTTGTCAGAGCCTCAGTGATGAGTTCGCTTTCAAATTCCTTCACCTTGTCATAATAGACAGACCGTGGTCCGATCATTGCCGCGAACCCTCATGAGCAGTGCTGGATTCAGAAACCTTCCGCAAAGATTGCCGTTCATGCTCGAGCAGCCATTGCTTTCTCCAGATTCCTCCACCGTAACCGCACAGACCCCCGTCGGCGCGAATCACCCGGTGACAGGGAATGACCACTGCCAGATTGTTCCTGCCATTCGCTCGGCCCACGGCCCGGGTCGCGCTGGCTCGCCCCAGCCTCAGGGCCAGCTCCGCATATGACCAGGTCTCTCCAGGCTGGATGCGGCGCAGCATTTCCCAGACGCTGCGCTCGAACGCCGAGCCGCCTAACACCAATGGAACGGTAAAGGTCATGGACGTTCCAGCAAAGTAGGCCGCCAGCTCTTGTGTGATCACCTCAAGAAATGCGTTGCTTCCTGGAACGATGGCACATCTCAGATGTTCGCGTAACCGACCGATTTCGTTTTTCAGGCCGCGCCGGTCGGCAAACTCCAGCAGGCGCAGACCTTCTCGATCAGCCAGCGCCAGCATGGCTCCCAAGGGCGTCTCAATCGTGCGGGCCTGCAGACAGTGGACTTGAGTAGAATGGCTGGGCGCCGCGCCGAAAACTCGCCTGAAGGCTTCCCAGAACCCGCTGGCGGAATCAAACCCAGTGTCCAGCTGAGCTTCAATGACGGCTCCGCCGTTGCGAACTTGATGCAGGGCCAATCCCAAGCGGCGCGCTCGATGGTAAGTATGAAAAGTCGTCCCATAGTAGCGCTGGAACTGGCGCCGAGCCGTGGAGGGATCAATTCCCAGGGCTAGGAGATCGGCGCTGGTCACCTTGCCTTCCGGCGCTTGCTCTATGACTTCACAAAGCCGCCGGACCAGCGCTGGAGCCTGCCTTTCTTTCTCCAGGGGATGGCAACGCGAACAGGGACGATAGCCTCCCAAGAGCGCGTCCCGGGTCGAAGCAAAATACTCAACATTCTCAGGCCGGGGTTTCCTGGCGGAACACGAGGGCCGGCAGAAGATGCCCGTCGTCTTGACTCCCACGTAGAAAATGCCCTCGAAGGTGGCGTCTCGATTCACCAGGGCTCGATACATGGTTTGGTTGGATGGAAGTTTGTTCATGAAGCCATTATGGGGCGGCGCGGACAGTTCTGCATCCGATTTTGAGGCATCGAATTCAGTTCTCCCAGATGTGAGACCGCCTATTCCACGATTGACGCAGCCATCAGTTGTCAAGCAGATCCTATTTTAGCTTTTCGTTGCAGGTGGGAGACTTCGAGCGACTGTTGGATTGTCTGCTCAAGTTCCTAGCACGGCGGTTGCGCAGGTAACTTCACAAAGACGGCAGGTTGATGTGGGCGCTGCTGCCGATTGAAGGGACTCTATTTACTGCTCAACGACCAAAAGAAGACGCAGCATTTCCCGAGTGGTCTCGTCCTCCGGAGGGTACAGCAATCAAGACAGAACTGGGTGCTAAGATCCAGTTGATGATTCATTCAAAGTGCAGATGGGCTTGGTTGAAACAGGGAACCCCGGCAGGCTCATCATCCTGCCGGGGTTCAAACAGCAACTCCTCGATAACCGTTTCGCGTGGCCTCAGCTATCTTCTCGCTTGAGCTTTGGCGGTTGAGCGTTTTCTGGCCGCTCTACCCTCGGATGCCGCTTGCTTCCCTTCTTCGGCCGCAAGGTTGATCTGGCTCATCGCAAGCTCGGTTAATTTCTCGTCGGCCCGCCTTTCTTCATCGAGCGTTTGCTGAAGCAGCTCGACCGCTTCGTTCTCACCGAGCAACTGGGCATACGCGCGCGCACAGCCGTATCCTGCAATTTCATAGTGTTCCACTTTCTGAGCCGCAGCGATCATTCCGGCGTCAAGCACTTCGGGATCTGAATCCGATTCCAGCAATTCCTTTCCTTCCTCCAGAAGACCTTCCATGGCCTTGCATTTCTTGCGTTTGGCTGGCTCTCCCGCAAACTCGAACACCTGCTCAAGCCGTTCGACGTGGCCTTCGCTCTGCTGCAAGTGTTCCTGAAATCCTTCTTGAAGTTCGGTTGATGAGGCAGCTTTCGCCATCTTGGGCAATGCCTTCAAGATCTGGTTCTCTGCATCATACAGATCTCTTAGGACATCCACGTACAGGTCCTTCAGGGTATTGAGATTCATGAGTTCTCCTTTCATCTGATTAGAAATATGTCGGCTCGAGTTCGAGCCACGCGCATAGTGCAAGATCGAACTCGGTCGGAGCTGTTCAATCTTAGACACGCAGCGAGAATTTTAGACTCTCTTGGAACGTTGCGACTGAAAGGTGTGCCTCTCTGTTTCGACAGAACTCCGCCTGAAAGCTAATAGCCATGCTCGGCCTCTGTGTCGCTGATCCGGGTGCGGGCTGCCGGGAGGTAAGCAAAGTCGACCTACAGGCTCGTCTTGATTTGAGGGGGATTTTGCAATGATCTTAATTCGGATGAAGGCTGCAGGATCGGAGCAACACCAGGCACAGCGCTCGAAGAGAGCTACACCTTGGTAGCCGACCAGCTCAAGGAATGACCATGTCCGAGGAAAGCCAGTCTCAATCAGGAATTCGCGTAAAATTCAGTGTGGATTGACCGTCGAAGGACTGGCGCAAGTGACTCCCGAGGAGGTCCACGAAAAGAATCCATTTCTCGGCGGTTCCTACCGCTACACCTACGCCACTCCCCCAAGGCTGATGCTTTCTTTCAAATTCTGTATTGATGAGACCAATTAGCTGGAAAGGACGATCTCACCACTTGGCTGCAGGGAGCTTTTGAAACAAGTCGGCCTACAGCTTCCTCTTTGCCCAAAAGTCATGGACCTGGCCGTGGTTGGTTCATTCTTCCTGAAGGGCGTGCGAAAGCCGAGAGGGATCCAGCAACATTCCCTTTCCATAATCGATAGCGCCCATTTTTTTGAGCTTGTTCATGAAATAGGTGACGCGTGAGCGGGTCGTTCCAACCATGGTAGCCAGGGTGTCATGCGAGATCTTTCGCATCTTAACGCGTTCCTCAACAGGTTCGCCAAACCGGCTAAGCTTGAGAAGGACTCGCATCAGTCGCCGCTCGCTGGGATCAAAAATCTGAGTGCAAAGATCCTTCTGCAGACTAAGGGTGCGATTCAACAGGTTGGATAAGAAGAAATCAAACAGCGGCGGATTGTCTCGGAGAGCGCGCAGCAAGGCGGGTTTTTCGATTCGGATGAGGACCGAAGGTTCCAACGTGGAAGCGGTACTGAGACGCTGCCGCTGATGACCCAGACAGCCGACCCCGAAGAATTCCTGAGGCCCCAGAATAGACAGCGTGGCCTCTTTCCCAGAAAACGACACCACGGTCAATCTTACCTGGCCTTGCTGGATATAATAGACTGCCTCAGCCTCGTCTCCCTGCGCGAAGACCGTCTGGTTCTTGTGATAATTTAACAGGCGTTTCCCGACGCTGATTCCGGCAAGAAGACTTTCAAACGGGACTCTATTTTGTCCAGAGGCGACGAAAACATCGACGTTGTTCATTTAGATTCTCCTTGCTCTCGAGGATGCATCCGAAGATGCAAAAGGACGGCCAAAGTCACAGCCGATGACAGAAAACAGAGCGGGACAGGCCGGGATGCTGTGACAAAACTCTAAGAGGAAACACGACTTTCCAGATGAACGGCTAACCGACTCGCGGCTGCGGTAACCGCCGGCTCGCCAAATCGAAAATGGGTTTGCTTGGGAAAATGTACTCAACAAGACATTTTTTCCCGAGGACCAAAAATGATGTTAGTTCTTCTTAAGATTGAATGGATTTTATCTTCCAGCCCTGAAATGGAGGTATTATGACTGCACACTCGGATTGGAGACGGTTGACAATAAATTGGATAGACTTGCAACCATTTCAATAACGTCCTGACTCGCGGAGGAGAACCTCCTATGTATCGCCGGTCACTCAAAATCCTGTTGGTAGACGACGATGTGGAGCTACTGGAACTCCTGAAGATTCGGCTTGAGACCTGGGGCTACCAGGTATCTGTTGCTTCTGATGGAAAGGAAGCTCAGGCACTGACCGACGCTGTGGATCCGGACATTGTGATTTCGGACGTCTTGATGCCTGGGCTCTCGGGCATGGAGTTGTTGCGCTGCTTAAAGGCTGGTAATCCCAAGAGACCGATTATTCTCATTACGGTCCAAGATAGTGTTGATCTTGCAGTTGAAGCCATGAAACAGGGTGCTCATGATTTTCTCACCAAGCCCCTCGATTACTCGAAACTCGAGTGCATTCTCGAGTCCGTCCGGACAGACCTTCAGACGAGGCAGGAAGCCGAAAGACTGAATTCGTTGCTTGGAAAAGGCAGCTGCCTGAAACGGTTTGTCGGAAATTCAAAGGCCATGCAGAAGGTTTACGGGCTGATCAAGTCGGTAGCTCAAACTGATGCGTCCGTGCTGGTTACCGGCGAAAGCGGCACGGGGAAAGAATTGGTGGCGCGTTGCATTCATGAGCTAAGTTCGCGGGCCAACCAGCCCTTTTTCGCTGTCAATGCGGCTGCCATTCCAGAGACTCTCATCGAAAGCGAGCTCTTCGGACACGAGAAGGGAGCCTTTACGGGTGCTGACTCGGCACGAGCTGGCTGCTTTGAAATGGCCAATCTGGGAACGCTGTTTCTGGATGAGATCGCCGAAATGCCCGTTCAGCTCCAGTCTCGGCTTCTCCGCGTGTTGCAGGATGGTCGGCTGCGCCGGGTGGGTGGACACCAGGAACTGTTCTTTGATGTAAGAATCATTGCTGCCACGAATCAGAATCCAGCGCAAGCTATCAAAGTGGGAAAGCTTCGGGAAGATCTCTATTTCCGGCTCAATGTTTTTGCCATTCACTTGCCTGCTTTGCGTGAGCGCAAAACGGACATCCACTTGCTCGTACAGTATTTCATTCACGAATTCAATCAAAAGCATCAGACCCAAGTTGAAGCGGCGCGCGAAAGCGCAATTGAAGCTTTGCGGCAGTACGCCTGGCCTGGGAATGTTCGGGAACTAAGGAACATCGTGGAACGGGCGGTCATTCTCGCCCAGAAGAACTGGATCGAAGCTTCTCATTTGCCGGCCTATGTACAAGAGGGGCGGCACCAACCGAGCCCCAACAGCAAGACCATGGCTCAGGCCGAAATCGAGTTGATCTTGAGAACGTTGAAGGAAGTAGGAAACAAGAAGTCGGAAGCCGCGCGGGTGTTGGGAGTAGACGTTAAGACCATTCGGAACAAGCTCAAGAGCTTCACGACAAGCGGTGGGAAAGTGTGAGGATCACGACTCAAATCGCGGTTGGCTATGGGGTGTTTGCAGCGGTTATGGCGAGTCTGTCCTGGCTACCCTTCTCTCGTTCCGTTCTCAGCGCTGTTGCGCTGGTCTCCGGACTTCTGCTGGGCCTTCTTGCGACCTTGCTCGTCAGGAGTACCTTAACTGAACGAGTTCGGCTTGTTCGCAAAACAACTCGTGAACTCCTGGAGGAGAATCAGCCAACACTTTTGGTCATAGGGGGAACAGACGAGCTTGCAGGCCTAGCCGAAGACCTCAACGCTTTGGGGAGAAAGTGGAATGAAGCCAGGTCGGCCCAAGAACGGTTCTTTTCCCACGCTGCCCATGAGTTGAAGGCGCCCATTGCAGGAATGCAGGAATCCGTTCAGATGTTAATGGATCCCGTTCACGGTCCTTTGACGTCGACGCAGAAGCGCCTGCTTGATATCCACCGCAGGGCGTGCAAGCGACTGGCAATCTTGGTCGACAGTATCTCAGACCTACACCGACTCGAAGCTGGAACTCTGACATTGGACCTGAGGAAGGAAGATCTGGTGGCACTCATTCATGCCAGCGTCGCCGAGTATCGATCACAGGATCGGCCGGTTGAAATTCGGGTCGAATTGCCAGAGTCTCCGCTCAATGTCGAATGTGATCGGTTGCGAATCTCGCGGGCGATCGGTCATCTGCTCGTCAATGCGACGAAGTGTGCTCCTGCGAACTCGATAGTTCTACTGGCGGCTGTCTTCCTGCCGAGTGCGTCCCTGGCACTCCAACGGCGGCTGCCCACCGGGATGGGGAAGCCGGGAGGTTTTGTCCTCGTGAGCGTTACTGACTGTGGTCCCGGAGTACCCGACCCTGACAAAGAGAGAATCTTCGAAAATTTTCGGCAGGGAAAAGGTAACAAATATCAAAAGGGTATTGGCGTTGGCCTACCCTTTTGCCGGGCCGTCGTGGCGGCGCACCACGGAAGCGTTTGGGTCGAAGACAACCCCGGCGGTGGCAGCATCTTTTCGTTTATCCTGCCTGCAGGAGAACAGCCTGCAACCGCGCAGGCTCTTCCGATTTCACATCCGGCTGCAGCAGCTTCCTAATTCCTTTTTCGCCTCCTCATGGTCTTACGGAAAGAACCAACAAATTCGGGCCATCTGTCCTGTAGCAGTGTCGTTAAAAAGACAAGAACGGCGTAGTGATAGTTCAGCCGCTTTCCGAGCCTTCCACCTAGTCCACTCATATCGCACTATCAGGCACGGGACCGGACTGGCTGGCCGCAGAAAATCGTCGAGAGGATATCTTCCTTCCCTGAGTACTCTCGCTCGCCAAAAACGTCGTCAACTCTAATCAAGCGCCCCAATCTTTCTTGGCTTGAGCACGGGTCATAGTTCAGGTCTCCCACCGAAATCAGGCTCGTGGTCAATACGGGACAGTTTGCATCTCAGATTAAGCCTAAGCTCTCAAAACCGAGGTGGCCTTGATTAAGACAAACCGCCAGGCGCGTTCCTGAACGAAACCTACTGGCGACTGGGTTCCACCTGCCGAAATCGATCCAACATTTTTGATGCGGCAAAAGGATCAACTATGACTATCAGCACGCTGTTTGTCGTCCTCTTGATCATTCTACTCATCGGAGCAGCGCCCACCTGGCCGTATAGTAGAAGCTGGGGATACTATCCGAGCGGTTTTTTGGGCTTGTTGCTCTTAATCGTTTTAATCCTCGTATTGATGGGCCGCATTTGAAAAGTCTTCCAAGTGTGAAGTTCACTTGAGCTACTCGCACATTTCAGGTCCGCTGGGTTTACGCGTTGCGGTGCTCTTTCCTCGGTCTGCACTCTCCTGGCTGCCAGCCGCGTGTAGAACCTCGCTCGATGTCTCCTGAGGGTTAGTGCATCAGTTAAAAGCTTGCTCACCTGGAATCTTTGAAGAGAGGAGATTTATTCAATGGCAAGAAAACGACAGACTCAGAAGGCGAGGTCAAAGATACGTTACGCCGTTGTTGGTCAAGGGTACATTTCGCAGGTAGCCGTACTGCCAGCGTTCTCAAACGCAACCAGGAATTCGCAACTGGTCGCACTCATTTCAGATGATCCCCCTAAGCTGCAAAAACTTTCTAAGAAGTACGGTGTTCAACACACCTACTTATACGAGCAGTATGACGAATGCCTCAAGAGCGGCGAAGTGGATGCAGTCTACATCGCGCTGCCAAATCATCTTCATTGTGATTTCACAGTGCGGGCTGCTGAAGCGGGTGTGCATGTACTGTGCGAAAAGCCTATGGCTGTGAGTGTCTCTGAATGTGAACAAATGATCGCAGCTGTGCGCGAGAACGGTGTGAAGCTGATGATTGCTTACCGACTCCATTTTGAAGAAGCCAACCTGAGAGCTGTCAAGGTTGCTCAGTCTGGCCAACTGGGCGATCTCAGAATATTCAACTCTTCGTTTACGATGCAGGTTGAGGAAGGCAACATTCGTTTGAAAAGGGCTCTCGGCGGAGGCACCTTGTTCGACATCGGGATCTATTGCATTAACGCGGCCCGGTATCTTTTTCAAGACGAGCCCTTGCGAGTCTTTGCCGTTACCGAAAGCAATGGAGAAAAGCGATTTGCAGAGGTCGAAGAAATGACCTCGGCAATACTAGTTTTCCCGCATAACCGCCTGGCCTGTTTTACATGTAGCTTCGGGGCCGCTGATGTATCCCGCTATGAGATTGTCGGCACAAAAGGAAGTCTTCAGGTGGACATGGCCTACGAATTTTCCAGCGCAATGCGCCACACTGTCACTATCGGTGAGAGAAAGAAACTTCGGGCATTCCCTAAACGAGTCCCTCATACCAATTTACCTGTTTTACATACAATACTGGCGCTGATGTATCCCGCTATGAGATTGTCAGCAAGATCTCAAACCGCACCACCTGTCACTATCGGTGAGAGAAAGACTCGGGCATTCCCTAAACGAGACCAGTTCGGGCCGGAATTACTCTACTTCTCCGACTGCATTTTGGAAGGGAAGGAGCCCGAACCATCTGGCCAGGAGGGCATGGCCGATGTTCAGATCATCGATGCTCTTTATCGCTCGGCAGAGAATAGGAGCCCGGTGAATCTGAGTGAATTCGAGGAAGTCGCTCGACCTTCACCAAAGCAGGAAATCAAACGACCTCCCGTAAAGAAACCCACACTCATTGGTGCGAAGGCACCGTCCGGGCACTGAGCCTGGCCTGGGAATCTGCACACCGCCAGGGTGGTCCCAACGCTGGGCACCTGGCTCGTCAACCTTTCTGTGTCACCTAGGGCTTCGCGCCATTAGCCTCGGAGCGATGCTTGGGGCACCATGAGGGAAATCGCCTTGCTGTTCTCCTTGGGTACAACAGCCATAACGTATTGACCTTTCTTCAGATCACCCATCGTTCCTTGTTTTCCTTCCACGAGAATCTCCGTTTGTGGTTCAACCGAGACTGTTTTGTCGACCTCCTCAGGGGTTTCGATGGTCACGAGGCCAACGTTGGCAGACACCTCCTTAATCACCCCGCTGATTTCACGTGTCTCCTGATTGCTAGAGCTTTGAGCTGCAAAGATGGGTGGAAATTCCATGAGAAGAAGTATTCCCAATGCGGCGGCCAGCACTTTCTTCATGATCCTCCTCCTTTCGTTGGCATCATTCTGGCGCATGCAGCATTCAAGAGGTCCCATAGTAAAGAAGCAACCTCGTCACCACTCTTCAAAACGACATGAGAAAGCCGGAAGATCGCGCCAGTTTGTGCCCTTGGGCTACTGTAAGATTGTCCACCAAATGTAAAAACTTCCAGGGTTGGTGCGCAAGAATACTTTAGCGGGGCCCGCGCCTCTTCTCGAACTTCTTGATTTCCCTATTCCTATACGTTGCCTGTTGATTCGGCTTCCTGACTTTCTGCCTGCGAGATTAGGTCCGAGCCAGATGATCAGTATTGAACAGCCTTAAAGTAAGCTCTAGGCCACTATTGAAGCGTCAGTTTTTCTGTCTACACCTCAATTGTTATGGAGCTCGAAATGAAAACAAAGGTGCGTGGATTCGAGATCGAATTTGAGAAAGGTGGCTGCGAGACAAGTCAGCTTGGTGATGCTCGCTTTACTCTGCGGTCGGTTCTGGTTAGAGAGTGCCATTGCGCAAACAAAAGTGGAGCCAGGCTTTAACGTTTTTTCTGTGGAACAGGATGTTGAAATTGGACGGCAGTCGGCGGTCGAGGCCGAAAAGCAGCTTCCCCTGTTGCGGGACCGCGCCACGGAAAGCTACATTAACGAAATCGGGCAAAGGTTGGCGGCTGTTGCCCCGGGCGCCAAATACCCTTATCGCTTCAAGGCAGTCAATGTTTCCGATGTCAATGCATTTGCGCTGCCGGGCGGGTTTATGTACATCAATCGCGGGCTGATTGAAACAGCTCGGAACGAAGGAGAGCTGGCGGGTGTCATGGCCCATGAAATGGCTCATGTGGCGCTTCGCCACGGTACGAATCAAGCTTCCAAGGCCTATCTGGCTCAAGCGGGTTTAGGAGTCTTAGGTGGGGTCTTAGGCGGTGGAGCCGCAGGGCAGATCATCGGTGCTGTAGGAGGTTTCGGCCTGAATGCCGTGTTTCTCAAGTTCAGCCGCAATGCTGAAACGCAGGCGGACATCGTGGGCGCTCAAATGATGGCTGGGGCCGGCTACAATCCTCTCGACATGGCCAGCATGTTTGAAACATTGGAGGAGCGAGCGGGACGCGAACCTGGCAAAGTCGAGCAGTTCTTCAGCAGTCATCCCTCTCCAAGCAATCGCTCGAAACGGATCCATGAGGAGGCTAGGCTTCTGCCTCAGCGAGGCCGTGGAGCGCCCGTGGGAGACTTTCGCCGGCTGCAGGCTTCACTCGCAGCTTTGCCTCCGGCTTCCTCCATGCAGGCGTTGGCGAGCGGTCAAGGGCCGGGCTCTCGTCGCCCCACGGGTGATGAACGGGTTGGCCAAGTCAGCATCGATCGTCCTTCGTCGCGTTTCCGGAACTATGAGCAAAGGAACGGCCTCTTTCGTATTCAATATCCGGAGAATTGGAAGCCTTACGAGTCAGATAACGCAATCGGCGTAACGCTTTTGCCTGAAAGGGGAGCAGTGCAGACTAACCAGGGTCCTCAAATCGTCTACGGCGTGATTGTGGGCCACTACGTGCCTTTCGAAGGTTCTATCACCGATCCGCGCCAAAGAGAAAACCGTAATTCAAGGGATCGGCTTGAAGCGGCGACGCAAGACTTCGTTAACCAAATGGGGCAGACCAACGCCCATCTGCGTGTGAGCCAGCCAGTGCGGCGGGAGAAGATGGATGGGCAAGACACGCTCTCGGTAGTCCTCTCAGGCAACTCTCCTGTCACGGGTCAACAAGAGCAGGTGACGCTATTCACTCGCGAGCTTGCAGATCGGCATATTGTCTACTGCTTGCTCATTGCCCCGGCGCGATCTTATGAGGAACTGAAACCGACTTTTCAAAAAATGATCGGCAGTCTTCGCGTCGAGGAAGACGCCGAACATCGCGCTCAACGGTGATACTAAAGAAATCGCCAAGCAAGAGCTTTCCAGGTCACTTTTGAACAGAAAGGAGTCGAGAGCCAGGATAGGCTCGATTCCTTTCAGAGCCTGTGCGCTTTGATGAACTTACGGGAGGAGGCAATCATGCTACGAAGAGCGAGTGAATTGAAAGGATACTCTATTCGCGCAACCGACGGAGACATTGGTCATGTGGACGACTTTTACTTTGATGATCAAAGTTGGGTGATACGCTATCTTGTCGTCAACACCGGCAACTGGCTGACTGGGCGAAGTGTATTGATTTCGCCGATTGCAATTGAGAAAGCCGTTTGGTTGGAAGAGAAGCTTCACATCTCGCTCACCAGGGACCAAGTTAAGAACAGTCCGAGTGTTGAGGTACACCCACCTCTGTCACGCCAGCGGGAAATCGAATACTTCAACTACTACGGATGGCCTTACTATTGGGAAGGTGGGGGCGTCTGGGGGCCTTGGCCTCATCCGCGGAACCTAGTGGAATCCAGAGCGCGATCAGAGGAAGATATCATTCAAGAGAGCAGAAGAATTGGGGAAAATACCGACCCGCACTTGCGCAGCACCGATGAAGTGATTGGATACCACATTGGCGCAACGGACGGAGAGATCGGGCATTTGGAAGATCTGCTCATCGACGACGAAACCTGGGCTATCCAGTACGCAGTCGCAGATACACGCAATTGGTGGCCGGGCAAGAAGGTTCTGGTAGGCTTGCAATGGATCGAGAACATCAGCTGGACGGACTCCAGGGTCTATGTGAGCTTGAGCCGCGAAACGCTTAAGAATGGCCCTGAATTTGACCCCTCGACTCCATTGACGCCAGAGTACGAAGCCAGGATGACAGGTTACTATCATCAACTCCGGTTCTGACGGTAATTGTAGAGTCGTTCAGGCCGCATCCTGAGCACCGCTGATTGTTGAGGACGACCTTTATCATGAAAGCGCTTTTGGCCATCGATGGTTCCCGGTACTCGGCTGACACTGTCGAGGCCGTTGGCTCTCGGCCGTGGCCAGCTGGGACAACAATTCGTGTCTTGTCTGCTGTGGAGGTCGATCACGTCGTTTCAGGTAATCTAGAGGAGGAGCACACGCTGGAGTCCGAGCGGCAAGAAACTCTAAAGAATGCTGAGGAGCTGGCGGCTTGGGTTGCGAGCTCTCTGCGGGCTCGAGGTCTGGCAGTGGAAGTGATAGTCCTCCTGGGCGATCCGCGCGAAGTCATTGTCAATGAGGCGAAGAATTGGGCTGCGGATCTCATCATTATCGGCGCATACGGACACTCGGGTGTCAAGAAATGGTCGCTGGGAAGCGTTGCCCAATCCGTAGTAAGTCACGCACCCTGTTCAGTTGAAGTGGTCCGCAAGAAGCCGGAAATCAAAGAGTAAGTGTCCCTCCGGGCAGAGCGGGTTCGGGTCATCGCAGCAGGTAAAAGCTGGCCGCAGCTACTACGCCTATCAAAACGACCATCAAGGGCAAAAACATAGAGGATCGGTGAGGGTGAGACGGGCTTCTTAAGGCACTTCCACAGTAGGTGCAATAGACGTTTTCCCCTGGCATCCAGGATTTGCAATTCGGACAAACCATTTTCTGTCTCCTTGGACTATGAGTTTGCCCGAGATGGTTGGGTAAGACTGTTCAGTTTTGCACGCAATCAGGAAAACAAAATAAATCAAGCTTTGCGAGGCACATGGGCCTGTTGGCAAACCTGTGTCATGCTTAAAACGACGATAGCTCAGCCCCGCTGGAAACAGGCAGATCTCAAAGTCCAAGGAATCCAATGAACAAAATGGACGGAGGGCCGAGAGCGGCAGTATCGAGATAAGAACTCTGGCGCCATTTAGGCTGAGGCGACCTATTTGGCTGTCTTGTCAAGCCTTGGGAGTGACGACATCCCACACTCTACATACTCTGCCCTCAAAGCAGATGTCTTCCAGCGAAGGTCTGCTACCAGCGGAAGATGGTCTGAAGCCATCATTGCCGTCCGGCTCTTGTGAAGGCTCAAGCACTCCAAGTGCAAAGTTTCGTCAAAGTAGATGTGGTCCAGGTGCACAAAGGGAAAGAGACCAGGATAGGTTCGGCATCGTTGCAGATGGGCCCGAATGTCTGCGCTGACTAAATGCTTCGCTAACAGACGGGAGGGGGAACCCAGCATCCAATCGTTGAAATCTCCGAGCATGATGCGCGGTTCAGTAAGGTTCGGATCGTTGAGGATACTGGAAGACACCAGTATTTGTGCTTGCGCTTTCCGTTCCCAGGGTGAAGTGCCCAAATGCACGTTAAAAACGTGTAGACCCAGGCGCCCATTGATGGCCAGGTCTACTCTCATGCAAGCTCGCGGTTCTTGTCTCTTCCAGGAGAGGTTGTAATTGTAGCTTGCCCGAACGGGATGGCGGCTCAGCACAGCATTCCCATATGGGCGACCTCGGAACTGGCGGGCCGGTTCAAAGCAATAATATTGCAAGCCCAGGCTCGAAGCCAGATAGCGGGCTTGCTCCTTTTCCAGCCCGCCGCCGGGATCATTTACGACTTCCTGAAGTGCGATGAGGTCTGCGTTGAGTTCAGCTAAGACCTTAGCAATTCGCTGCGGCGACCTTCTCTGATCGAGACCACGGCACTTGTGAATGTTGTAGGTGACGACCCGCATCCTTTCCAGAGCTTGGCTCATTGTTGTCGCTCGAGTATCCAGCCTAGGTACTCGTGCGCTCGCTCGAGCAATGGGCGTTGCTGCCATTCGGAATAGCTGATCGCCCGGCTGGATTGCAAATCGTTCTGGAAGTCCTTCTTGAGGCGTGCTGCCAGTTTGGAACCACACACGACAAGATTCAGTTCATCGTTCAAGCCGAACGAGCGATTGTCGAAATTGGTGGAGCCAACAACACTCCAGCTATCGTCTACAATTAGAACTTTCGTATGCAGCATCGATGGCTGGTATTCGTAAATCTCCGCGCCAGCACGCAAAAGGTCCCCATAAAGACGCCGGCTCGAGCGGCGTGTCAGGAGTTGGTCACTATGCTTTCCCGGTGTCAGAATCGCTACCCTAACGCCGCGCTCCCGAATTGCTCGTATCATCTCTTTCCGAGCACTCCAGTCAGGTAGGAAGTAGGGAGTTGTGAGACAGATACTTGTTTGGGCTGAAGCAAGGAGGGTTTGAAAGAGAATACGTGCTCGTGTCGAACGCCCCGTTGAAGGGGAACTACTAACGGCGAGTTGAACGTCGCCGATGAGCGAAGGGGTGCGATCCGGCATAGCACATAGCGAAAAGTACTGGTCACCCATCAGAATGTCTCCTTTCGCTTCGAGCCAGTTTTGAGCAAAGGCAGCCTGCAGCCGTGTCACGATTTCGCCTTCGACTCGAAACATCGTATCTCGCCAGCGAGGATTTTTCGGGCTTCCTCGAAGCCACTGGTCGGCAAACCCAGCACCACCCAGGAATGCCACTTTCCCATCGATGACGATCAAAACCCGATGCGTGCGATTGTTTAGCCTCGCCAATGTGTCCCAGCGAAAGGGGTGATACCAGGCGACTTGCCCGCCAGAGTCTTGCAGGGGCCTGAAATAGTTCTGGAAGGTCGTGAAACTGCCGACCGCGTCCAAAACGAGATTGACCTGAACCCCAGCTTGGGCCCTTTCAGTGAGAGCCTCAAGCAACCTCTCCGTTACTTCACCGGGCTGAAAAATGTAGGCCTCGAGGTTGATACTCCGTTGAGCAGACCGGATTGTGTCGAGCTCGGCTCTGTAAAATTCCTCACCGTTTGTCAGAACTTCGATTTTGCTTGAGTGATACAGTCTTGTGTCCAGCAGCGACTCCAGCACACAACGAAACTCCGCTGAATCCAGCTCCTGTGGGGCACTGGAAGCGATTCGGTAACGTAAGCCGGGCTCAAAAAAGAAGAGAAAAAGCAGGAAGCTCTGCAGGCAGATTGCAATGATCGCGATAGTCAGAAAGAAGCTGGATTCCATAGCGGTCGGCGATCGCGAGGTGTGCTCCTCCGGCCCGGAGTCCGTTAGCACTACGCAAGAGGCGGATCGCTGGCAGCTACAGCGGCGGTTTTTGAGTCCATGTCATCTATTGTTCTACTTTAGCGTGTTCTACTTTAGCCCGCTTCAGCTCCCGCCATTGTTCCATGCGCCCGATTCCCCTTAGAGTGACGAGTATAAGAGCCGTAACTCCAATCGCGAGGACTATCTGGGAGAGAGCCACGGCGACACCTACGGCAGCGGCTAGCAACAGAGAAGCAGCTGTGGTTAGACCTTCGACATAAGTATGCCCGCGACGGAAAATGGTGCCGGCTCCCAGGAAGCTCACACCTGTTATCACTGCTTCGATAATTCGAATCGGATCCGACGTCAATAATTCCGTCGAATGATAACTGTCGAAATGCCTCACCATTGCATCGCCCAGCCCCACAAGCAAGGCCGAAGCGGCAGTCACCAACATGTGAGTTCGCAAGCCGGCGGGCTTGTCGGCAAGCTCACGTTCTAAGCCTATAGCTGCGCCCAGCACCATTGCTATTATCACGGTCCCCAGCTGATCGAGACTGTCCATAGACTCCGATTGTTGTGCCTTTCTCTTAATCAAAGGCTGCATCTGTAACAACAAATGATAGCCAGTGTTTCGCTTCGTCTGCTGTTCAAAATTGATCAGGCCTGGCACGCACGAGGCTCAAGACCAACTCGTCTTTTCGGTGACATAGCTGGCGCGTACTTGTACTTGTGTTTTGCAGTTTCTGCGGCCGGGTCTAGCCAAGTGGTTCCTAGGAAATCTCAGATTGTTCAATTCTGACCAGATTTCATTGCTCCGACCTCTGAGAATCCACTGGGTTGATGAGCAAGCCACGTGACTAACGAGCTCAAGGGGAAGCAGTTTTGATACGAGCTTGATGTCATGCCACAAATCTGAACCCAATGGGAGGCAACGATGGAGTTGAGCAAGTTCCGTTTCTATTGCAGCGGAGAGGGAATGAACTTTTCAATTTATTCAGATGCGTTGTGTCGGGCTCGCTACCGGGAGAGCATCAGTGTGCCTTTCGGAGACGCCCGAGTGGATGTGTATGAAATTGAACCCGGATCAGAAAGTCACTGGATCGTGGTCAAGCAGAAGAAGGTGGAAGCAGAAAGCCATGAATTTAAGTGGTTCGTGCGAAATGGGAATCGGTTTCTGGAACGGGAAGGCACAGAAATGTCGGCGGCCCTCAAGGCAAAGATCTTTGATAAGTTTCCAAGCCTTGCGCCCCAACCGGGTTCTCTGGTGGCCTAAGAAAGGCCACGAAGCCGAGGCTGCCTCGAAGTCCAACAAGCAGATCTTTCTCCAGCAGGATTGTCCAATCCCAGGATTGTCCAATCCTAAGAAGCGGAGCCACTTGCTTAGCTGCCACTGACGACAAAGTGGGCTCTTCCCACAAGAAGGAGAGCCCACCTCACAGGTCCTGCGAGCACAGGTAGCGCCTGCCGTATGATCGATCCAGGCAAGAATAGGGAAGATCGAAATGAAGGGCAGAAACGAGGGCATTGCGAGGGGCAACCACCAGACACCGCCTCGGAGGGACTGCAAATTGATCAGGACCCGGCTTTTCAGCGGTTGGCCTGGAAACTACAGCGATTCGGCTGGTGGGTCATGCTCCTGAGCTATCGGTGCGGCCATTTTGGGTTATCTGGGACCGGGACTGATGACTGACAGTCAAGCTGCGGAAAGCGGGAGCGTAAGATTGGAATACAATCGCTTCATTCACTATGGAACTGCAACACGCCTACGCATTCACCTCAAGCCAACCACCCATCGGAAGGATCATATTGATTTGCAGCTAAATCATCAGTACCTGGATCGATTTCAAGTGCAGCAAGTAACTCCTTATCCTGAAGGGGTTCGTGCTCCTCTTGTTGACGGAGTCGTCTATACCTTTGCTGTAGGGTCAAATGGCGACTCGATTATCACCTTCGACCTGCTCCCCCTATATCCTGGTCTTCTTCGAGGCCAATTGGAGGCATCGGACGAACGGGTCGATTTCAACCAGTTCGTCCTTCCTTGACCGGCGCGGCAAACAGAAGAACACCCTCACCGTCGGAGAGTTCCTGTGGAACCTGTTATTCGTGCTTTAGCGATCTACGCCCTGTTAATGATCGTGTTTCGAATCGCAGGAAAGCGCACATTGGCACAAATCACAACCTTTGACTTCATTCTGCTTCTTATTGTGAGCGAAGCCACGCAGAACGCGTTGATCGGGAATAACTACTCGCTGACGAACGCGGCTCTGGTCATTGTTACCTTGGTTGGAACCGAGATTAGCTTATCCGTGTTGAAGGACAAGTGGCCCCGCTTGGACAAATGGATTGAAGGGCTGCCTTTGGTCATCGTCGATCACGGCCAACCCATCAAGGAACACATGGACAAGGCTCGAGTTGATGAGTCAGATATCCTGACCGCCGCTCGCGAGCTGCAGGGTCTCGAACGGATGGATCAGATCAAATATGCTGTGCTGGAACGGAATGGAGCTATTTCCATTATTCCGACGTAAGGAATCGAACTTGAAGAACCAGCCCTGAAAGTCCAACGCCCTATCTGTCCATTCGGTCCCTATCAGAGTGGCGCGCGCCAGTCCGCGCGTTGCGAAGCCAAAAGCCCAGTTGAAGTGCTTTAAGAGCCACGTCACCTTGCCTTGGCCGTTAGAGACGTCAGCGGGACGGCCCAACTTCCGCCATTAAGATGAGGACTGTGGTCGAATTGATCATCGGTGGGGAGAAGGAGATTGAGGTGATTGTCCTATTCGTGCAATAGGACTTTCTCTGTCCTCTGTTTCAATTGGGTCGTTACATCCAGTTGAAACTACCTCATCTCCTCCTCTATTTACCACGATAGCAGACCCTCGAAAGAAAAACCGTTCACTTTTGCACATCTGGCGCAATTCTATCCTCAGGCCGTCAGTCCATTCCCGATTAGGTCCGAATGGGTTTGGTCAAATATCCAACCAAGAGCAGGACAAATGACTCACCTAACAGGATCCCGCCCAAGCTATTGAACTGAAAGAATCTCGAAGTGGGCACTTCCGGCCAAGCCTGCTGCGGGAGGCGCCATGGTGGCGATGGGAACAAACGTGCGACGGCGATGCCGTATTTGTTTAGAACTGGAAGGCAGCAGCCGAGCCATTCGCGCTAGCGACGCGCGTTCGGAAAGCTGCCGCCGGGTGCCGTGACCGCACATTCCTTCCAATCCATACATATAGCGCCCCGATGAGGGCGATCGTGGCAGAACGAATCAGCGAAACAAGCGACACTAGCCGAACCATCCGCCAACCAAGGAGAGTGGCAGTCCCAGGTACACCATCATCCAGAAAGCCGACAGAAAACCCGAACAGGTTCACAGTTGTACGAAGATCAATATTGAACAGCACGCCATCGGGTGGTCTGTCAGGATTTCGCTGTGGCAAAAAGATCCTGAAGGAGCAAAGGAGAAAGAATGAAATATTCCCAACAAGGAAAGATTGGATACCTGCTGGCCTGGTTATTGGGTGTCCCCATTCCCATTCTGCTCATCATTTTTCTGCTTCGTGGCTGTAACTGATCTGATGGTCCAATATAGGCGGCCTATTGGTTTTGTCAACCGACAACAGTAAGGCACTCACGAGAATGATCGGAGAATTGCGAGCGGTTTTGATCGGGTGAGGGGTTTTGACTCGGATTCTAGCCATAGGACCCTCAAGAGGGGCTACATGATTGAGGCAGTTATGCTTTGAAAGGAGACTGAATTGATCGACAGCGGCAAACTGAGCTCGGTAGAGGGAACCCGCTCCTGTTGGATGGAATCCTCTTTGACGTCGTCGGACTACCTACCATTGAGGAGTGACGTGACTGCCGACGTCTGCATCGTCGGCGCAGGCATTGCGGGAATTACAACGGCCTATCTCTTGGCCAAAGAAGGAAAATCTGTGGTTGTTCTAGATGATGGGGCGGTGGGTGGTGGGGAAACAGGTCGTACAACTGCTCATCTGGCCAATGCAATCGATGATCGCTACTTGACCATCGCAAAGCTTCACGGAGAGAAAGGAGCGCAGCTAGCTGCCGAAAGCCACTCGGCGGCTATCGATTCCATCGAACAGATTGTGAGGGAGGAGGACATCCACTGCGAATTCGAGCGAGTGGATGGGTACCTCTTTGTCCCTTTCGACGAATCGACAGAAATCTTGCAGCGTGAACTAGCAGCGGTCCATCAAGCAGGCCTTCTGCAGGTGGAGTGGGCGGACGGAACGTCTCTGCGAGGCTTTCAGGGAGGACCATGTCTCCGATTTCCCAACCAAGCCCAATTTCATCCCCTGAAATATCTCTCCGCCCTCGCATCTGCCATCAAGCAGCGAGGAGGCAGGATCCATTGTGGAGTTCATGTCACTGGCGTTCAAGGGGGCGCTGAAACAGTCGTTCAAACCGACTCCCGATTTTCTGTGCGGGCGGGGTGGGTAGTGGTAGCTACGAACACACCTGTCAATGATCTCGTCGCGATCCACACGAAACAGGCAGCCTATCGAACTTATGTTGTGGCTTCTCCCATTCCCGCCGGTTCCGTATCCCGGGCACTGTATTGGGACACTCAAGCCCCCTATCATTACGCGCGATTGCATTCCATACCCGAACATCTTCGCGATCAGTCAACTTCGAATCACGAGCTACTGATTGTGGGGGGAGAGGACCATAAGGTGGGGCAAGCTCTCAGTGCCGAGGAACGCTATTTGCGCCTCGAGGAATGGGCGCGAAGCCGTTTCCCGTCGTGGACCGACGCTCACTTCCATTGGTCCGGGCAAATTATGGAGCCGATTGATGGGCTAGCTTTCATTGGGCGAAACCCGATGGATTTCTCGAACATCTTGATTGCCACGGGCGACTCTGGCATGGGAATGACTCACGGAACCATCGCCGGGATTCTCTTGACTGATCTGATTCAGGGTCGCGAAAACACCTGGGCCTCTCTTTACGATCCATCGCGAATCACGTTGCGAGCTGTGGTCGATTTCGCCAAAGCGACGCTCAGTTTTGGTGCCCAATACACTGACTGGATCACTCCAGGCGAAGTGAACTCTCCAGAAGAAGTCCCTCCTGGCACAGGTGCCATCGTTCGACGCGGCTTGACCAAGACGGCGGTCTATCGAGATCTCGACGGAACGCGGTACGAACGATCCGCGGTCTGCCCCCATCTAGGTTGTATTGTGAACTGGAATCCAACCGAAAAGAGCTGGGACTGCCCCTGCCATGGCTCGCGCTTTGACATTCACGGGCAAGTACTGAATGGGCCAGCCATCCGCTCGCTGGATGCAGTGGGTCAGGAGATTCCTTCGAAATGATCCGCTTCTCGTCCGGCCCGCGATAGATGCCCGAACTGTCGGTGCGGCCGGCGAGTCCTACGCGCACGTGACGAACCCGGCTGACTGCCTCCTGCCGTCATTAGCCTACTCACCGTTTGCCGAGGCTCAGAGCCCCGCGCTCAAACCCCTCAAGCTGACCAGGGGCCGCCTTTCTGCGTCTGCCTGACCTTGCAATTTCTATTCTCGCCTCGCACGAAAAACCAATTCTCCCGGTTCACGTTGGCGTTGATCTCTATCTAGATCGTTAGCATCTCCGAGACGGTCCGTCGGAGGCTTGGACAGATCCTTCGATAGTGTGAGATCCACTGTTTAATAGGTTCCTTCTTTCCAGTTCTTGTTGTTACTATAGTTGAGTAGGCCAAAGACAACGAAGCTGATCGAACCGGTAGGCAAAGAATCGGAAAGGGCGAGTTATACCTATGACCATCCCAACTGAGCCAATCGGGAGTATCCCAAGGCCCCTTCGGCTAATCGAGGCGGTCGCGACAAGGGACGGCACGGACCCAGCATTAGACCCACTCTACGAGGAGGCAATCCGAGACACCATTGAGCGGTTCGAAGCCACAGGCTCACCGGTGATCACTGACGGCGAGCAGAGAAAGTATCACAACTTCTGGACCTATTGCGTACACGGTCTCCCGAACACGGCCCCAGATGGTTTCAAGATCCCATTTTCGGCCGGGCATACCCGCCGAATGCTGCGGCTGACAGGCGGCCCGTTCCGTTACAAGAGGCATGCGGACAGCTACCTGGACGTGGCCCTGCGCTACGCCCACGTGCCTGTGAAGCAGGCGGTCATTTCGTCGTCGGCTTTGAGCTTGATGTATCCTGCCGACGAGATTCCAAGCTACTCCCGCGAGGAGTTCATCCGAGACTTGCTGCACGAGCACGAGACCGAGATTCGCAGCTGTCTGCGGAAGGGTGCGCACAACGTTCAGATCGACTTCACCGAAGGACGGCTAGCGGTTAAGATCGATCCGTCCGGGAATCTTCTCCACAGCTTTATCGATCTGAACAATCTCGCGCTGTCGCGATTCTCCACCGAAGACCGCAAACGCATAGGGGTGCATACCTGCCCGGGCTCCGACCGCGATTCAACCCATAGTGGGGACGTCGATTATGCCGAGTTACTGCCCAGCTTGTTCGAGTTGAAGGCGGGGAATTTTTACATCGCACTGGCCGGCGAACAAGATCGTGTGCGCGTGCTGAAGATCATCCGCGATCACATGAAACCGGATCAGCGAATTTTCATCGGCGTCGTGGCGCCGATTGATCCACGCGTTGAGACGCCGGAGGAAATTCGGGACCGAATCCTTGAAGCGGCCCAATACATCCCCATTGAGCAGCTGGGCACCACGGACGACTGCGGATTCTCACCTTTCTGCGACGACACTTCGACGAGCCGCGACACGGCATTTGAAAAGATCCGGGCACGAGTGCTTGGAACCGCACTCGCTGCAGAAATGATCGGAGAACGCTAGTGGATTCAGACAAGAACGAAGAGAAACTGCTGCGCGCTGTTGCTCTACAGAATGCTCGAAGCATTCTCCTCGCACGCCAGCGTGCTGAGCAAGAGTTGATCCAGGCGAAGGAAGCTTTGGAGCTGAAGACGGAGGAGCTTGCCCATTCTCTGGCGGTGATGCGGGCGACCCTGGAATCCACGACTGACGGAATTTTGGTAACTGACGATGCCGGCAACGTGACAGGTTTCAACGGGAAGTTTGCGGAGATGTGGCGGATACCCCACGACACCATGGACTCGAGAGAACACAGACAACTGCTGGAAGTTTGCAGTCTACAATTCACGGATCCCGTGCAATTCCGCATCAGGGTCGACGACATTTACGCCTCTTCGCCGCCGGAAAGCTATGACTTGCTGGAACTCGCCGATGGAAGGGTGTTTGAGCGATTTTCAAAGATCCAGTTCGTCGATAAGCGAAACGTAGGCCGTGTCTGGAGCTTTCGCGACATCACCGAGCGCAGACGCGCGGAGGAGGCGCTGCGAAAGCAGTCAGAGTGGTTGCGCGTCACACTCTTTAGCATTGGTGATGGGGTCATAACCACCGACGCCGAAGGGAGGATCACCTTGTTGAATCCGGTGGCTGAGTCGATCACCGGTTGGAGTGAGCAAGAAGCCCGGGGGAAGCCCCTCGACAGTGTTTTCCGCATCATCAACGAACAGAGCCGGCAAGCGGTCGAGAACCCTGTAACCAGAGTGCTGCGAGAAGGCCGTATCATGGGGCTGGCAAACCACACGGTCCTCATCGCCAAAGACGGCACCGAGCGTGCGATTGATGACAGCGCCGCGCCCATCCGGGCCGAAACAAACGAGATCTCCGGCGTAGTCCTGATCTTTCGGGACGTGAGCGAGGCACGGCGGGCGGCAGAGGCACACCTGCGCCTGTCCGCTATCGTGGAGTCGTCCGACGACGCCATCATCGGCAAGACCCTCGACGGCGTCATCGTCAGTTGGAACAAAGGTGCGGAGCGGCTTTACGGGTACACTGCCAAGGAGATCGTCGGAAAACCACTGTCAACCCTAATCCCTCCCGACCACCCAGACGAGTTGCCTGAGATCATGGAGCGGCTCAAGCGGGGCGAGCCTATCGAGCATTTTGAGACGAAGCGACTGCGAAAGGATGGCAGCCGGGTCGATGTGTCCCTAACGATCTCGCCGGTCAAGGGCACGGACGGCAAGATCATTGGCGCATCGAAGATCGCCCGTGATATCACGGCCAGAAAGCAGACCGAGCAAACCACCCGCTTCCTGGCTGACGCCAGCGCAGCCCTTGCGGAACTGACTGATTACGAAAGCACGCTCCAAAAGGTCGCCAGCCTGGCGGTGCCTTCCTTTGCTGACTGGTGCGCCGTGGACATGCAGGAAGGCGATGGCTCGCTCCGGCGTGTCGCGGTGACGGCCATTGACCCGACAAAGCTGCAACTGGGCCACGAAGTGGGCCGCCGGTATCCGCTTTCCTCGTCTGAGTCGTACGGGGTTATGAAGGTACTTCGCATCGGGCAGCCGGACTGGGTGGCGGAGATTCCTGACTCGCTCCCAATGGAATTGGCTCGGGACGAGGAGCATCTCCGGGTTCTCCGGGAGTTGGGATTGAAGTCGTACATCTGTGTTCCGTTGAAGTCACGCACGAAGATGCTGGGCACCCTCACGTTTGTGACGGCGGAGTCGGGTCGAATCTACAACAGAGGTGACCTGCGGGCGGCAGAAGACCTAGCCGCCCGCGCCGTCATTTCTATCGAGAACGCAAGTCTACTGGCGACGTTAAAGGAGTCGGATCGGCGCAAGGATGAGTTCCTGGCAATGCTGGCTCACGAACTCCGGAACCCCCTCGCCCCCATTCGTAATGCCGTGCAAATCCTGCGCCTTAAAGGCCCGTTTTTGCCAGAGTTGCAGTGGGCCAGAGACGTGATCGACCGACAGGTACAGCAGATGACCCGGCTGGTGGATGATCTGCTGGATGTATCCCGCATCACCAGAGGCAAGATCGAACTGCGAAAAGAGCGGATCGAGCTGGTTACTGTGGTCAAGAGTGCCATCGAAGCGAGCCGTCCCCTCATCGAGAAACAGGGCCACGAACTGACGGTTCTGATCCCACCAGAGCCGATTCATCTCGAAGCAGACTTGACCCGCCTATCGCAAGTGCTATTGAACCTACTCGACAACGCTGCCAAGTACACGGACAGGGGCGGTCGTATTTGGCTGACGGCCGAGCGACAGAACGAGCAGGTGCTGATACGAGTCAAGGACACCGGCATCGGTATCCCACCGGAAATGCTGCCCCGCATTTTCGAGATGTTCACGCAAGTGGACCCTTCCTTGGAGCGCTCCCAGAGCGGACTCGGGATCGGGTTGATGCTGGTGCAGCGCTTAGTCGAGATGCACGGCGGCACCGTGGAGGCCCACAGCGCCGGCCCTGGCATGGGCAGCGAGTTTGTGTTGCGTCTTCCAGTGGCTGCTGTGGTCAAGGAACGAGAGCCGCAAGAGGAAGCAGGCTACGGCCAAACGGCCAGTATCCCTTCCACGCGGCGCATTCTGGTCGTGGATGATAACGAGGACTCTGCGGACAGCGTCGCGATCTTACTTCGCACGATGGGAAACGAGGTCCACGTCGCTCATGACGGCTTGGAAGCGGTGGGGGCGGCAGCAGCGCTTTCAACCGGATGTAGTCCTCATGGACATTGGCCTACCGAAATTGAGCGGTTTCGAGGCGGCCAGCCGCATCCGAGAGCAGCCAGGGGGAAGCGACCTAGTATTGATAGCCTTAACCGGTTGGGGGCAGGAGGAGGACCGTCGCCGCTCGAAGGAGGCGGGTTTCGACTATCATCTGACGAAGCCCATTGACTTCAGTGTCTTGCAGGAGCTGCTGGCAAGCAAACTCACCCACCCGGAACGACGTTCGGCCAAACAAGGAGACTGAACGGGCCGAAAGACTGGACTGAGGTTCAACGTCTTCCATCCGCCTTCTTCTTAGCAAGGGAACGCAGTGTTCCATAGGCGACACGCCCGGCTTCTGTAAGAGCCGCTGACATGACAACGGTTGCGAACTTATCGATCGGCGACTCCTGGACTTCTGGCCGAGAAGAGAGAAGGGAAGGCTCCGGCCCGGTTGATGGCCTGCAGCGGCTTCCGGGGTGCCTTTGCTCTTGAAGGTTGCGCCCCTTTCATGGCTCGCCCGAGAACAAGGCCGACTAATCCTCCGCTTACCAGGCAGGTACCCGGGTGACGGCGCACGTATGTCTGCCAGTCCAGCGCCTGACCGATCTCCGTCTTAAGATTACTCACAGTTTCCGAAATATTCCGGCGGGCTGTGTCCATCTGAGCCTGAAGGGCTTCTTTTGAGTTCAACTCGAGTGGCTGGTCTGGGATGTTATCCATTCTTTGTCCTTCTGCAATTCCTCTTTCGTCTCCGGCAAGATCTCCTTCTTCCCTGGGGAAAATCTACCGGCGCGGTTGATCAATGGGACTGTACCTGCAATCAGGAATGCAGAGCCAACCAAAAGAAAGGAAAGAGGAAGGTTATGAACGTACCGGTTCAGGCTGAGAACCAAACTGAGAGCGATCAGGACGCAACCGATCGCGGCAACAAACATAAAGAGGACAATTGAGACTAACCATTTGAGGAAGCCCGCGGTCTCTTCTCTCAGCTCTGCTTTGAACAGAGCAATTTTTATGTCCAGAAAGTGAAGGACCTGATCTGTCAGCCTGTTCAACAACAAAACAAAGTACGGTTTTTCTTCTCGAACCGTCATCAACGTTCTCTTCGTGTCAACCACCCCAGCACGATTCCCGCGCCTACTGCAATAAGAAGAGCAGAGAGAGGTTGCGTCCGCGTGTACTCCAGGGCTCTGTCCTTGAGATCCCGCAAATCCCTATCATAGAATGTCGTCACTTGATCTTTCACATTATGGGCGACTGATTCAGCATAGTCTACAGTCGCGTCCATCTTGTGTCCGGCAGTGTGAGCGGCTGAGCTGACTGCCTCGGCCACCTGTTGTCCAACTCTCTTTTTGTCTGAGCCTGTGGACTCGAACCCGATGTTTTCATCCTGTTGCATCTTTACGCCCCTTTCGTCGAACGAATAGTTTCATCATTTCCAATCTAAGGTCCAAAGACTGAGCCCGCTGTTCAAAATTGCTCATTCATGCGGACATACTCTACGTAGCCCGATACTGAATGGACTCTTTAAGTGAACCAGCGATGGCGGGAAGCCAAGGCGTCTGGGGCGGCGAGGGTATGGCGGTGTACGCGCGCAGGTTTCGAGGATGGTGCACCAGTTGTTCCAGGATCGCGGAAGAACCGGAGCGCCCTTTCTTAGCCTCGTCCTTCTTCAAGCAAATGAGCAGTTTTGAACTGTCTTCTGACGATCTGGGTCGTAACTTGCGTCGAGAAAGGAGAACACTATGAAGATACTGTTTGTCGGGCTCTCTGTAGGCTTTCTGGTACTCGCCGTGGGATGCCAAAGCCAATCTGCGAATCGTCAAATGAAAGATGCTGCGATTACGGCTGCCGTCAAGGCCAAGCTGGCTGCCGACGTTCGCCTGGCCACCTTGACAAACGTAGCAGTCACCACCGAAAGTGGCAACGTTTCACTCCGTGGAGAAGTCGAAACCGAAGAGCAAAAACGCCAGTGTGAAGAGATCGCTCGAGGCACTGACGGCGTGGCCCGGGTCCTAAACGACCTCAAGGTCATTTCGAAGGCCCCGAGCGTTGAAGCGAACTTCATTGATTCCACGGGCAAACTGGTTGGTAAGGCAACGCTGTCGGAGGAATCCGGCGGAGGAGTGCGGATACAGTTGAACCTCAACGGACTGCGAGCTGGGGTGCATGGAATTCACATTCACGAAATAGGCGAATGCAAAGAGCCGGACTTCAAGTCAGCGGGTAAACATTTCAATCCCAGCGGGAAGCACCATGGCGCAGACAATCCTCAGGGCTCACACGCTGGGGATTTGGGCAATATTGAAGTGAGCCAGAACGGTTCTGTTGAAACACAGCTACAAGCTCCTGAGGTGACTCTGGGACCCGGGGCATATTCCTTACTTCGGCCGGGCGGAACGTCAATCATTATTCACGCCCGAAGGGATGATCAAAAGTCCGACCCGAGCGGCGATTCCGGTGAACCTGTCGCATGCGGGGTTATTCAAACTGCGCCTGGATACCCGGTGACCCAAAGCAGGAAATAACGTCCGACCAGTTGAGAATGGACCATTGTGAGAGGCTTGCGATTGTGTTCCAGGGCCCCAAGATGTCTGCACGTTGTTTCAGCGGCGTGGAGGGGCTGATTGGGAGAAGTCAAGTTGTGCCAGAAATGGTTAAATCAGTTGCGTACGCTTCGGACGAAACCAGCAGTTGCTCACCGGGTCCGAGCGGCCTGCTGGGCAGCTCGAGGATGGAGTGCAGAGACGCCAAGCACTTGTCCACCACTCGATACAGCGATCATCGGCAGCCTGGGTGGCCACACTCGCACTTTTCAGAACTTGTCTGCACCTTGGCGCAATGTGAGCTGCAGTATTTCTTGCCCTTCCGTTCCACTCCCTGTCCTGGTGGAATACTGCAATGACAGTTGGGATGGGCACAGGCTTCGGCTTTCATATTCACACTCTCCTTCGGCGGGAACGTCGGTTTGTGGCCGGTTTGGTAGCCCCCGACAGTCGCGATTCAAAATACCAGCACGTTCGAGGGCACGGCTGTCCTGTTTTGACCAAGGATTAGGGCCCATAAGGGCGTAGGCGGGCTTTAGGTCTGTTGGAGGGTACCTACAATCCCGTCACTCTCTGCGACTTGGGCGCCGAGTGACAACTATCTAAACGCTCTGGAGGTCAAGAATGAACCCCAACCTGCTTAGTGTGGTGGTAGGGATCTTATTGTTGTTCCTGGGCCGCAAAGTCTTCTGGTTCTTTGTGGCTGTCATCGGGTTCCTGTGGGGACTACAGCTTGCCTCTCAACTTTTCAGTGCAGAATCCCAAATCTTAATTCTCGCTGTGGCGATCGCCATAGGATTGCTGGGGGCGCTGCTGGCAGTTTTCCTTCAGCACCTGGCAGTTGGATTTGCGGGATTCCTAGCTGGCGCCCATTTGTTCAGTGCCTTCTCGAGTCTCCTCCAATGGCAGACCGGCCCGTTCCTCTTCGTCTTCTCACTTGTTGGAGGAGTCATTGGCGCCATCCTTGCGGTCATGCTCTTGGATTGGGCGCTCATTGTTCTCTCATCGCTCGTCGGTGCAAGTCTCATTTGTCAAGCTCTACCGCTGCAGCAGGCGCTGACCCTGCTTTGTTTCGTTGTGCTGACGGTGTTAGGCATTTTGATTCAGTCCAGCTTCATTCGACATCCCGCTCCTGTTTCTTGAAAGCGGAGGGTTGGAACCGTTGCTGGAGAAGAGAGCTTCATCGAATCATGGAATTTGCAGAGCTGGGTGGAAAACGTGCGTCCAAGGCCTCGTTATTCCCTGGAGGCGTCCTTTTGCACTGGATCGTGAGCAAGGCCTGAGCGCTGTTCTTTGGGGGCGCTTGTTTTGGCTATTGGGTGTAGAGTCTTGAAGTGGGATATGACGTAAACCGGCTGCGAGAACCTCGAAAACCGGAAGAATTTTCTCGGTGCAAGTAATAATGACCAGACGCAAGTTCCCCTCCCTCGGGCGCTCCTTAGAGAAGAGAGCTTAAAGTGAGTCTTCTCTTGGTAAAGAAATTGCTACTCAACAGCGCCTTGTTCAACCGACATCGGGAATGAAACGAGAATTGAGTTCTCCTTTTCTCGCGTGACTGGAGCGCGATTCTTGTCTTGGCTCTTCGCTCCATACCCTGCCCAGATGTCAAGGGTCCCTGCCTACCTAGAACCTCAGGTCGTCGTGAATCAAATTCTCATGCAGAATTTCGCCTGCTCTGTTGAATCCTTGAGTTCAACACGGTTCCCCCAGCGTGATGTGAGAATAGAGAATTAAATAAAACGCTACTAAACAATAAAAAATGTTAGTTCATTGCTTTGAAAGATCGGGAGGTGGAGAGTGAAGCAGCATGAAGGAACTCCTCCAAGTAGCCAGAGGTTTGAAGAAGAGGGTTTGGAAACAACAGGAAACAACAAGAATTGGAAAACCAAGTTTTTATCAAAATCGAAACGTTGCGCCGCCCATCCGGCATCGATTGGCGATGCTGGATCGATGGCGAGAGCGTGCTTCGTAACAAGGAGGACACATGGTTGCCCGGCTCAGTAGATACTCGTGGCTATGGCTTATCGTGGCTTGCCTGGCGTTGCCGGCAAGTCTTAGCGGGCAAAAAGCAACGGCTGAATTGGTCGGAACTATCCGTGATCCTACTGGCGCCGTCCTTGTCGGTGCAGTAGTGAAACTCATTGAAATTGACACTGGACTGACTCGGAGCGTTGCGACCAACAACGACGGAACGTATGTCCTCAGCGGTGTCCCCGCAGGTCGATATACGCTGGAAGCCGAACTCGCCGGTTTCAAACGGAAGAGAACGGAGGGAATCGTCCTTCAAGTTAACCACAGGACCCGAATTGACATAGCCATGGAAATTGGAGAGATTTCCCAGACGCTGGATGTCCGAGGAACTGCTCCAGTGATCGATACCGAAAGCCCAACAATAGGCTCGGTGACGACTGAGAAGGCGATACAGCAGCTGCCGCTGAATGGGCGCGACTTTACCCAGTTGATTGGTCTTGCTCCGGGGGTGGCTGCCGGAACGACCATTGGCGTTGGAATCCCGAAGGCCGCGAACCGCATCAACTTGGATGGAGGCAATGATATCGAGCCCTTTACGGGCCTTACTTCGATTACTCCGGTCTTGGACACTCTTCAGGAGTTCAAAGTTCAGGTTGGTCAATATTCCGCGGAGTATGGTTTGGGGGGATCTGTGATCGTTGACGCGATCACCAAATCAGGCAGCAATGAGATTCATGGAAGCGTTTGGGAGTTTCATCGGAACAAGGCTCTGGATGCCCCGCCTTTCTTCTCTGCAACCCAAGGCACCGAGAAAATCAAGCCGCCCTTGATTCGCAATCAATACGGATTCCTCGTAGGCGGTCCGATCCGCAAAAACCGGACGTTTGCCCTGGGAGCTTACGAAGGCCTGAAGCTTCCTGGAAGCCAAACGTTCGTTGGCCATCTTCCGACAGCTGCCGAAAAGAATGGTGATTTCTCCAACTACGCCAGAATTTTCAACAAAACCATCGTCGATCCCTTTACCGGGATTCCTTTCCAGAACAATGTCATCCCGTCGGACCGAATCGATCCAATCAGTAGGAATGTCGTCAACGCTCTCTTTGTGGAGCCAAACAATCCTGGTGATCCCAGCCGGAATTGGATTCAGGCCCAGCCTGACACCACAGACCAATACAATTGGTCTGTGCGAGTCGACCATCTTCTGACCGATCGTCACAGTTTGTTTGGTCGGTTCAGCCTTCAGGACCAGCTGCGAAATCGGGTTGCCCAGAACTCCATTGGAATGCCTCTGAAGTATGGCGATGTCATAACCAGTTATCGAGGAGTTCACGCTGTCCTCGGCGCGACCAGCACCTTTGGTCCGAGGCTCGTGAATACTCTAGCCGTCAGCTACAACCGAAGCTTCAGTCGAAACGGCGGTCCGGAGGATGCACTGGAGGCGTTTGGTGGATGTTTGGGCCTGGGAATCAAGGAACCGCAGTGCCGTCCTAACACGAAATATGGGGGCTTGCCCAATTTTCGAATCGATAAGACGAACTTCAGGGGAGCAGGCGCCACACTCGATTTTTCGTCGTCGGTACCCACCTACGCGGTCGGGCAAACCTACCAGCTTCAAGATAACCTCACCTGGATCAAAGGTCAGCACACCCTCAAATTTGGTGTGGATATTCAGAGGCACCTGGCCCAGAACTACAACGATGTTTGGCCGGGAACCCGATTTGAAGCCGGTTACAGTGGCGATGGTTTCACCGATCTGCTGCTGGGAATTCCCAATGTTGTCAGCGGCCGGTTGGATATTCCCACCACAAACGATCTGTACAATATGTACTATGCAGGCTATGTCCAGGACGATTGGAAGGTGTCGTCTGACTTCACGCTAAACCTAGGATTGCGTTATGAAGTCGCCACTCCTATTGTCGAGATTCATGGATTCCCAGGACAGTTTGATCCTTTGCTGGGTACTGGACGGCCCTACGAGCGCCAAAAGGGAGATTGTCCCATCGATCCTCGCGCCTGCGGCGGAATTCTGTATCCAAAGCAGAACGTGGCTGCTGCCGACTTCTATTCGCGCATTCGTCCCGACATTCCTTATGGCATCATGGATGACCAGGCCAGTATCTTTGACACAGATGCAAACAATTTCGCACCTCGGTTCGGCTTTGCCTGGCGGCCCTTCGGAAACACCAAAACCGTCATCCGTGGAGGCTATGGGATCAATTACTACTTCAAGCCACTGCTCAACTTCGCGAGGTTCATCGGGCAGATCCCTCCGAATGACATTCGAGCCTCTCTAACGGCAGATCCCGCGGTGCCTCAGTTCAATTGGGATACCCTCTCCCAGAATATCCTGGGCGGCGTCAATCTGGCCCAGGCCTACGAAACGAATACTGCGGTCGGGAGAGAAAACCTCAACCCATATATTCAACAGTGGAGCCTGAGTCTGTCGCGCGAAATCGCTCCGAACACTGTCGTCGAAGCGCAATATGTTGGTTCCAAATCCACTCATACTCAGATTTCCATCGACCTGGAACTGGCGCCGTTTGGGCCGGGTGCTCCGGACACGAGAATTCCGTTCTCCAAGTTTGCCCAATTAGCCGGCTACTACTACGGAGGATATGGAAACTATAATGGCGGGATTCTGAGTTTCAAGCGCACCGTCGCCACCGGACTGATGTTCAGTGCGGGCTACACCTACAGCAAGGCGATGGGAGGCGGAGGCGGCTACGCGCAAGAGGGTGACGGAAACGCCTTACAAAACCCCAACGCCCGCCAAGAATACAAGTATCGCAGTGGCGATGACATCACCCACAGTTTTAACAGCTTCTTTGTATGGGATTTGCCTTTCGGACCGGGCAAACCGTTTGCCTCCTCAGCCCGTGGTGTTTGGGGACATCTGATTGGAGGATGGCAGATGTCCAACATCTTTGTTGCCCGCACTGGGTTTCCCATTTTCATGCAAGTGAACCGCGCTTTCTGTAACAACACAACGGGATTCGCCATCCGTTGCTTTCCAAATCGTCTCGGAACAGACGCCGACGTCGAGGCGTTGAGCAATGGCGTCGATAGTCCGAAATACTTGCGATCCAATTTCCCTGTCCCCGACAATGCATTTGGAAACACCGGACAAAACATTCTGACGCAGAATGGTCTCTGGAATGTTGATTGGTCTCTGAACAAGACCACGACAATCAGTGACCGCTTCCGCCTCGAATTCCGTTTCGAGGCGTTCAACCTGTTCAACCATCCAACCTTTGCAACCGGTATGAGTGGGAACTCGGGAACGGATACTTTTGGGCAAACCGTGACGGCCGGTGAACCTCGACGATTGCAGCTGGGCTTGAAATTCCACTTCTAGCTTGGGTTTCGCCAGATCGAGTCATAGAGCGCGGGAACGCTCGAGGCGCCTCTCGAGGGCGCGAATGTGCCGGACGAATCCGCTGCCCATCGCGACGCCGACGAACACCGCGGCTAGTCCGCTACGCTGGCGCGGGTTAGACGGCCCTTCGAGGACTAAGGCGGTAACCGACCTGCCACAGCGACAAGAGAGTGCAAACCAAAAATATCCCGTCAGCGATGAGATTGACAGGACCCGAAAATCCTGAGAGTGCGACGAGATAGATCATGACGTAGACAATTCCACCGCCCGCCACGAACGCTAAGACGCTGCCGAGCCAATGCCTCTTCAATAGCAGTGCGGCTGTCAAGAGGTAAAGAGGAACAAAAAACATGTCTGGGTAGATTAACGATTCATAGGCTCGGACCGGAAATGCGTCTGGCCGTTCCCAGGTTCCGCGGAGCACCGAGAAAACTGCGAATCCCTGAAACAATCCCCAGATGGTGAACCAACCGATCGCGAACCACGCTCTGCCGATGTCGGCATCTTGTCGTTTCATCATCCGCGCGTCTCCGCCGCTCTAAGGCGAGACAAACCGCTGACGCCGGCAGAAACTGCATTTGTGTCCCTGCCGATCATGAAGCGAAGCAGATCGCGCCCGCGAGGCAGTTTCGTTGAACTGTCAGGCAGCGCTCGCACCAGACCGAGCGGTGCTTTGGAGCCATAACTTCCGACAAGGCTCGCCGTAACTTTCATCAAGCGCCGCCAGAGACCCAGACCACCGGGCGGCGCGCGCCTTGTTAGCAAGCAGGGCGCTCACGGCTCGAATGTTCTCGCATAGCACAGCACGTCGGCAGGGGCAGGAAACGCCAGATTCGGAAACTCTGCATACCGACGCAGGATGCCCTCTCGCTCGAACCCACATTTCTCGAGGACCCGCCACGACGCGCGATGCTCGAGGTGGCAAAGGGCATACAGCCTCTGAACGCCGACGCGGCGTGCAATGTCGACCATCGCGTTGAGCGCCTCAGTCGCGTAGCCTCGGCCCCACGCGTCCCGTGCCAGAACGTACCCTGTAGCCGCCCGATACGGCGTTTCAAAGCCGAGCCCTGTGCTGCCAAGAAGTACCCCATCGCTGCGCGACCAGATCAAGTATGGGCCCGCCTGCCAGCGTTCCCATTCGGCATCGCTGAAGCCAAGAAACGCCTGGGTGTCGGCGACGGACTCATGCTTCGGCCACCCCACAAATCGCGTGACTTCCGGGTCGTTCGCGTAGCGGGCGAAAACGACGGCTGCGTCTTCCGGCTGCGGACGTCTGAGCAGGAGCCGGTGTGTCTCGAAGCTGGCTGGAGCTTTCACCTCCTGCATTTAGCGACTCCGGAGCATTAGGCAGCTTTGGTGCTGCTCACCCCCACCCTAACGATTCCCGGCTAAGCTGCCCTATCATGACGCAGACCGGATAAAGACCGCCAAGCTTTGTATCCGGTGTAACTGGACCGTTGAGCGCCTAGCCTGTCTGGGTCCAGCCTTTTGTAAATAGGCCGAATTATAGCCAAGGAAACCAAAACCAAGCCATCTCGATTCTCGATCAATTGCGCGAAGCAATTCGTCAAGCAGTCCCGCGCGGACCGCACTCGCTGTGCAAAACTGAACATCGCATTCTTCACCAAGCGGTTAATTTGACTTCCAGTCGCGCTGATGGTGCCGGGCGACAGGTCAGTGCTGACACCACGTGCGACAAAACATTACAAAGGAGAGTTTCTATGAACTGGGATCAGATTGAAGGCAACTGGAAGCAGTTCAAGGGGAAGGTCAAAGAGCGCTGGGGCAAGCTGACCGATGACGAGCTTGATGTCATTGGCGGGAAGCGTGAACAGCTCGCAGGCAAGCTCCAAGAGAGGTATGGTCTAGCTAAAGAAGAGGCCAGGAAACAAGTCGAAGACTTCGCCAAAACTTGTGAACCCTCACTTCCCCACCGCTACTAAGCACTTTTTCAGCCGCTGAGCTCCACGAGCTCTCTTGCACAGCGCGCCTTGAAAGCGGCTCAGTAGTTGTTTGTTCAGGTCTCGCAGATCCGTGTTTCGCACGGGTCTGCGGTTTCTCGCCATCTCCCGTACTCGGCCGCAACAACTACATCTCAGGAAGAAGCAAGAAGGCTCGTTTCAAGTGCTCGTTTCGGCTCGTTTCGAAAAGGTTTGAGCTGGAGGTTTTGAGTGTTAAAATTCGATTTGTTCAAAAATGAACACCAAGTTGTTCGGCAAGTAGATACCCTCTCTTTTCTTGTATTTGGGTCCAGCTTCAGTCTCTTCGTACCCCCTGCTCAGAAACCTAGGTGATATGCCTCAATTGGCCCTGGGATTTTATTCCCACCGAGAGAATGTCTCCGAAGTGCTCAAGAACCTGCGAAGCTGCGGGTTTCGCCGTTCGGCGCTGGTCACTAAATCGAGTTCCGGTAAGTTGGATATCGCCGAGTCGTCCTTGTGGAAGGTTTCATTGGGGCTGACTGGACTTGTGTTAGGTGCCTCGCTTTACCTTCTTTCTGAGCCTTCCGGACTGGCGAGAGCCCTGCTCGTGCTAGCCGGTTTGCTCATGCTCGGAGGAGTCCTCTACAGGGAACGCTCTAGACTGAGCAAACAGGTTCTCGATCAATGTAGTCGTTTGGTTTTAGAAGATGAAGCGCTCGTCATTGTCCAGATCCCGGACGTAGAAGCGAATCGCGTCCTTGAAGTCTTGCGCGGAGGGAACGACGTGCCTCCGGCCACGTTCGTCATCCGCGCTGAACGAGATTCCATTCAAGATCTGCTCCAAGACAAGCTGACCCGCGAGCCACTGGCGTCCGAAGCCCTACGGGACCACGCCACTGGGCTTGCGCGTCTTCACCCGGCCTATCCTCCCGTGAACCAAGGTCACCGCCTGTTGGAGCGGCTGAAAGAAAGCAGCCAGGATCTGGTCAAGGTTCGCAACGACCTATCTCGAGCTGTCGAGCTGGAACAACCCATTACGCCGGCTGCTGAATGGCTCCTCGACAATGCTTATATCATTCAGGGCCACATCGTAGACATCCGCCGGAATCTACCCCGCAACTATGCCGAAGAACTCCCCACGTTGAAGGAAGGTTTTCGGCCCAGCGAGCTCCGCGTGGAATTCCTGGCTCGGCACCTGGTTGAAACCACCGATGCCCGTCTGAGCCTCTCCAACATCACCGAGTTTCTCCAGGCTTACCAAACGGTGTCGCCGCTAACCATTGGGGAACTGTGGGTCTTTCCTGTCTTGTTGCGTTTCGTCCTTGTTGAGGACCTGAGGAATCGGGCGCTTCAGGTGAATCGTCGCCAGCATGAGCGTGAGTGGGCCGACGTGTGGGCCAATCGCCTGTTAGCTGCCGCCCGCCGTGAGCCTGATCAACTGCTCGGCATTCTTGCGGAGCTGGCGCGTGAGCAAGCCAGGCTACGGCCGCATTTCGCCGTACGTCTCGCCGGGCATCTCCACGATGAGGAAGCTGCCCTATCTCCAGTTCGGAATTGGCTGGAAGTGAAGCTCGGATGCCCTCTGCAGGAAGCTATTCGCCAGGAACAGGCTCGCCAGGCGGGCTATCAGATTTCAATTGCCAACGCCATTGGCAGCCTGCGGCAACTGGCACAGATGGACTGGCGAGACGTCTTTGAAAGCGTCAGCTGTGTCGAAGCCGTGTTGCGTGAGGATCCAGCCGGAGTGCATTCCCAATCTGACTTTGAAACTCGTGACCGCTGCAGGCGTAGCCTTGAGAGAATGGCTCGCCAGGCGAAGGTTGCCGAACTGGAGGTTGCCAGAAGCGCCATCTTGTTGGCTCAAAGAGAGAGCTGCCAGGGTGACGATCGTCGTTGCCACGTGGGTTACTATCTCATCGCAGGCGGAAGGACCGTCCTCGAGTCCCAGCTCAACTGCAAACGGCCACTGACCAGCCAGATCCAGCGATATGCAGAGAACCATCCTTCACTCGTTTATCTGGGAAGTATTATTCTCCTTACCTCGTTCATTTTGACTCTGACTCTCTTCAATGTTCACAGCCTGGGCCGTGCGCCGTGGGGATTCATGCTGTTGGCTGCACTGGCTCTCTTTCCAGCGAGTGAGCTGGCTTTGCAAGCAATCAACATTCTAGTGTCGTGGCTCATGCAGCCCCGTGTGCTGCCAAAACTGTCCTTCAAGAATGGAATTCCTGAAGAGCATCGCTCGCTGGTCGTGGTTCCCATGATGCTGCTCACGCCTGAGTCCGTTCGCGGGGAAGTGGAGAAGTTGGAGGTTCGATATCTGGGTAACCGCGATCCACAGCTGCGTTACGCCTTGGTCTCTGACTTCACGGATGCCCCCCAAGAAAACATGCCAGAAGACCCTGAACTTCTCGAGGTCGTGGTTCAAGGGATTGAACGACTGAATGTCAAATATGCAGAACGTCCGTTCTTTCTGTTCCACAGGTCGCGCCGCGCCTGCAGAACGCAACGGTGCTGGATGGGTTGGGAGCGCAAACGCGGCAAGGTGGAGGAACTGACTGCCTATTTGTGTGGCGAAGGGAATGCACAGCTTCTTCGAGTTGGCGAAAGATCGCACCTTGGCAGCATCCGTTTCATCATCACACTGGATGCCGATACCCAGTTGCCGCACGATACGGCAAAACGCTTGATCGAGACGTTGGCCCATCCCCTGAATCGTCCCCGTCTTGGCCCGGACCGCCGCAGCCTTGTGGAGGGCTATACAATCATCCAACCTCGCGTGAGCATTACTTTGCCTAGTGCCACGGTAACCCCATTCACGCGTCTTTTCAGCGATCCGACTGGTACCGATCCCTACGCGAAAGCCGTATCAGACGTCTATCAGGATTTGTTCGCGGAAGGAATCTTTCACGGGAAGGCCATCTTTGACGTGGAAGCCTTTTATCGAGTGCTGGGCCGCCGTTTTCCTGAGGAGACCCTGTTAAGTCACGACCTGATCGAAGGTGCCCACGTGCGAGTGGGGTATGCCAGCGACGTTGAGTTATTTGAGCAATTCCCCGTTAACTATCAATCTTACATGAAGCGGCAGCATCGCTGGGTGCGAGGGGACTGGCAGATCGCTCGCTGGGTGCTGCCCACAGTTCCAGGGCCAGATGGATCACCCCAGCCGAACCCGCTGTCGTTCATCAATCGTTGGAAAATCCTGGACAACCTGCGCCGGAGTCTGGTGGCCGCGGCCTCAGTGGCCTTGCTCGTGACGGGCTGGTTACTGTTTCCTGCTTCGGCGAGTCCAAGCCTCCTCGTTGGGCTAATGCTGTTGTGTTCCCCGCTGGGCTCTCTGCCAGGTCGCGTTCTGCAGAGCCTTCGCAAGAACCGCGGGGTCTGGAAAGAACAAGGAAGAGAGTTGTTGCGGGTCTTGGTCTCGACAGCCCTGTTGCCCCACCAGGCATTTCTTTCGTTGGATGCCATCGCTCGAGTGGGGTATCGCCGGGTCATCAGCCGTCGTAACCTGCTGGAGTGGGAATCGGCTCAAGTCGCCCACTGGAATGCAGCAAATCGGTTAAGCCGTTTTGTCTTCCACATGGTTTTTGTCACCATCGGAGCAGCGATCCTCACTATAGTCCTCTGCGAGCGTCAGTTTCATTCCTGGTTCACCGCCTTGCCCTTCCTGACACTCTGGCTGATCTCGCCATTGGTGGCCGACTGGATGAACGGTCACAAAAGGCAGTATCTCCGCCAGCGTTTGTCTCACGAAGAACGCCAGTTCCTCCGGCACATCGCCTGCCAGACCTGGCGTTATTTTGACGACCTCGTCGGTCCGCAAACTCACTGGCTTCCACCCGATAATTCGCAGGAGTCGCTTCGCATCGAAGTTGCTCAGCGAACCTCGCCCACGAATATCGGGTTGTGGCTCCTTTCGGCCTTAGCAGCGCGTGATCTGGGCTATATCACCCGAGACGAGATGGTCGACAGGACTCTCGCGACTCTGGAGACGATGGCAACACTGGAACGCTACGAAGGCCACTTGCTCAACTGGTACGACATCCAGACTTTGGCACCCTTACGGCCTCCTTATGTTTCGACTGTCGATAGCGGAAACCTGCTGGCATCGTTGTGGGTATTGGAACAGGGTTGTAGGGGCGGGCTTGCCGAACCCGTGCTCGGGACTGCGTCACTCCAGGGATTGGCCGACCGGTTAGAGCTGCTGCAGGCGCTGCTGGATCGGGAAGACCTGAAAAACAGTGTCATCAGAAAGACCATGATGGCATTAGGCCAGCTCTTTCAGAATCCAGTGGACGACCTTGAACAGATCGTAAGATGCCTGCGCCGGGCCCAGGAACCCGTCCAGCGTTTGGCTCAGGTGTTGCGGTCAAGGCTGGCCGCTGAGGATGAACGTGTCTATTGGGTCAACCGAATCGAAGAAAACGTCACGGCCTGGGGTTTGATAATCGACCGCTATCTCGGATGGTTCGAAGTGGTCATTGATCTTCCCCAGGATCTCTTGAAGGCGCCCGATGATGCTGTGCTGCGGGAATGGAAGGAGCATTGGAGACAGGCGCCCTCTCTGCAACTGCTGGCAAGCCCTGAGAACACCGTGTTGTCTGAGCTGCTCAACGCTGGCTCGAGGGACCCATCCCTGGCTAGCGTCCTCGATCGCGTCCTTCAGGCGTTCTCCCACTCGCGTCGACAGGCCGTCGAGGCCATTGAACAGACAGACAATGTCCTCCAGCGGGCGAGAAGGTTCGGGGACGAAACCAATATGCGATTTCTGTATGACCCCCGCAGGCGTCTGTTCACGATTGGCTACAACGTCGGTACCCGCTCGCGGGACACCTCCTACTATGACCTACTGGCCAGCGAAGCCCGCCTCGCTAGCCTGATTGCCATTGCGCGTGGAGAGGTGCCCGTGGAGCATTGGCTGGCATTGGGACGACCTTATGGCGCCTCCGATGGAAAGCCGGTGTTGCTTTCCTGGAGCGGCACGATGTTTGAGTATCTGATGCCGCTGCTGTTTACTCGCACGTTCGAGAACTCGTTGCTGGACTCTTCCTGCCAAGCGGCTGTCTCCCGTCAAATCCAGTATGCACGGCAACGAGGCGTTCCCTGGGGAATCTCGGAGTCTGCTTTCAGTGCCTTAGACGTCAATCGGATTTATCAGTACCGCGCCTTTGGCGTTCCTGGTTTAGGACTGAAACGAGGCTTGGAAGAGGATTTGGTGGTGGCACCTTACGCCACTTGCCTGGCGTTAACCATCGATCCAATTGCAGCCATAAACAACTTGAGACGATTGGCAAAGCTCGGGTTGCGTGGAACCAGGGGATACTATGAAGCCATTGATTACACACGCCAGCAGCGACCTGAAGGAAGCCGTGGTGTGGTGATCTACGCTTACATGGCCCATCACCAGGGAATGAGTTTGCTGGCGATCGACAACGTTCTGCAACGAGAGATCATGCAACGACGTTTCCATGCTGACTTGCGGATTCGAGCAACCGAATTCCTTTTCTTCGAACGAATCCCCGCAACCAGTTTGGAGTACTTCAGTTCAAGTGCAGAGCCGCCCATTGCCCGTCTCATCACGGCAACGCCCGCTACCGCGGAAACGCGCAGAACTCGTGAGAACACGCGAGTTCCACGCTCTCACTTGCTTTCCAACGGCACGTACACGGTCATGACGACGAATGCGGGCGGAGGGTACAGCCGCTGGCGCGATTTTGATATTACCCGCTGGAGAGCCGACACAACCCGGGATGCCTGGGGAACTTTCTGTTACATTCGTGATCTCAACAGCGGAGATGTCTGGTCGACCACCTACCATCCCGTGGATCGTCCGGAACGCCGCTACTCGGCTTCTTTTGCTGCGGACCGGATTGAGTTTCGACGCCGCGATTTCGGTATCGAGACCTTGATGGAGGTGGTGGTCTCTCCAGAAGACGATGCCGAGGTGCGCCGAATCACACTGACGAATACATCCTCTGAGACGCGCCGTTTGGAGCTGACCACTTACTTGGAGCTGGCACTGGCACCTCATAACGCCGACCGGACACATCCAGCCTTCAGCAAACTCTTCATTCAGACCGAGGCTTTGCCGGAGCAGAATGCGTTGTTGGCTGGGCGTCGCCTGCGGTCGCCAGAGGATCCGCCGATTTGGGCGGCGCACCTCATGGCAGCTACGGGTTCTTTCGGTGACGGCCTCGAATACGAAACGAACCGTGCAACCTTCATCGGGCGCGGTCGTGGCCTACAGAATCCAGCGGCTATGGAGGGCCCGCTATCAAACCAAAGTGGTGCGGTGCTGGATCCAATTTTCAGCCTTCGCCGGAAGGTGGAGCTGCGACCGAGCCAAAAAATTCGTCTTGCCCTGGTAACCTTGGCCGCAGAGACGCGAGAGCGCATCTTGGCCCTGGTGAAAAAGTATCAGGACTTACCAGCAGCCAATCGTGCGCTCGAGTTTGCCTGGACTCACGCACAGCTGGAATTGCGTTATCTGGGCCTTCAAGCCGACGAAGCTCAAGTCTTCCAGGATCTCGGAGCTCAGCTGCTTTATCCCAACAACCAACTCCGTCCGCCCCCGGAACGACTCCGCCGTAACGTCTTGGGACAGTCACGCTTATGGGCATACGGAATCTCGGGAGATCTTCCCATCCTGGCGATGCTAGTGAGCGAATCTCAGGAGCTCGGCGTCGTTCGTGAAGCCTTACTCGCCCACACTTATTGGCGCGTCCGGGGGCTCAAAGCCGATCTGGTTATCTTGAATAAGGAAGCCGCCAGCTATGAGCAACCGCTGCAGAGTCAGCTAACGCGCCTGGTTCAGGCGTATTCAGTTCACACGGGGATTGATCGGCCGGGCGGGGTGTTTCTGCGGTCTGTCGAACAGATGCCTGAGGAGGATCTGACCCTGCTTCTAGCCTCGGCACGCGCTCTGCTCGTGGCGGCTCGCGGCTCGCTGGAGCGGCAACTGGGCCGTGCGGCCGAGGCTGTCGAGATGCCGCCTCTATTGGAAGGTGATAGCAAGACGAAGCCTGAGCCTTCGCCTCCGCTACCGGTACCCAATCTTCGCTTCTTCAACGGGACCGGCGGATTCACGCCTGACGGCAGTGAGTATGTCATCCAATTGGAACCCGGAGCACAGACGCCTTCGCCCTGGGTCAATATCATGGCCAACCCGCACTTCGGAGCCTTGGTGAGCGAGTCCGGGCCCGGATTTCTCTGGTGTGGCAACAGTCAGACTAACCGTCAAATTCCCTGGCTAAACGACCCCATTTCTCTCGTCGTCGCGGAAGGCATCTACCTGCGAGACGAAGAGAGCGGGATCGTTTGGTCACCAACGCCTTTGCCCGTGCGCGAGACTGGCACCGCCTATCGTGCGAGCCACGGTCAGGGATATACCCGGTTTGAGCATAACAGTCACGGTATCGAGCAGCAGTTAACGACCTTTGTACCAGTCGATTCGTAGGCGGAAAGCCACTGCGTGTCCAGTGTTTGAGGCTCCGCAACGCAAGTACGCGCCGCCGGCATTTGTCGGTCACGAGCTACGCGGAATGGACCTTGGGTACCGATCGTGAAGAGACCCAGCCTCATATTGTGACCAGCTGGGACTCGGCAAGCCACACGCTGCTGGCGCGGAACAACTACCATCCTGAATTCAGCAAGAAAGTGGCGTTTGCTTCGCTGAGTCCCCCAGCCCAGAGCTTCACAGCTGACCGAACCGAGTTTCTGGGGCGCAACGGTTCCAGCTTGCGACCTGCAGCCTTGGAGCGACAGCACCTGGCGGGCCGTACGGGAGTCGGGTTGGATCCTTGCGCAGCTCTTCAGGTTCAGCTTCAGTTGGTGCCAGGCGAAGCTACGGAGGTCTTCTGCTTGCTTGGTCAAGCAGACGACGTCGGTGAAGTCCGAAGCCTGGTCGAACAATTCCGCAATCCACGCTTCGCCCAACAGTCGCTGGCAGACACAAAGAATTGGTGGGATGAGCTTCTAGGCGCAATCCAGGTCCAGACGCCGGATCTGGCGGTCGATTTCCTGCTCAATCGCTGGCTGATGTATCAGACCTTGAGTTGCCGCATCTGGGCGCGTTCGGCTTTTTACCAGTCGGGCGGAGCCTTTGGCTTCCGGGACCAACTGCAGGATGTCATGGCTTTGGTTTATGCCGCCCCTGGTTTGGCACGCGAACACATTTTGCGGGCCGCAGCCCGACAATTTGTGGAAGGGGATGTGCAACACTGGTGGCATCCGTCTTCCGGAGCCGGGATTCGCAGCCGGTGCTCCGACGATCTGCTGTGGCTGCCCTATGCCACGGCTCACTATGTGAGGACCACAGGAGATACATCGATACTCGAGGTTCAGGTTCCCTTTCTCGAAGGTAGGCCGCTAGAAGAACACGAACACGAAATCTACTTCGTTCCCACACTGGCCATGGAAGAGGGTTCCCTGTTCGAGCACTGCTGGCGGGCCATTCGAAAGGGATCGACTCGAGGGCCGCACGGACTGCCGCTCATGGGCTCCTGCGACTGGAACGATGGCATGAACCGAGTTGGACCTGAGGGAAGGGGCGAAAGTGTCTGGTTGGCCTGGTTCCTACTCGATGTCCTCAAAGGGTTCATCCCTATCTGTGAATTGGTTGGACAAGTGCCGCCCTTGGATTTTTGCCAGCAGCGGATTGAAGAGTTAGCCGAAGCGGTTGAAGTCCATGGATGGGATGGAGAATGGTATCGTCGGGCCTATTTCGATGATGGGACACCTTTGGGTTCCAAACAGAGTCAGGAAGCTATCATTGACTCGTTGCCCCAATCCTGGGCTGTCATTTCCGGCATGGGCGACGAGCAAAGGGCGCGCCAGGCGATGTCATCCGTAGAAAAGCTGCTGATTCGTCCGTCAGACAAGTTCATTCAGCTGTACACCCCCCCCTTTGATCATTCTCAGCCACACCCGGGCTACATCATGGGCTATCCCCCCGGCATTCGCGAGAATGGCGGGCAATATACTCATGCGGCCATTTGGGTCGCTATGGCCTTTGCCCGTAGCGGTGATGGACGTCGTGCTGTGGAACTGCTGCATATGTTGAATCCTATCGAACATTCCCGCAGCGCGGCAGATGTCGCTCGTTACAAGGGAGAGCCCTACGTCGTCGCGGCGGACGTCTGTACGCTTGAAGGCCAGGTGGGGCGCAGCGGTTGGACGTGGTATACGGGCTCAAGTGGCTGGATGTACCGCGTTTGGCTCGAGGAGGTGCTCGGGTTTAAGCTGCGCGGAGACACGCTCCTGGTTGATCCAACGATTTCTCCCGAATGGACAGAGTACTCACTACGCTATCGCTACTACCGCACGTCCTATGAGATGCTGGTTGAGAACCCCGACCATGTCAGCTGTGGTGTCCTTTGGGTTGAACTTGATGGCGAGCGCTTAGCAACACCCTGGGTTCCCCTCTGCGATGATGGCCACCACCACCGCATTCGCGTGCGCATGGGCAGAGACGACGCGAGCTTGAAGGAACGAACGGTTGAAGAGGAACTCGCTGAGTTCTAACGCGCTATGATCTCTAAGAGCGCTCGCCTCCCTGCTTGATAGTCGTCTGTCGTTTGTACGTACTAGTGGAGGGGCACGACTCCTGAGGAGAAGAACCGCTCACGCCGCCCTTGGTGACCCGCTAAGCATTACGTAAAAAATTCTCGCCTGCCAATTTTTCCCTTCTTCAGACGACTCTCTCGCATACCTTTACGCTAGAAAAGCCTGCACTTACCTTCAAAAAAACGGTTTGGCTTGTTGGGTGCAAGGGAATGCTGTCACGGTGTGGTTACGATGTGAGGTGATCATGAAGAGAGAAAATTTTGGAGCTACAGCAGACTATTTCGGATTGCTAGTTGAGGTCATTCACCGATTGGAACAATGTTCCTTGATTCGATTTGAGGAGCGTGAATTCGTCGTGGATACAAGCGATCTTGTTTTCGGCGAGATCCGAGCGCAATGCGCCCGGCAGCAGGCGGCCTAAAGGAGTGAGCAATACTGAACAGCTTTCTCTGCAGTAACCAGAGAAAATGATGATTTGGAATTCGAAGTTTGAGGGAACGAGGTGATCAATGGTGTGTAAGAAAATGTTTTTGGTTTTTTCATTGATTCTGACTTTGACGGTATCGGGATCTCTTGCCAATGCTGACGTAGGAAGCGGCAAGGAGCAGGAGCGTGCCTTGAGTGCTGCCAATGTTCTAACAGAAATCCTGAATACCCCAGAGTCGATTCCGCGGGAGTTGCTCCAACGCGCTCAAGCCATCGCGGTTGTTCCCAACGTTGTTAAGGGTGCTTTTGGAGTCGGCGGCCAGGTGGGCAAGGGTGTTGTCGCCAAGCGCAAGAGCAATGGAGCTTGGGGGGCGCCCTCGTTCATCGATGTGAGTGGAGGGAGCTTCGGTCTCCAACTGGGGGTTTCTGTCACCGACTTGGTGTTGGTGTTTACCGATCCGGACGGCTTGAAGGGGTTGTTCGAAGACAAATTGGAGTTGGGCGGTGAGGCAGGCGTGGCGGCAGGCCCGGTAGGACGAGCCGCTGAGATAGGGACGAACGTAACCTTCGATTCTCCGATCTACTCCTATTCTCGCAGCAAGGGACTCTTTGCAGGGCTCGCTCTTAAGGGGACCGTGATGACCATCGACGACAGCGCTAACCACGATGTGTACGGCAAGAATGTCTCAGGTTCGGAAATTCTGCTTGCGGGGAAGGTTCCGGTAGCTCCCGCCGTGCGGCCGTTTGTAAACGCTCTTAACAATTATGTTCCTCCAGCAGGTGAAGTCGCGAAGGCTGAAGTCACTCGCAAGAGTAAAACGTCTGCCGAGGTCGAAAGTCAGACAAAGGCAGATCATCAACCTGAGAGAGCTACTTTGAGTTCGACCGAAGTCAAGCACGCGCAAGAGGCGCTGCAGGCCAAGGGGTATGACACCGGGGGCATTGATGGGATCATTGGTCCAAAAACGCGGCAAGCGATTCGAGATTACCAAGCCGCAGAAAAGATACAGGTGACAGGTACCTTGAACGCAGAGACGGCCAGTCGGCTTGGGGTTCGTGAAGAATCGGTCGAGAGCTTCAAAGGTGCCGGGCAAGAAATGAGTAGTGGCACCAAGGAAGCCGTAGATCCCGAGAGCACGAAGAAAGAGCAGTGATCAAGCTGGGAGTGTTGAAGCGGAAGATGCCTTATGGCCTTTTGTCGCTTGACACAGTGATGTGAGTTGGCTCACCGAGAAAGATTTCCAGAGACGTCGAAGAATCTCTAAAACCCAACCGTTCCATATTAAGTCTCAAGGAGGTTAGACATGCTTTGGACCATCTTTGTAGTTCTTTTGGTGCTTTGGCTACTTGGGATGGTGAGTTCGTACACCATAGGAGGATTCATTCACCTCCTGCTAGTTCTCGCCATCGTAGTAGTGTTGATTCGAGTCATTCAAGGCCGCACACCGGTGTAGAGGAGGTCTAGCATTATGAAATCGATAACGTTGACAGGAATTCTATTGATCCTGTTTGGTGCGGTGATGCTGGCTTACCAGGGTTTCACCTACACCAAGCGTGAAAAGGTTCTCGATCTCGGACCAATAGAAGCCACCAAGGAAACTCGCAAGACTGTCCCTATTCCACCGATTGTTGGAGGTCTGGCTCTTGCGGGTGGAGTCGCGTTGGTTGCGGTCGGTGCCAGAAAAGGTTGACCAGTGTCTGGCTTGCCTTTTGCGCAGCGTTCCGTTGCACATCGACCGCAATCGATCGTAGGAGCCGGGCAGTGGGAAGCAAGACCGTGGCGGATTCCAATTCGCCAGCTGCTTAGTCTCCCTACTGAATCAACGACGCGCCCCGCAGCCGTGTAGAACCGAACTGAGGTAGCAGCCATCGTGGAAACTGGCCTAAGATCTTCTGAAATCAATATCAGAAGCCTGAAGTGAGGGTCACGACTAGGTTGGCAGCGCCAGCAATCATCTCAGGAGAAAGGAGTCCTGTATGGCAGGCAAGAATACTTCGGTCTTCGGTATTTATTCCACCCGGGACGGTGTGGAGAACGCTATCGATACATTGAGGGCGGACGGCTTTCGCAATACAGATGTCTCGGTGCTTCTCGCCGAGAATGCCGGCACTAAAGATTTCGGTCATGAGAAAAGCACGAAAGCTCCGGAAGGTGCAGCAGCCGGAGCAGGAACCGGTGCTGTGATCGGAGGAGCTTTGGGATGGCTGGCTGGAATAGGAGCTTTGTCGATTCCAGGTGTGGGTCCTCTCCTTGCGGCTGGCCCAATCATGGCTGCTCTGGCGGGAGTAGGCGTCGGCGGAGCCGTCGGAGGATTGACTGGAGCAGTAGCAGGTTTGGGGATTCCGGAGTATGAGGCCAAGCGGTACGAAGGACGAGTCCGTAATGGGGGAATTCTTCTTTCAGTCCACTGTGACAGTGCGGATTGGAGTAGGAAAGCCAAAATGATTTTGGAACGCACGGGAGCTGAGGATATTGCTTCTGCGAGTGAGGCGAGCGCCGATTTCGCCAAAAGTGATAAGCCTTTTCAGCGGATGCAAGCTGCAGCAGCCCAAGATCAACCGACGCGTCCAGGGTCTCTGCCTCCTGGCGGAGTAGAACGCCGCCACTATGATCCCGATGCTCCGCCTTACATAGGCCCTGAAAGGCGCAGGGCACAGGTGACATTTTAGAGAGAAACCTGAGAGAACCTGACGGGAAAGCGGTAAAGCTGAGGCCATCATTCCATCAAAACCTGAGAGGCTCTCCTGGACCACTCCAGTTCGAGCAACAAATAGAGTATCTTCTCCTGCTGATCAATCAGGTCGACGAGAAAGGCTTCGCGCAGGGTGGGGATGGTACGGAGTGCTTCGAGCATGTCGTCTCGTTCAATACGGCATACTACCGTATCTTCCAGAGCAGTTGCGGAATTCACTCGATAGCCCGGATACTCCAGACAATGCTCGCCAAAGAAACTTCCGGCTAGGAGAATAGCAATCGTCTGGTTCGACATGCCGACCTGCACGGATCCTTGCTCAATGAAGAGAACAGAATCACCCGGGTCACGTTCCTCAAAGATCCGTTCTCCCGGGTGGAAGGAGCACCTCTGCAGGGCAATTCCACCGAAGTCACTTATTTGGCGATGGCTAAGTTCTGACGGTTTCATTCATGTACCACTCCCACTCGCCTTTGGTAGCAGCTCTAAGACTAGCCTTGAATTCGAAGCCAGTCTGGTCACTTTTGGACAGTTCGGCTGGCTCCTGCAGAACGAGCACTGCTCTAACTCATTGGTAGATTGATTGAAGACTTGCACGACGACAAATAGATAGTCTGCCAGGGCAATTTTCCCGCTCGCATGTAAAGAATTCCCAGTGGCATATTCACCCTCTGGAGACGGTGCCAGGAGTAAACCCCCTATACCACGTACTGCTTTTCGCCATCAGAGCCAGGCCCTGGCCTTCCTCCTGCAATGGCACGCGGCTTGCTGCCCTTAGCGGGTCTTACCTGTAAGCCTGTCCCGTTGGAAAGCTTCGCTTACGGGTGAGTTCCTGCGCACTGCCAAGATCGTCAATACCATGGTTGATCAGTTGAGCACTTCGTGTCGGAAGTTACGCGAGTGGCGTGCGAAGTCGGTACCGAAGGTAAGCTGGGAGGTCAGGCCCAGGTAAAGGGCGTTGGAGGAACTTGGAAGGACTGACGGACAACGTGAATTTCATGGCCGGCAATCTGACGTCTCAACTCCGCAATATTGCCGAGGTGACCAACGCAGTAGCTAGTGGTGTTGAGATGGGAATTCGCTTGGATGCTTGAATCAATGTCCTTTGAAAAACAATCCTGGAATAACCCTGAAGGGCCCGAAGGGCCGAGGGACAAAGTCAATATTCTGCTGGTAGATGACCGTCCGGAGAACTTAGCAGCCTTGGAAGCCACGTTAGGCGATCCTAGACCAGAACCTTTTCAAAGCCGCCTCCGGACATGGGGCCTTGAAGTTACTCCTCGACCATGAGTTCGCCTTGATCCTGCTCGATGTCGAGATGCCTCACATGGATGGGTTTGAGTTGGCCAGGATGATTCGAGGACGTAACCAGTCACGCCATACTCCCCATCATCTTCCTCACCGCGATCAGCAAGAGTGAATTTCACGTGTTTCAGGGATACTCCCTGGGCGCAGTCGGAAGAGGATGGCTATTCGCTGATTGCGCGGCTCAGAGCCAGAACACCTGAGCAGGGAGGCCAACTCCCTGCCATCGCCTTGACAGCTTTCAATGCCCCGAAGGACCGCGAACGGCTTTTGCAGGCTGGATTCCACATGCACGTCCCTAAACCGGTCGAGCCTACTGACCTGGTCGACTCGATCGCCCGCCTCACTGGTCATTACAGCGCCAGAGCACATCGCCGGCAGTTCTGATGGTTCCTGTCGCTAAACGTCAAGAACCGTTTCCCCAGAGGGCCACAGTTCACGCTTCGACAGTAGGCCGAGAGATTTTTCTGACAACTTCGGCGGTTTTGACAGGTTCTTCCATGCGCGTTGCCACATCGCCTTGAGCGACAATACCAACAATGCGATTCTGAGTGTCAACAATCGGAATCCGCCGAACCTGGTGCTCAGCCATCGCATGCAGTAAATGCTGCAGATCATCATCAAGACGACAAGTCACCGGTCTGCCGGTCATGATCTCATTGACGAACACGTTCTCTGGATCACGCCCATTAGCCACCACTTTCAGCACTATGTCTCGATCGGTCACGATGCCTACCACTCGCCGGGCTTGAAGGCCTTCGATCACGGGAATCGATCCGACATCCTCAGCCTTCATGATCTGAGCTGCACGGTCCACCTTATCACTGGAAAGACAACAAACTGGATTTGGCGTCATTACTTCCTGGCACTTTGTCATTGTCATATCCTTTCTAATCGGTGTCGCCCCGCGCTTCGACCAGTATGACGTGGGGCGACAGCGAGTATTTCTTATGCTAGAAAGTGCTCAGGGAGAAAGCTGTCCAATTTTGAGCAAAGAGGCAAAAAGAGGAGAGAGTCGAACGAGAGAGGAACCTGTGAAGCCCAGGTTCAAGTGGGTCGATGGCAGTTTGTCGAGCACCCGGGGAACCTATCCGAACGGATAGGTTCTCCTCTCCGACAGGATAGGCTGAAGTCAGGCGGCAGGGCGTTGCCGGATTACGTTGTAACGAGAGTCAATGAACCCTCTGTCTACCAATTCTCCATACAAAATCGGGTCTAGACGCTTCAGAGCAACTATCAGAATTGCCATTTTTTGCCCGCAGCTCCTGGAAGAACATCGAAGAACGACATAGTCATATCTGTCGGGAACCTGGCTATTGGGGTCCGTAAGAATCTCAGTTTGACAATGAGGACAGTTCATGACTCACGCTCCTTTCTGTCCTCGACCGCAGCACTTCGCTCGCCATAATTGCCAAGTCGACCTTTACATTTGCTCTCACAGTCGCTTACAGAGTTGGAATTTCCCGAGCCACGTCGGGAACCAGTCCAGATTCTGGGTTTCTTCGGGGAATAATCACCGGATCACTGAAAAATTTCTGGCGACCAAGCGCCTCGGTTCCCTGATCAATTCAGTACAGTCCTCCTGATGTGATGCGGTGGATGATTATGGAGTTGTTGAGTCCTAAACTTTGCGCTGAGGAGATATGAAGATCGACGTATGCGAAAAAAATGGTTCGGGAATATTTGCTGAGGATCGTATCGTTCAGCCCAGCGATGCGGCGAGCTCAGGCAAAGCCCATCGATGGGGAAGCGCTGCTTTGCGGATCTTGCTTCGAGACGAAGGAGATACAGGAGAGTCCAAGCTCAGCCAGTCTCCTGAGTCCATTGATCCGGACATGAAGCTCCCAAGCTTGAATGGGTTGCGGATGCTAGCGGCCGATGACGAGCCAGATTCGCGCGAACTCTTGACGATTCTGTTAACTCACTATGGCGCCGCAGTTACGACGGTCGGATCTGTGCAAGCGGCGGTCAAGGAGTACCGGATGTTCTGTTGAGCGACATTGGAATGCCACATGGCGACGGCTATGCATTGATTCGTCAGATTCGCGCGTTGGAAGGGGATCGTCCTGAATAAGGTTCCGGCGATAGCCCTAACTTGCTATACGCAGCCCAAAGACCGCTGCCTGGCACTCACGGTGGGTTACCTACCAGATGTATCTTACCAAACCCGTCGAACCTCTCGAGCTAGTGACCGCCATCGCCACCCTGACAAAGAGACGTTAGGCTATACGGGCCTCAGGACGAGTCGTGAATGCAAACAGCCTTATTCATAGATAGATCCCTCCTTCCATTGGCACGAGAGAAACTTGGATCTCGTTAGAACGAATTCAACCAAAAACGATTTTGTTTAATTTTGGACAGCACCTAGATGAAAACCGCTCCAGAATCCAGGTTGAGGGAAGAGATGCAAGTCTCTTCCCAGTCTCTTTTTCCTCAGTAATCCCAACCCTCAATCGCCTCGCAGTTCTCCCGCCCCCCTGGGATCTTTCAATCCCAGGGGAATCTTCTAGGCACCAGACGGAATCCAGCCGGTAATCAGCTTGTCGGAAGTGGCAGGAAGTAATGGTCTGCACAATTGGACAAGGCAGATTCGGCGCAACCACCTTTTTTTTTCTAATGTCGTCGCACACCCATGCCGAATACAAGCCAAAAGACTGAAGGACCTTCGATCTTCATGTGTGCAGCATTCCCAAAGACTCACCGCCGACAGTCATGGCGTCCATTCACGATTCCAGCCGTAGCTTGCGAGGTTGACGACGCCGCACATCATCTCAACGTTCCCGTCGAAACCGGCGACAGGACCGTTGACGGCGGGAGATTGCTTCTGGACCAGAGGCCGGACCGTTCAACACCATTGCTGATCCCTTCCTCATGACCAGCGCTCTTCTCAAGTTAAGACCGAAGTTTGTCACACCACCTATCACAACAGCACTTTTCGGGATCAGATTCTAGGGAGTTCCAAACAATCAACTCAACTAAGGAGGACCTGACGATGTGGGAGCTACTTAAGCGTCTCGTTAAAGAGGAAGAAGGACAGGATCTGGTGGAGTATGCCCTACTGCTGGTTTTTGTTGCTCTGATCGTGATGACAGCTCTTCCCAACTTGGGCAAGACTGTCAGCAATGTTTTCTCAAACGCCACCAGTGTATTGCAGTCGGGCTCATAGCTATTAGATCTCGCTGATGTCCATGCGAGCTCAATCGTGATCCGGCAGCCGATCCGGCTGACGCGTAAAGGGGCGATTGATGCGCCCTGAGCAGTGGAGAGGCTGTCTCGGATGCCGGGTACGCCCGAATAAGCGCCCCCTGAGCCTATGTTTGCATCCCACGCAACTCGCAAATATCGGGCCAGAGGGGCCATGTCTTGAAAGTGAACCATACACTGACGCGTCTCCATTTTGTGTTCTTACTGTCCCTTCTCGACCATCACTTCACGTTGACTCTCAAGCGGTAAATGAGTCTTGCGTTCGAAGAGCGCCCAGTCGTTGTTCGTAGGATCCACGGGCACAGTCGAGGCCTGAGGGTATATCTTTGACGGCCACAAGCCCTACAATGCGCCGCTCGAAGCTAGCTACAATCGTGGTCCGCTATTCTACCCAGTCGTACGCAAAGGTTTGTTGTCCGTACCTCAAGCTGGATGCTTTCCCAATCTCTTCGATAATGTCCCCAATTGGGGTATGCCAACGGTTCCGCCTGCAGCCTCTGCCACCATGCCACCTCGGCCCCCAAGAATGCATTTCAGGTCTCTACTCGTAAGAGTCGCGCGCGACCGGGGTTGAGTTCCGCACCAAGCGTCTCGCGCCCTGCGGAATTCGACCTGCCTTTTGAAATTCGAGGTGCTGCCCCGTCTGGAATGTCCGTCGGTCGGCCGGGCAATCTCATTGGCATCTACCCAAAGGTGTCGTGTTGGCGGATCTCCTGGACTGCCTTGATCCTAAACCCTGGCCCAGCTGAAAACTCCATATTGGCCGATCAATATTGAACTGCATGGCAGAGGGTCACAGCGTAACGTGGCACCGCCCATTTAAGAGACTGATTGGGGGTCAACGCGATAGTTAAAAGGAGTGGCCAGGTGAATACCGCAGATCTTTTGTTTGATCGACTCGCCGACTGGGGTGTCTCCATTGTTTTTGGAATGCCGGGTGACGGCATCAACGGATTTGTAGAAGCTCTTCGCCAACGGCAGGATCGTATCCGCTTTATCCAGGTGCGTCATGAAGAGGCGGCGGCACTCATGGCGTGCGGTTACGCGAAGTTCACGCGTCGCCTCGGCGTTTGCCTGGCTACATCGGGGCCAGGAGCCATTCACCTTTTAAATGGCTTATACGATGCCAAGCTCGATGGCGCCCCGGTGCTCGCTATTACCGGCCAGACCTATCACGACCTAATCGGAACTCGTTACCAACAGGAGGTTGATCTCCTTTCCCTTTTCAAGGACGTGGCGGGCTACAACCAACAAGTGCTGAGTTCCGGACATGTTCAGGCCCTGGTAGACGCGGGATGCCGCCATGCTCTGGCCTCCAAAAGCGTTGCTCATCTCAACTGCGCGGTTGATTTGCAGGAGCAGAAGCTCTCTGAGGATGAGCAATCGATGAAAAAAGTGGAAGGGCACACGTCTGCCGCTTGGATAGCACCTATCGTGGTGCCTCGGGAAGAAGATCTGAGGCTGGCGGCGTTGTTGCTCAACGAAGGCAAGAAGACAGTCATTCTGGCCGGCCAGGGCGCCCTGGGCGCCGTGGAGGAACTCGAGCAGTTTGCCGAACGGCTGGGGGCTCCTATCATCAAGCCCCTGCTGGGCAAGGCAGTGGTTCCGGATGATTCCCCCTACACAACAGGAGGCATTGGATTGCTAGGAACCCTTCCTTCAGAGCTGGCCATGGAAGAATGTGACACGTTGCTTCTGGCAGGCACAAGCTTTCCGTACATCGAGTACTATCCCAAACCGGGCCAGGCGCGGGCGGTGCAAATCGACAAAGATCCCACTCGCATCGGTCTCCGTTATCCCGTGGATGTTGGGCTGACCGGTGATGCCAAAGCCACTCTCCAGGCTTTGCTGCCTCTCCTGAAAATGCGGGAAGACCGATCCTTCTTGGATCTGGCCCGGCAGCGCATGGAGGAATGGAAGGAGCTGTTACTCACGCGGGCTACCCGTGAAGAGGTCCCTTTGAAACCCCAGGTAGTGGCCGCTCATCTTAGCGACCTGCTTGAAGAGGATGCAATTCTTTCAACAGATTCAGGGACCGTTACCAGTTGGGCCGCACAACACATCCAGATCAAACGGGGTCAGCAATTCTCCTGCTCTGGCACTCTGGCCACTATGGCACCGGGTCTTCCCTATGCAATCGCCGCTCAGCTCGCCTACCCCGATCGCCAGTGTGTCGCTTTTGTGGGAGACGGGGGCTTTACCATGTTGATGGGTGAGTTTGTGACTGCCGTCAAGTACGGATTACCGATCACGGTAGTCATCGTCAAGAACAACACGCTGGGGATGATCAAGTGGGAGCAAATGGTCTTCCTTGGGAATCCCGAGTACGGCGTAGAGCTTCAGCCAATCGACTTCGTAAAGTTTGCAGAGGCGTGCGGTGGTAGAGGGTTCCGTTGCGAGACCCCTGAAGAAGTGCCACAAGCTCTCAAGGCGGCGCTCTCTTCAAAACAGCCTTCTCTGGTGGAAGCGGTTGTTGATCCTTTTGAACCTCCCATGCCTCCTAAGGTGTCTCTGAAACAGACGCTCAATATGGCGGAAGCGCTGGCGCGTGGACAGCCCAACCGGGGGCGCATCGCCTTAACGTTGTTTCGGAACAAAGTGAACGACTTTAAGGGCAAAAGGCGCTAGCATTGCTTGGTAAAGAAAATTCGCAGTTGGGGCGAATTGCGACCGGTTCAGAACCTCCTGAATCATCGCTTCCTAACTTTGACCAACGCACGATCTGTTTCCAGAGGCTGAGTTTTTCCTGCCATCTGGCAGCGCCACGTTCGTGAAGACCTAACACCCCTCTCGATTTCCCTTCTGTTGTAGTGTGCTTCCCGGGCGCGTACCACGCCTCAAAGGCTGGCTGATTTTCAGGTTTCTGAAACCAGCGAAGAAGAAATCGGAAGAGTATAGTGCTGTTCGATCGCCGCTCGGATTAGTTTGCGGCTTTCAGTGGCATCGACGTGGGCTAGTTTCTCGACGCGGGCTGCTTCGTCGGCCAATGTCTGATCCTTAATAATGTCTCGAAACCACCGGCTGTAATCTCCACGCCGGAGATGGTAAAGCCAAGTGGCCTCATCCAGGCCCTCCGCCATCTGAATGAAGAGAATCAAGTTATGAGCTCTCAGGTTCAGCTTGCCCTCCGGCCCGCGAAAATAAAAGCTCTTCTCTGGCGTCAAGTTGCCTTCCGCATATTTTCGACGATGCCTGCGGCGATCGGCTCGTCCAGAAGTGATCTGCAATCGAAACGGTGATTTGGAATCATACTTTGACCAATAGAGAGCCTGGCCAGACGCCAGGTTCACATCATTGGGGGCGCTGGGTTTGTGACCAGTTGTTTCCTGGACAAGGTTGACAGTTGCCTGCGGATTGGCACCGACCGCCAGAACGACATCGACTTTGGATAGAACCGGCAGAGCTATTTCCTTGGGATCCACGGTTACGAAAATCATGCCCTGAATCTCCTGTGACAGACTCATCGCCGCGGGTTCCCAGGACCGCGGAAGCATGTGGTGAGTTTCGTCAAGCAACATCCAGTGCGGCCGCCCGAGCCGCACGCGCAACTCTTGAATTCTCGGCAGCAAGACTGCTAGGAAGGACGGGCGATCTTCCAAAGGTTGTCCCAGGAGATTCACCACTGTGTTGTCGTCAGGATTTTGCAACGCTTGAAGAACTTCGTCGACGCTGGGGACTCGTTGATTAGTTCCCAGGGCTATCGCGTTTTCGAAACTCTCGTAATCTCCTTCCGGGTCGATCGCGCAGAACTGATAGCCCGCTTCTGACAGTTGTTCGAGCAGACTCATTGCCAGCGTCGACTTACCTCCGCCGGAAGTCCCCGCGACCAGCATATTAAGCCCGTAGGGCGGGATCTTCACCTCCGCTTTATCCTCTTCGCGCACTCCAATCAGGATGTGATGTCGCTTCAGGCGCTGTCCCAACTCGCCCAAGTCGTCATGTATCAGTTTTTCGATCAGTTCGATGACACCTTTCCCATGATCGCCCCGAGTCACCAAGTCCGCTTTCTCTTTGAGTGCCGGGAGGGCGTTGCAAACCACGGCGCTGCATTCGCACATATCGAGAAAGGCGTGGTCGTTTTCCGCATCGCCGATTCCAACTACGTTGTGTGGCGAGAGCCCAAGTTCCTGGAGGGCATAACTCAGTCCAGTCGCCTTGTTGATTCCGGCCGGCAGCACCATCACGGCACCTTTATTGAAGATGACCTGCAGCTCCAAACCGAGTTCCCGGATGGCTTCGAGCACCGCCTTCTCGTGCGGTTCCCAGGTCGCCACAATAATTCGGCCACAGGATATTGGCTGAACGGATAGTTTCTGCAAAACCTTAGTGAAAGACTCAGGGGGCGGATGCCCGAGAACCTGCTCTTCGCGACTCTTCGGTGTGTAAACAAGAGCCCCGTTTTCTGCAACCACTCGCTCGAAAATCTCGATCCGAGAGAAATTGGATTTGAGGTCTTCCAGTTCTCGGCCTGTGACGAGGATCAATTTCCGGCCTGTTTCTCGGAGCCGCTCTAAAGCCTGTACTGTCTCCTCAGCAACACGCCCCTCTGCCGCCAGTGTTCCGTCGTAATCACACGCCAAAGCTAGATAGCGCATTGCACAATGTTCGATAGGATCTGATTCCTGAGAGGGGTCTGAAAACTCAGGCTTCTCGGCGTTCGCTATACCTGGCCGTTCCATCAAGCCGCGTGTCTTCTCCGAGACTGCCGGCGCCGGGCGCTCTCCTTGGCTTGGCGCGAGAGGGCTCGAGACGAGGCCGCTTGCCCCCCTTCACGCTTCAGCGCCTTCAACGAAGCGCTAGAACGTTTTGCAGAGAGGGGTCGACGTTGGTTTTGCCCCTTTCGGTAATCTCTCTTGGCGTTCTCGCGAGTCTTCTTTGAAACCTTTCCTTCTGCCGGAGGCGGAAGCTTAACACCTGCCCTCCGTGCCTTCGAGAGCCCGATGGCGATAGCTTGTTTAGCGGATCTTGCACCATGTTTGCCACTCCGAATGTGTTCGATTTCCTCGTGCACGAATTCTCCCGCTTGTGTGCTGGGAGCTTTACCCTCGCGTGCGGCCTTTCTTGCTTTTTCAATGGTTTTCTTTTCGGGCATGGCGATTCTCTCCAAGATGGATTTCTCGACTCGATCAAAGCTTGTCGGGTGGACCTAAGCTAACTTGCTTGCCGCGTCCGTTCCAGCGGCGGGTTCGTTTTGATGTCGGGATTTGTTCTTGATCTGCTCCTTTGCGAGGGAAAGATGGAACCTTCATGCCTGCCAGTTCCTTCTCACAATCGAAATTGGCGAAATAAGCATTTCGACCCAAGCCGCTGCCAAGCGTTCACCTGTTCCAGCGCAACATTTTTGGACGCCTCAATGCTTGGCCTCCTCCTAGCCTAACTCTCTTATTCCGATGGCTCTGTTCAAAACTGACCAAAGAGGTCACGTTGACAGAGGCTCACTGCCCAAACCAACTTCAGGCTAGCCGTGAGGTCCATGGCCAGCCAAAAAAGCGTCTGCGGTGAGGTATGAAACCACTCGCGAGCAAAATGAAAATAGGGGGCAAGAGGCGGGGCTTAGAGTTGACTGCTCTTGTTCTGACGTTAGAAGCCCCGATGTCGATTGTTTGTCAAGCTGGGACGAGATCCTGGATCCAGCTTGAGGCGTCGACCTCGAGAGGCCGGCTCGTCGCTTTTTTCAGCAGAGGAGGACGAGGAACTCGACCGCCTCTATCAGGACCTGCCTTTTCATGACTTCTCGTCCGAGCTCCTGGAGTCAATGCCTCACCAAATTGTTGTTCTTGAGCTCAATGACATCATCTGGTCTGACTGGGGGAGACTGGAGCGTATCGAGGAGACTTTGCGGGCGATAGGTAAGCGACCGGCGTTCTCACTTGAACGGGCAGCTGTTTAGTAAATGAAAAAAACTCCCCCTCCTCGATTTTGAGGAGGGAGGAAGAGGTGAGGTATGCCTTCAGCAGGGGTGGGGACCGATCATTCCAATGAAAGGCTGTCTGACGGTTCAGCAAAGGTCAGCAGTCAAGAGGAGCCGATTCCGAACCAATCTCTTGGGTTGGTATGTGTTCGCAGAGATCGAGCCTGTTCTCGGTCGTCTGCCGTTACATTGATCGCCTCACAATTGACTGCTGGCCATCGCTGAGCCTCTCGGGCCAAGGCAGGACAGCCTGGAACTACCTGTGCTGACAATCCGGATGACCGCATTCGCATTTTCCGGTACCCGTAGCCGTCGCACAGTGGTTACTGCAATAGCTCTTACCATTCTTAACGACGCTTCTTCCCGGTTCAATTTCGCACCCACATCCGGAATGACTACATTTTTCGCGCGCCATCCTGATTCTCCTTCCCCCAAAAGATAGTTACCAACTGTACACATCCCTCGCTGGTTTCGCTGTGCAATTTTGATCAAAGAAGAGAGATTCTTCGAACCTTTTAGGAGCTCTTTGTTCCGAGCTTCAGAACGGCGCCCACGAATTCTTCTTCACTGCTGAAATACGCGGTCGCCGGCAATCGACAGGCTGTGGTAATCGGTTCGGCGGACCCTTCGGCTAAGGCCTTGGAAAACTTGCTTTGGTCGTCCCGGAAAGTAAAGCTGGCTGTTCAATTCTGACCAGATTTCTTCCGCTGGCTGAATATAGGCTTAATTCCTACTAAGGACTGCATAATTCATAACCTGAAAGGAGGTCATAATGGCTAAGACCAAAGAAGTTCGAGAGGATCCGCAACAGGAAAAGACCGAACGCTTTTCTTCCTTACAGCCATGGGAGGAGAACAGATCGCTCGATCTTTTCATACGACCTGCGAGTCCTTTTTCATTCATGCGTCGCTTTTCTGAAGAAATGGACCGGCTCTTCGATGATTTCAGCTTCGGCCGGAGCTCGTGGGGTTTTGGCTGGCCCGAGCTTGGTCGCGGCTTAACGCGCAAAGATTTGGAACGAGCGTGGTTTCCGCAGATTGAAATGCGGCGACGCGACAATCAGCTGGTTCTGCGTGCAGATCTGCCTGGTCTTAAGAAGGAAGATGTCCAGGTAGAAATCGACCAAAATAATTGCCTGACGATTCAGGGTGAGCGCCGTAAGGACTGGAGTGAGGAAGATAGACAGGGCCGCTATCTCAGTGAGCGGAGTTATGGGAAATTCTATCGATGCATTGAGCTGCCGGAGGGTGCCAAGGCAGATAATGTCATTGCCACCTTTCAGGACGGTGTGTTGGAGATAACTGTCCCTGCTCCTGAGACCGAGCAAACGGGCTCTCGAAAAATTGAAGTCCGGTGATGAAAGGCACCCAGGCTCGACCAAACAACATGCAGGCGCGGTCCGTTTCCAGCCGAAAGCTGATGGCACCACGGGATATTCACATGTCCTACAATCCACCGGCGGGAGCCCTGGGCCGGGATTTGGACACAGGAAGTCTTGCCCAAGATATGTTCTCGATCGACAAGCTCGACTTCGCTACCCTTGCCTCATTTTCGATCATCGTCGGCTTCCCTGGCGGTTCCTGAACAGGAGGTTTCTTGGAAGGCGGCTCTTTCAATGGAGGCTCTTTCGTTGGCGGTTCTCTCCTGGGCGGTTTCTTGCGTCTGTCCTGATCTGGAGGCCTGACCGGAGGTTTCTTAGAGGGAGGATCGCCTGCAGGAGGATCTTGCCGGGTTGGTTTCTCTCGTGACATCGGGCTCGGTGTTGCAGCTGTTTTTTGTCTTGGCCGTTCAAAATCTGCCGTTCACTGCCTCACTGTCAGCAAACGGCGCTGGGTCCTAAGACTACCCGGCTCAGTAACTTCAATACGGTTCAAAATTGAACGGTAAGGAACTAAGGCTGAGAGCGTGCCAAATGGATACCCGACATAAGTGGAGCCCAGGTTTAATGGCGTTACTTCGAGGTTTCGGCCATGTGACAAAGAGGTCCCTGGTCGACGTGCTGGCCGACAAAGGTTTCACTCACGCCGCTGCGATCGCCTATTACGCAGTCGTGTCTCTCTTTCCTCTCTTTTTGCTATTGATTAGCGCGGTAGGGTTTTTCCTCAAGGGTAACTTTCAGCAGCAGGTGTTAGCCTTGGGCAGCCAATATCTTCCCGACAGCTCGCTCAAGTTCGTGCGTGAAAACATCATCGCCGTGGTAGAAAGTCGGGATTCTCTCACCGTCTTCGGGCTGCTTGGTTTGGTATGGTCCGCCTCTCTGATGTTTGACGCCATTAATGAAGCGGTAAACGCAGCTTGGGGTGTGACCGACCCCGAGCGATTCCTTGTATCCAAGCTCAAGAGTATTACGATGGTATTGGTGTTACTGCTGTTCGTGATCGTCTCAGTCGCTTGGACAACTCAGGCTGCCGTGTTTGAGCGCTTCGGGTCGTTACTCCTCGGCTATCCGCTTGGAGATTGGCTCTGGGCTGTTGGGAATCACGCATTTTTCTTGTTAGGTCGAGCCATTTCAGTGATTCTCACAATTCTGGCATTCACGATAGCCTACTTCTACCTCCCCAGGCTCAAGGTGAGTCTAGGTGATGTCGCTCTAGGTGCCATCGGAGCGGGAATCTGCTGGGAATTATCGAAACAGGCCTTTGTCTGGTATATCACTGCGGTTGCCGACTACAGCAAGGTTTACGGTTCCATCTCCGCGGTTTTGATCCTTCTGATCTGGGCTCACTTTTCTGCCTTGATTCTAATTTGGGGCGCTGAGCTTGCTTCTGAATATTCGAAGTATCGGAGTAAGAGAAGCAAGCTAAGCCCGGCGGGGCTCGTCGTCTCAGAATCGAGAGGGTAAACTGAAAACCCTAGGCCCAATCTCTTTCACGCAAGGTGATTCGCTCCTCATCACGTGCTGGTGCCTGTTCAAGTCCTTGCAGGCAGCCATTCTCAGGCGTTGCGGACGGCCGAGGACGACTTTCATAGAAGACCTCAATCTCACCGCCTATACCTCTGATAACAATCGTCTGAAGTTTTCCTTGGACGAAGCACTGCACCCTCAGCTGAGTTCACTAGGGTTCGATCAAGCCGAGCAAAATTGAACATCCCCGCTCTCCAAAAGATGAAAGATTAGTGGCTGTCCGGACCGGATTGGGTGTCCAAAGACTGTCCGGATCTGACCAGAAGGAGAGATCATCATGATCAATGTGACCGGCATCTTTACCTCACAATCCGACGCAGTACATGCAGTCAGTAGACTTCGGGCCATCGGAGTGGAGGATTCGAAGATCAGTTTTCTTTCTCCTGGAAATGGACAAGACGCCCCCGTCTCTGTTCCCACCATGGAGGCAGAACAACCAGGTGTCGGGACGGCCTTTGGAGGTTTGGTTGGCGGTGCCTTGGGAGCGGCCGGTGGTATGCACCTGGGAGCGGCCGCTGCGAGCCTGTTTCTTCCGGGTGTAGGACCGGTAATCGCTGTAGGAGTGGCAGCAGCGGCGCTGTTGGGCATGGGCGGGGCACTGGGAGGTGCTGCCGTCGGTAAACACATGGAGATTTCCACCGACTTAGGCATACCGAGAGATGAGTTGTTCGTTTACGAAGATGCGCTGCGGAGAGGGAGAACGGTTCTGATTTTACAGGTTGACAGCAAAGAAGAAGAACAAAAAGTGCAGCAAGAGCTGGAACGGTGCGGGGCAGAGAGCCTGAATGCGGCACGCGAGGCCTGGTGGATCGGGCTGCGCGATGCCGAGGCGGAGAAGTATTCGGGAGGAGATTTCTCGTCAGATGAATCGGACTACCGAATGGGATTCGAAGCCGCCCAGTCGCGTCAGTTGAGGGGGAAGAGTTACGCTGCAGCATTGGAGTTTCTTCGTGACCGCTACTCAGCTGAGGTGTCCGTTCGTGCGGCTTTCCGGCGTGGATACGAACGCGGACAGATTCATCGCCAAGCTCTAGTCGGCTCCGGCATTGGCCAAGACACTGACAATAGACCTCTGGTGTCACGGCAATCCGGCGGAAAGGATTAAAGGATGGCCAAGAAAAAGCCCCAAAAGCCTGAAAGGAAGCCTCCCGTTGGAGAACCTGACCCTCCTGCCCCCACACACCCGGAACCGCTTCCTCCTGTGCCGCCACCCGATCCTCCCGTCCCCTTACCACCCCCAGACCGCAGGAGCGACGTTGATCAGAGAATCTTCCATTTCACTCAAGGATGATTCACGTGAAGGACGGTAGTCTAGTCAAATTCGGGCTTGTTCAATTCTGAGCAGATTTGTTTTCTTCAGATCTCTCAGAATCAAGCCCAGATGAAGTGTTCAAAAAAGAAAGGAGACCATATGTTTTCAAACCTTCGAGCTTCAATCATTTTGATGGTGTTTGTCGCAATGTCTATCGGCTGCAGCCGCGAGGCCCAGCAAAGGCAGCCTGTTAGAACCACTACCGAGCAGGGATCGTCATCGGCGCCCCCTGCCAAGCAGTCTGCAGAGCGGGACAAAGCGCAGGTTCGAGTGGTTCATGCCATGCCGAATGGGCCGACCGTTGACGTTCTTGCCGACGAAACCGTCGCTTTCAGCGCTGTGAGCTACAAGACGGTAACACCGTACAAGGAGCTTCCTGATGATCGGCTGACCTTCCGCGTCCGTCCCGCCGGGGGAGCCGGAGCGGAACCTCTCGCCGAAAACAGTGAAATGCTGAACGGGGGCCGCCACTATACCGTTATCGTGATGGTTGATGACGCCGGTAAGAATGCCATTCGGGTACTCAGCGACGAGTTGACGCCAGCACCTCAGGACCAGGCTCGCGTTCGAGTGATTAACGCTGCACCCGAAGTTGGTGAAATCGACGTGGTCGCAAAGGGTCGTGATAAAGAAATCTTCGACGGTGTCAACTTTGGGTCCGAAGCTGGGTACAAGGCTGTTGAGCCGATGGCCGGAGCTTTAGAGGTCAGGCGGGAAGGGAAGAAAGAAGTACTGACCACAATTCCGAGTCAGAACTGGGAAGCTGGCAGGACCTACACGATCATTTTGGCAGGTCGCGGAAAACTGGATGCTATTGCCATTGAAGACCAGATCAGCAAGAGCACGGCTTATGCCCGGCCTTATTAGGGAGATTAAGGCATGCCAAGAGAAACCGAGGAAGCAGGAGTTTCGGCGCGGGTAAAGAGAAGGTAAGGTAGGGAAAGTGATGCGGGGATACAAACACAGGAGTTGAAGTCATCTTCAGGTCAGAAGGTGACCAACCGAAAGCAAGTGGTAGGCAGAAGCAAAGATTCCGCGCAAACCCTGAATTTGCTTCCCATCCGGCGGGGTCAGAAGCTACTGGTCCCGCCGGGACCTCAATCGACGGAACTGACACCGGCCACAGCGGCCACCCGCCACTCCTTCTGCGCGCCAAGTAAGAACACGAACAAGCGAATTCCGCAACCTTGCCTGCCTCAAATTGTGGCCCTCTGGGCTTTTGAGGTTCGTACTCTCAGTTTCTCCGCCAGCGAGAACAGGTGTGTTATCCACTCAGAGGCCTCCAGGTCCTGCCGTTCGGATTGATGCCGCTTCTCTGGATAGATTGTCTCTAGGAGCTCGTAGCAGATATTTTGCGCCTTCGAAAGATCAACCTCGAAGGGCAGTGATCGCGCCATGTCGGTCAGAACTTCGAGTCTCAACAGACAGGATAGCGCCTGAGGATTCGCCGCGAGCTCTGCGACCACCTCTTCCAGGCGCTTTCGAAGCGTATATTCGAGAGTGCTCGCATCGAGATCGACGCCCAACAAGCGAGCCTCTGCCAACAGGGTGTTGATTCGTGGGACGTCGAGATCGACCTCCTTGAAAGCCCTGCGCAAACGGTTGTTGAGAGTGAATGCAGCGGAGTGCAGGAACACCTTGGGAAGTGAGGCGTCCAGGCCCCGGACATACAGGATCAAAGGAGCGTGATCGACGTAGATTTGCTCATGAATGTTTTCAACCTCGGCAAGTTTTGATTCCAGAATTAGATTCAAGATACGATGTTGTTCGTCCCGGAAGAGGGATCTAAGGGAGTAAGTCTCCTGGTCGAAGAAGTCATCCAGAATTCGGATGACTTCTGGGATCTCGGTTCTAGAGAAGGCCTCGCTGATGCTGCTGTTCAGCTGTTGATAGGCTTCTGCTTCCACGCCTTCCCTTACGCCTCCGGTTACGTTGTGGTCACCCAGATGAAAGGCGGAAAACGTCAGCGTCTTCGATTCCTTGGTGATCTCGGAAGTAAATCGAGCTTGGCCCACGACCAACTTTCGTCTACCAATTTCCATCCTGCGGTAGTCTTCGTTGACGACATGATAACGATAGATACGGGTCTCCGGTTCGTACTGGCTGAATAGCGAGCTGATTGCATAATGAGCGCCCAGTCGTCGTAGGTCGATCATGGCCGGCTTCACAAATTTCTGATAGATCATGGCTCCATCCTGGTGTTCAGCAAGGTTGCTTTTGGCCGCAGCAAGCTTTTGAATGAACATCGGTTCCATCGACTCGCCAAAGATCTCCTCTGCCAACTGGATCATGCGGCCGGCATACTGCAGAATCTGCACAGTTTCGATGCCTGATAGCTCGTCAAAGAACCAGCCGCAGCTTGTATACATCAACATCGCATGCCGTTGCATCTCTAGCAGTTTCAGCACGACTGTCTCTTCGGGCTGGCTCAGCTTCCGCAGAGCATGCCGGGCCAGGAAAGACTGAAAATTCTCAGGCGATCGATCGAGTACAACCGAAATGTAGGCATCTCGCGCCTCCCACGGATGCTTCAAGAAGCTTCCGGCTTTCTGCTCGTAGCGGACTGCAAGACTCTCACGAAGCCAATCCAAAGCCTCACGTAATGGAGTGCGCCACTCTTGACTCCAGCCTCGGCCCGTGTTGCAGCCGCAGTTGCTGCGCCACCGCTCGACGCCGTGAGCGCAGCTCCAGGCGGTTCTTTCGATGATCTCCACCTCGTGAGTGGGCGGTTGCCGTTCCAAATACTCACCATAATTCGTAATCTGAGCCAATTTGTTTGACTCAATATGGTGCAACGCGTAAGCCAGGCCCATTTCTCCACGCCGATGGTGGTGACCGTAGGTCTCCCCATCCGTTGCGATGTGGACAATTTCAGAACAGGTGCCCTCTGTGAATAGCCCAAGTAGCCGCTGCGCGAAGCGTTCCCCATTATCCAGTAGTTTTTCGAAAGCCACGGCGCCTGAGACCGGCCCATCGTAAAAGAAGAGGTTGATGGTACGACGCGACGAGAGACGGCATCGATAGGCCATTCTGGGATCGATGCGCCCGCCTTGGACATCTCTCCAGGCACGCCCGCCTATCTTGCGTACCCGACGAGCCTGGTGGGGTGCCAGGACGGTGAAGCGGAGTCCAAGTTCAGCCATGATATCGAGGATCTCGAGATCCACGGCCGTCTCGGGAAGCCACATTCCTTCGGGCCTACGGCCAAAGCGATGTTCAAAGTCACGAATTCCCCAAACGATTTGAGTGTATTTGTCGCGGCGATTGGCAAGCGGCAAGATCATGTGATTGTAGGCCTGAGCGATGGCTGATCCGTGGCCCGAGAAGGCCTCGCGGCTCTTCTGGTCTGCCTCCAGGATGGCTCGATAGACCGGCGGCGCTTGATCTTCCAGCCAGGAGAGGAGGCTGGGGCCGAAGTTGAAACTGATCTTTGCATAGTTGTTCACAATTTTGATGATTTGGCCCTCACCGTCCAAGATACGTGCCGCTGCATTGGGCGCGAAACATTCGGCCGTGATGCGCTCATTCCAGTCATGGTAAGGATGAGCCGATTCCTGAAGTTCAATGGCTTCGAGCCAGGGGTTTTCTCTGGGTGGCTGGTAGAAGTGGCCGTGAATGCAAATGTATCCCATACTAACTAGTCCTCCTTGAAACCAAAGGAACAAGGACCTTGCCCCGAGGATGAAGACCGGTCATGTCGCGCCGAGTTGAACCCTGAGTGCCCGCGATCGCAGGAATCAAAGGATCCAAGAGTGTAGGTCAGAACGGACCAAGGGTTCATACTTATCTCCGAAGAGCCGACTGACTAGGCAAAGACGGAGATCTGCCCTATTATAGCGGACTATGACCACACTCTCGCGGCGTCGGCTGCAAGCCCGACTCGAGAGCGTGAACTTCGTTCACGTTCACCTGCACCGCGGCTGAGAGCTTTCTTCTTTAGTCCGGACCTCGTCGGATATCAAAATACTAAGAGAGCGCCTTGAGGATAGACCTGCGCGTATTCAATACTCTAACCTTCCCGCCTCATATCTGCGCTCCGGCGTTGAGCCTGAGCGTTCAAGGAATCTACGATCGATGCCTTCTTTCGTACGACTCGCTCTATCTTTGTGACCATTGATCCGGGTTGCCGTCCATCCTGAGCGGTTTTGACCATGCCTCCTCGGCAAAATCCCAGATGATGCATTCAGACAACAGCTCGTGAGAACCGGGCTGAAGCCGCTGCTGAGTCGGACTTGTCACCGAGTGTCACCCTCTCGGTTATCTTGTCCCGGACAATGTTAGCGGCAGCAATGTCAGGAGGCATACGATGAAAAGGAGATTCTGGAGTCCTGCTTTCTTGCTTTTCATAGTGGTCACTATCGCATACAGCCTGAAAGGAGAAGGAACGGGGCGAACTGAATCCTCTGAAGAGAAGCAGGAGAAAGAAAAGAAGCTCTCTCGATTCGACCGTCAGATTCTCAAAAACTCAGCAGAAATGATGTTGCAGGGTAGGCGAACCTTCCGCTTCGATACTTTTGGTAGTGAGGAATTTTGGGGTGATGCTCTCCAACTCCACGAAGCGGTTGCCACCGTGACTCCCAAGGATGCCCTGGGGCTGGGCTTGAAAGTCAGTTTGGGGGAGCTTCCCGCCCAGCTCATTCGCCAACTGCAACAAGGTCAGGTCGATCTCGACTCTCGTGAGACCACCCTTGCCCTGCTGAAACTGAACGCTGTCGTGGGCGTAACCGGTTTCTTCAACGAACAGGGTGGTCTGCGCTCGATCGGTTTTCAGTGCGCGTTATGCCACTCCACAGTGGACAACGCTCTAGCGCCGGGTATTGGCCATCGGCTGGATGGGTGGGCCAATCACGATCTTAATATAGGCGCCATCGTCGCTTTGGCTCCCAACCTGCAGCCTGTCGCTGAGCTCTTGGGCGTCGATCAGACAACCGTGCGTAAAGTGCTGAACAGCTGGGGACCGGGGAAATTCGACGCACAGCTTTTTTTAGATGGCAAAGGTTTCCGACCTGATGGGAAGTCTGCTGCCACCCTCATTCCATCTGCTTTTGGCTTGGCCGGCGTGAACAATCACACTTGGACTGGCTCCTGGGGCACAGTCAGCTATTGGAATGCATTTGTTGCGAACATCGAGATGCACGGCAAAGGAACATTTGTCGATCCACGATTGGACGACGCAGCTCAATTTCCAGTGGCATCCAGGGCGGGGCTAGGAAACATCCGGAACGACCCCGACCTGATCACCTCAAAACTTCCGGCCCTCCAGTTTTATCAGCTTGCCATTCCTGCGCCGAAACCGCCAGCCGACAGTTTCGACGAGGCGGCGGCAGAACGCGGCAATTCGCTTTTCAAAAACAAGGCCAAGTGTGCCACCTGCCATGTTCCGCCTCTCTTTACCGAACCGGGTTGGAACCTGCATACGCCCGAGGAAATCGGCATCGACGACTTCCAAGCGAATCGGGCACCGGACAAACGATACCGGACAGCTCCGCTGAATGGAATCTGGACACGTCAGACGGGCGGCTTCTATCACGATGGCCGCTTTGCAACTCTACTGGACGTGGTCAATCACTACGATAATTTCTTTCAGCTTGGCCTGGCCGCCTCGGAGAAGAACGATTTGGTCGAATATCTGAAGTCACTACCGGCAGAGGAAAAGTAGTCGCAAATCCACCATTCTGTCGAGCTTCCATTCACGGGCCAGAGCCGCACTGCCGTTCGCTGCGCGCCAGGGAATTGGACCAGCAATCGTCCAATCCATTTTGAATACACCCAAACTCTATCCCCTGCGCTTGAAGAATTGCACGGCGCGTTCGTGCTTTTCAGCTGCTTCTCGCGTGGCGAAGGTTCCCAGGTTCTTTCGTTTACCCGTTTGTAAGTCCTTCTTTCGCGAGTACAGGCGATATTTCCCTGATGTAAGTTTGCGAATCATATTTTTGCACACCTCACTGGAAGACATATTCTGCCACGCAGGTTGGGGCCCTCTTGAGGTCCTCCTTACCTGCCTCTTTTTGCTTGGATAACTTTAGATCCTCGGCTCCAATGTGGCCGGCACTTTGCCACCAAGACTATCGGAACTATCGGTTTGGTTTGGCGGTTGACTAACTACCCCAACAATTGAACTTAAGAAGTTTCACCTCCATAAGGCAGTTCAAAAGAGCACTTGTCCGCGAATTTTGGACTCGGGACTTAGGCTCTCTAGCTCTTCTCCCATCCCGAACATCCCTCAAAGAAGAAGCACATGGTTGTGTGGGGTCGAAGTGGATGCCTTATTGGTGTCGAAGCTGGTGTCTCATCGTTGTTCAATATTGAACAGACCGATTCACAAGAACTGCTTAGCATTGCCATTGGACAGAGGACGTTGACCGACGAGAACATCAACCTAGCGCTGCTGTTTTCATGTCGAAAGACTTCCAAAGTCACTCTAATGTAAGGAGGAAGCAATGAAGTATTCTCGAGCTTGTGCAACGGGTCTGGGTGCAGGTGCAGCACTTATGTTTCTCTTAGATCCTGACCGCGGCAGACGTCGGCGTGCCTGGATCAGAAACAAATGTGTTCGCATTGGCAAGAAAACCGAACGAGCGATGCAAACGACCAGCCGCGACGTACGGAACCGGCTACAGGGGCTGTCCGGTCGCTTCGGTCATTGGTCGAAGAGCGTGAAGCGTTTGACACATTTCGCATCCTAATTCGAGCGGTGTGCGCGTCAGCCGATGGCTTCGACTCAGGATCCGCGCCAGTGTGCCCATTGCGCGAACCGTAGTCAAAGATGTTGGAGACCCAGGCCCCCGAAACGGGAGGTGCCACCTGCAGAGGCCTCGGGTGTGAACTGAACCACTCGTCGCCAGTGTAGTGGTGCGCTCGGAGAGAGAAGCTCGAACCGGGTGTCCTTTGTGGGGCTCCTCCTTATTTTCAGGACAGGCCTTTGCCCAAGGCTGTTTGCAAATCGATCTGGTGTTCTTGCTCGTTGACCAAAATTCCGCGAATGTGCTCGGCTATCGCATATTCTCCTACGGACTCGCACTGGCGTAGCCGCTCACGATAACTGCGAATCGTTTGGTTCTCATTGTCCAAATCAAAGCGAAGGAGGTCCTCGGCCTTGTCAGAGGTTTTGACCGGGAGAGCAGTGACAGTTGGCATGCCTCCAAGATAGTCGATTTGTTTGGCGATGATCAGGGCGTGGCTTAACTCTTCCTGGGCGTGTTTTTCTAATTCCGCTGCAATGTTCATGTAGGCTGCACCTTTGATCACCTGGGAATACACAACGTAAGCGATGACAGCCTGATACTCCCGCGCAAGGTCTTCATTGAGCAACTCAATCAATCGCTTGCTCCCCTTTCCTGCGAGCAGGGCGTGCAGTTTTGCGGCTCTTCTTGACGACTCACTCTTACTATAGTTGCTTTACTTCCCAGCTACGATTTGAAGGCTATCCGGCTTCTTTGGCTGCTAATCGACGGCGGTCGACAAGCAGAAACGGAGCTCATTCTGAAGCGTCGCCCGCGCTTTAGCGAATCAGCGATGGTCATTCCCTTCTGGCTGAATTGAGGATACTTTTTTTCGAGACTGGCCTTCTGTAGGTGCCCCACTGGAGTAGACAATGATTTCGATGCCAGACGCGTCGTCACGGGTCTGCTCATCTTCGCCTCGGCCCAGAGTCTTGATCCGCGTGTCATCAATATTGAAATGCTCGACCAGATATTCCCGGATTACCATTGCTCTAGCTTGTGTGAGTACCAGGTTGCCCTCGGTCTCGCCTTTCAAGCCGACCGATGCCGCCACCACCACCAACTCGTAGGGGGTCTTTTCCAAAAAGTTTCCAACGCGATTAAGTCTCTTTTCGTTTTTTAACTTGGCATTGTCCGGTTTGTCGAAGAGATCTTTGGCTGGAAACGCGAATGTCTCGAGAACCGGTTGCTGAGGAAGCTCTTTCACTGCATGTTTGGTCAATTCGGCGGGATCCTGATAGCCGCGATTTTTGAAAAAGCCACGGAAGAACCAGTTGTTTTTCAAGGCCTGCATATTTTCCTGGAAGGCGGTAGCTCCTACCTTGGCTTGCTCTACGGTCTTGCGGGTGTCGGTAACAGCCTCGCGGGCCTGGTTGTAGATCTCTCGATTATTGATCAACGCCCCGGCTGTTCCTTCCCCACGATCGATTTTTCCGGTAATGGACTTCATGTCGGCCGAAGCGGCCTCCACGTTGTTCAGAACGTCCTGGGTGCTCACAAGCAGACTGTCAGTCTTTTTCAGAAGGTCAGAGAAGTCTAGCGGAGGCTGGCTTTGAAGAGTATCGCCTTCTTTTACCTCAGCAGCGTTGGGCGATCCGGAGCTGATGGTTACATACTTACTACCCAGCAAACCTTCAGTTTGTATGGCAACTACAGAGTCCTTGCGAATCAACTTGCGTGTAGAGCTCTCCAGATTCATGACCACGACCACTCTGCCACCGGCCGTCTGAGGCATCTGAATCATTTCAACGGTGCCGACGCGTACGCCGCCCAGTCGCACCTCTGAACCATTTCCCAGTCCAGCCACATTGTCGAACGGAGCTTGCAGATGATAGGTCGAGCTAAAGAGAAAATCCTTGTCGCCAATCCGGAAAACTACAAAGGTGAGAATCAGGAGGGCTCCAAAAATAAATGCCCCTAGCCGGGCAACTCGAGACATAGTTTCCTCCTAGCAGGCTTCCCTCATGAAGGCGCTCATGAAAGGGTCCTGACTTTTCCGGAGCTGCTCGAAACTTCCTTGGGTCAGAATATGGCCCTCGTGCAGCATGGCGATGCTGTCAGAAACTGCTTTCACTGTCTGCATCTCATGAGTCACGACGATCGCGGTCATATGACGTTCCTGCTGCAGCTCACGAATGAGGCTGTTAATTTCTCCGGCTTTGATTGGATCCAAGCCTGCGGTAGGCTCGTCCATCAGCATCAGTTCCGGATCCATAGCGAGCGCCCGGGCGAGCCCAACCCTTTTCTTCATCCCCCCTGAAATCTCCGCCGGCATTTTTCGGGATGCCTCTTGCATTCCAACTCGCGATAGCAAGCTGTGCACTCGGTCATGCCTCTCAGACTTGCTCATTTCCGTGTGGCGCCGTAATGGGAAGCTCACGTTCTCTTCCACGGTCAGCGAGTCATAGAGAGCTGCGTATTGAAATAAGAAGCCGATCTTCATGCGAACCTTGTTCAGTTCGCTCACGGACAATTGCGTGATTTCAGAGTCGCCAATCTGAATCGCTCCGGAATCAGGTTTTTGCAATCCGATAATCAACTTCAACAGGACACTCTTACCTGTCCCGCTCTGCCCCATAATGGTAAGAGTCTTACCGTAGGCGAGATCCAGATTGATTCCCGCCAGCACGGTCTGGGTTCCAAAGGCTTTGCGCAGATCTCGGATCTGCACAGCGGCATTCGTTTTACCGTTCGCTGAACTTTTCATAATTCAAACAAAGCGCAACCTCCGTCACTTCTCTGGACTTGTCCGTCAAGCAAATTGCGGAGCGCAAGCCCGCTCCGGTCCTTAGCCAAAGAAGACCAGAATCAACCGCACCAGAAGAACATCCGCCAGAATAACGAAGAGCGAAGCCAGGACGACCGCACTGGTGGCGGATTTTCCAACACCTTCAGTGCCTCCGCTGGTTCGCATTCCTTGAAAACAACCCACGAGACCGATAATGAAACCGAAAACCATGGTTCTGAAGGTGGCTGGAAGAAAATCGCGATAGGCGAGGGTCTTGGTCCCTTCCTCCAGATAGAAACGGAACGAAATCGGATCAGCTAGCGTGGTGGCGACCCAACCCATCGCAAATCCTGAGAAATCCGCAGCCAGCGTTAACAACGGCAACACCAGCACACAAGCAAGAACTCGAGTCACCACCAGGAATTTGAGAGGGTCGACCGCTGAGGCTTCCATGGCATCGATCTGTTCAGTAACTTTCATTGAACCGAGTTCAGCGCCAATGCCCGCTCCCACCCGTCCGCTCACGACGAGGGCAGTAATGATCGGCCCGCTTTCTTTAACGATGGACATGACGATGAGCACCGGCAGAAGGGCATCCGCTCCAAAGCGGAGCAAGCTGTCGCGGGTGTGAAGTGATAAAACCACTCCGATCGCGGCTCCTGCCAGTGCCACCAGGGGTAGAGACTTTGAGCCGACCTCATCCATCTGGCGAATGAGTTCGCGCCCTTCATAGGGAGGAGTCACCCCGGCTCGGCCCATGCGCCAAACAAAAATCCCCAGTTCCCCAAACCATTCGAACAGCGATAGGGACAAGGTTTTCACGGCAGTCCCCGCGTACCGCAGTTGCGGATGTACGACTTCGATCAAGCATGCCTGGCGCTGCATACGAAAAGCAGATCTCCGGTTTCGACGAGATGGACACGATCTCCGAAACAAATGACGGAGTAAGAATCCAGCTTACAAACAACATCAACGCTCAAACCAAAATAGGTGGCTCGATTGAATTTCGACACTTTCTTCATGATCAGCTCCTCAGACAGACATTCGTCCGCTAAGTAAAAAGCAATTGAATAACCAAAGAATGTCGAGGTGTGGTAAGTGCCGTTGGCAAACTGGAAGTTAGAGGCAATAGATCTTGAAGGAGGAGCCAAAAAGGAGGCGGACTGGAAAAAATTACTGAGTATCTCCAGTTAGTGGCGGAAAATGCAGTGGGTAGCCAAGATTTCTCGCTACGTTGGGTCGCGAGTTAAATCGCTTTGTACCATCAGATTTGAACATAAAATAAAATATGCAACATTTATGCAACATCACTCGCGATCGGCTCCCAGGCTTCGTCGATCGAAGGCAGCAAAGGTCTCTCCCGAGCTGATCATCCATCTGACGTGGGATTTGGGGCAGATATTCAGGCTGGGGCCCAACGACCCACCTTCGCAGTAGGTTCGTTTCCATAGTCCAGAGTCCGTCGAGCGGGAGATTTAGTGGCGTCAGCGCTGCATTACGACAAAAACTCAGCGTTCCGAGGATTGGAGGCAATTTGCTGTAAGATCAACGCCCAAACATCTTCAAATACAACAGCGGTTCGAGAAGTAGTCTTCGCTACCGTTCATTACCTGCTTTCGTCGGTTGCATAATAAGCCGCTGGGCATTGCCTTCAAACAGCGCCCTTTCTTCCTCCCGGCTCAAGCCGGCCTCGCGCACTTTTAGCAAAGCGGACTCGAAGTAGAACAAAGGGTAGTGAGAACCGAAGAAGACACGTTCCAGCCCGACTCTCTTGATCAGGTGCGCAACCCCTCCGGCTCGTTCCACCATGGAAATTTCAAAATAAACGTTGTGATTCGACGCCAGCTTTGTCACCTGATCCCATTGGAGCTGCGGATAGCAGTTGAGTAGAACCAACTGGAGTTTGGGTTCAGCTTCGACTAGATCGGCCAATGGCCCGAGATCGACTGGAGCCACGCGAATCAGCGGATGCTGGGTGCGTTCGTCTTCCATACACAACGCGAGCTGGACGATGAGACCTCGGGCAGCCGCCAACTTCAACAGTTCTGCGAAGGCTGGATCAGCCAGCTTGTATCCATGATAGTTGGGATGCAGGCGAATCCCGCGCATCTGATGTTCTTGGTCGCATCGTCGCACATCCTCCTGCCAATCTGGGAGACTAGGATTGATCGAGCCGAATGGCAGAAGAAATCCAGGGCCATAGGCGTCACAATCTCGTACCAATCTCGCGTTCGCGCCAGCTATATCCTTGTGAAAGATTCCCTCGAAAGTGCCGACCCATGCTTGTGACACCTTCTGCTTTTGCAGCTGGGCAACTAGATCAGCCGGCTCGTCTCCGATCAGCCGCCGAAAGGGCCAGCGCGACAGAGTTACATTTGCGTCGGTTATCACGGCCGTCTCCCCTTCGCTGTCAGGATCGGGGTCAGCAGGCGACGCAGATTGCCGCCCAGGATCAGGTCTTTCGCATTCTCGGAGATCTGAGCTGCCGTGACCTTGGCCAATTGCGAAGCAAAGCTTCGGCCACCAGCATCGCTACCAAAGATCACGCGCTCTGCACCGAGTTCTCGCACTGCCATTTCCACAAATCCATTGGTGGGGTCGGACCCGGCTAGCTCGATGGAGACGTTTCTGGTGGAGCGAACCACTCGGATTCCTCGTTCCCAGTCTCCTCCGCTGTGGCCGCAGATGATCGTTGCTTGAGGATGTCGGCCAGCCAGTTCAACTAGATCGAAGGGTGTCGATTCCCCAGGTCCATTGCCACCGACTTTGAGCCACGTGTGCTGCAAGATCGGCACGTTCATTGAGACTGCGCGTTGAACGATCGGGTCCAGGTCGCGGGCGTTGCAATGCCTGGCAACCCAGAGTTTGATGCCGACCATAGGACCATCCCGGACGCAACGGTCAAACTCCTGCACGCTGAAGTCAGGGTCGTTCGGATTCAGATAGACGAGTCCGAGAGTGCGGCTAGGCCAGGAGCGCAAGGCCCCTAACGCCTGATCATTCTCAAATCTTACCTGCTCGGGTGTGGGGTTCTGGTGCAGGGGAAAGCCCATCGAAAGCACCAGACGCTCAATACCCATGCGGTCGGCGTACTTCAACAGCGCCGCCGTACGCTCCTCAGGTGTTTCGCCGGGCATGTGGCTAAGATGGCAGTGGATATCCCAAACCCTGGTCCTTTCCGGTGGCCGCGTGCTGGAAGAACCAGGCTTGAGCGGAGTAAGTGATAGCGACAGTCCCACTCCCAGATCTTTCAGAAAGGTTCGGCGACTCTGTGTCTTAGTAGCCTCAGGTTGCCGCAACATGGGGAATACTCTCGAAGCTTGGTGTAGTCTCACTTGTAGCAACCGAGGTCCCAATTCAGCCAAATTCTGGCTGACGGCCTGCCCTACAGTCCGACCCGTTGTGTATGGCGAGACACTCCTAACCTGCCCTTGTGCAAAGGCGGATGCCCTGGCCTTTTGGAAAAAGGATGGTCTCGGGAGAACGTGCCTCGAACCGGAACTGTACCTCTCAGGCCGTATGAGTTTGCTCGCTACACAAGACAGACACTTGTCCGTTCCGCAACCAGTCGGGAGCCCACTTTGTATCAGTGTTCCATTAGATGGCAGACATTACAGTCAACGGAAGCATTCCGCAGCTTGTGGCAACCGACGCAGGACTCCATACTAATGTCCTTCTCTTGCCACAGCACGTCGCGGCTTTGCACGGAGCCATGGCAAGTCTGGCAGGCTACTCTCGCTGCCAGATGTCTTTGATGGCTAAAGAAAATGAATTCCGGGAGCTTGTAAAGACGATGCCATAAAACAGGTCTGTTCTCTCGCTGGAATGAAGTCAATCTTTGATTGAGTGGACTCTTGCTCTGGATGGTCTCGTGGCAGTTCAGACAGTCGCTCGCGGCCGGCATCTGGGCCAGTTCCCCGGTCGAAGCGGTGGGATGACAAACATCGCATTCCAGCTGAAGCTGGCTGCTGTGCCGCTTATGGCTGAAGGCAACTGGCTGCGACATCGCTTGAGCCGGTGCCGCCAGGTTGCGAGGTTCGCTGCCTGGGCCGGATGAGATGATCCGGGTTTCCGTGCTCGTTATCTTCGGCAAGTATGATGGCCCCTCGGGCTGCAGCGCAAACGCCGTTAGCAAATCGCCATGCCCCTGGTTGTACCGGCTTCCCCCTCCAGCGGCAATGACGACAAATTGCTTTCCGGTCTTGGGTCCCAAGAAGGTCATCGGAGTAGCATGCCCGCTGGCATCGAGTTTCGTTACCCAGAGCTCCTCTCCTGTCTCTTTGTCGAAAGCGCGAAAGCGGCGATCATTGGTTGCAGCAATGAAGACCAGGCCTCCGGCCGTAACTATCGAGCCGCCTACATTGGACGTACCTGTCGGAGGAATGCCCTTCGCGACGAGTTCTTCAACAATGCCTAGGGGTACCTGCCAGCGAAGGCTGCCGCGGTTTAAGTCGACCGCGGTCAAGGTTCCCCACGGAGGCTTCTGGCAAGGATAGTGCTTCGAATCCCAGAATCGGCCAAAAGCATTTCCACGAGGAACATACGGCAGGCGACTCCCTTCCTTGGCCTTCATCATCCCAATCACCTGGGCGGTATCCTGCGAGTTCACAAAAAGGAGATTCGAGACCGGATCATAAGATGCCCCGCCCCAATTGGGACCGCCCATCGTGCCCGGAAAGATGATCGTGGTCTTGAACCCGGGAGGTTGGTAGGGCTGGCCCAACACTGAGTCTTTTAGAATCTCCAGGCATTCGGCACGGGACTCTGGAGTCACGTCTGTAATCTCGTCGGCGGTGATGCTCAGCCGTGCGATTGGCGGAGGCTTCACTGGAAACGGCTGTGTGGGCCAAGCCTCTTCGCCTGGGATTTCACTCACAGGCACAGGCCGCTCTTCGATTCCGAAAAGCGGCTCGCCTGTGATGCGATCAAAGACAAAGAGCAAACCCATCTTAGTGATTTGAGCCACAGCCGGAATTGCGCGACCGTCTCGGCGGATCGAAATCAGATTGGGTTGGGCCGGCAGGTCATAATCCCAAAGATCGTGGTGCACGATTTGGTAGTGCCACAAACGTTTGCCTGTCTTCGCATCCAGTGCCACGAGAGAGTTCGAGAAGAGATTCGCTCCTTTTCGGTCTCCCCCGTAGCGGTCAGCAGCCGAGGCCGAGACAGGAAGGTAAACAATCCCTCGTTCCTCATCGCAGCTCATCGGTGCCCACACGTTGGTGCCGCCACGATCCCGCCAGGAGTCTTTCTCCCAGGTGTCGCCACCGAACTCCCTTGGTTGCGGAACCGTGTGAAATCGCCAAACCATCCTGCCGGTAAGCGCATCGAAGGCCCTTACATCTCCGCTAGGCCCCTGCGGCAAACTATCGGGAACAGTGGACCCCACGATGACCAAGTCTCTGTAAACAACAGGTGGGGAGGTCACCCCATAGTATCGGTCTGGGCCTTCCGGGACCATTCCTGTCGCCAAGTCAACCTGACCGCTATCTCCGAAACCATCGATCGGTTTGCCGTTCCGAGCGTCCAACGCCCAAAGCTTTCCGCGAAGCGTCGCCAGAAACACTCGGCCTTCTGTGCCATTCTTCCATAAAGCCACACCACGATTGGCAAAAGCGTAAGATCGTTTACTGATGTCGATCTTGGGATCAAACCTCCATAGCACCTTACCAGTCTCTGATTCAAGTGCAATCACTCTTGAGAATGCGGTGGTAACGTACATCACTCCATCCACCACCAGAGGCGTGCACTCAAACGTAGCTGCCATCTTCTCGTCAGGGATATCTCCTGTATGAAAAGCCCAGGCAACTTTGAGCTGCTTCACATTCTCACGGCTGATCTGATCCAGGGGGGAATACTTGCTTCCTCCCGAATCCCTGCCGTAGTGCGGCCATTCGTGGGCCGGTCCCTTTTCCACCCGTTTCAAGGAAACCATTTCCCGCCCGAATACGAGCAAGGCGAGTAGACCAATTCTTAGCAACCAGTTTCCTGTTCGCATCACTCGGACTCTCGTTCAAAGGAAAAACATTCGCTGGTGTCCAGGCCCCACAGGGCTTCAACTACCAGAGACCTAGGCTCCGCAAAATAGATGTCGGACATGCCTCGGTTCTTCTTCCATCTCTGTCAGCCCCACTGATTGAATCATCTCACGAATCTGCACCTTGGATCATTAGAGATGCCGCGATCTTCATCGACATAGAGGAGGATTGGCGGCGCGATGTGGCGTATCCGATCCTGTCGCTGCAGCAGGCCCTGCCGAGAACGTTGAGAAGAATCAGTCCGACAGCTTTCTCAGTTGGTGCCACGGGGGCGAGATGGGGGAGGAACTGGTTGTCTTGTGGCGAATTGGTTCGCTAACCAGTCAGGCGCTTTGCCATAGCCACTCAAAGCTGCGCTGCCCGCAGCCAGCAAGGCGAAGATCAGGCCAAAAAGCACTCCCAGGAACGGGACGAATTGAAGCAGAGTGATCAGCAGGGCGCCGAGACAAGCTGCTCCCAATGTGTCACTTCCTTGAGTCAGAGTCTTGCCCAGCCGGCAACTCATGCCGGTGTATCCTATCAGTAACGTGACGAGCCCTGCCAAGGCGATTACGACAACCAGAATGGGCGTGAGGGGTCCCACCATCGAGGCGATGACAAGCAAGACGACTGTGGCGATCATCACTCCGATGCCCGTCAGTAGGGAAAGCCCTGCATGTTCTCGTACGGTGCTCTCTAGGACTCCGACGCGCTGTCCACCCATGATCAAATACCCGAGCGCTACTAATAGAATATTGCACGTGGCCATCGCGAGAAGTCCAAGCAAGATGTATTTGCCGAGACCCGGCAGAGATACGCTTTCTCCTCCGAGGTTTGCTTCTGCGTCACGCTCTACCTTTCCGGCAACAGCCACCGCGTCTCCGCCAACTGTCGCGCCCTGAGTCAGCCGAATATCTCCGCCGATCGCCACGGCGTCGCCTGAAACCATAGCGGAGATCTCAATGTTACCCCAAAGGGCAACTGCATCGCCGTTGAGGGCGCCATGCACACGGATTGAACAACCGAAACAGACAGCGTCTCCGATCTCATCCCCAGCCTCAACCACAATGTCACGCCCAAACTGCACACTGTCTCTTTTTTCTCCGTAGACCGCGATCGGGGTCAACAAGAGAACCAGAAAGAACGTGAGGTGAATGAGAGACTTCATTGCAGCCGATCCTTGGGTGGCAAAGCTCTTCGAGGAGAACAGACCCAAGAAGAATATCCCCTCGTGTTCTGGCATGTCAACGTGCAAGCAAGGCCCAAGAGCTCAGTGACTCAGGAGAGCGACCCCGTGGTCCCAAAGATCATGTTGGGACCTGAAGTTAGGCTATGAGTGAGGGTTCGCTCTGAGCAAGGAAGGCGGCCAAGTGCACCGCACGCGGCTCGCTCTGACCAGAGCGTCGCAGGCCTGACCTTTCCTCTCCAAAATCTGTTCCTCTCAACCGTTCATTTTGACGGTTTTGTCTGTCACCTCCAAGCAACGCTTCTTCCTTTGTCATAAAAAGGTGAACAGACTCGCGACTCAGTCCGCGAGCGGCTATTCCAGGGATCGCGATCAGGCTTACGCAGGCAGTACGACATCACGGAAATCCAATCAGCCAGCCTCAACCGTAGCCAATAAAGGATTCTAAGGAGGTCGACATGAATCCAGAGGTACAGACCTTGAGGACGGCTATTTACTTTGGGCTCCAGGTGGAGGTTATCCACCAAATGGAGAGCTGGGCTTTGATCCGTTTTGGGGGCGGGAAGTTCGTGGTTGACACCACCGATTTGGTGGCTGATCCGGAAATGGCAGCTAAGCAAATCGAGACACCTGAACTGATCATAGTAGGCGGAGACGGTGACTTTCGGAAATGGATGGCAGCTTGCTGGAAGTAATCAACCGATCCTACCGTGAGCTCGCGATTTCTGCAGCATCTGGCAGCAGCTTTCAAACGCGCGAGCCGTTTTGATAGGACAAAAGCATGATGGCCAGTCTCATTTCCCATGCTTCGGGTATCACCCAATCACAACATGATGTTCGAAGGCGGTTGGTCGATGGCGGCGAGGCGCGGCAAACTGCCGCTTGATCAGTATAGCGATGCGAGCAGGAGTGTCTGATCGTCGTCTGGCTCGTGTCCATCAGCGAACGACTCAACCTCCTCGATAACGCGCCCGAGGAGATGTTCTGGGTCGCTCGCAGCGTAGCGAGCGAGCTTTTCCATCAGCCTTTCAAGGCCGAACATGTCGCGCGAGATGGTCTGGCGCTCGGTGATCCCGTCAGTATAGAAGACGAGCCGGTCCCCTGGCCGTAGCTCGTGATCCGAAACCGGCACCGACTTCAGATCGAACATAAAGAGAGGAAACGTCGTGTCGCAGGACAGCGGCGAGATCGGTTGTCCCTCCCTTAGCAGCAAGGGTGGCGGGTGTCCCGCGCAGGCGATCCGCATGCGGGCAACGGCGGGGTCGATCACGGCATAGAGGGCCGTCGCGAACAGCGAAGTCTCTCTCAGGTAGGCGAAGTGATGGTTCATTCCATCGAGAACTCGCGCGGGATCTTCGAGTGGGCTGTTCGAGGAGTGCAGCAGCGTGCGCATCATTGCCATGATGATGGCGGCCCTAGCGCCGTGTCCCGAGACGTCCGCCACAAATACCCCAACCCGTCCTGTGTCGAGCGTGATAACGTCATAGTAGTCACCACCGGCGTGCAAACTCGTCTTGTAGTAGGCTGCGAATGTCACACTCCCGTTTCCTGGCAGCGTCCGGGGCAGCAGCAACCGCTGCATCTCTCCTGCGCTACGCAGTTCCTCCGCGAGCCTGTCGCGGTTGAGCCGCAGCTCGCGCTCGAGCTGCTTGCGCAACAGGTGTCCGCGAACGCGGGCGAGTACCTCCTGGCTCTGAAACGGCTTGGTGATGTAGTCAGCCGCACCCAGCTCCAGCCCTGAGACCTTATCAGCCACCTCTCCGAGCGCGGAGAGGAAGATGACGATCGTCTCGCGGGTGGCGGCGTCCTGCTTCAGGGCGCGGCACACGTCGAAACCGTTCAGCTCCGGCATCACCACGTCCAGCATCATCAGGTCCGGCCGCGTCCGTCGCGCGATCTCGAGGGCGGCGCGACCGTTGCGCGCGACGAGGATCCTGTAACCTGAGCCTTCCAGAATGCGCACGAGCACCGACAGGTTCATCGGCGTGTCGTCGACGACCAGGATCGTCGGGGCGTCAAGCGCCTCATTCCGCGGCAGGGCCATCGCCAACCTGTCCTCCCGAAGCGAGCCGCACGATCGCGTCGAACTCGAACTCGTTCACCAGCCGGGCGAGGCGGTGCCCCAGGCGCGCTTGCTGCGGATCCCCCTGCGTCAACTCCTGAGCGATCGCGTGCAAGTCCGAGATGCTGCCGATCGCTGCCGACTCGAGCAGTCTCTCGGCAACCCCGGCGAGCGCCGCCGAGGCTTGTAGATCGTCCACCTCTTCCTCGACCCTGGAACCAGGCGCTGCCACCGCCTCGAAGCGCACACCCAGGTGACGCTCGAGCGCTCCCATCAGGTCAGCTGCCCGCACGGGTTTAGTGAGGAACTCGCGGCAGCCCGCCGCAAGGGCGGCGCCTCGGGCATTCTCGAAGGGACTTGCGGTGACGGCCAGCACCGGAATAGAAGCCGTGGCCGCGTCCTCTTGCAAGCGACGGGTTGCCTCGATTCCGTTCATCCCCTTCATGCGCAGGTCCATCAGGATCACCTCTGGGCGATGCCGCTGCGCCAGCTCGATCCCCTCGGCGCCGTCGGCTGCCGTGATTGCCTGGATGCCGATGCTCTCCAGCAGGATTCCCATGATACGGCGGCTGATGGTATGGTCGTCTACGACAAGGGCGGTGATGTCTTGACCCGCGGCGAGCCGCTTGGCTGGAGCGGCATCGAAATCGTCGATTTCCGACGCGGCCTGCGCCGTGACGGGCTCGCCTACGACAAGCGGCACATCGAACCAGAAGTGACTCCCTCTTTCCGGCCCACTCTCCACTTGAAGCTCGCCTCCCATTGCGCGCACGAGCCGCTGGCTGATGGTGAGCCCGAGTCCCGTGCCGCCCTCCTCCGCGCCGGCACGCGTCTGGCGGAACGCTTCGAAGATGATTCCGACGCTTGCCGCGTCGATTCCTATCCCGGTGTCGGACACGTCGAACCGCAACCGGCCGTCCCTCCGTGAAATAGCCAGCGCGACGCCGCCCTGGTGCGTGAACTTCACGGCGTTGCCCAACAGGTTGATGAGGATCTGGCGCAGGTGGCGACCGTCGAGCACGACCAGGCGTGGCAGATCCGCGGCAAGGCGGATCTCGAAGCCAAGTCCTCTTCGCCGCGCGGACTCCGCTATCAACTGCCGCACGTCCACGACGAGCTGGCGCAGATCGGTTGCGACGGGGTCCAGCTCCATTTTACCTGCCTCGATCTTCGACAGGTCGAGGACATCGTTGATCAGGTCCAGCAGGTGCCCGCCGCATTGGGCAATCGCGTCCACCGCCTCCTGATGGCCGATCGGCAGAGTCCGATCGCGCCGCAGGAGCTGCGCGTAGCCCAGCACGCCGTTCAGCGGCGTGCGCAGCTCGTGACTCATGTTAGCGAGGAACTCACTCTTGGCGCGCGTCGCCGCCTCTGCCGAATCTATTGCCTGCCTCAGCTCCTGCTCGCGCCGGCGCCGATCCGAGATGTCGCGCAGGAAGGCGCCGAAGAAGAAGCCGTCGCCACGCGTGATCGGCTTGGTGATCGTGATCTCGATTGGAAACTCGTGCCCGTCGCGATGCAGCCCGACCAACTCGATGAGCCGGCCGACCACGGGAGCCTCGCCCGACTCGTGGAACCGTCGCATACCCGCCAGATGAGCCTCGCGGAATGTGACGGGGATGACCGTCTCCACCAGCGGACGGCCCATCACTTCGGCGCGCGACCATCCGAAGGTGACTTCCGCCTGAGCGTTCCAGGAGACGATGCGACCGTCCGAGCCCATGCCGATGAACGCGTCGTGCGCGGTGTCGACCACCAGGCGGGACAGTTCCTCGCTGTCGGCCAGTCTCCGAAGGGCCCTGCGGCGATCCTCGTCGGCCGAAGCTGCCGCGACGAGATTCGCCACAGACAGGGCGAAGTTCCGCTCGTCAGCGAACCAGGGGCGCTCGCCGCCGACATGCTCGAGGCACAGCACGCCGACCGCGACGTCGTCCTGATGTAAGGGTACATCGAGCATAGCGCCGATGCCGTTGGGCAGGAGGTAGTTCTCGGAGAACTCGCGCGTCCGCCCGTCGACATGCGCGTCACCGGCGGCGATGAGCCGCTCTCGCTCGATGGCGGCGAAATATTCCGGATAGCGGTCACGGGGAAGCGACAGGCCAAAGGTATGGCGCGCCGGTGTCGCTTCGAAGAGATCGACGCAACGGATGCTGGAGCGATCCTTCGAGAACTCCCAGACACTGACTCTCTCCACGCCAAGCGTGTGCGAGCACGACTCGAGGATGACGCCGAGCCTCTCATCGAATCCCACCGAGCCGCGCGCCTGCGTGGCCGTCAGCTCGGTAAGGGCCTTGCTCTGGGCGGCCAGGCGCAGTCCGGTTTCCTCGAGGGCCTGCTCTGCCCGCACCCGGAATCGCGCTTGGCTCTCGCGCAACTCCTCTTCAGCCCGCTTGCGCTCGATGCCCTGTGCGACGAGGCCCGCGACCGATGCGAGAGCTTCGAGTACGTCGGTGGAAAGTCGATTGCGAGAGAACATCGCCATCACTCCGACGAGGCGATCCTCGACGATCAGCGGATAGCCGGCGAAGGAAATCAATCCCTCCCTTGCGGCCCACTCCTTGTCACTCACGCGTGGGTCGTTTAGCACTTCATTGGTCAGGTGAGGCTGCTTCTCTTCAGCAATCAGACCAATTTTCAGCTTCCCGACTGGGACACGGCTATGTGGACCGTCGAGGTGCGTGTACATCCCGGCGCTGGCCTGCAGCTCCAGCGTCTGCTGGTCTTTGCGAAGCGTCCATACTCGAGCAAACGCTGCGTCGAGGTGCCGGACGATCGCCTCGACGCATGGGCCGAGAGTCCCTCTGAGTGAGGCCGGTTTCGAGAACGCCGCGCTGACATCGGCGCGAATGCTTGCTTGGCGTGCCTGCGCGGTTCGAATCCCTTCCGCCTGTTTCCGCTCTTCGATATCGATGCTCGTGCCGTACCATCTGACGATGCTCCCCAGCTCGTCGCGCAGCGGCACGGCACGGAGCAGGAACCAGCGGTACTCCCCATCAGCTCGCCGAAAGCGTGCTTCCCGCTCGAAAGGTTCACCCGTCGCCACGGCTCTGCGCCATTCGTCCATAAGCATCGGGAGATCTTCAGAATGAGCTGCGACCGTTGCACCCCAGCCGAACCCCTCCTCCAAAGACATGCCTGTATAGTCCTGCCAACGCTGATTCACGAAATCAATGGAGCCGTCAGGCAGAGCACTCCAAACCTGCTCTGGAATCGTGTCGATGACTAGTCGAAGGCGAGACTCCAAAGTAGTCGACCGTTGGCCAAGTTCGCCGTTATAGAGCTTTTCCATGACAACCTTGTCAGAAGAGGAGCCTTGGAAGAAATAGGAAGTCGCTTTTCGGTGTCCGTGGGAGAATAGCATTTTTTGGTCCGGAAGGTCTGTTGAAATGTTTCGGCGCCTGGGTGAGAGGCCTCTTCGGGAGGGCGATTGGAGCGAGAAGAGCGTAGACGAACCGGCTTGCGGCTTGAGGGCAACAGCTCCCGCCCATTCGAGTACTCAACGAGGCACATCTTCTCTCGGTACCGCCGACCGAATCATACAGCTCTCGTAACATAGGGCGTCTGAAGCTTCATCCGGTCCAGCCTTTTCGTCGTCATGTTGTCCTTAGTGGAACTGGCTTCGTTTGCGAGGTAGCCGAGGTGGTTCCGGTTTGCTGCACTCGTGGCGGAGCATCGCTCGAATCTAACGACACGATCGGCGTCCCCCGGCAAGCTGTTTGGGATCTTGGTGGCAACTTCACCGTCCAGGTTCGTGTTGCGGGCTTCTCCCAGGTCGCCTGTGCGAATGGACAAGAGGATTGCGTAAGTAGCCGAGCTGCCAACCGGGTTTCATTCCTTTGCGTGTCTCCAACTGAACCGTGAAAATCTCGCTAGATGCAACTACAGGTGAGAGTTGAGGGGGAGTAGTGCTCGACTTGCACAGCCATATCCTCCCAGAGGTTGATGACGGCGCTACGTCATTGGACGAGGCACTGGCGATGTGCCGGTTCTGCCTGAGGGACGGAATCACCCACGTCGTCGCAACGCCGCATTGCCACGGCCTCGCCCGGCTACTGCGGCCAGACATCCTGCCGCACGTCACCCGCTTGAAGGAGGAACTCGCCCGGGCCTGCGTACCGCTGACCATCCTGCCGGGGTCAGAGGTGCAGGTCACAGACACCGCTACGTACCGCCGCGACTTCGAGGCTGGCTTGTACTGCCACCTCGGCGACGGCCGCGCCTTCACCCTGCTGGAATTCAACTGGATGGAGGAGCTCTACCCTTCCGATGCACCGGAGCTGGTCTCTTGGCTCCATCAGCAGAGTATGACGCCGATCGTAGCTCACCCAGAGCGGCACAGATTCTTCGAGGAGAACCCCAAACGCCTCCGAGCGCTCGTCGAGGCCGGCGCGTGGCTGCAAGTGACCGCTGATTCGCTGCTGGGCAACCACGGGCCGGCGCCGCGGTCCTTCGGAGAGAGGCTGCTCCGGTCCTACCCGGAAGCTGTCCTAGCGACTGACGCACACAACCTGCGACGCTGCTCGGGCCTGTCGGCCGGATACGCCTGGGTCCAAGAGCGGCTGGGTCTGCAGCGAGCTGACCAGTTGCGAGCTCGGGCGGAGCTGGTCCTATCAGCGCTGAGCTGCAGTGCCTAACAATGGGCAGACCTGATGCCCCTTTACACTCGACTCGAGTGGACCCCACACCCGCGTTCTGGCCGTCATATCCGCTCTCATCGTCATTCAAACGTCCAAAGTAGGTCGCACGAATCTTGCGATGATGCGGGACCTTTTGGAGTTGGACAGAATGAACGCATGCAACTGGGATCGGGTCGCGCTCTGGTCTGAAGTGGCACTTGCCCGGCTTTCCCGTCAGCCTTCAGATGGCCCAAAACGTCGTTCGGCCGCTCGCAACTTCTTCCCAGTCGGCCGCAACGCCTGAGTTAGAACACCTCCTCAGGTTTACAGAGAGCATCACGTTCAGAGTGGCTTGCGCGCCCATGCTCCGACGAGCGGAGGTATGACGATGACTCCGCCTCCTGTAGTCACTTCATCGCGCATGCGCTGCGCGAGCGTCTCAATCTGCACCTCCTCGGCCTTCGCCACCCCGAACTGCTCCATCATCGGCAGCAAACTGCGCACTGTCTGCGCGACATACTCATAAGCGGGGGAGTTCTGGCCGCCTTCGATGCGCGCCCCCAATATCATTTGTGGCGCGGGCAGCCCAGCGCTGAGAAACGTCTGGTAGAGCTTGAGCCCCATCTGTGTTTCGATGCCACCCCGCCGGCAGGTCTCGTTGATCCAGCCGGCACATTTTTCAAAGACAGGGGAGTAAGGCAGGGAGCGAAACCCAGCCGTATCCATTTCGTGAAAGATGATCAAGCCATCGGTCCGAACATGATTGGCCATTCGGCGGAGTGCTGCCACGGGATCAGGCAGGTACATCAGAACGAGGCGACCCACCACCGCATCAAAGGAGTCCTTCAAAGAAAGATCGGCCACATCTCCTTGGATGAAGGTCACGTTCTGGAGCTTTGCTGCCTCCGCGCGCTCTCGTGCGACGGCGATAGACGCAGAGGATTTGTCCATTCCCAGAACCCTCCCGGATGCGCCGACGAGTTTGGCCGCGAGAAAGGAGACATCCCCGGCTCCACAGCCAACATCAAGCACCCGCATCCCGCTGGCGAGACCCGCACTGAGGAAGACCTGCTCAGTTAAGCCACCGAAGAACTGGGATTGGTCAATGAGACGCCGTAGCTCACTTTCCGAATGCCCGAAAACATAGACAGACTTTTGCGTTTGTTGGTTACCCATGGGTTTAGCCTCCAGGACTGGTTTGTCCACGTTTGCGAACGTCAGCAAACACGAGCTGCTTAAACGCCCAGGTTCAGCGGAAGCACGCAGCGCCACTCCAACCGGTTGGTGTCATCAAGGTCCTCCGCTCGGAGCATACGAATCGGGATGTTCCCGGAGTGCCCAATGTCCATGAGCGGAGACCAGATGACATTCTACTTACTCGGCCTTTGGCTCATGGCGGGGCAGAAGGACCTCGTATTCAGGTCTATCTTACAATAAACGCAAACCCGCCGGTGATCGTCCACTTCTGCGACCCAAACTCGTTCTTCAGGTTGTATTGCGGGTTGACGAAGAACCGCATAGGCTGTTTGGCCAGCCTGGCGATGTAGTTGATCTGAAATCCCACCGGGAGAAAAACCCAACGGTCCTTTTTCCAGTCGTAGGTATACTGCAAGTCTCCCAACGCAACGCTCACCTTCTTGCTGAAGGTGTAGGCCAGAATGGGCTGAATCTGTGCGGTCGCGACGTCATCAGCGCTGAACAGGTTCTGATTGAGAAATCCGTAGGTCCATCTGCCCTTCTTCAGAACGACACCGACCGTGGGGCCCAGAGCGAAGGTATCTACGCCCGGACCTTTGTTGGCGCCCACATCAGCCACCCCTCCCATAAACAAATTCCCCCATTCTTGCCGGAGGACCACGATGTCCAGGAGCGCCACGTCAGACAAGCCCCTTGTTCCCAGAGGGCTGCTCGTGATGTAAGGCACTCGGACGCGGCCGATGTTCTGCACGTCCCAGACCTTAAAGGGGACGACGGCTTGGAACAGCATCTGGTTCGCTTTGTCGTCAATCCCCCAGTGCGAAGGCGTGAAGGTATTCTGGAAAGTGAGCGTCGACAGTATAGCGGTCGGATCAACAACTTTCGAGGCTAGATCCTCGTCGGCCGCTTGGCCGGCTTGTGGCTCTTCAGTCTGTGGAGCGGGTTGCTGAGCCTGCCCGAAAGCTACTTGCGCAAGTAACAACAGCAGTAGTGCGATGACGGGTGAACTAGTGGGTTGTTTGCTCACGAGTGCGTTCCTTTCTCAGGTTGATCTAGAAAATCCTCCCGAGGGCGATGTAGAACTTCCCCTGCCCGCCTTCGGCCCAACTGCCACCGACAAAAACGGGCCCGAGCCGCGTCTCGACGAGGAGGCCGCCCGTCCCGCTCATGTAGTATTTAGCCGAGTCGAGATCATCGAAGGCACTCCCGCCGTCATACCAGCCGCTGGCGAAGATGCTCCCACCTATAAATGGAGGGAGCCGGTAAAGACGGCGCAGGTAGCCCAGTTGGCCGAACATGTAGTGGTCACCGCGGAATTCATCGCGGCCATAACCGCCCAGGCGGAACAGGCCACCGAGGGCAAACTTCTCAAAAGGCGACGCCGTCTTAGTGAATGTCGTCCCTCCTGCGCCGCCAAAAATCAAGATGTTTTCCTCGTCTAGGCGGTGAGCGTAGATAGCCCTGGCTTCAGCCTGCGGGAATCCAATATCCGCGCCCGGACTCTTGAAGAACCAACTGGCCGTGCTGCGCACGAACAGGCCGCGCGTCGGGAAATGGGGACTGTTTTGCCCGAGGTAGTTCCAGCGGAAAGTCGCGGCGCTCTGAGTGCCCCTCACATTGGGCAGTATGGGATCGCCGATGGTTCGCTCGGCGTTGATGTGAGCGATCGAGTAGCCAAGCCTCATCTCGTTTCTCGCGTTGAGGCTGTAGCCGAGATCACCACCAATCTTCGCGGTCTTCTGCTTATACTCGGCGATCTTATCGCCGCCAGCAAAGATATTCTGCTGCAAGTTGTCGTATGAGGCCGCCGGCGCTATGAAAAAGCGGCTCCCACCGAGCGGGTGGAAGTACTCCGTTCCGATCAGGATCCGTGAGCCGAGACTCAAATCGGTGCGCCATTCCGTGTTGGCACGGCCCAGGTCTTGGAAGGTCAGACGCGCGAGGAGGTTAACCTCCGCATCATCGGTGGCAGTGTTGTTGATCAGCAGCCCGAGGTCGAGGAAGGGCGGGCCGTAGCTCTTCTCCTGCGCTCGAATCAGCAGGCCAGTCTTCTCGTTCTCGCGGATCCAGCCATAGTTCAGTGTTTCAAACCTGCCTGTCCCCCAGACCTTCGTCAGTTCGCTGCCCAGGATCTGCGGGTCAATCGGCTTTCCGTCTACATTCGCTGAGGCCCGCGGTGATGACTCGGCTACCCTTGGATTCGGCTCCCTCGATCCTGACGAACTCGGGCACCGGCACTTCGGTCAGGACGCGGGAGCGCCGTCAGGGCGAGATGCTGCTGCCATTCGGGCTCACTGAGGCTGAAGATTTGCAACAGGCGCGCCTTCTGCTCAGCCCCCTTGTAGCCGAGGTCGGCGATGGCGGCGCTCGCGTTGAAATCGACCAGCGTGTATCGTTCGAGGTCCGGCGAGATGAGCAGGTCGGCCAGCCGCAGATTGCGCCGGATGCTTTCCATCGACGCCACGCTACTGGTCTGGCTGAGCACGCCAAAAAGGTTGCTGAGCGACTCTTTGTCACCGAGCGGCGTCCCGATATCCACGGCAATCACGACGTCAGCTCCCATCTCCTTGACGACGTCGGTCGGCACGTTGTTGAGGACGCCGCCGTCGGCGAGAATCTTCCCGGCGATCTCGACTGGCGTGAACAGAGCGGGGATCGACATGGTCGCCCGCAGCGAGCGGGAGAGCGAACCATCCTTGAGGACGACCGGCTCAGCCGCGACCAGGTCCGTGGCAACGCATCGAAAAGGGATTGGCAACTGTTCGAAGCTCCCGACGTTATCGTAGGGCAGCGCCAGGCGGTCGAAGAGCAGCCCAATCTCCATCCCCGTGCTGAGCCCGGTCGAGAACTTGACCCTATTCCGCAGACCGAGCGTGATCGGCCCCGGGAGATTCAGGCGGTCCTCCTTGCGCCGGTAACTCAACTGTTGGAAGCCCGGGTACCCCCGCAATAGAGTGTCCCAGTCGAGGCTGCCGACCAATTCCCGGAGTTCTGCCGGACTTGTCCCGATTGCATACAGCCCGCCGACCAGGCCGCCCATGCTCGTCCCCGCGATATAGTCTACCGGGACACGATGCTCCTCAAGCCACTGGAGAACGCCGATGTGCGCGAAGCCGCGGGCCCCACCCCCGCTCAGGGCCAAGCCAATCTTCGCACGCTTTAGCGGGGGAGCTTCCTCGGCCAGGGTCAGGCTCCACGCGGACGACACGACACCCAACGCGCAGGCCCAGACCAACAACAACCGTACCAGTGGCAACGCACAGGCCGGATTCCTAGTCTTTCTATTCATGAGTTTCCTCGAACTGAGACTCCTCGAAATGCGACCTTCTCATTGGCCGCAAGTGACGGTCATGATACCAGGAGTGGCGGAGTTTGCTATTCCCGTTAAGTTTCTGCGTCACAGACCGACGCTCCGGAGGTAGGCGGAGAGATTCATCCCCCAGATCCGACGTCTATCGTATTGCCTGCGTCGCGGAGCGACGTCTGGAGTTTGGAAATCTTACGTCGGTGCCGCGAATCAGCAGCCCGACTGTCGCGGGGGCGATGGGAGTGAGGGGAATTTTTGATCAGTACAGCCGCATGATCGGGATGAACTTGCCTTCCTGCGATCAACCGACACGCTTGACCGCCGGTGCTTCCAGGTTCCATCGGCAACTTCCTTCTTCGGCGGGTACAGGCGAGCGCCAGCATGAATCCGCCCAGTGCCGGCAGCCAGTTCGGCTTTCTTGTCCTTGCCGGGCGAATCGCGCTCTATGTGATCGTGAGTGAGCCGTCGTCGGCGAAGGGTCATGCGGCTGCGATCGCCGAACGCGTACCGGTTGATTTGGCTGGGAACGAGATACGAGTCCGGTCGTATATCGTCAACGAAAAGAAGGCGTTCGCCGACGGTATTTGCTCTTTAGTACAGCGATGGGAAGGTGCCGGGCTGAGACGGCACCTCGGGATGAATTGGCAACTTGAAGATGAGCTTACGCAACTGTTCCCTTACGGGGCTCTGAGGCTGCTTGCTTCGCAACCCCAGCTCCCAGGAAGTTCGCCAGCTCGTCGTTCACTTCCTGCGCATGGGTCCAGTTTACGGCGTGCGGTCCATCCTTTATTGCCACCAGGCGAGCTCCCTTGATCAGCTTGGCCGTGCGCTGTCCCGACGCTGCCATGGGCACAATCCGGTCCGCGTCGCCGTGAATAACCAACGTTGAGACATCGATACGTGCCAAGTCGTTGCGGAAGTCTTCATACCAAGTCGGCACGCAGGCAAGACTGGCCGCGGCAGAGGCGCCCGCGGCAAGGTTCCAGCTGGCTTGGACGGCCTGCTCGCTGATACGCTTACCCAGGAAAACATCTGTGTTGTAGAAGTTCTTGAAAAACTCGGTGAAGAACGCGTAACGGTCCGCGGCCACAGCTTTCTGGATCCCCTCGAACACACTCCCGTCTACGCCTTCTGGATTGTCGGCCGTCTTCAGAAGGAACGGTGGAATTCCTCCAATAATGACGGCCCTGCTCACGCCCTTCGATCCATATTTTCCGATGTAACGCGCTACTTCGCCGCCACCCATCGAGAAGCCGACCAGCGCAAAATCACGTAGTTCGAGCTTTATCACGAGCTTGTGCAGGTCCTCGGCGAAAGTGTCATAGTTATAGCCCGCTGTTGGCTGGCTGGACTTGCCGAATCCTCTGCGGTCATAAGTGATGACGCGGTGACCCGCAGCCAGAAGCACCGGGAGCTGCTTCTCCCAGGAAGCACCGCTCAGTGGATATCCGTGGATGAGCACTACAGGGTTACCCGAGCCATGATCTTCATAGTAGAGATCGATGTCACCCGAGTTTTCCTTACCTACATTCACGTATGGCATTGAGATTCTCCTTTCTGACGTCCCTGGTTTGATGGTTGATTATGACGCTGTCTGATTCGAAGAGTACATTGTAATCTCCTCTTCTGCTGGACGCGAACCTGTCTCGTCTCTCTGCCCTAATATCTTGGCTCTCGAAAACCGTGAGAACGGACCCTGGCAGATAGTAGAGGAAGGAGCGGTCAAACCTGTTCGGCTTGCGCCCTCGCGTGGCCCACTGCTCTTCAGCAGCCTGTCACTTGGTGAACTAATTCTGGGCCGTGATGCCTTCACGTGGCACGCACTGGGCCGCAATTCATCTACCCAATCTCTTCGTGCTCTGAATTCGACGCGCTCGGATCATTAAAACTTGCACACCTATTGACATGATCTCCCTGATTCAAACAGAATAGGTCGATCAATCTAGATGAATTCAAGTCAAGTTCGGACCTGAGGTTGCCGGTTTCTCTTGCATTCCTTACAAGTTCCTTCGGGTGAATTTCATAAGCAATGAGCAAAGCGTCGTTCCTCTCCTACTATCCCAAGGTACCGAGCGTTTAGTTCCTGAATTGTCCGATCCATGCTGATAGGACTCCTTCTAATCTCGCTTGTCTGTTTTCCTCTCGCGTCAGGCTCTCTTTGGGCCCAGAAGCCAGCGGCAACGGCTGATCAACAATGGAAGACTCATATTTCTACCGGCATCAACCTGCTTCGTCAGCAGAAATTTGATCTCGCCAAGCAACAGTTCTTATTGGCAACGCAGCGCGCCAAAACCCGTGCCGAAGGCTTTATCTACCTTGGTCTAGCCAGCTTGAACTTGGGCCAGCAACATGAGGCCGAGCAGGCCTTCCGTCAGGCACTGCTGCTTGAACCGCGTTCTGCCCAAGCTCACTATAATTTGGGCTTGATCTACAGTTCGCAAAACAAACTATCCGAAGCAATTCAAGAGCTAAGACAAGCCGTGACTCTGGCTCCCCGCCATCTGGATGGACTTTATAATCTCGGGGTTCTTCTACTTGAAAGAAATGACGCTCTCGAAGCTGCTCAGTATCTAGAGCGTGCCGCACAGTTAGGTCCGGCTAGTGTAGAACTTTCGGCAAACCTGATTCGCGCCTACTTGAGTGCTGGAAGAAGTGAGCAAGCCCTCAAGCAGGCCCAATTGGATAGCAGCCGGTTTGAGCGATCTCCCGAGTTTCACCTGGCTCTTGGCAACGCCTTCCTCGCCCATAATTTTCCCGTGCCCGCTCGCGCTTACCTGGAAAAAGCCAGCCGGCAGGTCTCCTGCGATGCGACAATTCAATTGCCCCTAGCTAATGCGAGCCTTCGAGAGGGGGACGTGGAGCACGCGTTTGAGGCTCTCCAATGTCTTTCTGGAAAAGCTACAAACAACCCTGAGTATTACTATTTCCTTGCACAAACTCAGATGCTCTTGGGCCGCCAAGAAGACGCCTTTAATGCAATTCATCAAGCCATTCAACTTGATCCCGGCAATTCCGTCTTTCTGCTGACCCTGGGTCGTTTTTACCAAAAACAAGGAGAGCAACTGAAGGCAGTAGAGATTCTCGAAAAGGCAGCCAAGCTTCATCCCAATTTTCCCGAGATCCCATATAGCATCGCTATTAGCTACTTTATTGCAGATGAGTATGAGATAGCTTTGAGGTATCTAGATACCGCTGTGAGGTTGGATCCTCAGTTTGATCGAGCTTACTTTTTACTCGGCATTATCAAGACTGCCCAAAGCCAATTTGTAGAGGCTGAGTCCTTCTTAAACAGAGCGCTCAACTTGAGTCCCAAGAATCCCTTCTACCACTGTATCTACGGAATGGCGCAGTTTGCGCAGCAGCGGTTCCCCGAGGCGATTGAATCCTTTCAACGCACTCTCTCGTTGGACCCTTCTTACGGACTTGGTTATTACCAGTTAGGCCGCGCTCTCACTCAACAAAGTAGGCTTGCTGAGGCTCGCCAGGCTCTCGAAAAGGCAATCGAGCTGAGACCCGACTTGGCAGAGGCTCATTACCGCCTGGCACTAGTCTATGCCCGGTTGGGAGAAAAAGTTAGCGCCGAGAAGGCCATGGCTACATTCCAGCAGTTCCGTACTCAGCAAATGACAGAACGTCAAGAGATGCTCAAGTCGTTGCGTGAGGTGGTGCAGCCGAATGCATCGAAAAAATCCGGGGGATGAGGTGTAAGACGCGAAACATAAAGCGTAAAACGCAATGAAGATTCATGCTCTTTTTACGTTTCAACTTTTGCACTTCACCCTCCACCTATCTGTTAGGAAACGGATCAAAGACTCTCACCCGAGAATTCAACTTCGAAGAGAAGTTCGGTGTCGAAAGGAGGTGCATGCTCAAGAAGGATGCCAGCATTAAGGCGAATGCCGTGATCGGCCCTCGGCTAGGAAAATCAAGTCGAGAGTGTGAGCGTCGCAAATCATCAAGGGTAGCTTTTTCCCAATGATTTGCCTTAATTCAATCCAACTTAACCTAAGGAAAAAGGGGAGCATATGCATAAACACCAATGGGACAAGATTATGGTTCTTGGGTTGTTGCTTTTTTGCTCGTGCCTGGTGCTATTCACCCCGAAGATGTTTGGGCAGGCATCGAGCGTTGGCGCCATTCTGGGAACGGTGACGGATGCCACGGGTGCAACCATTCCGGGCGCTGAGGTAACAGCGACTCACATCGCTACACAGGTCTCGAAGACTACTACGACCAATACCGTCGGTTTCTACACTCTCGAGGGCCTGGTTGCTGGCCTTTATAGAGTCTCAGCGAGCAAAGCAGGATTCAAAACCCATGTGGCCGAAGGTGTCAAGGTGGACCCCGGATTACGCGCTGGACATAACCTAACTTTGGAAGTCGGAGAAATCACCCAGCAGGTTGAAGTCCAGGCCGAAGCGGTGGCGGTCCAGACGGAATCGGGAGAGTCGGCTGGGATCATCACCGGCGATCATGTTCAGAATCTCCTGCTTAATGGGCGAAACTTCCTAGGTCTGGGTCTGCTGGTTCCCGGGGTAAATAGTTCTGCAATTACCGGGCGCTCTGTGGGAGGAGGCTCGCTCAATGCTGGAGGTTTGACTGGGGAGACCCCCATCTCGATTAATGGACTGGGAAGAGAATATAGCCTCTACACCATCGACGGCGCTTACAATATGAACACCGGAAACAACATCAACATCAACGTTACTCCGCCTCTGGACACGATTTCGGAGTTTCGCGTTGTGAAGGACAGCTACAGTGCGAAATACGGGGTAGCGGGTTCGGCGCAAGTGATGGTGGAGTCCAAGTCAGGAACGAACCAATTCCACGGCGCCGTGTATGAGTTCTTGCGCAACGATGCGCTGGATGCTAAGAATTTTTTTGAAGCTGGAGAGAAAACCCCACTCAAGCAAAATAACTTCGGATTTGCCATCGGTGGCCCCATTCGTAAAGATAAGACCTTTTTCTTTGTCAATGAGGAATGGAGAAGACGGCGAAGCGGCCGAACCTTGCGTGGTTCTATGATCCCTCAAGAAATGCGAAATGGCGATTTTAGCAATAGCCCGACGCTGCCTGAGGGAGGTTTGGTTCTTAGCGATATTGGGAGAGCCCATCTTGAGCGGCTCTATCCAGGTGTCAACTGCTTGCCGGCGCCCACTCAGCTCAACACCGCCTGCTTTGACCAGAACGCAGTTAGCTTGATGAACAATTTCTGGCCTTTGCCCAATAATCCCGGGGGCGGTTTCTTGAACTACGTTAATCCCGGCGCGGATAAGATCGACGGACGAAACGATACCTACCGCGTCGATCATCACTTTAACCAAAAGTATAGCCTGATGGGGCGTTTCATGTATGAAAAAGTGGTGGACACGCCGCCGGCTCTAGTGTGGGGTCCCAATCCCGCTCCGACAACGAGCCAGAGTATCAAGACCACCGGCTACAATGCTCTGCTTCGCTTCACTGCCAGCATTTCTCCGACCATGATCAACACCCTTAGCATGGTGGGAACCCATGATAAACCGCGATTGACTGCTATAAACGGTGAGTTACCATCGGATGTCACCCTCAATCGACCGTTTAATGGTGACCCTCACAACCACGCCCCTGCGATCACTCTCGCCGGAGGTTGGTCCGGCATGGGAACGAGCTCACTACCGGTGGATGCCAGTGACGGCGAGGTTACGCTCTCCGATGACTTTAGCAAAGTGAAGGGCAACCATGTTTTGCAGGCAGGAGCGATGTACATCTGGGGCATCAAACGCCAGAATTTGTTCAGCACCGCGGAGGGGCAATATACCTTTAACGGCGTTCACACAGGTGATCCTGTTGGTGACTACCTTCTGGGTTTGAACACTCAGTTCTTTCAAACCAGCGGGGAGCGGCGAGGTTACTTCCGCTATCGCCAGTTCGAAACTTACTTTCAGGATGATTGGAAAGTGAACTCCAGGTTGACCCTCAACCTGGGCTTGCGCTATGTCTATATCGGTCCTGACGTTCTGGAGGGTGATGGATATACTGACTTCGATCCCCAGAAGTACGATCCGGCCAAAGCGCCCGTGGTCCGTGCAGATGGTACGTTGGTGCTGGACAACAATCGCGTCCCGGTGACTGCCACGGGGCAGCCGGCTGACCTTCTGAATGGCGCGGTATTTGCCGGTGGGGACGGTGTGCCTCGCGGAATTTTCAAGTCATGGAAAAGGGGCTTTGCGCCGCGTTTTGGTCTTGCCTGGGACGTCTTTGGGGACGGCAAAACGGCTCTGCGCGGCGGCTACGGGATTGGGTATGGACGAATTCCCTTTGGCAACTACGTATCTTTGAACAATCCCCCGTTCATTACTTCAGTGACCCTTCTCAATGGTACTCTGACGGATCCAACGGCTGGTACCCCCGGGTCCATCACCCCCACAGGAATGAATATGGTTGGTCCTCCAAACGCGACATTCAGACCTACCATGATTCAGACTTGGAACCTGACAATCGAGCGGGAACTTATGCCGAATGCTGTGCTCAGCGTGGCCTATGTGGGCAGCGGCACACGCCACATCAAAGGGAACAGGGATTTTAATTTTCCACGTTCCGGTGACTGCACCCTCCGTCTCCGACCCTGGGTGCTTACAACCGGGCCAGGCCATCCCATCGAGTGGGTTCGACTTTGATCCCTGTCTCAACCAAAACATCGTCTCTGCGAACTTCACCCGGCCCTTCGTTGGTTGGAGCAACCTCAGCAACGGCAATGGGGCGGGTAGTTATTCCGGAACCTCCAACTACCATTCTCTGCAGATGGGGTTTCAATACAAAACAGGTCCCTTGACGTTGAACACGGCTTACACTTGGGGCAAGGTGCTGACTGACGTAGCCGACCGTGGCTTTGACGGTAGAAACACTTCGGCCGGAGCTCAGAATTCTCGCAAACTTTGATGCGGAGTATGGAAGACCTGGGTGGGATAGGACTCACATCTTCACCGCTGGATACATCTACGAGCTCCCTTTCTTGAGAAACCGAAGTGACCTTTTGGGACAGGTATTTGGAAACTGGAAATTCTCCGGAATTACGGTAATCCAGAGCGGCTTTGTCTTTGCTCCAACGATAGCTACGGGAACTCAAGGATTGGCAACCCGCCCCAGTGCGGTCTCTGGGGCAAGTGTTGAAGGGCCCAAGACCATTCAAAAATGGTTCAACACGGAGGCTTTCGTGGCGCCGCCCTTTGGATTCTTTGGAAACGCCGGCACTGGATTGATCCAGGGGCCTGGTGAGCAGACCTGGAATTGGGCCTTATTCAAGGCATTCCCCATCAAAGAAAGGGCCAAGATAGAATTTCGCGTGGAGGCTTTCAACATCTGGAATCACCCGAACTTCGATGCGGTTTCCACGGCTTTAGGCTCTGCCAACTTTGGGGAAATCACTCGCGCCATGGAACCCCGGATTCTTGAATTCGGCTTGCGGTTCGATTTCTGAAACTTCACCAAGAACACGGAGAGCACGAAGAGGTAAACCAGCCCCAAAACCTTTGTGCTCTCGCGCTCAACCTGAGTCTCAAGAATCCTTTCTACCATTGTATCTACGGAATGGCGCAGTTTGCGCAGGAGCGGTTCCCCGAGGCGATTTTGAATCTTTTCGCGAACTCTCACTCAACAAAGGAGGCTCGCTGAGGCCCGCCAGGCTCTCGAAAGGGCAATTGAACTGAGGCCCGACTTGGCAGAAGCTCATTAACGCCTGGGCCTAGTCTATGTCCGGTTGGGAGAAAGAGTCAGAGCCGAGCAGGCCATGACTACCTTCCAGCAGTTCCGTACTCAGGAAATGACAGAACGGCAAGAGATGCTCAAGTCGTTGCGTGAAATCGTCCAACCGGACTCAACGCCCAAGAGCCCGGGAGGATAAAGCCTATGGCGTGTCAGCAGCAAAAGGCAAGAACGTCACTTTTGATCCTATGAGAGAAGATTTGGTGGCACCGATATCTCAGTTCAACAGGGTGAACTGTTTCCCAACCGTCTAACTCATCCAAACCTAGTTTCAAAAAGCAAGAAAGGGGGAGCTTATGCATCAGCAGTTGAAGAATACGGCCGCTTTGGGAGTATTGCTTTTGTGCTCGTTCCTGGTTCTCCTTGTTCCCGATGCATTTGGACAAGCAGCCAGCACCGGTGCAATTCAGGGGATCGTCACGGACGCCTCGGGTGCGACCATACCAGGGGCTGAGGTGACGGCAATACACACGACTACCAGCAGATCTCAGACTGGTACTACAAGCGATACCGGCTTTTACACCTTCGAGGGTTTACTCGCCGGCCACTACACTGTTTCGGTGCGAAAAGCTGGCTTCAAGACTCACCAGGCTGAAAATCTCAAAGTCGATCCCGGCTTGCGCTTGGGACACAACGTAGCGCTCGAGGTGGGCGAGATCACTCAACAGATCGATGTGCAGGCTCAAACGGTGGCGGTCCAAACGGAATCGGGAGAGTCCGCTGGAGTGATAACCGGCCAGCAGGTTCAGGATCTCTTGCTCAACGGCCGCAATTTCCTGGGTCTGGCGTTGCTGATACCCGGCGTCAATAGCGGGTCAATTACCGGGCGATCCGTGGGAGGCGGCTCGCTTAATGCCGGCGGTTTGACCGGAGAAACTCCAGTCTCGATCAACGGACTGGGAAGGGAATACAGCCACTATACGGTTGACGGGGCTTACAACATGAATACAGGCAACATGATCAACCTCAATGTGACCAATCCGTTAGACACCATTCAGGAATTTCGCGTCGTAAAGGACAGCTATAGCGCAAAGTACGGAATGGCCGGTTCGGCTCAGATCATGGTGGAGACCAAGTCAGGGACGAACAAATTCCATGGCGCCGTATATGAGTTTTTGCGCAATGATGCGTTGGATGCTAAGAATTTTTTTGAAGCTGGAGAGAAAACGCCGCTCAAGCAAAATAACTTTGGTTTCGCCATTGGCGGTCCCATTCGCAAAGACAAAACTTTCTTCTTCGTCAACGAGGAGTGGCGACGACGGCGCAGCGGTTTAACTTTGCGCGGAGCTATGATTCCGCAGGAAATGCGCAATGGCGACTTTACTACTAGCCCGACGCTGGATCCGACGGGCCTGGCGTTTGACTCGGTTGCTACCGCTCATCTTTCCCGGCTCTACCCCGGTGTTAACTGTCTCCCGCAACCTAACAGGCTCAACACTGCTTGTTTTGATCAGAGTGCAGTCGCGATCATGAATCAGTTCTGGCCCTTGCCGAATAATCCGGGAGGGGGATTCTTGAACTATATCAATCCCGGCACCAGCGAGATCGACGGCCGAAACGATACCTATCGCGTAGATCACTACTTCAATCAAAAGTTCAGCCTGATGGGACGTTTCATGTATGAAAAAGTGGTCGATTCACCGCCGGCACTGGTGTGGGGCCCAAATCCTGCTCCCACAACCAGCCAGAGCATTAAGACGACCGGGCTTAACGCGCTGCTGCGGTTTACCGCTAACATCTCTCCCACCACGATCAACACGGTAAGCCTTGTCCAAACTCAAACCAAAGCTCGTTTGACAGATCTGGACACGGCGTTGCCCTCCGGCGTCCAAATCAACTATCCGTATCCGCAAGGTAACTTCCGCAACGCCATTCCTTCGATCAGTCTTGCCAGAGGCTGGGCGGGCCTAGGTCTGTATCCGTTGCCGGTGGACGGCAGTGATGGGGAGGGGATCGTTTCCGACGACTTCAGCAAGGTTAAAGGCAGCCACGTTTTGCAGGCGGGAGCATTTTACATCTGGGGCGTCAAACGTCAGAACTTGTTCAGCCAAGAAGAGGGCAGCTACGCTTTTAGCGGCGTTCACACGGGCGACCCTGTGAGCGATTTTCTTCTGGGTTTGAACAGTTCCTTCACTCAGCAGAGTGGGGAGCCGTACGGCTCATTCCATTACCGCCAGTTCGAAACCTACTTCCAGGACGACTGGAAAGTGACCCCGAGGTTGACGCTCAACTTGGGATTACGATACGTCTATTTCTCTCCCGACACGATGGACGGCGATTCCTATAGCGATTTTGACCCTGCGAGGTACGATCCGGCCAAAGCGCCTGTGGTCCAGCCAGATGGTACGTTGGTGTTGGACAATAATCGCGTACCGGTGACTGCCACTGGGCAGCCGGCTGACCTTCTGAATGGGGCGGTATTTGCCGGTATTGACGGTGTGCCTCGCGGAATTTTCAAGTCATGGAAAAGGGGCTTTGCGCCGCGCTTTGGTTTCGCCTGGGACGTTTTTGGAGACGGCAAAACGGCTCTGCGCGGTGGCTACGGGATTGGGTATGGCCGAATCCCGTTTGGTATCTACACAGGGATTAATAATCCTCCCTATGTCACACGGACAACACTCCTCAATGGCACCTTCAGTGATCCTACCACCGGTTCCCCCGGGGCAATTACGCCGAGTGGAATGAGCATCATCGGTCCTCCCAACGCCGTGTACCGGCCCACGATGACGCAGACCTGGAATCTCACGATAGAGCGGGAGCTTGGCCCTAACACGGTATTTCACGCGGCTTATGTCGGCAGCGGCGCACGCCATATCAAAGGGAACATGGATTTTAATTTCCCAAGTTCCGGTGACTGGACCCTCCGTCTCCGACCCTGGGTGCTTACAACCGGGCCAGGCCATCCCATCGAGTGGGTTCGACTTTGATCCATGTCTCAACCAAAATATCGTCTCTGCGAACTTCACCCGGCCCTTCGTTGGTTGGAGCAACCTCAGCAACGGCAATGGGGCGGGTAGTTATTCCGGAACCTCGAACTACCATTCTCTGCAGATGGGGTTTCAATACAAAACAGGTCCCTTGATGTTGAACACGGCTTACACTTGGGGTAAGGGGCTGACCGACGTAGCCGACCGGGGTTTCGACGGTAGAAACACTTCGACGGGAGCTCAGAATTCTCGAAACTTTGGCGCAGAGTATGGAAGACCGGGATGGGATAGGACTCACATCTTCACCGCGGGATATATCTATGAGCTGCCCTTCTTGAAAAACCGAAGTGACCTTTTGGGACAGGTATTTGGAAACTGGAAATTCTCCGGAATTACGGTAATCCAGAGCGGCTTTGTCTTTGCTCCAACAATAGCTACTGGAACTCAAGGATTGGCAACCCGCCCCAGTGCGGTCTCTGGGGCAAGTGTTGAAGGGCCCAAGACCATTCAAAAGTGGTTCAACACGGAGGCTTTCGTGGCGCCGCCCTTTGGATTCTTTGGAAATGCCGGAACGGGGCTAATCCAGGGACCTGGAGAGCAAACCTGGAACATGGCACTATTCAAGGTATTCCCGATCAAAGAAAGAGCCAAGATAGAATTTCGCGTAGAGGCCTTCAACATCTGGAATCATCCGAACTTTGATGCGGTCTCTACAGCCGTGGGCGCTGCGAACTTTGGTCAGATCACCCGTGCTATGGAACCCCGCATTCTCGAGTTTGGTCTGCGGTTCGATTTCTAGAACTTCACCCAGAACGCGAAGGGCACGAAGTAAAACCAGCCCCGAGAACTTTGTGCTCTTCGTGATTCTTGGAAAATCAGTCAGATCGGGAGAGGGTTAGTATGACTTTGGTCCTAGTCAGGGATAGGCGAGCAGTATCGGTTATTCGGCAAGGCAAAGTCATGATGACATCCCCTTCTTTTTCGAGTGCAGCGCAAAGGTAAGACTCTAGAACTTAGCTTTCTTACAATGCTGTCTGGTCATGCTGAGGCTCGCCCAAAGATGTTGATGTTCTGCGGCATCTTTCTGTGTCTTTTGCTCCAGCCTCCCATTGTCGGTTCTAAGGATAACGCTGAAGCCCACTTCGGCCGCGCAGCGCAACTGGCCCGGGCAGGGAAGCTGGATGCGGCTATTGGCGAGTACGTTGTTGGCCTGAAGATGGCTCCCACTGCGTACGGTGCTTACAACAACCTGGGCACTCTCTATTTTCAGAAGCAAGACTATCCGAAGGCCGTGGCTGCATTCCGAGAAGCAGATCGTTTACGTCCCAAGGATCCCGAAATCAGTTTCAACTTAGGGCTGGCTTTCTTCAGGTCGGCGAATTTCAGAGAAGCGATTCCGTATCTCGTTTTGGGAACAGAATTCAAAGACCGTTCCGCTGATGCTCACTATCTGCTCGGGTTGAGTTATCACCAACTGAAAGAGTGGAAGCTTGCGGCGGAAGAGCTGGAGCGAACCCGAAGAGACCGGGCAGACAGCGACGAAGTCCTTTATCTGTTAGTCGAGGCTTACCGGGAAAACAAACAGCCGCAGAAAGCCATGGAGGTGTTTGCGCAATTGCTTAGCCACCATCCTGATTCGGCGTTTGTGCACAAACTTCTCGGGTTAGCGCACGATGCAGTCGAACAGCGGAGCGACGCCGAAGAAGAGTTTAAGAAAGCCATTGCCGCGTCTCCGGACCTGCCGGATTTACACTTCGCTCTGGGCTATCTTTACTGGCGCAGTGGGCGCCTGGACCAAGCTATTGCGCCGTTCAAAGAGGAGATACGGATTAATCCTGATGCTGCCGCAGCCCATTTCTATTTAGGCGACATTGCGCGCAAGCAGCAGCGAACCCAGGAAGGGGTTGCCCATTTTCAGGCGGCCTTAGAGCGGAACCCCTCCTACGGCGAAGCGTACCTGGGACTTGGCCAGGCTTACGTGAAATTAGGGCGGCCCCAGGAATCAGTTGAATTATTTCGCAAAGCCGCCCAATTGTTGCCGGAAAAGGTTGAGCCGCAGTATTGGCTGGGCAGAACCTTAATTAAGCTTGGTAAGACCGATGAGGGGCAAGAGATTCTCTCGAAGGTTCGACACGACCGATCGCTAAAGCAGGAGTCGGAACAAAAAACTCTGGGCGGCGAATCCCAACTTCCTGCAGACAAACATCAATAGCTGGACTTCTTGGTCACTTCCACATCTGCATGTGGCTCAACCCATGACGTTCCATTGAGAATTCGAGATCATGTCAATAAGTGTGTCAATTTAGATCAGACGGCGACCTTCTCAGATTTGTTCTTGGTTTAGAAACAAGCCGTCCGCGAACTGTTTCCTGAAAGACCTCTAGGAAGAGGTCGTAGCGCTTCAGTCTTCGAACGACGGTCTACCTTCAACATCGAACCGGTCGATGTCCTACCGGGCATTCATCTCTTACAGCCATGCGGTTGATGGCAAGCTGGCCCCGGCCGTGCAGTCAGCTCTGCATCGACTCGCCAAACCCTGGTACAAGCTCCGTGCCGTGGCGGTGTTTCGCGACAAAACCAGTCTGGCAGCCAATCCAGCCTTGTGGAAAGCGATTGAGGCAGCCCTGGCTCAATCGGACTATTTCCTGTTGATGGCCTCGCCGGAGAGTGCCCGCTCTCCGTGGGTGAACCGTGAGGTCCAGTGGTGGCTGGACCATCGTTCCGTGGACCGCCTGCTCATCGTGGTCACCGGAGGAGAACTCGTTTGGGCCAGCCACGACCGCGACTTTGATTGGGAGCGCACTTCCGCTCTTCCCCCGCTGCTGCGCGGCCGCTTTGAAGACGAGCCGTTGTACGTGGATCTGCGGTGGGCACGGGATGAGAATGACCTCTCATTGCGACACTCCCGCTTTCGAGCCGTGGTCCTGGATGTCGCGGCGCCGTTACACCAAAGACCCAAGGACGAGCTTGACGGAGAGGACGTCCGGCAGCACCGGCGGACCAGGCAGATCGCTTGGGCGGCCGGAACTTCGCTGGCCGCCCTGACCGTCATTGCGTCCGGGTCAGCGTATGTTGCCATCCGCCAGCGGCAGCTGGCCGATGAGCGTCGCATTCGCGCCGAACTGGGCGAGAAAGCAGCGCGCGTAACCAATCTGTTGGCTACGCGTCCGCTGGAGGGACTTGTGCTCGCCACCGAGGCGATCGGGCAGAACCTGGAAGAGCTCCCCGCTGAAGTCCTGAGCCCCATCCAGTCGGCTCTTCTCGATGCCGTCCAGACCGCACGGGAGAAGAACGTCTTCCAAGGTCATCCCATGACTTCGAACACCGTGATTCCCCAAGGACATGTTCATTCAGTGCAGTTCAGCCCCGATGGGACACAGATCTTGAGCTTGGGCGTAGAAAAAAGCGTGCGCCTCTGGGACCTCAGCGGTCCACTTGGAGGCCGCTTGGGGAGCTCGATTGGCTCTGTTCGCAGCGCCGCGTTCAGCCCCGATGGTCAGGTCATTGCCACAGGAGGGTCGGACGGTTACGTCCGGCTTTGGGACCGTCAGGGTCACCCGCGAGCCGAGCTGCTGGCCCATCCTGGGGCGGAGGTGACTTCAGTTGTCTTCAGTGCGGACAGCAGCCAGCTAATCGCCAGCAGTTCCGGTGGCAGAGTAGCTGTTTACGACACGAGCGGGCAGAGGCTGGGCGGAGCTTTCGCGGCGTACGAAGAACATGCCACGTGCGCCGCCTTTGTCCCCGATGGTCTCGTGGTCACGGGCGGCTCAGACGGCACAGTTCGCCTGTGGAACCTCCGGGGTGAGGCCGTTCGAGACCCCATCCCTGTTCATCCAGGCCCGGTGTTCTCGGTCATTCCCAGCCCAGATGGACGGTGTTTGCTGAGCACCGATCACGACGGGAATGCTCGGCTCCACACTCCAGACGGCAAGCCGCAAGGCAAGCCCTTCCGCCCGGATGGGGCAGGCGCTCGGCCTTCTTTTGCGTTCAGCCCCAACTCTCGAATCATTGAATCGTATTGGCTGCATCCTGCGCTGGGTGCCCGCTACACGTTGTTCGATCTGAGTGGTGAGCAGGTTCACAACCCCTTTCGGGGTTACGAAGATCAGGTTCGCAAGCTGGCCTTTGGTCCAGACCCGGACTACGCCCTCACGATAGGCGACGACGGGGCATTGCGCCTATGGAGAAACTATCCGCATCAACTGCGATTCGATCCGTCAGGCCGACCGTTCGGCAGCCTTCCCGCCCGGGCGGAAACCGTGGCCTTCAGCCCTGATGGCAACCTGATCGCCGCAGGATGTGCTGACCGTACTGTCCAGGTCTGGGATCGCTTCGGTAATCTCGTCGCAGGACCTTTTCGAGGCCACCAGGACCGGATTAGTGCCATCGCCTTCAGCCCTGACGGACGTTACATAGCCAGCGGAAGCAGCGACGCGACGGTACGGCTGTGGGAGATTGACGACGGGTTGGTTCGCCAGATCGGCCAACACGCCGGCGCTGTGTTTGGCGTTGCCTTCCGGCCCGACGGATCTGCCGTCGCCAGCGCCGGCGCTCGCCACAGTCAAGGCATTCCCACGGTTCAGGTCTGGAGCACCTCTGGAAAACACCTGGCTGGCGTCTTCCATGGTACTGATGAGCCACGGCTGGCAGCGTTCGCTCCAACGGGAGATCGCATCGTGGCATTGGCTCGGCGCGGCGTCATGATTTGGACCGAGTCGGATGAACTGGAGGTCGAGTTTCAGGCGGATAACGCTTCAATCACCTGTTTGAGGCTGCTGGCTGAACCTGCCCGCGTTCTGACCGGCGACTCGAGCGGCCGCCTTCAGTTCTGGACTCTCGATGGCAAGCCGCTAAGCAGTCCGCAGACAGTGTTTCCGGAAGAGATCAGCGCAGTCGCCGCCAGCTTGGACGGGCGGCGCCTGATAGCCGCTAGTCGGGATCGGACGGTGCGCGTGCTGGATCTCGAAGCAGGCCAACTGCGAGAGCGCTTTCGAATCGAGGACATTGTGGCGAACTCGGTCGACCTCAGCCAGGATGGCAAGCTCGTCGCTGCAGGAAGCGCAGACGGTGCCGTGCGGTTGTGGGATGACACGGGCCGGCTGCTCAATCCTGCGATCAAGGCCCACAGCGACAAGGTCACCACTGTTCGAATTAACCCCAGAGGCGACCTGATCGCCAGCGGCAGTATGGATCAAACGATCAGACTGTGGGACCGCCGAGGCAACCCGGTGGGAGCACCGTTGCGATCGCCCCGCGGTGCGGTGCTCTCGGTCGCTTTCAGTCCGGATGGCAACCTGCTCGCCAGCGGTGGCAGCGGGGGCGACATCAACCTGTGGCTAACTGGGTGGAAGGAGTGGCTGGCCATCGCCTGCGAGCGCCTTCGCCACCATCCGGTCTTGAAATCGCCGGAGGCAGCTACTGCCTTGCGGATCTGCCAGAGCTATGCTCAGGAGCCGGCTCGGCGTTAGGTAGCGGAGGCTGCCCAGGTTGCAGCAGACGAACGCCACCACTGGCCGAGGTCGTCAAGGTCAAGGAGATCGAGCGTGCCTTCAGATACAGAACGCGCGCCAGGACGTTCTCTCTCAGTTTTCCCGCTTCAACTTGATTCGCAATCTGCCAATCGGCTCACTGCCCGAATCTGGCTGGCGCTGCAAGGTACGTAGGAGGACAGAGGTGCTGGATGGTGGTGCCAACCAATGATGACTTTGGCTTCTGACCGAACCGGAGACCCTTAGGAGTAACAATGGGGAGATCATGACTCACTTTTGGGCAAAAACCACCTCAGAGGGAAGGCCGGGGATCTCCGTTCATGACCACATGGTGAACGTAGGGTGCGTCGCACGCTGTCTTGCTGACGCCTCGCCGGTAATGCTTGAGCGTTTTCGCTTGCAATCGTCAGTGATCGCCGCACTTGTTGGTCTCCATGACGTTGGAAAGATTTCCCCTGGATTTCAGCGAAAGTGTGAAGCATGGCTTGAAGAGAATGGTCTGGCAAAGATTGCCCGCAATGGCTGTTGGGATACGGCAATGGAATCGGACCACGGCAAGGTTTCCCACTCGGCAATTCAGGCTTTTCTTGACCGAAAAAGGCATTCGACCGGAAGACGGCCAAATTTGTTGCAGCAGTGCTCGGTGCCCATCATGGTCGTCTCGAACCCTGCCCAATGATCGCGGATACCTGCCGCCCAAGACAAATTTCTGAGACTAACAGCCATATTGATTGGGATGCTGAGCGGCATGGCGAATGCCCGAACGATCTGGGATCGCTTTGCAGAATGCTAATGCTCCTATTGAACTATCCGACACGTCGCCGTCGCTTTGGTGGCTCGCCGGGCTCACCTCCAGTTGCCGACTGGATCGGTTCCGACGAACGCTTCTTCTCGCCTCAGCGCAGAACAGCCGACGAAGATGTCTCCTTTCTTGCTCGGAGCGCACTCGATGCCATCGGCTTTCAGAAAACTGAAATTCTTCAAAACCTTTCGTTTCATGACCTGTTCCATGATTCAGAAAAACCCTGAGAGCCAGTGGGTCCCCGAACGAGATGCAGGAGAAAACGCTCGCTAGCGTCAAGGCGACCAGGTGTCTACGTCATTGAAGCACCCATGGGTACGGGCAAGACCGAGGCGGCTCTATGGGTAGCCTATCAGTTCCTTGCTTCCGGAAAAGCAACCGGAATCTATTTCGCGCTTCCTACACAGGCGACCAGCAATCGGATGCACTTACGCATGAGTGAGTTTGTGCGGCGCATGTGCCACACATCCAATCCAAGCCGCCTGATTCATGGTAATTCCTGGCTAATGGATGAGAGGCCTGGTTTTTCTCCGGTTGCTACAAGCCAAGATGGCGTGAGTGATGATGCGCGAGCCGGGAGGGACTGGTTTTCCTCGACAAAGCGGGCACTTATTGCCCCTTTTGGTGTCGGCACTGTGGACCAGGCTTTGCTTGGGCATTGTAGCCGCGAAGCACTTCTTTGTTCGACATTTTGCCCTTGCTGGAAAGGTGGTGATTGTCGATGAGGTACATTCTTACGATCTGTACACGGGAACCCTCATCGACAAACTCATTAGAACCCTCGAAGGCTCTAGGCTGCACAGTCATCATCCTCTCGGCCACACTTACCGGAAAGCGACGCGCTCAGATAGTTTCATACCCCGGAGGCGCGACAGGAGATGTCAGAACTCTCCTATCCGCTCATCACTGGGCGCAGCGAAGGTTGCGCGCTCGAACCAGTAGCGGCAACACCGCCGAATTCACGAACCATCAAAGTCGATTTTCTTCCTATGGAAAAAGCCACCGAAAATGCGATAGGAGCTGCTCAGAACGGGGGAGTGGTACTCTGGATATGCAACACGGTTGGCGCGGCCCAGAAACAATATCGTCGCTTCATTGAACTCGCCCAAAACCAGTTCCCTATTGGTCTTCTGCATTCTCGGTTTCCATTCTGGCGGCGTGAAGAACTCGAAGGTGAATGGCTGGAGCGGTTCGGCAGGCATGGAACAACCCGGTGCGCCTCAATTCTTGTCTCCACTCAGGTTGTTGAACAGAGCGTTGACCTTGACGCCGATTTCTTGATTACCCAACTTGCGCCCACAGACATGATTCTTCAACGGCTCGGACGCCTCTGGCGGCATGACCGACGAGGCCGGCCAGTTGGCGACGCGCGTATTTGTTTCATCGAGGAGACGAAGAGCCTTGAGGAGCTTCGGGCACTGTCCCCAACGGCAGATCAAGAAAGAACTAGGCAGCAAGGCCCTCATTTATCATCCATTTGTGCTATTGCGATCTCTGGAGGTATGGAAGGCGAAGAAGAACGTCGCCATACCTGGAGAGATTCGCGCCCTGATTGAGTCAACCTATCGAGGAGCGGGACGATGAACCAGAATCGTGGCGCAACCTATTCAATGATCTTTGCGGCCAGAAGCTCGCTCATCGCCAAAAGGCCCTTATGAGCAGCAATGTATGGAACGTTGCGCTGCCGGATGCTGAAGGCGTTCAGACCCGGCTTGACGAAGTGCCGACGATTGCTTTGATCCTTTGTCGAACCCTCAAGAGCATGACCAGGCGGTGTTCATAGATCAATCAGTAAGCCACCTCGGCGGTGACCTATATCGATTTGCCACTGCACAGGCGATCCACAAGAATTTGGTCAAGGTGCCACGGCATTGCTTCGACATAGGTTGAGCCGTGTGGTCCGGTTTCGCTGATTACCTCTACGGTGAGCACGGCGTTGGGATCGTTGCAGAGAATGGAGTGGTCGAAGTCAGGGGACTCAAGAGCGGAACCCAGCTTTTCTATTCTGACGCGTTGGGACTTGTTGTCGAAAAATCAGCCGCAGCGGAGGAGCTATGAATGTTGCCTTTGACCCGTGGATACCAGTTGTAAATATGCACGGGAAAACGGGAGCTGGCGAAGCTTATGCAACGTGCTCACTGAGGGCAACAAGTTTCTGGATCTGGCGGTGTATCCCACACGAGCGGGTTTCCCTGATGCGGCTTTTTCTCTGTGTTGCCCATGCGGCCCTCGACGGTCCGAAAGATTACGACGAATGGTGCGAGGTGCCCAAACGGTTGCCTGAAGCGGTGCAGAAGTATCTCACGGTTTGGAAAGAATGCTTCGAGTTGTTTGATCCAGACAAACCCTGGTTGCAGGTCGCTGGGCTTTCAAAGAGTGCGCAGCATAGAGTCTCACGGTGGCCACTGAGGATTGGACGCCAGTCTCGAAGCTCAACTTTTCCTTTGCCACCGGAAACAATTCTACACTTTTCGATCATAGTGGAATGAACGAAAACCGCAACATTTCTATTAGCGAGACACTTCTTTCTATGCTGACATTCCAATGTTTTTCACCTGGATGGCTTAATTTCCCAGGTTTATTGGAATGGTAAACAGAGCGGGAAATCATCGAAAGATGCCCCTTGTGTTCCAGCCTCAATGATACATGCCTTTCTCCGTGGGAAAGACCTTCTTGAAACGCTCCATCTCAATCTCCCAACCCATGAGGATATCCGTTTCAGCTATGGCGATCGAGATTTCGGTAAACCAGTCTGGGAGATTCCACCATCTTCGCTAGCTGACTCGCTCAAGATTCAAAATGCCACGCAAACCTATCTAGGGCGATTCGTTCCGATAACTCGTCTTATCCGTCTGCATTCCTCAGGCGAGCGGATGCTTCTTGGGGATGGCTTGGTATATCCGTCATTCACCGACGGGTTTCCCCCGGAGCCAACGGCAACCGTAGTTATCAGGCAAAATGGGAAGAAGAAGGAGGAGCGGGCGATACTCTCATATCGGCCTGCTAAAGCACTTTGGCGGCAACTTGCGGCAGTTGTTGTTAAACGCCGAGCTGACGGCGTTGGCGGCCCTTTGGCCTTGCGAGCCATTCAAGATGGAGAAGGCTGCGATCTTTTTGTTGCTGCATTGGCACGCGACCAGGCAACGATTGTCGATACAGTGGAGTCAGTCTTTCATATCCCATCACGCCTGCGCTCAATCGAGGGAACTGTAACTTATGAAGCCGAGGTCAAGACTGCCGAAGCGATGGCTAGTCGCTTGGGTTGGGCATTAGAAATCTATAGAGGTGAAGTGGATCATGGATGGGAAGGGAGGCTCAAATCTGCTGGGCCGTCCAAGGGGGAACTCAAGTCAAAGCTCCACGCTGTTGCCACAACCCATTACTGGACCACCGTCGAAACAGATCTACCGATCCTCATGGCTCACATTGAAGCCGTCGGCACAGACGCAGCTGTTTCTACCCGCGAGGCATGGCGAAGAATGCTTTTTTCCGCCGCTCGTGAAGCCTACCGAATCGCCTGCGGACAAGAGACACCAAGGCAGATGCGAGCTTTTGCCAAAGGATGGCAGAAGTTGACAATGATAAGAGACGAAACTGAAACGGAAACCCATGAACGCAAGGAGGGCATTTCATGAGCTGGCTTCTCGAACGACTCCGCAAGTACAAAGATGACCGGGGATGATGGCCAACCTTCGTTGCATGCTTGTGGACAACAAGAGACACCGTGCCTGGCCGGCGCTGAATCGTCTGGGGGTGAGGATCGGCGATAATGATTCATCATATGTTGCCGGGCTCTTTGCTGCCCATCCTGAAGAAACAGCTAACTGGAAACCTGGGCGCGACCTGCAAGATCATCGAGCAAAAGCGGCGCGAGAAACGAACTGATGACAACAGGTTGACCGCAACCGAACGTCGCTTTCAGCATTTGCTTGCTGCTGAAAGAGACGAGCTTCCCAAGCGCCTCGTCCGGCTGGTCCTCATGGCAAAAGCACAGGGTGTCCCGGTCAACTATCAACAACTGGAGACCGATCTTAAATTTTGGAATGACCGCACCAAAGCCGAATGGGCCGCGGCTTTCTGGACGCCTGATGCTAAGGCTGCTAAAGAGGAGGACGCATGAGCTGGCTTGCCCGTTTAGAGGTGGATGCAGAAACGGCTCGCGCTGAAGGGATTTCCGACAGCTACGGCTGGCACCAGAAGGTCTGGCAATGTTTCCCCAACGCACCGGAAGCGGAAAGGGATTTTCTGACGCGAGTCGACGCGCTCGAAGGAGCTTTCCGGCTTTGGGTTCTCGCAGTGAGGAAGCCGGTACGACCGCCATGGTGTCCTCCTGAAGGCTTCGCCCTCAATGAGGTTGCCTCCTCATTCCTCACTCACCGATATTATGCCTTTGACTTGCGGGCGAACCCCGTCAAGACCCTTGTGCAGCGAGGTCCCAACGGAGAGACGCTGTTCCGCCCCAATGGAAAAAGAAAGAATGGAAAGAGAGTCCCGCTGGTAAGACCGGAAGAACTTCGCGCTTGGCTTGTTCACAAAGGAGCAGTCAGGTGTCGAGATAAGGACACAGGCTCAGATGTATCAGGTGGATTTCGAATCGTAGAAGAAAAACCTCTCGAAATCAGTCCGATGGTAGAGAGCTATTTTCGCAAGAAGGGGGTCGCTGGCTACCACGGCGGCGTCCAGTTTCGCGGAATCCTGGAAGTGACCGATCGAGAGAGATTCATCGAAACCTATCGATCAGGAATCGGCGGCGCCAAGAGCTTCGGATTCGGCCTGTTACTGCTCGCACCAGTCAATCTGTAATCACACAAATACTTGTAAGGAGAACTGACGTGAGACACTTGGAACTGCATATCATTCAATCCGTCCCGGTTGCTTGCCTGAATCGCGATGACCTCAATTCACCCAAGACGGCTGTTTTTGGCGGCGTCCAGCGGGCGCGGGTATCGAGCCAGTCGTGGAAGCGAGCGATTCGAGAGATGGCAGAGAGAGAACTTGATATCTCCGGACAGTTCAATGGGGAGAGAAGCCGTCTGTTTGTCGAGAAAATCTCTTCAGCACTTAAGAAAGTTGGGGAAGATGAGGGCACAGCAAATGCGCTTGCTCTCTGTGCTGGCCACTATCTCGCGAAACTGGACCCTAAGCAGGAAGGGAAAGTAAAGACCCTTGTATTCCTGTCGCCTCTGGAATACGAAATATTCGCAAACCTTCTTTCCTCTCTTGAGAACGATGATAAAGAGAAGCTGGTTAACGCAATAGCTTTGGTTGATAGGGAAAAACTTGCAACCGACGAGGATGGCGAAGAAGAGACCGAAGCTGAAGAACTGAAGAAAAAGAAAAAAGGAGAGAAGAAGCTCTCAGCAAAACAGTTTACAAAACTAGTAGCAAAGGTCCTTGCACAACCGGTCAGGAAGGCGTTCAAGGAGGGTAGCCTTTCAAAGGACGCGGCGGATATTGCGCTTTTCGGTCGCATGGTTGCCAACGACCATTCCTTGACCGTCGAAGCCGCCGCTATGTTCTCGCATGCCCTCTCCACCCACAAGGTCGACAACGAAATTGATTTCTTTGCCGCCGTTGACGATTTGCAACCCAAAGGAGGAATCCGGCGCCGGCATGACCAGTACGCTGGAGTTCAATTCTGCGACGTATTATCGCTTTGCCGCCCTTAATCTCGATATGCTTGGCCGACAAAGAGCACCTCGGATGCATTTACCAATGCAAGAACGGCAATCGTGTACTGCGTACATTTTGTCGAAGCAACGATCCAGGCCATTCCTGCAGCCCGTAAGAACACCATGAACAGCAATACCCTTCCGGTCCACGTGCTTGGTGTTGTACGGGAAAAAGGACATCCGATTCAGCTTGTCAACGCCTTTGAAAGTCCGGTTCGTTCGTCGCAAGGCTATGCTGCAAAGTCCGTTGAACTGCTCAAGTCGGAGTACGCAAAACTGGCGGAGACATGGGGAGTGAAGGCTGTCTTCGAAAAAGCGATTCCTGATGTAAGCATGACAGCATTCCTCGACGGGGTGATCGAACATGTCATCTGACAAGAGCTTTCTGGCCCTTCGTTTGGAGGGGCCACTTCAATCCTGGGGATTTGACAGCCAGTACAATCGCCGCAATACCGGTTTGATGCCGACCAAGAGCGCCATCGCTGGGATGTGTTGTGCCGCACTGGGCATGCTGCGCGGAAGCGACAAGGAGCATGAATTCCTTTCCTCCTTCCGAACCTTGCGAATGACAGCCATAGCCATCCCCCGAAATGGAGTGAAGAAGGAATTGCCCGTTCGACGCTTACAGGACTATCACACTGTTCAGAACACGAGGCGAGCGAGCGGAGCCATCAATAATGACTGCGTCCTGACCCACCGTCAATACTTGACGGATGCAGGTTTCGGCGTCCTCCTCGAAGGGGATGCAGTTCTACTCGCTGAAATTGCCTCTGCTCTCGCCAATCCGCAATGGGGCATCTGGCTCGGGCGTAAGACTTGCATTCCGTCAGCACCGGTTCTTGTCGGTTTGAAGGGGAATCGTGACGATGCTTTGCGCCTCATCATTGGAGAAAGGTCGCTCGAATTGTTCACCCGCCAGGAGGATGTGGAAAGCTTCGGCGAAGGCCGAGACTCACTTCCCGACACGCCGGTATCATTTGCTACGGAGCGGAGGTTGTTCTCACCAAGACGAGTGCGAACGCTGCAAGGAAGGAAGCTGCAGTAATGCGTTTTGGATTCCTTCTCGTAGCGCTCCCGAATCAGACAATTTCAGGAAAGCACTCCAGATCGGCAGCAGTCATGGCGGGGTCGTAAGTGTTGGGTTCTCATCAGTGGCACCGATAACCCAAGTCGGCATCGGCGTGGCCAACAATTCAGTTGTGGCTTAATCTTTGTGCGAAAGGTCTGCCAATGGAACCCGTTCTGCCCTCCACTCAAGCCAATCCCCATGAAGGACCGAATTTCGGTGCTGTACGTGGAGAAGGGCAATCTCGATGTCCTCGATGGCGCATTTGTTGTGGTGGACAAGAACGGAGTGCGAACGCACCTGCCGGTTGGCGGGGTGGCGTGCTTGATGTTGGAGCCGGGCACCCGAGTGTCTCATGCGTCCGTCGTGTTGGCAGCAAGGGTAGGCTGCCTGTTGGTCTGGATCGGCGAGGCCGGTGTGCGGCTGTATGCTGCTGGCCAGCCCGGCGGGGCGCGGGCCGACCGATTGCTCTACCAGGCTCGGCTGGCCCTGGATGACGCAGCGCGGCTCAAAGTTGTGCGCAAGATGTATGCTCTCCGCTTCAAGGAAGAGCCGCCAGAGAGGCGCAGCGTCGAACAGCTGCGTGGCATCGAAGGTGCGCGTGTGCGTAAGACGTACGAACTTCTGGCCCGGCAATACGGTGTTCCGTGGTCCAACCGCAACTACAACCCCGAGACTTGGGGCAGTGGAGACGTTGCCAACCGCTGCCTCTCTTCCGCTACCGCCTGCCTCTATGGCATATGCGAGGCCGCTGTGTTGGCTGCAGGCTATGCCCCGGCAGTAGGCTTCATCCACACCGGCAAGCCGCAATCTTTTGTGTATGACGTTGCCGACCTGTTCAAATCCGAGACCGTCGTCCCGGTAGCTTTCCGAATTGCCGCGAAAAAACCGGCGCAGCCAGAACGGGAAGTCAGGCTGGCCTGTCGCGATGTTTTCCGGCAATCAAAGCTCCTGGAAGGGATCATTCCCACGATCGAAGAAGTGCTGGCCGCGGGGGGACACGAGATGCCTCCTACTGCGCCCGAAGCGGTTGACATTGCCATCCCCAACAAGGAGAGCATCGGCAATGCTGGTCATCGTGGTTGAGAACGCCCCGCCCCGACTTCGTGGGAGACTTGCCGTCTGGCTACTTGAGGTTCGTGCTGGCGTGTATGTGGGCGACTTCTCACGCCGGGTTCGCGAGATGATCTGGGCAACCGTGGAGCAAGGCATCGATCCGGGTAACGCCGTGATGGCCTGGAGCACCAATACGGAATCGGGCTTCGACTTTCTGACTTTGGGAGCCAATCGGCGAATCCCAGTGGAGATGGATGGAATCAAGCTCGTATCCTTCTTGCCGGAACTGGATAAGGTAGTAGAGGAGTCATGCGGCAATACCGGCTCTGCATAGCTGGTGAATTTTTCGGGAATGGCATTTCGTAGAGCAGTCAAAGAGATCCAGGAAGTGTGTTCCCCACACGCGTGGGGATGAACCGTGACTCGAGCGTCCAAGCTGAAGAACCGAATGCCCTGTAGCGTGTTCCCCACACGCGTGGGGATGAACCGGCAAGCGTCACCAGCGACCGCGGTGACCTTCAGTGCGTTCCCCACACGCGTGGGGATGAACCGGTCGTCGTCGTGGACTATAGTGGCAGGCAATGTCGAGCGCGTTCCCCACACGCGTGGGGATGAACCGTCATCAGGCACCACAGGAACCTGGCGCGTGTTCCCCACACGCGTGGGGATGAACCGGCCTCGGTAAAGATGACGTTCGGGATGGCGTAGTGTTCCCCACACGCGTGGGGATGAACCGAGCACGAGTTTGCGCAGCAGGATCCAGTGGTGCGCCCCCCACACGCGTGGGGATGAACCATGAGGGGATTCCAACGTACGTGCAGCGTGTTCCCCACACGCGTGGGGATGAACCGATCGTCGGGACACAAGCGGGAAACCGGTTATGCAGCGTGTTCCCCACACGCGTGGGGATGAACCGACGCCGGTGGCTAGGGGCACTTGGTCCTGCCAGTGTTCCCGATACGCGTGGGGATGCTCGGCGTTAGGTAGCGGAGGCTGCCCAGGTTGCGGCAGACGAACGCCACCGCTGGCCGAGGTCGTCAAGGTCAAGGAGATCGAGCACAAATGTAACTAGGGAGCTGCCTCGGGAGATCGTCCGCTGACCCAGTAGATGGCGTTCTCGACTAAGCGGCGATAACCAGCATGGGCGTATGCGGCAGGGCCGTGTCCCAATTGTATGTAGGCGACCCGAGACCTTCCATACTGATGCGCCCAGGCGATGATCGGATCACTCTCGGGGTGGGTTACCTTCAAAAGCTCCGTGACTCCTGGATTGACATAGAATCCCTTATAGGTCTCGTCGTCGATTTCGAAGTCTCCAAGGCCTCGGGTAACCGGGTGGAGCCTATTGACGATCTGAACGGTCAGCCGCTGGTCATGGAGGAATTGTCCGGCGCTGGTATTCGACTCCCCCTTCAAGCCGCTTCGACAGGTAATAGCGTCCGCCGAGGATTCGCCGAAATTCGGGCCAATCTTGATAGTTACCGATACAGTGGTGCAATCCAACCAGTCCCTTTCCTTGCTCCTTGAGAAGCCGCACGAGATTCTGCTTCTGGTCTTCGCTAATTTCCTGAACCAGATCATACAAGGCCAGAACATCATATTCTGAGGCTTCGTTGGGACTGTACAGTTCATTGGCAGTGGGCTGTGTAGCTTCTCTCCACTGAATATTCTTCATCGATCGGAACATAGCGAAGAAGGGCTCGCGCTCAAACTCGTGACCACCCGTGATGATCAGCACGCGGAGCGGTGTCTTACCGACTCTTACCGTTTTGGCCGACACAAAGGAAATGATCAGTGTAGTGATAAACAGACAGAAAAGCGCTGGAAGAACCATCCGGAGGTTAGCAGGAAAAATAACCTTCCTCATAGTCGCACCGCATACCAACTTCATTCGAATCGAGCGAGACCAGAAAGCCCTCGATCCGCCCTACCTTGTGGAGATTGCAAACAGGCGGCAAACGCAATTTCCTGCGGGTAAGACAAGATCGAGGCTCACAAGTGCCACGGCTTGCGGTATTCCCGTTTCAGGTGCTGATTAGCTTCCTCATCACCCACAAACTTTTCGTTTTGACTATCCCATTTGAGTTTTCGCCCTGTCTTGTAGGCGATGTTGGCGAGCAGAACTGGAATCGTTGATTTGTGTCCCGTCTCAGCGTCGGCGAAAGGTCTGCGGCGGGAGCGAAGACTCTCCAGGAACTCCTGTTGAAAAGGCCCGTCCAGTGCGCTGCCCGGGCTGCGAACTACCTCCGCTGGATTACCTTCCGGCCAGACCTCGAAGCCCTCTCGTGTGAGCACCATCGTAGCCTGGGTTCCATAGAAAGCAATTCCGTAATCGTGGCCTTCTATATTCCGAGCGTTGGCATGGTGAAAGGACGCCTGCAACGTGAAGCCAGGATATTCGAAAAGCGCATCCAGTGTATCCGGGGTTTCGCGGGCATCGGCGAGCACGTATTTTCCTCCAGCGGCGCTCACGTTAAGAGGAGCATCTTGACCTAACGCCCAGTGTACGACATCCAGGTGGTGGACCCCCCAACCGGTTAACATGCCTCCGGCATAGTCCCAAAAGTAGACATAGTTCCAATGAAACCGGTTGGGATTGAACGGTCGTTTGGGAGCTGGACCTAACCATAGGTCGTAGTCTACTCCCGGTGGAGGATCACTGTCAGGCGGATTGCCGATCTGGTCCCAGCGTCCACCTTCCTTGCCGAGGGTGTTGTTCCAAACATTCCAGATTCTGGCGCGCGAGATCTTGCCAAGCTTCCCTTCTTGAATCATCCGAACGGCGCGATGAAAATGTTCGCCGCTGCGTTGCTGCGTACCAATCTGCACGATACGGCCAGTGCGTTGGGCCGCAGTCACCACAGCACGACCTTCCGCCACAGAATAGGCAAGAGGCTTCTCCACATAGACATCTTTTCCGGAGTCGCAAGCCAAAATGGTAGGCAAAGCATGCCAGTGGTCCGGCGTGGCTACAATGACGGCATCAATATCCTTCTGCTCCAGGAGCTGCCGAAAGTCGCGCATCGGCTTAGCCTTTCCACGAGTATGCTGCTGAGCTTCTGCCATGCGGCTTTCGTCAGGATCGCATACTGCCCTGAAGATCACTCCGAGGTCCAAAAAGTGGCCCATCACTTCTTGACCTCGTCCGCCACAGCCGATCAGGCCCATGACGATTCGATCATTGGCTCCGAGAACTCTGGCATGGGCATCGGCGCTAAAGCCAGTCGAGACGAGACCAGAGACGATGGCTGCTTTCTTGACTTGCCTTACGAAATCACGGCGCGACATCGAAGCGTCGGATTTTGGCTTTGATTTCATGGCTGGGTACTCCTCGCCAAACGCCTGCATTTGGAGGCATCCTACATGATCAAGAAAGTAGATCCAGCGACCTCCACACTAAGGCAGGGTTTGCGTCAAAGTCTGGAGTGAGCTCGAAGTAGCGGGCGAACGACGAAGTCTCTCTTAGAAAGGCGGCAAAGGCCGCAGGGCTTGGGGTTATCCCGGCAGATTCATGAACCCCAGGGCCCACAACCCACGCCGTTTCTGCGAAACGGCTGTCTGTTGCAGCGCCTTTTTCCGCGCCGTGAGCCCACTTCCCGTGAGCCGGATGTCCGCGCGGTGTTGGCGCGGGAGTCGAGCAGGGCTAAGCCGAGTGACTCGAGGGTCCGCGAGGTCACCGAAAGTGCGAACCTGGAACTACGGGTCCTCAACCTGATTCGCAGCCTCCTGGCCGAGTTAGGGTCGCAACGGGTACTGCGCAGGGCCTTCCTGGAGGCTAGTCTTTGGACTCGGCGGCTTGGAACGCCTCGAACTGTTGCTTCGTCTTCAGAAAGAGTTTCGAGTGCGTCTCAGTTACACTGTGATGACCGAAGCCGAGAGAGACGCTGGCGGACCTAGTGAAGGCCACCGCTTCAGAAATAGAAATGCAACCCCAGCTGCACGGTTCTGCTGTTGATAGCAGTCCGGGTGATCCTTCCGAAACTGGAGTTCAAGAGGTCCCCGACAGGTTCGGCGAACTGTGGGTGATTCGGCAGATTGAAGAAATCCGCCCGGAACATTAGGCGCGTCTGCTCCCCAGGAAGCTTGAAGTCTTTCTGCACCGAGAAATCGAGATTATTGACGCTGGGATTCCGAATATACGAGAAGTAACGCGGCGCGTCGCCAAACGCCTTGTTGGTATCGAATGGACCGGTCGGCGTCAGCAACCCCGGTGCCGGACAATTCCCTGAAAAATCAAAGGCGCTGGTGTCAAACCAGCGCTCGACTGTTTGATTGAAGCCCGACGGAAGCGGATTACCGATGATCATGGGGCGATTCGACAGAGTGTGCGCCGCATTGCAGTATCCATACGAGTTATCCAGAATCCCAAAAGGAGAACCGCTGCTCAATGTATAGATGGCACTCGCGCGCCAGCCGCCGAGCACCTGGCTGGCAACACCGCTGTTGAGCCACCTCTTCCCAGCACCAAAGGGCAGTTCGACGATCGGTGCGACTGTCAAGCGAGCGGGTATGTCACCGGCACTCACCGAGCGCTCTGCCCGGCGATTATAGAAGTCTTGCCCAAGGACATCGAGTGACCAGAATCCGCCCCAATCGGAAGAAGAGTCGTCGATCAGCTTGCTCCACGTGAAGTTGGCCAGCAGCGAGAAACTACCCGAGAAACGACGCTCAAATTTCGCCTGCATGGAATGGTATATGGAGTTGGACAGCCCCCAATATCCGGGAACGACCACAAGATCGCCGAGGGATGCACCCGCCGCCAGCACCCTTTCCGCCGCCAAGGGACAGTACGGGCTGGTGGTTGCGTCAAAACCAAACTGCGCGGTGCTTTCCGGTGTCTGCTGGCAGATGTTGTAGGCATAGTTGATCGGCAAATGGGTGCCACGGCTGCCGACGTATGCCACCTGCGCGACGGTGCTGCTGCCGAGTTGTTTCTCGAGCGTCAGGTTCCAGAGCTGTACATAGGTTGGGGTTTGCTTGCGAGGCGCCCAAGGCGCGAACGACACGTTGCTGTTAACAGGAATTGGGGCCGTGATTGCCGAAGGGTCCGGGTTAGTAATCTGAGGCAAATTCGACCAGTTCGTGCCGGCCGGGATGGGCGTGTTGGCGAGCAGATTGCGACCCGGCTCCCCATCGCCGGCACGACCATGACCGACGGCTGCGGGAAACATGATGCCATAGCCGGCGCGGACCACAAAGCTGCTGACCGGATTCCAGGCGAATCCTATCCGTGGCCCAAATTGCTTCCTTGAAGGATCGAACGGCGTATCGGGGGCGTTGACGCCGAACTGCTCCCACTCAGCCGTGTATGGATTGAAGAACGCCAACCCATTATGTACCTCTCGGAACGATTGGTCGTATTGCCACCTGAGGCCCAGATTCAGTGTCAGCTTGGGTGAGAGCTTGAAGTCGTCCTGGATGAAGAGAGAATAACTCCATGCCCGCGTCGAGAGCATCGCGTTTTGGACATTGACCGAGCCGTTATTCACTACACCAAACAGGAAATCGGCGAAGGCGTTTCCTGTCTGTGAGCCAGTGAAGCTGAAGCTTCCAGCCACATTGTTCGGCTGATAGTTGTCGATGGCATAACGTCGGAACTCCGCGCCCACTTTCAAGCTGTGCCGGCCGACCAACTTCATGACGTTGTCACTTATATGGAGGGTTGTGGCGGGCTCGTAGATAATTGATCCAGTACTAAATCCCTGGAATCCGGCGACACTGACTCCCGGTGTACCGCATTTCGTGCCATCAGCCGTGTCCGGAACGCTGGACAAACAATCAGGAATTCCCTGAATTCCGAAGTCGGCTGGAGAGGCGAATCCCTGCCCCAAGTTGGTACGGTGACCAATTCGGTGCATATAGCCAAACCGGAAGTTGTTCAGCAGGCGTCGGGCTGAAGGTGTGGTTCCATCCGGTCGTCAAGGCATAATCCTTGCTCCGACTAATCTGTTCACCTGCAGGTCCGATGACAAGATCACCGGGGTACGAACTGCTATGCCCCCACTGGTAGTGAAACACGCCGAAAATCTGATCCGCCTGCGAAACCTGGTAGTCGATCCGAGGATTTATCCGGTTCGTAGTCGTGTTGAATGGCTTGCTGAAGCTTAACAAACTCTCCCCAGGGTTGCTTCCCTGCGTGTCGGAGGTCGGCCACACCGCAAGAAACTCTTGCGCGATTGGACTGACCTGTCCGGCTGGAATTCTGTTAAAAGGAACCAGCGTGCTGGTGCCTGGATAGTAGATCTGTTGGCTCGCGTCCAGACAAGTGCCAGCACCGTCAAACCCTGCCGTGCACAAAGGCGGAAAGATCGCCGCTTCGGAAAGCAGCGTTGGGGACAACCACGCCGGTGACAGGGCTGTTTCCATCCGAGCGGATTCCCTGGTAGTCCGAGAAAAAGAACAGCTTGTTTTGGAGGATGGGTCCGCCGAATGTTCCACCAAACTCGTTCTGGTCAAATGGATTCTTTGGTTTGGCAGGATCTTCGAAAAAATTACGTGCGTTGAGCTTTTCGTTGCGATTGTAGTAGTACCCAGAACCATGGAACTCGTTGGTGCCGCTCTTTGTGACCGCAGTAATAACCCCGCCACCGGCCTTGCCGTATTCGGCAGACAGACTGTTGGTTTCGACCTTGAATTCCTGAATGGAATCTATGGCCGGATTGACCGCCTGTCCGCCGAACACCGGTGCGTTGATCGTGGTGCCATCCAAGATGTAGTCCTGAGTTCGCGGCCGGTCGCCATTGATGCGCAGGTTGCCATTGTTGCCGCAGCCGTCACACGCGGCCTGCTGCGACGTGCCCGCGGCCAGCAGGATCAAGCTGAACAGGTTCCGTCCGGTTGGCAGCTGCTCGATTTGTCGCTGGGTCACGGTCTGGCCGAGGTTGGATTGCTGCGTCTGAAGGAGTGGCGCCTCTGCGGTGACATCCACTGTCTCCGAGGCCTCTCCGACCTGTAGCGTGAGATCAACTTTCGGGTTCGCGTTCACCTCGAGGGTTACGGCAGATACGATGGCCGTCTTGAAACCGGAGGCGGAGGCCTCTACCCTGTAAACACCCGGATTCAGGCTGGTGGCGCTGTAGACGCCCGCATTGTTTGTCGTCAGGGTTTTCGTGACGTTTGTGTCGAGATGCGTCAGCTGCACCGTTGCACCGACAACGACTGCGCCACTGGAATCCGTGATCACCCCACTGATTGTTCCAAACAACCCTTGTGCCATCATCCTGGGTGGACCAGCCACCCAAACGGAAAGAAGGAAGCATGCAAACGCTGTAGCCAACTTGGTTCGTTTCATAAAATGTGCTCCTTAAGGTGATCCTAAGACAATCTGAAGCTATCCCGCCACGACGATCGCGAGCCAGCCGGAGTGTGCGGGACGCAAGACAGCCCCGCTGGATATTCCACCACCATTGTTCAGGCGCCCTAACAGAAAAGTATGGGCCGCACCTCGCACGCCGTTGCGAGGTCTTATCAACCTCGATTGTAGAGAACAAGAAACTGCTTGCTGCAGATCAACTGCATCTCATCTTGTAGGAGATTGAAGGGTCATGTCATGTCGCTTCACTTGTCACCAACCCGGCCCATTCACCTTTCTTAAACGTTGCCGGTCCGCGGTAGTCGTGGATCTGAACCTTTGTCGATCTCGACTTGATGATAGTCTTTCCAAAACCTCACTGTACTTTCCTCAAACGCCTTACGCGCCTCCCGCGGGTCCCCTGAACGCAGTCCTTTCAGAATTTGCTTATGTTGATCCGTCGCTGCCAAGAACTCCGTAGTGCTCTCAGCGTCTCGCTGCAACAAGACGAAAGCGAAGAGCCCAAATGCAACCCGCTCGAGTGCTATCTCCAGGTATTCATTACCGGCCAGTTTCCAGAGCTTGCGATGGAAGGCAACATCACTCTTGTGAAATCGAGCCAAGTCAAAATTCTTCGCCGCCGCTTCCATATCTCGCACAATTGCTTCGAGTTGTTTAGCGGCCACATTGCTCATGCTCCGCGCGGCGCGCTCCAAGACGAGCGCCTCCAATGCCATCCTGACTTCGAGGATCTTGCCAAAGTCCTCCTTGCTGAGCAGGGTGACGTAAGTACCTTTGTTGGCCACCTTGCGGACGAAACCTTGGTACTCGAGTTCCTTGAGTGCCTCCCGCAAAGTAGGTTGTCCAATGCCGAACTCTGCAGCTAGTTTCAGTTCCACCAACCTCTCGCCGGGTTTCAGCTTGCCGGCAATAATTCCTTCTCGCAAAGTTTCGGCAACCGCCTCGGGGATGGACTGAAAACGTACACGTCCTAAACCCTGGTCTTGTGCCTTCTCCACCGATCTTTTCAGAACGGCCACCCTCCCTTCTTCATCGCTGAGAGAAACACGAGATCGCCAATCAATGAAATATAATCTTTAGTCTTTTAGAGATACTCTTTAGGAATGTCAAGACAAAAATTCATGCGCTTCTGGATTCTATGCAAGGAGGACAGATGAAGAAAGTGCGGGCTACCTATCGACGCAGTGCGGGAGTCGTCTGGGCGGGCGGGGTGGTTTTCGGGGCATTGCTGGGTATGCAAGCAACCCTGCGACTCATCAGATGCGGACCGGACGTGCGATAGCACCGATGGCCCGACTCGCCCTTCTTGGAACTCTCGATCGGGTGCGAAGATTGCCACGGACCGGGGCAATTGCACGTCGAAGCCAGAGCCAAAGGATTGCCAACGGGCAAGGGTCAGGACGCTTCGATCGTCAATCCGGCGCGACTCCCAACTTGGCTGGCGGACAACATCTGCATGAACTGCCACCAGGGAGGCGCCACCCGGATCTTGCAGCCTGGGAAAGACTATCTTGACTTTCGTCCAGGTACTCCGCTTCGACCTCCGCTTAACGACACAGTCGCGATTTGATCAAGCAGGCGGAGGGCGCCCACCGTCCCCTTAAATGACAATAAAGTCGGGAAGCGGCCAGTCAGGCTCCTTCCAGCACGGTCTGTGGCTGCGGGGCTTGAAAAGTGCTGCCTTGGTTGCCCTGCCTCGGGTGAGAGCTTTTCCGCGAGTCGTGGGCTTCTCCGCCAGTCCGTCCTCCCGTTCGCTCATTTAAGGCTACGGTCTATAGCCGCTCAAAGAGGAGGGTTCGGGACCTGAACAACCTCTCGTTGCCTCATTCTCTTAATCACCTCGGCCCGGATGAATTCTGCCTGCTCTGCTGTGAAAAGCAGGAGCCCTTTACTGGCTTGCTGCAAGTCCTTGCCTCTCCAACGGGGTTGCATCACACCGGCAGCAGAGTGGGCATTTGAGCGAAGCAACAGATGGCCAATTTCGTGGGCAATCGCCGGACCCAGCGTTTGGGACAAGGAAACATTCTCGCTCTGGGCCAAGTCCTGGACCCGGTGGTACAAGATGTTGGCGATGCAGGCAGAACCGTCTTCAGTGCAAGGAATTGAATAGCCTACAACGGCATCACGAATCTGTAGATGCTCCGTCATGGATTTTGGAAGAATCCTCAGTACAAACCCGGTTGGACCTAATTGCTCAAGAAGGTTTGTCTTTCCGCTGGCTTCTGCTTCGGAAGTGGGAAGATCCCGCCATTCAGTCTCGACTCCTGCCTGGCGGAAGATCCAATCAGCCTCTTTCTCGGCCTGGGCCAGTGTTCCTGCCTTCAGGCCGGAATGGTCATAGACACAAATGGTGACTTGGCTCTTCTCCCCGGGCTTAGCGACTAGCATTGGCTGGATGAGGCCTGCCAGGCTCAAAGTAACCGAAAGACTCAACCAGACCTTGCAAGATCTCCTCATGGCGTCCACCTCCGTGGTTTGCGAGATGGCGCCGAGTTTTGGTCAGTGAGCGCGGAAGCTCAATGGACCACAGCTTCTTTCTAACGGCAAAGTGGCTTCTCAGCTAAGTCACTGCAGAAGATGAAATTAGAGCGCATCGGCTTCCCTGGCGAGAAGGGCTTGGATTCATATGGGGCAAGTGGTAAACTCTGCCCATCGTCAAACATTCAGCGGTTAGAGGCGGGGTTGAATCAGGGAGGAGAGAGTTGGCGTACGAGGTTGTCAGCCTTCAGCTGGCAGCTCTTAGCCAAGTGAATTGGCAGGACCGACTGCCACTGGATGACCAGCAAAAGGCAGTGAGGGTAGGGCGGTTTCGCCGAAACCGCTGGTTTGCTTAACATGACCCAACAGGAAATCGTGGCACACCGCAAGCGACTACCTCACCAGGTTCCACCTTGGGTGGATCGTAGTGCGGTCTTTTTCGTTACTGTTTGCGCGCTGCCAAGAGGTAGGAACACCCTCTGCCAACCCAACCTGGCTGAACGCTTGTGGGAAACCGTTGTGTTCCGCCAAAAACTGGGCCATTGGTGGGTGCATCTCTTCCTCCTCATGCCCGACCACTTGCATATGCTGGTGAGTTTCCCGGATGACCGGCGAATGGACAAGGTGGTGTCAGCTTGGAAGCGATATTTGGCCAGGCAGGAGTCGATTCAGTGGCAGCGTGACTTTTTCGACCACCGGCTTCGAAGCCAGGAGAGCCTGAGTCAGAAATCAGAATACATCCTGCACAATCCCGTACGTGCCGGTTTAGTTCAAACGGCTGGGGAATGGCCATATGTTTGGCGAACTGAGCTGCATGGGTAAGACGCTCTCACCGGGACGCCGAGCGTTTCGAGTTGAAACGAAGGCGGCGCGTTCGGCGACCGCGCCCTACCTGGAGACGAATTCGCCCTGTAGGACGCCTTAGAGCTTCTTGAATGACGCATCACCAGAATCCTAAGACTTGTGCTCAGACGATTGCAAAGAGGTTATCGACTTCTCCGTCACGGTTTTCACTTAAGATAGGTTAGGCCGAAAGCGCTAACACATTCAACGGTCTGCAATGGAAAAGACTCATCGGATGGGAAAACTGGTCCGGTTCGGACTTTTTGAACTTGACCTGAGAGCGGGCGAACTGCGTGAGAATGGAGTGAAGATCAAACTCCAGGAACAGCCGTTTCAAATCCTGGCGATGTTGCTGGAACACCCAGGTGAGAGTGTCACGCGGGAGGAGTTGCAGCAGAAACTGTGGTCCAACGACACCTTTGTCGACTTCGATAATAGCCTCAATAAAGCCATCAACAAGATCCGCGAAGCGTTGGGTGATTCAGCAGATAACCCACGTTTCGTGGAGACCATGGCACGACGGGGGTATCGCTTCATTGCGCCGGTGGAAAAGAACGGGCCTGGCCCGCTCTCCGCGCAGCCGGCGACCTGCGTGGTCACCGCGCCGGACTCGTCACCGGGGAACGGATCGTCCCCTTCTCCCGGGCAAAGCTCTACTGCGATAACCCCACGAGCGCAGACCGCGGTGGGCAGACGAAGACTTGCCGTTCTCGTTTCGGTTGGGGTCCTATTGCTGGCGGCAGCGGTTGCCGTTTGGAGGTTCTCTCGTCAAGCTTCAGAGACAGCTCCTCCTCTCAAGCTCACTCGACTGACGTGGGACTCCGGCCTGACTACTAATGGCGTCATTTCGCCCGACGGCCAGCTGGTCGCCTATGCCTCCGACCGTAGCGGCGAAGGAAATCTGGATATCTGGGTGAAGCAGGTCGCAGGCGGTGAACCCATCTGTCTGACTCGCGATCTTGCCGATGATCTTTTCCCCGACTTCTCACCGGACGGCAGCCGCATTGTTTTCCGGTCGGAGCGTCAAGGGGGAGGCATTTATCTGATTTCGACGCTCGGAGGCGAAGAACGGCTGGTGGCTCCTCTGGGACGCAACCCGCGATTCTCGCCCGACGGCAACTGGATCGCCTACTGGACTGGTCGCAATTCCGTCGGTTTGTTGGGAGCGCAGGCAGGACATGATTTGTTTGTCATCGCCTCTACAGGTGGTGAGCCGCACAGAATTCTGGAGGGCTTTGCTTCAGCCGGTTCGCCCATCTGGTCACCCGACAGCAGCCGGCTCTTATTCTTTGGGAACGCTACAGGGGAGGCCCGGTCTTTCAAAGCGATTCCGACTGGTGGGTGGTCTCGCGCGAAGGAGGCGCCGCGGTAAAGACTGGCGCGTTCGACGAATTCGAAAAGCACCAGATTGCGCGAAGGTTCCCCGCCATGGTACCGCACGCAACCTGTTGGATTGAGAACCGCGTCCTTTTCCACGCCCAGTTGGGTGACAGCGTGAATTTGTGGCAGATTTCAATCTCGCCGAAAACGTTCCGCGTAGAGGGTCCCGCACAGCGATTGACTTCAGGCTCAGGGCTGGAGATGGCGCCCTCCGTAGCGAGACACGGAGCGTTGGTTTTTTCGAGCGTGGTCGCAAATGGCGATATCTGGGCCTTGCCTGTTGAAGCGCTGCTTCGGATTGGGCGCCGGACAACCAACATCTCATTTTCAGACGAGAGATTGAAAGCTCTCGGCCCCGTTTGCACCTGCTGGATCTGACCACTGGAAAGAAAACTCTGCTTCTGGAACACCCTACTTCTGCTCTTTTCCAGGGCAATTTCTCTCCCGATGGCCGCTGGATTACTTTTGTGGCAGCGATGCCAGGCTGCCGCGTGTTCATTGTTCCCTTTCGGGGTGAGGCTTTGATCCCGGAAAGAGAATGGATTGCCGTAAGTAACGGTTCCAGTTGGGACGACAAGCCGCGCTGGTCGCCCGACGGCAACCTGCTCTACTTCACCTCTGACCGCGACGGATTTGTCTGCCTCTGGGCACAGAGGCTAAATCCGGCGACGAAGCGGCCGATCGGAGCGCCCTTCGTGATCTATCACGTTCACCTGGCTCGCCGCTCGATGGCGAATGTTGGTCACGGTCCATTGGAGATCTCAGTCGCGCGCGACAAGATCGTCTTCAACATGGCTGAGCTGACCGGCAACATTTGGATGACGACTCTTAAGCAGTGATGAGGTAGAGCGGTTTCGCCGAAACCGCTGCCCCTTTTGGTTGGCGAAAGTCAGGCAGTAGTCAAGGTAAGCTTGTTTGATGCAAAAAACCCGTTGCCTTCAGCAACATACCCTTAACATGGCCCAAAAGCGAATCGCGGTACAGCGCAAGCGACTGACTCACCAGGTTCCATCTTGGGTAGATCATAGCGCGGTCTTTTTCGTTACCGTTTGCGCACTGCCAAGAGGCAGCAAGATCCTATGCCAACCCAACTTGGCCAAACGATTGTGGGAAACCGTTGTGTTTCGCCGAGAACTGGGTCATTGGTGGGTGCATCTGTTACTGCTCATGCCAGATCACTTGCACATGCTGGTAAGCTTCCCGGAAGACCGGCGAATGGACCAGGTGGTGTCAGCTTGGAAGCGATATTTGGCTAAGCAGGAGCCGATCCAGTGGCAGCGCGACTTTTTCGACTACCGACTTCGTTGCCAGGAGAGTCTGAACCAGAAATCAGAATACATTCTGCAGAATCCAGTGCGTGCCGGTTTAGTTCAAGCGGCTGAGGAATGGCCGTACGTTTGGCGAGGTGACCTGCATGGGTAAGACACTCTCGCCGGAACCGCCACCGTTTCGATGAGCGGCGCGTTCGGCGAACTCGCCCTACCTGTTCACATTCGTACCGAGTGAACAGTGGGCCTGACTTGGCGGTCATAGAGCCCCGTTACCCCTGAGCCTAACAGTGAACAGGAGAATTCCGCAGAGCGTGGTGCGGGAGTCGTCTGGGCGGACATGGCGGCTTTCGCGGCATTGCTGGGTGTGCAAGCAACCCTGCGACTCATCAGATGCGGACCGGATGTGGGATAGCACCGATGGCCCAGACAATCGTCACGTCAACACAGTATCAGTAAGAGTTTGGTGACATCAAAACAGGAGATCATCTCATGAACTCTGTCTTTTCCCGCAGAAGGATGCTGCAGGCAATGAGTGCGGCAGCAGTCTTTTCAATATCCTCCGAACCTTCGGCCGCACCCGCAGCAAAGAACTTCCGAATGCCCTCCGAAGGCAAAGACACACCCAAAATCTGCCTGGGGGTCAGGCCGGACCTTGATGAGGCCGGCATGCGTCAGCTGAAACAAATCGGTGTTGATTATGTACTCTCCGGGGGCCCGACGATTCCCTGGGAAGAAGCCGACATCCGCGGCCGGATGGAGCGATTCAAGGCCGGGGGCCTGACTCTGTGCAATCTGATGATCTCCGGGTTCAATGATGTGATCTGGGGCAGGCCGGGCGCTGACACGCAGATCGAGAACATCATCAAGTCCATCCGCGCTGCAGGCAAGGCCGGTTTACCGGTCATTGAATACAACTTCTACGCCCATCGACTTACCGAAGGTTATAAAGAGGAGATCGGCCGAGCAGGCGCCGGCTACACGGCGTATGACTATGAATTGTCTAAGAACCTCCCGCCCCGTGAGGGGGTTGGCACCCACACCCGCGCCGAGCAACTCAAGCGGGCTGAGCGCTTCCTGAAAGCGATCGTGCCGGAGGCCGAGAAAGCCAACGTGCGCCTGGCCCTCCACCCAAACGATCCACCGGTGCCTCTCAGCCGCGGGTCCGAGCAGATCATGGCCAGCTTCGAGCACTGGAAGCAATACCTGAACCTCGTCAAGAGCCCTTACAATGGCATGACTTTCGACTGCGGTGTCACCCGCGAAACGGGCGAGGACCCGGTGGCGGTGTGTCGCTATCTGGGCGAAAGGGATTGCATCAATCACGTTCACTTTCGCAATGTTGTGGTCAGAAAGCCCAACGTCGATTACACGGAGGTGTTCCTCGACAACGGCCAGGTGAACCTGTTCGCGGTCATGACGGAGCTGGTACGGCAAAAATATCCGCGTGGACTTTATCCCGAACACCCGCGCGCGATTGACATGGATCGCGAGCGAGGCCAGATCCGCGACCAGTATCCCGGCGGAGGCGGATTTGCCGGGGAGATCTACAACGTGGGATACACACGCGCGATGCTGCAGGCCGCCTTATCGCTGTGAGACGTGTTTATTGGGGAAAAAGTGATCCGTGCCAATTGGATTCGGCCTGGGCTTGGATGTCGCGATATACCAGCAACGGGATAACACGTGGGAAGGTAGCCATAACAATCCTCCGCATTAGCGCCTCATTGGGTCGTATTTTTCCAATGCTTCCAAAGCACGACGAAGGTGATGTAGTGAGTCACCAACAACGCGGGAACCCAGAACGCGGGTATCCAATAGGCTGGGCCCATATACGCTGCCGCCCCATGGATTGTAGCCAGTGCTATAGCTGCGATCAGGGTCTACCGTTCCTTCCACATTGAAAATCCATACGAGCAGACGACCACCGCGTGCATTTCTCACCACAGCCAGAATCGCGGCCACAGCTAGCAAAGCGGCAAGCAGGTCTCCGAATGCTGCCCGGATAGGCGAACTGTGAAGGGATTCCAGCGTAGGTGGCTCCTGGCGTCAAGAACATCAGTCCGAGGTGTCGGAACGAATGTAGTAGAAAAATCGGCAATAGAACGGCCTGTGGTTTCAGTTCCGGGAGTTTCGGCAAAACATAGATCCGGGCAGCAACCCAGAATACAAAGGTACTGAACAGAAGATTGACAGTGAGAATGTTCACCGGCAAAATGCCTTCACGTTCCTTTATGATTAGGCAATCCGTCTTTTCCAACAACCATTTCATCCTAGTCTTCTTCCCGGTCCCTGCGCGGATGGACTCACTCTTGCCGTCGCGCTTGAACTCGAGGCGGTCTTCGCCAGCAGCTGCACGGCGCGAAACCAGTCCGCCCGCCTGAGCACCCCGCCGTAAGCCGTCCAGACCACAGTGCCGCCGCGCCGGACCCGCCGCACCCCGGCCCTCACAAGCGCCCAACGGCAAAGTGAGCACGTCAACCTTTCCGACAGAATCTCCGAGCGCTGGGCTCCTGCACGCTAACGCAATTGAGCTGAGAGCCGCCTGGCCGGTTTCCGCGGCCATCCGCTCCAGCGCCTTGTTCTGTAGCGGCCTCACTTCACCTTAGTGACATACTTCAACTCACTGCTGCCAGCTTTCGCAGTAACCTCCCAGCAGCCTGGAGTGGGAAAGAAGAGACCACTGGCTTGAAATCCTGTGGGATAGCAACACGGAATGGTGACCTTGAGGGGTGGCGCGTCGGCGTCGAGACGGCGACCAGTGACCTTGAGTTGGGTGCCCTGAGGACGAATCCAGAGCACCTTGTTGCCTTTCCCGCCGGACACGCATGAGGCAGCATCCCACCCGGCCCAAATGGTGCGGTCAGCGCTGATGTACCAGGGCCCCAAGGGGAAGGGGTCCGCGTTAGGATCCTTTGGCGGTTGATCTCTTATGGATTGCGTAATAGCGCACTCCCTACGAGGGCGAGTTTCAGTGATTGAAGCTGGTTCGGCAGCCGACTGCGGCGCAGCTGAGCGTGCAGATGCAATCCTCGAGTAAGTGCAAGCGCCGGATAACATGACCAATGCACAGATCACAGAAAATGCTCGAGACATCGTGCCCCCCTTTGGAAATGCGATCTCACTTTCATGAGTTTCCTTCGCGATACGCATCTAAGTTGTCTAACAAGAAGTAGCGGGGATAACAGCCGTAGACTTGGGCGGCAGTTGTCCCGGAGATGCCGTTTTCAGAGTTGCTGGATAAAACCGGAAACAGACGAAAATTACCCCGGATCTTCCGATTGACCCTCTACGGCCGTAGGATCCGGAACAAGGTTCGACTCCCATGGCAAACTATTCGGAGAACAGGTGCGTGACTCGATTCGCATCATGCACTACAGCCTCAAAGCCGAACGAGCTTACCTGCGCCAGATTCGAGAATTATATTCTCCTTCATCGGAAACGACATCCCACAGACATCGAGAAGCAGCGAATCGCCAATATCTCAGCTATCTGGCCGCGGCGGGTTCTTTACTTGAGCTCTTTAGCAAATTGAGACGCTTGAGATCATCGTCCAGTTAAAGCGACAGTCATGCTAAGATGACGACCCTTGGATAGAACTGCATCTGGAAGCTCCAAGTCATCCTTCAAAAGGGATGACCGAAAAGGGAGTTCATCACGAATGCGTCAGTCGAGGCGGAACGTCCTGCGGCAGTTCTTTTATGCCGGTCTTTTTGGTACCTCACTGGCGTGTTCCAACCGTTCCCAGCCACAGAATTCCCTTGAGAGCAGCTCACAGTCGATACGCCGAACGATCCGCGTTGCCGCAGCGGCGGACCTGAAGTTTGCCATGGACGAGCTAATTAGGGCATTCCACCACGAAGAGCCGCAGATCGCGGTCACGGTCTCCTACGGCTCTTCTGGAAACTTCTACTCGCAGCTTTCCAGCCGTGCTCCATTTGACATGTATTTCTCTGCCGATGTCTCCTATCCTCGCAGACTAGCCGAACAGGGAGCAGCCTATCAAGGATCCGAATTCGCCTATGCCATTGGGCGCCTCGTCGTTTGGGTGCCAGCAGGCTCTCCGATTGATGTCGCTAAGATGAAGATCGAGGCGCTTCACCACCCCTCGGTCCGGCACGTCGCTGTCGCCAATCCGAAGCACGCACCCTACGGCAGAGCTGCCGAGGCTGCGATGCGTTCCCTCGGGGTCTATGAGACTGTAGCAGATAGGCTCGTTTATGGAGAGAATGTAGCTCAAACTCTTCAGTTTGTTCAGAGCGGTGCCGCCGAGATCGGGATCGTGGCGCTCTCTCTGGCACTGGCTCCCAGCGTTCATGGCCAGGGGCATTACTGGGAGATTCCACTGGACTCTTATCCGCGAATGGAACAGGGTGGAATTATCCTGAAGTGGACCCAACAAGCGGAAGCGGCACAGAGCTTTCGGTCGTTCGCCCTGGCACCAGCGGGCCGCCAGATTCTGAAGAACTATGGTTTCTACCTGCCGGAGGAATAGGCTTGGACTGGATTGCCATCGGTTTAAGCGTGCGCCTTTCACTTTGGACGACGCTCATTCTACTTTTGTTGGGTCTGCCTATCGCTTACTGGCTAACGTTCTCAAACAGGCGCTGGAAATTTCTGGTGGAAGCTCTGGTTGCTTTGCCCCTGGTGCTGCCGCCAACAGTACTTGGATTTTACATCCTTTTGGCGATCGGTCCGAAAAGCCCGGTCGGTCGATTTTATATTGAAACGACTGGCCGGCTCCTGCCCTTCTCTTTTCAGGGGCTGTTGATTGCCTCTGTCCTCTACAGCCTACCTTTTGCAGTGCAGCCTTTCGCATCGGCCTTCAAATCAGTCGATAGGCGACTGATCGAGGCTTCCTGGTGCCTTGGAGTGTCACGACTCCACACCTTCTGGCGCCTGATTGTTCCCTTGTCCCAGCCGGGCTTGATTACGGGAATGGTGCTCAGCTTTGCCCATACGCTCGGAGAATTTGGAGTCGTCTTGATGGTTGGTGGCAACTTGCCTGGAATCACGCGCACGGTTTCAATCTCCATCTACGACGAAGTTCAAGCTCTGAACTACGAAGCCGCTGCTCAGACTTCATTACTGTTGCTCTGCATTTCTTTCCTGGTTCTAGCCGTGACCTATGGGCTTCAAAGGAGATTTTCTGCCGCGTGGCCGATGAGCTGAGCATTCAAATCGAAAAACGCTTCCCGAAGGGAGAAGTCATTACAGTGGGCCTGGAACTCAACACCCGTCAAAGACCCGCTGTGACTGTACTCTTTGGGCCTTCTGGCTCCGGCAAGACGACGATCCTTCGTTGCCTCTCAGGACTGGAGCAGCCTGAGTCGGGCTTCATCAGTTTTGGCAACGAGAGCTGGTTCGATGCAGCCCGCGGCATCTTTCTGACTCCGCAGCAGCGCCGAATCGGCTATCTTTTTCAGGACTACGCACTCTTCCCGCATCTGACCGTCAGGCAAAACCTGGAGTACGGATTGGCGCGACAGCCGAGATCCCGTCGCCAAAAGCGAATAACCGAGATGGTGGCTCTGTTTCAGCTTAGTGGGTTGGAGAGCCGCTACCCACGCCAACTGTCGGGAGGGCAATTGCAGCGGGTAGCTTTGGCCCGCACCGTTGCCCCCGAACCCCGCCTTCTGCTCCTCGATGAGCCGTTGTCTGCTTTGGATGATCCCACCCGAAGCCGTCTGCGAAGCGAGCTTCGCCAACTGCTGACACGAGTTGGAATCCCGGCTCTGCTCGTCACGCATGATCGGACTGAAGCCATTGCCCTGGGAGATTGGCTGGCCGTGGTCGTGCAAGGAAGAATTCAGCAAGTCGGATCGGTACAGGAAGTGTTTGGCCGTCCGGCCAACCACCTGGTTGCCAGTTCCGTCGGGATTGAGACGGTCCTTCCCGGAAGAATTCTGGCAGCGAGCAACGGACTCGTGACGGTGCAACTGAATGCCGCGACCCTGCTGGCTGCAGACCCGGGTGATGTCGAGGGACCAGAGGTCTACGTGTGCATCCGCGCGGAAGAGGTCATGCTCAGCAGAACTGCCGCTGGACGGGAAAGCGCCCGGAATCATCTGGCGGGCACGGTAGCTTCGGTAACGCCAGAGGGCCCGCTGGTTCGCGTGGTTCTGGAGTGCGGCATTCCCTTGGTTGCCCTGATCACCAAACCAGCCTGCGATGAGCTGAATATTCAGGTAGGTGACACTCTGACAGCTGTCGTCAAGGCGATATCCGTCCACCTGATCCCAAGAATTTAGACGCCAGCTTTCTCCAGCAAATCGGCGATCGGGCTACCATCAGTTTGCGACACAGCCCTCCTTGAATCTTTACCCCTCGTTCGCAAACATGGCAAGATACGGCTGACAGACTGTAGCGACCAAGTTCACAGATCAGTTGGAGTTCTCTAGTCCATCGCCCGTCAAACGTCAAGAGGACGGGGGCCGGAAGGTGAAGGACTTGGGTAGAAACCACTTGCCACTTCGGCAGTATTACGTCACTTGCTACTAGTAGTGGGAGGAACCCATGGCTGGAAAGATGGTGGAGTTTCCAAGTAACGGCCATACCTGTGCGGGCTATTTATCCACACCGGCGGGCAAGGGGCCGGGGGTCCTTGTTCTTCAGGAATGGTGGGGTTTAGTGGATCACATCAAGGATGTGGCAGATCGGTTCGCGAGCGAGGGGTTCGTCGCATTAGCTCCCGATCTGTATCACGGAAAGTCGACCAAGAGCCCTGACGAAGCCGGAAAGTTGTTTATGGCCCTGAATATTGCGCAGACAGAAAAGGATCTTCGTGGCGCCATCCAGCACCTGTTGACGCTCGATGAAACCGAAGGGCAGAAAGTCGGAACCGTGGGCTTCTGCATGGGCGGTCAACTTTCCCTCTACGCCGCCTGCGCCAATCCTTCCGTGGGCGCCTGCGTGAATTACTATGGCATTCATCCCAATGTTCATCCTGCTATTGCCCGTCTCCAGGCCCCTGTTCTGGGATTCTTCGCCGAAAAGGACAGCTCTGTCACTCCGCAAGTAGTTCGCGAACTGGAAAAGCAGCTCAAGAGCGCCGGAAAACAGGCGGAATTTCATATCTATCCCAACGTTGGTCACGCCTTTTTTAACGACAAGCGGCCTGACGTGTATCACGAAGCTTCAGCAAAGCAGTCCTGGGCGCGCATGATCCAGTTCTTCAGGGAGCATCTGTAATCTCCAAGCCCGGAGAGGCCGGAGCCTGGAGTTATCCATTCACACAAGAGGAGCGATTCTTCCGCAACCGCTAAGAGTCCTCTCTCCGAAATGCGCAGAATTTCAGTTGTAGTGCCCTGAGACCAGGTCTTGTGTCTCATTATCAATGGGCAAACTCAAACTATCCATCGTCTATTATCTAAACGCTTTGCCCTTGTCCTGGGGATTCATGCATGGCGAAGAACGCCAGGTATTTGATTTGGACTTCTCACCACCGTCGCGCTGTGCCGATCTGCTGGCTCGAGGGGAGGTTGACATTGGCCTTATCCCGGCCATTGAGTATCAACGAATCTCCGGATTGCAGGTTGTGCCGGGGCTTTCTGTGGCCTCAAAGCGACAGGTCAAGAGCGTGCTCTTGTTGAGCAAAGTGCCAGTCTCGGAGATCAAGAGTCTGGCCGTAGACAGTTCCTCGAGGACGTCGGTGTGCCTGCTAAAAATCCTGCTACGCGCCCAGTTCAAGACCGATCCGGTGTTCGAAACTCGAGCCCCGGACCTGGAAACGATGCTGGAGAATCGCGATGCTGCCCTGCTCATAGGGGATGTGGCTCTGAAAGCCGAGACTGACAGGCTATACCGCTACGATTTGGCGGAAGAGTGGCGGACATTCACCGGGAAGCCGTTTGTGTTTGCTTTCTGGGGCGTGCGCGGGGCTGCCGGCTGGACGGACACAACCGTCTTTGAGAAATCGTTCGAATACGGAAGATCACGATACGAAGAGATCGTGACGAATCAAGCGCAGCAACTCGGGCTTTCGGAGGATTTGATCCGTACCTATATCACCGAACATATCGACTATTCCCTGGATGCAGAGAACATGGAAGGCCTTCGGTTGTTCTTTGAGCTGGCTAGGGAGTACCTGCTCATCGATACGGTCAGGGGGCTGGAGTTTCTGTAGGGACGCACCCTGAGTGCGTTGGGAACTCAGTCCAGGCTACATCTCCGCCCCGCCATCGGCAGGCGTGATCATTAGACAGAAGCGGGCGTTCTCCTCGAACTCAGCTGGCTCCAGAGGCCGGAAGCAACCGGCCCGATAGACGGCCAGAACCTGTCGAGGCACCGGAGACTCTGGATTTGGCGCGGCTGGCTGAACGCTTCTATCCATGGCCAGGTTAGCCAGCCGGTCGGCTTCACGGTTTTGTTCCCGCGGCACATGCCGAATGGAGAAGTGCTTCAGCTTGCAGATCAGCGTCTTAGCTTGGTCGTAGAGCGGCTTCAAATCAAGGCTTTTGACTTTGTACGTTCCCTGGATCTGCTTCACGAGCAACTCCGAATCTGCAAAGATCGATGATCCCATCGTAACCATGAGACTTGGCATACTCAAGTGCTCCTATAAGGGCCGAGTATTCAGCGAAATTGTTCGTGCGGATTCCCAGATTCTCCGAAAGACTGGCTATCCTTTGTCCAGTTTCGTTCAGAACCGCAACCCCGTAACCCGCGATCCCTGGGTTTCCGCGTGAGCCGCCATCGATGTAAGCAACACACTTCTTCATTAACCTGAATTTGGTTTCACGGAAAGGAGAGACGCCTACGCGGTGACTTCGTAGGGGGCATCCGGCTTCCAGTACAGGATTCGGCCGCAACTGTCACAAGTAATGATGGATTCCCCAGAGATCACCTGGCTGACGACGTGCGGTCGAATGCGCACATGGCAGGCCTGACAGGAATCCTGAGTGGCACGGGCTAGAGCTACTCCGCGAACCTTGACAATGTGGTGATACAACTCCAAGGCTTTGGGCTGAATGGACTGTAGAAAGTTCTTGCGGCGACCTTCCAACTCCGCCAGGATTGTTTTGTCTTCTGCTACTTGAGATTCGGCTGCCTTTTTCTCAAAGTCGACCAGCGTTTTTTCCTTTTGCAACTGATGTTGGATGGCCTGAGACTCCTTACGAAGCTCTTCGTCCCGCTCCATCAACACCAGGATGTCGTCCTCGATCTTCTTGATCTGGTTTTCGTTGAATTCGATTTCGTGAAGCAGGGCCCTGTATTGTTCGTTGGTCTTTACTTCAGTCAACTGGCCGCGATATTTTGAATTCTTCTGCTCGAGATCCTGGATGTTGCCTTCGAGCTTTTTCCTGTCTGCGACGGTTTTGGCGGCCTTCTGTTTGTTCGCTTCAAGCGACTGAAGTGTGCCGTTCAGCTTGGCTTCAAGGTCAGCCAACTGTCTAGGGAGAAGATCGATCCTGTCGGTGTAGTGCTTGATCTGGAGCTCAGTTTCCTGGAGCCTGAGCAGTTGTTCGATTTCCGGATGCATTCCCAAGGAATTTGGTAGAGTGGTGGGCCCACTAGGACTCGAACCTAGGACTGTCCGGTTATGAGCCGGAGGCTCTAACCAACTGAGCTATGGGCCCAGCGAAAACGGCATGACTATAGCACGCAGGACTGGGTTTGTCGAGACGCTGAAGAGTCTGAAGGATACGAGGCCAGCCGAGCATTGCAGACAGCGAGGCCGGAATAACCAACAATCGCTGGCGTGCGCTAACGATTGTCGGTTACCCGGCGAAGTTGCCGAATGCAATGTCCCAACTCCAGGCAAGGGCATCGCCCCTTGCCGGTTATTCTCGCGACGTGCCGTCCAGAAAGGGCCGCAGCTTGCGGCTGCGCGAGGGATGGCGGAGCTTGCGGAGTGCCTTGGCTTCGATCTGGCGGATGCGTTCCCGCGTGACAGCAAAGTTTTGGCCGACCTCTTCCAGAGTGTGGTCACTCCCGTTATCCAGACCAAACCGCATCTTGATGACCTTCTCTTCCCTCGGCGTCAAAGTCTTGAGGACGTTTTCAGTCATCTCCTTCAGGTTGATGTTAATGACCGCTTCGGCAGGCGACACCACCTGGCGGTCTTCTATAAAGTCGCCCAGATGAGAATCCTCTTCTTCGCCAATGGGTGTCTCCAGCGAGATGGGCTCCTGGGCAATCTTGAACACTTTGCGCACTTTCTGGACGGGAATATCCATTCGAACTGCAATCTCTTCCGAAGTCGGTTCCCTTCCATATTCCTGAACCAGGCTGCGCGAGGTGCGGATGAGTTTGTTGATGGTTTCGATCATGTGAACCGGGATGCGGATGGTGCGTGCCTGATCGGCAATTGCGCGGGTAATGGCTTGACGAATCCACCAGGTGGCATAGGTCGAAAACTTGTAGCCACGCCGGTACTCAAACTTGTCCACAGCCTTCATCAAGCCGATGTTGCCCTCCTGGATGAGATCCAGGAACTGCAAACCGCGGTTGGTGTATTTCTTGGCGATCGAGACCACCAAACGAAGGTTGGCTTCCACTAACTCCCGCTTGGCGTAATTCGCTTCAGCGTCGCCTCGGTCGATGGTCTGCAGCGTTCGCTTCAGATCCACACCCTTGGTCTGCGTCTCGTCCTCAATAGCGGCCACCTTTTCTCTGATGCTGCGGAGGTCTTTCCTAAGAACATTGATATTCTTTCCCTTCGAGTGCTCGATCTTCTTTTCCAGCCTGCTGAATTCCTTCTCTAGCGGACGGTAGGCCTCGTACTGGCGGCGAATCTGGTCGATCAGGCGGTTGCGTTCAGAGATCGTGAAGTCCAACTTCCGGATGGCCCGGGAAATCAGGATCCGCTGTCGCGCCAAAGCGAACCGCAGCCTGCGGTGAGCCTTTGCCTGTTTCGTTCTGGGCGTGCTCAGAAACTTCTGCAACAGCTGATTCTGTTTCTTGTACATCTTTTGCATGTCCTCAATCGACTGCACTGTCTCCATGAGACGATCTTCGACTTTATCCTCAGTAACCAAGTCGTCGCTAAAGACAATCACATCGTTGATGGAGCGCTCGCCACGCTGCAACTGTCCACCTAGGTTCACCACCTCCTTGATGACGATTGGCGAACGAGCCATCGCCTTCAGGACGTTCAACTGGCCTCGCTCGATCCGCTTGGCAATTTCGACTTCGCCTTCACGAGTCAACAGCGGCACCGTACCCATTTCGCGGAGGTAAAGGCGAACTGGGTCGTTGGTCTTATCGAGTGCACCCGGTGTCAAGTCCAGTTCCACATCCTCGCCAGCTTCCTTCTCGAAGCCCAACTTTTCGGCACCTGCGGCTTTGGGCTCGCCGTCGATAACCTCAATTCCCTGAGCGCGGAACATGGAGAACATGTCATCCATCTCGTCGGATGAAGTTACGTCGCTTGGTAAGAGATCGTTGACCTCATCGTAGAGAAGGTAACCTTTCTCCTTGCCCATATCCACGAGCTGCTTTACTTCGTCGTACTTGTCATCCAAGCCGATGTTCAAGCTTCGCTCCAAACTTTCCAATCCCTCGTTGTCATCAATATTAGCCATTGCTTACCAATCCTTATTGTAATTTTTGAGACATGCGATCCCACTGATGTAGCCGGGTTCCGCTCTTCGCGACCGTAATGCCAAACGCACTAGATAGCCATGGAACGCTTTAGGGCCGTTTTGCGAGTATGCAGGCTGGCCAGCAATTCAAAGTCTTGAGAGAGCTCGGCTTGACGTATTTCCTTTTGTAACTGGTCAATCTCCAGTTTGGCTCTTTGCCGACGCATTCCTTCAAGACAGCGGATGGCTTGATCCATGCCCAACTCCGCAAAGAGAGCTTGGTTGACGAAATCTCTGTCCTGGTCGTTGCCAAGCCTGTCAAGCAGGCGGCCCGGGTCAAGCTTGCCCTCTTCCCTAAAGATTGCAATCACTTCGCGAAAGATGTTTTCTGACTGCAAACCCCGATAGTCCTCCGAAACTGACAATTGCCCGACAACCTCTCGCGCCGTCTGTTCGTTATCCAAGATCGCTTTGAGCAAATATTTTTCTGACGTGGTTAGCTTCGCTTTGATGCGGGCGCGATCGATTTCTAACTTGCCCTGCTTTGAGTTTGTTGCTTTCTTCAATTCCTCCCTGATGATTGTTTCTTCCACGCCAAAGAACTCGGCGACGTGTTTGGTTTGTTCCAGGCGTTCGAAGCGGTTTGAAATCAAGGTCAGATAGGGCAGCACCTGGTTTACCGCGTTGACCTTTCCTTCCACTGTCCTGACATCATGCTCAGTTCTGGCTTTCTTCAGAAGATAGTCAAAATAGGGTAAGGCCTGCTCGAGAATCTCAAGGTAGGCGGCAGCGCCTCGCTTCCTGACAAAGGTATCCGGGTCGTTGCCCTCGGGTAGAGCCAGCACTTTGATCTTGAAGCCATGCTGCAGAAAGATTCCGAGCGAGCGAAGCGTGGCTGATGAGCCGGCCGCATCCGGATCGAAATTCACTACAATCCGATCGCTATAGCGAGACAGCAGCTTGACCTGCGACTCAGTAAGAGCTGTCCCGCAAGAGGCGATGACATTCTCGACACCTGCCTGGTGGAGCGCAATACAATCCATGTAGCCTTCTACGAGAATTGCAAATTTCCTACGGGGAATCGCATCGCGAGCATGGTCGAGTGCGTAAAGCACCCGGCTCTTCGAGTAAATGGGTGTCTCCGGTGAGTTCAGATACTTGGGTTGGCCTTGCCCGAGGATCCTCCCTCCGAAGGCGATGACCTTGCCTGTTTCATTCCGGATCGGAAAGATGATCCGCTTACGGAAGCGGTCGTAGTAGCGGCCCTCAAAATCGCTGGCTTGAATCAGGCCACTTTTCAACAGCATCTCTTTGGAAAAATCGTTACCCAGCCTGCGAATCAGATTGTCGGAAAGCCCCGAGGCATAGCCGATCTGAAATTTCTCGATGGTTTGTTCGGAAAGCCCCCGTTCTTTCAAGTAAGCAAGAGCCTGCCTGCCTTCGCCACCCCCTGCCAGCTGGGACTCAAAAATTCTGGTCGCTCTTTGGTGAATCTCGAGCAAGAGCTGCCGTTCCTTAGCAGCCTGATCGAACTGTTCATGATCGTCTGCTCTTGGCATCGCGATCCCGTACTTTTCTGCTAGAAACCTCAGCGTCTCAGGAAAGGTGATGCGTTCGATCGACTGAATGAAAGTGAAGACATCCCCCTTCGCTTGGCAGCCAAAACAGTAGAAATAGGCCGGGTTCTGGCGGACGTGAAACGATGGTGTCTTTTCGGAGTGAAACGGACACAGTCCCAGGTAGCTGGAGCCTGCTTTCTTCAGACGAACGTACCCCTGCACGACATGGACAATGTCGACGCTGCTCTTGAGTTGCTCGACAAAGGCGTCACTAGTCTTCATCACCGGGCGTTTGAATCCTTCCAATCACTACTCCGCCTTCAAGGAAACGATAGTTACCCCGTTGCCGCCTTGATTTGCGTCGGCGGCAAAGAACTTCTCGACATAAGGCTGCTGCGAAAGCCACTCTGACAGAGCCTTTCGTAGAACCCCCATGCCAGTACCGTGGATCAAGCGCACCTCGGAAATCGAGGCCAGGAAGGCCGAATCGAGAAATTTGTCGACTCGATGGATGGCCTCGTCCACCGTGCAGCCCACGACGTTGATCTCGTTCGACTGCAGTTCCGGGCTGTTCAGTTGAACCATCACGGCTGATTTACCAGGCCTTTCATGCAAGGGCGCTTCGCTGCCGATGGGCTCGATCTCACGGGTGTCAACAACGCACTTGAAATTACCGACAACCACCTCCCACTGGTTATTGCTGTGAGCTGCCACTATGGTCCCGTCCTGCCCGAACCTCTTCACCTTTACCCGGGAGCCCACGAAAACGGGCGATCGAGAATCGAGTGGCTCCGCTTTGGGAGCAGGAACCGCCTCCAACGCCGCCGGCGCGCTCAGAGCCGACAAGTCACGGTGGAACTCCTCGCGCAGCTTGGCGCTTTTTTTCTCGATCTCGCGGCGAGCTCGGACCGAAAGAAATTTGTCGCGGATCTCGCCCAGCAGTTTTCGCGACTCGCTTTCGAAGCTGGCCACAGCGCTCTGTCGGAGCCGTTCCCATTCTTGTTGCTTTCGGGCTTCCAGCCGGGAGAACCGTTCTTCCAGCGCAGTCCTCTCGAGCTCAAGGGCCTTGAGTTCGCTGCGGAACTGATCCCGCAGCTTTGCGTTCTCATCCAGCTGTTCCCGCAGGTGCCTGGAGAACAAGGCAACTTGCTGTTGTTCGCTAGAAACCAGCTGCCGGGCATGCTCGACAATGGTTTCAGCCAGCCCAAGCCTTCGAGCGATTTCAATGCCACTGCTGTTGCCGGGCACACCATGAATCAGCCGAAACGTCGGGCGCAGGCTGGCTTCGTCGAATTCAACACTGGCATTGGTCACTCTGGGCATCGTGGATGCGTACATCTTCAGCCCGTTATGATGGGTCGTCACGACCGCCATGATCCCTTTCTCCCTCAGGAACTCCACAATGGCCACGCCGAGAGCGGACCCCTCTGAGGGATCTGTTCCCGTTCCGAGCTCATCAAGGAGCACCAAGGCCGGGGCCGAGACGGTCTCCAGGATGTCGCGGATGTTCAACAGATGCGATGAGAACGTGCTCAGGTTCTCGACAATCGACTGCCGATCGCCGATGTCTGCAAATACGTCATCAAACACACAAACGTTGGCGGAAGCCGCTGGAACAGGAAGTCCAGACAGCGCCATCAGGGCTAACAATCCCACGGTCTTGAGCGCGACCGTCTTTCCGCCAGTATTGGGTCCACTGATAACCAGAATGTGCCGCGTAGCATCGAGATCCACTGATATTGGGACAATCTCCTTCCGCTGCGCATTGAGATTGGCTTCCAGGATCGGATGCCGGCCATCCACGATGGACAACGACCCGCCTTCGTTGATCTCCGGAATTACACACCGATACCTCTTCGCAAACCGGGCTTTCGCAAACCCTAGGTCCAAGTAGCCCAGAATCTGGACCCCTGACCTGAGTTCAGTCAGATATTCTCGAGCCCTTTCGGTTAAAGCCCGTAGTATGTTCCGAGTCTCCTCCTCGGCTTGTTCTTTAAGACGAACGAGCTGGTTGTTCAGTTCCAAAGTTTCTAAGGGCTCAAGAAAGAGGGTAGCTCCGCTGGAACTGGTTCCGTGAACTACACCGGAGAACTCCTTTCGACTCTCAACTCTCACTGGAATGACAAAGCGCTCGTTTCGAATGGTAATGACGTCGTCCTGAATCACCTGAGTCGAAGAGTGCCTCTCTAGAATTCTCCCCAATGCCTGGTTCAAACGGTTCCGCAAGATATTGATTTCATTGCGTAATCGCTTCAAAAGGGGGCTGGCATGATCCTCGACTTCGCCAGCCGGACTGATCTTTCCCTGCAATGTGGACAGCAGACCTTCAAAGTCCGGGATCTGTCTTCCCAAGGCCAAAACTCTCCGGGTCTCGGAGCCTATGCCGCTGAGCGACTTTTTCGTTGACTGGGCGCACAACGCAAGTCCCACTACCTGCAGAATTTCTTTGGGTTCAAGCGCCAATCCGGTAACAGAAAGCTTTTCAAAGATCTGCGAGTAGTCAATCAGCTCGCCAAAATGGAGCGGCAGGCCATGCTCGAATAGGCGAATGCACTCAGCCACAATTTCCAGCTCACGAACTACATCGCCCCGGCTGTTAAATGGTGACAGATTGTGGACTTGTTCCAGGCCGCCGGAAAACTGAGTGAAACTGCTCAGAATCTGCTTTAGTGTCTTGTAATCAAGTACTTCTAAACTCTTCGACGTCATTCCACCGGCCCTCTGGGAGCCGCTAATCAAAAACCTCAGATTATAGATTCACATGTCCATCAGGGTCAACTCTCATATTAGGTCGCCCTAGAACAGTTGTCAAATTCCTGATGAGTCGTTGTTTATGTTTGGAAGGGCAGGAGGAGAGCAGCGAAACGAGGGAATACCGACTGAGGGGATTAGGACTGAGAGCCGTCGGGAGCCTCGTGTTGTCGACGGGTATTGACTGAGGCCGCCTTAGAAAAGCCTGTCCCGAATTTCCATCAGTGTCACCAACACCATGGCCACAAAGATCAAGGTCAAGACGAGGCTGGGTTGCTTGCCGATCAGAGACTTCAGAAAATAGACTCCGGCGAAGCCGACTTCGCTGGCGAGAACGACAATGCCGAGGGTGAATAGATGCTTCATAAGGAAGCCAGTTCAAAACCCGACGCTGATGGCACTCAATTAGTGACAGGAACTCATCTCTTGGTGCTGAAGGCTCACGTCTTCCAGCTGGATCGTTGTATGTTCGATCTTGAAACGGCTGCGTACGATGTTGCTCAGCTTCTCCAGAATCTCGTGTCGGTCCTCTGCACCAAGCAAAACGGCGTGACAACTCATGGCATGAACTCCTGAGGTCAATGTCCAGATGTGTAGATCGTGAATTGACTCGACCCCCTCCACGTTGCGGAGTGCTCCTCGCACCGACTCCACGTCGATATGGGCAGGCGTTCCTTCCAAAAGGATGTCTACAGAATCTCTGACGAGATGCCATGCGCTGTAGAGAATCAACAACGCAACGAACACACTGATTAACGGATCGGCTACGTACCAGTTCCAGAACAGCATCAGAAGGCCGGCTGTGATTGCCCCTACTGAGCCCAAGGCGTCTGCCACAACGTGCAGGAAAGCACCTCGCACGTTTAAGCTGGCGAGATGCGAGCGGTGCAGGAGGGCTGCACATACGAGGTTGACCACGAGCCCAACGGAGGCGATCAGCAGCATGGTACCGCTTTTGATTTGCGGCGGATTCAGCACACGGTTGTAGGCCTCATAGAAGATAGTCAACGAAATGAGCACTAGAGCGACGCCGTTCAAAAGCGCGGCCAGAATCTCCACTCTCAAGAAGCCATAGGTTTTCGTCGCCGTGGCCGGCCGGGACGAGAACCAGAGTGCAAAGAGGCTCAGGCTCAAAGCCGCAACGTCGGTCAGCATGTGTCCGCTATCGGCCAACAGCGCCAGGCTGTTGGTGAACCATCCGCCCAGGAACTCAACGACCGTGAAGAAGCCAGTCAGAACAAGCGTGAGAATCAGAGCGGACCTTTGCTGAGCGTGGCAACAACTTCGGATGCCGCCAGCTTGAGACAAACGAGGGTTCATGTCTGTTTGGGATGAATCAAGCAAACTGGAAGAAGATCGAATCGCCCGGAAAGCGGCTCAGGTACCTTCAACCGCATTGCGTGTCCGGTTCTTAACTCGATACATGGCTTGGTCAGCCAAGCGAACCAGCTCAACTTTAGAAGTCGCATCGGTAGGAAAAGAGGCCACTCCGAAGCTGGCAGTGATACTGACCGTTACACTCTCCTCCAACTTGATGGAGGTCCGATTGAGGAGATCGCATAGTCGTTGGGCTACAAAAAGGGCGGCTTCCTTGGTGGTTTGAGGCAGCATGAGGATGAATTCGTCGCCGCCATATCGATAGGCCGTGTCAATATCTCGAAGGTGTTGCTTGACCAGGTTCCCAATCTCGCGCAGCAGTCGGCTTCCACAAAGATGACCGTGGGTGTCGTTTACGAACTTGAACCGGTCCAGGTCAAAGAAAACGAGAGCGAAATGATAATTGTAGCGCTTCGACCGGCTCAATTCCGCATCGATCATGTAATTGAAGTATCGGGAATTGTAGAGATTGGTGCAGTCGTCAGTGATCGTCAGCTCCTGGATGCGCTTGACGTACATGGCGTTCTCAATGGCAATGGCCGCATAGTCTGCCAGTGAAATCAACATCGACAGGTCCTCGGCGGGGAAAGTTTCTTCGAAGCAGTTAATGAGTTCAATGACTCCGAGAGTATGCTCCTTGCTTTTCAGTGGAACGCACGCCACGCTCTTGATGTGGGGGTGAATCAGGCCGTCGATTTGAGGCGAAAACCGCGGATCCTGAGTCACGTCACCGACAATTGCAGCCTCGCCAGTCTGGGCCACCCAGCCCACCAGTCCGTCGCCTATCTTGATGCGAAGGTCCTGAATCCTGCTAGCGTCTTTGCCAATGGCGATCTGGAAATGTAACTCCTGCCTCTTTTCGTCGATCAACAATAGAGACCAGGTACTGGGTTTCAGTAGTTCGCTGATCTTGCCCATGATCAAGGCCAGTACCTCCTGGAGATCGAGCGTCGACGTCAAAGCCTTGCCGACCTGATGGAAAATCGAAAGCTCCTCGACTTTCTTTTCCAACTCTTTGATCTGGTCTTGGGTCAACATCGCAGAAAAATGGTAATCAAAAAGACGCCTTTAGTACAGACGATTTCCAGCTTATAGGTGCCTAAAACTGATCATAACAAGCAGGCTCCCAAGCGAAGCATATCGGTCCGAAACACAAACAATCTTAGTTCAATCACTTGCGGCGGGTCAGGCAGCATCGAGATTCAGATTCACAGGGGCTATTTGCGCTGATGGAGTACAAGTTCACACGGACAAACCAGCGCGGAAGGGTTTCTTTGGGTGTTGCCCGGTCCCTGCTGCGTACCCATCATGGGGTTTTTGGCTTTGGCTACCGGTTCTGAACCCAACCATTCAAACTCCTAGCAGGCATTTGCTTGGTTCATACCAAGCTCTAGTCCAACTTTTTTCGGAACCGCAACGCGCTCGCACTGAGAATGACCACGCCAAAAACCGACAAAGACAAAATCTGTGGCCAGAGGATCGCGAGTCCCGTACCCTTCAAGAAGAGACCGCGAATGATTTCCATGAAGTAACGCAGCGGGTTCAGATAGGTCAGTAGCTGTACTGGCAAGGGCATGCTGTTAATGGGGAAGGAGAATCCACTGAGCAGAAACATGGGCATGAAAAGGAAGAAAAATGTCATCATGGCCTGTTGCTGGGTGTGTGAAACGGTCGAGATGAACAAGCCTGCCCCCAGGGTCGTCATCAGGAAAAGCGCGGCGCAACCCAGCAAGAGGAGGAAGCTGCCGCGAAACGGCACTCCAAACACCAACAGTGCCAGCAGAGTCATAATGATAACCTGCACCATCCCGACTGTCGCGAAGGGCAAGGTCTTTCCCAGCATCAGCTCGACAGGTCGGATCGGCGTCACCATCAGTTGCTCCATGGTGCCAATCTCTTTTTCCCGCACGATGCCCATCGCCGTTAACATGACCGTCACCAGCGCGACAATGTTCACCAGCACACCCGGCACAAAGTAATTCCGGCTCTTCAGGTCGGGATTGAACCACACCCTCTGGCGAACATCCAACACCGGAAGGCGGATATTCACCGGTCCTCCTGCGGCCAGAGTGAATTGAACTTGGCGCTGGCGCTGCTGTTCGGCGAGAGCCTGCCCGGCATAGCGTGAGATCACCTGGCCAGCATAGCTCGCCACCAAAGAGGCTGTGTTCGAGTTCGTGCCATCTACCAGGATCTGAACGGCCGAAGTCGAACCGCGTTTCACCTCCTTTCCGAACCCGGGCAGGACACGTACGATGGCCACCACCTCACCGCGGTCCAGCAAGTTGCCCACCTCGGCTTCGTCGAGGACCGTCTCTGTCACAGTAAAGGTCGTTGAGGCATCGAAGGCTTTGCGAAGGTCCGCGCTTAACTGCGTCCGGTCCTGGTCCATCCAGGCAATCTTAGCGTTGGTTACGTCCAGGTTTACCGCAAAACCGAAGATGATGAGCTGAAGGACGGGAGGAACCAACAACACCACGCGCATGCGTGGCTCGCGCAACGCCTGGCGAAATTCCTTGATGACGATGACTCGAATCCGTTCCCACATGGTAGCCCTTCCAAAGTCTAACGCTAACGCTCACGCCAGCCGGCTTCCCACCTTTCGTGTCGAGCCAAAAAATACCAGGGCACAGTAAAGCATCAGGAACGCAATCTCCACCCACAAGACGTACGGGCCCACTCCTTTGAGGAAGATGCCCTTTAGCAGGGTCACGAAATAGCGCGCCGGGACGATATGCGAAAGCACCTGAACGACGCGGGGCATGTTCTCGATCGAGAAAATGAACCCGGAAAGCAGAAAGGCTGGGAGAAACGAGCTGATGATACCCATCTGAAACGCCAACAGCTGCGAACGAGCCACTGCAGAAAGCAGAATTCCCCAGCAGAGAGCACCGAACAAGAAGACGCAGGTTGTGGCAAACAACAGCCAGAAACTGCCGCGCAGCGGAACTCCGAAAACAAAGACGCCAATGGCCACAGCAATGAGCGCATCAACCAGTCCTACAGCGAAGAAAGCACTCATCTTGCCCAGCACGAGTTCTTCTGCCCGTAGAGGAGTAGAAAGAATCTGTTCCATTGTTCCCATTTCCCACTCGCGGGCAATGGTCAAAGAGGTCAGCAAGGCGGAGATGATCATCAGGATCACTGCGATCAGGCCTGGAACAATGTAGTTCTTCGATTTCAGCTCGCTGTTGTACCAGACTCGCAGCTGCGGCTCCACGGGTAGAGGCATCTCTGTTCCTGACCGCCGGTTCATGAATTGGTCCCGCAATTCAACGGTATAAGTCTGTACAACCGTGTTCGCATAGCCTACAGCTATGGAGGCCGTGTTCGAGTCGCTACCATCGAAGAGTAGCTGGACCTGGGCTTGTCTTCCAGTGAGAAGCTTTTCGGAATAGTCATGCGCGATGACGATCCCCAGACCCACATCGCCACGGTCGATACCACGTTCGATCGCTCGCTGAGTGTCAGCCATCTTCACGATTTTGAAATAGCGAGACGCCTGAAAGCGTTCGAGGAGTTCCCGGCTCTTGGGAGTTCGGTCCTGGTCAAGGACAGCAGTAGGAATCTGGTCCACATCCAAAGACAACGCATAGCCAAACAGCAGAATCATCAACATTGGCAATGCCAACGCCAGAATCAGGCTTCGCGCATCCCGCAGAATATGGACAAATTCTTTCTTGGCAACTGCGCGTGTGCGACGCAGGTTCATGAGGATTTCCGCTCTTCCTCCTCGATCATGGCGACAAAAACGTCTTCCATGGAGGGCTCAATCACCTCGAAGCGCTCGATCTCGATTTGGCGTTCAGCCAGGGTCCTCCGCACAAGAGATTCGGCAGCACTAGCATCCCGCACAGTGAGATGCAAGCCGCTGCCAAACACCGCTACCTCGCTGATGCCTTCCTTTCCTTCGAGCACCTTCATGCTCTCCAGCAGGTCCGTCGAGTCGAGGTGCATCAGCGTGTGAGACTTCAGCGCTTCTTTGAGTTCCTTAGCTGAGCCCAAGGCGACTATCCGCCCTCGATGCATCAGGGCAAGACGATGGCAATATTCCGCTTCATCCATGTAGTGAGTGGTGACGAAAATCGTGTGTCTCTCCGCGGAGAGTTGATAGATCAAGTCCCAGAAATTGCGGCGGGCAATCGGGTCGACACCTGAGGTCGGCTCGTCCAAGAACAAGATAGGTGGCTGATGCAGAATGGCGCATCCGAGAGCCAGACGCTGTTTCCACCCGCCCGGGAGCAGGCGGGTCATCGTGTCCACACGGTTTCCCAAGCCCGACATCTTCAGGACGTACTGTTTTCGTTCCCGGCGCAGCGCCGGTTCAACGCCGTAAACGCCGCTGAAGAAGTCGATGTTCTCTTCGACTGACAGATCGTCGTAAAGCGAGAACTTTTGCGACATGTAGCCAATTGTTTGCTTGATCTGCTCGGCCTGTGTAGCCAGGTCGAATCCGCCCACACGCGCGCTGCCGCTGGTTGGCGTCAAGAGACCGCAGAGCATGCGGATAGTTGTCGTCTTGCCTGCTCCGTTCGAGCCTAGGAAGCCGAAGATTTCGCCGCGGTCAACGGAGAAACTCACGTTATCCACAGCGACAAACTCGCCGAATCGCTTTACCAGATGCTTGACTTCGACCGCCACGACTTCTTGGTTCATGGAATTAACAGTTGAAACGCCACGTAACCACGGGGAGAAGGGGAAAACAGGCCTTCAAGCCACCTCGTGTCTCCCGTGGTTGTGCGAATCCAGGGGTTCTTGGCCGGCTTTGCGAACTTCCGCAATGAACACATCTTCCAGTGACGGGACAATAGGGGTAAAAACGGGCGCCAGTCCACGGTCCTGCAAGGCATTCGCTAGGCTTTGCACTGAGTTCATCGTCGACACCAGAAACAAGTGTAGCGTGGCTCCCGAAGGCTCGACACTGACGACGCCTGGCATGGCTTCCAGGACACGTCGAGTCGTCCGCAGATCGGGTGAGACGACTTGATAGCATTGCTCCTCTACGCTCTGCCTCAGCCGGCTGGGCGAGTCACAACGAATCAGGCGACCTTCGAACATGAGCCCCACCCGGTTACAGCGCTCGGCTTCATCCAGATAAGCAGTCGTCACAAAGACCGTGAGCCCATCTTTCACGAGCTGATAAAGGATTGCCCAGAAGTCGCGCCGCGACACAGGATCCACACCATTGGTGGGCTCATCCAGAATGAGAATTTCGGGACGATGCAACAGGCAGCACATCAGGGCCAGCTTCTGTTTCATTCCGCCCGACAAGCGCCCTGCTTGGCGTCGTCGGAATGGCTCCATTCGCGTCATGCGCAGAAGCTGAATCGTGAGCTCGTCGCGCGCTCTGATCGATACTCCAAACAGGTCGGCGTAAAAGAACAGGTTCTCCTCGACCGTCAGGTCGACGTACATCCCGAATCGCTGGGCCATATAGCCAATGCTGTCCTTCACGGCCAGCACCTCATTGCGCACATTATGGCCGGCTACTCGGACCTCCCCCTCCGTCGGCTCCAGCAACCCGCAAAGCATTCGCAACGTTGTTGTCTTTCCCGCTCCGTCAGGGCCGACCAGTCCGAAGATCTCTCCCCGGGAGACCGTGAGATTGAGACGGTCGACTACAGTCAACAGCTCCGAAGCGACGCGTGCAGTTGCGAAGCGAAATCGCTGGTCGTTCTTGATCTTCGAGACTCTTGTTACCCATCACTCACCTATTACCGGCCAACGGTATTTCCGCGTCGGCAGGCATGTTGGACTTCAGTTCGCCGTTGGGGTTCTCAATTTCGATCTTAGTCCGGTAGACCAGCTTGACCCGTTCTTCCTGGGTTTGAATCTGCTTGGGGGTAAACTCCGCCTCTGAAGCAATGAATGCAATTCTCCCCTTATAGATCTTTCCGGGAAAGGAGTCTGTGGTAACTTTCACTTCAGTTCCCAGCCTGACCCTGCCCAAATCCGTCTCGTTGATGTAAGCACGCAGCCATGGCTTGGCGAAATTGCCCAGCGTCACGACCGCGGTGCCCGCCGCCAGGACTTCGCCGGGTTCAGCCGACTTCACCAGTACCACTCCGTCCATTGGCGCCAGCACTTCAGTGTCGCGAAGCTGTGTTTCGTTCACTCCGAGTTGAGCCTTTGCTTGCTCAATGTCGGCCTCACGACTCACCTGTTCTTGCTGCATGCGCTTGAGCTCCAGGCGGGCAGCCTCGGCCAGTGTCAGATTAGCCTTGGCTCGCTCCAGCTGCGCGCGACCTGCTTCAATGTCTTCCTTCCGAGGTCCCTCTTCAATCAGGTCAAGTTGTTGTTTGGCCTGCGTTCGCTGGGCGTTGGCGCTTTCGAAGCGAGCCCGAAAGTCGTCGTACTGGGCGGTTGAGATGTCTTCATCCTTGTAGAGCGTTTGGGCACGTTCCCAGTCTCGTTCGGCACGGGTGTACTCGGTTTCAGAGCGAGCCAAGGCTGCACGGGCAGCTTCGATTTCCTGCTTTCGGGAGCCGCGCAGCAACTCCTGCAGTAGCGCTTCAGCCTGCTGCACCTCGGCACGGCTGCGGGCCTCTTGCCCTTCCACCTGTTCATTCTGGAAAGCGATGGCTGTACCAAGCTGGGCGAGCCGGGACTTTGCAGACTGGACTGCAGCGACCGCACCGTCACGCCGCTGCGAGGTTTCCGCCTGATCGAGAACGGCAACCAACGAACCTTTCTGAACCATGTCTCCTTCCTCCACGGCAAGCTTGACAAGCTTGCCGGCCGACTTGAAGGCGATGTCCACTTCCGTCAGCTCGATGTTTCCAGAAACCCTGATGACCTGCCGTTCTGCATTCCCCCAACCTCCCCAACGAACCACGGCCAGGACAATCAGCAGAAGAACCAGCAAACTTATGACAATGAATCGTTTGCCAGGCTTTTTCATGGAATTGAATCCTTGCGCTGCCGAAAATTGTTACCACGTTCCGCTCCGGCAGCTTTGCCGCCGGAACCCACGTTCGGGCACTTTAGGAGACAGGCGACCTTGCATGTCCATGTTCTTGCGCAGAGCAAAAGATCGGCCTATGAGGCTGGCGTCGTTGTTCCTATCAGTCTCCCAACTGCCCGCTCTCAACCATGCGGCGAAGGCTTCCCATGGCTTGACCGAGTTCGATCTTAGCACCATTGAATTGAAACAGAGCTCCGATCCGATTCTCTCGAGCCCGCTCCAGGCGAGTCTGGGCGTCGGTGACCTCCACGCTCGTGGTAATTCCGGAGCGGTAGCGGCGTTGTGCCTGCTCTAATTCTGCCGTGGCGAGCTGTAGCCCTTCCTCGGCGACCTTCACCTGCGCTTCGGCAGAACGCAAATCGTCAAGGGACACACGAACTTCAAGCTGTATCTGCTCGCGTAGATCCTCCGATCTAATCCTTTCTTGATCAAACAGGGAAAGCATTTCGGCGCGACGGGCATCGAGGCGCCCTCCGTCAAATACCGGTACGGTCACGGAAATTCCAATTGAGCGAGTCGGAAGGGAGTTATTAATGCTCGTCCCAAGAGAGCCGTAGTCAGCAAATCCATGCAGCGATGGGAGCCGCTCCCACTTTGCGGCGCTGCTTTGCAGTTTCAACCGTTCCTCCCTTTTCTTCTGCGCCTGAAAGTCGGGCCGGGAGCTCAACGCGATTTCGACTGCTTCGTCCAAGGAACCAACCAAAACGGACCTGTATGCCAATTCCTGAACGAGGGCGATCTCGGTTTCGAGGTCGAGTCCGGTTACTCTCAGCAACTCAAGATGGGCTCTCCGGCGTTCGTTCTCCGCCAAGAGAAGCTGCTGGCGCTCGTTGGCCAGCTGAACTTCGGCTCGGGTCACTTCGATGCCAGTTCCAGTGCCCGCCCTCTTCTGATCACGGGTGAGATCGAGAAGTGCCTGAGCCAGTTTGATATTGGCTCCTGCCGCCTGTAATCGCGCATTAGCGCGCACTGCCGCCAGGTACCGTGTTGCCACCAGCGCTGTAACTTCATTTCGAGTTGTCTCATTCTGCAGCTCCGCCGCGCTGACTCCGGCCTTGGATGCCTGAAAACGGCGGACGGCGCTCAGGTCAAACAAGATTTGAGTAGCTTTTACCCGCGCATCGAAGGTGCCGAAAGGCCCTATAAACCGCGGCGGTTCGAATCCGGGAATGGCTACGTCAAACTGTATGCCCAAGGCTTCGAGATTCGTCGTGCGGCTCTGCTGACTGACGCTGGCGTCAATATTCGGCAGGAGAGCAGCACGCTCCTGAGCCGACTGGGCCCGAGCCTGTCGGATGAGCTCCTCAGCCAGTTGTACCTTTGCGTTTCCATCTTTCTCTAGGGCGATTGCCACGGCGTCCTTGAGAGTCAGCTCCAGGGTGGGCCGCGTTGGAGGGACCTGAGCAGTTTGACTTACCCTAGTCGGGGCTGCCTCGGAACTCAGGGCCTGACCGCGATCAGGATGACCGAGCCAATCGCTGGCAAGGATGCTGAGTAGCAGTCCAAAAGAACGGCAGCGCGCACTCTTCCTGCCGGGCACGAACGTCCCTTTCTTGCTGACCGAAGGGATCCGTTTTCTTGTTGTCATTTCATTTGCGAACCTGACCGCCCAGCCTGGGAGGAAGGAAATCAATTTTCCCGGACAGCAGGCGCTTTCATACCCGCCGCAGTGTAAGCAATGAGCTTGCGAAGAATTCGCCGCAAGTCGCGTTCGGCGAGGTTTTCGTGAGTTGCTTCTGAGAGAATCTTCATGGGAATCCCACCAAACAGCGCCTTTGCCGCAGCGCCGATGGTGAAGTTGAGCCGCCAGGCAATCTCCTGCTTTGAAAGATGGGGAAGCGCCTGCTGGAAGGCCTGGAGGAAGCGCGTAGCGACGCAGAGGAACTGGTCTCCAGCGGCTCTTTCGAGCATCTCGCCAGATTGAAGAAGGACTCGCCCCATTAGCTGCATCAATAGGCGGCCCTGGAACGAGTGCTTCAACCCAAGGTACAAAGGCGGGGCCAAGAAGGCTTCCAGGATCTCCTCTACTTGCGCAGCTTTCGCTCGAGGCCTGCGCTGGCATGCTTCCAACTGCCGAATTCGCTCCTCGTTGATGGGAGCAAAACGTCTCTGCAACACGGCTCGGACAAGGCCTTCCTTGCTTCGGAAGTGATAATGAATAGCGGCAAGGTTCACCCCGGCGTCAGCAATGATAGCTCTGAGCGAAGTTGCCTCGAATCCCTGCTTAGCGAAGAGCTTTTCGGCCGCATCCAGAATCTGCGTCTTTGTGTCAGCCCCCTTCCGTGGTTCTAGCATCTTGAATCTGTCGTTTGATCTAATCAATCAATTCAATCTAATGTTTGAATAGTATGGAGGATTTTCAATCTGTCAAGGCCTTTTTCGACTTAAACGGGCAGCGACGTCCAAAGGCGATCAGGATGGCTGCTGGTTTTCAACCCTTATTCTTCCAAAGGCAACGATCTGATCCACGCCCAGGCACTTCGCCTCCGGAGAATGCGGGGAATCTCTCCGGACTCGATTGCTCCGGCAACGGAAGCTTTCTAGACAGGCTGCCCCAAAATTGCTAAGCTCCAAACGTTACCCAAGGCATTTTCTCAGGCGTAGTGTCCGTCGGCTAGGCTTGAGCAGCAGATTGCATTGGCTGCGTGCCGGAGAAAAGATTGCCGGTGAAGTGAACGAGGGCAGCTCCTTTCAAGGAGCAAGGCTCATCCGCGGACCGCGTCACCTGTCGTCGCCGCCATCATTGTTGAATGGAGCCGAGATGCTTACTTTCGATTGGAGCCAAGTCCCGCAGGAACAACTTAACGAGAGGTTCTCGCGCAAGTTTATCCATGGGGAAAAAATCATGGTAGCCCAGATCTTCCTCAAGCGAGGCTGCGTGGTTCCCGAACATAGCCACGAAAGTGAGCAGATGTGTCTGATCGTCATTGGTTCGCTGCAGTTCAATTTTGGCGGTGAAGAAAAGGTTCTGGAATCAAACCAAGCGGTGAATATTCCGTCTCACTTGAAACATTCCGTAGTCGCTTTGGAAGACACGCTCGCTTATGACATCTTCTCGCCGATCCGGCACGATTGGCTGGCTGGCGATGATGCTTACCTGAGAACCTCGTCTCCCGAAGCGATCAGGGAGAAACCGCTCCGGTGAGACCCTCATGAACCGTCGGTTGACGATTTGCGATTGAGCAGGGCATTCAATGTATCCAAACAGGAGGTTCTTATGGCTGGAGTCGTGTCCAAGGTCGTACTCTTTACGCTGCTCGTGATTCTGACATCGAGCCCAGTTCTGGCTCAACGGAATCCTCGAGCGACAAGCAAGCTGGATTTGGCTGGAAAGTTTGTCATGGTTGAGTACGGGCGCCCGTCCCTCAAAGGGCGTGACGCGCTCGCAATGGCCGAACCTGGGAAGGTGTGGAGAATGGGTGCCGATAAGTCCACAACGTTTACTTCGAACGGCAAAGTGTCATTCGGCAAGATAACGATTCCCGAGGGAACCTACAGTCTTTGGCTCAAGAAGATCGCCGACAAGTCCTTCGAGCTGGTTTTCAACAAGAAGAGTGGCCAGTGGGGTACTGAGCATGAAGCGATTGATGACCTGGCCTCGGTGCCCATGAACTTCTCGGAGGGGGCCCAGAGCGCGGAGCTGTTTACGATCAATCTGAACAAAGGCGCGAAGGGCAATAGTGGCGAGCTGGAGTTGCTTTGGGGTAAAACCGTCTTGAAAGTGTCTTTCACGGTCAAATGATTATTTCCCGCACCGCAATCGTGAGGAAGCTGCGGGAAATCGCGACGCCCTGGAGAAAGGATAGAGGATAGAGTCCCAATGACTCTCTGACACCTCGATCCGGAGATCTCAAGATGTCTCGATACTTCATCACCGGAGCTCAGGGATGCATCGGAGCCTGGGTCGTCAAGAATTTGGTCGATCGGCAGGAGGACGTTGCTGTCTACGATCTCGATCTACAGCCCAGACGGCTTGGATTGCTGTTGAGCCCCGAAGAGTTATCGCGGGTACAGTTCATTCAAGGAGATGTTTGCGACGCAGAAAGGCTTCAGGAGGAAGTGCAGCGCGGGCACACGACGCATATCATTCACTTGGCAGGGCTCCAGGTTCCCACCTGCCGGGCAAATCCTCGACTGGGCGCCATGGTGAACGTCGTGGGCACGATCAATGTCTTCGAAGCAGCCCGCGCCTTGGGAAGCCAGCTTCAGGGACTCGTCTACGCGAGTTCGGCAGCGGTCTTCGGTCCAGACGAGGACTATGGCGATAGTCCCTTGGACGAGAGTGCCCCACTCTTGCCAGAGACACACTATGGGGTTTTCAAGCAATGCAACGAAGGCAATGCTCGCGTCTACTTCAAAGACCACAAGCTCTCGAGTATTGGATTGCGGCCTTATGCGGTCTACGGCCCGGGGCGTGACTTCGGTGTCACGTCAGGCCCGACGAAGGCCATCAAGGCTGTCGTCGCAGGGCGGCCTTTCGAAATCAAGTTTGGAGGCCCAGTCTCGATGCAGTTTGTGGACGACACAGCGAAGACGTTTATTGCTTGCTCTGAAAGCCGCAGGCACGGTGCCCGCTCTTACAATATTCGCGGAGCAGTGGTGACGGTTGAAGCGGTCATCCAGGCTATCGAGGAGGTGTACCCGCTGGCAAAAGGGCTCATCCGGTGCACGTCGAACCACCTGGGAATTGCATCGAATTTGGCCGAGCAAGGCCTGAGAGAGGAGATTGGCGCCGTTCCGGCCACTTCCCTTGAAGTGGGAATCGTGGCCACGATCGAAATCTTCCAGAAACTGCAAAGGGAGGGCCGGTTAGATTTGTCGGATCTGGAGGGCTAAGCGAATGACAGGGTACGATCTCTAATCGGCGTTAGCGAGACTAGGCTAGGGCATCGAGTGCCGGGTAACCCGTCAAGGAGCGAAATCAAGTATGCCGGGACACATGCAGGCCGCCGTTCTGGAAGCGCCTTCAAAGCTGGTCATTCGGCAAATTTCCGTCCCCGAACCGGCTGCGAGCGACTTGCTGGTGCGAGTGGCGGCTGTTGGATTGTGTGGCACGGACATTCATATCTTCCGCGGCGACGGGAATTACAATATGGACCCGTTGGGTCGCGTGATTCCTCTGGAAGAGCAACCCCAAATTCTAGGTCACGAGTTCTGCGGTCAGGTGGTCGATGCAGGAAGCCGGGTGAAGGGCTTTCAGTTGGGAGACCGAGTAGCGTTGGATCAGGGCTTGAGCTGCTCCAGCTTCAGTCGCAACCCCGTTTGCGAATACTGTCAGACTGGCGATTCGCACCAATGCCTTTACTACCAGGAGCACGGAATCACCGGACTGCAGGGTGCTATGGCGGAGTATGTCGCCATACCGGCCGTGAACGCCGTGAAGCTTCCCGGCCACCTTTCCTTTCTGGAAGCAGCTATGTCGGAACCGCTGGCCTGCATCCTGCACTCGACTGAGATGCTGGAGAGGACACCGGCGCGTTACACTTTCGATGGCCCCCGAAGGATTCGATCGATTCTCATCTGCGGGTCTGGTCCGGCGGGCCTGCTATTTACTCAATATTTGAGGAATGTTCGCCGTTTTGACGGTCAGGTGATCGTGGCAGACACACAGGAAAAGAAACTGGCTTTGGCTAACCGCTTTGGCGCTGCAACGGTAAACATCAGCCAACAGCCACTCATCGAAGCGATACGGGAATTAACAAAGGGTGAACGGGTCGAGTGCCTGATAGATGCTTGCGGGAACAGTCTGCTCTTTGAGCAGGCACCTTGGTTGCTTCGCAAGCAGGGCACTTTCCTGCTCTATGGACATGGACACAAAGGAAAAGACATCGGAATCCTAAACCTGGTTCAGTTCCTGGAACCGACACTGATCTCGCCCGTAGGCGCTTCCGGTGGTTTTGCTCCAGAAGGGAAACCGCTGACCTACTCCCGAGCAGTTGAGATGATTAGCAATGGAAAGGTTAGTGTGCGGTCGATGATCACCCATTCCTACCCCGCCCTTGACCGCTTGCAACGGGCACTGACTGAGGACTATCGAGAACCCGGTTACGTGAAAGGTGTCGTTGAACTCTTGAAAGAGTCCTAGCCTGGTTTGAGGTGCCCGCAGGTCCGCGGCCGACTGCTGTTTGCGAGAGTGCCGCCCGGTGCCAATGGGGCTAGTTGATACGGCTGTTCTTGCTGTTCATGCTGGCAAAGGCAGCCAGGGCTCTGGCTTTCTCTTTGTCGAACAACACGACGGCTTTTTCCTCTCGGGCTCGCTGGGAAAGGGAATTTGCACTCACAAGGGTTTCCAATGTGGCTTCGGCTTGCCTCAAGCGGCGATCGATGGTGCTCAATGCGTTGGAGTAAGCTGTGATGGCGCTCTGAATGCGATCGAAGGATTTGTGGCTCTCTTCCCGGCACGCCTCCACGAGCGCCTGCCTTTCGTAGGTATCTCGGACTTTGGCCATCAAGGTCTCCACCTGCTCCTGCGGCAGTTGTAACCCATCCAAACGGTCGATGAGCCGACCAACTCGCTTCTTGAACTCTTCCGAAAGACTATACTCCTCATTGAGCTGTCCCAGTAAGGCACGAAGCGGATTTTCCTTTGGCATTAGAATCCTCGGGAGCGAAAATATTTACCTCAAGGTGGTCAGTCAAGAATGGGGCCAGTCGTCTATCGAAGGCGACCGGAGAATTGCGTAACCCATTGAACGATTTGTCCTGAGATTCGCAAGCGGACTGCCAAAGAATCTCGCCGCCTCGCAGTAGAGACCCCAGGCCTGTCAAATTGACGCTGGCAACCGTCCTTTCAGTCAGCTGAGAGAATCTGAGCAATCAGCAGTGTGATGGATTTCCTGCGGCAAAGGGAAAGGAATCTCCACAAAGTGGCAGAGGTTGGGCTGTCGGGGAACACCATCAAGAGCAAAAAGAGACCTAGCTAAGGTCGCCGAAGAAAAGGAGGTAAGGCGCATACGAGTGCTGGGCGTCTCCCTGAATCTCCTTTTGCAAGATCCTGACGGATCGATTAACCTTAGCGACGTTTCGCGTGTTCTGGAACGGTAAGGCTTTCACGGAATGCTGCGGAGGTCGGTTTCATGCAGAAAAAGAGCCGCTTTCTGGAAGGCAAAAGGATTGATCCTCTCCCCATCCACAGCGATATTCGCATTTCAGAACTGATTGACCAGGTCTTCATGGCTTACAACGCCGCGCGGCTTAGAGAGGCTTGCCACCTTTACTCCAAGCACATGTTGCAGGCCGATGTTACAGTGGGAATGACGCTTTCGGGAGCCTTGTCGCCAGCGGGTATGGGTATCTCGACGTTTATTCCACTCATTGAAAACGGATTCGTGGATTGGATAGTCACGACGGGAGCCAACCTCTATCACGACACCCATTTCGGCATTGGACTCGAGATGCGATGTGGGAATCCGCAGGTCAGCGATGTGGTGTTGCGCGAGGAGGGCGTGGTTCGAATCTACGACATTTTCTTTGACTATCATGTGCTCCTTTCCACGGATGCGTTTTTCCGCGAAGTGATCAGCAGTCCGGAATTCCAGAAGGAGATGAGCACTGCCGAGTTCCACTATCTGATTGGCAGGTACGTCAACGAACGCGAACAAGTCCTGCGGCTCAAGAATCGCTCGTTGTTGGCCGCCGCCTATCGCTGTGGTGTTCCAATCTACACTTCATCTCCCGGAGACAGTTCCATCGGAATGAACGTGGCAGCCACGGCGTTGCGTGGAAACCAGCTGAAGCTTGATATTTGCGCCGATGTGAACGAAACGGCTGCCATCGTTCTTGAGGCCAAACGCTCTCGCGGCAAGAGCGCTGTGTTTGTCTGTGGCGGCGGCTCGCCCAAGAATTTCATTCTTCAGACGGAGCCGCAGCTGCAGGAAGTTCTGGGCATCGCTGAGAAAGGCCATGATTATTTCCTGCAGATCACTGACGCGCGGCCTGACACAGGTGGGTTGTCAGGTGCGACACCGAGCGAAGCTGTCAGCTGGGGGAAGGTGGATCCGGATCAGTTGCCGGGAACTGTGGTTTGTTACTGTGACTCGACAATCGCTGTTCCCTTGATTGCCGCTTATGCTCTGGCAACCCGCCAGCCGAGAAAGTTGAAGCGACTGTACGACCGAAAAGAGGAGCTTTTGCGTCGTTTGAAGGATGAGTACCGGACAGCAACCCCATAGGAGTCATTCATGAAATTCGAAGTCAACAGCGCAAGCCCAGAGAAGCTTTCCACGGACTTGCTGGTGATTTTTCTCGATAAGGAGCTGCAATTATCGACCGTTGAGGACCCCAAGCTAGTCTCTTTACTGGACAATCTGAAAAGCGGCTTTGAGCAGAAGACCCTTAAAAAGGAGTACTTCAGCCGCTGGGCGGAGCGTGGGAGCAAGCACATCCTGGTATTTCATTCGGCACTCAACAACTCTTATAACACCTGGGAAAAAATCAAGATCTTTGCTGCTAGGGCGGTCAGTTGGGGCAGCGACCTTAGCCTGCCAGAGATCACGTTTCTTCTCAACGGCAAGGACGCTTCAAGCTACTTCGGGAAAGTAACCGAAGGTATCATCCTGGGCAGCTACTCCTTCGATAAATACAAAGCTGACAAGAACAAGTATCTGGACCATCTGAAGGTAACCTTGATCAGCAGTGGCACGGCTTTGAATGTCTGCAAGGAAAAGTTCGAACGCTACTCGCTGGTTTCGAGGATCGTGAACGAATGTCGAGACATCGTCAACGAGCCTGGAAACGTTGTCTACCCAGAAGTTCTCGGAGATCTGGCCACACAGATCGGCAAAAAGGACGGTCTGAGAGTGTCAGTCTTTGACGAGAAAGCCCTCGAAAAAGGCGGCTACACTGGGCTGACTTCGGTGGGAAAGGGCAGCGTGCATCCGCCTAGACTGATCAGTCTTGAATTCAAGGCTTCGAGGAAGTCTGCAGTACGCCTGGCGCTGGTCGGAAAGGGTATCACTTTCGACACCGGCGGCATCTCGATCAAGCCTTCGGAGCGCATGCTCGAGATGAAGGGCGACATGGCGGGTGGTGCGGCGGTTCTCTATGCCATGAAGGCAATTGCACAGCTGAAGCCAAGTATCAATGTGGTAGGTATCATCCCGTCAGCGGAAAATTCGCCCGACGCAAATGCGCAGAGGCCGGGAGACATTTTCACCGCTAAGAACGGAAAGTCAGTTCAGGTCGACAACACCGACGCAGAAGGCCGGCTGGTTCTGATTGATGGGTTCGCTCGCGCTGGCGAGATGAAGGCAACTCACATCGTTGACATTGCCACATTAACCGGCGCTGTCGTGAGAGCGCTAGGGCAGGGCTATGCGGGTATCATGGGAAACGATCAGCAACTCGTCGATGCCGTGATTCGTTCCGGGACCAATCACGGCGAGAACTTCTGGCAACTACCACTGCCGGAAGAATACAAGGAATTGTTGAAGACGCCCTACGCGGACATTAACAATGTCGGCGGGCCGAACGGCGGCGCAATTACGGCCGGTCTGTTTCTGCAGGAATTCCTACCTGAAGAGGCATCCTGGACGCATCTCGATATCGCTGGTCCGTTTCTGTTTGACAAGCCGTGGAAATATTATGCGGCAGGCGCGACAGGGTTTGGCGTTAAGACTTTTGTGGATCTGAGCGAGCGGTTTGAGCAGTATTTTCCGAGCTGAGAAGAGCGTCGCACAAGGCTGCGTCCACGCTCGGCGCAAGCGTTGAACGTGGCCAGCGCAAAGGCAGAAGGAGTTAGGGAAGAGTTAAGGGGCCTTGGGTTTTTCGCTCGGCAGCTCTTCGACATCGGTGATCTTCACTTCCGCTTCGAACCGCTTGTAGTTTTCGTATTTGACAACCTCCCGCACTCGGACTCGGTTTCCTGGAAAGTCGAGGACATCGTCAGCCTTGGTGTAGGCCGGGAACCAAAACTTGCGGTCAACGTTGTCGCGGTAGGTCTCAAATCTAGGAAAGCGTGCGTCCTTGTTTTTCTTGGTTACCTGGTAGATGGTCTTGCCATAGGTCTTCACAATCTGCAGATCGAGATCGTCAACCCAGATCTTGCCCTCGAAGTATCTTTCATCCTTCTCGACCTTCTTCGGAGAGACGTCAAAGACATAGGTGTCGAGCTCATCGACCTTCTCTTTCCCGAGGTATGTCAAGTTGTATTTGGGCAGGTTCTCCGTGGTGAGAACGAAGGGATAGATGTTCTGGATATCGTGCAAATCATCCGGGGTCAGGATGATGCGTTGCAGCGTGCTGGGAGGTGACTTGATTACCTTTTCAACACGCCTCCCTTTGTTGTCGAAGAGAATGTCCGACACGACAAAGTATTCTTCACCGGTCCGCCTGCCGTCGATCTCCAGAACCTCGATGCGAACGGTCTGGCGATAGATGTAGTTCTCGCGGGCTTTGCGAAATTCCTCCTCTTTCTCAGAAAACTTCCGGATGATCTCATCCACTGGCATCGGCGGAGATTCCTTCCGGACACCTGTTTTGGTGTCATCCTGGAAAGAAGCTTGGACGAAGCCTGGCAAAACGACCAACCAGAGGCAAGAGCAAACAACTGACAAGATTCTTGGTGTCATGAGTTCCTCCAACAAGCCGCGGATCCTTGGCGCCACGTCGAAGTTAGACTTTATCAGGAATCCGAAGGTTGTCCCAGACCAAAAGAAGAATTGGGAGAAAGCCAGCCGTGACCGTTCGAAGCGAAGCGAGGGCTCCCCTTCTTTTTGTCTGTTGACCTGCACTCAGGTCTTTGCTTCAATGACCGCCAAGATCCCGACTGCGGGATTTCCACTCGGCTGGATTCAATTGTGTTGACGTCCTCTATCGGCACGTGTGAGTTTTAAGCGCAATGCCTCTGTCTTCCCAATTCTCTAGATTGTTCAGCAAGAGCTCTCGCAGCAGAGGGGAACACTATTTCCAGGCAGGTTTGGTTCACATTGAGCACGGCTCCTCCGGCGAAATGGAAGCCATCGTAAACGGCACGCGCGACTATTTTGTGTCCTTCGAGTGTCTGGATGGCATTCTGTCCGCTGCCTGTGAATGCCCTCATTTCTCGGATGACCTCACTCCGTGTAAGCATCTCTGGGCGGCGCTGCTCGCGGCTGACAAAGACGGATGGCTTTCCGGGGTGAAGGCGGGCTATGTTCTGCATTTCGACTTCGACGAGTTCGATCCTGCAGCTCAAGAACTCGAGGTTGAGGGCCGCGTGTCTCCTGGGCATAGCGTCCGGGAGACTCTGCCTGTTCCGCACCCGAGAGCTGCGGCAGCGGCCAAGAAAGCGCGTCTGCCGGCCCGGCCCGAATGGAAGAAACAGTTAGATGCGATGCAGTCTTCTGCGTCGTGGTCGCAGACGTCCGATCCTTCCCCCTGGCCCCCCGAGCGCGAGATTCATTATGTCGTCGACGTTCCACGCTCCTATTCCAGTGTGGCTATGGAAATCATGGTCCGGGAGCCGAAGAAAACTGGTGGGTGGAGCAAGTTCAAGGCGCACCGCATTCCGCTTTCGCTCATCCCGAGGCTCCCTGATCCTGTGGACCAGGAGATCATGGCGGCTCTGGCTGGAGCCCGCGATGAACACTACTACTACGGATACGGTGAAGCGGCCGGCTGCCGTCTTCAGCTTCCCGTACATCTGAGTCAGCTGCTCTTTCCCAAGATCTGCCTGAGGGGTCGGTGGCCTGGGACTCAACTTGACAGCAGCCGAATATGTCTTTCTGCTCGACCCATGGTGGAATCCCGCTGTGGAAGCCCAAGCCATCGACCGCACGCATCGCATTGGCCAGATTCGCCAGGTCTTTGCCTATCGCATCATCGCCCGCGACACGGTTGAAGAGAAAGTGCTGCAGCTCCAGCAATCCAAACGGGACTTGGCCGACGCCATCATCAGCGAAGACAACAGCCTGATCCGTGACCTAGGCCGCGAGGAACTGGAGCTGCTGCTGTCATGAGTCGCGTCGCCCCGGGGCATCGGCAGAATGTCGCAGCCAAAGTGGCACACTTACCCTTGGCGAGATTGCAACCACTCCGCGAAGGCCAAGAGCGTTCATACTGGTTTCCTTCTGGCCGTGGGTCAGAGACTTGGTGAGCGTGCGGCTCGAAAGGATCGGCAGGCAAGGCTGGACTCAGCAGGACTGATCGCGCAGAAAAACGGATATCGATTTGAGTACGGACGCCTGCGGCTGAGTGACGGGAAGCCGGAGCGGAGCGAGAACTGCTTTGTGAAGTTGCCACAAACAAAAAAAAGCCTCAAAGGGGCTTCCTTCGAGGCTTTGTTTGAAATCCCGGCGATGACCTACTCTCCCACCAAGTTCCCCTGGCAGTACCATCGGCGCTGAGGGGCTTAACTTCCGTGTTCGGGATGGGAACGGGTGTGACCCCCTCGCTAGAATCACCGAGATGAAAAGACACTAATAAGTGACAAGTGTTGAGTGACGAGCACTGGGTCACTTCACCTGCACTTAAGCAAGTCGAAATCGAATCCGAATGAATTCAAGCTTCAGTGGGGGTCAGTAGCAAGGAAACTAGTCACTTGTCACTGACCACTCGTCACTGAATTATCAATGGTCAAGCCGAACGACCGATTAGTACTGGTTAGCTGAAACCATTGCTGGCCTTACACACCCAGCCTATCAACGTAGTCGTCTGCTACGGGTCTTCTTACCTTGCGGTTGGGAGATCTCATCTTGGAGCGGGCTTCACACTTATATGCGTTCAGCGTTTATCCCGACCGAACTTAGCTACCCAGCAACTGCCCCTGGCGGGACAACTGGTACACTAGAGGTTCGTCCATCCCGGTCCTCTCGTACTAAGGACAGCCCTCCTCAAATCTCCTGCGCCCACATCAGATAGGGACCGAACTGTCTCGCGACGTTCTGAACCCAGCTCACGTACCGCTTTAATAGGCGAACAGCCTAACCCTTGGAACCTTCTACGGCTCCAGGATGCGATGAGCCGACATCGAGGTGCCAAACCTTGCCGTCGATATGAACTCTTGGGCAAGATCAGCCTGTTATCCCCGGCGTACCTTTTATCCGTTGAGCGATGGCCCTTCCATACAGAACCACCGGATCACTAAGTCCTGCTTTCGCACCTGCTCGACTTGTCTGTCTCGCAGTCAAGCGTCCTTATGCCTTTACACTCTATGGCTGATTTCCAAACAGCCTGAGGACACCTTTGAGCGCCTCCGTTACCGTTTAGGAGGCGACCGCCCCAGTCAAACTACCCGCCTAGCAATGTCCCTTCGCCCGCTGAGGGCGATAGGTTAGAATCACAGAACAATCAGGGTGGTATCTCACCGGTGGCTCCCCACACCCCAAAGGGCATGGTTCAAAGCCTCCCACCTATCCTGCGCAGATCGCACCATAATTCATTGCTAAGGTATAGTAAAGGTGCACGGGGTCTTTCCGTCTAGATGCGGGTAACCGGCATCTTCACCGGTTCTACAAGTTCGCTGAGTCACTCGTTAAGACAGCGCCCAAATCGTTACGCCATTCGTGCAGGTCGGAACTTACCCGACAAGGAATTTCGCTACCTTAGGACCGTTATAGTTACGGCCGCCGTTCACCGGGGCTTCGATTCAAAGCTTCGCCTTGCGACTAACCTCTCCTCTTAACCTTCCGGCACCGGGCAGGCGTCAGCCCCTATACGTCGTTTTCGACTTTGCAGAGACCTGTGTTTTTGTTAAACAGTCGCTTGGGCCATTTCACTGCAACCCCCTCGGGCTATGAACCCTACCGGGGCACTCCTTATTCCGAAGTTACGGAGCTATTTTGCCGAGTTCCTGAACGAGTGTTCTCTCAAGCGCCTTAGGATACTCTCCTCGTCTACCTGTGTCGGTTTGCGGTACGGTTATGAAGCGAACTCCTTAGAGGTTTTTCTCGGC
>CAVVYL010000027.1:0-200000 GCA_963752385.1 uncultured Acidimicrobiia bacterium | reverse complement strand
GGCGAGTGAGGTAGGCGAGACCGGGTGTGCTAATGATGCCTGCATCGCTGATTGCCTCAATGCCTGCCTTAACCAGCGCGTCCTGAAGCAGTTGTACAATCCAACCTCCTGAGATTCGAGTGTCTCGCCCAAACAGGATGTGAGGCTTCGCTTTGCTCGCGTATCCTGTTTCAGCTAGGGCCACACCGATCCTCCAGAGAGTGTCCCGATCTAAGGGAGGCTCGCCAGCTACCCCTCGAATGCCGTCCGTACCAAAGAGCGTTTTCATAGATCTTCGCTTCCCTAAGTAGAGTTTGCCAAAGGAACTCCCAGGTCGTCAGTCGGCAAGTCTCCATGCTGGAGCCGAGCTAGTCTCAGTTCGACTCGAGTTGGGAAACATCGGTGCCTTTGGGAGCAATCGAGACATCCACCAAAGTCTCCTGTTGAGTTGCCAAGCGTACTAATGGATCTTGAACATAGAGGTGGAGTCTGGCCGTCACTCGTGACGATTTGCCCGTGATGTCGAGGCTGTCGGTCGAGATGGTCTGAACTGAAGCCAGATGGCTTGCCGGCCCCTCAAGGTCGGCGTGATCTGGATCGCAATTCACTCCGATGACGCGGTACCCTTCGGCGGGGTTCCCAATCACTCGCGGACGAATCTCGACCGTCTTCCGTTCTGTTCGTTCAAAACGTAAGCGGATTATGTTGGGGGTAATTTTGATGACCGTGACACCGAAAGGAACTGTCAGGTTAGCTTCGCCCAGTGAGTAGGTCCGCTCCCCCCAACTCCAGTCCGATAAGTCGATGGATGCTGTCAGATTGGACGCCTCCATCCGCTTCAGGATGCTTGACCTGCCGCTGACTCGCACATCCACCCAGTTGAGGGTGTCTCCAAGAATCTCGACCGTCTTGGGTGAGTTTCTGAATTCCAGCGGCACCTTGAAGCTTACTTCTGACTTGGGTTCTCCGTTCAACGCGATCCAAAGGAGCAGAGCTAGCGACAATGAAACGAGCTTCAGTTGCCCGTTACGGAGAAGCAGATTTTTCAGCGGACGCAGGTACTGAATCATGATCTTTCCACGACAGCTGCCAACCCGGGCTCCTTGTCTTCGCCCTGTTTTCCTTCGAAGATGGCTTCGAGGCGCTGACGCAGGGAGTTTCCGTCAAAGCTGCGCTCAATCTGACCGCCAACTACAATCGAGATGATGCCGGTTTCCTCGGAAACAACAATGACCACGGCATCTGATTCTTCGGTAACTCCAATGGCCGCTCGATGCCGAGTTCCCAACTCTTTGCTGAGCTTGGGGTCCACGGTCAAGGGCAAAAAGCAGGCAGCGGCAGTAATTCGATCTTTTTGGATGATCACAGCGCCGTCATGCAGGGGAGCCCCAGGAGAGAAAATCGCCACCAGCAAGTCATAGGACAGCGCGGCGTCAATAGCGATTCCACTCTCGATGTAGTTTTTCAATCCTATATCCCGCTCAATCACAATCAATCCGCCGATGCGCTGAGCGGCCAGAGTCGTGGCAGCCAGGACAATCTCATCGTAAGTCTCGATGAAAGGATTCTGAGAAAACCGGCGGAGAAGCGGGTTCTTCCCGATGTTGGCCAGAGCGCGACGGATCTCCGCGGCAAAGAGCACGATGATGCCAAAGACAAAATAGGGCAGAATGTTAGTCAGAATCCACTGGATCATTTCCAGATGCAGCCAGCGGGTTAAATAGTAAAAGACTGCCAGAAACCCGATTCCCAGCGCCATTTGCACCGCACGCGTGCCACGAATCAGCAGCAACAGGTAGTAGATCAGAGCGCCGACGATCAGGATATCGACCACGGCGTTCCAGGTGAGCTTGTCGAAGTTGATTAGTTCAAGAAAGTTCATCGGCCTCGAAACGGACTCTGCCTCACGGCGTCACACACCTGGACAACTTGACGCGTCTCACGAACATCGTGGACTCTGACGATGTGCGCCCCTTCCAGAACTGCGATCGCGCAGCTTGCCAAACTGCCAAGCAAGCGTTGCTCGACAGGCAAGCCGAGTATTCTGCTCAAAAAGGACTTCCGGGACGCGCCAACTAAGATCGGAATCCGCAAACGGCCTAGCCTTCCAAGTCGGTTCAGTATTTTCAGGTTGTCTTCAGCATTCTTGCTGAATCCCAGTCCTGGATCGACGATTAGCCGGTCTCTTTCAATCCCGGCGGATGCCGCCTTTCTTATCGAGCGTTCCAAGCCATTGGTCACTGCCTTCATCACATCCCGAACCCTGGGCATTCGATGCATTGTGGCAGGGCTTCCTCGTGAGTGCATTAGTACCAAAGCTGTCCGAGTCGATGCGACCAGCTTACAAAGCTGGGGGTCCCATCTCAACCCGCTAATGTCATTGACAATCTCAGCGCCGGCGGAGATCGCCGCCTTGGCAACCTCAGATTTGAAGGTATCGACCGAAAGCGGTATCTTCAATCGCTTCCTTAGGACTTCGATCAGTGGAGCCACTCGCCGAATCTCCTCAGCTGCTGGCAGGACCCGATCAAAGGGAGGACGGGTCGACTCGCCGCCCACATCCACAATATCGGCTCCTTCATCCTCCAGTTGCAAGCCACGTGAGACCGCATCGCGGAATCTGAAGTATCTCCCCCCATCATAAAACGAATCTGGCGTCGCATTCAGCACTCCCATGATAAGTGTCGCTTCACCGAGAATCAGCTTCCGCGAAGGCAACCGAAGTTCACATCGGTTCCGGGCTTGCATCTGGGCTCTCCCATCATCAGACAAGCTTGCCACCTTGGAGACTGAGCACGTCGGTGGCTAGGCCGCCTAAGGAAACCCAACACAGCAATTCGGAAGGCGGGGAGTTGAGTGAAAGTAAACAGGAAGGCAGGTCCGCCTCCCTGCTTGCTGAAGAGCTTAGGCGGGGGCCGGCTTCTCCCGCTGTTTGTCTACCAATGAGGGAACCGAGGGAGTGAGGGATTGAACGACTTGTTTCTTGGGCTCTGAGACTCCCGACTTGGAGTCGGCGACAAGCTCGGGTTTCTCCTCCAAGGGGATGTTCTGAATGATCATTCGCACTTCGTTCGCATCCAGAACTTCTCGCTCGAGTAGAGCCTCCGCGATGCGGCACAACGTGTCCCGATTCTCTTCAAGAATCTTCTTGGCCTTATCATATCCCTCCATAACAAACCTCTTGATTTCCTGATCGATCCGAATCGCTGTGTCTTCGCTATAGTCCCGATGCTGAGCAATCTCGCGTCCCAGAAAGATCTGCTCCTCGCGCTTGCCGAAAGTCAGAGGGCCAAGCGAGGACATGCCGTAGTCGCAAACCATGCGTCGAGCCATTTCCGTCGCTTGTTCGATGTCGTTTCCGGCTCCCGTGGTCATATGTCCTAAGAACAACTCCTCAGCCAATCGACCACCCATCATGATCGCGATCTGACTCTCCAGAAAATCGCGGGTGTAGGTATGCTTGTCATCAGCGGGCAGCTGCATGGTCACACCCAGCGCCATACCCCGCGGAATAATGGTGACTTTGTGTAACGGATCTGCGTGCGGCAACATCGCGGCTACCAAGGCATGCCCAGCCTCGTGGAAAGCTGTATTCCGCTTCTCAGCGTCGCTGATGATGAGAGACTTTCTTTCAACACCCATCAGCACCTTGTCCTTGGCACCTTCGAAATCGGTCATGGTCACCGATTTCTGATTGTAGCGGGCCGCGTTCAAGGCTGCTTCGTTCACCAGATTAGCCAAGTCCGCGCCGGAGAATCCCGGCGTTCCACGTGCCAGAACACTGATGTCAACGTCCTCTGCCAAAGGGATCTTCTTAGTGTGAACCTGAAGAATGCCTTCCCGTCCTTTTACATCGGGCCGAGCCACAATCACTCGGCGATCAAATCGTCCTGGGCGCAACAGCGCCGGATCCAAAACGTCGGGTCGGTTCGTCGCCGCAATCAGGATCACTCCTTCGTTCGATTCAAATCCATCCATCTCAACCAACAACTGGTTCAGAGTCTGCTCCCGCTCATCGTGACCGCCACCCAAGCCAGCTCCCCTGTGCCGCCCGACAGCATCAATTTCATCGATGAAAATGATACAGGGCGCGTTCTTCTTGCCTTGCTCGAACAGATCCCGTACTCGAGAAGCACCGACCCCAACAAACATCTCAACAAAGTCAGACCCTGAAATGGAGAAAAAGGGAACTCCCGCCTCGCCAGCAATCGCCCGAGCCAGCAGCGTTTTCCCTGTTCCTGGAGGCCCGACAAGCAGGACGCCTTTGGGGATGCGCCCGCCCAGTTTCTGGAATTTTTGCGGCTCCTTTAAAAACTCAATGATCTCCTGCAATTCCTCTTTCGCTTCCTCGGCTCCAGCAACATCCTTGAAAGTAACCTTCTTCTGCTGGGAGGACAGCAGCTTGGCGCGACTCTTGCCAAAGGACAAAGCCTTGTTTCCACCACTTTGCATCTGGCGCATGAAGAAGATCCAGAATCCAATCAGCAGAACAAACGGCGCCCAGGAAATAAGTGCGGTTAACCAGGGACTTTGAGCGGGCTCCTTCACCTTAAAGATAACTCCCTTTGCGATCAAAGTCTTGAAGAACTCTGGATAGTTCGGCATGGTGGTCTTGAAGGCGCTGCCGTCTTTAAACTTGCCCTTGACCTCGCTGCCGATAATTTCCACGCTCGCGACGTTGGATTTCTCGATTTCGTTTAGAATCTCTGAGAAATCCTTTTCTTTTTCAGCCCCGCTCTGTGTGCGCTGTACCACCTGCCAGAGCAGGACGCCCGTAACGATCAAAACCACCCACAAAACCAATGTCTTAACCGTGGAATTCAAATAGCCCTCCAGAAGCCTCTACGTTCGAGCATCCTTCTCCAAGATCCCCAGGTAGGATAGATGACGAAAGCTGTTGGCGCGACCCAAACCATATCCTACGAGATAGCCTGATTCAGCAGTATCTAGCACGAAAGCAGCATAGTCCGCATTGATCGAAATGCGGCGGGATAGAGGCTTGTCAATGAGATATCCAGTCCTCAAAAGACGAGGTCCCCCCTGTAGGATGTGCTTGGAAATATAATCCACAGTAATTCCCGTGTCCAGTACCCCCCCAACGAGTAGAACATTTTGGCCCCGCACTTCCAGCTCGGGATAGTAGAGAATGCGCTTAATGTGGGATACCCTGTCATCCTGTTCATCTACGTCCGCCTTCATGAAATAACATAACACTTCCCCATCCAATTTTCGAATCAAATCTGCCATAAAGACAAAGGAATCTTCGAGTAAGCCTACGATGGAGATTCTTTCGCCGGCGAAGTCCTCTGAGATAGCTGCAGCAAGTTCTTCCACCCGCCGGCCGATTTCGTCTGCAGAATACAGGACACGAATACCAGTCATCCGACCTTCCTTTCTTCTACGATCACTCTGATACTGTCGCCTCCGCTTGGGTCTCGTACCATCGTATCGGTGGAGAAGGGGAAGTCTTTCACACAAATAATCTTGTCGTCGAGTGTGATGACCGGCCACATAGCGCGGAGGCCTTTCGGTACCTTTCGTCGAGCTAGCCATTGGCTCACTCTTAGGGATGAATGGGAGCCAGGTACCCAATAGGTATCTCCAGGCTCCCAGTTCCGGATCAGGAAGCCTCTCCCCAGCACCGCGCGGTTTAGCGAAAACTCCCAGCGGTTCAGTGTCTGTTCACTCACTGCAATGGGATCCAGCGAGGCCAGAAATCGTGTGCCGGTTTGAGCCACCTGTACTTCACTGGGAATGGCGAGAGCATATCGGTACTTCGCACCAAAAGGGACACACTCTGGACGCTCGAGGATCAAAGTTCTGAATTCCCGCCGGCACCGAACCGCGGCCGTCTCAAACACCTTCCCACTCTTGCCTTCCTGAAGAAGCGAGAGGATCGAGCCGATCTTGCTCGACCCGGCAACCCCCCCCAGTTGCAGCAGCGAGTGACGGATTAGATTCTTCTGCAACCCAATTGGGTAGGATAGCAGACGCTTGGCCTCCCAAACCACTCGATGGCCATCGAAGTGGGAGTTCTGCTCAAATAGAGCCGCTGTATAAGATTGGATGACCTCGGCGTCCTCGCGCAAGATCTCGGCGGCGCTTGAAAGAGCTTGAACAATCCTTGGGTTATAACGGTCTCTAAGCTGGACTAGGAGCTCATGCCGCAGACGGTTGCGAAGAAGCCGCGCGTCCTGGTTGGTAGAATCCTCCCGCCAGCTCAAACCACGCGCAACCAAATAAGCCTGAATCTCTCTACGCTCAAGGTAGAGTAGCGGCCGAACGAAACGATCGTTTCTTTTGGGCGGGATGGCTCCCAAACCTAGCGTTCCGCTTCCCCGGATCAGGCGCATCAGTAAAGTTTCCGCCTGATCGTTCATCGTGTGCCCCATGGCCACTCTTTGTGCCAGATGATCCTCCGCACATTGACACAGGAATTCATAGCGCCAGCGTCTCGCCCAGTTTTCGAGATTGTCTCGACGAGCGGAAGTCTCCTCATCCGGAATCTTCTTGGAGACAAACCTGAGTTGATGATGTTCAGCAAGCAACCGCACAAACTCTGCGTCGGCATCCGACTGTTCACCACGGAGGTTATGGTTCAAGTGTGCCACGATCAGATCTAGGAGGTATGGCTTCTGGATGGCCAGAAGCAAATCCAGCAAAGCCACGGAGTCCGCTCCGCCGGAAACGGCGACAATGACTCGGTCACCAACATTCAGAAGCCGATGCGATTTGATGGCTTTGATGAATCTCTGAAAAATCAGGGCATTCTTCATGAGGTCTCTGTGTGGTTCACTGTTCGCACTCGGACCAAGACAGAACGAATCAGCCGAGCTTGAATGGGTCTTTCACTTAGGAGAGGCGCCAACTCCGCGGAAGTTGCTCTCAGCCATTCGTCGGCGTATTTTGAAAGCACCTTCTTCTCATGAACATCTTCCAGCCGCTGTGAAATCCATTTCAGCGCGAGAGCATTCAACATCGAAAACAACGCGTCCTCTGAGGAGTCACCCATCGACGCACGCATAAGAGTCTCCCGAAAACCGGACAGGTCCAACGGTTCAGCCGTAAATCTCCCGGAGCCAGACAAGTTCAGGCAGGCCGTGTTGAAAACTTGGCTGAAGCGAATTTCGTCTTTCGAAAGGTTGCAGTGGCTCAGCGACGACAACGCTGCTCGGACTGCGACGTTTGGGAACAGCCTCCAAAAACCACGAGCCAAAAGTCCAATTTCCCGCAAACGTTCTCTTCCGATCTGGATATCTTTGAGTCTCTGAAAATTTCGATAGATTGGCTTTGGGGGTTCGTCGAGCCCCTGGAAAAAGAGCGGCTGTAGCCGCCTCAATCCGCTGAAAAACTCCTCGTTCGGCGACTCCAGCAGCGTTTCGCGGCAACCCTCGAGTCGCAGTCCAGTGTCACTACTAATCTGCTCAGCCTCGTCGCGCACAGCGGCGATCAGGTTGAAGCCGGTCTTGAAAAGAACTTGAACGCTGTTCTTCCTTAAGATCTCTACTGCGCTCACCGGCTGACCTTCTGCCAGATGTTCCAGAGCCAGGCTCAACGTATCACGAATCTCCTGTAGCGCCGGCTGAACTTTCTCGAGATCGCCCGGCGTTACCGTGTGGACTGACAGAACCCGGTTCGCTAAGGCTGCCAAACCTTGCCGGATCCTCTCCGCCTCCGCCTTGTCGCTAATTCTTTGAAGGGCTTCTAACAAGTAGTGACCAGGAGGTAGAGAGGCAACGAACAGAGCCGGCAGTGTCGTTGAGGCCTCGGAGGCCTCGTCTTTGGTCTCAACCATTGACTCTTGTCGAGGCACTATTTCCTGTTCACTGTAAATCTCAAGAGCCTCGTAGTAGTCGACGAAACCGATCTCCTCCAGACGCCGCCGCTTGTCTTGATAGGCTTCCTCCTCCATCGAAACCTGATTCTCCCAGCAGACACGATCAATCAAGTCATAGCCTAAGGAAGGATCGAAGCGAAACATGGCATCTAAAAGCAGCCGAGAGAGGGTTGCTCCTTCGCCTTCGCTCGCGATTTCTACCCCGAAGCGATAATCCGGGGTAAGAATCAGGGAGCGATCAGGCGGGGGGTCATCGAGTTCCAACGCAAATATTTCAATGTTCTCCTTGAAGAACAGGGCTAGCAAGTTCGGATCAACTGAGCGACACATCGCAACAGCTTCTTCGGGACCACACTCAACAAAGGCCGCGATCCACTCCATGAAACTGCCCACGTGAAAACTATCTTTCCGCCAGCAATCCAGATCGATAAAGCCACGCCGCTGTTCCTTGGTGGTAAGCTGCAGAAGTTCGAGACTATCAGCCAAACCGACGGTCTTGACGGCCAGAAAGACATCCTGATAGGGTGCCGAACGGACCACTGTGCGCACCCCGGGCTGTTCAAGAAATTCCTGCAGTTGCTGCCTGTTGCCAATCCCCAGGGATTCGCTAAGAAATAAGGCGAGATTCGTTTTCTCGCGAGGGGCTTCTTGGGTCGACATAGCGCTACAGCTCCTGGCACTTCTGACGAATAATAATGCCAATCCATTGTACTCTGGCAAGGAAGGGACGAGGGATTTAAAGAGAAGGGTCGCCGATTACCGATAGCCGATAGAAAATCCTCGTTCGCATCTGCCAGCTTCCGTTTGAGATTGACGGCTTTGGCATTGACTGTGTCGTGACCATTGCTGACAAAATCCGATTACGACGAGAGCAGAGTCAGGAGCAAGGGATTCAAAAACCATTTGAGTTATCCCAAGCGCCTAGCTTAAACTGCTTTCCGGTGAAACGACCATGAATACTGATAACACGCGGTGTGCCGGCAGGTTCCTCTTCTCGGCCTTTTGCATTTTGCTGGCGATGCCAGCAGTCTTGTGTGCGAACTACAAGGTTGTTCTGAAGGACGGGAGAGTACTCGAAGCCCGAACAAAACCGGTCTCTATGGAAGGGCATTATCGCTTCACCGACACTCAGAACCGGTTCCAGGCGATCGCGGTCGAACTCGTCGATCAGAAGGCCACACAAGCCTCGAATTCCGGCCTGGAAGAGAGCGCCAGAGCGGCTAAGACCCTCACGAACGACGATATTTCTTCGAAGTCTCCGGCTTCAGTTTCCTCGGAACAGTTAGACCCTGTCTCCCCGTCGAAGCTCGGCACGTCTGCAACAAAGACCGATACGGCTGGTTCAACAGCAAAGAAGGCTGAAGCCTACTGGAGAACTCAAGCAAAAGAGATCCGCAACCAGATGGCACGCATCGACAACGAAATCAAAGCTCTGAATGAAAAAACAAGATCCGGCAAGAGTGACGGAGTCAAGATAGGTTTTGACACCTACAACCAAGTCATCTATGCCAACTTCGAAAGCGAGCTCAAAGAGCTAGAGAAGGAAAAGGGAAAACTTCAAATGAAAATGATGGCCCTTGAGGAGGAGGCCCGCAAGGCGGGAGCCTTGCCAGGTTGGCTGCGGTGATAGCGGAAGGCAAATCGCAAGCGGGCTTGTCGGTTGCGTTGGCTGGCGCTCCGATGGTGTTCCGCCGGTTGTCAGTACTCATCTAGCATTCGCAATCCGAAACGCACAATCGATAATCGTCAGTCAGCAATCGACGACCATAAAGATGTCCTACGAAGCTGTGATTGGCTTGGAAGTTCATGCTCAATTGCTTACCGAGTCGAAGATTTTCTGTTCGTGTTCTACGGAATTTGGTGCTCCGCCCAACACCAATACTTGCCCCGTCTGCCTCGGTTTCCCCGGGGCCCTGCCGGTGCTGAATCGCGAAGCGGCCGTGATGGCTGTGAAGGCAGCGCTGGCACTGCAATGCAAGATCAACCCCGTTTCGATCTTCGCGCGGAAGAACTACTTCTATCCTGATTTGCCTAAGGGCTACCAGATCTCGCAATTTGACCGTCCGTTGGCTGAGCACGGCTACACCACGTTGCCGGGTAACAACACGCCAAAGGAGATCAGGATCAAGCGAGTGCACCTGGAAGAAGACGCCGGCAAATCCATTCATGATGGCTTCGCCGATTCTGACCGCCACAGCTATATTGACCTCAACCGCAGCGGAACACCTCTCATTGAGATTGTCAGCGAACCCGACATCCACTCACCTGAAGAGGCCCACGAATACCTCAATCGCCTGAAAGTGATCCTCGAATACCTGGAGGTGTGTGACGGTAACATGGAAGAAGGCAGCCTCCGATGTGACGCAAACATATCAGTGCGGCCAGTAGGCGAGCAGAAACTCGGTATCAAAACCGAGCTCAAGAATCTCAACAGCTTCCGGTTTCTCAAGAACGCCCTGGAATACGAAATTGCCCGACAGATCCAGATCTTGGAGCAAGGTGGGAACATCGTGCAAGAGACCCGTCTCTGGAACACTGCCGAGCATCGGACAGTCCCCATGCGGAGCAAGGAAGAGGCCCACGACTACCGCTATTTTCCGGAGCCCGATCTTCCGCCATTGGTCATCGATGAGGCATGGCAGAATGAGATCCGCGCATCGATGCCGGAGCTCCCCGAAGCCAGAAGGAACCGCTTCATCGAGCACTATGGACTTCCCGAATACGATGCGAGTGTTCTGACAACGTCGCGAGCCCTGGCTGGCTTTTTCGAACAAACCGTCTCTCTTTGCGAAAATCCCAAGGCAGCATCCAACTGGATCATGGGAGATCTGCTCCGAGATCTGAAGGAGTTCAATCAAACTATCGAAAGGTCTCCGGTCCAACCGACCGCGCTGGCCGATCTCGTCCGACTCATCGATGGTGGCGAGATTTCGGGTAAAATGGCTAAGGATGTCTTTGAGACAATGTTCCGAGAAAAGAAATCGCCCCAAGAGGTGATTGCGGAAAAGGGACTGAAGCAGATCACCGACCCAGGAGAGATCGAAGGAGTCATTCGTGGGATCATCGCCGCCAATCCGAAAATCCATGATCAATACCGGGGAGGCAAGAAGGCAACATTTGGTTTCTTTGTCGGTCAGGTGATGAAGGCGACCAAGGGACAGGCCAACCCACAGCTGGTCAACGATCTTTTGAAGAAAGTTCTGGATGCCTGAGGAGCGTCATGCCACGCAAGTCGTCGAAGAAATCGCACCCGGAAATCAGTGCCTTTTACAAGGAAGAGTTCCTGAAACATAAGGCCCGCCTGGAAATGCAGAGAGAGTTTTACTCCGACAAGGCGCTGAGCGATATCGAGGTGGCGCTGGACAAGATCATTAGCGAGATCGACACGATTTGCCGGATTGACCAGTTTAGTCAGCTCGCGAGCCAACTGCTCCAACGCATCGACGTCATCACCAATCTTTCCACGTCTCCCGCCCAATATTCGCGGCGTGTTCACTGACCGTGTCAATGAGCCTTGTTCGCAAACTTCATATCAGCCCGGCAGAAGACTTGATCCACCGAATCTACAAATAACCTCTCATGCCCAGGAAGTTACCCCTCCACGAAGCACACCAGGCTGCTGGCGCCACATTTCTTGAGTGCTGCGGCTGGGAAGTTCCTGCAAGGTTTAGTTCTATAGAGGCAGAACATGAGGCCCTCGGCAAACGAGCGGGTCTACTCGATCTGTCTCATTCAGGGACCATCGAGGTCAGCGGCGACGACAGAGTCCGTTTCCTGCATGGAATGCTGACCAACGACATCAAAAGCCTCCAGCCGGGGAAAGGATGTTACGCCGCATTCCTGACCGCACAAGGGCGCATGGTCGGTGATCTGCGCGTCTTCTGTCTTAGTGATACTCTGCTTCTGACCACGGAGCCGTGTGTGCGTGAGAAGCTCGCGCCAGCGTTAGCAAAGTATGTTATTGGCGAACGACCCCGGCTCGTCGATCGCTCCGACGAGCTGGCCATCTTGTCCGTTCAGGGCCCCTGCGCTTCTCAGGCCCTCAGTCAATTGTCTACAGCCTTGGTGCTCCCGGAAGAACCTTTTGACCATCTGGAAGCCGTGGTGGCTGATACGCGCATCCAAGTTTGCCGGGTGAAGCGCGCGGGGGCCGGTGGCTACGACCTGATTCTTCCCAAGACGAATCTATCTGAGTTATGGAAGCTCCTCCTCGAGCAGGGAAGAGCTTGCGGTCTTCAGCCCGTCGGTCTCGAAGGCTACAACATCCAGAGGATAGAGGCTGGAATTCCCTGGTATGGATTCGATATGGATGAGAGCACGCTACCGATTGAAGCCGGCTTGGAGAAGAGCGCCATAAGCTTCAACAAGGGCTGCTACATCGGACAGGAACCGGTCGCGCGCATAACCTTCCGTGGCCATGTCAATCGCAAGCTTTCTGGTCTGTTGCTGGCCGGTGAGCGCCCTGCGTCCCGCACCGATAAAGTCTTTAGTGGAGATCAGCAAGTCGGCTGGGTTACCAGCAGTGGATACTCGTTCAGCTTGAGAAGACCGATTGCTCTATGCTACCTCCGGCGCAGAAGTTCTCGAGCCGGGCACGTCGCTTCGCATCGAAACCGACAAGGGACCGATTGAGAGTCGAGTTGCCTCGCTGCCCTTTGTACATGAATGACCGTCCCCTCTGCCAGCAAGAAGAGGGCCGGGAGAGAGGTTCACCGCTTTGAGCGTCATTCGCCGACCCGTCCCGCATCTCGAAGCAAGCGAGGCGGGGAGCCTTTTTGTTCGGCATTGCCGAGAACTTTCCGTTTTAAGCCCACAGGAAGGAGGCGAACTATCATGAGCCTGTTCAAGAAACTATTCTCCCGCAAGATCAAGAAAGCCGAGACTCAGCCACCTGTGCACGAGTCAATCGCCCCGACCCAGTTCCGCAAGGAGGAATTTGCCTTTGACAGTTTCCAGGACCTCTCTGCGACCGAGGCGGCCCGGAAGGTGGAGCAGGGAGAAGTTCAGGTTCTAGATGTCCGGTTCGAATATGAATACCGCAGCCACCGCATTCCGGGGGCAAAACTGATTCCGCTGCCACAACTCGCGGAGCACTACCAGGAATTGGATCCCACGAAACCCACGCTGGTCGTGTGTGAGCATGGAATGCGAAGCCTTCGGGCGTGTAGCTTCCTGGGCTCAAAAGGATTCAGCAGGCTCTACAACATGGTGGGAGGAATGAGCGAGTATTCAGGCCGACAGGAAGGAAAGTCGGCAAAGTAAATCCCGATTTGCAATTGCCCACTGTCGGTTCCAACTTGTCTGAATTGACAACGAGAATCCGATTCGTTCCGTAGTCCGATCCGAATCAACCAGCAGCAATGTGTTCTTACAAATTCTTCACCACTCTCGAAGTCAGGTTCCGAGACGTTGATGCTCTAGGACACGTGAACAATGCCGTCTATCTCACCTATTTTGAGGTTACCCGCTTTCATTACTGGAACGCTCTTCTGGGAGACGGGGCATTCAACCGATTCAGTTTTGTCGTGGTGCGTGCGGAATGCAATTATCGGTCGCCTGCCCATATTGGTGAAATCCTCAAGGTTGGGGCAAGAGTGTCTGAACTGAGGCGGTCGAGCTTTGTGTTCGCCTACGAGATCACGAACTCAAAGACGGGGACACTTGTTGCCGACGGCTTGACTGTCCAAGCCTGCTTCGATCTTCAGGAGAAAAAAGTGAAGTCTATCCCGGCGGAACTACGGCATCGGATCATGGAATTCGAAGGAATTGACGATTGACGATTCACGATTACAGATTACAGACCTAAGTATGCGTAGATCTCGCGTGTGGAAGGTTACGCCCTTGGTCATATTTTTCCTCTCTCCATCCTCATCTGTTTCGTCAACCCCCTTAGTTAGGCTTCGGGACCTCGATGCAAACTGCTTCAGACTGACGGAGCCGAGCCCACTGCGCACGGTCGCATAATCAACCCGCAGACCAAAGCTCCCAGCTCGGCCAGCTTCAGTCGCAGCTTTCGGTCCGATACAGCGCAGATCTCGTCTCCACTCCTTGTGTCCCCCCTCCACGAAAGGCTCCCGCTTGACCTTTCAGCCTGTCGAACCGCTGCCTCCCAACCGGGTCAAATTTTAGGCTGCTCCAGCCCACGCTTGTGCCGCCTCACCTCAAACAGCTGGTGCAGCTTTGCCGCCACCCCTTCGCGTCCCCCACACCGCTTGCGCGTTCAACTGTGCCCACTGGCTTGAACGGTCCCACAACGGCCCATCCGTCTTGCCTTCCCCTTTTTTCACCTCACGTTTTTGGCGGCTGTAGCCGATTACCTTCGGGGTCTGAACTGAAGTTCAGGCGGTTTGCGGCACTGAAGCGTCTCTTAGACGAGATTCTATCCAGCTGTGAGCGGCTTCTTCGGACAGAAGCATCGTTCCCCAATAGTCATCAGAGAGGATTGTTACTCAAGAAAAACCATGATCAGACAAATTTCTTTGCGTTTTCTGACTTTTGTATTCGTCAGCCTCGGATTTCTGACGGAAAGCCAGGCCCAAGTCGTTCTTATCCAGCAAGCTGTTGGAGGAAGCGCTGGGGTGAGCTTCTCGGCAACGTTACCATCAGCACCGACACCCAACAATCTGCTGATTGCGATTGCGGCGACGCGAAACGCCGGTCTGATCACACCGCCGACAGGTTGGTCAACGGCAGTGAATCACAGCGGGACCAGCGGCTTTACAAGCCCAAACCAGGCTATTTTCTACAAAGTTGCCGGTGTGTCCGAGTCTGCAACCGTCACTGCCACGACTACCGCCAACGGGAGCGGACACCGAAACGCCCTTCAGGTTTACGAATACAGTGGAATCGATACCGCTTTACCCTTTGACGCAGCCAACACCGTGGAAAGCCAGGGAACGGGAACAACGGTTTCCTCGGGCGATGTCTCCACCACTAACGCAAACGACCTGATTATTGCGGGTTTGGTCAGCCGAGCACGGCACCAGCCTGACATCGTGGGCCAATTCATTCACACAGAGGAACAGTTTCACTCAAGGATCGGGCAGCAACGAGACCCTTTTTGGCGGGGCAGACATGGTCGTGACAACCAGCGGCACTTACTCGACAGCAGCCACGGCTGATGCTTCAGGGGAGTGGCGCGGTGTGATCGCGGCGTTCCGAGCTGCAACGGTTGCCCCACCGCCTCCACCTACCATCAGCAGTCTAATCCCGACGAGCGGCCCAACGGCTGGCGGAACGAGCGTCACGATTGATGGAGCCAATGTGGGCGGAGCCAGCTCTGTGACCTTTGGAGGCGTGGCGGCGACGATTACTGCCAATACCTCGAACCAGATCACAGTCACGACCCCGGCCGGTGCAGCCGGAACAGTCGACGTGGCAGTGACAACAGTGGGAGGCAGCGCAACACTGCCAAGTAGCTATACGTACGTAGCTGCACCCACGATCACGAGTTTGAGTCCAACCAGTGCCCCGGCAGGCGGAGGGACCAGTGTCACCATTGATGGAACGAATCTAAGCGGAGCAAGTTCCGTGACCTTTGGAGGCGCGGCGGCAACCATAACGGCTAACACCTCCAACCAGATCACCGTGACGGCCCCAGCTGGTGCGGCCGGAGCCGTCGACGTAGTGGTGACGACAGTGGGCGGCAGCGCGACGCTGGCCGGCAGTTACACCTATGTGGCTGCGCCGAGCATCACCAGTCTAAGCACGACCAGCGGTCCAACAGCTGGCGGAACGAGCGTCACGATTGATGGAGCCAATGTGGGCGGAGCCAGCTCTGTGACCTTTGGAGGCGTGGCGGCGACGATTACTGCCAATACCTCGAACCAGATCACCGTGACGGCCCCAGCTGGTGCAGCTGGAACAGTCGACGTGGTAGTGACCACCCTGGGAGGCAGCACGACGCTGCCGGGCGGTTACACCTATGTGGCTGCGCCGAGCATCACCAGTCTAAGCGCGACCAGCGGTCCGACAGCTGGAGGAACGACCGTCACGATCGACGGAACGAATCTGAGTGGTGCGAGTTCGGTAACGTTTGGAGGTGTGGCGGCAACCATAACGACTAACACCTCCAACCAGATCACCGTGACGACCCCAGCTGGTGGAGCTGGAGCCGTCGACGTGGTAGTGACGACAGTGGGGGGCAGCGCGACCCTGCCGAACAGCTACACCTATGTGGCTGCGCCCGCGCTGACGAGTCTGAGCCCAACGACCGGTCCGACAGCTGGAGGAACAAGCGTCACGATCGACGGAACGAATCTGAGTGGTGCGAGTTCGGTAACGTTTGGAGGTGTGGCGGCAACCATAACGACTAACACCTCCAATCAGGTCACCGTGACGACCCCAGCTGGTGGAGCTGGAGCCGTCGACGTGGTAGTAACGACAGTGGGCGGCAGCGCAACCCTGCCGAACAGCTACACGTATGTAGCTCCGCCTGCACTGACCAGTCTAACTCCGACCAGCGGTCCGACGGCCGGAGGAACCAGTGTCACCATCGATGGAACCAATCTGGGTGGTGCGAGTTCGGTAACGTTTGGAGGCGCGGCGGCAACGATAACGACTAACACCTCCAATCAGGTCACCGTGACGGCCCCAGCTGGTGCAGCTGGAGCCGCCGACGTGGTAGTCACAACAGTGGGGGGCAGCGCGACGCTCACGAACGGCTACACTTATGTGGCTGCTCCCACGCTGACCAGCTTGAACCCAACGACCGGTCCAACGGCCGGTGGAGCGACTGTCACGATCGACGGAACGAATCTGAGTGGTGCGAGTTCGGTAACGTTTGGAGGCACGGCGGCGACAATCACTGCTAACACCTCGAGCCAGATCACAGTGACGACCCCAGCCGGTGCCGCCGGAGCAGTCGACGTGCTAGTGACAACAGTGGGAGGCAGCGCAACCCTTCCTAATAGCTACACCTATGTAGCTCCGCCCACGCTCACCAGTTTGAACCCAACGACTGGTCCAACGGCTGGTGGAACGAGCGTCACGATCGACGGAACCAATCTGGGTGGTGCGAGTTCGGTAACCTTTGGAGGCACTGCGGCAACCATAACCGCTAACACCTCGAGCCAGATCACAGTGACGACCCCAGCCGGTGCCGCCGGAGCAGTCAACGTGGTGGTGACGACAGTGGGAGGCAGCGCGACGCTGCCTAATGGCTACACTTATGGGGCCGCACCCACGATCACCAGTCTTAGCCCGACCAGCGGTCCAACTGCCGGTGGAACGACAGTCACGATCGACGGAACCAATCTGAGTGGTGCGAGTTCGGTGACCTTTGGAGGCGCGGCGGCAACCATAACGGCTAACACGGCCACCCAAATCGCGGTAACGACGCCAGCAGGTTCAGCGGGGGCGGTAAGCGTGGTGGTGACAACGGCCGGAGGCACTGCCACACAGTCTGCGGGCTACACCTACGTTGCTGCGCCCACGATCACCAGTCTAAACCCAACCAGTGGTCCTACAGTTGGAGGAGCGAGTGTCACGATTGACGGAACCAATCTGAGTGGGGCGAGTTCAGTGACCTTTGGAGGCACGACAGCCACAATAGCGGCCAACACGGCCACTCAGATAACGATCACAACGCCCGCCCGGCCAGCTGGGGTAGTGAACGTGGTTGTGACGACCGCGGGAGGCAGCGTAACGCTGAGCGACGGCTATACCTACGTCGCAACTCCCTTCATTACCAGTTTGAGCCCGGGGTCAGCCCTGGTTGGGGATCCAGGGATCACGTTGACAATTAACGGCGGAAGTTTCCAACCAAGCACGACAGTACTCTGGAACGGTCTAGCTCGCGACACGGCCTTCCTCAGTGATACTCAGCTCAGTGCCTCTGTTCCAACTTCTGACTTTGCCAGCGCAGGGATCGCTCGGGTTTCTGCAATGGCGTCCGGAGGAGCGCAATCAGGTGCAATGACGTTCCTGATCAAGAATCCTTCAGGTCAGGGCCTCGATCTGAGTTCATTGGTTTTGACACCGCGAATCCTGGTCGGCGGCAACTCTTCGTCAGGGACGGTGACTTTGGTTGCACCTGCACCCCCGGAAGGTGCCTTAGTGACCCTTTCAAGCAGCGACCCGGTCACAGCAGCTGTGCCTGAGGCCGTGCTGATCCCGGCGGGTGAAAGTACTGGAGTGTTCAGCGTTCAGACGGTCCCAGTCACCAAAACGACTCCCATCGTAATTAGTGCCTCGATCGGAGGAGTCACCAGAACCGCGAAACTTGTTGTGACGGAGACCAGCGATCTAACCTCTGGCACGAAGATGTTCGTCCCAATCGTTCTGAGCGCAGCCGGTCAAATGAATTCCTTCTTCATTTCCGAACTCACGCTGACGAACCGAGGAGCGACCAGCGCCATCTTAGACTTCGACTATCATGCGGCCTTTGGCGAAGGCACTGGCTTTGCTTCGGATGTTCTCTCGCCGGGAGAGCAGCGAATCGTTCCAGACGCAATGGCCTATCTGAGGTCTCTGGGCGTTCCCATCCCTGAACAGGGAAATCGAGGCGGCACATTGCGGATTACGGCTTTCGATCTGGCAACGCCTACCAGCTTCGCTGTGACTGTCCGCACGGCCACCCGCAATCACCGGGGTCGGGCGGCGGTTGCTTTCAGCGGAGTGCCTCGTTCGGAATGCCTGACCACTGCTGCCTATATCTTTGGACTGCGCCAGGACGACTCAAATCGTTCCAATGTGGCTGTGCAGAATGCCGGGGATTCGCTGGAAGGGGACATTGTGCTTCGACTTACGGTTTTCTCAGGCGATCCTGCGACTAGTCCTCAGGTGCTTCCGGAACTGACGTTGACTCCCGGTCAATTTCATCAAATCAGCGGGATTTTGGTGTCGAATGGACTGTCACTGCAACGTGGATATGTTCGCGTGGAGCGCGTTCAGGGTACAGCGCCCTACTATGCCTACGGAGTCGTGAATGATCAAAGCACTTCAGATGGTTCCTTTATCCCTCCTGTTCTCGAGACATCAACGCAAGCGCAAACTGGGCTAATACTGCCCGCTTTGGTCAAGACGAACAATTTCCTCAGCGAGCTCGTGCTGGCAAATCATTCGGAAGCGCCGAAGACTCTCAACCTGTCTTATGTGCCGGAAGGAGGGGGTTCCGGAGCTGTCGCCGACTCGTCCGTTGAGTTGCAGTCCGGAGAACAGATGTTCGTTGCAGACTTCATTGAGTTCCTGAGGGAACGCGGCGTGACAAGCCTCGGCACTCAAGACGAAGCAGTGGTGGGAACCCTCCTTGTTCGGGTTGCCGGAAACGACGCTGGTGGGATTTTTGCTGGAGCCAGAACTATGACCACCGGGGACGAGCGCTACGGTGTGTTCTATACGGCTGTCCCCTTGGAGAAGGCCGCCACGAACACTTCCTGGATCTACAATCTCCAGCAAGATCAGGAGACGCGATCGAACGTGGCCATTGTCAATACGGGCGAAAACAGTCCGGACACGGACGTGTTCCGTATCGAGATCTTCGATGGACAAACCGGACTTCTCGCGAATGCCATCGATGGAGTCTCAATCGGGGCACGAGACAGGCTTCAGATCGGGTCTATACTTTCCGACTTTGCTCCCGGCGTCAGCAACGGCTATATCTGCGTCATAAAGACGAGTGGGGCCAATCCGTTTGTCGCTTACGGCGTTGTTAACGATGGAGGTCAGCCCGGCGCAGGGACCGGCGACGGAACATACTTGTCGATGGACACCACACCCTGATTTCCTCCTGCCCTTGAAGTTGCAGGGTCTCAAGCTCGTTAGGACAGGTTGGGCGGCAAGTGGCCGTCCTCCTGTCCCCTGTCCTTTGCCCGAGCTCAGCAGCTCACCTGAACTTCTTCACCTTCGATCCTCGTAGCATAGCAGGCTACTCTGACGGCAGCATTGAGGGTTGAAACTCCCGTGGTCACATCGTATTTCCAGCCTGCCAGGGGCAAACCACGATGTAACCTTCGAGTTCGCCGCCACCCAATGGGCCACCCCGGTGCAAGCAGGTGTCGTCGATGGCGTAAAAGGTGCAATTTACGCCAAAAACAGCGATCTTCTTGTCTCCGACGGTTACCGTTTTGCCGCGGCCTCGCTGAAGCTCGCTGACCATTATTTGGAAGGTCACACTGACAACCTTGAGAAATGGCGGGATCAACTGGCGGGCACATACTATTCACTGGAAGAGCTGAAAGGGGAACAACGTCTCTAGTCCAAAGGCGCTAGTTTCAGAGTCAGGTACCTAGGTTTCTTTCTGCCATAGAACTCGGACGGAGATTCCGTGCCTTCTTCTATCCCCGCAATTTCAAACTAATGATGGTCCACCCTTCGTTGGATCCTACGTTGCCGGAACTCATCGAGAAAGCCCGCCAGCCGTCCAACTACAGCCTCCACGACTCTGCGTCCTTTCTCTGCGGTCGCTTTCGTGGGGTCACCCACGGTTCCCGTCTTGGAATAGCGACTGAACCACTCTTGGTAAGTCACCGGTGAAGCTTGTTGCAGATCCCACCAGATATAGTTGGACCTTTCGAAGGAGAGGTCTGTCTCTGCCTTTCCCATTTGCACCAGGTCGGGTCGCAAGTGCAACATGACTGAAGTCTCCAATTCGCAGGCGTGAGCCATGCCTCCGGGAAACTCCGATTCGCGGATGTCGAGGAATAACTCCTGAGGAATGAGGCACCACCACGAGACCAGCGCGCAAATGGCTTCTGTCTTGTTCGTGATGGTTCGTGCGGCGATGTCCAGAAACGGAACGTTGCTGCCGTGTCCATTGACGATGAGAATCTTGCAGAATCCGTGATGTGCCAGACTCTGTCCAATACCGGCGACATAGTTGATAAATGGATGCGTGTCGATTGCAATTGTTCCGGGAAAGTCGAGATGGTGTTCGTTGAAGGCGTAGTAGACGGTCGGCATCAAGACAGCCTTCGGAACAACTTTCTCTACGGCGAGCCGTGAAATCTCGGTAGCTGTCCAGGCATCAGTGATCAGCGGCAAGTGCGGTCCGTGTTGTTCGATCGTACCGACCGGAATGATGCAAACCGGTTGTTCACAAACCAGCTCGCGAATCTCCGGCCAGGTGAATTCTTCGTAGTGAAACTTTCGTCGGGAGACGTCCATGGTTAACCTCAAATTGATCAAGACAGGGTTGCGCCTTTTTCAAAGAGCATCGTATGCAGCCGACGTTGCACCCAGACCAGCACTCCCTTCGGCAAAGAGAAGCGCTGGAGGATTAGTTGGATCTCTTACTGCTTTCGAAGGCGTTCCAATTCAACTCCCACCGAGCCGAGCTCTGGTGTGAAGGGACTCAGCTTGCGGATTTTCAGCTTTATCCCTTCGACTGGAAACCTCGCGAAGACTTCTTGGCAGATTTGATGACCAAGTTCCTCCAGCAGGCAAAAGCTCTTCTCGATGCAAAGCGTCTTGACGCTTCGGAAGACCGCAGCATAGTCCACGGCTTCACTCAGATCACCTGATCTGCCTGCGGGCCTCAAGTCGGTCTCGAGGCTCAAATCCAGCGCGCAGAGCTGCGGCTGGCTTCGTTCTTCCTCAGTCGTACCTACTCGAATTTCCAGGCGGATTCCTTCTAGGAGGATCTTATCCATAACCGTGTATCCCTGCGGCGCATCGATGATTCAGACAGGACTTCCCCAGGAAGAAGCGCCCTGGCTGCGATTCTGGCAGCCTGACTGCAAAGGCTCGGCCTCGCGCTTCGTGGGTGCTGCCAGGCGGGCCCATGGGAGAGGGCTACCAGGAGTGAGACACCCTGATTTGAGAATCGAATCTATTTCGGCTGCGGCTGGCTTGGCGAACCTGGGCCTATTAGGGGTTGCCGTTTCCGGATTGGATAGTCTTTTCGTAGCGGGTGCCCTTCGAACTCTTCGTACATGAGAATCCGCTTCAGGTTTGGATGTCCGCGGAACTTGATTCCAAACATGTCCCACACTTCGCGCTCATACCAGTCGGCGCCAGCCCAAAGAGACGAAATCGAATTCACCTCTGGGTTCCTGGCTTCAACGGGCAACTTAACTCGAACACGGTGTTTTTTCGCCAAAGAAAAGAAATGATAGACCACCTCGAAGCGGTGCGGCTTTCCCAGTCGAAGACAGTCAACAGCCGTCAAGTCCATCAGATAGTTGTAATCCAGCTCCGGGTCGACCTTCAGAAACGTTGCAACGGGAACGATTGCGGCTGGCTGAATAATGGCAGTGTCATCACCGCGGAATGAGTGGATTTCAACGATGTGGCCGGCAAACTTCTCCCGTAACTTCGTCAGTGTCAGGCTATCTTCAGCCATGAATCAGAATTCCTGTCTTGAGTGTTGGATTTTTTCCTGTAGCTTCATCAGACCGTCTAGCACAGTTTCTGGACGAGGCGGGCAGCCTGGGATGTAGACATCAACTGGAATGATGGTGTCGATCCCCTGGACGGTCGCATAGTTATCGTAAAACCCGCCAGTACAAGTGCAGACGCCAAAGGCAATGACCCATTTCGGCTCGCACATTTGGTCATAGACCATCTTCAGAACAGGCGCCATCTTGTGGTTGATTGTACCCACCACCCACAAAACGTCCGCCTGACGAGGAGAGAAGCGGGGGAAGCCGGCGCCAAATCGATCAAGGTCATAATGCGAAGCCGCCGTGGCCATGTACTCCATGCCACAGCAAGCCGTCACAAAGGGATATTGGAACAGAGAGTACTTTCTGGCCCAGGCAATGGCTTTCTCGAGTTGGGAGGTGAAGAATCCTTGAGAGAACATGGAGTCGGTCCTTTGGGTAGGGGCCATCGCAGCGGCCGCGTCAGAGCTCGAGTCCGGATCATACCACGGGGATGCAGGACTGGCAAACAACGGTGAAGAAGGCCCATTCAAATCTGTCCTGCCGGATCGCCAGGGGGCATCAGCTGGCTACGACCGTTGCGTTGCGGCCGAACTTCGTTCGGTTTTCAGGTTTGACCGGGATACCACGATTCCAGAGCCAGACGCGCTGCGCCGCGAGCTCCGGCCATGTCGCCGTCTGGAGCAGCTTCGACGCTCACAGTTTTCTGTTCGTCGCGCAGCGGGAGATGTTCGCGAATCACCTGGAGAAACCACTCCCGAAACTCGGGCTTTGTTTGTACAACTCCTCCACCGACGAAAAATGCATTGAGATCGAGAAACTGCATGGCGATGTCAAACAGCGCGGCCAGGGCGACTGCTTGCTTTCTAAAGATCAACCGGGCCATTTCATCGCCGCGCTCACCGAAGGAACGGACCCGCTTGGCCCGCTCGCCACTCGTCTCCTCGATCTGCCAGAGAGGGTGAGCTGGATACTTTCGGAGGAAATACGGGAGCAGATTGTTTTTGATGCCCATGAGAGAAGCCCACGACTCTGCGTCCCCTTCGCGCCCGCAGTTGCACTTGGGCACGGGCTGGTCGGCTTCAAGCAAGCCGAGGGTTGGGAGGACAACGTGACCGGTCTCGGCTGCGAAGCCAGCCGCTCCGACTACCAGCTGCCCATTCACCACGATCCCTCCGCCGAGACCCGTTCCCACCGCAGCCGTCATGGAGGAGAACTTTGGATCTCGTCCGAATTTCACTCGGTGGCAGTGGAGGGACGCAGCGTTTCCATCATTGGCGTACACCGTAGGCAGGTTGACGGTCTGCTGAAAGGCTGCGCGAATGGGGAACCGTCCCCAACCCGCGTGGCCAAAGTTTGTCGAGCCTTGTGCCGAGATCACGCCATCGGCGCTGGCAGGACCGGGAGTGTCGAGCCCGATCGCCTTGATGGAGCTCGCAGTGATGCCAGCCTCCTTCGCTGCCTGTCGCAGTGCGGCTTCCATTTGCTTGAGAGTAGCAGCAGGTCCCTGCTCCACAAGAGCCGGTGACTCCAGCATCTCGGTGATCCGGAATTCTCCGTCATCACCAAGGATGGTGACATTGATCTTCGTTCCGCCTAGGTCCACTCCGGCAAAGAAGTTCGCGTTGGACATTCGGACCCCTTGATTGACAATGGATGCTAGCCACGATGAGGGCGACCGGTTCCTTTAGTCCAGAGTCCAAGGCTATGCGTGTCCGCAGAGCCGATGGGAGGAGTAAGCCAGTCGCCGACCATGGTACCACACGGAAGAGGTCGAATGGCGCTTGTAGGGAACGGTCTCTCCGAATCTCCAATCCCGGTGGCCGCAGTTGTGACAGACAGGCGAATCCGCGCCCTGGCATGCGTGAGAAACCGTGTTCGAGACACGGGAGTGCGGGTTTCGCTGAATTTGAGATTCGATGACTTCGCAACACCCCAACTCCGCGAATTTCTTGTTCGCAGTCCGGACTTCATGCTACAAGGTGAGATCCGCTTGTGTACCTTCGCAGGGGCTTAAGACCTTGGATAAGGAAATCTTATGAAACACATGCTGAATATACTGGTGTTTCTGGTATGGCTTCCCGGCCTGGCAGCTCAAAATGTCCCGGTGCAGGACTTCGTTCTGGAGAATGGGATGAAACTATTGATGGTTCCCCGCAAGGGCGATCCGAACATCGCAGCCGGGTGGATCGCTAAAGTCGGCTCAGTCAACGAACGACCCGGGATTACCGGGCTGTCTCACCTCTTCGAGCATATGATGTTCAAAGGGACTCATACTATCGGAACCAACAATATCAAAGAAGACTTGAAGCTCATGGAGGAGATGGACGCCCTAAAGGCCGAAATCCGCAAGGAAGAACGACGGCTAGTTGAGAGGCAGCGACTGGGTGAGATTGACGACTTTGCAGATCCTAAGAACCGCAGCCCGCGGCATCGAGAGCTTCTAGCCGAATACGAAACAATGTTGAAGCGCCAGAAGGACTTGATTGTCAAAGACGAGTTCGACCGCATCTACACGACGGCTGGTGCTTCCGGGATGAACGCAGGAACAACCGAAGATTTCACGGTTTATTTTATCAATGTACCGGCGAACAAGCTGGAGCTCTGGTTCTGGATGGAATCCGATCGTCTGTCCAATCCGGTCTTCCGTGAATTCTACTCAGAACGCGATGTTGTGAGGGAGGAGCGCCGTTTGAGGACCGAAAGCACACCTACGGGCAAGTTTCAGGAGGAGTTTGAATCGCTGTTCTGGCAATCCTCACCCTACGGTTGGCCAGTGGTTGGGTGGCCCAGTGATTTGGAGGGCATCACGCGCGAGGAGGCCAAAGCCTATTTCGACGTCAACTATGCGCCCAACAATATCACGGCCTGCCTCGTCGGCGACCTCGAACCGCCGCTAGCCATTGCATTGGCGAAGAAGTACTTCGGACGTCTGAAGCGAGGTCCGAAAGACCCTGAGCCGGTGAGAACTCTCGAGATGAAACAGCTGGCTGAGAGCCGTATGACCGCCTATGCAGAAACCAATCCCGAAGCTGTCATTCGTTACCATACTGTTGCTGACGGACACAAGGATGAACCGCCTCTCGCTATTCTTTCTGACTTGCTCAACGGTAGGACTGGCCGGCTTTACAAGTCTCTAGTGTTAGAGCAGGGCCTGGCTAACAGTGCTTCAGCGGCAGTCAACGGCGCGAAGTACGAAGGGTATTTTGAGCTGCGCGGTGTGGCCAAGCCAGGAAAGACACCCGAGGAAGTGGAAGCTGCGATCCAGCGGGAGATTGAAAAACTCAAGCAAGACCCAGTAGGCGAACGCGAACTGCAGAAGGTCAAGAATCAAAACGCAGCCGCAGATTTTCGGAAGCTGCAGAGTAATTTCAACCTGATGCTGCAACTCTTGATTCGCGATTCCGGAAGGGGCTGGCAGCACATCAATACCGACCCTAAACTGTTTCAGGCCGTAACGGCGGAGGATGTGAGGCGCGTCACCAAGAAGTATTTCACGCCCGAGAATCGCGCGGTGGCGATCTACTACACCAAGAAGACCGAAACGGACGAGGCTCCCGACCCGCTGTTCACCGGACTCGATGACCAGGAAAAGCAGCAGGTGCAGCAACTCAAGAGGCATGGCAGCTCAGCTGAAGAAGGAACAGCTGCAGCAAATTCAGCAGCAAATTCAGCAGCAGGAAAGCCAGGCCCCAGCTGACAAACAAGACATGATCCAGGCCATGCGGAAGATCGTTGAAATGCGCCTGCAGGCGCTGGAAGGGGAAAAATAACATGGCCCGTCGGTACAATCAGCGCTTCTCTCTGGCAGTGTGCAGCTTCATTCTCGTAATTTCGGCTCAGGCTTTTGCTCAGGTCTCGTCGCCTGCTCCCAGCATTCCCTCACACCCCCGGGAACTTAAGTATCCCGCATTGCATTACACCCCTCCCAAAGCCTCGAACTATCGGCGGGTTTTGGCGAACGGGGTCGTCGCTTTCCTGGCGGAGGATCATGACTTTCCGTTAGTCCAAATTTCCGTGCTGATCCGCGCCGGGAGCTACGTGGAGCCGAAAGGTAAAGAAGGGCTGGCGGCGATGACGGGGAGCCAGATGCGGGCAGGCGGGACCGCGACCTTGCCCCCAGACAAGTTCGATGAAGAGGCCGATTTCCTGGCGGCGACGATTAGCAGCAGCATCGGTGATACGCAAGGCACCGCCAATCTGAATTGCCTGAGCAAGGATCTTGATAAGGCCTTAGAGCTTTTCTTCGATATGCTCAGGAATCCTGGATTTCAGCAAAGCCGTATTGACTTGTACAAGAACCAGGTGCTCCAGGGAATGGAGCGGCGTAACGATCGTACGGATAGTATCCAGAGTCGAGAATGGGCACGGTTAATGCGAGGTGACCAGCATTTTTCGGCTGCCCTGCCGACCAAACCGTCTATCGAACCCATCAGCCGACAGGACCTCCTCGAATTCCACAAGAAGTACTGCCATCCCGGTGGGCTCATCTTTGCCGTTTCCGGTGATTTCAAGACTTCCGACATGATTGCCCGGCTCGAAAAGGCGATGCAGGGATGGCTGGCTCCGAAAGCGACCGTGCCTCCGGTTCCCAAACCCACTCATGTCCTGCAGCCCGGCGTCTACATGGTGAACAAGCCGGACGTCAATCAGGGCAGAGTTTCCCTTGGCCATCTTGGGGACTCTTGCGGGACAACCCCGACTTCTACGCTCTGAGCATCATGGATGACATTCTCGGCGGTGGAGGCTTTAGTTCCCGCATCATGTCGCGCGTACGCTCCGACGAGGGATTGGCCTACAGCGCGGGTTCGAACTATGGTTTTGGTATTTACTACGACGGTGTCTTTCAAGCGAGCTTCGAGTCGAAGAGTCCAACCTGCGCTCAAGCGACGTCGATCGTGCTGGAGGAGATCGAGAAAATCCGAACGCACGCCGTGTCTCAAGAAGAGCTGGAGACGGCCATCAATTCGGCTGTTGAAGTGTTTCCCCGGTATTTTGCGACGGCGGTGGCGATTGCCGGAACTTTCGCCAACGACGAGTACACGCGGCGCAAGCCAGATTTCTGGGACACCTACAGGGATCGCATCCGCGCGGTGACTGCGGGCGATGTCCTGCGCGCTGCCAAGAAATATCTGCACCCCGACCAAGCGGTGATCCTGGCCGTTGGTAACGTTGACGAAATGTTGAAAGGAAACCCTGACAAGCCGGAATTTTCGTTCAAGAAGTTTGCCAGGGGAGGAGAAATTCACCGGATCCCGCTGCCAGACCCACTGACGATGGTTTACCCAAAAAACTGAAGACTGGCGGCTGCTGTCGCAGGCAGCTGGCCGCGACCTTTCAGTCTCCGCACTGAATCTGGGTGGCGTTTGCGAATTGACGCTTCTGAGAATGCGATTCCCCAATCCGCGGTTCATTCATTCTTCGAAAGGCGTCGGCTCGAAACAGCGGCGGGAGCTGGCCAGCGTCTTCTCGACATATTCCGCAATGGCCATCAATTGTGGCATCGGCTCGAACGGTCTGTCCAGATAGTCCTTATCCAGTCCTGCAACAATCACTCGCTTTCCAAGTTGGCGAGGTGATTGCAGATCTCAACATCGAAGAACTCACCTCGGCAATCCCTATGACCTCAGCATGACAGCCTAGCTTTTCGAGGATTTCAGCAGCAGAGCTAACCACCTCCGACCGGATACGCATGTCGCTATGGGAGACCAGATGGTCGGCGCTGTAGCGCTCATCGACCTTGGGTTTGAAAATCTGAACGTGCTGCCGAGCAATCTGCGCCCGCCCCAGCCGTCGAGCCGCACATTGCTGTCGGTACCCTTTTCGATGAAGAGTGTTTCTCCGCCGCCGCAGGTCATCTTCGTGGGTTTCGAATCTCAGCGGCAGGCGCCATCGCAGGAGCACGCTTCTTCCAGCTCACCGGAGACTCTCCAGGACACCCTTTGTTGATCTGCACTCCACGAAAGGCCGGGCACAAGACCAACACCATGAGAAAGACAGTCGTCGACTGTCGATACGATGGACGCATACGCGAGAGTCGCCTCCTTACGCTCGGAAGAGTGGCCTTAGGCTCGAAGGTCGAATCTAGGGGTGACTCATGTATCCTTGCGCTTCGGTTCGCAAGAAGCTCTCATCCGCCCCAGCTCCTTTTTTGGATCAAAGGACGATGCTCTGCCAGTGCTGTCTTCGTTTGGCTCCGAACCTCGGTTGGGCCAATCAGCTGTGATTTGTTATATTGGGACCTTGGGAAGCGCCCGACGTCCGACTGCTAAGTCTTCACACTGATGAAGAAGCTAGCCATTCTCTCCCGACTGCTGCCTTACACGCGAAAGTATCAAACCCGGCTCGCGGTGGGTGTTGTTTGCGTTACCCTCTCGAACCTGGCGGCTACTATCTCTCCACTGTTCTTGAAGTATGGCATCGACTCGTTAAGTCAGCGCATTTCGAACGAACGCCTGTTCTTCATCGGCGGCATGATTGTGTTGCTCGCGGTCCTGGAGGGTATCTTCCTGTTTCTGATGCGCAGGATCATGATCGGGGCATCTCGATACCTCGAATACGACTTGCGTAACGATCTCTTTGCCCATCTGTTGGGACTTTCTCGCCGCTATTACCAAAACCACAAGACGGGCGACATCATGTCTCGCGCCACTAACGATCTCAACGCCGTGCGAATGATGCTCGGGCCTGGAATTATGTATTCAGTCAACACCATCATCCGGCTGGTCATTGTTCTTTTCCTCATGCTGCGCATCAACACCGTCCTCACTCTTTTCGCGCTCATCAGCGTGCCGTTGGTATCTCTGGCGGTGAAGTATTTTGGCGGGCTAATTCATGAGCGCTTCGAAAAGATTCAGGAAGCCTTTTCGGAGATCAGCGCTCGAGTGCAGGAGAATCTGTCGGGCGTGCGGGTGATCAAGGCGTTCACCCAGGAAGAGAGTGAAATCGAACAGTTCAAGCGGCTCAATCAGGAATACATTCGCAAGAACCTGCAACTGATCCGCATCTGGGGTACGTTTTACCCCATGCTGGGCACACTGCTCGGAATGGGAGGGGTGTTCGTCTTGTGGTACGGCGGGCGTGAAGTAATCGCGGGACGCATCACCCTGGGCGATTTCGTGGCCTTTAATGCTTACCTGGGCATGCTCACCTGGCCGATGATCGCGCTAGGTTGGGTGATCAACATCGTTCAGCGCGGGTCAGCTTCGCTGGGACGAATCAACCAGATATTTGAGGTCCCGCCAGAGATCGACGAATCGATCCGCATCCGGCCCTTGTTTCCCTCGCCCGTTGGCAAGCGGGGACTACAGCAGGATATGCCGGACGCAAGTCTCCACGTTCCAGACGTCCAGGGTGAAATCGACATCAGGAATTTGACTTTTCAATACAACGGCACCCCTGTTCTGCGAGGCATCCATCTGCACATCCCGCGCGGGGCGACCTATGCAATTGTAGGAGCAACCGGCTCGGGTAAGAGCACTCTGGTCAATCTGCTGGCTCGGGTCTATCCCGTGACGGATGGCGAAATCCGCATCGATGGCGTTCGCATCCAGGACTACACGCTGCAGAAGCTGCGCACGAGTATTGGCTATGTTCCTCAGGAGACCTTTCTCTTCAGTGATACCCTGGCCGAGAACATTGCTTTCGGAGTGAATCAGGCTTCAGAAGCCGGCATTCGGGATGCCGCGCGTCTGTCGCACATTCTTCCCGATGTTGAGGAATTTCCACAGCAGTTCCAAACTCTCATCGGAGAACGAGGCATCACTCTCTCGGGTGGACAGCAACAGCGAACGGCGATTGCGCGGGCTCTGATTCGGAATCCGAAGATTCTTGTTCTCGACGACGCATTGTCCAGCGTCGACACCGATACGGAAGAGAAGATCCTGAATGCCCTAAAGATCTTCATGCGGGACCGAACGTCCATTGTGATCAGTCATCGGGTCTCGACGGTGAGATTTGCAGACCAGATCGTCGTTCTCAGCGACGGGCGAATTGTCGAGCGCGGCACGCACGACGAACTCGTGAGCTTGGATGGGTATTATGCGGATCTCTATCAGAAGCAATTGTTGGAGGACGAATTGACGCGAAGTTAACCAGTTGGATTGTGGAAGGCGGACAGGGGATTGGGAATGCAGAATGCGGATTGCGGGATGAGGTCACGCTTCCGTGTGGGCCTTGAAGGTTTACATCGCACGCCTGTCACGCTTCAGGCTGATCTTGAGCCTAAGATGCGACACTCCTTGGGTATTTCGCAATCTGAATTCTGCAACCGCATCCCGAAATCCGCAATCTGACCCGCCTCTGCGGCTAAGATCCTCTGTAGATCTATGACCCAACATCACGAAGAAGAAGCTCTCGACAAATCTTACGACGCACGTCTGATGCGCCGACTCATACAATACCTGAAGCCCTATCAGCTTCAGGTCCTGGCAGCCATGCTCCTCATCGGCGTGGCATCGCTGATGCAGGTCAGCAGCCCCTACCTGACCAAGATCGGCATCGACAATTACATCATCCACAAGGATCAAGCCGGGCTCAACCGAATTGTGCTCATTTACCTGGGGATCGTCGCTTTCGGATTCTTCCTCGGCTACATCCAGACGTACATCATGCAATTGACAGGGCAGAAGATCATGGTCGACCTCCGTCTGCAGATCTTCAGCCATCTGCAGAACTTGCCGCTGGCCTTCTTTGACAAAAACCCCGTCGGCCGGCTTATGACACGAGTGACGACAGATGTCGACGTTCTCAACGAGCTTTTTACCGCTGGGGTTGTCACCCTTCTCGGGGACGTACTGGTGTTGTTGGGCATTGTCGCTATCCTGTTCTATCTCAATGCCAAACTTGCTCTGGTGGCTTTCTCAGTCATTCCGCTGATTTTCCTGATTACCGTGATCTTCAAGATCAAGGCGCGGGATTCCTATCGGCGGGTGCGAACCGCCATTGCCCGGATCAACGCGTTTCTGCAGGAACACATCGCCGGGATGTCGATCGTTCAACTGTTCAGCCATGAACAAAGAAGCTTCCAGCGCTTCGACCAGATCAATCAAGTTCACTTGAAAGCCAACCTCGACTCCGTCATGGCATATTCCCTATTTTTCCCTGCTGTGGAGGTGGTCAGCGCTCTAGCCGTCGCCTTGATCATCTGGTACGGCGGCGGTCAGGTACTTCAAAGTGAGCTCTCTTTCGGTGCACTGGTAGCCTTCATTCAGTACTCGGAAAGATTCTTTCGTCCCATTGCCGATCTCAGCGAGAAATACAACATCCTGCAATCGGCCATGGCCAGCTCGGAGCGCATCTTCAAGCTGCTGGATACCCCGGTAGATATCCAGCAACCGAAGGAGCCGGTACGCTTAGGTGAAATCAAGGGACACATCGAGTTCCGTAACGTCTGGTTTGCCTATAACCGCGTGGCGGCAAAAGACGGACGGGCCTCGGAATGGGATTGGGTTCTCAAGGATGTGTCTTTCAAAGTCAGTCCCGGAGAATCTGTCGCGATTGTCGGGCATACCGGCGCTGGGAAAACCACCCTGACCAGCCTGCTCATGAGGTTTTACGACACCCAGAAAGGGCAGATTCTGCTCGACGGGCATGATATCCGAAAGCTGGATTTGAGGCAGTTGCGCAGCGCTTTCGGATTTGTCCTGCAGGATGTCTTCTTGTTTTCGGGAAGCATTGCCAGCAACATTCGCTTAGGCACTCCCTGGATTACCGAAGAAGCCATTCACCGCGCAGCCCAGGATGTGAATTTGGACGAGTTCGTTCAGGATCTGACTAACGGCTACGCCGAAGAGGTCAAAGAACGCGGTAGCACGCTCTCGACCGGCCAGAAGCAACTCATCGCTTTTGCACGCGCCTTGGCGCACGACCCCAAGAATCTCATTCTGGATGAGGCAACCTCGAGCGTCGATACAGAGACCGAACTGAGGATCCGCGATGCAATAGCGCGTCTCATGAAGGGGCGCACGTCGATCATTATCGCCCACAGGCTCTCAACCATTCAAAGGGCCGACAAGATTCTAGTGATGCACAAAGGTCAGGTTCGTGAGATGGGAACTCACCAGGAACTGCTTGCCCAGCGCGGCATCTATTACAAGCTCTATCAGCTGCAATACAAGGAGCAGGATTCCTTAGTGATGAGTGATGAGCGACTAATGAGCGGTGAGTAATGCTAAAGGCAGCAACTGGCTAGAGACTGGCTGCCATTTCTCTAAGGCTCACATCTTGCCCGGCTCGGTCATCCATGATTCATCACTTCTTCTTTCCTTCAAGGTGGATCGCCACGTCCACAAGTGCTTTCGACTTGTTGTAGGTGAAGTCTACGTCGTTGCCGGTAAGCACGGGCGCAATGCCGAGTTCGTTCAGGGTTTCCAGACAGGCATCAAACGCCTTTCTCCCGAAGATGTCTCCAGGTTGAAACGGCAACATCTCCCGTAGCAGCTTTTCCTTGATGGGTGAATTGCCAGTCAGTTGGACCTGGCCGACACGGTATTGACTTCCTTCAAAGATATCCACCTTGAGATGCGCCGTTTTCTTGCCGTCTGGGGCATCCAGTGAGGTCTTGATATCCACATCCAGATAGCCGAGCGTCAGGTAAGTCTCGCGCAAAGCGAGAATCCCGGCGTTGATCTTCGACAGATTCACCGGTTGCCTGGGCTGCAGATTTAGCATCGAAATGACAACATCCTCTCGGAGTGCCGTGGCACCAGCGATCCTGACCTGGCCGAGCTCGTATGAGTTGTTTTCGATAATCTTTAGGGCGAAAGCCATTTTTCCGGTTGGCTCGCCCGGGCCGAAGTCCACCTCCGGAGGACTGATAGAGGCTTTGACGAAACCGCGATTCCGATAAAACGTGAGCAGCGTGTTGATGGCGTGAAGAATCCGGTCATTGCTGTATGTGTCCATGAACTCTGATGGCACCTGGGCTGTTACTGTCCCGGCACTTCGAAAGATGGCGCGAAGATCTTCCCCTGTGAATGACTTATTGCCTATAAAACGAATGTTGTCCGGAGGAACCTTCACGCCCGCCAGCGCGCCTTGCTGGGCGCCGAGGGCTGCTGGGAACATCAGAGAGGTGATCCAGAGGCAGACGATCACTCGATAATCAGCTGAAGTGAGCCTGCCAGACGCCAGGTTGTGATGAATGGATCGTGGCATAATAACTCCTCTGAGAGTTGCGGTATCACCGGGGCAGCCTGAAGCTGCACCGGTGTGAAACAGGTTGCGGGTCACTTCTCGGGCGAAACACCCCCCTCGCGACGGCCGCCCGACTCGCCATACCCCTTACACAGGGGCAATAGAACTTTTGTATGGACCAGCCAACCCACGACGTCCTCGAAGAAAAGCTCTCAAACCTTCCCATCGAGCCTGGAGTGTATTTATACAAGGATTCGAAAGGCAAAATTATTTATGTGGGAAAGGCGAAGTCGTTGCGCAGCCGAGTACGAAGCTACTTCCAGGATTCGCGAAACGTCGATTTCAAGCTTGACCACCTCCGTGCTGAAATCACGGGCCTTGAGTTCATCGTGGTCGACAATGAGATGGAAGCGCTGGCGCTGGAAAACAATCTCATTAAGCAGCATAAGCCAAAGTTTAATATCCTGCTCCGAGACGACAAAACATATCCTTACATCAAGCTGACGCTCAACGAAGCCTATCCGAGAATCTATGTCACGCGGCGGGTGAAGAAGGATGGCTCCCTTTATTTTGGACCTTACTTTCCCGCTAGCTTGGCCCATCGGACGTTTAAGCTCATCAGCCGCTATTTCCAGATCAGAACTTGTTCCATTGACGTTGATGGCAACCGTCCTCGTGTCTGCCTCGATTATCACATCAAGCGGTGCCTGGGGCCTTGCGTGTCGTCGGTCTGCAGCAAGGAGGAGTATGCCAGCCGTGTGCAAGATTTGAAGCTCTTCATGGAAGGGAAGCGGACAGATCTGGTGAAAAGCCTCACGGCAAAAATGCAAGCAGCGGCGCAGGAAGAGCGTTTTGAGCTGGCTGCCCATCTGCGCGATACCATCCGGACCATCGACCAGCTCTCAGAGCCGCAGCGCATTTCGTCTAACGAGGCGGGCAATCTGGACGTCTATGCGTTACACCGTGAAGAATCAAAAGCCGCCGCCCAACTCTTCCACCTGCGGTCTGGAAAGGTGGTGGACCGGCGCGAGTTCTTTTGGGAGGAGCTCGCGGAAGGTGTCAACAACGGTGAGATCCTCTCTGCGCTGCTAAAACAATACTACTTCAACTCGGATTTCACACCAGACGAGATTCTCACGCCACGCGACTTCGAAGATCGGGAAATCTTGCAAGACTTTCTGTCCAGGCGAAAGGGCAGGCGAGTCGACATCAAAGTTCCGCAGAGGGGAACAAAGCGGGATCTCGTGAAGCTCGCCAGCACGAATGCCAAGCTGGCTTTTGATCAGCGTTTTCGAGTTCTCAACCCGTCCAGTAGTGTCATCGGAGAGAGTCTCGCTAGCGCCCTGGGGCTGGAGAATCCACCGCGCCGCATTGAATGTTTCGATATCTCGAACATTCAGGGTACCGACTCCGTTGCCTCCATGGTGGTCTGGGAGGACGGCCAGATGAAGAAGGGCGACTACCGAAAGTTCATCATCAGGACCGTCGAGGGCGCGGACGATTTCAAGAGTATCCACGAGGTCGTCTTTCGCCGTTATAGACGCCTTCAGGAGGAGCAGAAGCCGCTACCCGATTTGGTGCTGATTGACGGAGGGCTGGGTCAATTGCACGCTGCTGCCTCGGCTCTCGAAGAGCTCAACTTGCCGACTCAACCCCTGGCCAGTATCGCCAAGAAGGAGGAGATAATCTACGTTTTGGGAAGCGAAGAAGACCCAATTGTGCTCGACAAACACTCGCCCGTCCTTCACCTGGTACAAATGATCCGTGACGAGACCCACCGCTTTGGTGTCACGTTCCATCGACAGCGACGGAGCAAGCGAACTCTCACTTCGGTCATTGCTGAAATCGCAGGTGTTGGCGAGAAGACTGGCAAGCTCCTGCTGAGGAAGTTTGGCAGCGCGAAGGCCATCCGTGAGCTATCGCTCGAGCAGCTTTCTCGGGAGATTGCCCCGCATCTGGCGAAACGGGTTTATGAGCATTTTCACCATGGAAACAACTGAAAACGGTTGGCCATGGACCTGCACCACAGCCATGTTACTGGGCAGAGAACACTTGCCGTCGCGTCCTGCTTGTCAGAGGCGATTTGTTGCCGTCGCAGGCAGGAAACAAAAGTGCGAAAGGAGCGCGCCTTCCACCGCTTGCAGGTCACCTTCCTTCGCCCCAAGAAAGCTGCGGACGACCACCGTGATCGAACGTTGCTGTGGAGGTGCGACACCGCACCCGCCCCCCATGGTTTGCGTCGTCAACGTCCACGGTGTAGACCGGACCATCTTTTCTATTTTTGGCCGCTTGAACGAGGGCTGGAAGAACCGCACTCTCCGAGTTTTTACACAAGCAGCTTGACATCACCGACTCAATGTAATCATTTGTAGGGCACAGAGGGATATGCTACGATCTCGGCGGTGAACGTCGATCTTAAGGAGGTGAACCGAATGAGTGAAGCTGACCGCGCGTCCAAATTGGCTTACTTCTTAGTCGGCGGTGGCATTGGCGCCATCGTGGCTCTATTATTTGCTCCCCGAGCGGGCCGGGAGACTCGCGAGATGATTACTCAGCGCGCTGCTGAAGGCAGAGAGCGGGTGATCTCTGCGAGCCGGAATGTGTCTGACAAAATGAATACCTATATCGACAAGGGAAAGGAAGCCGTGACGACTCAGAAGGAGCAACTCTCAGCTGCGATCGAGGCCGGTAAGCAAGCCTATCGGGAAGAGAAGGCTAAAACGCAGTTTGGCTCTGAATAACTTGTCCCCTTTCTTTGCTGCTTCTTTTCAGAAGAAGCAAGCAGCATCGTCCTGATACCCTGTTCCAATGAGCGACTGGAGAGCGAAGTGGAAAAACTGGCTCTGACCTTCATCATCATCATGGCGATTTCCGTTGCCATCCAGGTTGGTGTGCTCGCGGGTATCTTCGTGTCGCTAAAGAAACTGGTGCTTAGCGTCGAACGGCTTCGAGCTGATGTCGAGCAGAGAATCGATCCGGCAATGGCCGATTTCAAGCAACTGCTCGGCGAAGCCAAGCACGTTGTCCATGGATTTCAGGCGACAACTGAGAATGTCGTCGGCATTTCGGAGACTGTGAAATACCAGGTGGAGCGCGTCAATGCGGTGATTGAAGATACGACCGATCGCGCCAGGGATCAGATTGCCCGTGCGGATGAGGTGGTGACTGACGCGATTGAGAAAATGCAAGCCACATCGGCCATTGTTCAGCAGCATGTTTTGGGGCCCGTTCGGGAGGTCTCGGCTCTGATTCGCGGCGTCTCCGGAGGACTTCAGTTTCTGTTCTCACGCAAACGAAACCAGGTGGACGCGGTCCATCAGGACGAGGAGTTGTTTATCTGAAATCTGCCGCGAGCGTCACGGTCACCTGGCGTCGAAAAACGTCAAGACCATCGGCTCACTCCAGCCGGGCCCTGGGAGGCCTGTGGGGAGCGGGTGACCGGAGCGACTGCGATCGCGCAGGCCGAGCGAGGGTCGCAGTCGTCCAGGGAGGCGAGGTCCTGGGCTGAGGGGTGCTCGCTCCCTTTTGGATTCCTTCCTCACCACCTAATCGTCGACTTTGAGCCTTCCAAAAGTCGCCCTTCCAATATTCGTAGTTTTCCTCAGTCTGGCTGCAGCATCGTTCTGTTATCTGACCGGGATTCTGAATCTTCACTACGACGGCGTCGCTCATCTGAATATCGCGCGCCGGGTCTTCGACCACCCAGTTCCACACTACAGCCATTTGGGAACGGTTTGGCTGCCGCTTCAGCATCTGCTATTGCTGCCGTGGGTACAAAACGACTTCCTCTGGAGCCGGGGACTGGCCGGGACCCTGGTCTCCGTTAGCGCTTTTTGGTTTGGTTGCTACTATCTGTTCCAGCTGAGTGCCTCCGCTTATCGCCCGGCGGCTGCCTTCCTGTCTGTGACTGCCTTTGCGATCAATCCGAATATTCTTTACCTGCAAGCGACTCCGCTGGGCGAAATGCTCTATATCGCGTTGTTTCTGGCCGTGGCGTTTCATCTGCTTCGGCTGGCGGAGCAGCCTGGCGCGAGTGTGCTCCCTGGCGCAGCGGCCACTCTGCTGGCCTCGCTAGCGCGATACGACGGCTGGCTTCTGCCGGTCTGGGGAAGTGGCGTGCTGCTTTTGGTGGGTTTGAAACGACGGGAACCCTGGCGAGTCTACCTGCCGCGCACAGCAACCTACCTACTGGTGGCTTCTTTGGGAATCGCGGGATGGCTCGCTTATAACCAGATTGCCTTTGACGATCCATTCTCCTTTGCTCGTGGCGAGCACTCCACCCGGAGAAACATCACTCAGATTGTCGCGGAAGCGGGCTTGAGCCACTATCCGCCTTACAGGAACCTTTCAAACGCCGCCCTCTATTATGGTGAGGCAGCGCGCTTAGCAGCGGGCGCCCCTTTAATGGCCTTGGGTACCTTGGGATTCGTTTTTTTTGCCTGGTCTCACTTTCGCAGCCCGAAGTTCTGGGTCCTCGGTTTTGTTTTCCTCTTCCCGCCCGTGTTTTATGTTGCCAACATGCTGACGGGAACCGGCATTATCTACGTGCCAAGACTTCCACCTTACGGCATCCTGAACGTCCGCTATGCCGGACTCTTCTTGCCCGGCTTGTGTCTGTTCACACCAGTGGGCATTCAGTACCTGTCTCAGGGGCTGCGATTTCTAACCGGAACGCTTTGGGCAAAGAATGGGGGCGTGTTCCATGAAGAAAGGATCGAGCAGAAACTCAGCGTGTTGTTTGTTGCAGGGCTGCTGATGTTTTGGGTCTTTCGTGCTCCGCCCAGGGGAGCCTTCGCCTTCTATCAGGAAGCGCGCGTGAACGGATTCGAAAGAAAGCAAACCGATTTTGCCGCTGCTGGCTTTCTCAAGGCAAACTATGACGGGAAGCCTATCCTGATGGATGTGGGTCAGCATGGCATCATTCCACAGCGATGCCCGATCTCCCTAGTTCGAATCGTCAACGAGGCCACGTCTTGGCAAACCGCGCTAGCCAGACCCTCGCTCTTTGTCAGTTGGATCGTTGTCCAAGAAGGGGATGGAGTTTCCAGGTTCCCGGTGAACTGGAATGATGTCCAGGAACGTTTCGAAGTAGTTTTTCAAACCGAAGGTCCGTTCGAGAAGCCGCTCAGAATCTACCGGAAGAGACAGTAGGAGTGTTCTTGTTGAAGTGCGCCTGTGACTCTGTGGCGTCACGTTTCGAGGAAGCGTTGAAAGGCTTCCGACTTAAGCAAACGATCTCCCTGCTCTTGCCCGCGGCGGAAAGTGCGCATGATCACCGGATTGTTGTGGCAGAGGAAACTTGCCTCCACTGGGTGGTCGGGGTAGATGAGTAACAACCGCTTTTCGTGAATAGCCTGCTGGATAGACGGGTGAGTGTTTAACAGGCGAAGGCGGGAGCTTGTCTCCCACAGTCGTCCTTCGGGGTCGCAGCAGAAAATCAAGCTCTTGTCTGTTTGGGACCATCGTGCCAACCGCTGGAAGCGAGCGTCTTCTTCGAAGAGAGTCATGGGCATCTTCATCGTAAATCCACCGTCGAGAAACACTGCATCTCTATCGCCTGGAAAATCTGTCGTCGTGCCTTCCGGACTGATGTCCCCGGGAGAGAGAGGCCAACCCATTGCCAGCGGCACCAGGCACGACGCCTCGATGACTTGATGGTAGTTCTCCCGCGTTAGAGGACGCACGAATTCTGACTGCAGCTCGGCGGGGAGCGGGGTGACAAAGACCACCGGATCCTCCTGGTAGTTTCGAGGGAGGTATTTCAGCGCGGGAGGCAGTTTTCGGGTTGTCGATTTCAGGAAATACCTCAACACATCGGCCGAAGTGATCGATCGGCCATCGCGGCGTTTGAGACGGGTTGTAAAGATTAGAAGTTTCTTGTTGGCTCGGCCATTGAAGACGGTGTTCACTTCGCTCGGGCCCATGACGTAGTGGATAGAGCCGATCAGATGCAAGCGAAATTCCCCGAGTCCCCAGAAACTTTTGTGTTGTGCCGGCACCTGACCGGTTGGCGGTGTCTCTTGTTGACCCCAACGGGTCCAACCTTTCATCACAGTTGTTTCGGTCTCGGTAGCCACGTCAGCGGCCGCATACCCGCCAGCCGAGGCCCCCATGGAGACGGTTGGATAACCACCATTCTGGCTCGTCCAGCGCATCAGTTGATGAATCACTCCGCCTTGCCAGGCGCCACGGCCAGCACCACCGGAATCGAGAATCCAGGAGAAGGTTCGAGCAGGCGACATAAGTCAGAAACACTCGGAGTCTGAAATCAATCGTCGATTCTGATGGGATTTCAGACCGTCTCCAAGACAGTCTTATCCTCTTGAGTGCGCCATCGAAGCTGCGAATCCAGACATTGCACCCATTCGTGTGTTGAGGTCCTCTGTGACCAACCCTTCGTTGTGCTTCCATCTCGCCGTGTCTAGTTCGGTTGTCGCTCTGCCCGCGATGCCTCAGCAAGTCAGAGCTCCGCGATCTGGCGCAGCATTTTGGAAGTCAGCATCCACTGGAGCTCAGCGGGCTGCTGAGGCGGGACCTCTGTGACCCCGACACAGAAGATGGCTCCTTTCTTGAAGGGAAGCGAGACTTTCGGATTCCTGGAGATGAGGTAGGAGGCCAAGCACCCAATGCTCGGCTGATGCCCCGCCAGCAGTACGGAATCTCTCTCCCGAAGCTCCGCAAGCCTTTGTGCCACGCCTTCGGGACTGCCACCAGGCTCCAAGTCCTCCCAGAGGCTGATGGCCTCGCGGAACCTGAGCGCATCGGCCACAATGTCGGCACTCTGCCGGGCCCGGACCAGAGGACTACTCACGATCATATCGAAGGTCACTCCCAGTCTCTTCAGACCCTGTGCCGCCTTGCGCATCTTAAGGATGCCTTCAGACGTCAAAGCTCGTTCTTCATCCTGGAATTGGTTCTCCTGACCTAGCGGCGCAGCGATACCGTGGCGCAAAAGGTAGATGTTCATAGGGTCCTCCGTTCTCCGGCGTCTTCGTACCAGAAATCCCTTCTTCGGCCTGATTTGTTTCTTGCAGGGCTACGGTTGCCTCGGCCCATAAACTGGGACTGGCTGGCCCGTTTCGAGAGCACCCAGATCGGGCGCTTTCCCTTCAAACTCATCATTAATGTTGGGAAGCCGGCATCCGGCGTCGACGGCAGCGCTCCCCGGCCGCAGTCGAAAGTCTACGTCACGGCTTTCGTAGATGGCGTGAGGCCTGCGCGAGTCGGGCGGCCGAACGTTCGTGAAGACATCATAGTTCAGTTCCAGACCATGTTGCTCCTGGCCCGTAGCTCGACGAAAGTCAGCCAGCCTCAGAAACTCCTGGTACTCCTTTCCTTCCAGCGTGTAATCGCGGATCGACCCGGCTGCCGGAGACTTCCAGATGTATTGTGGCCGGCCACTCTGGTTTGGGCGATAACCATTGTAGTCCAGAGAGGTATACGCTGTGTAAGTCAGCTTGCCTAGCACCGGTTTCTCGGCGTGATCGGTTCCCATGATGAGGTTATTGCGATAGTGCATGTTGGAATTACCGCGTGTGTTGCTGTTTTCCGCAATGAAGGTATTGTGGTACACGACAACACCAGCCGGATTGGCTCCGCCGTTCTTGATCGCTCCGCCCATGGGCACGCTGTAAACAAGGTTCCGGCAAAAGTAGGCAGGTCCTCCGAACACAGGCTGGGCGCTCAATCCGTGCTGCGCGGCATTGAAGCCTCGATTCCGCAGCACGCGAATGTTGTGCACTCCTCCATCGGCTTCGATAAAGTCGTCCACCATCACGTGAATGTCGTTGTTGTAGATGTCGATAGCAACAGCCTTTTGCTGCTGGGCCTTGGGTGGTGTGCCATAAGTAGAGACGCAGATGCCGTCGTGAAAATAAGCCAGGTAGTTATGACAGATGACATGGCCCTGTCCATAGACCTTGATCCCGTAATATGACTTGAGTGGCGAGGGCTTGTACTTCCCGTAGTTAGCCCATCCGACGAGGCGATGCCGGTCGTCTCGGCCAACCAGCACGTTGTCTGCAATGTAGAAGTTGTTCGATCCCGCGTATTCCGTCGTGACTCCAATACCCACGTCTTCCATGCGGCAGTTTCGGACTACCAGGCCCGTGCTCCCGAGCACATCCTTCAGGCCGGCATAGAATGCGATGTCCGTGTTTCGGATCGTGAGGCCTTCAAAGTAGTTGTAGTCGGCCGCCATCACATCGAAGAGCCGGAAGCAGCCGTTGCCGTCGAAAATCACTTCGCCATCTCCCGCTGCTTTGATCACGATGGGCTTTTCTGGCGTTCCATCCACGGTCAACACATAAGTTCCGTCAAAGGGGATTCCGTAAGGAGTCACATAGTCCAGGCGATCAGCCTTATACAGCCCCGCGTGAACCAGGATGGTGTCTCCGGCTTGCACGGGGCGCTCTCTCACCGCGTTCCAGTCGCCGGTTCCAGGGCCATAATAGGCTTCCTTCAGACCATTGAAGGCCGGTTGCTCCCGGGGACCCTGATAGTCGGGCGGATAGACATGCAGCGCCCGTCCCCCGGTACGGCTCTTCGGGACGCCGCGCGTTGTCACAGTGGCCTCCTGAACCGCCTGCCCCCGGACACCGTCAGGGTCGGATAGGGTGAAACGGCACTGGTAAGTGGTTTCTTCTTCCAGATCCAGAATGCTGCCGGCAAACATGCGCGGCGTCCAGTATTCGAGATACTCGCGGGCGCGCCAGACTTTCTCGTCGCCGATGCGTAGCATGGGTAAGGCTTCTTTCCACTCGCTTTGACCCCTCTTGCGGTACTCGACGGCGACCTTGGCGTTGCGATTGTCATCTCCCTGAATGCTCCACTCAAAACCCAGATTCATCAGAGTGGGAGGTTCGACGATGAATTCTCCAGGAATCACGGCATTCTCGTCGGATTCCATACCGGGAGACACGGAACCCAAAAACAAGAGGACCGTCAACAGTGTTGTTAGGCGAGTCATGGCTGTCGAGTTCTCCATTTGGTTGATTGCGCTGCTTGAACTGCAAGTACATCAGCAATCGAAGTAGCTAAGTATGTTTCGGATTGGCGTTACCCGTCAAACACGTCACCAGATTGCCCCAGAGTTCCGCCAGAGTCCTTGTTGGTAGAGCTCGACAAAGGGAAACAGCATTCGCGAAGCGAGTGCTCCACTATCAGGACCGTTGGGCCGTCGTGACTGGAGCGTCGTCCGGGTTGGGCCGCGGGCTCGCCGCCCGACTCGCGGACCGGGGCATGTCCCTGGTGCTGACCGGCCGCAACGAGGCCCGGTTGGACGAGGCGGCGCACCAGATCCGCCGCGCTGCTCCGCGGGTGAAGGTCGAGACGGTCGCCGCAGACCTCTCGACCCGGTCAGGTGTGTCCGCGCTGCTCGATCACGTCGGCGACCGCCCGATCGAGGTGCTGGTCAACAACGCCGGGTTTGGCAGCTACGGCCCATTTGCCGAGGCCGACCCGGACCGCGAGGCCGACGAGGTGGCCGTCGACGTCAGTGCCGTGATCGCCCTGGCTCGCGCGTTCCTGCCCGGAATGCTCGCCCGAGGCAGCGGCGGGATTCTCAACGTCGCGTCCACGATCGCGTTCCAGCCCGCGCCTTACCAGGCGGTGTACGGGGCGAGCAAGGCATTCGTGCTGTCGTTCAGCCAGGCCCTGTGGGCCGAGGCCCGTGCGGCCGGCGTGGCGGTCACCGCACTGTGTCCGGGTCCCACCCGCACCGGTTTCGTCGACGCGCTCGGCGCCGACGTCGGCCACACGGCGATCTACCGCCGGCTCGCCGACCCCGAGCCCGTCATCGAGGCCGGGCTACGGGCGCTGGACAAGGGCCGGGCCGTGGTCATCCCCGGCCTGCGGAACAAGGTGATCGCCGCCAGCGGCCGGTTCATGCCGCGCGAGTGGCTCACCCGGGTCTCCGCCCGGCTGCTCCGCCCGGTCGGCACGGCCTCCCGGCCACCGATCGAGGTTCGCAACGAGATCGTGATTCCTGCCTCGGCCGAACGTGTCTGGGATCTGTTGACCGACGTCGAAGGCTGGCCGTCGTGGTATCGGGCCTGCCGGTGGGTCCGAGTCGAGTCAACGATCGGCAACTGGCTGCGGCCCGACCGGCGTCCTTCCGGTGGAAGGCACACCCGGTCGTGCTGCGCAGCACCGTGGTGGCCGCCGAGCGACCGCATTCTTTCGCCATCGTCGCGGACGCCCTGGGGCTGCACGCCGAGCGCACGTTCACGCTCCGCCCCACGCCCGACGGCCTGAGCACCGTCGTCGTCAGCCATGAAACCCAGGTCGGGCTGCTCCCGTGGCTGGGCCGGGTGTTCCTGGCCCCGCGGCTGCATGCGGCCAACCAGGCGATGTTCGACGATCTGGCCCGAGCCGCCGGCCACGGCGCGGCGACGCAGGCGAACCCGCAGCGGCGTGACATCGCTCACCTGCAGCGACGCACGCTGAGTCGGTGTCCCGAGTCACTGGACACCCGGCTCGCAGTCGCGCGAGCGAGATCTGCCGTTCATCACGTCCACGAGTCCGACAGACTGCGCGCGAGACTGAGGATGACCTTCACCAAGATCACCACCGCGGGCGCCGGCACCATGGGTTCGCAAGTAGCCTGGCAGATGGCCTTTCACGGCAAGCACGTGACCGTGTACGACGCCATCCCCGCGGGCTTGGAGAAGGGCAAGGCGTTTCATCGGGAGTACGCGGAGCACTTCATCAAGCAGCGCGGCGCCACCCGGAAGCAGATCGACGACACCTTCGCTCGCCTCACGTACACCACCGACTTGGCGGCGGCGGTGCGCGATGCCGATCTGATCAGCGAGTCCGTGCCCGAGTCCATGCCCATCAAGGAATCCTTCTGGCGCGAGGCGTCCAGGCACGCCCCGGCGCGCACCGTGTTCACCACCAACACCTCCACCCTGCCGCCGAGCGCGTTGGCGGGCTTCGTCGACCGGCCGCAGAAGTTCCTGGCCTTGCACTTTGCCATCGGCGTTTGGGACTCCAACATCGGCGAGGTCATGGGCCATCCCGGCACCGACCCGGCCGTGTTCGAGCGCCTGCTGAAGTTCGCCGAGGAAATCGGCCTGGTGCCCATCCCCATTCGCAAGGAGCAGAACGGCTACATCATCAACAGCCTGATCGTGCCCTGGTGCACCGCCGCGCTGGACCTGCTGGTGCGCGGCGTGAGCGACTTCCAGAGCATCGATCGAACCTGGATGATCACCCTGCAGAGCGGCATGGGCCCCTTCGGCATGATGGATCGCATGGGCCTCGGTGTCGTGTACCACGTCGCGAAGCTGATCGGCGAAACCACCCCAAACACCCAGGCGCTCGAGTACGCCCGCTACGTCGACGAGCACTTCATCCAGAAGGGCCGCCTTGGGGTCGCGAGCGGCCAGGGCTTCTACAGCTACCCGAATCCGGCCTTCGCCCAGCCGGGGTTCATCTGAACCAGTTGCTCAGGGCGCGAGGGGCTACACCGCTGGCGTGAGGTCCGCTATCTCACGGGACGAGAGGTTGCTCGCTACACTTTGTGAAACCCCTGAAGTGAGATAACTCTGTGCACCGTAGTAATCATCTCCTGTAACAGGTGCCCGGAGTCGTGGATCTGTTGTCCAGCCCCCAGAGTGCCGAGTCAGCCGAACAGCAACTCGCCCGCGAGCGCGATCGGTTGCGGGTCCTGCTGGAGGTCAGCAACGCGGCTGTCTCCCACCTTAGTTTAATGGAACTCCTTTCGCAGATATCCGCTTGCCTCCGGCGGCTCATTCCACACGATTTTGCGGGGATAGCGCTGTGCGAGCCCGACGGACGGCAGTTGCGGTCTACGCTCTGGACTTCCGCATCATCGGGATCTGTTCGAAGTGGGCGTGCTGGTTCCCATGGAAGGCAACCCCTCCGGTTTGGCCATTGCCACGCGCCAGCCAGTGCTCATTCGAAACGTTGATCTGAGGGAGTTTCCGTGTGAGGCCGTGAGGCGCGCCGCCGCTGACGGCTTAAAATCCTGCTGCAACGTACCACTCATCTCGCACGACCGGGTACTCGGCACCATGGACCTGGCAAGTTTGCGCGAGGCTGCCTTCACGGAGGAAGATGCCCAATTCCTCGAGCAAATCGCCAAGCAAGTCGCCATTGCAGTGGCCAATGCCCTGGCCGTGGGAGAACTGGAAGCGCTCAAGAACAAGCTGGCTGCGGAGAAAACCTACCTCGAAGGTGAAATCCAGACCGCCTACGACTTCGAGCAGATTATCGGACGCAGCGCCGCGCTCAAACGCATTCTGAAGCAGGTTGAAACCGTGGCATCTACCGGCTCGACTGTCTTGATCTGTGGCGAGACCGGCACGGGGAAAGAGCTCATCGCTCGGGCTATTCACAACCTGAGCTCGCGCCGCGAGCGCACTCTGGTGAAGGTGAACTGTGCCGCCATTCCAACCGGGTTGCTCGAAAGCGAACTGTTTGGCCACGAAAAAGGGGCGTTTACGGGTGCGATCAGCCAGCGCATCGGGCGCTTTGAACTGGCGCACCGCGGCACCCTCTTTCTAGACGAGGTCGGCGACATCCCCCTGGAGTTGCAGCCTAAGCTGCTGCGTGTGCTTCAGGAGCAGGAATTTGAGCGACTGGGTAGCGCGCGAACTCAGCGTGTCGATGTCCGATTAGTGGCGGCCACAAACTGCGATCTTGAAAAGATGGTGTCAGAACGGAGTTTCCGCCGCGACCTCTATTACCGGCTCAACGTTTTCCCCGTGACGTTACCGCCTTTGCGCGAGCGGACGGAAGATATTCCGCTGCTGGTGCGCTTCTTTGCTCAGAAATTTGCGTCGCGCATGGGAAAACAAATCCTGTCCATTTCTGCTGAAACTAGTGCTGCTCTGCTGCGCTACCATTGGCCTTGGAATGTCCGGAGTTCGAAAACATCATCGAACGCGCGGTCATTCTTTCGCAAGGGCCTGATCTCGAGATTCCTCTGAGCGAGCTGAAGCTGCAATCGCTCCTGCCAAGACGTGACTCGCCAGCGAGCCGTGCGGTTGAAGAAAGTCTGGAAAGGTCCTCGACGTTGGAAGACATTGAACGCCAGCATATCGTCCGCATCCTGCGAGAAACCCCGTTGGATTGTAAGTGGCCCGACAGGCGCAGCCGCTCGGCTGGGAATGAAACGAACCACTCTTCAGGCCAGTATGCGAAAGCTGGGCATCTCGCGGCAGATGTAAGGTCCCCCGGTGCACCAACGGTTCAAGAAAGCGGCCTTCTGATGGTTGCATTCCCTTCTTCTCGCGGGAGCGAATCTGATACACTTCAGATGTGTTTTGATGAGGAGTCGTCATGAAGCGCTTGAAGATTATCTTTGAGAAACGCCAAGACGGATACGTTGCTTATCCGTCGGATTAAAGGAGTGGGGGAGCCGACCTACGAGGAAGCTTTGCGTAACGTCTAGTCCGCCTTGAAGTTTCATCCGAAAGCTTCGGGCCGGATGCTCTGGACGGCTGACAACGAGGAAATTCGCGATGGAAACACTACACATTAAGCAGATCGTATTGAAAACTGCCGAGGACTTGCCAACCGGGGCGACTCTGGACGACGCGATCGAAAGGATGCTGCTTCTTTACAAGATCCAAAAGGGCCTTCAGCAGGCGGATGTAGGGCAGACCCTCTCCCACGATGAGGCCAAAGGACGCTTGCAGAAGTGGCTCAAATAAGGTGGACTTCCCAGTCCGTTGATGACTTGGAAGCGATCTGTGAGTTCATCGGTCGCGATTCCTTGAGATACGCTCAAGCGTTTGCAGCTGGTGTGGTGAGCGCCGTCGAAAGGCTTCAAGCCCATCGTTAGGACGCATCGTTCCAGAGAAACTACACGAAAACATCAGGGAAGTTCTTTTCGGTAATTATCGAATCATATATCGTCTGCGTGAAGACGTAGTTGAGATCTTGATGTCCACCCCAGCTCCCGCCTTCTTGATCCCTCCTTTCTTCCTTCCAATTGACCTGCAGCAAACAAACTACGCGCAGATCGTGCTGCTCTTTCAAGACAGGACGACACGCACCACGTGCTGCCACACATCCAAGAGCGCGTTTCCAGCGAGGTTGCGGGCGCCCGAATCGATGTCCGCCAGCTTGAGACGCGCGATGCCGTCGGCTTGCCCGTCACCGTTCGCATTTCGGCGACGTTATCACTCTGCTGCTGGTGCCGGTGATCTATGCCATCTTTGTCCTCTACCTGAAGCTGGTCCGTTGGGGAAGGAGGCGAAGGACAGGGCTGAAGTCGGAGCACGCTTGATTGACTCAATCGTCTCACACTCAATCTGACACTTCACCCCGCATCAGCCCGCAAACTCATGTATGATGGCCACCACCTGGAGCCTGCGGGTGGTCGAAGAATCCATGTGACCCTAAAGACCGGGATGTACTCATGCCGCCTGGCAGCGGCCGCAGCGGGATGAAAATAATTCCTATCCCCTGGCCAAGCTCGCTCCCCTTGGCAACTGACTTTCACAAAGGGGCTTCATGAGATCATTACGTGGACAGCTAGTGATTGTCACAGGCGCGTCCGCCGGAATCGGAGAAGCCACAGCCCGCCGCCTGTTTGCGGAAGGTGCAAACCTCGTGCTGGCCGCACGCCGCGAGGAACGGCTTCATCTGCTAAAGCAGGAACTAGAATCGAATCCGCTAGTCGCCCGCCAGACCTCACCAGCCCCAAGCGTGTTGGCGGTGACGGCAGACATCACGCAGGAAGAAGACCGGAAGCGGCTCGTGCGGGAAACGATGGCAGCACATGGACGGATAGACGGTCTGGTCAATAACGCCGGCTTCGGGCATCGCGGACCGGTTGAACTGGTGCCGGTTGAGAAGATCCGTCAGAACTTCGAAACCAACCTGTTCTCATTGATTGCGTTGACCCAGCTTGTCATTCCTGTCATGCGCGCACAGCGTGCGGGCCGTATCGTCAACGTGGGTTCCGTGGCTGGCAAAATTGCCCGTCCCTTCACATCCATTTATGATGCGACCAAACATGCCTTGGAAGCGATAACCGACGGGCTGCGGGGAGAGATGTCCCTGTTCGGAGTTCAGGTCGTCCTTATCGAACCGGGCTACATTCTCACGGAATTCTCGCAGGTGGCCAATCAGGTTTCAAGTACCGTCGTTGAAAACGCCGGACCCTACGCGCCGTTCCTGGCTGAATTCTCTCGCCTCAGTGAAAGAGCCAAGGCGATGGCGGGCCACCCAGATGAAATTGCCCAGCTCATTTTCAGGGCACTGGCTGACGAGCAGCCCCGCTTTCGCTATGCCGCACCGCGCCACGCCCAAGTTTTTCTGGCACTGAAGCGCTTCTTGCCAGAACGGCTCTTTGAGTATTTTTCGTTGCGCCAGATGGGCCTGAAAGGGAGTTGACGAGTGAGGAATGTGGATTTCGGAATTCGGAATGGGGATGGCGCAATGCGGAATGTGGGTTGCGGAATGAACCCTGCGGTTGCTGTTTTTGAAACACCGAGAAGTGCTCAAGGCCGGATAGCGCCGACATCGCCGGTTCAGAGCAAGGGATTCAGCTCCGTGTTCGACAATCCGCAATCGACATTCCACATTCCGCAGATCCTTTCTCGTCACTGGAACAGGTACAGCAGATCGGAAGGGACAGCTGCAATAAGGTCCGGGTGCTCGTCTAGCAGCTCTCGCGCCGGTGACGGTCCCCAAAGGGCCGCAACAGTTCGCACTCCCGCCGCACGGCCTGCTTGCAAGTCGTGGCAACTGTCACCCACGTAAACTGCCTGTTGCGCCGAGATCTGGAGTCGTTCCAGGGCCAGGTGGAGAGGTTGCGGATTTGGTTTATGGCGTAGTGTGTCTTCCATGAAGACGGCAGTATCCATAAGCTCTGAAAGGCCGCCCAGCTTGAGGCCTCGCGAAGCAAAGGCCTGACTCTTCGACGTCACAACTCCAGTCAGGTAGTGCCGTCGACGCAACTCGGCGACTACCTGGGTCATCTCATCAAACGAGCGCGCCAGACGATCGTGGTTCGCGGCATTGCAGGAGCGATATTGGAAGAGTAGCTGTTCTACCAGCTCCGCCGCGCGGGATTCCCCGATGGCTGCCGCATCGACATCGGGCGTCGAGGCCAGCAGGTAGCGCATCGCAACGGGCAAGGGGATGCCCATTGTAGCAATGAAAGCCTCACGTGGACGGGTGCGACCAAAGACTGAATGCCAAGAGTGGTTGAAGCAGTGCAGAATCAGATCGGTCGTGTCAATCAGTGTGCCATCCAGGTCGAAGAGAATCGCTCTCACGGCTTTGCAGTCACCTTGCACCTTCGGTACATTTCGCATGGAAGGGAGGTTGTCATGCTTGTGACGAGCTGGAGCGGGAGCCGCCGGAACGCTGTCACTTGGGTTGGTCTTGAACCTTTTGCCGTCCTTGCCGGCCCAGGGTCGGGCGTGCGGCCTTCCGGCAGTCTCGCTGTCGAGCGTCAAAGACGCGGAACAAGCCCCCTCACTGATCTCCCAGTAATCGCGACTCTTGCGGAACGATCCACAACAGCCGTTTTTCGGTTCCGCGAATCACTGTGACCGGCGACCGGACACCCAGTTGTTCCTCAGTCAACAGTCGGTGCAGGTCGTCAATCCCACCAATGGGTTGACTGGCATAGCCGACAATCAGGTCACCTTCTTGAAGACCTGCCTTCTGAGCCGGACTCTTCTCCTCCACGGACACTATCAGAACAGCGCTTTCTACAGGCAGCTGATGAAACCGCGCCAAGCGCCGGTGGAGCGGCACGTTCTGCCCGGCCACTCCGATGTAGCTCCGGCGGATTCTCCCGTCGCGAATGAGGCGGCCGGCTACAAACTTAGCTGTGTTCGCGCCGATGGCGAAACAAATTCCTTGGGCAGGCAGGATAACGGCCGTGTTGATTCCAATGACCTCGCCTCGCGAGGTCACCAGGGGACCGCCTGAGTTGCCAGGATTTAGAGCGGCATCCGTCTGAATGATATTGTCCATCAAGCGCCCTGAACTGGAACGCAAAGACCGCCCCAGCGCGCTGACAACGCCGGCCGTGACGGTGCACTGGAAACCGTAAGGATTCCCGATGGCAATGACCAATTGACCGACTCGGATTACTTGCGAATCTCCTAGCGCCGCTGGCCACAGATTCGAGGCGTTGATCCGAACAACAGCCAGGTCGGTATCTGGATCATCGCCCACTTTCTGAGCCTGAAATTTCCTCCCGTCTGAGAGGATGGCCTCCACTTCACTGGCGTGATGGACGACATGACTGTTGGTGAGAATGAAGCCGTCAGGTGTGAAGATAAAACCTGAACCGTTGCCCGCCCTCTCGCCTCGTTCACGAGACCGCGTCCCTCCATCGCTAACATGCTGGCGAACGCTGATGTTCACTACCGACGGGCTAACCCGCTCGGAAGCGCTGATGACAGCCTGCGAGTAGGCATCCAACAGTTGGAGATCCTCGCTGAGAGGTGCCTCACGCTGATGATTATCCTGAATCCCTTCTCTCCTGCTCGAAACAAACTCAAGAAGTTGAGACATGATGTTTTCTCCATGGTCAGGGAAAGCTACTACTAAGGCATGCAGCCTGATTCGTATAACATCGGTGGGACCAACTGGCAACCGAGCCGGGGAAGTCCTTCTTTAGAGTTCAGCCTTTAGCTTGTACTGACTTGAAGAAAGACCAGCTAAGGCTTGAACTCTAAACCACTTTTGCTGCCACAGGGAAATGTGTGGCGTTGTTCGATAGGGTGGGGAGAAAAAAGGGGCTGCCCAACGCCCGCTGTGCAGATCACAACTGCGACTTACCGGATCATGGACTGGCCTTGGCGGCTACTTGCTCCACCGACGAATAGTATCCGCGGCGGGAACTCACCGAATAGTCGCTGTCTGCACGGCCATAGCGATCCGCCAGGCGCACATCAATCTTCCTGAAACTGCCGTCTTTTGATGGATTTGTCGAATTGTACCCAAGCGTGTAGCGGAGCTTGAGCCGCATGATGGCTGTTCCTAAAGCGGTATCCAATGAGCCAGTGACCGCTGCGTCGATGACTTCTCCGCCTGTTTCCTTGGCAATCTTGGACACAGAGCCATCGTCTTTGCCAATCAACCCCCCTGCCCACGTCGGAATGCGCATCGTTACTGGCATGTATTCACCCACCGTCTTGACACTGTAGACGACGGTTTCCGATTCCATCGCCATGCGGACCACGTGGTTCTGGTTGGATCGCGGCTTTGTGCTGTTGACATTATCTGAGACAAGAATCACCACCCGACGGCGGTCGCGAGCCACCGCGCTGAGGTAGTAGACTGAGTCAAACAGGGCATCGATGATGTTCGTTCCGCCTCCCGCTTGGATGGTGGCAATCCGGTTTGCAATCCGCTGACGGTCGGTGGTCAGATCCTCCAGGCGCTGCACATCACCAGCAAACGTGAAAAGGCAGACCTGATCGCCACGCTTGAGCTGAGACAGGGCCCGATAGGCTGCGTGCCGCAGCTCATTCAGGTAGGGCGCGACACTGCCGCTACGGTCAACTACGAGCGCGACGGCCAGCGGGTATTCGTCCCGGGAAAAAGATTGAATGGTTTGCTCGGTACCGTTTTCGAAGAGGCGGAAGTCTTCCTTTCGAAGGGTTTCCATAGGCCGGCCACTGCGGTCACGCACCGTGGCGTCCACCGTCACCAACTGAACGTCAACCTTCAACTTGAAGGCGTTAGGGTCGTCATCTTCGAACGTGGGAACCGAATCTCCCGGTGTCCCAGAAGGCGGCAGAGCCACAGGAGGCTCCGTTCCCTTGGTACTCGCCACAGTGATGGTTTCCGTAGGTTCAGAATCCGAGGTCTCATCTTTGCCAAAGTCCGGGACGGGTTCGCCGTTGTCGCTCGGAAACGTAACCGGACCGGAGATTGACGGGTTGCTGGGCGCCGAGATTGTCGACGACGGAACCGAGCGGGCCAATTGCGTTGCCCGCCGAGCGGCTGCTGCGGGAACACTTAATGCCCTATCGAACTTCAACTCGAACAACATATCTCGAGGCAGATCCAGGTCGGGACCGCGTTGAAGCAGCACGGCAGCAAGCCCAACCGCCGCTCCCGCCGCACCCCCATAAAGGGCGCCTCTTCCCCCTCCCAGGCTGGCACCTAGGATCGCGCCTTGCATTCCTCCTTGCCCCACCGCCATCAGACTGCCGCCATTGCCGCCTTCCCCTTGCAGCTTCGGGTCGCCGTCTTTCGACTGCTGAATCTGAGTGAAGCCGGCGCGAACGATACTGGCTTCGAGTGGCAGAACCGTGCCATCTGGCAGCCGAACCTCTTCAAAGCGCAAACCAAGCTCTGCCCGCCCGCTGAGCCGGCCGGGCCGGCGCACCTTTGTGACCATCGCCCGGACTTCACTTCCTCGAGGGATGGCGACTTGGCCTCCGGACACGACTTCGTCCGACGCCCGAAAATGCGCCCGGTCCCCTTCCCGAGTCGACCGCGTGTGCAGGGGAGTCTCCAACTGAAGAATGAGTCTCTCACCCGCACCTACAGTTAGGTGACTGGTGCTCTGGGCCGGGTCGATCGCCGCTACCGATTGGTGCTGGGCAGAGACCGACTGCGCTCCAGCGGAAAAAACACGCAGGCCCAACGTCGCCGTGATCATCGCGGCGGCAACGATCGTTCCTCTTTTCATGGCATTACCCCCAGGATTCTGCGCCGTTAGACAGTTACCGATTGAACACATGGATGCGGTAAGAAACCACTAAAGTTGCACTCGCTTGGAGGAGTCAACAGTTTTTTCTCTGAACTTCACTTCCGCTGAAAGACGTCCACCCGGCCAACCTAGGGGTTGCTTACTCGCCAACCAAGTCAGTGATCTGATCGCGTTCCCGATTGAGCAAGCTCGAAGCCAGATTTGGGCCCTTGTTAGACCCAGCGCGAAAGGAATTCTGTGTTCTTCGGGCAACTTGCTTGCTCGTGAGTCCGGCAATCCTCGTTCGGAGCTGCTGGTCACGGTTCTGACAAGCAGTTGGAGAATCATCGCGAAATCGCTCCTCGTGCTTCTAGCAGCACCTCTTGGCTTTGGCTTGTCCAGGTTTAGGCCGTTCGAGTAACCGGAAAAGCGGCCGCTGCTGTCAGTCAGGCGACCATGCCAGCCTGACGCCGGTTGGAAATCAAAAGTTCAGTTTAATCGGTATCGGTGGAAATGTAATCGCAAAAAATACCAGGGCGGCCATGCCAAACATGAATCGTCGAGATCCGATCGGCAGTTGATCGTCTACAGTGGACGGATGCTTCAGGCGGATCAGGAACAAGACCATAGCCAAAAAAACGATCCACTGAGAATGTCGACCGACTACTGTGAAGATCGCCAGAGCCGCAAAAACCGCCCGGTAAACCAAAACACTCTTCGTCTGAAAGAGGGCATAAACAATGTGCCCGCCATCCAGTTGGCCCATAGGAATCAAATTCAAAGCTGTTACGAAAAGCCCTGCCCAACCGGCGAACCCGACAGGATCGAGCAGCAGATCGTAGCCTTCAGGCAAGGGTCCATGAATCCAACGCGCCAGCAGGGAGAACAGGATCGAGTCGCCGAGTGAGATCACGTACTGAGGAAGCTGGTTCACCTCGATCACCTGAGACCTCGCAATGCCGTACACCGTCACCGGCAGCGCAATCACTACCCCCATTGCAGGCCCCATGATGCCGATGTCAAACAGAGCTCGGCGATTCGGAATGAAGCCTTGCATTTTGATCACGGCTCCAAAGGTCCCGAAGGGAGGCAACGGAAACGGAAGGAAGTAAGGCAGGCTCGCCCGCACTCTGTAATAACGCGCTGTGAAGTAATGTCCCATTTCATGGAAAAACAGGATCGAGATCAAACAAAGCGAGTAAGTCCACCCTCCAACGAAACCCGTGCTTAACACGGTCAGCACGAAAAGAATCACTTGAATAGTGAGTCGGCGACGCGACTCCCGCGACGTCTCTTGGTAGTCCAGCACGGCCGGTTCATTTCCCGTCCAGTTTAGCGGGGGTGGATTGTCGTTCCACGGATTCGACAAGGAATCGTGCCTCTTTCCTAAATGAGCTTCCTAATGATGAAAGAAATACCGCCCGCTGGCTACACTAAACTCACAAGTCAACGATCCATGACTGCTACGATCCGCGCCGGGCCGCCGCTGCCATTCCGAATCTTCATGGGCAGCGCGATGATTGTAAACTCGGTTTCGGGGAGTTGATCCAGGTTCGCCACGTTTTCCAGCGCAGGGATGTTCTTGTCACAGAGAGTCACGTGGGTTTCGAACCGCGTAGACTGGCCATAGTCGATGCTAGCTGTGTCGATGCCCATCGCCTTGATCGCCCGCTGCTCAACTAACCACTTGGCGGCTTCGGGGTGCAGGCCGGGGAAGTGGAGCTTTGCTACGGCCTGAGATCCCTGCTCGTCTGTTCCCAAATACTTCGCCCTCTCGGGCCAGAAACGGCCAAAGCCGGTGCGCAACAAAACAATGGTGTTGTCGAGTCGCGACTCGTGGCGTCTCTCCCACCCGAGAAAGTCTTCTACAAGAACCTGGTAGTCGGGATTGCTGGCGCACTGGGCGGTCACGTCAACGATGACTCCAGGGCCAATGAGCTGTTGAACCGGAATGGCATCAAGTGTGCGTCGCGACTGAAAGAAATGGATCGGCGCGTCAATGTGTGTCCCGCCGTGCTCGGCAGAGCAAAACCGGTTGGCTGAATAATAGTAGCCCCGTTCTGTGACCCCCTCTGGTCCTTTGTCCAGCATAAAGCCTTTCTCGGTCGGCCAGAAGATGGTCTGCTCGTCAAAAGCATAGCTCAGATCGACAATCCGGCCCTGAGGGAATCTAGGCTGAGCCGTTCTGCAGCCAAGAAGACAAGCCATCGAAACGCAACAAAGATGACGGACAATTCTTGTCATGGTCTCGCTCCACTCTGGAGATCATTTTCCTATCTGCTGGCTGTTCAGGTAAAATGGCGAATCAAAGTCGGGTCTGCACACCCCAAGGAGACAGCCATGTCAGAGTCTACTCTACCTGTCGAAGTCGAGCGAAAAGCTCCTCCCGACCTAGAAAGCATCCAGAATACTACATCAATCGCGAACTCAGTCTGCTGGAATTCCAGTATCGGGTCCTGGAAGAAGCTCAGGATGAACGCACCCCGTTGCTGGAACGGGTGAAGTTCCTGGCAATTGTCGGTTCGAATCTCGATGAGTTTTTTATGGTTCGGGTCGCCGGCCTGAAGCAGCAGATTGCCGCCGGAGTTCATGATATCTCTCCGGATGGCCTGACACCTGCTGCCCAGTTGACTGCCGTAAGAACCAAGGCCGCGAAACTGATTAATCAGGCCCGAGAGTGTTTGCTGAACGATCTGCTCCCGGCACTGGCTCGGGCTGGCATCCACATATTGGACTATGATCAGCTGACCAATGCGCAGCGAGCCCAAACGAAGCGCTACTTTGAAGAAACGGTTTTTCCGGTGTTGACTCCCTTGGCTTTCGATCCCGGACGGCCTTTCCCACACATTTCGAACCTGAGTCTGAACCTGGCCATCTGGATTCGAGACGCGGCGGGCGAAAAGCACTTCGCTCGCGTTAAGGTTCCTGGAACACTGCCTCAGCTCCTGCCGTTGGAGCCTCCTTCTAATCAAGGGGACAAGGACGAATCAGAGGCTTCGACTTTCTCTTTCGTTTGGCTCGACCAGGTAATCATGGCTAACCTCAAGGATCTATTCCCCGGGATGGAAGTCCTTGAGGCTCATCCTTTCCGGGTAACCCGCAACGCGGACATGGTGATCCAGGAACTGGAGGCGGATGACCTCCTGGAAACCATCGAAGAGAGCGTGCGGCAAAGACGTTTCGGCACGGTGGTTCGGCTGACGCTGAACCGCGGAATGCCGCAGGAGATGCTCGACATTCTGATGAGCAATCTCCAGGTCAGCCCCCAGGACGTATATGCGATCGAGGGTCCCCTGGCCCTCAGCCGGTTAATGAGCCTTTATTCCGTCGGCCGCCACGATTTGAAGGCGCCTTCGTTTTTGCCGGCGATTGCGCCAGCACTCGACACCCGGTTCGAGGAAAGTGAACTCTTCTCCAGCATCCGGCGCGAGCCCATTCTGTTGCACCATCCGTTTGATTCGTTCAAGCCGGTAGTGGACTTCCTCCGGATTGCCGCTGTGGACCCTGATGTCCTGGCCATCAAGATGACGCTCTACCGCATTGGCCCGAACTCGCCGATCGTGCAGGCGCTGCTGAAGGCAATGGAACACGGCAAGCAGGTAGCTGTGTTAGTGGAACTGAAGGCACGTTTTGACGAGGAAAGCAACATCCACTGGGCCCGGGCATTGGAACGCGAAGGGGTTCACGTGGTCTACGGATTGCTTGGCTTGAAAACACATTCCAAGATTGCGCTCGTGGTTCGTAAGGAGGGCAGTTGCCTTCGGCGCTACGTTCACCTCTCCACGGGCAACTACAATCCTGTAACTGCGCAACTCTACACCGATCTTGGCTACTTCACCTGCGACGATGACATCGGGGCAGACGCCACCGACCTGTTCAATTACCTCACTGGTTACTCGGCGAAAACCAACTATCGGAAGCTGCTGGTGGCTCCCATCAACCTGCGCGATCGGCTGAGGAGCCTGATCCAACGGGAAATTGAGCATCACAGGAACGGCCGGCGCGGGCATCTCATCTTTAAGATGAACTCGCTGATGGACAAGTCAATCATCCGGTTGCTCTACCAGGCCTCGCAAGCGGGGCTGAAAGTCGACTTGGTCGTTCGCGGCATTTGCTGTTTGAGGCCTGGCCTACAAGATGTCAGTGAAAACATCCGCGTCGTGAGCATTGTGGGCCGGTTCCTGGAGCACAGCCGGATCTTCTACTTCCGCAACGGTGGCGACGAAGAGATCTATCTGGGGAGCGCTGATCTGATGCCGCGCAACCTGAATCACCGTGTGGAAGTGCTTTTCCCCGTGGAGAGCCCGAAGCTCATCCAGTATTTGCGGGACGAGGTGTTGGCCACATACCTCAAAGACAACGTCCAAGCCCGTGTGATGCTCAGTGACGGCGGTTACTGCCGGATTGTGCCTCGCGATGAGGAGCCTCGGGTCTGCAGCCAGTCGTGGTTGTTGAAGCAACGAGGAGAACGATCACCAACATGAGATTTGAGAGGCTTCCCAGAAAGCTCCTTTGAACTCGCGCCCTACTCCTTCGGCGGGATGACATGGTCCACGTCCCTGACGCCGTAACGGTCCCCCAGTTTGCGGTAGTCTGTCGCCGCCCGGGCATTCCAGTCCCATACAACTTTTCCATCTTTCAATGTCATTTCGCAGAAAAGGCGCTGGTTGCCCTCCACCTTTCCATTCGAAGCATCCGCATACCCGAACTTTCCGCTCATCAGGTTTAGGACTGCAATATCCGCGACGGCCCCGACAGAAAGGTGGCCCAACTCCGGGTGATTGATGTTCACTGCTGGATTGAGCGTAGATTCACGAATGACCTCTTTGAGCGGAATGCCCAGCACCAGCATCTTCGACATGGTCGCAACCATATCCATCATCCCGGCGTTCATGCTTCCCGTATGCAGATCGGTGGAAATCGAATCGGGATAAAACCCCTGCTGTACGCTGGGTGCCGCATTGCGAAAGACGAAACTGCCGCCGCCGTGTCCGACATCGAACTTCACCCCGCGTTTTCGCGCCACTTCCAGATACTTGAGCAGCTTCCCGTTCTTGTCAATGTAAGGTACCGGCCCGCGAAACATGTGAGTCGCCATGTCGCCTGGTCGGAGTTTCTCCGTGACCAGCCTGTAGAAGGGACGTTCCGGCAGGAAATAGCCAAAGTCCACCATCACCGGCAAATTGGCTGAGGTTCCAGCTTCTACCGCCCGCTCCACCGAGACCCACTCCGGGCCCTGATAATGGGCAGTCTTGATGCCGACCACCACATCCTTGTGCTTCTCGGCCATCTCAGCCGTAGCCTTTGGATCCATGTCGTGAATATTCTGCTCTGGCACATCCGTGGGCATCCCCAAGCCAACGATATTGAGCAGGGCGAAGACGCGCGTGGCAGCCCGATCGATGACGTAGTGGCGGAAATCCTCAAAATTGCGCCATCCCGAGCTGCCAGCATCCACCATGGTCGTCACACCCGTCCTGAAGCTGAATCCGTCTGGCAGAACGCTGCTGTCGCCTGCCCAGCTGCCGCGCAATCCGGTGGTGGCGTAAAGATGGCAATGGAGGTCGATCAGCCCGGGAACCACGTAGAGTCCGGCTACGTCAGCGACTTTCTGTGCCTGGGATACTGGAATGTCGGAGGCAACGGCCGCAATTTTTCCTTCCGCGATCGCAACGTCACGCCTGCCGTCGACTCCGTTTAGCGGATCGATCACATGCCCCCCCTTCAGCAATAGATCGTACTGGGCCTGCGTCGCGCTCATGTAAACGGCCATCAGCAGCAGAGCAACACAGAACAGTATTGCCAGCCGGCAACCTGAGTTTGTCTTTGTCATGGAAGGTCCTCGTCTTATTGGAATCGTTGAGGCAGGAACCTGGAGCGAGTCATTGTACTCTCGGTTCCTGAATCGGTCATGTCGACATTTTGAGGCCGATCCGTGCAGAGTCGACCTAATTGTTTTCTTCGCGCTCTTCGTGGTTCAATGCGTCGGTGTGTTCCAGCTCATCCAAGTTAGGATTCATCTATGTTGATCAGGAACCCAGCAGGCAATTACGCCTTTTTGAAAGGCATCAGTCCTTATTCAGCCGGAGCCGTCGCTGAGGCGGGCTACGCCATTGAGCATGTGCGGCTGCATGGCTTGCCTCCTTTGCGCCGAGGCTTTGAAGTTGTCGAGGGCTATTTGAAAAGCATCGGGCGACCTAAGGCGGCTCTGTGCGGGATCGAGCTTCGCTCACCACGTCCCTTCAGCTTCCGCGGGTTCGCAGATTTCAATGCTGGATATATCGAAATTCTAAAGAGTTGGGATCTCTTGCAAGACGGGCTCAATCCGGTGGCACGAACCAACGTTGCGCCAGAACTGAACTCCCCGGCTGAACCTAGTCTGTTTGGCTTCTCTTACACAGTGTCGGCGTCTGCAGGCCGGCCCACGTTCGTCGTGGCTGGTGCCGGGGAACTTCCTGAGGGATCTTTAGACCCTCACGACGTTGTCAGACGCGGCGAGACCTCGAAGCAGGCCTTGATCGAAAAGGCACGCTTTGTGATGGAGCTGATGGACTCGCGCCTAAAGGGCTTGGTCACCGACTGGTCCCATGTGACCGCCACCAACATTTACACCGTTCACGATTTCTCATCATGGCTGGTTACGGAGGTTCTAAGCCGGACACGCTCCGCTCACCTGCAAGGTGTTACCTGGCATTTCTCACGCCCACCCATTGTCAGCATCGAATACGAGATGGATTTACGCGGCTGTCTGAAGGAAGTCGTGATTTAGGTTGTTTGGCCCGCCCGGCGAGCAGGTGATAGCCTTACGACAGTTCCGGTTTGCACCTTCAGGAAGGGAAAACCAGGCCGAGTCCGCGCTCAGGCTTGACGGCCTCAGGCCGAAGTGGTAGTTTTCCCCATCAAATTTGAGCCCGGTTGAGGACTTGACCATGTCGAACGAAGCCTTGGGAATGATCGAAACGAAGGGATTTGTTGGCGCTGTTGAAGCTGCTGATGCCATGGTGAAGGCAGCCAATGTGACATTGGTAGGCAAGGAGTATATCGGCGCCGGCTTTGTGACGGTTTGCGTTCGAGGTGATGTGGGCGCTGTGAAGGCCGCTACGGATGCGGGCGCTGCAGCGGCCCGTCGCGTTGGCGAATTGGTTAGCGTGCACGTCATTCCCAGCCCGCACACCGAGGCCGAGAAAGTCATACCCGTAGCCAACCGGAAACCGAAGTGAGTCGCAGAGAATTAGGGTAGCGAAGAGAGCATTACTGGGAACTGAGAAAAAGGGGACAGCAAAGAGGACATAGCTGACAGCTGATACCTGACGAGTCATAGCGGGCTGGCGTTGAGGGCAGCCACAGCCATGCAACGCCAGATACCTCGCCTGTCTCCCACTGTTCCATGATCGCTCGTTCCATTCCAGTGTTCCCTCATTTGGGACTCATTTCGCATCTCATCCATTCTTTGCGCTGCCGGTCCGATTCCTCATGGACAAAGATCTGCAATCCATCCAGCAGGCACGCGAGTGTGTGGAAACCGCTTACGCCGCCTTTCAGCAGTTTTCCAGCTTCTCTCAGGAACGGATCGATGCCATCGTTCAAACGATGGCCGAAGCCGGGCTCAGAGCCGCAGAACCTCTGGCGCGAATGGCCGTGGACGAAACGGGTTATGGCCGGTACGAAGACAAGATCCTGAAGAACAAGTTTGGATCACAGTTCGTCTATAACGCCATCAAAGATCTGAAAACAGTCGGCATTCTGCGTGAAGACCGGGAAAGCGGAATCATCGAAATCGCTGCCCCAGTCGGTGTCATCGCCGCAATCATTCCTTCGACCAATCCCACGTCAACTACTGTCAACAAGATCCTGATCTCACTCAAATCGCGAAACGGGATTGTCCTAAGTCCGCATCCGGCAGCGGTCAACTGCATTAAGGAGGCGGCCCACGTTCTCAACCAGGCAGCCCTGTCCGCTGGAGCCCCGGAGGGCATCATTCAGTGCATGACCCTGCCGACCCTGGAAGGCACCCAGGAACTCATGAAGCACCGCCGGACGGCTCTCATCCTGGCTACGGGCGGGCACGGTCTGGTGCGAGCCGCTTACAGCGCGGGTAAACCGGCTTACGGCGTGGGTCCGGGCAACGTTCCGGCATATGTCGAGGCATCCGCGGATATCCCAAAGGCGATAAGGGACATCTTTTCCGGCAAGTGTTTCGACCATGGAACGCTCTGCTCTTCCGAGCAAGCCATCGTGACCGATGAATCAATCAAGGACCAGGTGATCGAAGAGGTGAAGCGCAAGGGTGGCTATTTCCTCAGCGAGACTGAGGTCGATGTTCTGGGCAAGATTGTTGTCACTCCAAACCGTACCATCAATCCGAAGATCGTGGGGCGCCCGGCGACAGTGATCGCCAGTATGGCGGGCCTGCGCGTTCCGGAAGGCACGCAGGTGCTGGTCGCGCCGCTTCAAGGTGTTGGCCGCGACTTTCCATTGTCCATTGAAAAGTTGTCTCCGATCCTGGCCTTCTATGTCGAGAAGGACTGGCGGACAGCTTGTGAGCGCTGTATCGAACTTCTCAATTACGGCGGACTCGGCCACACATTGGCCATCCATTCTAGAAACGAAGAGATCATTCGGGAATTCGGTCTACAAAAGCCGGTATTCCGGATCGTCGTGAACTCGCAGGCGGCCTTGGGAGCCGTGGGTTACACGACAGCGCTTTTCCCTTCCATGACGCTCGGCTGTGGTTCGATTGGCGGGAACATCACCTCAGACAACATCTCTCCCTTGCACTTGATGAATATCAAACGGGTGGCCTATGGGAAGGATGGCTGGCGCCCTTCGGCCGGCGCGCCCAGCTCTAATGCCCAGCGGCGCGAGACTGCCCCGATCACGCGACAGGATATTGCTGCAGTTGTCGACCAACTGCTGACTCAGAAGAATATTACAGCAACCCCGAGTACTGACCAGCCGGTGGTTCCCCCGGGCGGACCGGCGCTTCAACCCAATACGAGCGCAACGACAGCTGCCCCTCCTGCCACCGTGGGTTTCGTTTGCGAAGACGACATCCGTACTGCTCTGAAACGGAACGAGAAGATTTACGTCAATTCGAAAACTATCATTACTCCGGCCGCTCGCGACCTCGGCACGCAAAAAGACGTGCTGGTCTTCACTGTGTAGACGGCTCGTCATGCGAGGGGATAGCGAACATCGCCCAAGCCCAGTTTGTCCAGCTCCCTGTTGAGCCACTCGACCTGAGCGCGATACTTCTTCACGTCTTCGGGCGCGCATGCAAATGGGTGCCCTGAGCGTTCTCCTCAAAGTCGTCGCACGGTTGGGACTTGAAGCTCTGGCTCTTTGCGGCAGTTGTTCAGCACGCTTACTTGTTCCCGTCGATCTTGATCCAATCAATCGCGCAACCCAGCGTTCGTCTGTCCGCTGAATGCCCAGTCTGTGCCGGATTCCAAGGAGGGTCAACTGTCAACCGGATCACGGACTGGCCGCCGGTGGCAAGGCGCCGCGGCAAGGGGAATTCATAGACCCGAAACTCTGTTCCAGTCCCCACAAGTTCTGCTTTGCCGAGCATAGCTCCGTCAAGGTTAAGCGACAGCCACTGCCTGAATGCCGGATCGGGACAAGATTTTACGGCACGCAGCGAAAGCCGGAGTGGCGTCCTGCCATCGACTGGGACTGGCAGCCTGACTTCGGCCTCGGCTTCGGTCCAACGATAGGAGTCTGGCTCGCGCCCGAAGAACCCGGCGAGATCTGCGTCCAGGACGTCGCCCTCACTTCCCAGATCGAGCTGCAAAGGATTGTTTAGAGAAATCGGCTCTACGGACTGAAGCTTCACGCCGTCCACCATAATCCCTAGTTCACGCTGGTCTTCGCTGTTGCCCAGCTGCACAGGGGAATAGGTACTGGAAGTGAAGCTCAATTGATTCCGCGCCTGAAGATTCAGCGAGTCTTTCGGGATTTCCCATCGCATCACCTCGAATCTCGGTGTGAGCTGCATCTCGGCAATGAGCTTGTCATTGAAAAGAATTCTCGCAGGCGAGGGATTCAGCTTCTCCGGATAATCCTGCGCCAGCCTCAGAGAAAGAATCGCACTCCGCTCAGCCTCGAGTTGAGGCAGTTCCAGCGAAGCAGATCCAGAGGTCCAGCGAAACGTTTCGCGCTCAGGGTTTGTTTCAGGCGAATGAAATCCCTTTGTTGCGAATCCAAAGTTGAAATCCATGTTGAGCGTGACCGTCTTGGGGTCCGTTCGCGTAGCCGGCCTAAGGCTGTAAATCTGCAGAGTGTAGCTCAAAGGTGTCATCGAGCGAGGCAAGCGCTCGTAAGTGGCCTCGACCACCCGCGTCTTGAACCCAAATCGATGTTGCGGGACGAACTGGAGTTTCCGGCTATGCAGTTCTGTGTGCTCTTGAGAAGCCAGCAAATGGACATCCTTGCCTTCACTCAGCCATCGCTGAATGAGCCTTTCGAAGGCCAGAACATCGGGGCGAGTACTGGCCAGGGGATAGACGGTCTTCTGAAAAATGGCTTTCAAAGGCGTGGAGAAAAATTCCTGGACGGGTCCCTGTTCAATCAACAGGATATCGGCCTTCTGGTTTAGACTGGCCAGAAGCTCCATCTGTCTTAGCGTCCCGGCCAGTTCGCGCTCCTTCCAAAACGGCGCGATAGCATGGATCTCTCCAACCCAGACGACCGCAAAAACCAAGGCAGGAAACGCACCGGACCAATACTTCGGCAAAAACCGTGAGAGCAATCCATAGAACTGATTCAACGCAAGGCAAGCGAGAAGCAGCAAGCCCGGAATGACGATTTCGATGTAGCGGCGCACGACCCAGTAGTTGTCGGGAAAAGCTCTTGACTTGTACAGATAGAAGCCGCCCAGCACCGCCAGGATCAAAGCAAATGCGATGAGCGCAGTGGCCCCGCCAGTGACTAGGCGCGGGATGCAGCTTAGCGCCCCCAGCACCGCCAGGCCCAAGCCGAGCGGCGTCACATACCAGGCTAGACGAACCCAGTTGATCTCATTGTAGAGCGGGACTGTCCCCACGTGGGGCGATGGAAGAGGAACACTCTCACGGGCCCAGTCAAGATGAGGCCGAACAAAAACTCCGTACGCAAACACCAGGATGCAAACGACAAGCAAGGCGATCACAACGAAGCGACGGAATGAACTTGGAGTGGGCGACTGACTGTCGAACTCCTGAATACCCTCACCTAGCCGCCCCGCAGAGGATTTGTGGACTCTCCTGACGAGGAAAAGCAACGCGACAAAAGCCAAGCCAGCCACTAGAATCGAGACTTTCCACGGAAATGAATCGGTCCATATCGTTTTGCGAACATTTTCGAAATAGGGAAACGAGAACAGAGACGCGTGGACAGTCGCATAGGCTGCACAGGCGGCCAAAGGCAGGAAGAATGCCTTTCGATCAACATCGCGGCAGAGCAGCAGCAGGCTAAGTGCCGGCAAGATCAAGACTGAGTCGACCCGCGCGAAAAGAGAAAGGCCGAACAGCAACGCGCCTAAAGTCATCGCACCTCTGATGCGAAACCTAACACCCACAGCCAGCAACCAAAGACCGCCCAGCAGGAAGACTTGCACCAGGACCTCGCTGAACGGACTCCGGCTCAGCCAAACCTGAGCGGGATTACTGGCCAGAAGCACACCAGCGCCTAGTCCCACAAATCTGGGATTGAAGATCCGCTCTCCCAAAGGTAGAAGCAGTAGAACACTCAGCGTTCCCAGGCAGACGTTAAGAAAGAAAGCCCCTTCAAACCGCCAGAGCTTGAAACACATCGACAACCACACTGGATACAATGAGAAAAATTGCGGCAGCAGGTCGCCTTTTGAAGCATCCACGAGGTAGAATCCGGGCAAGACCTCGGGGAACGGCGCCTGCTCCAACGAATGCTTCAAAAAGAGGGTTTGCTTTTCTGGCATCCTGAATTCCTGGAAGTCAGGATCTCGGAATCTGAGAGAGCAGGCCTCTGCTAACTTGACAGCAATGTTGAGATACTCGCCGGGGTCGCGGTTTGCCGCCACAAACTCGCTCGGACGGTTCAATACCGTGAAAGCGAGGATGGCAAGTACCAAAGCCCAAATGTCGCTCTTCTCGAACCGGCATGAGCGGAAGCGAAATGGAAGGTGGACAGGGCACGGGGAATCGCCCCTCCGAGGGTCTGCTGCTTCCTGCTTGTGTACTGAACGAGCGGCCCTCCAGTAGATGAGTAAGACAACGAGATCATAGAGTGCCAAGAGCGACAACCAGAAGCGTATCCGGAAGATTCCAGCCTGAGCTGTCAAAAGCAAAATGACGGACGTGACCGCCAAACTGCACAGCAGGCACCCAAGAGCCGCTTCCAGGCAAGACGTCGCTGGCTCGATCTTTTCCTTGCTCTTCCCGCTTGCCGCGCTACCTGAGCCATGCCAGATAAGACTCCAAGTTGACCAACCGGACAACAGGAAGAGAACGAGGAAAAGTGTCAGTAAGGCATAGTCTCTCCAGCTGGGCAAAAATTCCACGTAGGGTCCTCCCCTAAAGAGATTGAAAGGACTCCGGCAGCCATTCAGTATCTAATTCGGATCGTGAATGCGGCTGCAGTCTTCCCAGAATCGCGCTTCTACCGGCGAGGGAAAAGAGGAAGAGCCAAACCCCCAGGTGGAGCCCTGCCACGCTTTCCGCCTGGACTGTTAAAAACACGCGACGGACCAAGCGTCTCACCACTGCACTCCACTTCGATTGTACCCTTATTTGACAGGCAGAGGCTTCCAGTAGATACTGGCAGCCCATTGAGAGGGACCAGCATCGACTGCTCATTCTGAGGAAAGCAAGCTGAGCCGCCGATGCGCACCAATCACCAATCCATTTCGTTGCGCGAATTCCCTACATCAGAAGGTGATCCTTGCGAAAAAACACCACCAAAGCCAAATTGCAGGCTGGAGAGGCCGTTTTCGGCTGTTTCGTTCGCTATCCCGATGCCACTCTGATCGAGGTGCAGGGCTACTTGGGCTGGGACTTCCTGGTCTTCGACGGGGAGCATGGAACGCTCGAGCCACGAGACTGCGAGAACCTGGTGCGCTCGGCCGAACTGCGCGGCGTCACACCGATCGTTCGGGTGACCACGAATCTCGCTCCTATCATTTTGCGCTTCCTGGACACGGGCGCTCAGGGCCTTCATGTGCCTTGGGTGAACACAGGAGAAGAAGCCGAAAGGGCGGTGCGTGCCGTCAAGTACTTCCCGCGTGGTAATCGCGGCCTGGCGGGCGTTCGAGCCGCCGATTTCGCTCAAGTCGGCAATTTCGGAGACTACATCGTTCAAGCAAACGCTGAAACTCTGGTCGTACTGCAGATCGAAACGCTCGACGCCGTTGAACAGCTGCCAACAATCCTCGGCGTGGAAGGCGTGGACGTGATCTTCATTGGTCCGTCAGATCTAACGCACTCGCTGGGTGTTCCAGGACAAATAGACCACCCCAGGGTGAAAACCACGTTGGAGCGGATTCTGGAACTGGTACTGCCTTCCAACAAAGCTCTGGGCATCATGGTGGGCAACGCCAACGCGGCCAGTGAATGGCGTCAGCGCGGTGCTCGCTATATCACGATTACCCTCGACTCGGTCATGAGTCCTGCGGTGCGCGCGTATTTGAGCGCCTGCCGGGGGGGATGAGAACAACAGAATCCTATTGATCCGAGAGATACAGCAGCAATAGCAGAACCAGGAGCAACACGATCACAAATCCGGTGATCTTCCAACCACTATAGGGACGTTCTCCCTGGACTTCGCCGGTCCGAGCATTCACCAGAACTTGATAAACACGGTCTCTAAAGCGATAGGCACCGATCCAAACGGGCGCTAATAGATGTTTGAAAGTAATGGCCGAATAAGCCGTTCGGATCTGGTGCACTCGCTGCTCATCTCCGCCGATGTTCCCGCGCACGTCGTCTTCAATCAAGTGTTCCATCAGCGCTTTCGCTTTCTCGAACCCTTCTCGCAGCTCAACCTGATAACGCTGGGCCTTGTATCCCGCCAAATAGGCTGGTTGATAAGGTTTCAGATCGGGCAAATCCCAAGGGTTCAATGCGTCGAGTCGCTCCGCAGACACGCATCGAGTCGCCGGAACGAGAACGTCGTCAAACCAGCGTGTGACCTTACCGGAAGCTGAACGCCAGCGTGTCTTTCGAACCTGTCGTGTGCGGGTGGTGAGATTCCCGCTGCTGTCGCGATCCACGTAAGATTCTGTCTCCCAATAATACTCGCCCCGCTCACCCGTGTAGTGGCTCACTGTATAGGCGTCATAGGTCCAAAAGGGGAGATACACCCCCTTTGCTGATTCCTGTCGCGCCAATCGAAGCAGGGCGCTGGGAGCGAACCATCGCGAGGCTAGCCAGCCTTTGATGGCATCAGCAGCCTGGTGATGGGTGACGCGGAAGGGCAACACGCTCTCCGGAGCAAGCATTGGGTGGGTAGCCTGAGGTTGGGTCACAATCTTGGCAGCACAGAAGGCGCATTCGCCAGCCACTTCCGGGGGTGAGAAACTTACGGTTGCTCCGCAACCAGTGCAGTGCACTTCCAAGGCATCGCTGGCAATAGGGTTCAACTGTTCTGGCTTTAGTTCGAGATAGGCTTCGTAAGAGCGCTCCTGAATCTGGTCAGTGCTGGCTGGAATCTGTTCGGTGCGCCCACAATACGGACAGGCCAAGTAGCCGTCTCGGGGCTCGAAGACGAGATCTGCAGAACACCCTGGACAGGGATAGCGGTGCACCTTCGTTATTGAGGAGGAACTGGGTGTCACGGTGTTCTGCAATTCTTTGAACTCCCTGGCGTGAGTTCTTTGCGAGCGAGCGATTATCCCACAAGTGCAGTTGGAAGAAGTTACCGGAGTTTGGTGGGCGATCGCCTTGCGCGCCGAATCCTTCCCCTTTTCGCCGCGATTGCCCGCACGTCGCGCAATATCCCATGGGACTTGTGCGACTTTTGACTGTAGTGAAGGATCAGGAGAGTTTGAGGAGTCGTTAGTCAGTGAGATCGGCTTGTTTGGGTGCAGGCCTGGCAACCTGGGAAGGGAAAGCAAGGAAGAGCAAGGACCGTGGGGTCGTTGTGGTGCGGGTGATGATGACGCATTCGTTGCCACCCGAAATGAGGCCTTTGCATAAGGTCAGCTCCGTCTGCCCGGTTCTTGACACTGTTATGAGCGGGTGATACCTTGCGCCGCAGATCTGTTCTCTCTCGATCCTAGAGGATAAGGGAGGCAACATGCCGAAGAAGGCGCTGCTCATAGGGATTAACCGGTATCGGGTTCCAGGCGCGGACCTGCGAGGATGTGTGAACGATGTCAAGAACCTTAAAGGGGCTCTTACTCAGTACTATGGCTTCACGAACGGCAATATTCGGACACTCACCGACCTCGAAGCGACCCAGAAGCGGATGCAAGCAGAGATTAGCCGCTTGATTGGCAAAGCCCAACGTGGCGATGTCTTGCTTATTCACTACGCGGGGCACGGCTCCAACGTACCCGACAAGAGCGGCGATGAAGCCGACTTGCGGGACGAGATCCTTTGCCCAACCGATCTAGACTGGATGGACCCGTTGCTGGATGATTGGCTGCGCAAGGAGTTCGACAAGGTGCCGAGCGGCGTCAACCTAACTGTTATTATGGACTGTTGCCATTCCGGATCCAATACGCGTGCTGTGCTGCCGCCAGATGCTCCCAGGATCGAGCGTTTCCTGCCTTGTCCGCTTGATCTGTTGGCTGTCGAATCCGGCCGCAAGTTGAGAGGCATTGTTCAAACGACTCGAAAGCGCCCTTCAAAGCGAAGCCAGGATGTGGTCAATGTCGACATCCCGGAATTGTTGATCACGGGCTGCCGCTCCACGCAGACCTCCTCCGATGCGAAGATCGAAGGAAGCTTCCATGGGGCTCTCACCTACAATCTTGTCGCCTCGATCAAGGCCAAGAAAGGAAAGCTCAGTTACCGCGAGCTGCATGCCAGCGCCACGCAGCTGTTGAAGCGAGGGAGATTTGACCAGGTCCCGCAGCTGGAAGGGCGTGCGGCTCACTTCAGCTTCCCCTTTCTTGAGCCGATTGCGTGAGTGCGGAATCGGTTTGTGGCGCTGCAGGTCTCGCTGCCGGAAAGATGGGCCCACTTCAAGGTGCCTCGCCCGTCCTGGATGTTGCAGCGGACTTCGAAGCTATGTGCTGGTTAGAAGTCCGCAGCAAAGGGTGGGGCCACTCCTTGTCACTCTTGACCATGGCTCGAGCTGAGCTCATTCTTCAAGAACTGAAGAAATGTGAGGTAACAGATGTTATCGGCCTCCCCGATAACTCCTCAGCAGCCCTGCTGGAATTGCTGCGCCAGGATGATTCTATTCGCTTGCATTCCGTGACCCGCGAGGGCGAAGCCTTCGCCTTGGCTGCGGGGCTCTGGGTCGGTGGAAAGCATCCGCTGGTGCTGATTCAAAATACCGGCTTACTGGAGAGTGGCGACGGTTTGCGGGGAACCTTGTTGCGCATGAGAATTCCAATCCTCTGCCTTGTTACCTATCGAGGATACGCCAAAACGCAGGGCAATTCCGGTTCCGTCCCGGAAAGGCTGAATGCTGAGATCTTGAGCCGCCCTGAGCTGGATTCCGTAGCCTTGATGACGGAACCGACCTTGAAGGCCTGGGGCCTTCCCTTCGACTTCTTGCACACGGACGACCATGTTTCCAAGATCACGAAGGCGTTGGCCCAGGCCCAGGAGAGATCAAGTCCAACTGTTCTGCTCGTAACTCACGACATGACTTAGCCGGTCGGATAGTTCAGAAGGCCCGCTCTTGGACCTTGGACTTTAGTGTGGCACATCTTAATGATCCTTTACTGCCGGGAGGCCGATGTTGACGAAACATGAACTGTTGCAACCCCTTGCCTCGCTTCGCGGCGACGCGGTGGTCGTAACCACAATGGGCGTCGTTCGCCCCTGGGGGAAGTATTCCACCAGCGAGCTAGATTTCGCTTCCGCCGATAGTGCCATGGGACACGCGGCTGACCTCGCTCTCGGAATAGCGTTAGCTCAGCCCCAGCGCAAGGTCGTCTGCTTGAACGGTGACGGCAGCATGCTGATGACGTTAGGCACTCTAGTCACAGTTGCTCAATCTGGCGCCAGCAACTTCATCCTCTTTGTCATTCAAAACAATACTTACGAAATCACTGGCAATCAACCGGTACCGGGATCCGGCTTCGTGGATTTTGCGGCCATAGCCCGGGGAGCTGGATTTCGGGAAACCTATGTCTTCGATGAGGCCCAAGGCTACGCACAACAGCTCCCGGGAATTCTGGAAGGCGAAGGCCCGACGCTGGTGGTGGTGAGACGTGGAGCCAGGCACCGAGGGTCCGCTCAGTCGCGGCGTGCAAGAAGAATCGCACTACTTGAAGCCCTCTCTGGCGGAATCGGCGCACCGGCTACGGAAGGTGCTGACTTCGAGCAAGAAGGATGTCCGTAGCGAATGACCTCGTCTCGCCGAGTTGCAAGGTCGCAAGTGATGATTGATTCACTCTCCCCTCGACCCAACGGGTGGTTGTGCCTTCCTTCTGGTAACGCCCTCTCAGACAACCTGCTTGTCCAATTGCAAACCAAAAACTATACTAGTAAGTGAGCGTCGAGTCGCCCAATTCACGTGCTCTGGGAAAATAGCCAGAATGCTGACAAACCTCACTCTCCGCGCTACAGCGCGAACCATCCTCTTGTTGATCTTCATCTTTATCTTTTTGGAAGACGAATGGTTCATGGCCCAGGATGCTCCAGCGCTTCCCCCGTCGGCAAAGGCGTCCGTCGACTTCCGACGCGACGTGGAGCCGATCCTGCACACCAGGTGCTACGAGTGTCACGGACCGTCGATGCAGATGAACGGCCTCCGGTTTGACCTGAAGGAAGGTGCACTAAAAGGGGGTTATTCTGGCCCGGCGCTGGTCCCGGGGAAGAGTGCGCAGAGTCTCCTGATGCGGAGAGTCGTCAGCTCGAAGGAAGCTTTCAAAATGCCGCCGACTGGGCCTGCTCTCACCTCCAGGGAGATCGGGATTCTGCGCGGGTGGATTGATCAGGGAGCTCTCTGGCCCGACCAGCCGCTGACTGCAACCGCCGCTCAGAAGCTTTCTGCCATTGAGAAAAAGGGGCACTGGGCCTTTCAGCCTATTCGGCGTCCCGAGGAAGCAACCGTGCGCCAGCGATCCTGGGTCCGCAACCTGATCGACTCCTTTGTTCTGTCCAGACTCGAGGCCGAGGGGATTTCTCCTTCTCCGGAAGCAGACAAAGGGACGCTGCTTCGCCGCCTGAGTCTCGATCTCATTGGCTTGCCGCCGACGCCGCAGGAAATCGATGCCTTTCTCATCGACAGCAGTCCAGGCGCCTACGAGCGTCAGGTGAATCGCTTGCTCGCCTCATCGCATTACGGCGAAAGATGGGCTCGGCAGTGGCTGGACCTGGCGCGCTACGCGGACAGTGACGGCTATGAAAAGGACCTTCCGCGGCCCTATGCCTGGCGTTGGCGCCAGTGGGTCATCGAGGCCCTGAACGGCGATATGCCCTTCGACCAGTTTACCCGGGCCCAGATTGCCGGAGATCAGTTGCCCGGAATCTCTGCCGAGCAGGCGGTGGCGACTGGCTTCCAACGTAATGGACTGAAAAATCGTGAGGGTGGGGTGAAACAGGAAGAAGCCCGCTTCGAGGAGGTCGTGGATCGCACGAACACTCTGGGGACCGTCTGGTTGGGCCTGACGGTGGGCTGTGCGCAGTGTCACGACCATAAATACGACCCCATCAGCCAGCGCGAATATTACGAACTCTTTAGTTTCATGAACAGCACTGAGGATGCCACCATTGATGCTCCGCTTCCGGGAGAGCTGGGACCCTACCTTCAAGCGTTGCCCGGCTTTTACCAGAAACGAAATGCTTGCCTCGAGGAATATCGCGTCCCTCAGATGCAGCCGAACTGGGAAGCCAAGCTGTGTCAGGCCATGGATCACCCTGGAAAGAATCTCGACTGGGATTTTCAAGTCACCGCTATGCGCGCCATGCTGGATGGAGCTGAAAAGCTGCTGCGCAAGGAGCCGGCCTCACGGACTCAACCGGAAGCAGATGCACTGACGAACTACTTCATCCGGAATCCGGGGCCGGACATTGCGAAGGACAAAGAGACTTCCGAACGATTCAAAGAGCTAGCCAAAAAGCTCGACGAGTTAGATCGGTCGTTTCCGCGGATCAGTCAGGCTTACACGCTCACTGAGTCTGCGCAGCCGGTGAAAACTCACATCGCGGTTCGCGGCGACTACCGAAGACCCGGAGTGGAGGTGGAACCGTCTACTTTGGCTGTCCTGCCTCCATTTCCAAAAGACGGCAAGCCCGCCCGCTTGCGATTAGCTGATTGGCTGGTGGATCGCAACAATCCGCTCACCGCGCGGGTGGTGGTCAACCGCGCCTGGCAGGAGTTTTTTGGGCGCGGCCTGGTTCGCACCTCAGAAGACTTTGGCACTCAGGGTGAAAAGCCGACACATCCCGACCTGCTCGACTGGCTGGCATCGGAGTTCATGGAGCGGGGTTGGAGTCTGAAACAACTCCACAAGACGATCGTGATGTCTGCTACCTATCGACAGTCTTCCCATGCACGGCCGGAGCTGAAAGAGCGTGACCCTGGCAATTTGCTGCTGTCGCGCCAGAATCGCCTCCGCCTGGGTGCAGAGCTGGTTCGCGATGCGGCGCTTCAGGCCAGCGGTCTGCTCTATCCGGCCTTGGGCGGGCCCAGTATCCGTCCCCCCCAGCCTGAGAGCGTTTCCAAGTTGACCTACAACGAAACTGCCAAATGGGAAGAGACTCAAGGAAAAGATCGCTACCGGCGCGGCCTGTATATCCACTATCAACGGACGTCACCTTATCCGCAGCTGGTGAATTTTGATGAACCCGATGCCAACGTGGCCGCGGCCCAGAGGCGCCGCTCCAACACACCGCTGCAGGCCCTGAATCTGCTGAACGATCCAGTGTTCATGGAATCCGCGCAAGCCCTGGCCGTGCGGATTTTGCAGCAATCTTCACCAAACTGGGACGCGCGCCTCGACACTGCGTTCCAGCTTTGCCTGGGCCGCAAGCCCAGTGTTTCGGAGCGAGGGCGTCTAGCTCGTTATTTTGAAGAGCAGAAGAAGGTTTTGGAAGCAGATGCGCCAGCAGTTAGCTTGCTGGCAGCGAATCCTCTCTCCACGATCCCGGCGCCAGAAGTGGCTGCCTGGATTGGCGTCAGCCGGGTGCTGATGAACCTCGATGAGTTCATCACCAGGGAATAGCTGTAAGATCTAGGATCCTGGCCCTAGACCCCTAAACCTTGGACCAAACAATTGAGGAGTTTTTCCGATGAATCGGAAGCAGTTTGATCTCATCCAAACTCGACGCGATTTCTTCCGCAACTGCGCAGGCGGCATCGGAATCGCCGCGTTGGCCGAGCTCTTGACCCACGATGGTCTGACCCTCGCCAGCAGCATGCCCAACTTGAACCCGCTGGCACCGAAGGAACCTCATTTTGCTCCTAGAGCCAAGCACGTCATCTTCATGTTTATGGAAGGTGGCCCCAGTCAGCACGAGTTGTTTGACAACAAACCGGCGCTTCAGCAGTATCACGGCAGTCCATTGCCTCCGTCCCTGACCAAGGATCTCAAACTGGCTTTCATCAAGCCGACAGCAGCGATTATGGCCAATCGCTACAAATTCCAGAGGCACGGTCAATGTGGTATGGATCTTTCAGAACTCTTGCCACATCTAGGCTCCTGTGCTGATGACATCTGCCTCGTCCGTTCAATGCATACCGAGGCATTCAACCACCACCCCGGGCAATTACTGCTGTTCACGGGACACACCCAGTTCGGGCGACCAACCTTAGGTGCCTGGGCCTTGTATGGGCTGGGCAGCGAGTCTCAAGACCTTCCGGGTTTTGTGGTTTTAACTTCCGGGGTCGGTACCAGTGGAGGCGCCAGCAACTTCTCCAGCGGTTTTCTGCCTTCTCACTACCAGGGGACGGTTTTCCGTAACAGTGGCGACCCCATCCTCTATCTCTCCAATCCGCCGGGTATCGGTCGCGAGTCACAAAAGGTCGCGTTGGATGCCATCCACGATTTGAACGAGGAACGCTACGCTCATACCGGCGACATTGAGATTGCCTCGCGTATTTCCTCCTACGAGCTTGCATTTCGCATGCAGATGGAGGCGCCCGAGCTATTGAGTTTTTCCAGCGAGCCCAAGAATATCCTCGATATGTATGGCGTAAGCAGCGACGATGAAGATCTCAGGCAGTATGCGACCAATTGCCTACTGGCGCGCCGCATGATCGAACGGGGGGTGCGCTTCATTTTGATGATGGATGCCAGTTGGGACGACCACACCGAGCTGAACAAGAAATTGCCGAAGCGCTGCCGGAAGATCGATCAGCCGACAGCGGCACTGATCAAGGATCTCAAGCAGCGAGGATTGCTCGACGAAACTTTGCTCGTGTGGGGTGGCGAATTCGGTCGGACACCGATGGTGGAGATTCGCAAACCCGAAGATGCAGAGAACGCCGGTCGCGACCATCATCCAAATGCTTACAGCATGTGGCTAGCGGGTGGCGGCCTCAAGGGTGGACAGGTTGTCGGCCAGACTGACGACTTCTGTCTGAACATCGTGGAAGATCCTGTGCACATCCACGATCTGCAGGCCACCTTGCTCCATTGCCTGGGGTTTGATCACACCAAGCTGACCTACAAACACATGGGGCGTGAATTCCGGCTAACGGATGTTGCAGGCAACCCCGTCAAGAAGCTCCTCGCGTGAGCGATTCTCCGCTGTCAAAATGGCAACGAGAGTGTCGTTAGACGCGCCAGATGCGCCGCATTCGTCGGAGCCCCGAGACTGCCGAAGGCGAGGGCAGGACGCACGAGGCATGGGCATCCTGCCCGTGCCTCCAAACCGGAATCTCGTCAGCACGACCTGCGGACGGAGCGTAGTGAGCGATCCCGCTCCGCTGGCAAGGTTTCTCCCAAAAAGGGTGAGCCTGCATAACATGTCCACGAAGAAGGCATCTGCGAGATACCTGCACGGCTACACCCGGGAAGAGCAGAACCGCCTTTACGAGCAGGCGAGGATCACCGAGCAGAAGATTTTTGACACTGTAGACTTTTCTGAATGCGAGCACATCCTGGAACTGGGCTGTGGGGTTGGAGCCCAGACAGAGGTACTGTTACGGCGGTTTCCCGATCTGCACATAACGGCCGTAGACGCCAGTGAAACCCAGCTTGCCCAGGCTCGCCGCCGCCTGGCACCCTTTATTGAAGCCGGGCGGGTCGAGCTGTTGCTGGGTGACGCTAGAAACACCCATCTGAAAGCTCACACCGTGGACGGAGTTTTCATCTGCTGGCTGCTGGAGCACGTTCCGCAGCCTGCCGATATTCTGATTGAAGCGCACCGCGTCTTGAAACCCAATGGCGAGATCATCTGCAACGAGGTGCTCAACGCCACCTTCTATCTCGAACCATACTCAGCAGCGGTGCAGGAGTATTGGTTCAAGTTTAACGACTATCAGTGGAACCTGGAAGGCGATCCATTTGTGGGTGCGAAGCTCGGCGCCCTATTGATTGACGCCGGTTTCCATCGCATCACCAGTTCGGTAAAATCATTTCACTACGATAAGCGGTTTCCGCGACAGCGAAAGCGCTTCATTAAGTTCTGGACGTCGCTCTTGCTCAGCGCCACCCCTTCGATGCTGGAGAGCAGGAAGGTTTCGCCTTCATTGATCGACAGAATGGTGGAAGAATTAGAGACTGCAGCGAAAGCTGAAGACTCGGTAATTTTTTACTCGTGGATTCAAGCTCACGGGTTTGCATAAGGTACATCTTAGGTGAGCCGTTCGCTCCAGGCCGTGTTCGCTCGCTCTTGAGAAACAGGGTCCACTACCATTCGCTCGCAGGGGGTGTGAAAAAATCGGGAGGGCGAGCCTCTTGGCGAGCCGTTGCCCTCGCGGTCTCGGCCGGTTCTGAAATCTTCGTCACCGCTCCAGGGGGATACATGAAGGAAGAAGAATGCATCTCTCAGTTCGAGACAATCACAGCTCAAGTCGGTGAGCGCAAACTCAGTTTCGAGCAAGCGAGCCATTGTCTGACTGCACTATTCAGGCAAAACTCAGAGGATTCTGACCCCTGCCACATCGGCTTTGACATATCTAATATTTCTCGGATCAGTCCGGAACTAGGGCGGATAATCGCTGCAGTGGTATCACAACTGAACGCAGAGCCGGAAAATCGGCTGACCAAAGATTTTGGCGATTCGTTGAGCTTTGCCTGTACAACATTGAGGCCCTGTTATGAGTGTCAAATCCTCTGTAACCTTCATCCTGTGGGCGCTGTTCTCGGTCTCTCTTTTGGCCAGTGACAAGTCTTCCCTGATCGTTAAGAAGAATGTCATCCACACGTGGGAGAGCGTCGGAGAAGTGGTCCAGGTCACAAACAAGACCTTGAGCATCCGGCAGACCTTGAAGCTGTCTGAAGCCACCTGGAGCTTGTTGCCTGGGGCGATCTCCGAGGTCAGGCAACTAAAGGGCGGCGACCAGATCCACGCCAAAGGAACCACTCTCCCGGACGGAACCTACGACACGCGCCGAATCTTTCTAGTGGGAGAGTCGAATCCCCAGCCCCAAGTGGCGAGTGGAACGACGCAGGTTCCCGGAGCAGACCATGGCGGGCCCGAGGGCAAGGCTCCTCCCCAAGTTGCGTATGGAGGAGATCCGAGCCTTGAAGGTCGCGGCCGTGGGGCCCCGGGACGGGACAGCCGGGTTCCCCCGCCTGGCCGCCCGGGTGGCGGATCGACAGACTCGCCGCAGGGCTTGCAGAGTTCCCGAGCTCCATCCAGGCCCCGATTTCTTCCTGGAGATATCGAAGGCGTCGTCGAACAGGTAAGCCCGGAGAAAGTGTTTTTGGCGCAAACGCTCTATTTCGACAAAGAATCCACGGTGGTTGGCGGCGACGGAGAAGCCCTGAAGGGCAAGGACCTGAAACCAGGTCAGCGCGTTGCGATTACGATCAAAGACGAAATGGATCACAAGACAAAGTCTCGCAAAGCCGTGGTCATCCGTTTGTTGCCATGACCCTCGTATTCTAGTGAGGAGCCTCGTACCTCCAAAGGTGTTTAGAGGCTCTGTCGTTGACCGATGCCCTGGCAAGATATTCTCACCCAAACCAGAAACTTCCTCTTTTCCCCGGACGAGGAACTCGGGCCAGACTTTCTGGAAGAGGTCCGCCGGGGAGCCTTGCGTGGGTGGCGCATTGCCTCCTGGATGGCTCTGCTGGCCGGACTGATGTTCGTTGCCGTTCATATGTTTTTCCTGGCGGAGCGTTTTCCGCGATTGTGGGCGTCATCGCTGGCAACAACCCTGCTTGGCTTCGCCGGAATCGTGGCTAGTTATACGCGCTTCGGTCAGCGGTATCCTCGCCGTTGCTCGGTGGCTATTGCCTTGTGCATAGGAACGGTCCTGGTCTTCAGCCAACTAGCTATCGGGTCGGGCTCGCATATCTACGGCCAATTCGGAGGACTTACCTCGATCCTGCTGGTCATGGCCGCTTTAGGAACACTACAACCTCGGTGGGTTCTCTTCACAGGCCTCTACTTCTTCACTATCTATTTCTTGGTGGGTCTAAAGTTCGATCCCACCGTGGGCTGGCCGCCCGCAGCAACCTTCGTCTTGCCCTGTGCCTCGCTGATGGTCTCCACAATGATCTCGGTGTGGGTTTCGGCGGCGCTCGATCGCGGTCGTCGCACGGAGTTCGCGCTGCGCAGCCAGCTCTCCAAGGCCTTCAATGACCTGCAGGAAACCCAGGCCCAGTTGCTGGCTTCCGAAAAAGCGCTCACCCAGAGCCAGGTCGTCGCCGCGCTCAGCCATGAGTTGAATAATCCGCTTGGGGTGGTCATTAGCAATCTTTCCACCCAAGGCAAGCTCTCCGAGCGGTTGCAGGAGAAGTGGAGTGCAAGTTCCAAATCCCCAAACGAAGCTGATGGATTGCTGTCGATTCATCAGGAGCTGACCCGTGGTTCTCTGGCCGCTGCCCAGCGCATGAACAGCTTGCTGGAACGATTGCGCGAGTTCAGCCACCTGGACCGGTCGGGCACTCAGTCGGTCGACTTGAATCACGAACTGCTCAAGGCGCTGGAAATCGTAAGATCAGAAACCCGAGCTACCGTTCAGGTGGAAACTCAACTGAGACCTCTGCCCGAGGTTTTGTGTCAGCCTCAAAAGCTGAGCATGGCTTTCGCCAGTCTGCTACGGAATGCATTCCAGGCTATTGACGAGAACGGCTCCGTGCGGCTTTCTACGGCCCACTCAAATCAGCACGTCGAAATCTTGATTGAAGACAACGGACGCGGAATCGATCCCTCCGAGTTGAAAACGATCTTTGATCCGAAATTTGTTCCCCAGTCTGGAAAGATCAGGACCTCGTGGGGGCTCGCTACCAGTCAGCAGATCTTCCTCCAACACGGCGGCCGATTAGAGTTGGAAAGCACCCTTGGCAAGGGCACCACCGCGAGGGTAACGTTGCCTGTCCAGTCGCTGATTCGAAGCGCGGCCGGAGGAATATGAGGGATTCGCTATGAAAGCCATCTCAGTCGCGGCTCCGTGTAATGGATCTGGAAAGACCTCATTAATTCTCGCGATCTTGAAAGCCTTTCCACAGACCTTTGCGGTGACCAAGTTCACCACCATCTACCGTGAAGAGCAGTTCTGCCCGGCAAAAGACCATGACTGTGCCTGTCACCGGCTGCAGGGGGATTACGCCATCTGCTCTGATCCGGCGGTGCTGTCTCAGCCCGACACGGACACGGGCAAGATTTGGACCTCACAAGTCTTGCAAACCCTTTGGTGTGTCGCCCGGCCGGAAGGCTATCCTCATATGATCCAGGAGTACCTCGATCGCCATCTGAAGCCAGGTATCCCGCTGCTGATGGAGGGCAATACGATCACGCAACACCTGCAACCCCAGTTGCGTCTGTTTGTCGTGAATCCGAAATTGCCGTACTCCTGGTGGAAGGATGACGCCGAAGAACTCCTCCAGGCAGCCGATTTTGTGGTTCTGAATCCGCACTCCACGGAAGATGGGAATCCCGGAAGCAACGGCTCGTCACGAATTGTCGAGGCACTCAATCGAACGCAGACCAAATCGGTCGTGATGGAACTGGGTGACCGCTTGAGCCAGTGGAAGGATACAAGAGTTTACACTGCAATTGCCCGATTGCTGGCCAGCGGATAATCGGTCCCAAGCCGAGTTAATGTCCTCCCTCCGGCTGGCGAATATCCAAACTCTTGATAGGTGTCATGAACCGTCGTGCCTTCCTTAAGACTTTAGGAGCGGGTTGTGCGGGCCTCACCACTGCTGTGGCCTATGCTCAACAGGTTCGACCCTATGACATCCTAATCAGGAACGGCGAGGTACGTTCCCCAGGACAAACCTTCCGGAGCCGATCCGACATAGCGATCTTGGATGGAAGAATCGCCGCCATTGAGGAGAATATCGCGGCCGATCGGGCACTTGACGTTGTTAATGCCAGCGGACTCTATGTCACTCCTGGCCTCATCGATCTGCATACTCACTGCTTTTGGGGCGGAACTGCCACCGGAGTGGAGGCCGATCCAGTGGCGGCCCGCTCTGGTGTGACTACTTGGGTTGACGCTGGCAGTTTCGGTTATGACCTGGTTGAAGGATTTCGGCGCTTCGTGGTACTACGCTCGCAGGCGAGAGTTTTCGGTTATGTCTATCTATACCCAAGCAACCGCAACCCAGACATCGATCCAGTCAAATACGTTCAGGGCGTGATGCGTCGGACGGGGGAAGCGGCACAAGCAAACCGCGACATCATCTTGGGCATTAAGGTCCAGGTGGGCTCGAATATGAACGGCAAGTATAGCCTGCCGTTTCTCAAGATTGCCCGAGAATTGTGCGACCAGTTCAAGCTTCCATTAATGGCGCATATCAGTTTTGCTCCCCCGGAGACGCAGGAGGTGATGGACCTAATGCGCCCGGGTGACGTGGTGACTCACTGCTACAACGGACATACCCTAAACATCGTGGATGAGAACGGGAAGATCAAGCCAGGAGTGCGGGAAGCCCGAGCACGAGGAGTGCTGTTCGATCTTGGGCACGGGCTGGGAAGCTTCAACTTCGCAGCAGCTCGCAAGGCCATGCAGGCGGGGTTCTTGCCGGATACGATCTCGACCGATATTTACTCTCTCAACATCAATGGACCCGTCTATGACCTGCCGACCACGATGTCGAAACTGCTATACCTGGGCATGAGCTTTGACGAGGTGCTGAAGCGCACGACCACCAACCCTGCGAAGGTGATCAATCGGATTGAAGGTCTCGGCGGCATTGAAGTCGGAGCGCCAGCCGACCTGGCGCTCCTGGCCATCGAAGATGGAGAGTTTCAGCTAGTGGACTCCCAAAAGAACGCGGTCACCGCCAAGCAGAGAATCGTTAGTCGCTTGACCATATGCCGTGGCAAGCGCCTGGTTGCACCACTGTAGCGAGCGGGTGGTACTGGCGACTGTGGGTTCTCATTTTCCCATCGGCTAGCGCTGGCGTAGCCAAGACCGCACGAACGCTAGGCTTGCAACTTCACAACATCAAAAGGAGTTCTCTGATGCCTCAGCCCGCCTCGCGTTTGCAGGTTGCTGTGGCAAATCCACCTCAAGCGCCAAAGCTGTTCGATCGTGTGCGCGCGGCGATCCGAGCACGCCATTATGGTATCCGCACCGGATTCGGCGATTCATCCTGTTCCACAACAAACGTCATCCGGCCGAGATGGGCGATTCGGAGATCAACCAGTTTCTCACCCACCTGGCCGTGGGCCAGGACGTGGCGGCCGGTTTGAAGAAGCCCGCCACGCCCATACGCTGAGGCCACACTTGCTGGAAGACGGATACGACATCCGAACCGTCAAGGAGCTATTAGGTCACCAGGATGTGCGGACGACCATGATCTACACCCACGTATTGAACCGGGGTGGCTGAGGAGTGTTAAGCCCGGCCGACAAACTCTGAGCCGTGGACAAGCCCAACGCGCCCAGTGGGATTAGTGCTGCAAACTAGCAGCCGCAATCCCTCAGGCGTCGGAGCCTTTGAGTAGTGTAACCGATGGTATGACAGATGGTTACAGGCAGGCAAACCAGAGTAATCCATCCTTAGCGGCTTAGGCTGCAGACACCGAAGCCTACAGCGAAGCCTTGTTAGCCGCCCTAAGAAAAATACGGAAAGGAACATAAATGTCTCAACGCGCTTTGCGCTATTGGGGTTTTCTCGGCGGCTGCTCTTTGCTGATTGCCATCATACCGTTCATCCGAGCGTTGAGGGCCCAGCAGCAAGGGACGGATTGGACCGCCACAGGCCAACGGATCGTCGAGCTAGTGAGCGAACATTTTTATGACCGGAGGCGCGCGGCGGATTGGACCGCCGCAAACGCTCACTATCCAGATCAGGCAGAGAGTTTGAAAGCCTTCGTGGCCCTGACCAGGAAAGCCCTTGCCGAACTGAAAGCCTCTCATACGGCCTTCTATACTCCCCTCGATCCCGAATACCATGGGTTGCTGGCGATCTTCGGCGAACTTCTGGATGTGAAGAACGTAGAATATGAAAGCATCGGCGCCGACTTCAGCCCTGAGCATTTCGTGCAGGTCCTCTTTGCCGGTGGGCCAGCAGCCCAAGCAGGTCTCCGCCGGGGTGACAAGGTACTGAAGGTCGACGGCAAGGATTTCCATCCCGTCCTTTCCTTCCGTGGACGGGCCGGTCAGGCCGTAGCCCTGACTGTGCAGCGGCGTGCCGATGAACAGCCTTTTGAAGTGCGTGTGACCCCGCGGAAAGCCAATCCTAAGCGGGAATGGTTAGAGGCTCAGCAGTCGGGCGCACGTTTAATCCGCCAGGAGGGCAAGGTAATCGCCTATATGCCGCTTTTCGCTTGTGCCGGTGAAGAGTACGAGGCGGCCCTTCAGGATGCCATCTCTGACCGGTTCCGGGACGCCGATGCGTTGATCATCGATTTCCGGTACGGCTGGGGCGGGTGCAATCCGAGCTTTGTAGACCTCTTCAACCAGACGCCACAGGTCCTGATGAGGGTCGGCCCTGATGGGAAACAAACGCGGCTCGACGGGAAATGGCACAAGCCTTTTTACCTGCTGATCAACGCAGGATCGCGTAGCGGCAAAGAGACGGTTGCTTTCGCCGTCCAGAAGCACAAGTTGGGTACCCTCGTAGGACAGCGGACGGCTGGGGCCGTCTTGTCTGGACGCTGTTTCCTGCTACCGGACCAGTCGTTGCTGTATTTGGCCGTTGAAGACGCTCTTGTGGATGGTGAAAGGCTGGAAGGCCGAGGTGTTAAGCCGGATGTCGAAGTAGCGGACACACTGCCTTTTGCCAATGGCGCAGATCCCCAACTGGAAAAAGCAATCGAACTGGTGAACAGGTCGACGCGCCCTGTAGGTGCTTGAATGGAGAAACATCCTTAGTTGTCGGCTAACGAAATAAGAATTCGTGCGGTGCGGCTACGAAAAGAGGGCCTGGGTGGCTAGAAACAAGTGAGTGGCTGGGGGACAAAGTGCTGCGATCTCGACGCTTGATCGATGGTGGAATCACAAACTCTGTTCTGGGTCCGGAACCGTTCCTCGAACGAACCAGTCCCACATTTTGGGCTCACCGGGGAAGGCTTCGTCGCCGTCTTCTTCATACCAGGGATACAGCACCTTGCCGAACTGGAGCCCCTTGAAGCCCGCCCTCTGCAGGCGGCGGCGAAGCTCAAAGGAGTAGTAGAACTTCTGGCGGTCTTCCCCGTCAGTGTAGAAGCCGGCGATGAAATCGTAACGGTTGCGCCGCGCTTTGCGCCGGGCCCGCCGCAGGGCTTCTTCTTCGCTCTCGCTTTGCTCCCTCTCCCGGTCGAGAATCAAGACGCTCTCGTACAGCACCGATTCCAGGGACGGGAAAATCCCTGCCAGAAGCCCTCCTGGCTTAAGGCTGGCAGCAATTTCTCCAAGAATTTGGTCCACAGCACTCAGGCTCGGAGCCAGTACCGAGTTGACCGTTATCGCCACGTCAAACTGCCTACGGAAAACCGAGAGATCGGCTAAGCTCTGGCGACAGAACTGAATGTTGTCCTGCGGGCAATTGATCTGGGCCGTGCGAAGCATCTTTGGTGAAAAGTCCACAGCCACTACTTTCTGAAACGATCGGCCAGGAACGGCAAGAGATTGCCGATACCGCAACCCAGGTCTGCTACGGTCATTTCCTCCCGTCCGGGCAGAGCATCCAGATAGTCTAAAAGCGGGTTCTTCACCTCGGCCTGAAAAGGCGTGCTGATCTCCTCAAAATACACATCAGCTATGCGATCCCAGGCTTCAGCGTCCATGTTCGTTCCTTTCCGGTCCTTATTTCTATCGGCGAATCGGCAGGAATCTACATCCTTACTGTTCGGCAATCGTTCGTCCTTGAGGTTTCATAGTACGTCCCAAGAACGGCGATTGAACAACCGTAGAGACGCGGAGACGCAGAGACACAGGAGCAAAACTTCTGATGTCTCGTGTCTCGGCATCTTCGCTTCTACCCAAGGGTGAACGAGAGGTGTGCCACACGATGTTCAACCGCGACAGAACTCTGGAATACCCTCTGCTTCTCCGCAGCTCTGTGGCACCTTCTTCCACGGGCCCGTCTTCGGCTAGTTGGATTCCTTCAATCCACGATAGCTGGCTGTTAATCGATCCATCCAGTTTCCCGAGAGCGGCGCGCTGCTTCCTTTGAAAGCCAGAATCAGCGCTCCTACGAGCGGCGGAAACTCCGGAGGCACCACCTTCGCCGCAGCATACTGCGAGAGCACAAGTTCGCGGTAGGGCTTCCAAAGCAGTTCGCCCGCTTGAAACACGCCCCCGACGGCCGAGAACGACAGCTGCACTTCCGCAATTTGCAGCTTGCGAACGACCGCACAGGCCATCTCACCTAGCCTCTTCCCGCCCTCCGAGAAGATTCTCCGGGCAACTTCGTCGCCTGCTTCTGCTGCCTGCGCGACAACGGCACTCATGGCGGCCATGCGGAGCTTGGGGACCGGATCTCGATAGATCGCTTGCGTCATTGCGGCTGTATCGGGAATCTTCAAGGCCTCGAGAATCAGCGACGTTAAAACTGTCTTGGGTCCGATACCGTCAGCAGCCTCGCCGACTGCGATGAGAGCCTGACGGCCAATCTCGTATGCGCTGCCCTGATCACCCAGCAGGTAGCCCCAACCCCCGGCCCGCGCGCTTTCCCCGCTTGCGTTCATGCCGAAAGCAATCGATCCTGTGCCAGCGATGACAATCACACCGATCATCGACGGAATGGCGCCTGCCAGGGCACTGCGGGCGTCGTGGTCAATCGCAACTGACTTGATCCTGAACTGCTCCTGCGTCAGCTCGCAATAGGTTCGGGCGGCAGGCGTCTCAGGTCCAGAAACACCGGTAAATCCCAGGAAGGCGCTCTCAATCTCCGTTTAGTCGGGCAGCCCGGCTTCACGCAAGGCCGCATGAATTGATTCGTAGAGAGCCTGTCTGGCGTGCTGGCGGGTCTCCTCATCCTTCAAATGAATCGCCGGACCGCCCGCTCCGGTTCCCAGAAAGCGCCCCGTTTCATCGGCAAGAATGCTCTTCGTCGTGGTTTGGCCACCGTCAATTCCGAGAAAAATCTTCATGGGAGGTCTTTGAACATGTTTGGAGCTCTGCCAGGGCAATCTATCATACCCACCCTTGCCTCTCAATTTCTCACTAGCTTCGCTAGGGCAGGCAGCGCCGGCCCGCCGTCTTGTCTCAACCGGATCAGCGTGCTGGCTGATAACTGCCGGCCTGTGCTCCACGTGCCAGGCCCATTTCCGGTACGACTCAACCTGGGGCATGCTAAGATACTGGCGTTTCTGGCTTTCAGTATCAGAAACCAGTTTCACCCCAGCCCCAGGATTCGGATGCCCCGCAAGTCTCTCTATGTAAGCCTGTTTCTCTTCATCCTCCTTTGTCAGCACTTCCAGACGTCGCTCTTCAAGAGTGAAAGCGCTGATTCTGCGGTAAAAGTCTGGGTAAACAATCCGCTGAACCATGTCTGGCAGGATACGCCGCCTGGAACGGTAACAACGATCGAAATTGCAGGCGCACGGAACGAAGTCGAGTCGTTCCAGGTCACTATTTCCTCCCCGGTGCGCAAACTGGAAGGCGTTTCAGCGTCAGTCTCGGATCTTGATGACGGGCGGGGCAACCGTATCAGCCAGTCGCATATCCAGCTCTACCGCCAGGAGTACGTGTATGTGCGCAACCCCAGCCCCCACTCGAAAGACCCGCCGGGTTGGTGGCCAGATCCCCTCGTGCCTGTGGCCAATCCCTACGATGGCAGGCCGGTCTCGGCCATGCGACTGACTCGCGAAGAAGAGCGGGGACAAGTCTCGTACAAACTGTCTGGCGCGCGGTTCCCGGGCAACAATTTCACCGTCTGGCCGCAAAAGAATCAGCCGTTGTGGGCCGATGTCTCGATCCCGAGCGACGCCATCGCAGGTAATTACTCGGGCAAATTCTCGATCACCCTGGCCGAGACGGGCCGAATCGAGCTTCCTATCACGCTGACGGTCTGGAATTTCTCGCTGCCGAGCGGACCTCCCTTGACCACCCAGTTCGGAGGTCTCGATGGCGTCGCGGCGAAGCACGGCGTGGCTGAAGGCTCATCCGAAGCGTTGGAGCTTGAGGAGCGTTACGCGGCAGCGCTGGAAGCGCACCGCATCGCAGCCCCGATTCCGAGCAGCCTTTATCCTCCGATCCGGCGGAATGGCGCCGTGGACTGGAAGAAGACTCATGAAGCCCTTAAACGCTACCTGAATTCCCACCGGACCGGCCCTTTCCGCATCCCCGACTTTCCCGCTCCAGAGCTTCAGGGAAAAGGCAAGAAGCTTCTGATTCGTTACCTGCAAAACTACTTCGCTTACTTGAAAGCCAATGGCTGGGCGACAAGGCGCCTATTATGCCCCTGTGCAGGAACCCAATAGCAAGGAGGCCTATGATCGCGTGCGCGCCTATGCTCAAGTTGTGCGGGAAGCCGAGCCTCGGATTCGCTTTCTCTGCACGGAACAGTCTTACAGCCAGGACAGCTCTTGGGGTGACCTGCAGGGGGCTGTGAATATCTGGTGCCCGCTGTTTGCCTTCTTCGACGAAGACAGCGCCCGCAAAGCCCGTGCGTCCGGAGACGAAATCTGGACCTACACGGCTCTCTGTCAGAAATCCCCTCCTTACCACCCGCAGTTCGCCAGAGTGAGCGGCCAGCCTACGCTCTTCTGGCAAATTGATTTTCCCCGGTTGCACTACCGGCTACCGCTTTGGTTGAGCTGGCGCTATCAAATTCGAGGACTGCTCTACTGGTCGGCGGTTCATTGGAAGAGCCCGGAACGTGACGTGTGGACCGATCCAGGTTTCCGCAATCATTACAATGGCGAAGGCTATCTTTTGTATCCGGGGGTCGGTGTGGGAATTCCCGGGCCCGTGCCTTCGCTGCGATTGAAGGCGTTGCGCGATGGGCTGGAAGACTACGCCTATTTCGCGTTGCTAGCGAATCTCGGAGAGCGGGAATTCCTGGATAAGGAAATTGCGAAGATTGCGACGTCCTGGTGGAAATGGGATGAAGATCCTAACCACCTCTATCAAGTCCGAGCGCAGTTGGCCAAACGCATTCTGGCCCACCAAGGACCCGAAAAAACCCACCCAGGACACGAAGGAACACAAGGAAAGGAAACTTCTGGCGCCACCCAAAGCTCCGCCTCTGGTACGCCACCTTCCTCGCCATGATGAGCACGTTTTTCTCGGTAGCCATTGTGGGTTTGCCGCGGATCGGGAAAACTGCCCAGAACCCGACCACGTAAGAAGCGAAAGTAAATTTTGCTTACGTCCTATCTCAGAATCATGCATCTGCGCAAGAAACGTCACTTGTCCCTGACCAACAGGCAACCGCTTGGTTTCCGTGTCACTCTGCGTCCCTCGCGGAGGCTTATGCTGGTCTTCGCGTTGGCTGCCTTCGTGGCACCACCGCTAGCAACCGCAGGGAAGAAGCCCATTACCCACGAAGACCTCTGGCTGATGCGACGCGTCGGCGCTCCTGCCCCCAGTCCGGACGGCAAGTGGGTAGCGTTTCCGGTCACCGAGCCGGCCTACGATGAAAAGGAGCAAACCTCCGACCTATGGCTGGTTCCAGTCGAGGGCGGTACCAGCGCCAAGCGCCTCACCTACAGCAAAGGCACTGAAGGCGACTTGGCCTGGAGCCCTGACAGCCGGAAGCTTGCCTTCACGGCGAAACGTGAGGGCGACGAGGTGAATCAGATCTACGTGCTTGACCTCGCCACCGGCGGCGAATCCGTGCGGATCAGTTCCTTGTCTACTGGCGCTTCTGCTCCCAAATGGAGTCCTGATGGAAAGACGTTGCTCTTTAGTAGCATGGTCTATCCAGGCACTCGAGACGACGAGGCCAACCGCAAAATCGCTGCTGAACGCAAGGCCCGGAAGCACAATGCCCGCGTCTATGAGGGTTTCCCGATCCGTTACTGGGACAAATGGCTGGACGAGCTGCAAATGCATTTGTTCGTCCAAGACGCCCAACCTGGCAGCAAAGCTCGGGACCTCCTGGCAGGCACCCAGTTGGCGGCTCAACCAGGGTTCGCGGCGAACACCACCTTGTCGGGGCAGAACCTTGAGGCTGTTTGGGCGCCGGATGGTCGATCTATCGTGTTCGTGGCCACCACACAGAAAAACAGGGCAGCCTATGCAAACGTGAGCACTCACCTCTTCGAGGTTGGGCTAGGCGAGGGAGAACCTAAGGCACTCACATCGGGCGATAGCAGTTACAGCAAACCTGCCTTCCGGCCCGACGGCCAGGCGCTGTATTACATCGTTACTGCGGAAAACGAAAAGGTGTACAACCTGGATCGGCTAGGCAAACTCTCCTGGCCTCACCCGAGAAATCCGGAAATACTTTCCCTGCAGTTCGATCGTTCGGTTAACACTTTTGCGTTTGCGCCAGACAGTCAGACCATCTATCTCCTAGCCGAAGAGGCTGGCCACGAGAAGCTCTTCTCGCTTCCCGCGGCGCAGAATGAGATCCGACTCGCGCTGGAAACGAAGTTGGGAGCATACTCCAACCTCACTATCCCGTCGAAAGCCCCCCGAACGCACTTGATTGCCAACTGGGAAAGCGCTGTCAATCCTGCCGAGGTCGTCCGTATCGACGTCACGGCGGACCGCCACCAGGCCTTGAGTGCGTTTAATGAAGAGCGCGTTGCGGGCATCGACTGGCAGCCTCTCGAACACTTCTGGTTTACCAGCCGGGATGGCCGCAAGATTCATAGCCTCGTGGCACTTCCGCCGAACTTCGATCGAAATCGGAAGTATCCTCTGCTTGTTCTGATCCACGGCGGTCCGCACAGCATGTGGCGTGACCAGTTCTTTCTGCGTTGGAACTACCATCTGCTCGCACAGCCCGGCTATGTCGTGCTGATGACCAATTACACCGGCTCGACGGGATTCGGAGAGAAGTTCGCCCAGGACATTCAGCTGGACCCCTTCGGCCGCTGCGGGCGCGAGATCAACGAAGCCGCCGACGAAGCCATTCGCCGCTTTTCCTTCCTGGATGCCAGCCGCCAGGCTGCAGCCGGCGCCAGTTACGGCGGGCATCTGGTCAACTGGCTGCAGGCGACGACCACCCGTTACCGGTGTCTCATCAGCCATGCGGGGCTCATCAACCTGGAGTCCCAATGGGGGACCAGCGACACTATCTATCACCGGGAAGTCAATATTGGGGGGCCCGTCTGGGAACAAAGCAAGGTTTGGCGTGAACAAAACCCCATTCGCTTCGCGAAGAATTTTCGAACACCGATTCTGCTGACGGTGGGAGAGAATGACTTTCGTGTTCCGTTGAACCAGTCGCTGGAAAACTGGAGTGTGCTGCAGCGGCTACAAATTCCCAGCCGGTTGATTGTGTTTCCGGAAGAGAATCACTGGATTCAAAAAGGAGAGAATAGCCGCTTCTTCTATCAGGAACTACACGCCTGGCTGAAGCGCTGGCTGGAGACGTGACCCACGAAGAATAATCGACCGGGGCGCGAAGGAGGGAGTCGGGATACGCAGTCAATCAGAGATGTCTGGTTGTGGCGCGTTGGAACGAGATGCTTCGATCTCGGGGGATCTTGGCAGAGTCTGATAGACCACACAGTATCGTTTCGTCAAGCGGATCAAAGTTGCGAGTTGGTCGTCTTTTCGAGGACAATGCTCCAGATCAACTCACAGCGATGTGGGGAATGTCAGTTCAGTCGTCACTCGGCCTTCGTGTTGCTTCGAGCGCTTGGCCGATCGCTCGTCTTATCGCGGGAGTTCCTCAGTCGAGAAGTGGATGTAGGGGAAGCACTCCGGAATATGTGAGTCCCAAATCCCGTGCCTGCTCCAGACCCAACCTCCTGAATCCTTGGCTGGCGGCGGGGCCTTGTATTGGTTGAAACGGGAGAAGTCGATCCGCCATACGTCATTCGTGTCTGGGCGGTAGCGCACGGCCGTCCCCCTTGGCCAGCCATTTCATGCCCTGCCACGGAAACGATAGTTCGACCGTCCATCCCTTGTCCTTGTCCTGACTATTGTTCAAAGTCCCGTCGATGTGCACTGCGGTCTTGAGGCCAGGGAAATCCCAGGCCCAAGACCCCAAGCGCTTTCCGCGTGGGTGAGTATTAAACCCCACGCCATTAAATGGGCGGACCTTTGCGTTGGAGCGGCTGAATTCCGGCACCTCCGCGTAACCTCCTTTTTCGTACGCCTCTTCCCAGATGAAGAATGCCTCGTAGATCGTGTTCAGTGCATTGACTTCAAACTCGTAATAGTTGTCCTGGCCGGCGATGAAAACCTCCACATCGTTGTTTTCGTAGATCGGCGAATCTCGTTCGGTTAGCGTGGCTTGCACGTTCGGTTCTTCGACCCAGAAGGCCACGTATAGATTCCGATCGTCCCACAACACCGCCGCGCGCGTGTCATAGAGCGTTGGCTCGCCGCTGATGATGTCGACGAAGCGTGGCGAACGAGGTGCCGACTGCCAGCTCTTTTCATCGAGCCGACCGTCCATCCGGATCGGTTCTCGCACGCGATGGGCTGTGTAGTGCGAGATCTCCTTTTCGGGACATGGGAACTTAGATTGTTCTGAAGAACTGGAACTCTTGGCTTTCACGGAAATTGGGAGCGCTCCCCCCAACATCAACAAACCTGTCCACAGGCTCTTCGACACAAGATCACGCAACGGGTCTCACCTGTTTGGTGACTTTGACTTGCCGTCCTGGAGAGCTTCATGGGCCTTCGTGGACAGCTTACTTCCTGGCAGGCTTGGGATCGAGGTTGAGCTTCAACTCTTCTTGGCGGACACTCGATTGGACACCTTCTGCAGGAACTTCCATCTTGGCCGTCCAAAGCAGCGCATTCAGAATCAATTTGCGAAAGTTGTCATTTCCCCAATTCTGGTGGGTGTGGCCCCCGGTGAAACCCACTCCGCGCCCTTTGTCTGGCCGTTCGACGGCCCACATCAGGATCTCCTCCCGTCCTTTGTCAGCCACGATGTGAGGATAGGGTCCGCGCGGCGACGAAGACTTCCCCTGACGATCTTCGTCCGAGGGCTTGGCCGCCAGAATCGGGACTACACCCTTCATTCCCGGCCGGAACCGCATGTTGAAGTACCATTCATCGCGAATCGTGAAAGGCTTCACCCCGTTTGTGATGGGATGTTTGGGCAAGCTCTTGAACTCCGCATCCCAATGTGGATTGGTGGAGAATCCGGTTTCGTAGTAACCGCCGATCCAATCGAGAAACTCAGGTCCACCCTTTTCTTTGGGCACTTCAACCGCATAGTGTGCGCAAAGCAGGCCGACACCGCGCTTCATCAGTTCACCCATCCGCTGCAGATGGTCTTCCTGAATCACTGGATGCTTCGCTCCACCATCCATAAACAGCATGATGGTATCGGCTTCGTCGAAGGCAGTGGGATCCTTGGGCCACCCGTTCAGGTAGACCTGGGCTTCCACGCCAGAGACTTTGTCGAGGCAGGTCTTCAGCAAAAGACTGCCGGCATTGAACTCGTGATCTCCAGGCGCATGGCTGGGAGTGCCCGCTACCAATACGATCTGCTTCACGCCCTCTGGTTTCAACCGCTTCAGTTGAAGGTTCTTGAACTGGACCATCATGGGCGGTCCAGCGTGCAGTTGCAGCGCCAGGATTCCTGAAGAAGCACGCTTCTCCGGCTGTTCATCCGAGACCTCGGACGTGATTCGCCCGTTAATCTTGTGGACGAGATGATTGCCTCGGGCAATGATGACATACTCGTTCCAGTCTTCGCTCTTGATGGCAGCCTGGATTTCATCTGAGTTTCCGACGGAAGCAACGACCCTCACCTTTCCACCAGCCTCGACAACGGTTCTCTCGCCGCGCTTCGCCAAAATGCCGCGGCCCTTTTCTTCGTAAACGATGCCGGAATAAGTCTTGCCTGCTTCAAAGTCGGCTTGATAACCGCCTGCCACCCAGTTGCCGAGATCTTTGCTGCGGTATTGAATCCCGGAGTTGCCGCCCACAATACGATATGAAAGGCGCAATTCGAAATCCTCAACCGTGCCATTTCTCCAGATCAGAAAGGTATTCCCCTGGGTCGGGTTCTCGGCGGTGGTTTGCCCTGTGATTGTGCCGTCTTTCACCGACCAGAACTTCGGATTTCCGTCCCACCCGGAAAGATTTTCGCCGTCAAACAAGCTCGTGAAGCCCGCAGCATCCTGAGCGGCCATCGCACTCTGGAGCCAAACCATCAGAAACATCGCAAAGAAATGCGTTAGCTGTTTAGTTCTTATCATTATCTTCTCAATAAATCGCGAGATAAGCCCTTCTCAGATCAGACACCGCAATCGCGAAATGAAAAGGGGCTAGTAGCTCAGCCTCTTCCTCAAGAATTTCAGTCCCTTGACCGCGATGTCATTCTTGTTGGGTTCCATCTCGCGCCAGATTGACGCCGCCTTGGCAATCACGAGGACGTCCGGCGTGAACGACTCGATAACCACGTCATTCGTGTACCGGATTTTCCTAAGCGCCTTGGCGATGCTTTTCCAGTTGATATGGTCGTTACCAGGGGCGCCACGATCGCTGCCGCAAGCATGCAGGTGTCCGAGTCGTTTGCCCACTTTGCGAATGGCCGCTGCCGGATCCTTTTCTTCGATGTTCATGTGGAAGGTATCCAGGTGAACTGAGAGTGACGGACTCCTGACGTCCTTCAGCATCTGAAGCGCTTGGTCGCAAGTGTTGATGAAATCAGTCTCGAAGCGGTTGAGCGGCTCCAGCGCAATCATCTTCTTTTTCTTTTCCGCATACTTGCAGAGAGTCTTCAGGTGCTTCACCACCTGCTTCCACTGCGCCTTGCGCTCGTCTGGCGGCACAAACTCGGCGCGTCCCACCGCCGAATACATAGGCCCTACCAGAGTGTGGCTGTCCAGGACGACCATGGCATCGATTAACCAGTGAATGTAGTCTAGGCTGGCCTGCTGCTCTTCGGGCGTGCCACGCAGGTCGCGACCCGGGCCAAAGGCGCCGCAGAGCGTGCCTGCCGCCAGGCCATGCCGGTCTAGCTCCGACTTGAGATGGGCTGGGTCCACATGTGATTCATGTTCGATGGCAATCTCCACCGAGTCGAATCCCCACTTCTTGAAGGTCTTGAACCATTTCGTACTTTCGTTGGTGAACGGAGAGGTAAACAGGAACGTGTTGATCCCAAAACGCATGACCGAACCTCGCTCAGTTGAGATGCCTCGAAGGGCGCTATTAAATCATCAAGCTGGAGGACAGCGCAAAGCTTTTCTGCGAGGGTTGAAAACGAGGTGGGTTGAAATTGCAGCGAGGAGGTTTGAAGAAATCAGAGGCGCCAAGGAGATAATTGCCGGTCGCTTTCCGGGCTTCGGCGTTGTTTAGCTTTCCTACCCAGGGCCACTGGCTGACCCTATCGTGTCCCCTTCACTCCAGCGGAGACGTCGAATGCCGGTTCAATCCCTGCGAGGACACCCCTTGCACGCTTTCTTCTTTTTGTAATTTTTGCAGCACTTCTTGCTCATGAAAATGGCTCCTTGGCACTGATCGACTTAACAAACTGAGTCGTTTGACTCATTCAGGTGTACGCCCAGCTCGGAGTTGGCGGCACCGGTGTGTACAGGTCCACCACGTCGCAGTAAGCCTCGCGCGAAAACGGCAGTTGATCGGACCGGTCTGCAAATGAAAGCGTCCACAATCGCATTGGTAGGTCGAGCCAAAATGTTCCTTCCTGGCCAAAACCCAGTGCGGTTTGTCCATAGAGTGAGTGGTCCCTTTCCATGACAAGGATTTGAAGAGGCCCGACCTGAAATTCTTCCTCGAGACGCGCACTCCACTCGCGAAGTTGAAGAACGGGCTGGCCGATGCATCAGGCTTTCAGCACTGGAACGTTGGAGGCCTTCCATTTTGGATGCCAAGGAGAACGACCTGCTACCGCATGCGATCAACTCCCACTTCCACCGCCTCAGCAGCCGTAGCGATGGACTCAAGGGTCTGCTTTGATCGCCTTCGCAACTGCCAGGCGCGAAAGCGGTGCCACGCCAGGGCAAAGCCCGTGTAGACGAGCACGCTAGCCCCAGCTGACACCATCCCCGCGATTGTCTGGCCGATGACGCCAGCCACCTCCCCCGTATGAGCAAACCGGAGTATCGACCGGAGCCGTCTCCCTGGAGTCAGGCTTGAGAAAGGCTCCCAGCGTACGACTTCGCCAGTTGTCCTATTCAAGGTAAGTTGGGCCCGTTTCTGGGGTTGGCCTCCATTGCCTTGGTCGATCGTGAATGACAGAAGCGGCTCGTTGGCTGAGCCTGGCAGCCGCAGGCTGATGCTGCGCCAACCGGCGACCTGTTGCTCCGTGCGGGACCACAGCCTGTCGAAACCATCCAGGTTCAGATCCGTCGGCGGTCCTGCCATGGGCCGGCTACTGCTGGGTCCACCCAAGCGCTCGGGACCTTCGCGCCGGGCGCCGGACTCTCTACCCACTGACCATCCCTGAGATCGCTGTCCTTCGATGCCACGGGGTGTACCTTCCGATCTTCGAGGCAGTTCTCCTTCAGGGTGTTGCTCCTGGCTCCGTTGGGGCCCGCCCGTGCTGGAGGCCTGTCTCGCCGACCCGCTCTGTCCTGCCAACCCGCCTTGAGGGGGTGGCACCTCTCCAACCAAACGGTAGACCAGGTTGCTTGCCCAGGGGTATGAGATCACGGTCGCCGAAAGCACGACAATGAAGAGGGGCACAGCCGACCAGAAACCAATCACATTGTGCCAGTTGAAATCACGCGCCTTGCCTGGCAGGCCACGCCGGAACCAGGTCACATTCCTGAGCTGAGGACGAGTCCACTGCTTCGGCCACCAGATGCAAAAGCCACTGATCACCAGGAAGAGAAAGCCGAGGTTGCATGCACCGGTAATGGCCCGTGCGATGGCACGACTTTCACCGTGCGAGCCCAGCCAGCGATGCCAGTCGGTGACGACGTGAAAGAAAGTTCGGATTCCTTTCGATCCTTCTCCCAAGGTTTCACCGGTGTAAGGATTGAGATACACGATACTCTCGCGCCCAAAGCCGAGCGCTGCCGGCTCGGCAGGATCAGAGCGCAAGGTGAGAGTCGAAGGCAGCGCGGATCGATATTCACGAACCTTGGAGAGCAGTGTTTCCACCGGCAAGCGCGTCGCTGCCGGAGAGTGTGGTGTAACGCGGTACTTACGATCTGCCCAGGCAGTCATCTGCTTCTCGTACATCAGCAAAACACCAGTGACCGACATCGTCAGGACGACCATACCCGCAACCATGCCCGTGCAAAGATGAAGCCAGAACAAGATCTTGCGAAAGGTCATGTGCGTTCTCCAGAGTGAAAGGCCTCTCTCTGCCTGGGGACGAGAGGTTGCAGGTGCTCCACAGATAACCAGCAATCTTGGGGAACAACGACTCCGTCGCCAACAACGCCGCTTACCCGGCCTCCGCGACGACAGCGGTCGCACCCGCCGCCGCGCGGGACTGCTGTCCCTCGGCCATCCTCTCCCCACGATCGGAGAATTGTCGAATTTGGCCGAACCTTGAACTTCGCTGGCAGCAAGTGATCCCAGGGAAGCAAAACCCAAACGAACCAACCGAAATCGACAAGAGCTAAACGTCTGCCCAGCGGCGCAGAAGGTTGTGGTAAACACCGGTCAGCTGCACTGCCGAGGGATGGTCGGGTACATCTTGAGTGATCCGCTGAATCGCCATATCGAGGTCGAACAGCAAGGTGCGCTGGCCATCGTCGCGCACCATGCTTTGGATCCAGAAAAAGGATGCAATGCGTGCTCCTCCTGTCACCGGACGCACATGGTGCAAGCTGGTCGACGGATAAAGGATCAAGTTACCCGCCGGCAGCTTGACGTTGTGTGTGCCGTAGGTGTCTTCCACGAGCAGCTCACCGCCGTCGTACTCGTCAGGGCCGGTAAAGAAGAGCGTTGCCGAAAGGTCCGTGCGGACGCGGTGCGGCGTGCCAGTGACCTGACGGACCGCATTGTCAACGTGGGTGCCAAACGACTGGCCGCCCTGGTAGCGGTTGAAGAGCGGCGGAAACACCTTTAGCGGCAAAGCGGCTGCCATGAACAGAGCATTGTTCTGAAGCGCCGCCAGGATCAGCTCACCCAGTTGCCGGGCGGCCGGGTGATCCTCAGGCAGTTGCAGATTGTCCTTTGTCCGGGCGGACTGATATCCGGCAGTGACGCGGCCGTCAATCCACTCGGCCTGTTCGAGCGTCTGCCGGCACTGCGCAACTTGCTCGGGAGTAAGCACATCAGGGACTTGCAATAGCATTCTCTTCTCCGTGAATCAGCCTAGGCCTCGTGAGGGAACGAGCCGAGCGGGTGGTCCCCAAGCTCTTGTAGTCGCTTCTCACCCTAGGGTGAAACTCTAGACTCCTCAGAACCGGAAGTTTGTGCTCAGCATTACCGAACGGCCGGTTCCAGGTACAAGGTGGCCTCCTCCCAGACGATCAAAATAGTAAGCATCGTTGAGGTTGTACAGGTTGAGTCGGAGATCGAGTTTGCTCGTGACCGGGTAGGCCGCCATGGCCTCCAGCGTCCAGTAGCTGTTCACTTGACGGGTATTGATATTGTTACCGAATCGGCGGCCAACAAATCGTGGTCCTCCGCCGATCGTCAGCTTCTTGAACTGATACGTCCACCAAACGTTAAATGAGTTCCTGGGTGCGTTCTGTATCCTCTTGCCAACCTCCGCCGGATTGTTTGATTCTTCAATTTCGCTGTCGAGCAGAGTGTAAGCACCAAAGATTTTCCAGGCACGGCTGAAGCTGCCGGAAGCTCCCAGTTCCATGCCTGAGACGCGCTGCTTGCCCTGCAGTACTTGCGGGGGGTCGTCCGGAAGAAGCCCAGGAGTTCTTGCGTTGGTCTTGTAGACGCGGAATAGGGCTCCGTTGACCGAGACGCGCGCACCAATCAGGTCCCACTTCGTGCCGACTTCGGTCGTGTAGGTTTTTTCAGGCTCGATGGCGGTGTTCGCTGTGTTATAGGACAAGCCTTCGAGGGATGGATTCAACGAGGTTCCATAGGAGGCATACAGACTGCCGCTCTGCTTCGGCTTGTAAATGACGGCGCCTCGGACGCTGTTCATCTTGTCCACTCTGGCCACAGGCGCAAGGGCCGTAGTAACTCCATCGACGTCAAAGCGCTCAAAACGCAGGCCACCGTTCATCTCGAGCTTCTCGCCAAACTTCACGGTGTCGAATGCGTACAACGCTTGAGTATTTCCGGTAACATCCCCAACGTTCGGACTCGTTGTGATGACACCGGTGTAGATATCGTCGGGATTGGGATTCAGCAGCGTCGTAGGGGAGTTTGGACCCGTGCGAGTCCTACGGATATTGTTCTCGTTGGTAAAGGCGGCGCCGGCAATCAAGGCATGCTTGATCGGTCCGGTTGAAAAGTTGGCGCGCAGGTCGGTCTGATTGTCCCAAATTCCGTCTTCCGTGTTCCAAGCCCGCAATTCGCGATTGATGACCGTTGAGTCGTTGCTGGCAAAACGTGGCGGCGTGGCGTTTGAGTCACGCGTCGAACGGCCATAGCGAAGTTGGTTGCGCAACTGGAGCCCATCGCCGAAATCGTGCTCGAATTTAGCTGTTGCCAGGTCCGCACCCATCCTTTCGTAGTCACGAGATCTAAAGCCATAAAACGTGTTGCGCGGGACAGGTGCAGGTTGATCACGGTATTCCCTCAGGGCATTGTTGGTGGCTGGCACCCACGGAATGCCGTAATCAGAAATGTTGTCTTGTTTCAACTTGAAATAGCTTAGAGTGAGCCGTGTTGTTGTACCAACTCCGAATGCCAACGATGGAGCGGCGCCCCAGCGCTGGTTGCTGACTACGTCACGACCTGCGACTCCCGAATCATGGGCCAAGAGATTCAACCGGAAAGCTGTGTGCTCTCCGAGGAAACTGAGCGGCACATTGACGTCAGCGCTGACTCGTTTCGTGCCGTCGGTGCCAAAGTTCAGCGTACCGCCAAAGGTTCGGCTGAGACTTGGCGACTTGCTCACCAAGTTGATAGAACCTCCCGTGGAGCCTCGTCCAGTGAAGGCCGATCCCGGTCCCTTCACAACCTCCACTTGTTCCAGATTGAAGGGATCTCGCGACTGTGGACTGAGATCGCGCACTCCGTCGACAAAGATGTCGTTGCGTGCGCTGAATCCTCGCAAGGTGAGATTGTCGCCCGCAGGTGTGCCGCCTTCCCCAGCCGTCATCGTCAGACCTGGAACATTGCGCAAGACATCACGCAGGGTCGTTGCTCCCTGTTCCTCGATCATAGACTTCGAAATGACTGTGATCGTTTGAGGAATGTCGAGCAGCGGCTCGGTGTACTTCGGCGACGATAGCGGGGCTCGCTCCGTCACTTCTACTGAAAAATCCGGTCCGCGCAGTTCCAGCGTCACCGTTTCTGCGGCGGTGAAACGGTGGCTCACACCAGTGCGCGCTAGAAGTTCTTGCAGGGCTTGTTCGACCGTATACAAGCCGGAAACGCCCGGAGAGGCGACATTGCGGATGTCATCGCTGGCAAAGACGATGTGCAGATCGGCGAGCCTCTCGAAGGCACTCACTACCGTGTCGAGCGGACCTGCCGAGATGTCGAAGCGCCGGACCGACAAAGACTGTGTCTGCGTCTCGCTGCCATTTGATGTGCCGCGAGCCTTCGGCGATTCCGCGAGAACCGCTGTCCTGGTGCCGAAAGCGGTATACGCTGCCAGTGTGCTCATGGCCATCCAATACTGCGGGCCATGCGGGCTCCGCCTGTCCTTCTTTGGTTTTCTCCGTTTGATCTTGATGCTCACAGTAGCAGTCTCCTTTCATGTCATTCACGGTGTTCGATCAGCCGCTCAAAAGGGCACGCTTATGGTCACAGACCAGCGGCGGGCTCGATTCAAATAGCGAGTGGATACGGCCGGGTGCTGCGCTGACCGACATTTGAAACCTTTCAGTCAGGAACCACTGTTTGCTTACAAATCGGTTGGCACCACCTTTGGAACGAAAGGACGGCGAGGCTGGAGCCCTCAAGAAGTGGAAACGGGACAACACCGGCGGGTGGGCTGAAAGAGGGTTCGGGGTGGGGTTGGACATCGGTGCCTCCGCAGACGCTTTAGCCAAAAGGCGGCAATACAGTTGGAGCAAAAGCGTGCTAAGATGGCACCCGCACGCCACTCGCGAAAATCGCTCGACCGGGTTGGCTGTTGCGCTGGCCTTCGGTGTGACCGCACCGAAGGCCTTTTGTTTCATGGGCACAGCGGCGAGCTCAGTTCAGAAATGGCTCGCCGATAACTGAAAATGAAAATCATTTTCAGTTGAGCGGATAAACTATTGGTGTGTGCGCTTCTTGTCAAGCACAATCTTTGTAATGTCTGTAATTTTTCTTGGACCTTGAGGCGAGGACTCAAAAGCAGCAAACGACGGCTAGTTTTGTCCCAGATGTCCCAACACGAGCTGGCTCATAGCGTGAACACCAACGGAGAGACACGTTTCGTCGACATCAAACCTGGCTGTGTGCAGCATCTCCGTGATCCCGCGACTTTCGTTACCGACACCCAACAGAAAATAGAACCCAGGGACCTTTCCGGCAAAATGGGCAAAGTCTTCGGCTCCCATCTGCGGCCTCTGCAAGAGCACGTTGTCTTTTCCCACCGTTGTCTCGAGTAGCGACAGCGACCGTTGCAGCAGATCGGGGTGATTCATTGTTACGGGCGCGCCTGGAGTGATTTGTAACATGTGGGTAGCGCCGAAGGCGCTGGTAATGCCGCGCACCAGTTCTTCGATCCGGTGAGGAGCCGAGCGACGGACCTCAGGGCTCAGGCAGCGCATCATTCCCGTCAGCCGAACCCGGTCAGCAAGAACATTAAATTGATTGCCTCCTTCGATTATCCCAAAAGAAATGAGCAACGGGTCCCGAACGTCCACGGAGCGACCAACCAGGGTCTGAAGCCCCATGAGCACATGGGATGAGACCATAATGGCGTCAACACCGGTGTGAGGATAGGCGCCATGGGTCTTGCGCCCTCGGATCACGATTTCCAGCGTGTCGTTGCTCGCCCAAACCGGGCCCGTGTGATAGCCGAGTTTTCCAACCTCGATTGTAGGCATGACATGCAAGGCAAAGATCGCCTCTACCGGTGGGTTTTCCAGGACGCCCTCCGCCACCATGAGGTCAGCGCCACCCGTCTCACCCTGTGGTGCCCCTTCCTCAGCCGGCTGGAAGATGAACCTGACGCGTCCTTTGATCTGCTCGCGGAGGAGGCTCAACACTTCCGCGACGCCCAAACCAATGGCGGTGTGGACATCATGACCGCAGGCGTGTTTGACTCCTTCGTTCCTGGATCTATAAGGGATGTCATCCGCTTCCTGGATGGGAAGCGCGTCCATATCGGCGCGGACCGCCACCGTCGGGCCGGGCTGGCTTCCTTCCAGCAGGGCGACAACTCCTGTGTGAGCCACTCCGGTCTTGATGTCGAGCCCTAAACCGCGCAGGTAACTAGCGACCTTGCCAGCGGTGCGAAACTCACGGTTGCTCAATTCCGGGTGCTGATGCAGATCGCGTCGGATCTCCACGAGCTTCGATTGCAGGGACTGAGCAATTTGTTTGAGGGGCAAATCTGTCATGAGTGAAGTCTACTGCGGAGGCGCAGGGGCGCTGGCCTTGCTGCCTCTGCCTGAAGATTGGCTCCCAGTGGATTTTCTCGCTTTCGCTTTCTCTCTAGCCGTTTGGCCGTGCTCCGTCCTGGCAGTTTGTTGAACTTACCTCAGCAGTTCCTCCAATATGGCGCTGGCTTCGGTCGAGTCGTCACGATACTTCACGATGATCGGACAAGCGATGTGGAGTCTATGTTCCATCGCAAACTCGCCGCGGGCCGGACGGGCGCCGGGCACGACGACGGCGTTTCGTGGGATCACCAAAGGGCCATCCGCGGTCTTCCTGTAGACTTGGTTTCTCACGAGGTCAAACACTGGGGTGGAGCCCGTGATTACCGTTCCTGCCCCAATGACCGCCCTGCTCTCGACAATTGTTCCTTCGTAGATGCCGCAGTTTCCGCCCACAATCACGTCATCTTCGATGATCACTGGCAAAGCACCTACCGGCTCAAGCACACCTCCAATTTGGCTGCCGGCGCTCAAATGAACGCGCTTTCCGATCTGCGCGCAGGAACCGACCAGCGCGTGAGAATCCACCATGGTTTCGTCGTCGACATAGGCGCCCACGTTGATGTACATGGGCGGCATCAAGGTGACGTAATTTCCCAGATAGGCTCCGCGCCGCACGGATGATCCACCTGGAACTACACGAATGCTCTGCGACAAGGCCTTGAAGTTCTTCGGGGGATAAGTGTGCTTGTCGCGGAACTGAAAGGTGTCGTTGATCGAAAAGTCAACGTTGACCCCCAGTTTGAAGCCGAGCAAAATGCCTTGCTTGACCCAGTGATTCACTCGCCACTGTCCATCTCGTCTTTCTGCGGCTCGAATTTCACCTGAGTCCAGCTTGGCAACAAAGGCTTCGAAGATCTCACGTGATTCGTCGCTAAGCTCTTCCCGTGGCTTTGCGAAATGGAGGGGTACGAGTCTTTCAAGATCCATAGAGATTGCCGAGAAAAACAGGGTTTAGCAGCCCCAGGACGGCCAAGGATTTTCTTTCCCGCAATACACCGAATTCATTTGCCAGGCCCGTTGGGAGTGCATTTCTTCCTAACTTTTCCTTGAAAAGGCGTTCATCTGCGTCCAGCCGGAGTTTCTCCCTTCAGTGCCACAGTGGCCACGTTGCCCTCAAATCAACTTCAACTCCCTGAGAGCCGTCTGCAGCTTCTCCCGGTTCTTGGATTGCAAGGGGACGAGCGGGAGGCGGTACACTTCTTCGATCAGCCCCATCATGGCCAGCGCCGCCTTCACCGGCACTGGGTTGGTTTCCAAAAAGTTAGCGCGCATCAAGGCATAAGTTTGATAATGAATCTGGCGAGCCTCATCCCATCGACTCTCCAGAGCAGCATGGATCATTCGCGTAAACTCCTTCGGCATCTCGTTCGAAAGAACCGAAATGCAGCCATCACCACCCACTGAGATCAGCGGCAGCGACAGTGAATCATCGCCCGACAGGACCGCAAAATGCTTCGGACGATCCCGCAAGATCAACATCATCTGATCGAGATTCCCCGAAGCCTCCTTGACCCCAACGATGTTTGGGACTTCCGCCAGCCGGAGCAATGTGTCGGGTTCAATATTGACTCCCGTTCGCCCGGGAATGTTGTAAATGATGATGGGTATGTCGGCCGATTCAGCAATCGCCTTGAAGTGCTGATAGTGACCTTCCTGACTGGGCTTGTTGTAGTAGGGGCCCACCGAGAGAACGGCATCGGCTCCGATCTCTTTCGAAAAGCGCGTCAGTTCAATGGCGCGATGTGTATTGTTGCTTCCACCGCCGATGATGACTTTGGCCCGTTTGTTGACAAGGTTCGTGGTCAGCTCGCAAACGCGAAAATGCTCATCATATTCCAGTGTGGATGCTTCTCCAGTGGTACCGCACGGTACGATCGCGTCAATGCCGCCGGCAATTTGGAACTCGATCAAGCGCTTCAGATGCTCTTCATGAACTTTTTCCGAGCGGTTAAAGGGAGTCACGAGCGCCGTCATAGCGCCACGAAATAAGGGTTGAGCGGCCATGGTTCTTAGCCTCCGAGATTTCAAGCGCACTACAATTTGGCTTGAGAACGGCGCGAGGGAGGAGCCAGTGCCCTAAGCCTGCATCAGATCTTCCAGGACCTGATCGAAGGTATAGACCCCTTTGCGCCCAACAACCCACTCTGCAGCCAGCAACGCCCCGAAGGCAAATCCGGCCCGGGAGCGAGCCGTGTGGGTCAGTTCGACAGTGTCCGCGGTTGAATCAAAAACGACGGAATGCGTTCCCGGAAAGTGTCCAGACCTGACCGAGACCAGGTGAAACTCATCAGGGCGGATTGGCCGATTCAGACAATCCGTCACAACCTCTCTCTTGCGAGGGAAGTGGTCAAGAACGATCTGGGTGAGCTTCTTGGCTGTTCCACTGGGGCTGTCGAGTTTCTTGCGATGATGCATCTCAAGACCGCTGACGTCGTAGTCCTCAAACCGACTGAAAAGAGCAGCGGCTGCGGCTGTGATGCGATAGAAGAGATTCACACCCAACGAGAAATTGGGAGCGTAAACGAGAGCGGTGTTTTCCTGTCGCACTGTGGCTTCGACTCTCGAAAGGTGTTCATACCATCCAGTGGTCCCAACCACGACGTTTTTCTTCAAGCGGGCTGACTTCTCAATGTTTTCAACAGCCGCTTGCGGCTGCGAGAATTCGATGCAGACCTCTGCGTCGCTAACCGATTCGGGCGAGAGATGCGGTGTGGTTCGTTCACCCGAAAGTGGGTCGATGCGAGCGGTGATCACATGGCCTTTCGAAAGCGCCACCTGCTCCACCTCGCGGCCCATCTTGCCGTAGCCGATCAACGCGATCTTCATGGCTTTAGTCGTTCAGAACAAACGCATGATATCAGATGCGTTTTCCGGGCTGGCAATCTTTTCGTGAGTCAACAGGCAGAAAGAAACTCTGTGCTAGCGGTTCAGAGCATGCTAAGTTCACGCATTTTGATTCGGCAATCCGACTCACCGGCCTCGGCTGTGACGGCTCAGACCGCTATCCCAACAGCGCGGCAGTCCTGGGAGTCATTGGTAAAAATCAACAACTCGTCGAAAGATTCTCAATGAGTCTGTATCACTGGATGGTCATCGTTGGTACTTCAGTTTTGGCGGGAATGATCAACTCGGTAGCCGGTGGCGGCACGCTGTTGACTTTTCCGACGCTGGTCTGGCTGGGTCAGTCGCCGGTGGTGGCGAATGCTACAAATACGGTAGCACTGTGGCCGGGCTCGCTCGGTGGCATGTGGGGATACCGCGAAGAACTGGGCCGGAGCAAGCCCCAGCTCTTCATGCTCATGATTCCGAGTTTCGTGGGAGGCATCATGGGTGCGGTTCTGCTCAAACTTACACCTCCCGGAGTCTTCGCCAGGTTGGTTCCTTTCTTGATTCTTTTTGCGACCTTACTCTTCATGGTTCAAGGCCCGGTTCAGCGCTGGCTTCGGCTGCACGGAAGCGACAGTTCTACCACCACCTCGCCACATTGGCTCGGGACTGCGTTTCTGTTTCAGTTTGCAGTAGCAGTCTATGGAGGCTATTTTGGCGCCGGGATCGGCATCCTTATGCTGGCGGCGCTCGGGTTACTTGGGTTGACTGATATCCATCAGATGAACGGCCTGAAGAATCTCTTCGCCGTGTGCATCAATGGTGTGGCCGCGATCTATTTCATGTTCGTGGGTCTTGTCGAGTGGAGAGTTGCTGCTGTCATGGCCGTGGGCGCCATCGTCGGCGGCTACGGGAGCGCTGGAATCGCCCGGTGGCTTGGTCCCCGCGCTGTGCGTCGTATTGTCATTGGTATCGGCCTGGCGATGACTATCTCGCTGCTCATCAAAAAAAGCTAGGGACACCTCACGGGCTTTGGAGGCCTGGCTTTACCGGCTCCGTTGCGTTTGTGCTGAATACTCTGCAAAAAGGAGCAGGATGACGACGGAGACGTAGACCCAGCTCAAGATCATGATGAGGGTTGCGATCGAACCATACACGTTGCGGTAGTTCGAAAAACGAATCAAGGTGGTGAAGGCGTACTTGGCCAATTCCCAAGTGAAGGCCGCCATAATGGCTGCAGGTGTAACCTGAGAAAAGCGAATCTTGGTGTAGGGAACAATCTTGTAAATCAAGGCAAACATCCCGACAGCCACAAGGAAACTGACCAGAACGAAGAGCACCTCAAACAAGATTTCCGTCAAGGCCAGATTTCTGGCCCTGGGGAATACCGCTCGTAAGAAAGTGTCGAAGCGGCCCAGCATGGCGGTCATGAAGACCGAAGCCAGAATGAAGTAGCCACTCAGCAGGGCCATCAGCGCAGCAACGATCCGTTTGTGAATGAACCCACGTTCCTTCTTGACTTCCCAAGCTTGATTCAGTGCCAACTCGAGAGGAACAAAGGCGCCGGAGGCCGTCCAAACCAAGAGGCACAGCGCAAGCAGCGATACTGAGCCGCCGGACGCTGTGATCGTGCGCAAGTTGTTCTCAATCAAATCCGCTCCAACGGGCAAGTAGAATCTCACCGATTCGACAATGGGATTTTCCAGTTTGAACCGCCCAATGAAAACGCCGCTGACGCTCAGGAGGATCAAAATCAACGGAAAGAAAGAGAACAACGTGTAGTATGCGATGGCTGCTGCGTAAGTCATCGAATTGCCTTGCAGAAAGCGCAGCAGCGCTCGCCAGAAATGAAATCGGGTGGGCATCGAAAGAGCTACGGACACTCTAGGAAAGATCCTGGTGGGACGCAGATTAATCAAACAAACGTAGATCACCAGGAAGAGTGGACAAAAAGGCAAAAGGCGGAAGTAGAGTCCAAACTGGCAAGCCAGCCTCAGCGAAACTGCCAATATGCGAGCAAAGCTCCTGGCGATACTGGCGCTTGGGGTTCGGGCTTGGAGTCAGCTGTCCGCGTTGATCCGCGTAATCTGTCCTTCCAATTCGTCTCCACATCACAGCGTTTGTATGGCTCATCTGCCTTGATCACTTGTCTTTTCCTTCAGACTGATCAGATTGACAAAAATTCGGATGGCGCCAGGCACACCTTCGGGGAGCTGCCGAAACCAGGCATAGGAGGTCAGAACATATTTTCCCTGTCCGTAGTCCGCAACCAGCAAGCCGCCATCGAGTGGCGGCTTGCCGGGATCATTGCATGATAGAAGCGGCTTGTAGCGGCGGTCGCGTTTCTGAAAGAAATACAATCCTCTTTCCTGGACCCAGTCGTCAAAATCCTTCGGTGTGATCCGGTTGGGATAATGGAAAACAGGATGGCTAGGATCGAGAATCTTGACTGCTGCTGTTTCATCGGTTACCCGGTGGGCCTCGCTCTCAATCGTTGCTGGGTACGGGGCGTACTGGGCTTTTGTTCCAGGGGGCTTGGCGATGATACTGAATGATCAACACACCTCCGTTCTTGACGTACTCCAGCAATCGCGCGTTGTGCGCAACGAGGTCATCCCGCACCTCATAAGCTCGCACACCTGCCACAATACAGTCGTAAAGTTGCAGATGGCCGCTGGCCAGCTCTTCTGCACTGAGCAGTCGCACTGGAATCCCCAGTTGTAAGAGTGTCTCGGGAACCCGGTCGCCGGCTCCCATAATGTAGCCGACGTTCACCTTCCTGGGCAGTTTGTAGTCAAAGGCAACGACTTCAGACGCTGCCTTCCGGTAAAGGGGAAAACGCCACAGATCGAGGACAGTGTACAGGCGATAGCTTTCCTCAAGCTCTTTGCCGTTCACACTGGCGACTGCCTCAACCGCAGCTCGTCCCGGCGGCACGTTGCTGGCAGACTGGAGCAGGAAGTGGTAAGTCGCTGCTTCTCGCTTCCTGCCGATCGTAAAGTCGACTCGTTTGGGATCGGTGTTCCAACCCGGTGGCCCATTCAAGAAAAGCGCACCCGCGATTTGGGCTGGACTGTTGTTCACGAGTTTGACCTGAACCTCACGGTGGGGCCCTGTGACAGACGTGGAGACCAGTTGCTGAGGCGGACTTACCTCGATAGCGATTGGGGGGACAACCATCAGCGGAATCTTGCGCGTCCCCTTGAAATTGTCGGAGTCCAGGTATTCGACGGGCCGCTCCAGGCTCAGACGGGTACCTCTCAACCGATAGTCTAACTTGGCGCGGAGCTTCGGAGGAACCCGCGGGGCATTAATCAGAGCCCCATTCGCGATCGCATAGGTGTTCTCGCGTGTGCTGCGCCGGCTCCAATGTGGTTTGGAGAAAGACGCTTGCGCGGGAACAGTGACCTGATACTTCAGGCTGAGCTTGGCATGCGAAGGCAGCGGCTTCAGGGCGCCCTCGCGCAGGCCGGCCTTCCAATTCTCTTCGCTGGTGAGCTCAACATGCTCCAGTTCGAGTGTTTCTGAGAAACGATTCACTACGGTGGCCGTCGTTTCGAACGTTTGCCCGGGGACAACTTCCGGATCGGTTGACAACGCTTCGAAGTAGATTCCCGTCGCCATTTCCAGGGCTTTGCGGAAATCGTCCTCTTTCTCGTTCAAGAGGAACCGCAGTGTTTCCTGCGGGCCTGTGGCAGACTTTTCTGCAAAGGACAGCCGGATTTCTCGCAGCTTGTTTAAGCCTGCGAGCAGGGGTTCCACAGTCCCCGAAAAATCCGACGGCAACAGTTGCTTGCGGGCTCTGACAATAGCGGCTTCCAGAAACGCCGCCTCCCTTTGCAGGGAGAGCCGACGCGAGTCTCCAGAAGGCAGCAACTCTGGCAAGTCGCTGAGCCGGACAGCCAGCCTGTCCAGGAAGCCGGAGTCTGTTGGATCTTCAGGAGAGATGAGCTGATAAGAGAATACGCGTGAACCGGGCGGTGAGTAGGTGCTACCCTGTCCCTGGCTGCGATGAAGACTGTAGCCGAGTGATGCGATTTCCTGAAAAGAAGCGCCGAGCAGCGGCACATGCTGGCCGGGATCCACGGTGACCGCAGGCTTTTTCAGGCCGTTCCCGCTTTTTCGATCCTCACTTCGAACGTACAACTTCTGGACCTTCCAGAATGGCAACCCCTCCTGCGCCAGCTCCGGAAAGCGGGTGGGGTCTGCTGCGGCGTGGAACGCCTCGCGAGCCAGCAGACCGGACGCCTGGTGATGGCCATGCCCGTCGGAGGCATTCCCTCGCCACACCGAAATGATGACATGGGGCCTGAACTGGCGGATGGCTCGGACCATATCGGAGAGCACGGTTTCCTTGCCCCATTTCTGCAACGTTTCCTCAGGGCTTGTTGAAAAGCCGAAATCGAATGCCCGCGTGAAAAACTGCTGCACGCCATAGTATTCCCCGGCTGCCAGCATTTCTCCTGTGCGGATGAGTCCCAGCGCGTCGAACAGGTCGGGGCCCATCAGATTTTGACCTCCTTCGCCTCGAGTCAAAGTGAGCAGCGCCGTTTCAGCATGCAGGCCACGGCTGACATAGGGAAGGACGCCTGAGTTTTCATCATCGGGATGCGCAGCGATAAACAGAACGCGCGAGATAAAGGGAAGCCGGTCCAACGCCTGCGACAAACCCATGATGCCCCGGTCGATGGTAAGGTTCTGGGTCTGAGCCGCCAGAACCAGGAGAAAGCTGGTTGTTTGGAGCAGCACCAGGAAGAGCGTTTTTGGTTTCATGAGACGTGCTCCAGATGTTGGAGGCCTGTATCCCGATACCCTGCGGAACACCGCACATCCACCGCTGTGTATCACTGGGCCAGCTTCTCGCGGGCCAGCCCAGTTTCTGACAAGTACCGTTCCGAGATCACAAAGACTGCGGCAATCAGCACTACCAAGAATACGCCGTAGGCGGCAGCGCTTCCAAAGTTAAATTGGCGCAATTGAGCCAGGATTTCGATGGAGATCGGCCGATTATGAATGGTGTAGATCACAATTGACGTGACGAACTCTCCGAGGGCTGCGACAAATGCCAACATCGACCCAGCCAGGGCCCCTGGCAGCACCATTGGCAATACGACCCGGCGCATGCTGTAGAACCAGCTTCCACCAAGAGATCGCGCCGCTTCGTCCAGAGAAATGTCAAATTGCTCGAAGCTGGCTTGAACGGCCCGTACCACCACAGGAATGTTGCGTATGAAGTAAGCCAGCGGTAGAAGCCAGTACGTGCCCACCAGCACGACTCGCGCCTGCCATATCTCCTGCCGGTTGAAAGTGCTCGCTAGACTGAGAGCCAGAACCGTGCCGGGCAGCGCCCAGGGCAGAAGGATCAAGCCACTCAGAAGCACGCGGCCTCGCACTCTTTGGCGAACGATCAGATATCCTGCCAGCATGGCAAATACAAAATTGGCGAGCGTTGCCAAAGTAGCCATCTGCAGGCTATTGATCACCGGCTCGAGAAATTGGAGACTGGAAAACAAGTGCGTGTAGTTCTCCAGAGTGTACTGAGGTGGCAAAATTTCCATTGTCCACGTGCCATCCTTTGCGAAGCTGATCAAGATCAAGGTCAGATGGGGAAGCAGCAAGAAGAGAACTGCCAGGACCCCGGTCGCTCCGGCAAGGAATCTCTTGGCGGGATGGGTGACAACCGTCAGCGGCTGCAGGCCTCCTTTGCCGGCCGCGCGATACTTGGACACTCCTTCGTAGCGTTGTAACAGAGCCAGAACAACGACCGACGCCAGCGTCAGGATGACGGTCTCGACCAAGGCCATTTCCAAGTCACCATTCAGCTTGGAGTTGTAGATTTGAAGAGCGAGGACGCGAGTGCCGCCGCCGAAGATGTAGGGCGCGCTGAAGCTAGCCATCGACGTCATGAACGTGAGCAGCGAAGCCCCAGCCAACGACGGAGTCAGTTGGCGAAGGGTTACCGAATAGAAGGCACGGACAGGCGAGGCTCCGAGCGACCGCGCCGCTTCGATCAGCGTGAAGTCAAGGCGTTTGAGCCCGGCAGAAACAAACAGGTAAAAGTACACATACATCGTGTAGGCGTGAACGAAGAGTATCGCCCCCGCCCCTCGCAGCGAGAACAGTGGCTCTTTCCATCCCAGCCAGTGCTGCAGGCCTCGCGTAAAGATGCCGCTTTCGCCATAGAGAAAGAGAAACGAAATGACGCCAACCAGCGGCGGGAGGAGCACGGGCAACGAAGCCAGGGCCGCAAAAATGGCTCTGCCCGGGAAATCAAAGCGATGAAACAGGAAGGCGAGAGGTGTGCCGATCAGCGCGGAAAGGAGCACGCTCCAGAGCGAGATCCAAAGGCTGTTCCAGAGCGCTTCAAGTTCGGAGGCGGTGCTGAAAAACTCGCGATAGTTGCTTAGAGTCCATTGGCCAGCTCTGACGAAACTTTGAATGAAAATGAACGCATTCGGATAGAAAACCAGCCACAGTAAAACGACGAGCACTATGGCATAGAGGATCAGATTGGAACGGATTCTCACGGAGGTAGCACTCGTCGACGCCAGCGAGGTGCCAGGATCATTCACTGCTGCCGAGGTGGGCTAAGACCTGCCGCCGGTCGATTGACAGAGTCTCGTCTTCGTCCATCGCTTCACAGGATCTGCAGCGTATACGGCGGGGCATAGATCTCCACCTGGCCGACTTCTTCAGGCGTCCCAGAGGGGTGCTGGCTTGTCCGCAATGCCAATATGACGATTCCCTCTCCTTCCAACTCCCATTCTGACCAGGCTCCGGCATAGCGCCGATTCACTACCTTTGCCCGAAGAAGATGAGCATAGCCAGGTTTCCTCTCGAACTCGATCCTTTCGGGACGCACCAGGATCTTATAGCTCTGGCCCGTTGTGAGTTGGCGGTTAGCGGATTGCCGCAGGCGCAGTTCTCTCCCGGATGGCCACTCGAAAATCAGGCAATCTTCGCCAAAGCCCTTGAACTTGAGTTCGAAGATATTAGACTTGCCGATAAATCTCGCCACGAAGTCGTTAGCCGGGTGATCGTAGAGTTCTCGCGCTGTGCCCATTTGCTGGCACTTGCCCTTGGAAAGCAACACAATGCGATCGGATAGCGCAAAAGCCTCCTCCTGATCGTGAGTCACGAACAGGGTGGTGATTCCTAACGAGTCTATGAGCTCGCGTAATTGCTTGCGGGTGCGCTCACGGAGACTGGCGTCGAGGTTGCTAAGGGGTTCGTCGAGCAGCAAGATCTGCGGTTCAACAGCCACGGCACGCGCAATGGCAACGCGCTGCTGTTCACCGCCGCTCAGCTCGAAGATTGCTCGCTGGTCGTAGCCCTTCAGGTTGACCAGTTCCAACGCTCGCCGAACGCGGGTTTCGAGCTGGTGACGGGGTACCTTAGCTGCCCTGAGCCCGAAGGCCACGTTTTCGAAAACATCGAGATGTGGGAAAAGAGCGTAGGATTGGAAGACGATTCCGGCATGGCGGAGTTCGGGAGGCAGGCTGGTGACATCTCGGCCTCCAATCCAGACGCTGCCTCTGGTAGGCTTGAGAAATCCTGCGATGAGGCGGATCGTAGTCGTCTTTCCGCAGCCGCTGGGTCCGAGCAAGCTGACGAGTTCTCCCTTTTCAATGGAAAAACTCAGGTCATCCAACGCGAGTTGATCACCGAACCGCTGGGTGAGATGTTTCAGTTCGAGCATCGGCATTCCAGGGTTGTCACAAGGAAGCGAACGTCAGTACAACGTTGCCGCAGGCCTCCAAAACCGCTTGGACGATCGCAGTCCAGAGTATAGCATTGAAGAACCTTCTGACCTTGCAACCAGTGTGCCGGCCGGCCGTAGGGTGCGCGGGTTAGGCTCTCGAAGAATCATGCGCTGCGTACCGTTGGTCCTTTGGTTCCTTTGCTGGCGGGTGCCCCTGGCGCATTGTGAGTCGGCCCTGACCGATGACTTGCTGACAGCCGCCAGGCGAGGCAGGGCCGACCAGATTCGAACCTTGCTCGAAAGGGGAGCCAGCGTTGACGCCAGAAATCTCGTCGGTGAGACGGCGCTCATGCAAGCGGCGGAGAAGGGCCATCGCCAGGTTGTCGAGATCCTGATTGGCCAGAGGGCCGACGTGGACGCCCAGGACAAACTAGGATGGACCGCTCTGATGCATGCGGCCAACGAAGGGCATCTGGAGATCCTTCGGACCCTGTTGCGCGCTGGAGCCGCGGCAGGTCTCAAGAATCGGCAAGGCGCAACGGCGCTGATCAACGCGGCTTATGGCGGACATGCAGGCTGCGTCCGAGCCTTAGTGGGGGCAGGCGCCGATCTCAACGCAAAGAACCTTCGGGGCGAAACGGCCCTGATGGCAGCAGCTCAGCGAGGGCACGCAGGAGTGCTGATCATCCTTTTGGAGCAAGGCGCCGACCCGAATGTGGCAGACGGGGATGGGATGACTTCTTTACTCCATGCCGTCTTTCGCGGACAGGCTGACGCCGCTGCTGTTCTGCTGGATCACGGCGCCAATGTGCGGGACGAGAATACCTATGAATGGAGCCCATTGAGGTACGCGGCACACATAGGCTCTACTCAAGTTGCCAAACTGCTGATGGGCAAAGGGGCTCCCATTGATGAACCGAGCAAGCGAGACGGTCTGACAGCTCTGATGCTGGCTGCCTACGAGGGTCACGCTGAAACCGCTCAAGCGCTGCTTGACGGCGGCGCAAACAGGGAGGCGCGGGCCAGAGATGGATCGACTGCTTTGCTCCTGGCCGCTTCGCGAGGACACGTCGGCGTAGTGCAGTTGCTGGTCAACAGAGTGGCTGACCTCGCTGCTGAGAACGGACATGGTTGGAGCGCTCTGAGTGCGGCTGCCGCCAACGGACATTTCGACATCGTTCAATTGCTCCTGCGCAGCGGTGCGACGGCCAACGCGCGCAACAGGGAGGGTCGAACGGCGTTGCATGATGCTGTTCAGAATGGACACTCCAAAGTTGTCCAAGCTCTTTTGGACGCAGGCGTCGATGTTAGTTTGCAGGCCGATAACGGAGACACGGCCTTGCGTATCGCCCGCCGCAACGGTTCTAAGGAAATCGTCAACCGCCTCAAGGCTGCTGGCGCCAGACAATGACAGATGGGGATCTTGACGAGACCTCCCGCTGACTTGAACAGCACAGACCACATCTTGTTGTCTACTGCTGCTTAGGAGTGGCGCAGACACGGAAGAGCGGACCTGCAGATCGACCAGCGCCTAACATTGACTTTCCCCCGGCTACTCTGGAATTATCTCGGGCGCTACGCTGGCTCGTTTGACGAGGATGCCTGCCCTGGCTGAAAACTGGAAGGGCCTGCTGCTTTTCAGGTCAAGCTGAGGGATGCCCGTATGAGAATTGGGATTCGCACCCGCGACCTACGCAAGATCTACAATTCATCTCCTCCGTTCGCTGCCGCTGCTGGCGGGTTTGTCTCCGAAGCCCTGAGCCGCAGGCGCCGGAAGCAGCCAAAGACGGAGATTGTGGCCCTGGACGGTCTTTCACTGGATATTACTCCTGGAGAAATCTTCGGCTTACTGGGACCCAATGGTGCCGGCAAATCGACGACGGTGGGAATCCTCACCACTCGCGTGCGTCCGACCAGCGGCGAGGCCTGGATTGGAGAGAAGAATGTCTGGAGAGAACAAGTCGCGGTCAAGCGTTTGATCGGAGTCGTCGGGCAGCGTCCCAACCTGGACTTTTCACTCACAGCCTTAGAGATCCTGGCCTTTCACGGCGCCTATTTCGGGTTGGGTTCACAAGAGCGGACCCGGCGTGCAGAGGCGCTGCTGGATCGGTTCAAGCTCCGTGATCGCGCGCATCAATTGGTTCGCGGATTCTCCGGCGGCATGATGCAGCGTCTTTCCATTGCCCGTGCCATGATGCACGACCCCCAAGTGCTCTTCTTGGACGAGCCCAGTGCGGGCTTGGACCCACAGACCCGATTGCTCTTGTGGGAAATCATCCGCGAGTATAACCACGGGGGCAAGACGATTCTCCTGACCACCCACAATATGGAAGAGGCCGATGCGCTGTCTCAGCGTCTTGCCATCATTGATCATGGCCGCGTTATTGCCCTTGGAACCCCTCGGGAGCTGAAGGCTTCCGTGCCTGGAGGATTCCTGTTGCGTCTCCGTTTCGGCCATCACTCCTCCGATCTGCTTCAGCGTCTCCAGACGTTGGCGGGTGTCAGAGAAGTGCGTGCCAGCGAGCACAACGGCGCCGATCTGTACGCCGACCGGGGCGGTTCGCTGGTTCCGGAGGTCGCCAACCTTGCTGCGGCGGCCAGCGTCGAGTTGTGCGACGTCCATATCTCGGAGCCCAGTCTGGAAAACCTGTTTCTGCACCACACTGGAAGGAGCCTGCGCGAATGAATCGTAAGGCATTTCTTGCCATGCTGGCCCGCGACGCCCATGTTGCCCGCCGCAACTTCGTCCCTTTGCTGCTGCAAACGTTTTTACAGCCATTGATGTTTGTGTTTATCTTCGGTCGAGTCATGGTGGGGAGCGGCTACATGCCGCCGGAATACAAGAGCCTGTTGCTTCCAGGCATTATGGCCATCAGCATGGTTTCGGCAGGTATCTGGGCCGTCGCGATGCCCTTGATCGGCGAGTTTCAGTTCACTCACGAGATCGAAGACCGTCTCTTGGCGCCGATGGACATCTCCTGGCTGGCGGTTGAGAAGGTGGTTGCAGGCATGCTGCAGGCGCTGGCTGCCGGCCTGGCAGTGATTCCTGCCGGCTGGGCACTGCTGCGCCCGGGTGTCGAGTTAAGCTTGGATCATCCACTGCTGTTTGTCGCTGTGGCGCTGCTGGTGGCGCTATTTTCCGCTGCCGGTGGTCTGGTCCTTGGCTGCAGCGTGGGCCAAGCCCATGTCGGGCTGATGTTCAGCATGGTTGTGGCGCCAATGATCTTCTTCGGTTGTACCTATTATCCTTGGAGTGCCCTCAAGAACTTCCGCTTCCTGCAAACTGCCGTGCTGGTGAATCCCATGGTGTACGCAAGTGAGGGGTTGCGTGGCACGCTTGTGCCTCAGTTTCCTCATCTCTCCCTACTGGCAGTTTTGGCAGGATTGACGCTCTTCGACGTTCTGCTACTGGTTGCGGGGCTTCGCCAGTTCAACCGAAGGGCTGTCAACTGAGCGAACCTGATCGCCTCGCCTGGAACCAGAACACCGTTGTCGTAGGCGTCGGCGCAGCCAAGCATGCTGTTAATCAGCGGTCGAGAGTGTGGTCATGAGCCATGCTATAATCGCCTGCGCCTGTGGTTCCACGTTGGGGGGTGGCGGCAGGCCTGGAAAGCTCCAGCCTCTCCAAACCCTCACAGCAGCGGGCTTCCTGCAGAGGAAGGCTTTTCATGTACGTCGAAAATCTGCCATGCAGACGCTTGAGGGTCTGATGCTCTTCGAGTCAGGCTCCCAGAGCGAGTCGCAAAGTGAGGCTAGCGGGGATGCCAAATCGGGTCTTTGTTCTGTACGCCGTTCTTGCAGGTGTCGTGGGATCAGTCTTGGGTCCACTGCTCGCCCAAGACGATGGAATTCATTGGCTGGACAACTATGGTGAAGCCATTCAGGAGGCACAGCGGACTGGGAAGCCCATCTTCCTGGAGTTCCGTTGCGAGCCTTGAATCGCCGGGCGCGCTTTTGACGCACAGGTTGTGCTGTCACCGATCGATTCTCCACGTGGAAAACTATTGAGCCAGTTCGTGTGTGCGCGCATTACAAGAATGGACGATATTGATATCGGTTTGCTTGATCGTGACTGGAATAACACGCTCTATTACTTCGTCATGAACGCAGACGAGCGAATCTATATGAGATATGGTGGTCGAGACTCTCAAGCGCCGGACACATACCTGAGTCTGAGCAGTCTGGAACTCGCTCTGGAGAAGGGTTTACAACTCCACCGCCAGTACCAGGAAGGCAAAATGAAGAAGACGGAGCGTCCTCCGTCGCTGTTTCCCCGTCAGATTCCATTGCTGGTGGAGCGGACCATCAAGCGAAGCGCCTGCGTCGAGTGTCATCTGATCGGAGACTATCAGAACATCCATCGCGAGCTGGACGGCAAGCTCGACAAACTGGCTCACATGTACCGTTCACCCGATATCAAGACCCTCGGCATTCACCTGGATGTTCCAAAGGGGCTTGTCGTGAAGGAGGTTCGGGACGCGGTTGAGGCGGCAGGCATGAAACCGGGAGATCGCATTGCGGAGTTGAATGGCACGCCGGTCTGGACGTTTGGCGACCTGCAGTATCATTATGACAAAGTCGATCGCACAGCTGAACGGCTGAGGATCACAGTTGAAAGGGACGGGAAGCCGATTGATCTCTGGGTGACGTTGCCTCAACGCTGGTGGTGGACCGATCTCACTTTCCGGCAATGGACCGTCGAGCCGCGCCTCTACTTCGACTGTCGCCCCTTAACGGAGGCGGAAAAACTCCAGCGCGGCTTCGAGCGCGACGGGTTTGCAAGCGAAGTGACGCGGGTCGACATGTTTGCCGAGATGACGAAAAGTCACCAGCTGCGAGTGGGCGATATCATCTTCGCTGTGGACGGAGTTGAACAGGACAAAGTCGCCAACACTGCGGAGCTGTTCCTCAAGCTTCGAAGAACTGCTGGAGATACGGTGAGCCTGGACGTGCTTCGTGACGGGACACGAAAGCAATTACAACTCAAGACTTACAGGATGGCCTTTCGCAAATGATCATCGTTAACCAGCGGACTTTGGTGACGGCAATGATTGTCTTTGGCGTCGTATGCACCAGCACGGCTCACGCGGGCGGCTGGAGCGAGCCGGTGGAAGTACGACACGAGCTGAAACGGTGCGTCTCATACCGGGCTGGATTGAACGGTCAGTTTCTGATCATCCAGGCAACGCATGAGCCGGGCTGGCACACGAACGCCATGGATAATAGACAAAGGGCGGAGGAAAAACTAGCGGGCAGGCGCTCTTTGGGCATCGACCGTCCCAGCGAGATCGACCTGATCGAGGGGCTCAAGCGGGAAGGACCGTGGTATCAATCGCCGCCGAAGGATTTTTCCAAGCCGGAATTGCGCTGGTTCTCGTGGGGCTTCGAAGGGCAGGCGCTCTTTGTGGCGAAGGTCCGACCGTCGAGTGCCGGGCCGGCGCGAATCGCCGTTCGTGGTCAGGCGTGCTCCGAGTCTACTTGCAGAAACATCGATCTTGAGATATCACTCCCGCTCGGCAACACCAGCGCGGTTAGTGAAGTCCCAGACATCGATCTCAAGGCTCTGATTCAGGTTCGCTAAAGCGGAATGAGGAATCAGGTCTCTCGAGTGGTCCCCGTGACGACCTGATGATCGGGCGTTTCAGATTCTCTGGGCTTCCTACCTTTCTAAACTTGACGGCTTCCCTGCAGCACGGCTCAACGACGACGATGTCATCTCGGACCTCCAAGAGTTTGGATCTGAAACTGGCCAACATCCACGCCAATCCCACGACCGCGCGGGACTTCATTCTGGCTGACGCCAAGGACGCTGACATGGCGTTTGGTTTGGCAGCGACTGGGCCGTCAAGCGAGCCGGGGAAGACTTTCCGCAGTCTGGCTGAATATCGGGATCTCATGCGTGAGATTGTCAGGCAAGGCCTGGTGGACATTTTGCTGATGTCACCGAGCAGCAGTGAAGTGCTCAGCATTGAAGAGCAGGTCTTTGAAAACACGGCTGTGACTGCCGCGGTTCGGGCTAACGATACGACTGACATTCATCTGGTGCGCGGAGGCCGCTATTCGCGGACACCATCAATGCCCTTTCGAACCGCCACCATCGAACAGTTGCAAGGTGGAAAGGCTAGCTGCAGCCCCGAAGATCGCTTCAAGGGCTGCAATCTGGGACTCTACTCCGTGACCTTCAACAACAACGCGGAGCCCGATCGCGAAACCCTCGAAGCATACCGGCAGTTTCGGTTGGAGGCTGAAGAAAAGGGACTCCGACACTTTCTTGAGGTCTTCGATCCCAATGTGCCGGAGGCTGTCGAACCGGAGTTGCTTGGTCACTTCATGAACGACCAGATTGCGAGGACCTTGGCGGGTATTCCACGCGCCGCAAGACCGATCTTTCTGAAGATTCCTTATCACGGCCCCAGGTTCATGGAGGATCTGGCGACTTACGATCCTCACTTGGTTCCGGGGATTCTGGGCGGGGCATCCGGAACTACCCATGATGCTTTCAAGCTGCTCGCAGAGGCCAAAAAGTATGGTGCTCGCGCCGCTTTGTTTGGACGCAAGATCAACCATTCCGAACACCAGTTGACGTTCATCCGCTTCCTTCGCAGAGTGGCCGACGACGAACTGGCGCCTGAGGAAGCAGTCAGGGCTTATCACGGGGACCTTCAGAAGCTTGGGTTGAAACCCAAACGCCCCTTGGAGGAGGATTTGCGACTCACTCAGCTGTGAACTGGGTCGGAACCAGCGGATTGTGATCTGAGCCGGCAAAAAAGTCAGGGCTTGCTCCAGCCGAGTTGGTTTGTCTGGCTTCGATCCTTCTTCAATCAGCGATCGAGGCCCTGAATGTCTTGACTTCCTCGCTACCCTCACTGAGAATGAGGCTTCTTCACAGTACTTGACGGCTACTGAAGAATATTCAGGCGGGACTCTTGTAATGCAAGGTGGAGAGTGACTGGGAACCGCCTTTGCCGACTTTGTGCTACGCTTGACCGGTTCGGGCCACGCTCCGACCTTACAACGCGACCATTCCCAATGTTTCCAGCTTCACGTACGTCGAGAACCGGCTGAACGCCAACTATCACGCACTGCAAGCCACGTTGACCAAGCGATTCTCGAGCGGGTTCTCGTTCATGACCAGCTACACCTGGTCACACGCGATCGGCCTGGTTTCCGGACCCATTGGCGCCGGCGGCGGCCATCAGAATGCTCGAGATCTGGACGCCGATCGAAGCAACTCTCTCACCGACGTGCGCCACCGCTACGTTGCCAATTGGCTATACGAACTGTCTTTCGGAAGAAGCAAGCGATACCTAGGTACTAGTTCAGGGATCGTCAACGCAGTCCTGGGTGATTGGCAGGTGGGTGGTGTGTTGACGATTCAAAGCGGTTCTCCCTTCACCGTCACAGGTGGACAGGGGAGGCCGAATCGAATTTGCGACGGCAGCCTGCCCAGTGTGGGGTCTTAGTGATTCCGAGACCCGACACGGCGAGAAACCAAGATCCACAGGGCTTTGGCAGTGTTTTCGGCAGGGCCGAAACAGTAATGGGAGTCTCTTAATGCAGCGGCGTACGTTCATGGCCTCCGCGGCAGGCTGGTTGTCGCACACTCTAACGGCACCCAAAACATCGGGCAACCTGGCTCCAGCCGTCTCAGCCGGGCGGCAGACAATGCGAGCAGCCTGGGAGACTCTGACATGGGCGAGGTCGACTGGCCAGGCGCTGATGGTTGATGTGGGACTTCCGTGGCGGTTAGTATCATGGGAGAAGGCGCAATATTTGCCTTGCTGGGAAGTCCAGGAGAAACTGTGGTTCTTCAGCGAATTTCTCGAGACGGCTGGAACCACAGCCCTGGAGAGGGGTAGTCATGAACCACTTTCGGACAAGCACAATCGCTACACTCACGTTGCGATCACTGAGCTGGGCCCCGCTCGCATCGTCCTTCGTTGGCAATATGCTCTTTGCGATTCCACCGAGCAAGCCAGCATCTTTCACGGCAACACTTGGGCTGAAGAGTTCTATACTGTCTATCCCGATGGTCTGACGGTACGGAAGTTGATTGGTTATCCTGGCAACGAGACGAAATCTCAGGGACAACCTGTGGTTTGGGAAGTGGCAGAACTGGATCTTGTCTTTGCCCCAGGTGCCAAACTGAATGAGATCGTAGACCAGACTTCGGCTTTGCGTGTCGGCAGCGCCCATCGAGGGTCGTATGTGTTAGGTTGGCCATCGACGGGTGAACGATGGTTGTGTAAGCGGAATCCCCAGTCCTGCGAGTGGCCAGCTTATGTTTTTCGTCCCGGCCTGCAAAAGCAGCCAGCACCTTTCTTAATTGTTCCGAATCGCAAAGACTATTTCCCGCGCGTCGCTTGTGGCGCGTGCGGCGGTGATCACGTCTCAACCCTGTTGTGGCTAAGCCCTGGTATATACAAGAACTGGCCGGGCTGCTCAGGCCAATGTCCGAAGATTGTAAAAGGTACCGAAGAAGATATGAGAGATCACCCGGTGCATATGCCCTTCGTCAGTATTATTCCGTGGGTGCATCCGACGTTTTTGACAAATTTCTTATCGCCGCAGAATGATTCCTCGGCGCACTCAGCTTCTGTCGACCCGCACTGGGGACCCGAGCGGGGTACGACGTGGCTGATGCTGACCGGCACCTCAAGAGAAAGCGATGAGTATTTAAGCGACTTGGCACGGCAGTGGGTGAGTCCGCCTCAATTGCAGATGATCGAAGGGGAAAACAGGGGTTTCGAGCCCGCCGAAAATCTGTATCAAGTTTCCGCAGGCCGCAAGGGTTGTGTCTTTCGTTTAGTCCCAGATGAGGATGCCCGCGTAATTCATCCGACTTTCAAAGTTCTCAACTGGGGATATCAGTCGGCCCGTGTATACGTTGATGGCGCCCCTCTTGCAGCCGAGCAATGGCGCGGTTCATGGATTGGTGGCCACTTGATCGTTTGGATCAGTGAAGTCGTCACCAGGCGCAGAGAGATTCGCATTGAGACATTCTGAGCGGTGGGTCCATTTGCTGCCGAGAAAGTTCGCAAAACGGTCACATTCTGCCTGTCTCTCCATGTGAGGAGAGCGTGGCCCAGGAACAGAGGTTTCACGCGACGGCGGGTGCGACCGCTGTCGTCGGGAGGCCGGTTCAAGGGACCCAGTTGCGGACGGAGCTGTGGCGGTTCTGAGGCCGCTAACTACGCCTAGGTCATCGTTGAGTGCGAGAGGTGCAATGAATTTTCAAGGAAAGGTTGCAGTCGTCACCGGGTCGGCAGCGGGGATTGGTAGGGCCCTCGCCATCACTTTCGCCAAAAATGGTGCTTCGGTGGCGCTGATCGATATCAATGAGAGTGGCGTGCGGGAGACCGCTTCGCTCATCCAGAATTCCGGCGGCCAGGCGCTTCCACTACGCGCCGATGTAGCGGTTGAGAATGAAGTGTCGGGAGCTTTCGAACAAATTGGGATGAGTTTGGAACGCATCGACATCCTGGTGAACAACGCCGGTGTCGAACTCTATAAAGACTTTTTGCAGTTTGAATCTTCTGAATGGCATCGCCTTTTGGCAGTCAATTTGAACAGTGTCTACTACTGTTCCAAGCAGGCTCTGCCCTTCATGATCCGCGGTGGGAAAGGGAGCATCGTTAACATCTCGTCGGTTCAGGCCCTGGCCACAACGGGACAGGTGTCGCCCTATGCTGCGGCCAAAGGTGCCGTTCTTTCCCTGACTCGTGATATGGCCCGGGAATTTGGCAAGCATCAGATTCGCGTAAACTCCATTTGTCCTGGTTGCATCGATACACCTATGATGGACCGGACCCTTGCGACGATGCCTGATGCAGCTGCTGTCGTACGAAGGATGAGTCAAGCTATCCCGCTGCAACGTTTGGGAACGCCTCAGGATATTGCCGACGTTGCCTTGTTTCTTGCTTCGTCTTATGCGGATTATGTTTCCGGAACCTTGTTAGTGGTGGATGGCGGCTTACTGTCGAAGCTGCCGCTGCCGGAGTATTGGTAGCTGTCATTTGAAGCCTGCGGCGCAATTGGAGAGTCGGCCGATGGTTCGTTTTTACTAGAGCGCCGCTCCTGAGTGCGGAAGGGAAGCTTAATGAAAGCATGGCGTTTTTATGACTTCAACGATCTGCGGCTGGATGAGGTTGCCGCCGCCGCACTGCAAACCCGGCCACGTGGTGGTAAAGGTTCTCTGTGTTCAACCAAGCGTTACCGAGGCCCAGCTTGCCAGAGGCATCCGAACTCTGGCTTACGAACGCATCAAGGCGAGGCTTGAGAAGGAGGCTCCGGTACAGTTGTTCGGTCACGAGTTTTGCGCGGAAGTCGTGGAGCTGGGTGAGGGTGTCACGAAAGTCGAGGTTGGAGATCGAGTGGCTGCGCGAGCCAAGTTGCCGTGTGGTGACTGTCCTCTTTGCCGTGCTAATCGAAACACGCTTTGCCGGAAGGGGCCCGTCATCGGTTTTGATTTGCCCGGCTGTTTCTCTGAATTCGCGGTATTACCCGAGACAGCTCTGGTCAGAGTTGACGATCGTATCTCCGACAGTGAGGCGGCTTGCCTCCAGTCGCTCAGTGACAGTGTCGCGGCCGTCGAGACGGCTGGTGTTCAAATCGGCGATTCAGTGGCCATCTTCGGGCAAGGCAGCATGGGCTTCGAGTGCATGCAGGTGGTTCGCAACTGCGGGGCTGGAAAGATCATCACCGTGGATGTGCGCGACGAAGCCTGCCAGACCTCCCTGGAACTTGGAGCCGACCGTTCCATCAACGCGAGCCAGGTAGACCCGGTTGCCGCAATCCGCGACCTGACCGAAGGAAACGGCGCCGATGTCGTGTTCGAGTGTGCTGGCGGAAGCCCCCGGCAAGGCCTTTCGGGAACGAAGTCGCTGTTGCAGGCTATCGATGCTGTCCGCTCCGGTGGCAAGCTTGTCGGAGTCTCCTTTTTTGGCGAGCCTTTGTCGCTGGATGTCGATGCGCTCCGCGAGCGCAGTCTGCGCTATCTTTTCCCGGACATCAGCACCTCGGAACATCTCGAATATACTGTCAGGTTAGTGGCATCCGGTCGAGTCCGGCTCAAACCCATGATCACTCATGTTCTGTCGGGGATTCAGTCGGTGCCTGAGGCCTTCGAAATCACCGCCAACAAGGGAAAGTACAAAGCTATCAGCCCGGCTCAAGTCATGCTATGACAAGCAAACCACCTTATTCAGCGGCAGAAGCCGCGCGGCTCAGCAAGAAGCTCCTGGGGATCAGGACGTCTCTGCTTTCTGATGCGCTTGGCAAAGGCGGCGCCATGGATCACGACATGCGCTGCTGGTCGGCCAATTGCAGGATGGCTGGGTTCGCTGCGACCGTGCGGGTCCATACCGCAGACATTCTTATGGTGGGCATTGCTCTGTCACACTGCCCAAAGGGCAGTGTTCTCATGATCGACGGCCAAGGCGAGCTGAACACCGCACTCTGGGGTGAAGTCACAACCTTGGCGGCGCGGCTGAAAGGCTTGCGCGGTGTGGTAATCGATGGAGCCATTCGCGACCTGTGCAGCATTCAGCGCGATCGGCTCCCCGTATTTGCGCGAGCCACAGTCCCCAATGCAGGCGGAGCTCAATATGCCGGTGAAATCAACGTCCCCATCCAGTGTGGGGGAGTGATCGTGAGGCCTGGAGACTGGGTAGCCGGCGATGAAGATGGAGTCGTGGTTGTACCGGCTGAGCGTCTGGACGTCGTGTTCGAGACGGCGCAGCGTTTGGCGATCGTAGAGAAAAGGATCGAGCAGGCTGTTCGCCAAGGGCGGGATCTCGCCGAGCTACTTCGTTACCCAGAGGCTCTTGCAGATAAATCCAAGCAAGGGGTTCTTCCCCAGATGCGATTTCTGGAGAAATAACGAATGATCAGTCGCCTGGAAGTAATCACGCAGGTGGCGTCGTTGTTGGAACTCGCGCGCGGAGTCTCTGTTGTGAAATTCGCTTCCAAGCGATGGCCATGGTCTGGGTTTACGCTGGGGACGAGCCTGAACGAGTCATTGTTGAGAACCGCCGTTGTTCAGAAGGAAACTGACTCGAAAGGTGTAGCGCAGACGCTGCTTCTAGCGGTTTGCGGCTTTACATCTCGGAACACCGAACTGCCGCGGACCCGCCAAAAAATGGCTGGTCCGCGCTACACTACGGCTTTTTTCGGCCTGGTGCCAATCGTCCTCATCACGCTACCCGCGGGATTCTCCAAGGAGTCCAACCGTGACATCACCGCTGCAATCGCCAGGCACGACGGTGCTGCCAGGCACCTCGGTACAGCAGGCTGAGCGCCTGAACGACCTGACCCCCCAGCAGTGGAAGTCGGGCCTCGCTGCCTGGCTGGGCTGGCTCTTTGACGGCCTGGACATGCATCTTTACACCCTGGTGGCGGCTCCCTTTGTGATGCAACTGTTGGAGGCGAGCACTCCAGCCGACCCGCTCGTCAGGCGTTACAGCTCGTGGATTCAGGCCGCATTCCTGATTGGCTGGGCTCTCGGCGGCGGCTTTTTTGGAAGGGTGGGAGATCTTCTGGGGCGGAGCCGGGCTCTCAGCCTCACTATCCTGACTTATGCCGTGTTCACGGGACTGTCCTCCTCCGCTCAGACCTGGTGGCATCTGCTCATCTTCCGGTTCCTGGCAGCGTTGGGTATAGGCGGCGAGTGGGCCGTAGGCGCCTCGTTGCTTTCCGAAACCTGGCCGAAACGCTGGGGACCATGGATTGCGGCGGTCTTGCAGACCGGCGTAAACATCGGGGTGCTGCTGGCATGTGTCACGACCTACCTGATGGCCAACCAGAATCCACGCTGGGTTTTCCTGGTCGGCATCCTTCCGGCGTTTCTGGTCTTCTGGATTCGGCGGGCAGTGCCGGAGCCCGAAGAATGGCACCAGGCCAAGGTTAGCGCCGGGCGCGATCAGCCGCCCGTCTCAGACCTCTTCCGAGGCGGAGTTCGTGCAGTCAGCGTCAAAACCATTCTGGTCTGTTCATTGAGCCTCACTGCCTGGTGGGCTTTTCAATTCTGGAACCAGCAGCATCTGCGGAACCTTCCTGAATTGGCTACTTGGACCGTCCAGCATCGCGAACAACTGGTGAGCAAGTCGTTTTTCATCGTCATCGTTTCTGCGGTCTTGGGAAACTTCCTGGCCGGATGGCTGGCCACTCTGCTGGGTTATCGGCGGGCAATTGCTTTCATGTTGCTGGGATTCTTCTTTTCCTATTTGGGCGCCTACTCGGTTCCGCGCGGTTATGACTCTCTCGTCGTCTGGCTGGCCTGCATCGGACTGTTTTCGGGCGTCTTCGGCTTGTTTACGATGTACCTGCCTCCTCTTTTTCCCACGCTGCTGCGAACGACGGGAGCAGGATTCTGCTACAACGTCGGTCGCATTGCGGCTGCCTTCGGCACCGTGTTCTTCGGACTGTTTTCCCAAGTCGGCGATTTTCGTATCGCCCTGCTCTACGCCGGCTTACTGATACCGCCGGCACTGCTCGTGGCCTGGATCCTGCCAGAGGCCTCCTCTCAGCGTTGAGCCTGCGGTGGCCTGACACGTAACTGAAGCAGAACCCGGGAATCGGATCCATCCCCAATGGGTGTCCTTCACTTCAGAGACTAAAGTCAAGCTTCACTCTGTCTTCATCCCAGCCTGCTTCACGGTTTCCGATCGCTGGCGGAGGACGTATTTCTGGACCTTGCCGGTGGCCGTCTTTGGAAGTTCCGTCAGAAACGTCACACCCCGGGGGGTCTTGAAATGTGCTAGCCTCTCGCGGGCGAACTGTCGCAGTTCCTCTTCTGTGGCTGCAGCGCCGGCTTTCAGCACGACAAACGCCTGTGGCGCTTCTCCCCAGTACTCATGAGGAAGGCCGACGACGGCGACTTCCTGCACAGCCGGGTGCCGCAGCAGGACCCCTTCGACCTCTACCGATGAGATGTTTTCGCCTCCGCTGATGATCACGTCCTTCAGGCGATCGCGAATCTCGGCATACCCGTCAGGATGGACAACCGCCGCGTCCCCCGTATGGAACCAGCCGCCGCGCATCACTCGGGCGTTGCTTCCGGGTCCTGGTAATAGCCCTGCATCACGACGTTTCCCCGAGCTACGATTTCACCCTGGGTCGTTCCGTCATGGGGCAACTTCGCGTCCTGCTTCGTCAACGACTCGAAGTTCTCCCGAGGTGACCAGTTCCACTCCCTGGCGCGCTTTGATCGGGGCGCGTTCCTCACACGAAAGCCGCTCATGTTCCGGTCGCGGTTCGCAAACGGTGATAAGGGAGCGGTCTCGGTCAGCCCGTATACCTGAGTGACCGTCCAGCCGAGCTCCCCTTCAATCCGCTCGATGGTCGCCGCTGCCGGAGGCGCACCAGCCGTGAGGAGACGCACGCCGCGCTGCGCTCGGCGTCGCATCTCCTCCGGACCGTTGGCAATGCTGATGAGAACCGTAGGAGCTGCACAAAAGATGCTAATCGATTCTTGATCGATCCTTTCGAATACTGACGCCGGCTCCACTTTTCTCAGGCAAATGTGGGACGCTCCCACTGCTGTCACAATCCACACGAACGTCCATCCATTGGCATGAAACATCGGCAGCGTCCAGAGATATCGATCCGCCGATGTCATGGGGTGATGAATGAGCGTGCCGACCGCGTTCATGGAAGCGTTGCGATGAGTAATCATCACACCTTTGGGTTTGAAGTGGCGCCGCTTGTGTAATTGATCGTCAAGAGATCGGTTTCCCGAATGGCAGGCCGCGCGAAGTCTTCCGGTGCTTCCGCCAGCATGGCTTCGTAATCCAGCCAGCCAGGCCGGCTCCCTTCGAGCGCAACAAACGCCTCCACATTCGGCAGCCGCGCGCGGACGCGGTCGACCCCCTCCAGATAATCCGAGTGGGCGCACACAATTCGGGCGCCGCTGTGATTGATGAGATAGGCAAAGTCATCGGCAGTCAGGCGATAGTTGATGGGCGCCAAAACCGCTCCTACCTGGGGAACATGTAGATAGATCATTGGGATGCGTGTTCGGTGCGATGTAGGCCACACGATCGCCCTGTCGTATCCCGAGGTTCTGCAAAGACCGACGACCATCGATCGCAACGATCAAAAAATTGGCCATAGGTCAACCGCAGTTTACCGTCCACGACAGCCTCGCGTTCAGGGTAGAGCTTGCGAGCCCGCCGCGCGAACTCAAGTGGCGTCAAAGGAACTTCCATGGTCTCTCCTGCCAGTAGGTTTGCCTTGAGGGTGTAAAGAACTTCCAGGGCTCAGCGTGTCCCCTTCGTTTGCACTGGACACGAGAGGGTCATGCAATCGCCGACCAGCCTTGGCTCCAGAGGAGCCTATGGAGACGGCTCGCCCTCCCGATTTTTCACGGCTTCCGTGTGGCACGAGGTGGGGCCCCTATTGGATCTCAAACACCGCCACCGACTTGGACGGCACCGTCAGTTTGGCCAGATCTCCTTGAACCTGAACTGCGGCCAACGGCACGGGCTTGACGGTATCGGGCTTGTCAAACGTGTTAATTGTGTTCATCGCCTGAGCCGTCAGCACGCGGCCCGCAATCCTCTTGGCAGTTGCGCCAGCAACCCTCGTGGAGACCTGTGCCGACCGATTTGGGTCCAGGTTGACCACGGAAACGTTAAGCTTCCCCGCCTTATCGCGCGAAGCGGAGGCGTGCAGCGAAGGAATAGCTGCCTGCCCGACCCTGTATTCTGGCGCGTTCAGCTCGACCGGTATCAGCGTTGCACCCTGGTGAACCTTGTACATTTCGAAGACGTGGAACGTCGGGGTGAGGATCATCTTCTCCTTGTCCGTCAGAATGACTGCCTGCAGTACATTAATCGTCTGCGCAATGTTAGCCATCTGCACCCGGTCGGAGCGCGTGGTTGAAGATGTTCAAGTTAATTCCGGCCACAAGCGCGTCTCGAATGCTGTTCTGCTGATAGAGGAAACCCGGGATTCGTTCCCGGCTCGACGTCATACCAGGTGCCCCACTCATCCACGATCAGGCCAACGCGCTTTTCAGGGTCGTGTTTGTCCATGATCGCACTATGCTTCTGGATCAACTCATCCATGCGCGAGCGTCTGGACGAGCGTCGAGTGCCACTGATCTTCGCCAAACTGCGTGGATGAACCCTTCTGTTGCCATTTGCTTGTTGGCAGCGTGTAGATAGTGCAGCGACAGGCCCTGCATCTGCCGCCCGGCCCGGGACATGAGTACTTCGGTCCAGTCATAGTCATCCACGTTGGCCCCACAGGCGAACTTCTGGGTGCTGCTGCCGGAGTAGTTCTTGACGAAAGTGGCATAGCGGCGGTACTCGTCGGCGTAGTACTCCGGTCGCATCCGGCCGCCACAACCCCAGCTTTCGTTACCCACGCCGAAGTAGGCCAGCTTCCACGGCTTGTCCCGCCCGTTCTGGCGGCGGAGGTTGACGAGGGTCGAGATCAGAATCCGACGTCATGTATTCCACCCATTCCATCATCTCCTGGGGCGTGCCACTGCCGACGTTGCCGCAGACATAGGCTTCGGCGCCGATCATCTCGCACAGATCCATGAATTCATGCGTGCCGAAATGGTTCGTTTCGATCACGCCGCCCCAGTGCGTGTTGATCCGTTTGGGCCGCTGGTTGCGCGGGCCGACGCCTTCGCGCCAATGATACTCGTCCGCAAAGCACCCGCCCGGCCAGCGCAGAACCGGGATGTTCAAGTTCCTCAGCGCCGCCACGACATCGTTGCGGATGCCGCGGGTGTTGGGGATTGGCGAGTCCTGGCCCACCCAAATCCCTTCGTAAATGCATCGGCCTAAGTGTTCCGCAAAATGGCCGTAGATGTTGCGATTGATCGTGCCCTTGGGTTGGTCGGCGCGGATTGTCAGATCTGCCGTGAAGGGTTCGATATTCTGAGTCAAGGCGGCGGGCGCCAGCAGCGCCGCCATGAGACAGGCGGCTGACGCAGCCATCAACAACACTCGCGAGCGGCGATTTCTGAAGAGTGTTGCAGCAGTTCTTCTCATCATTTGGTTAGTCCAGGGATCCAAGACGAATCAAACGTGCGTCCAACTACTTAAGGCTCCAGGTACCGCGCCGCCTTTCCTGCCAACCGGACCGCGCCGCGAACTCCCCCGCGTGTCAATAGGCTGCAGTAGCCAAAGACGACTGTCAACCTATCAGCTTTTCAATCGATTCCTGGGTTTCGCTTCCTGCTGCGTCGCACTGTTATCTGAGACATCCGCATTGTCAACGGCCTCCTGAAGCCGACGCACCTCGTTGAGAATCCCCATGAAACGACGGCCAAAGGGCGTCAAGAGGTACTCCACCTCGACGGGAGGCTTCTCGCCGAACACGGTACGCTGCACAATGCCGAAGCGGATCATCTTCCGCCATCGCTCGTTCATCACCTTCGCAGAGAGGCCCGGGCAAGCCCGAAGGAACGCGCTGGGCCGACTGCAACCGTCGGCGCAAAGCCTGAGCAGACGGACAGACCATTTGCATCCGACGATGCTCTCGACCATCGAGCTGACGGGGATGGAGCTGTCCTCTTTCAAATCGTGGAGCGCACGAACTGAGGAGCCGTTCTCAATCATAGTAGAAGTACCTTACCGAAAAGTGCCTTCCTGACACAAGCGCGGCAGGCTGTATAACATGCAGGCGCGCAGAGAACCACATGCGTAGAACTCGACGAAGGAAAGGAGCTAACCTATGACAGAGACAGCGAAGATTGCCGGATACACCTATGGCACCGGAGCGGTTACGCGCTCCCCCGTGACACTCGCAGAGTTCGAGCTGATGAAGAAAAGCGTCCTATTTGGAGATGAGGACGCGAAGTACTTGCGCCTCTCCCATGACGTGGTGAAAGATCAAGTCGAGGCGATCCTTGACGTCTGGTACGGCTTCGTCGGTTCTAACCCTCACCTCCTCGCGTCGTTTACCGGCAAGAGCGATGGCAAGCCGGTGACTGACTACCTGGACATGGTCCGCAAGCGCTTCGGACAGTGGATACTCGACACATCCCGCGCCGACTACGACCAGAAGTGGCTTGACTACCAGCACGAGATTGGCCTCCGCCACCACCGTACGAAGAAAAACCGCACTGACGGTGCGGCCTCAACCAACAACGTCCCATTCCGGGATCTGTTCCTCCTGATATTCCCTGTGACGTTTACGCTCAAGCCGTTCCTTGCGAAGCAAGGGCACTCCCCCGAGGATATCGAGAAAATGTACGCCGCATGGGTCAAGTCATGCCTTCTGCAGGTGACCCTGTGGAGCCATCCGTACGTGAAGGACGGAGATTTCTGATGAGGCCGTGGCCCATCCCGGCATGCTCGTCCGTGCTAGATGGCATGTGTTCGGCCACATAAGTTGGAGTGAAGTTCGTCTGCGTCAACGAGGAAGGGTCCAGTGCCCAGGAACTCTGCGAAGCGGACGTGTCCTGTGGCAATGGCCTTGTACCAGGTCATGCCCTCACTCGCATCCACCCGTAGCGGCTATGGTCCGGCTCGATCGCCAGGGATAGGTATGTCTCCTTCATCCTAGCCAGATTGTCTCCTCTCAACTGGCCAAACTCCAAAAGCGTCTTCAGTTCCGTAGTCATCCGCGACTCGTAATCTTTCGGAACGGCGCGGTACACGCCCGTGTCCACGGCTTGGATTCCATACAACCTGGCAGAAGTCAGCCCCAAGATCTTCCGCTTGGCCGATTCGGTGAGTTCCGGATAGCCGTACTTCTCGCGCAGCGCGGCGGGAATCTGGAACCGCCACAACGCCTCGATCTGCCATTGCGGCGACCCATACCAGACCGAATCCGACCCGAACACGATCCGGTCCTCGCCCATGAACTTCATGAGCTGGCCCATGATATGCGCCGCGATCGTCGGGAACGTCACCACGGACGAGGCCCACGTCGTGCCGATCTCCGCATAGCAGTTCGGCAGACCTTGAACGAGCTGAGCGTACTCGGTCGTCCAACTAATGTTCGGCACCCCGCCACGCAGCTTGCCCGCTTTGACCTCTTGCAGTGTGTCGGCCATGAAGAAGTTCGGTTGGATGCACGCGTGGTAAGTGATGAAGTTGAGCTTCGGCCAGTCACGCGCCGCTTTGGGCAAGTCATCCGGATGGCCGCGCTTCGGATCGGGCGGACCGGGGGCCAGGCCTTTGTGAACACAAATGTTGTTGAACCCGGGTTTTCGGCTTTTCAGACGCTCGTAGCTTTTCTGGATCAGCTCGAACGTCGGATACGCCACCGCGGCGTCATCGTGCCGCCATTGCCGCATGAGGCTGCTGGGATCGTCATCCACTTTCGCGGAGTTTGAAATGTTGTAGCCCTTCCACGAGTCCGGTTCGTTCTGATCGATCTGTTCCTGGATGCAAGCCAGGTTGCCTTTGCCGACGTAAAGCAAGCCATGACAAAGCATGCGCGTGGAGCCGGAAATCTCGTTGATGAAATTCCGCGCGGCGGCGGTTTGAGCGGCCGTGAGAATCTCGCCGCGCTGAGCCTCCTGCGCGTTCCGCGGCGCACGGGATTGTGCGCCCTCAGTCTGAACCATCGAGGCAGTCACGTTGCTCAGCAGTCCGATTGTGACTTGACTGTCCAGGTACACGTCTTTGATGAACTGCGTAATGTGAGCGTAGCCGGGATCAATCGGCAGACCAACGAGCGCCGGGTTCCAGACACTCCAGACGTTGCCCAGCTCATCCCGTTGCCCAGCCGGATTATAGGGATTCGACTTGACGTGGGGGGCGGATGACGGTCCTTGCGCGATGGCCCGCAGCGCGGCAGGCGATGGCCGGCTCCCGCGCACGAGGTGTAGTTGATCGTCGAAAACAAACAGGTCCTTCGGCGGTGCGGCCTGCGCGTAGGCGGCCGGTTCAAACAGCTCGGTCAGGCTGACGTTGAAGAACCCTCCAAATACCTCGTTCATGGCGATTAGCGCGGCCGCCATGCCGCCCGAACCGCCCAGGAATTGCCGCCGGCTGATCCCAAGCTTCTTGCTGGCCTCGTCGGCGAGTTCTTTAATCCGTGCTTCGACCCGTTTTTGTTTGGCGGTTTGCGGCATCGGCATGTATTCGCCATTCGAGATCATCCGTGTCGGAACGGGAGAGCGGAAGGGCTCGGCTACGTCCGCGCGCTCGCATTTGGTCACCTGCTCCGCGTCGAGCAGTCCGTGGTCCTCTTCCCAGACGCGACCCGATTCGTTCCATTTTTCAACAGACATGTTCTTTTCCTCCTGCTGCGATCTGCGCTCCCTCGCCAGGACAGTTGACCGAGGCCTCAGCCCCTGGCCATGCACCAGACGCATTCAGGTCGCGGCTTTGAGGCCCGGTCGAACGTGATGCTTGCGTTGTCGCAAGTAGTCCCTTAATCAACTTGTCGCCGTAGGCCCAGGCGGCTCGGCAGGAGCCTCGCCCTCCCGAATTTGTTCACGGCCCCCGGTGCCGCCTCAGGGATTTCTACGGCTTCGGCAGCGGCTTGATCTTCAACTTGAAGGTCTTGATCTCAAAGCCGCGAACGTCGAACTGGAAGCTGTCGTTCTGAGCCGAAAGCGCACGGGTTTCATCTTCCACCAACACGAAGACCAGCCAACGGTGCGGCATGAAAAACTCCTTTGCAAATGAAGAGCGGCCAGCGATCACTGTCAGCGTTCAGCTCTTCAGAAATGCTGGCTTGCCGATGTACGGCAGAGGATGAATGCTGAACGCTGATGGCTGAGGTTCTAAGAGATTTGAGGAATCACTTCACCAGCGACGTCAGTCAAGCGATGCATCCGGCCGTTGTGAAAGTAGGTAAGCTGAGTATGATCGAGGCCCAGCAGATGCAGGATTGTTGCGTGCAGGTCGTTCACCGAGTGGGGGGCTGCGATGGCCCGGTAGCCAAACTCGTCAGTAGCCCCAATCACCTGCCCACCCTTGATGCCAGCGCCTGCTAACCACACCGAAAAACCATACGGACTGTGATCTCGACCGGAAACCGACTGAGAGATCGGCATCCTGCCAAACTCGGTATGCCACAACACCAGCGTGGATTCCAACAGCCCGCGAGACTTCAGATCTTTAAGCAGTCCGCGAATCGGTCTGTCTACGCCCGCAGCCCGCTGGCGATGGTTTTTCTCGATATTCCCGTGAGCATCCCAGGAATCGTCTGACGCATTGCCGCCGCCGTACAGTTGGACAAACCGAACTCCCTTCTCGACGAGGCGACGGGCCAACAAGCAGTTGCGACCAAAGTGCTGGCACTGAGGATCGTCCATTCCATAGAGCTTCCGGGTTGCCTCGCTTTCCTTGGAAAGGTCGACGGCTTCAGGAGCCTGGCTCTGCATGCGAAAGGCCAGTTCATACGAGGCAATTCGGGCGGAAAGTTCAGAGTCGAGCGTATTCCGCTCGAGATGATACTCGTTCAATGTCTTAATAAAATCCAAGCGGCTGCGCTGGTGCTCCGGCTCTACGAACCTGGGAGAGCCGAGATCGACAATGGGATCGCCATGGTTGCGAAAGGGCGTTCCCTGGTACACGCCGGGCAGAAAGCCGGCGCTCCAGTTCTGTGAGCCTCCCAGCGGCCCTCCCATGCTGTCCAGGAGCACTACAAACGCCGGCAGATTCTGGTTCTCTGTCCCAAGTCCGTAGATGCTCCAGGAGCCGAGAGAGGGCCGGCCCGGCTGGATAAATCCCGTCATCATTTGGAGAATTGCGGGCGTGTGGTTGTTGCTCAGGGCGTGCATGGAGCGGATGACGGCAATATCGTCGATGCATTCGGCTGTTTGAGCGAATAGCTCCGACACCTCGATCCCGGACTGTCCATAACGCTTGAACGTGAAGGGACTCTTCAAGAACGTGCCGGGATTGGGAAAGAAGGTCTGAATGTTCAAACTGGGAGGGGGCGCTTCGAGATGGCGCTTCGTCAACTCTGGTTTGGGATCGAAGGTGTCAAGATGACTGGTTCCTCCGTTCATGAATAAAGAGATCACCGCTTTAGCCTTGGGCGGAAAGTGCGGCTTCTTGGGCAGGAGCGGAGATTCTGCGGCTCCCGTAGAAGCGAGCAGGTTTTGCTGCTTCAAAAGGTCACAGAGGGCCAGACCAGCGATGCCTCCTCCGATTTCCCAGAGGAAGCGTCGTCTCGATAAGAATTGATAGTTCATCGGAATCGTCCCTTGAGGTTCAAGGCGAGAGAGACAGCTGACAGGAAGCCAGCCCTGGAATTAGGAGCACTCCTTTCCCCGTTCGCCTTGTTCCTTTCAATTTACGTAAATAAACTCATTCGTGTTAAACAATGAGTGACACAAATCCATCAAAGCCGCTTTGTCCGGAGGCTGAATCTCAGCCGGATCGACGCCTTGATCCGCAACCCGGAGATTGTGAGTCCGATGATAGGTCTCCTGGCTTTTCAGAAACGCCAGCGAGGCCTGCACCTCTCGTGGCTCCGGCTTGCGACCGAATGCCAGCAGGAAAGCCCTTTCAATTTGCAGAGCGACATCGCGGCCAACCTCGTTGCGCAATCTCTCAGCAAAGATCACGGCCTGCCCTGTCACGAACTTATTGTTGAGCAGTTGCAGGGCCTGTGGAGCGACCGTCGTTGTGTTCCGTTTGGGGCAGGAGGAGATGTTGTCGGGCGGATCGAACAAATCGAGAATGGGCGCGGTGACGGTCCGCAACTGCGTGACATAGACACTTCGCCTCCAAACCTCCGGGCCATCCTGACTCACGGGCCAGCGTTGGTAAAATAACTGGGGCGAGTCCTTGGGAGAACTCTCGATCAGGCCTCGATCGACTTCCGGAAAGATTCCCGGACCGCCAGCCTTCAGACTGAGTGCGCCGCTGACCGCCAGAATGGCATCGCGAACAATCTCGCCTTCCAGCCGCTGCAAAGGCATTTTCCAGAGCAACCGGTTTTCAGGGTCTTTTTTGAAATTGGCCGGGTCGGAAGAGGAAGAGTCTTGCTGGTAGGTTCGTGATGTCACCATCAGCCGATGCATGGCCTTAATGCTCCACCCCTGGCGCACAAACTCTGTAGCCAGCCAGTCGAGCAGTTCCGGATGAGAGGGCGTTTCTCCCATTTTGCCAAAGTCATTGGGGGTACCCACCAGACCTTTGCCGAAGTGGTGCTGCCAAAGTCGATTCACCATCACTCTCGCAGTCAGCGGGTTGTCTTCGCTCGCGAGCCAGTTGGCGAGAGCCAGCCGCCGACCTGTGGTATTGGCAGCAGGAGGAGCTGGCTTGAGATTTACTTCCGCGCCGGTCGTCGTCAGGACTTCCAGTACTCCGGGCTGCATCTCCGAGCCCTTGCTCAGCGTGCTGCCACGATGCAGAAAGTAGCTTTTGGACGGCTTGGTCGTTGGATCCGTGATCGCCATCGCCGCGGGCAGCGGCACGGGTTTGGTTTTCTCCAATTCCGCAATCTGAGTTTTGAGCTCATCGCTCTTCTTGCGATCGGCCTCACTTAGAGCGGCCAGCAATTCGGCTTCTGTCACATTCGTGGAAGCCAGCACCTGCACGGCTTGTCGTCTTTGAGCTTCAGTGCGCTTTTCGGGTTCAGTGCGAAGGGCGAGTTGCAGGGGTTCGGGTAGTTCCCGATACTTCGCCTCCAGCAAGCGCTGGCGCGTAGGTTTCTGCAATGTTCGAATCTGTTGAGCCAGCCCGTCGATCTTGCGGTCGATTTCCTGGACCTCCCGCTCGTACTTCTCGACCAGGTGCGGAGGCGCCAACGGCAAGTTCGTTCGCACGCTGGAGGCAAAGACCGCTACAAGGCGATAGTAGTCCTTCTGAGGAATGGGATCGTATTTGTGGTTATGACAACGGGCGCATCCCACCGTCAGTCCCAGAAAAGCGGCGCCAGTCGTCGTCACAATATCGTCTAGTTCATCCTGGCGGGTCATTTCATTTTGCATCAGGACCATGTCCCCGATAAAAGGCCCGTTGCGACAGAAACCCAGCGCAACCAGGGAATCATAATTCAGATCCGGCAACTCGTCGCCGGCGAGTTGCTCCCGGATGAACCGATCGTAGGGAGTGTCCTGATTGAAGGATCGGATGACGTAATCGCGATACCGCCAGCTGTTGGGGCGAAGGCGGTCGTACTCGTAACCGTCGCTGTCGGCATAGCGCACCACGTCCAGCCAATGACGAGCCCAGCGTTCCCCATAGCGTTCTGAGCCCAAGACACGATCAACCAGCTTCGGGTAGGCGTCTGCCGCAGGATCATTCACGAAGGCTTCGACGTCTTCGGGCTTCGGCGGCAAGCCAATCAGATCAAAGTAAAGGCGCCGGATCAGCGCCCGTCTCGAGGCCAGAGGAGCGGGTCGCAAATCTTTTGCTTCCAGCGCCGACAGAACGAAGGCATCAATCGGGTTCCGGACGTCTGTCAAGCTCTTGATTGGCGGTACACGGGGTCGAACAGGCTTTTGAAAGGCCCACCACTGTCGTTCTTCAGGAGTGATGGGTCTCTCTTCCAACTTCCTGAGCTCTTGTAGCGTTGCAAACCTGGCCTTTTCGGCTTGTTCAGCTCTCGCCTCTTTGGGCCATTCGGCGCCGCCTTCAATCCACTGCCGGATGAGTTGCACTTCCTCAGGCGGCAGTGGTTCCCCTGGACCACCGCCCGGACCGAGAGGCATGTAAGGCTTTTCAAGACGCGCTACAGCCCTGTAAAGGCGGCTTTCGTCAGGCTTTCCAGGGACCACGACCGGACCATGCCATCCGCCATTCTGGAACCCAAGGTAGGATTCCAGCGTGAGCCCTGAATACTTGCGTTCATCATTGTGGCAGGAGAGACAGCGGCCAGACACAATCGGAGAGATCTTTTCCTGAAAGAAACGGGCATTGGCAGAAAGACCTGCCTCCCGAGGCGTCGCCTGTTTGTCGGCAGCCTCAGCCAACGGCGGGGGCACCGATTGGGGCCAGCCAGCTCCCTTTTCGATCCAACTCTTCAACAATGCCACTTCGCGCTGCGGCAGTGGTTCCCCCTCCATCGGCATATAGGGCTTTTCCAGTCGAGCTACCCGGCGGAAAAGGCGGCTCTGCTCAGGCTTGCCAGGAACAATAACCGGACCGTGTAGTCCTCCTATGTTGAGCCCACTTGCCGACTGCAACGACAGCCCCGACAGCTTGAGGGTGTCGTTGTGACAGGACTGACAGCGACTCTGCAAGATGGGCAGGATCTGAGTATGAAAGAACTCTCCATCTGGCTCGTTTGTCTGCTGAGCCAGCAGCTGCGGCAATGGCAAAGCGCCGTCGAAGACGCCCAACATGCAAACGAGAAGAGAAAGCAGCCTTGGAAACGACCGGTATTTGGCAAAGGTCGGATTCATCGGTTGGATAGCCACGGACAAAGGTAGAGACTCGAGTGGCGGCTGAAAAGTCGCCCGACTATCGTGAAGGCCTCAGGGCTTCTTGAGACGGTGCTCTAACAACTTCTCGCCGGCACGCTGCAGCTGGATCGTCGTTCTGTTCTTGCGCCGTTGAGCAATAGCAACAAACAGGGCATCCACCAAGGCCAGCTGGGTGATGCGGGATGCCAGGGGGGCCTGAAAATACTTGACTTCACTTGGGGTGGCATACAGCACCAAATCAGAGTGCTCGGTAATGGGTGACTTCATGCAGTTCGTCAGAGAGATCGTTGTGGCTTTGTTTTCGCGGGCTGTTCGGAGGCATTGAACGGTTTCGTGGGTTCTGCCAGAGCAGGAAATGCCAAAAGCTACCTCGCCTTTTTGAAGTTGGGTCGCGGCGATGAGCTGCAAGTGGGAGTCAGACTGCGTGGTTGCTGGGATACCGATGAGCCTCAGTTTGTTGCAGGCCGTGTAGGCGACCGGATACGACATCCCGATTGAAAAAAATTCAATCCGCCTTGCCAATTCCAGAATTCGGGAGGCTTTCTTCAGGGTGTCCTCGGTATTCAGCTGGAAGGTTTCTCGCAGGCTCTGAGCATGAAACTGAAAGACACTCTCGAATAGAGAAGTGGGCGCTTGACCATCGACCATCCGGGCCGTTCCCGAGAATCCTCCCTGAGCTAACTCTCGCGCCAAGGCGATCTTGAAATTGGCGAAACCTTTCACACCCAGAGTTCTGCAGAAGCCAACGATCGAGCCAACACTGGCCCCGGATCCGCGGCGCATGTCGGAAATCGAGGACGACAGCACTCGCTCGGGATCTTCCAGAACATATTCGCCGATCTGTCGCTCGGTTGGGTTGAGTGACGGAAGAACGGCTTGCAAATAAATGAGCAGCGGTCGATGTTGTTCCGATTGTCCCAGGCTTGCCTCGTGAACCAGAGAAGATCTCTGTCCCATATGGAGCCCCTGAACTGCACGTTTTTCCAGATCGCCCAGAGCATAGCAGAAGCGCAATGCGCCACCAAGGCTGTTTTTCACCACTTCGCTTCTTCCAGGAGGCTTCCGTTCTGAGAAGGGCTTCCAGCGCCCGCGTCTCGCGCCGGCGAAGTCCCTGTCCCTAACGCCCGTGCCGGACTGCTTGGCCTGTTGGAAAAATCTATTGACAGCCGTCCGGCGTTTCAGGCACGATGCGCCTGACTAATGTTCAAAATTAGGTATTCAGTGTGAATGTTGTTCATGTCGAGTTCCCGACCACGGCGCTAAAATAGCCTGGCCCATGCGCAGGTAACTTTTTTGGAACAGACCATAAGCTGGAAACTGGCGCTGAACAGGAGGAAGCCGATGCCGCTAGTCCCGATGGTCGAATTGCTGTCCCAGGCAAGGCGTGGGGGCTACGCCGTCTGTTATTGTGAGTCGTGGAATCTCGAGTCACTTCAGGCCGTCATCGAGGCTGCAGAGGAGCTGAACTCACCGGTCATCGCTGGTTTCAATGGCGGCTTTCTGATGCACCCCAATCGTCGAAAGCCAGAAGACCTCGGTTTCTACGGAGGGATGGCGATGGCCGTTCGGGAAGCTGCCGTGCCTGTTTCCTTCATCCTGAACGAGTCGGAGAGTCTCGCGCAGATCGCCCGAGGGCTCGAAGTGGGATTCAACGCAGTGATGGTTGAGAGCCATCACCTCAGTCCCACTAAGTATGTGGAGTTGGTTAAGCAAGTAGTAGCCATAGCCCATGCCCGACATGCCTTTGTCGAGGGCCAGATTGGCGAATTGCCGGATGGCTCGAGCGGTTCGAACGGTAACGGCGTCCTTACGGATCCCTTGTTGGCGAAGGCCTTTATCGAAGACACAGGGGTCGACGCCCTTTCAGTTTCGATTGGCAACGTTCACATACTGACGGAGGGGAAGGCATCGGTTAATATTGAGGCCCTGCGCCAGATCCAGGCGAGCGTAAAAGTGCCGCTGGTCGTCCATGGAGGCACTGGCTTTCCTTCCGAGTGTGCGGCTGATGTCATCGCTTTGGGCGTAGCCAAGTTTAACTTTGGTACTACCTTGAAACAGACCTATCTGGCTGCGATTCGCGAAAAAATAGCGGCCTATAGGGAGCCAATGAATCCCCATGTTTTCCTGGGTATGGGCGGCCCAGAAGACCTGATGGTTGCCGGCCGGGAGGCAGTCAAGCTGAAGGTGAAAGAATTAATCCAGACTTACGGATTCGCCGAGAGAAGGCGCCAGCTTTGATTCGCGATTTGGCAAAGTTAATGCCAGAATGCTATCCAGGATCACGACCGGGAATGACCCGTTCTTGTTAGGGTTGTGCAAATACCGAGGGTGTCCGGAGTTTTCCGCCTTCCTTTTGTTGAAAGGGCGCTTTGAGAGGAGCTCAGCCGATGATCACTCCTGAACAGTATCAACAAGCGGTCGGCCAGGCCTCAGCGATGTTGCAGAAAGCCGGGCTCGTCATTACTCCCGAAGAACAGAACCGCTTTGAAGTGGCAGACTTTGGCTTAGGGGAACTCGAAAAAACCGGGCTTCAAATCATCACCTACGTCAATACCGAACGCTGCTGTGCGAAGGAAATTATCATGACGCCATGGCAGACTTGCCCGGAACACCGTCATCCCACTGCCGGCACAGTACTCGGCAAGGAAGAGACCTTCCGTTGTCGCTTGGGGACCGTTTATCTGTACGTGACGGGAGAGGAAACCCCAAGCCCTGTTTGCCGTCCTCCGCAGGGATCCGAAGGCTACTACACAGTGTTCAGAGAAATCTGTCTGAAGCCCGGGGGACAGTACACGCTGATGCCCGATACGCTGCACTGGTTCCAGGCGGGGCCCGAGGGTGCCATCGTGTCCGAATTCTCAACCCGGAGCACGGATGAGGCAGACGTTTTCACTGACCCTCGAATCAAGCGGGCACCTGAGGTCGGCGAATCGTAGTCTGACACCTCTAGGTCGCTTGCGAGCTCGCTGGCGCCGATTCATGGCACGAGCCGCCTTTGACCCCGTCCCGAACGGCGTCGGCATTCGATGAAATTCCGAGCCTTGTCATCGCCCTCGCCTGGCCGCCTCCGTGACTGCGCATGCCCGGGTGAGGCTCGCTAGAAGCCGAGGCAGCGAGATCCTCGGTGTCTAGATCCTGTTTGAGGTAGACCTTGGCTGCCGTGACCTTATCAAGGAGATGAGTGATGCGAGTGTGCTGGAGCGTTATTATTTGCGTCCTGTCTTGCCTGTTGGCAAACCCGTTGGCGTGGTCTCAGTCTGCCAGCAATCCCGGCAATGATGGAAAAAAAGGGACCCTCTGGTACATCCCGCACACGCACTGGGAGGGAGCTGTCTTCAAAACCCGGGAAGAATATCTGGACATGGGGCTGCCGATCGTTCTCCGGGCTCTCAACATGTTGAAGCGCTATCCAAACTACAAGTTCACCTTGGATCAGGTTGCTTTTGTCAAGCCGTTTCTGGACCGGTATCCCGAGGAGGTGGCGACCTTTCGCAAGTTTGTAACGGAAGGACGGCTGCAACTGGTGGGCGGGATGAACATCATGCCCGACATCAACATGCCCGGGGGTGAATCTTTCGTCCGGCAGGTGATGATTGGCAAAGGATTCTTTCGAGAACGGCTGGGGGTCGACGTCAAGATCGGTTGGTGTCTAGACTCCTTTGGGCATCATGCGCAGATGCCCCAGATCCTCAAGCTTTCGGGGCTGAATTCCTACTGGTTCTTTCGCGGCGTGGCTAACCTCGAGGTACCCTCTGAGTTTCTCTGGCAAGGCATCGACGGAACCAAGATTTCAGCTTTCTGGCTTCCCTACGGATATGCAGTTGCCTACAACTCACCCCCGAACTTCCCTGGGTTCGACAGCTTTTTCCGGCAGGTCTACGACGGTCTCAAACCATTTGCCCGAGGCAACGACGTCGTCGGTCTGGCCGGAGCCGACGTGAGCGACCCCGAGGAACACATCCCAGGACTCGTGGAGGAGTTCAATCGCAGAAGCAGCGCGCCGTTTCAGATTCGGATTGGTGTGCCCTCCGAGTTTGAGGCTGTAATAGCCCAACGTGGCCAACAACCGGTGATCACCGGCGACCTCAATCCCATCTTTCAAGGGATCTACAGCAGTCGGATCGAGGTTAAACAATGGATCCGCTCTCTGGAAAACCTCCTCACCGCCGCGGAAAAGCTGGGCGCGCTCAGCAACTGGTTGGGAACGTCTTTCGACATGGATAGTCTCTGGAGGGCCTGGGAGCCAACAATTTTCAACCAAACCCACGATCTTGCATCCGGAGTGATGGTGGACAAGGTCTACGACGACACCATTCGGGGCTATGAATTCTCAAAGCGTCTTGGGGACGAACTGGTCCGGACTTCCCTGGAGAAGCTTGTCTCGAAGATTGATACTCGCGGCGACGGTGTCCCGGTTGTGGTCTTCAATCCGCTTGGCTGGCCGCGCACGGATGTTGTGGAAGTGAACGTTGGAATCAGCGAACCTGGCCGCGGCAAGCTAGCCGTCACTGACCCAGGTGGCGCTTCTGTACCACTGCAGCTCGTGGCGCCAGAGCGCCATGGCGATGGTGGATTGAGAAAAGCAACCGTCATCTTTGTAGCGCGCGACGTGCCTGCCTTTGGGTTTAGTGTCTATCATCTTCAGCCCAAGCCTCTGGGCGATGACTCAGAGAGTCCCGCGGCCCAAAGTGGCGGCGATGAACAGATGCGTTGGTTTGCCGACTCGGTCGCTCAACGGGACGTCGGCTCCATCGAGAATGAGCATTATCGCGTGACCTTCAAGCTTTGGACTGGGGAAATGACAAGCCTCGTGGATAAGGCCGCGAATTGGGAATCCTTGAGCGGGCCAGCGAATGTGGTCGTCCGGGAGCATGATGGAGGCGACTTCTGGGAGCTTTATGGCAACTTGCATGGTGGCAGGAACATTGCCATGACGCGCCAGCATTTGCCGCCACGCCCCGGCCAAGCAGCTTTCAGTAGCGAGCAGGTGGGAGGCAGCGGCCGAATTAGACAAGGTCCAGTGTTTTCGGAGTACTCCGTTGCTCACCCATTTGGCAGCGGCCAGTTTGCTACCATGGTCCGGCTCTACCAGGGCATTCGCCGGGTGGACATCACGACTCAGTTACTCAACAACGAAAAGTTTGTGCGTTACCGGGCCCTGTTTCCGACGACAGTCAAGAACGGGCGCAACGCTCATGAAATTCCCTTCGGCACGATCGAACGTCCTCTCGGGATCGAATTCCCGGCTCAGAACTGGGTCGATTACAGCGATGGAACCAGGGGGATCGCCTTGCTCAACCGTGGCCTTCCGGGCAACAACGTCGCCGAAAATACCTTGATGTTATCGCTGATGCGGTCGGCTCGGATTCAGGCCTACTCCTTTCACGGGGGCTACGAACCTGGCGTCTCTTCAGATTCGGGCCTGGAAGTTGGTAAGCAGATTACGTTTCGTTATGCCGTGCTTCCCCACTCGGGAGACTGGCGGGAAGCCGGTGTGGCTCGGGCGGGACATGAGTTCAATCATCCGCTCATTGCGACAACGGCTGAGATCCATCCCGGGCCCCTTCCAAAACGTTGGGGGCTTCTAGAGGTGTCTCATCCGAACGTTCTGGTAACAACTCTTAAGCCAGGGAACAACAAGACGACGATCGTGAGGCTCTACGAGTCCTCGGGCAAGGCGACACCGAACGTGACGATCAAGCTTCGCAGCAAGTTGAGCTCGGCTGAGGAATCCAATCTCATCGAAGAAGACGGCCGTAGGCTTTCAGCATCGAATGACACGCTGCAGCTCAATCTGGGAGCTTATGAGATCAAAACCTTCAAACTGCGGCTGGAACCACCATCCCAGTGAGCCAGACTGAGAACACAGCCGATGGACAGTGCCAGCCAGGAGTTTGACACAGCCCGCACGTGGCCGTCCGAGGATCTGAGTAGGGGGCCGGCGTCAAAGACGGAGGGTACCGCCTGGTCAACGAAAGATCCGGCTGGGTCTTGCCTAGCGGTGGGATTCAGAATCAAATTCTAGCAAGTAGCAACTCGAACAAGCGCCGGGAAGCAAGCTGAGGCTTGTATCCTAGACGCCGATCGCACAGCGCCTCCTCGACGGGGCGTTACAAAGAACACTACTACAATGAAGCATACCATCATCCTGCCGGATCTGGGACAAACCACGAGCGAGGCAAAGGTCGTGAAATGGCTGAAAGCCGTTGGAGAGCGGCTCGCAGCGGGCGAGTCCCTGCTGGAGGTTGAGACGGACAAAGCCACGATGGACGTCGAGGCCTATGTGGGTGGCTATTTGCGCAAGAAACTGGCTCAGGAGGGGGAGATGGTGAGTGCGATGAGTCCAGTGGCGATTCTGACCGACACTGCCGACGAGGGTTTCGAGGAGGAAGTTGAGGTTTCGAAACCTCAGATTGCTGTCAGCCAGACAGTTCCAAAGCCAGCGGCAACCAGCGTGCCATCTTCCAGGCCCCTGGCTGCCGCTCCGGCAGCGCGTCTGCGCGCGAAGGAGTTGGGTATCGAGCTTTCGTCAGTACCCGGAACTGGGCCGGGGGGACTGATTACGAAGGCGGATGTAGAGCGTTTTGCGGAAAAAGACAAGACGTCTGGACTCCTTTGACAATTCAACCCTGTAGCGCGGACCAGCCGTTTTTTGGCTGGTCCGCGGCAGTTCGGAGTTCCGAGACAAAAAGCCGCAGACCGCCAGAAACAGCGGTCTGCGCTACACCTACACCGTTTTCATCGAGGCAGCCTGGATGGCTCCTATGGGTCGATTGGCGCTAACACCTGAGCACAAGCTGGCTGTATACAGGCGCATGTTGCTCTGCCGGATGTTCGAAGACCGGGTGAATGCTCTCTTCCTGCAAGGGCGCATGCCCGGCACGATCCACCAAGCCCAGGGCCAGGAAGCCTGTGCGGTTGGAGTTTGCGAAGCCCTCCAGAAGGGGGACATGCTCACCAGCACCCACCGTCCTCACGAACATGCGGTGGCACGGGGTATTCCAGTGAAATCGTTGATGGCGGAGCTGTTTGCCAGGAGCACCGGTTGCTGTCATGGCAAGGGTGGCTCGATGCACTTGGGCGACGCCGATTTGGGAATGCTTCCCGCGATTGCCATTGTAGGCGGCGGCATTCCCCTAGCGACTGGTTATGCCCTATCGTTTAAATATCTCAAGAAACCCAATATCGCAGCCTGTTTCTTCGGGGACGGTGCGGTTAATGAAGGAATCTTTCACGAAACCCTCAATATGGCCGCCATTTGGGATCTTCCAGTCGTCTTCATTTGTGAAAACAACAAGTACGGCGCCTCGACCCCTATCCATAATGTCATGAAGGTGCAAACGGTCAGCGAGCGGGCCGCCGCTTATGGCATGCCCGGGCAAACAGTGGATGGAAACGATGTGGAAGCTGTGTATGAAGCCACGCTTGAGATGGCAGAACGCGCCAGATCCGGAGGGGGGCCGGCGTTACTGGAGCTCGAAACCTATCGCTTTGCAGGGCACTCTCGCAGCGATCCTGGCCACTACCGGTCCAAAGAAGAAGTTGCCGAATGGAAAGGGAAGGATCCCATCACTCGTTTTGAGATCAAATACGTGGCCGCGGGACTTTTGACGGAAGCGATCATCACTCGCTACAGAGCGGCGGTCGAAGAGGAACTGAACGAGGCCGTGACGTTTGCTGAGGCCAGCCCGAGTCCTTTGCCCGAGGACTGCCTGAAGGGTGTATTCGCTCAGGAGTAGGAGAATTCGGCGGTCCGAAGTCGCTCGCTACTGCCATGTCCAAGCTTGAAACTGAAGGTAGAAAGATTTCCATCGTCGAAGCTCTCCGCGAAGCCCTTCGCGAAGAGATGCGCCGGGATGAGCGAGTCATCCTGCTGGGCGAGGACATCGGAATCAAAGGTGGATTCGGAGGAGCGTTCACTGTAACCCTCGGCCTGAGTGACGAATTCGGGTCGCATCGCGTGATCGACACGCCCATTTCCGAAGCTGGATTCACCGGCATTGCTGTCGGAGCCGCGCTTGGCGGCCTGAGACCCGTCGCCGACGTCCAGTACGGCGACTTTTTGTTTCTGGCAATGGACCAGTTGGCAAATCATGCGGCCAAGCTCCGCTACATGTCAGGTGGCAAACTTCGAGTTCCTCTGGTGATGCGGGCTCCTGTGGGAGCCACGACGCGCGGTGCTCAGCACGCGCAATCGCTGGAGTCTTACTTCATGCATGTGCCGGGCCTAAAGGTCGCCTGCCCCTCCAATCCGTACGACGCCAAAGGACTTCTGAAGACGGCCATCCGCATGGATGATCCGGTGATCTTCTTTGAACACAAGTTGCTGTATGGCAGTAAGGGTTCGAGGAAGGAGGTGGGAGGCGTCGAGGTCTTTGGAACCGTTCCTGACGATGAGTATCTGCTTCGATTCGGGCAGGCTAAGACAGTTCGCTCGGGAAGCGCCGTCACGATCGTTGCCAACCTGCTCATGGTTCACAGATCAATGGCAGCAGCCAAGACTCTGGCGCAAGAAGGTATCGAGGCTGAGGTAATCGATGTTCGGACCTTGGTGCCCTTCGACTGGCAGACTGTGTTTGATTCCGTCAGCCGGACCGGAAAGCTCGTGATCGTGCATGAAGCCACGCTGACGGGAGGATGGGGGGCCGAAGTGGCCGCGCGTGTTGCCGACTCGTGCATCGGTTACTTGCAGGCTCCCATCCGTCGCGTTACAGCGCCTGACACGCCGGTTCCCTTCGCTCCGGTGATGGAGCAGTTCTATGTGCCTTCGGTGGAAAGGGTCGTCAGTACTGTGAAGGAAATCTGCCGCTAGGGGGTCCACTTGTGGTTCCAAGAGTTCACCAAAGGGGTCAAGTCCGGCTCTAGCCGGGCCAATGTCTCCGCCCAAAGGTGTTACTCCAAACAACCATACATAGTCCTCGGCGTCATTAGGTTGCTCACTACCGCTAAACAGTCTTGCTGATCATGAAATTCAACCGGTATCTGCTGGGTAGCACAGTGGTGGCTGCCCTGGGTGCTTTCCTGTTCGGATTCGACACCGCCGTCATTTCAGGAGCCACCGAAGCGTTGCGCCATGCTTTTCAGCTTTCCAGCGCGCAACTTGGGTTTACAGTGGCGAGTGCATTGATTGGAACCATCGTCGGTTCCATCGGAGCGGGCAGGCCAGCAGAATTACTGGGTCGTAAGCGGACCCTGATGGGATTGGCGGTGTTGTATTTTGTTTCGGCTCTGGGCTGCGCCTTCGCCTGGAATTGGGGAGCGCTGCTTATCTTTCGCTTCATTGGAGGGATTGCCATCGGCGGCACTTCTGTCGTCGCTCCCATGTATATCGCCGAGATTGCACCGCCTGAGTTTCGCGGGCGACTCGTGGCTGTGACCCAGCTGAATATTATCGTTGGCATTCTCACAGCCTATTTCTCAAACTATGTCATCGCTTCGCTCTTCTCTGCTCCCGCTGGAGACGCTTCGGAAGCTTGGCGTTGGATGATGGGGATTGTGGCTGCTCCAGCAGTGTTGTTCTTCTTATTGGTGCTGCCGATTCCAGAAAGTCCTCGCTGGCTGGTGAAACGGCATCACTCGGAGGATGCGCTGGCAGTTCTGGAGAAGCTGGGAAGCGAGGATGCCCAGCGCGTCCTCAACGAAATCGTCGCCTCGTTGCATGAGGAAAGCGCCAGCACCAAGGAACCCTTCTTTCGTTGGAAGTATCGGAAACCGATCCTACTGGCCTTCATGGTTGCCACCTTCAATCAGTTGTCCGGAATCAATGCTTTAATCTACTACACCGCCGACATATTTCGGATGGCTGGTGCAGAACAAGCCAGCGCCCTGTTTCAGTCGGTCATCATCGGTTTGACTAGTCTGGTTTTCACCCTCGTGGCGATGGCGGCTATCGACCACTTCGGACGAAAAAGATTGCTGATTATTGGGGCGGCAGGGTTGGCGTTTTGTCTTGCCGTCACTGCTTACGCTTTCTACAACAGCATTGGAGGAGGGTTGGTGCTCGGCAGCTTGATGGGTTACATTGCTTTCTTTGCTTTCTCTCAGGGTTCAGTGATCTGGGTTTTCCTCAGCGAGATTTTTCCGAATCGCGTCCGCGCCAAAGGGCAGGCCTTCGGGAGTTTCATCCATTGGGTCTGGTGTGCGATTGTGAGTTGGACCTTTCCAGTAATCGCTGAACGCTCTGGAGGCCATGCCTTCTTGTTCTTCGCATGCATGATGGTTCTGCAACTGTTGATGGTCTGGAAGTTTCTGCCGGAAACCAAGGGAGTATCGTTGGAGCAAATCCAGCGGAAACTGGGAATCGTGTAGTATGGAAGTCGTTTGTGTTGGAATCCTCGTTGCTGACATCTTTGCCAACCCGCTAGCTGCTGTGCCGGCCGCGGGGCAATTGGGACTGACAGAGCGCTTTCTGTTCGGCGCCGGGGGATGTGCCAGTAACACGGCCGCCTCTCTTTGCAGGTTAGGAAGGCCAGCAAAGGTTCTGGGGAAAGTCGGTGATGATGTCTTCGGGAATTTGGTGATTGCGGATCTCGAGCGACTGGGCGTCGATGTTTCAAACGTCTCGCGCAGTCGAACGCATCCAACCTCAGCCACAGTCATTATCAACGTCACTGGAGAAGACCGGCGCTACATCCACTGCATCGGAGCCAATGCCGATTTTTCCTTTTCAGATATCGAGTGTTCGGTGTTGGACGGAGCCAAAGCCCTCTATGTTGGTGGGTACATGGCTATGCCGCGGTTTGGTGCCGAAGACCTCAGCCAGTTGTTCCGTGAGGCCAAAAAGCGATCCCTCACGACCGTTCTTGACGTCGTGACTCCCTCGGGCGTCTCTGTTTCCCGAGAGCACGTTGCGACGATGCTGGCTTACACCGATGTTTTCTTGCCCAATGATGACGAGGCCTATGCTATGACCGGCCTGCGCAGCCCTCAGGCACAAGCGGGCTACCTTGCCCGAATGAATCCCGAGTGCTGCGTAGTCGTTACTCAGGGGCGCCGAGGAGCTCTGGCTCAGCGCAAGGACGAAGTGATTCAGGTTGGAGCCTACGCCATGGAAGCCATCGACGAATCGGGTGCAGGCGACGCGTTCGCAGCTGGGTTCATAACGGGGATGGTTCAGGGCTGGTCGCTGGAAGAGACGTTACGCTTTGCCAGCGCTGTGGGCGCCTCATGTACCAGAGCTCTGGGGTGCACTGGCGGAGTCTTTCGGTTCGATGAAGCTTCGGCGTTTGTGGCGGGCAATTTACTCTCGGTAGAAAGGCTCCGAAGCTGAGAAGCCGCAGGAACCGGAAACGCTTCGGGATTGAGCCACCCGACTTCTTGCATTCCCTACCTTCATATGGTTCCTTGGGTCGCGCGGGTTGCGTGGTCTCCTCACTCGTCTCTCGGCAAGGCTGCTGTGCTCCCCAATTGTCGCCTCACCTCGAAGCCCAACTGGGGTCCACTTTTCACCGAGGCGTCACCCGACAGGCAGTCTTCACTAGAAATTGGCACTAACGGCTTCGGATGTTCCAGCCGCGTTGGTCAACGTGACGGAAACGGAACCGATGGCGTTGATATCACCTTGAACCGTGAACGGAACGCGCAGCCGAAACTGGCTTCCGAAAGGCTGAGACTCCATGCTCTGGTACCAAGTCGTAAACGGTGCGCCCACGTCCACGTTCAGCACACCCGTCGGCACTGTGCTGCCGGGCCGCGGTGTAAAGCGGAAAGTAGCCTGGGTGAGCGAGCGAGGTGTGGAGTACCCGGTGACAGCCAGCTCAAACCCAGTGGCGGTGCGGGAAGCGATGCTGACGTCCGTGATGGCGGGGGCCAGGCGCTCGATGCCGACCGTGTGCGTGGGCGTCATGGAAGGCGTCACATCGGCGGTCTCATTCTGCAGACTTGCCGTAAGGCTGACAGTGCCGGAGACTGTTCCAGTCGAAAAGGCAATATCCGGTGCTCCCGCGAACTGAGCCTTGGTGCTGTTAGCGGGAATAGTGAAATCTGCGACCCGTCCACCACTCGAAAACTGAATCGACGGGTCGTCGCTGGGGACATCGGCGTTAGATGTGAAGCTGAGCTGGAGTTGGCCAGTCAACTCGATCGGATATGGAGACGAAAGATCGACAGAAACTTTGGGTTGCTGGGCCGGTGGAGTCGTGTCACCGAGACCGCTAATCGTAGCACCTGTAACCAACCCGATGCCAGTAAGTACAAAGGTCGTGGCACCAACAGTCAGCGTCTCCGTCTGGCCGGCTGGCACAACGGGCGTGAAATTAATCGTGAAGGCCAGGCTGCCGCCCGCCGGGACACTTGCAGGCAGGGCCGGTAGGTCGGCCAAGGTAAACACGGAGCCGCTGGAGTTGATCGTGTCAATCAGGAAAGCCGAGGCTGAGGGATTACTCACCTGGAATTGGATCGAAACGCTTGCGCCGGCGTTGACGGAGGGGAAGGAAATCGTGCCGCCTGGAGACACCAGAGCTGGAGCCTGTCCAGCAACAGTGTACTGATAGGACAGGCTCACGCCCCTTCCGCTCAAACCGACGAGCTGTTCCCCGCCAGAACCTGGAATGAGAAAGGACGCGGTGGCGTCGTAATTGGCTTCAGCCGGGGGTGTGAAGGTGATGTTGAGCGGGACCGAGCCACCGCCAGGTATGGTGAACATTGGAGACGCGACTACGAAAGGCGATCCTGCAGACGTGCCGGCGCTGATCGGAACAGGTGTCGCTTCCTGATTCGAGATGATCACGCTCAGCGTTGCGGCTGTGCCCACCAGGACATCTCCAAAGTTCAAGCCCGTGGGGGCTACACTAATACGGGGAACTGTGATGGTGAAGGTGGCGGTACCGGAAGTGCCGCCGCCTGGCGACGGATTGCCAACCGTTACCGCGGCTGATCCTGCCGCGGCCAGGTCGCCGGCCGAAATCGATGCTTGAAGTTGTGTCCTCCTGACAAAGCTAGTGGGGCGATCGGATCCATTCCAGCGAACCACTGAGGTCGAAACAAAATTCGATCCGTCCACGGTCAGCGTCGTTGCTCCGGCTCCCGCTACCAGCGAACTCGGGTTGATGGAGCTGATGCTGGGAAGAGGATTATTGATTGTAAAGGAAACTGGACTGGAGGTTAGCCCGCTAAAGCCGTTCTGCACGGTGATGGTGGCAGTCCCAGCCATAGCGATGTCACTGGCGCGAATGAATGTGCGTAGTCGAGTAGGTGGGCTTTCGGTTGGGCTGTCGGGGACCGTGACCCTTGCAGAACCATTCCAGAACACGACGTCACCTTCGTCCATGAACCCGGTTCCGGTTACCACCAGCGCGAAGTTCGCTCCTCCTGCAACCGCTGAAGGTGGATTGAGCTCAGTAATGGCGGGTGGGGTCTCCTGCGACAATAGCACCAGCGGACAGCCGAGAATGATTGAGAGGAAGAGAAAAACGCGGTATGGAACGGATCCGTGTGGCAGTCCCCTTTCGGCGGCCAGCGGCATCAGCGCCCACCTCTCTGCGGAATTCGTATCGAACGCGTGGTGGGACGCTTGGGGAGTGGCCGGACAGTTCCTTCTGCCCGGCTGCGATCCGCTGGAACAAACAGCACGCGCGACTCCTGCCCAGTGCCGTCCAGCAGCATGAGTGGTTTGTCTGACAGTTCGGTCAGACGGAAGATCGACTCTCCCATTCGCTCCAGGGCGGTTGGGATGCAGTCGCAAGGAGTCAGTTGAGCCCTGCCGGCGAAGTCGATTGTGACAATACCTCCTGGTTCTGCATTGGCCACGTACACCCGCTGATTGTCCTTCGACAGTTCAAGCGCCACTGGCGCGGTGATGCCTTCTCTCTCGCTGGCTAGAAGGATGCGTTCGGCGCTTCCCAGCAAATCACGAATCAGGAATACCTCTCTGGCGTGGCGATCAGCCGCAACAGCCTCCCGGCTTTGATTCAAAAAGCGCATAGCGGAAACCTGACCTGCGAGACCGACCATCCGGATTCCGCTTGCTCCGGAGTAACTGTAGAGAGTGCTTAACTCACCTCCCTGAACGGCCATCAGCAGCAGTTGACCATCATCGCTTATGGCGAAGATTTGAGGAGCCGCCGGAAGCTGGGAAAGGTCTACCTCGGAAATGCCTGAGGGAGAATCCGGAAGTCCGCTGATCAGATACAAACGCCGGCTTTCCGATGCAACAAGGATTGCGCTGTCACCTCTCGAGCTGAAAACAACTTGATTGATCTTGCTGCTGGCCTGAGGAATTGTCCAAACTCGGCCTGATTCAGCTCTTAGATCCACCAAAACCATTCGCCCCTCGGTTTTGGTAACCCCCAACGCAAAATCCTGGCCCGAGGAAACCTGGGCCATCGACAATTCGACGCCAGCCGGCCACACCTCTCCCATACGCGAGGCGCCTGGCACTCCCCAGATGCGGCGAAGCCCATTCAAGCTTCTATCGAAGACGTAACCCAGGACCGGCCCTTGGATGTTGTCACTGGCAAACAGCGCAACATTGCCGGAGAGAGGATTGCCGACAACCAAAAGAAGAATGATTTGAAAAAGCGATTCGTAGTGTCTTGTGTTCATACGGATTCCTCTTCCTGCCAAAGGTCGCCATGTTTTGAAACCCGCGATCCAAATCCTTACAAGGCAGGTCAATCGAACTTCGTTCTCCCAGTCCCGACGGGAGGAGTCAACGCTCGTGTTTTCGCGTGTCGGCAACGTAGATTCAATTAGGCCCTCCCACTGTGGGTGAGCCAGCGGTGATGGTGGCTGTTGGACTAGGGGGAGGAGCCGATCCATCGCCGTTGCCACTGGCTGCAGCAACGACGCCGGCAGCCACGGCTCCTCCCGCGATGACGAGAATGGTGATCAACTTCCCGGAAATTCCGCCTGCACGCGCAGGGGCCGTCAGAACATTGGACTGATTGATGACGGCGCTGGTCTTCGATCCCTTTGCGGTGGCGTCGACCAGTATTTGGAAATCTCCTGCAACCTCGTTCGGCTTGAGCCCCCTGGCCCTTGCCTTCCCATTGGCATCTGTATGAGCAATCAAGGTTTTGGAGCCATCGGCAAAAGAGGCCCCCGCTCCGCTCTCGGGCAACGTGAACAAAACCATCGCCCCAGCTACAGGGCGACCATTTTCATCTTCGACCCGCACGATTGGGTCCCTGGCCGTACGTTGCCGGATACTGTTGATAGCCCACTCTCCTTCGAGGATAACAATTCTCATTTTTGGGCCGGACTCTTCCTGCGCCCCAAGCAGAGGCGAGTCAAACTGAATCACGAGCAGGAATACCAGAGTTACGGACCAACAGTGCGATCCCAAGCCGTCGCTCTTCCGCATCGATGTGTTTCTCCGACGTCGCCCCGTTGAGTCAGGGCCAGGAAAGGCCCCGGGGCTGGTTCACGATCAGCGGGCCCCCATTTCCAGGGAGCCCGCATTTTTGCTTCTGAATGGCGAACTGTATTATTCAAAATACTCCCGATCGGCTACAAGTTTTTTCTCGCACGAGGAGATTGATCGAGGTCTCCTGCCGCTTTTTTATGTATAATGAGAGGTGCTCTACAGGCTCAAGCGCGTGAGGTAGTCAACCTATGTACAATCGAAGCAAGTTCTTACTGATCGTTCTTTCAACGGTCTTCGTTTTCTACGCCGTGGTCGGCGGTCTGCTGGGAAGGGCGACGGAGCGGGAGGGGGCGTATTCTCAGCTCTCTGTTTTCAACGAAGTCTTGTCGAAAATCCGCACCAGTTACGTGGAAGACCCGAACTTCACTGAAGTCATGCACGGCGCGTTGCGCGGGTTGCTGGAGTCTCTGGATCCCTACAGCACTTATCTTCCTCCCGAGGAATACGCTCGCTACAAGAAGCACAAGACGAATGGCAACGGTGCTGTTGGCATTGAGCTGTCCAAGGAAAAGATGCTCGGGTATGCGTATGTTATCCATCCGATCGAGGGCGGACCGGCGAGCAAGGCTGGTGTGAGGGCCGGTGACGTGATCGAGTCAATAGAAGAAGTTTCAACGCGGGACACCAGCCTGCTTCAGGTGGAATACTTGCTGACGGGTAATCCGGGTTCACCGGTGAAACTGAAGATCTTGCGACGCGGCAGAACCGAACCGCTGGAACTGACCGTCACGCGGGAGCTGGTAAAGGTTCCTCCCGTCAAGGCCAGTTTGCTGGAAAGCAAGATCGGCTACGTGAAGATTTATCGGTTTGCCCCTGGGGTTAGCGAAGATGTTCGGACCAAGTTGCAGCAGCTGACCAAAACTGGCGCCAGTCGAGTCATCCTCGATCTGCGCAATTGCGCAGGTGATGAGTTTGAAGAGGGTATTAAGGTTGCGAATCTCTTCCTCGATCACGGAGTGATCACTTATGCCTTGGGTCAGAAATCTCCTAAGAAAGAGTTCGTTGCAGATCCAGGCAGGGTCGTCTGCAGGTTGCCTATGGTTGTTCTGCAGAACTATGGTAGCGCTTCGGCCGCCGAGATCGTTTGTGCAGCGATAAAGGAAAATCGGCGCGGAGAACTCGTTGGGATGAAGAGTTTCGGCAAGGCTTCCTTGCAAAAGTTGATTCTACTGGAGAGTGATTCAGCCGTCCTCTTGTCCACAGCCAAGTTCTACTCGCAGTCTGGAAAAGTGATTCAGGGGAATGGTATCACTCCCGACTTCGAGGTCCGAGATGGCCTCGAGGCAATTCAAGATGACTCAGACCTGCAGGAGGACGAAGAGTCCGAAGAGAATGTGTCGCCACCTCAAAACAAGCCGGCCTCGCAAGAAGACCTTCAGTTGAAGAAGGCCATAGAGCTCTTGAACACTCCAGTTTCCGAAAGGCAGAAAGCTGCCTAATCTGGGTCCTTGAGTTTCCACTCGCACCCTTAAAGGGCAGCTTCGGCTGCCCTTTTTTGATGGCGGTTGCCTTTGACTGCCCGCCGTCTCCTAGGAACGTTCTCGTCAGTCGATGTCTTTCCCCTGCCAATGCTGATCAGCCTCAGCCATGTTAGCAAGAGCTTTGGAAGCAAAACCGTGTTTCAGGATGTGAGCTTCCAGCTGAATGCCGGTGAAAGGGTTGGCTTAGTGGGACGCAATGGCACCGGAAAGACCACGCTGATGCGGATGATCACCGGGGGCCTGGAGCCAGACGACGGGCACGTTGCCAGAGTGCCACAGGCACGAATGGGTTTTATGGAGCAGATGACTCGGGTCGAACCTGAACGGACTGTCTTTGAGTCGGCGGTTTCAGTCTTTGCTCACATCGAAGCGCTCGGGCAACAGATTGAAGATCTGGAAGGCGAGATCGAGGCCAGGTCGCAACACTCCGACATCAATTCGCTGCTCGACCGGTACGGACAACTCCAGACACGTTGGGAAATGGAAGGAGGTTATTCCTACGAAGCCAAAACCAAGTCGGTCCTCTTCGGACTGGGTTTCCAGGAGAAGGATTTGGAGAAGAATGCTTCTCTGCTGAGTGGCGGCGAGCTGAATCGTCTGAACCTGGCCAAGCTGCTGCTGTCAGACCCGAACCTCCTCCTGTTGGACGAGCCGACAAACCATCTGGACATTTCAGCTGTGCAATGGCTGGAAGGATTCTTGAAAGACTACGCGCATGCTTTTCTACTCGTCTCACATGACCGCTATTTTCTGGATGCCACGGTCAGTAAGATTGTGGAGATCTCTGGCAGCAAAATCGAGGAATACCCGGGCAACTATTCAGCCTACCTGGTGGAACGTGATAGGCGCTGCCAGCTTCGGCAAAAGGCTTACGAAGAGCAGCAAGAGCTGATTGGCCGAACCGAGGAGTTCATCCGCCGGAACTTGGCAGGGCAAAAGACTAAGCAAGCCAAGTCCCGCCGTAAGATGCTGGAGAAGCTGGAGCGGATTGAGGCAGCATCTGCGAGCAGAGCTCCGGCCCGGTTTCGATTCGACCTGGCCTCCCCGAGCGGCGACCTGGTTCTGAAGCTCACAAACGTTGCGATTGGCTACGATGGGAAGGTGTTAGTGAACAGCCTGAATTTTTCTGTCTATCGAGGAAGAAATGTGGGCATCATTGGTCCCAATGGCTCGGGAAAGTCCACTCTGCTGAAGACGCTTCTGGGAATGCAACAACCTCTCGAAGGCGAAATACAAATCGGCCAGAAGGTTGAGATGGCCTATTACGATCAGCAGCTCTCGACTTTGAACTCCCAGCTGACAGTTCTCGAGGAAATGCGCACTGTTTCTCCCCTGGCTACAAATGAGACTCTTCGAGGTTACCTCGCCAGGTTTCTGTTTCTCGGCGACGACGTATTTAGTTTGGTTGCTTCCCTCAGCGGCGGCGAGAAGAGCCGGCTGGCACTGGCCAAGTTGATCTTTGGCAAGTCAAATACGCTACTGCTGGATGAACCCACCAATCACCTGGACATACCCTCGTGTGAGGCTCTGGAGGTTGCTCTGCAGGATTTTCCAGGAACGGTGATCATGGTCTCACACGATCGGTATCTCCTGAACAAGCTGGCCGACCAGACGCTCTTCCTGGATGGGAATGGGAACTTTACGGCCTTCGATGGAACGTATGAAGAATTTGAGAACGCTCGGACCAAATCTCTAGAAGTTCCCCCGCTGACGGAAGCCCCACTACGGAAGCCAGCTCCGGTCGTTGATAGACCTGAACCGAGCGGGCAGAAACTCAGCAAGAACGAGCTGTTCAAGGTAAAGAATCGTTGTGAGTTTCTGGAACAGGAGATCCAGCGAGTCGAGAGCCTGATCGAATCGACCGCGAGCCAGCTCAGCGACCCTCAACTCGTGAAGGACTTCGCGCAATGCAAAGAACTCAGCAACCGGCACGAAGACCTAAGCACCCAGCTACGCCAACTTTACCTGGAGTGGGAGGGTTCGCTGAAGCAATTGGATGGTTGATTTTTCAAGCGCCGGGTTCGCCACTGAGAACGGTTTCTACGTTTCTCCATGCGTTCCTTGCTTCCCGAGCTTTCACTAGTTTGTCCTTATTCGGGTGTGAGCAGTCCTTTGGCGAGAAGCGAGCTGCACACTCCGCCACGACTTCGGGTCCCGCCGATTTCGCAGGAGCCCAGGCTCTGCTCAGCGATTCCCCGACCCAAAGCGCTTTGGGAAACCAGGAGGACTGGTGTTATATTCAGCGGCAGTGGGGCGTGCGGCGCAGGTTCCGTCGTAGAGCGGAGAGCATCTCGGCTTCGCGGGAGCGACCTTCCAAGATTCCCTTCTTAATCAAGGGGAGCCACAGGGCCTCCAGTAGAGGTTCGACTGATCGGTCATGATTCTGCCCATTATCAAATACGGAGATACAAGGCTCCAGAAGGTGTGCGAGCCGGTTACGTCTTTCGACAATGAGTTGGAAACTCTTGCCAGAAACATGGCGGAGAGCATGTACGCTGCTCCCGGTGTGGGTTTGGCAGCGCCTCAAGTCGGCGTCCTCAAGCGGCTCATTGTGGTAGATGTGACCGTGGGCGAGAAGGCCGGGAATTTGATTACCCTCGTCAATCCGGAAATCGTGAATGCTGAAGGAGACCAGTATGAAGAGGAAGGCTGCCTGAGCATCCCGAACTTCACCGGAAAGGTCCATCGACCCATTCGAGTTGTGGTCTCAGGCAAGGACGTGCAGGGCCAGGAAAAGATTATCGAAGGCGAAGGACTGTTGTCTCGCGTCTTAGCTCATGAGATCGATCATCTCAACGGCATTCTCTTTATCGATCATCTTGGCGCCATCAAGCGCGACATCATCAAACGGAAAATCCGCAAGAAGGTACGCGCCGGAGAGTGGTGATGCGCTTGCTCTTCATGGGAACGCCGCAGTTTGCAGTCCCCACCTTGGAGACGCTCCTGGCCAGCTCGCATTTGGTTGCGGCTGTGTTCACCCAACCGGACAGGCCGTCAGGGCGCGGTGAGAAGCTTTCGCAGCCTCCAGTCAAGCAGGTCGCCCAAGAGCGAGAGGTCCCCACTTATCAACCGGAGAAACTCAAAACTGCGGAGCCAGTTTTTCGAGAGGTCGGTGCCGATGCCTTTGTGGTGGTCGCCTATGGCAAGATTCTCCCGCAATGGCTGCTCGATATCCCGAAACTCGGCGCTTACAACCTCCATGCCTCGCTGTTGCCTAAGTATCGCGGCGCCGCGCCGGTTCACTGGGCGATTGCCAATGGGGAGACCGTAACCGGCGTCACCACCATGAAGCTCGACGCGGGCATGGACACCGGAGACCTATTGCTGCGAAAGGAAGTGGCGATTGGCGCCGACGAGACCATAGCTGAGCTTCACGAGAGGCTTTCGATACTGGGGGCCCCTCTCATGCTGGAGACTCTGGACCTGCTGGAACGCCGCGCTCTTCGATCCATTCCGCAAAATCCACAGCTGGCGACCTACGCTCCCATGCTCAAGAAAGCTGACGGTGAATTGCGTTGGGAATGGTCTTCCACTCAAATCTATAACCGCATTCGAGCCTTCAATCCCTGGCCGGGAACCCACACGTCGCTCGGCGGGCACAGGCTGCGTATTTGGAAGGCGCGCCCCGTCGAGGCTCGCATTGAATCGCTGCCGCCAGGCACGCTGGTACATCATCCCAGCGAAGGAGCCGTGGTCATTTGCGGACAGGGTTGTCTGCAGCTCGAGGAAGTTCAACTGGAAAACCGCACGCGGACATCGTCCCTCGACTTCCTTCACGGCATTCGCCTGGTCAAAAACCAAACCCTCCTTTTGGGAACGTAACCTTGTCTCTGTCACCTGCTCGTCTGGCGGCATTCCGAATCCTTTTGCGCGTTCTGTGCGAGGATGCCTATGCCACCGAGCTTCTTCACTCCAGGTTGCCAAACTCCCTTAGCGAGAAAGACCGGCGCCTCAGCACTGAGCTTGTCTTTGGAGTTCTGCGCCAGCAGGCGTTGCTGGACCATCTGCTGGCCCAAAACAGCAAGACGCCGCTGGGCAAGCTCGATCCCGAGGTCGTCGTTGCTCTCCGGCTTGGCGCTTATCAAGTTCTATTCCTGGCCCGAGTACCTTCGCGGGCGGCCATTCATGAATCGGTTGAGTTAGTCAAAAAGGCCAAACTCAAATCGGCTGCTGGTTATGTGAATGCAGTGCTGAGAAGGGTCAATAAGGGAAGACATCGAACCGGCTCTAAGCGCATTCGGAGCTGAGTCCACGGCGGGGCTGAGTCTGCGCCATTCGCACCCGCAATGGCTGGTCGAGCGCTGGGAACGGCGCTATGGACGAGAAAAATTGCTGGCGCTCCTTCAGTATGACAACCGGCCTCCGCGTCTCTGTTTTCGCGTGAACTCACCCAACCTTGCCCCGGACGGAATGATCGCAGAGCTCGAACAGGAAGAAATTTCCGTCAGAACTCACCCGCTTGCCCAAGAGATCTTCGAAGTAGTGGGCGGCAACCTGTACGAGACCTCACTGTTCCGGAACCACCAGATTGCCGTGCAGGACGCTGGCTCGCAACTCATTCCTTACCTACTGGAATTACAGCCCGGCGATACCTGCCTGGACCTGTGTGCCGGGCCAGGAGGCAAATCCTCGCAGATCGCGCGACTCAGGAAAAGTCCGACGGCAGTCATCGCGGCTGACCTGCACCTGCACCGCCTGCGCGTGGCGCGCGAGCTGCACTCGGAGCAGTGGAAGAACCTGCAGTGGGTTGTGGTTGATGGAACACATCCGCTTCCTTTCAAGCAAAGCTTTGCCAAAATTCTGCTCGATGCACCCTGCTCTGGCACAGGCACGTTGCAGCGGCATCCGGAAATTCGCTGGCGGCTGAAGCCAGAGTCCCTGGAGGCGTTGGCGGCGCTTCAACTGGCTCTGCTGGAAAATGCACTGCACGCCCTCAAACCGGGCGGGACTCTCGTTTATTCAACCTGTTCACTGGAGCCCGAGGAAAACGAGGCGGTTATCGCCAGTTTTCTGTCCCGGCACCCAGAAGTTGGCTTGATCTTGCCTGAAGATCCAACCCTGCACCGGCTCTTCGACGCTCAGCGGTTCTTTCGTCTTTTCCCTCCCGAGAGTGACAGCGATGGGTTCTTTGCGGCTGTCTTGCGCCGGGCGTGACAATCGGCTTCCTCAAGCCAGGCACTGAGGCTTCGGCAGTTTGGTCGGTTGGACTACCATGAAGGCGATCAGGGGTCCGTTCACAGATGGGCCGAGAGCAGTGCGCGAGGGCCAGTAGATCTCCCAATCTACAGCGTATCCATCGGGCTGGGCAAACCCTTGCCTACTAAGGATTGGAGAGTATAGTGACACAACCCCTGACGCTTGGGCCCTCGCCCGTTTGTGGGGAGAGGGTGCCGAAGGCGGGGTGAGGGGGACATCGAATCGAAGCAAGGAGGAGAAGTGTCACTGTAATCTGCAATTATCAATAGGTTCATGACATTCCCAGAACCTCTGCATGGAGAAACACAAGAGCGCTCAACGCCTGGTCCTGAGTGGAAGCGGCCACGTGACGCCGCGTGGCCAGTTGCGGGCCCGAGAAGGCGGTCCTCTAGCCCAACTCTGGCTCGAGGGCAAGTTACTCTATGCGCTGATGCTGGAGAAACGCATGAGAAGAAAACTGGGTGATCGGTGGGGTCGGCTCGACCAGCAGCGTACCACCAGCTGGTGGCGGCCCTGGAAGATGCTGGCAGAGGAGATCGCTCCCCTGAATTGCGCCCGCGATGTTTTCCTCCCCATCAGCCTGGCAGTCGTGCTTGAAGGTGCTACCCGAACGACCTCGCCAAAGAAAGTTACAACGGCTTCCCTTCCAGCTGCTGGCTACACTGCCTGTACGCCGAACCCCGTCTCGCAAGAAGGCTGCTTAAAATGTTGATTGTCAAAGAACTTTATCGCTTAACCCGGCGCCTATGCCTATATGAGGTGCTGATCACTTTTTCTCCGACCGCATCACCCTGACCCCACGATAGGTCGATGGTGTTGCGATAGTGAATTCCACCATAGATCCGGGCGAGACCGAAAAGCGCCCTGAAATCGTCCAGGTGGCCGGAAGTCACCGTGAAACCGGGCGTGCAAGAAGCTGCTGGGCAAGTCAAGGTGACCGGCGGGATATCCTCTCCATAGGAATGTTTAAGTGCGGTGACAATGGCTGCGGATTGCACGGCGTGATTGGCCGGGTATTCGGGATGCGGCGGGGTCGGAATCAAAGAGAGCCAGCTCGAGTCTTCCAGTTCTGGGTGGCCGATCGCCGCAGCGTTTCGGATCGCGGTCCACGGGCGCCAGAAATGATAGGTGAATTTGCCTTCGAAGCTAGAAATGAACGCATCTGCCAGCGAGAGGCTGACGTGAGCGAACGCGCGCGCATTAGTTTCGAGATCGCTCGGAACCGCCTCAGCAACAAGTCGAGCCAGCCGATTGTACTGCGCGACAGGATTATCGGTCGCGAACTTGGCGATGTTAGTTTGCTCGGTTGTGCGAATCGAGCTGGTGGTGCCGCCAATCGCCTTCATCTCCGCCAGATCGCTCGCGAACAGAGCGCCATAGATGCTGGGGGGAGGGCCTACGCGGAACTGGTCCGCGCTCTCGAGCGTCCACGGTGTAACGTCTTTCCAAGACAGGAACGGGCTCGCCCCCGTGCGCGGATCGGGCTGCCAGAACCCGAGCCCGACGGGCGGTGTGTATGGCAAGCCGACGTGTGATCCGTCGTTGAAGCGGAGCGCGACAATCTGCGCAGCAACCTCGACGCCGACCGCAATACCTTCTTCCTTTCTTCTGCCATCCGGAACCTGCGACAACGAGTTGGCAAGCGCTGCGTCAAGCGCCGCTTGCTCACTCGGAAAGAGGTGCACGAGCACGCCATGCGCCGCCGCAGCGGCTGCGGCAAGCTGGTTGGCGCTGCCGTGACCACGCAGCCAAACTGCATATGGCTTGTACACCGGATGAATCGAGAATACTGCATCCGCCATGGCAACATGCATCATCGCCATCGCGCGTGACCCGAGCGTCGCCGACCTCGGTCCTAGCGTTGGCGCGACTTGAAGAAAGGTGGTCACGCCGGTGAGATTCCAATCGATGACTGTCCGACCGTCCGGTACCGAATGATGTCCGCTAGTCCCCACGGCCTGTTCAGTAATGGCATTCCAATCTGAGACGGCATCGGTTGCAAACGCCCCAGACCAGCTCGCCATTGCAAGCGTTGCCAAGAACAGGAGTCCTATTCTTAGTCTTACCCTTCCGATGACCTTATAGTGTCTATTGTTCTTTTCCATGTGTCCTCCTTTTTCTGGTTCGCGAGACCATTTGGTACTCCAACGTGCGCTACTTCTGCCCGGCGTTCAGCCTGCTAACTTCCCGGCCCACTGCTTTGCCGTCCCTTTTGAAGAGGACCTCCATGGCTCCGCCATCCAGTTTCCTGGCACTGAAAGAATCGAACCGCTCCCAACACCGGCAAGGCTCACAATCATTTAAGCCAGCATACTTCGCCTGTTCTTGCAAGTGATGGGCTGTATTGGCGTATCTCATCGGAAACCCCCGGCTGCGGGCTTCCGCCAGGTTATGCTGATCCCTGCAACCTACCTGATTCACCGGCATCGGTCCGCGCCACGCCCCGCTCAAAGGCAAGTCTTTGTCGCACTCATCTAATAAGGCGGGAATTTCGTCAGAATCGGTCCACACAATGGCGATTTTTCTTGGCGCGGGGCCCTCTGGCGGAGCGAATTGTGTCAGAATTGCAGAATTGATTGTTTCCGAGATCAATTCTGATGAAAGGACCGGGTTAGATGAGCTTACCCTCGCCAGAGAAGGTGAGCCAGTTGCTTGTGGAGTGGAGCAACGGGGATAAGGCCGCGCTCGATAAGCTCATTCCGCTGGTCTCTGACGAATTGCACCGGATGGCCCATCATTACATGGTCGGGGAACGTCACGGCCACACCCTTCAGACCTCAGCTCTAATCAACGAGGCCTATCTCCGGCTGGTTGATTATAGGAAAATGCGCTGGCAAAACCGGGCGCACTTCTTCGCGGTCGCCGCGCAATTGATGCGTCGAATCCTGGTCGATCACGCTCGAAGCCGGCACTACGCCAAGCGAGGACCGGACGCATGCAAAGTGCCACTGGACGAGGCGGTGGTGGTCTCACAGGAGCCAGCCACGGACCTGGTTGCGCTCGACGACGCGCTGACGAATCTGGCGATGTTTGATCCGCAGAAGAGTCAGATTGTTGAACTGCGCTACTTCGGCGGACTCAGTATCGAGGAAACGGCCGAGGTCCTGGGGCTTTCGCCCACTACGGTTAAACGCGAATGGCGGCGGGCAAAAGCCTGGCTGAACAAAGCGATCACCGGGGGTGAGAGTGATGAAGCCTGAACGCTGGCACCAGATCGATGAGCTGTTTCAAGCCGTGCTGGAGCGTGAGCCCGCCGAGCAGGCGGCCTTCCTGGATGAGGCGTGCGCTGGCGACCAGGCGCTGAGAAAGCAGGTTGAGTCTTTGCTTGCGTCTGACGAGCAAGCCGAGAGCTTCATCGAAACTCCCGCGTTTAAGGAAGCTTCTCGTTTGCTGGCAGACCGTCAACCTGAGTCCATGGTGGGGCGGGCCATTGGCCCGTACCAGATTGTGGCCCTGCTCGGCGCGGGCGGGGCGGGTGAAGTTTATCTGGCACAAGATGCGAGACTGTGCCGCCGTGTAGCTCTCAAGTTCCTGCCCGCCTGCTTCACAAGGGATGAGGAGCGGTTGCGACGATTTGAACAGGAAGCTCGGGCGGCGTCGGCACTCAATCATCCAAACATTGTCACCATTCATGAGATTGGGCAATCGGATGACATACACTTCATAACCACTGAGTTTATCGACGGCTTCACGCTGCGCTCGCGTATGGCGACCGGAAGAATAACGCTGAGCGAGGCGCTAGACATAGCACTACAAGTAGCCAGCGCGTTGGCAGCGGCGCATCAAGCTGGGATTGTGCACCGAGACATAAAGCCAGAGAACATCATGCTGCGACGTGACGGATACGTCAAAGTTCTGGACTTCGGGCTGGCAAAGCACGCCGGGCCTCAAGGGCTAACACATACAGGATCGCCAGCTACCCCTGAAGTAAAAACAGGAGCGGGCGTGGTGATGGGCACAACCAATTACATGTCCCCTGAGCAAGCGCGGGGGCTTGTTGTAGATCAGCGAACGGATATATTCAGCTTAGGTGTGGTGATCTACGAGATGATCACAGGACGCCCACCATTTGAGGGCGAAACGACCAGTGATGTAATTGCTTCGATACTGAGTCGAGAGCCGCCGCCCCTTGCGCAGTATTCAAGAGAAGCGCCGGAGACGCTTGACTGGATGGTAACGAAGTCGCTGCGTAAAGACAGGGAGGAACGGTATCAAACGGCGAAGGAATTAATCACCGATCTGAGGAGACTCAAGCACCGGTTGGAGGTTGGGGGTGAACGTGAGCGCTCCAGAAGGCCAGAACCTAGCAGCGGGCAGGCAAATATGGGTACTGCCGGCGAGCGCTTGGCTCCAAGCAGCGGTGTGGCAGAGGACAGGACGTCGAGGGCCGGGTATCTCATCAGTATGGTGCTGCGCCACACGGCTGCTTTCGCGGTTCTCGCTCTGACTATCCTTGTGCTCGCCGGTGCCGGCATCTATTGGCTGGCCGGACGAGGAAAGGCGATCAATTCGGTGGCAGTCTTGCCCTTCATCAACGTTAGTGCTGATCCAAACACAGAGTACCTCTCGGACGGTATTACCGAGAGCCTTATCAACAGTCTCACGCAACTACCTAAGCTGCGAGTCAAGGCGCGCAGCATGGTGTTCCATTACAAGGGTGGGGAGGTTGACCCACAAACCGTCGGGTACAACCTCCAGGTGGGTGCCGTGGTTACGGGAAGACTGGATACACGAGGCGATAGCCTGAATGTCCAGACGGAGCTGGTTGATGTAGCGACTGGTTCGCAGCTCTGGGGCAAGCAATACGATCGGAAGCTGTCGGACCTTCTCGCGCTGCAGGAGCAGATCGCGAACGAGATCTCGGAAAAGCTGCTGCTGAGACTAAGCGGCGACGACAAAAAGAGACTCACCAGGCGGTACACCGACAACGCAGAGGCGTATCAGTTATATCTGAAGGGTCGTTACCACTTTGACAAGAGGACAACCGAAGGGGTAAGGCAAAGCATCGGGTACTTCCAGGAAGCAATCAGAAAAGATCCAAACTACGCGATAGCCTATGCCGGTTTGGCCAACTCCTACAACCCGAGTGATGTTGTGCTTCCTCCTAGAGAAACAATGACAAAGGCAAAGACAGCCGCGGCGAGGGCGTTGGAGATTGATGATTCTCTCCCGGAGGCCCACACTGCGCAGGCCCGCGTGCTGCTGTTTTACGATTGGGACTGGTCGGGGGCTGAGAGCGAACTCAATCGTGCCCTACAGCTGAATCCAAACTACGCGGAAGCTCATCACATGTACTCGCACTATCTCATAGCTACGGGCAGGACCGAAGAATCGCTGGCCGAGAGCAAAAGAGCCCTAGACGTTGATCAATACGACGTCCTCCTTAATTTGCACCTGGGATGGAATCACATCTACGTACGCCAGTACGACCGGGCGATCGAACAATTGAGGAGGACTACTGAGATGGACCCCAGCTTCTTTCGAGCCCATGTCCACCTAGGGCAGGCGTATCAGCAGAAGGGGATGTACAAACAGGCTATCGCAGCGTTTCAAAACGCTATGGCCGTTCAAGGAGGGAGCAGGGAGGCAGCAGTGATGCTAGCGCACCTCTATGCGGTGTCGGGCAAGAGATCCGAGGCGATAAAGATACTCGAAGACTTAAAAACACGAGACAAAGTTTCACCCTACGACCTGGCAATAATCTACACAGGTCTTGGCGAGAAGGAACGGGCGCTCGAATCGCTTGAGAAAGCTTATGAGGAACGCACCGGCGGCCTGTTGCTTCTCAAGGTGGAACCCATTTTCGACAGCCTGCGCCCAGACCCACGGTTCGTGAACTTGTTGCGGCGACTCGGCCTCGCGCCGTGAGTCAGTCGTCGGTCCGGCTGGGTGGCGCATACATCGCGCAGTTTGCGATGTGTGCGGTTGTCACAGGTAGAAATCAATAAACCCAACATCTGGCCTAACCGCAGATTCAGCCGACGCAAACTGCGCGCGGCTGATGCTGGAGCCGATAAGCGGCGCTGGGTCAAAGTTGCACCGAGCGCTGTCAGGAAGCCATCGCTCCTAAGCGACGGCTCGGTTCGGTGCGAGCGCCGCCTATCTGCTCAATGAAGCTGCCTCGGTGGCGCGACTCCGCAGTTGCCCCCCTCGATTTGAGGGGGACGGATCGCCGTAGGCGACAGGGGGTTCCCGCCCCTTGGTCTCGGCAGGGACACCAAAAGCCGTGTCCTGCCGAGAGTCGGGGTGCAGCTTATCTCGCGCGCCGTTAGCCCTGGCCATTCGACCTTGATCGGGATTGGCGTTCACGGTTATACTCGCAGTATGAAAACAGCGGTTTCAATTCCAGATGATGTCTTCGAAGAAGCGGAACGCCTTGCACGCCGCACTAAGAAATCCCGGAGCCAACTCTTCAGCGAGGCCCTTAAGGAATATGTGGCCCGGCACGCACCTGAAGATGTGACCGATGCAATGAACCAAGTCTGCGCAGAGGTTGGCGAGGCGGTAGACGAGTTTGTCTCGTCGGCTTCCCGTCGTGTTCTGGAGCGAAGCGAGTGGTAATCGGACGAGGCGAAGTCTGGTGGGCGGACCTACCTGCACCGACCGGGTCAGGGCCTGGGTTCCGAAGGCCGGTGGTCGTTGTCCAAGGGGACGCCCTCAACCGAAGTCGCATCGCCACCGTGGTCTGCGTGCCTCTGACCAGCAACCTTCGATGGGAAACTGCACCAGGAAACGTCCTGCTACAGGCCCGCCTTACGGGACTCTCCAAAGACTCCGTTGCAAACGTGTCTCAAATCATCACTCTTGACAAGCATCTTCTCACGGATCGAGCGGGCAAGCTTCCCCACGCGAAGCTCGAACTGGTTTTTTCCGGAATTGATGTTGTTCTTGGAAGGTGAGTCGCCGGTATGCTCGACCGCTCCAGGGGCTAACCTGGCGCTCCAGCGGACTTTTGGCCACGCCCAGCGGTGGCAATCGTCGCATCTCGTTCGGCCAAAAGCCGCTGAGCTTGAGTCGATAAGCGGCGCTCGCACCGCCGACAGGGTTCTTCGAAAGCGACGGTCTGAAGGCATCGACTCCGCCGCGCCGCAGGCGCCGCATCGGTGCTCGGATGTCGGCAACGTTTACCACGGCAAGCAGAAGACGGATCATGGAGAAGAAGATTGCGATCGTGACGGGCGCCGGGAGCGGTGTCGGCAAGGCCGTGGCGCTTGCGCTGCTGAGCGAGGGGTATCACGTCACGCTCGCCGGACGGCGCAAGGACGCCCTGGAGCAGACGCTGGCAGAGGTAGAGCCTGCGCGTTCCCGAGTGCTGGTCGTGCCCACCGACGTGCGTGATCCCGAGGCCGTCCGCGCCCTTTTCGCGCGGACCAAGGAGGCGTTTGGTCGGCTGGATCTCCTGTTCAACAACGCCGGAACCAACGTGGGCGGGCTGCTCGAGAGCCTCAGCTACGCGCAATGGCAGGCGGTCGTGGAAACCAACCTCACAGGGGCGTTTTTGTGCACGCAAGAAGCGTTCAAGCTCATGAAGAGCCAGGACCCGCGTGGCGGGCGCATTATCAACAATGGGTCCATCTCCGCCCACACGCCGCGGCCCAACTCGGCTCCATACACCGCGACGAAGCACGCGATCACCGGGCTCACCAAGGCTACCTCCCTGGACGGCAGGAAGTACGACATCGCCTGCGGCCAGATCGACATTGGCAACGCCTTAACCGAGATGGCGGCGGTCATGACCCACGGGGTGCCGCAGGCGAACGGCTCGCTGGCGGTCGAACCGGTGATGGATGTGCAGCATGTCGCCCGTGCTGTGCTCCACATGGCGAGCCTTCCGTTGGACACGAACGTCCTGTTCCTGACGATTATGGCCACCAAGATGCCGTTTGTCGGCCGCGGCTGACGGCTAAGTCAGGGTCCGGAAGGAAGGGGTGCGCCGTACGCCTCCTCTGAGGGACATTCGGCGAGGCTCCGTCCCAGGACCGGCCTAACAATGGCCTGCAGGCCCGGCGATACGCGGTCGCGCGAGATCAGATTGAGCCGTCAGGCGGCGATGGATTGAAGTTACAGCGAGCGCTGAGCGATACCATCGCTCTTAGGCCACAGTTCGGTTCGGTGGGAGCGCTGGATTGCTTTCTCTACACGGGATGGCTACACTTTACGAACTCTCAAACTGTAAGAAGGAGTCGGCAATGAAAGTCACAAGAAGGTCCTGGATCGGCAAAACAATTTGCCTGACCGTGGCTTCGCCCATCCTCTTGAAGGCCCATAACAGTCGCTCGGGCTTCTCTGTCACTGAGATCGAAAAGCGTTTGCAGTCGGGAAAGGGACTCGAGGGCGTTGGCAAGGACGACCTGCCCACGCCAGCGCTGCTCCTGGATTTGGATCTGCTCGAAAGCAACATTGAGAAGATGAGCCACCATGCCAAGGCCTCCTCAATTCGATTGAGGCCTCACGCCAAAACGCACAAGTGCGGGGAGATCGCCAGACGTCAGATTGGGGCCGGAGCTCTCGGCGTTTGCACTTCGACCATCCACGAAGCCGAAGCCCTGGCAGCGGCAGGAATCAAAGGTCTCCTGATCACGTCCGAACTGGTAGGGCGCAACAAGATCGAGCGCCTGGCTCGGCTGACTCATAAGCAGCCCGACACCCTGACCGTGGTGGACAATGCAGCCCACGCTGAGCAGCTGGACGAAGCCGCCGGGGCGGCCAAGATCACGCTCAACGTCATGATCGACATTGATCCAATCGGACGGCGAACTGGAGTTCTTCCGGGCGACGACGCCTTTGGCCTGGCGGAGAAGGTCATGAAACTGTCTCGCCTCAAGCTGCGCGGCATTCACTCCTACTCCGGAGCCTCTTCCCACGTTCAGGGGTTCGAAGCGCGCCAGGAACACTCGGCCAAGGTGATGCAAGCGCCGCTCGAAACCTTCTTTCGGATGCAAAAGGCGGGTATGCCGGTTGAGATTTTCTCCGGTGGGAGTACCGGAACTTACAACATCGACCCTGCACTGAAAGGGTTGACTGAGCTGCAGGTGGGCTCCTATGTCTTTATGGACGTAGACTATCGTCGCATCGGCGGCCAGAGTGGCGCTGTTTACGAGGATTTTGCCCCTTCGCTCAGCGTGCTCGCCACAGTCATCAGCAAGAATCACGCGGATCGCGCCACTGTGGATGCCGGCTACAAAGCATTTGCCACCGACCGCAAGTTTGGTCCTGAGATCAAGGACGTCACGGGTGTGGAGTACCAGTTTAACGGCGACGAGCATGGGGCTCTGCTCCTCAACAACCCCAGCCGTGAGATCCGGCTTGGCGATCGGGTCGAGTTCATCGTCCCGCATTGCGATCCTAATGTGAACCTCTACGACCGCTACTACTGCCTCCGCGGCGACAAGGTGGTTGCGGTCTGGCCAGTGGCAGGACGCGGATATTCGTAACCTCAATTACCGATTGTCGATTGCTGAGTGCGGCGCTCCGGACCAGGCTGTCGGTCCCATTCCCGTGGAAGAACGAGTGCGTGCGGACTTTCTGTGGCAGCGCGGCCCATTCCTCCTGTTTCGCGGGGGAGCCGGAACCTGCGAAGGTAACGGCATCGATTTCATCCTGCCCTACTGGATGGCTCGGCATTGCGGGTCATCGGCCGAAATGAAGATTCTGGCAAAATCCATGGGGGAAGAACGATGGTTAGCTGGCAGTTCTCTTTTTTCTCAGAACTGTCGAACGAAGAGTTGTACGCCATTCTCAAGGCCCGGCAGGTCGTGTTCATAGTCGAGCAGAACTGCCCCTTTCTGGATGCCGATGATGTTGACCAGCACTCCTGGCACCTCATGGCGTGGCGGGGCGAGCCTCCTCAGCGAACCTTACTCGCGTACGCGCGGGTCGTTCCTCCCGGCCTCAAATATGTTGAGCCTTCCATCGGGCGTGTCGTCACGACGCCAGAAGCGCGTGGTCAAGGATATGGCAAGGAACTCATGAAGCGGGCGACTGAAAAAGCAGAAAGCCTCTACCCGGGGCTAGGCATTCGTATTGGCGCTCAGCAATATCTGGAAAGATTCTACGGCCGGCTTGGTTTTCAGACGGTCTCGAAGCCGTACATTGAAGACGGCATCTCGCATGTGGAGATGTTACGGGTGGCGGGCCAGGCATTAGAGTCGGAGAGCAAGAAGCGATGCTGACGCAGGCCATGACGAGCGCAGATGAGCGGCAGGAAAGATCCGAACGCCTCGCAGATCGTCGTTTCAGGAGCCTGATGGACTCCGCAAACCGCTACCAGATTGGAAGTTCCTATTTGAAGATTCGCAGCAGCGCTGACAGCGCTCCGCTCTTTTCGGAGACAGCCACTTTTTCCAACTCACCTTGGTCCAGCCAGGTTCCGTTGCAACTGAAACAACGGTCCACTTCGATATCCTGGTACTTGATCGTTTGAAGTTCCATCCCACACTTTGGGCAACGCATCCAATGCCGGTCCTTCAATTCCTGTCTTTGCTGCTCGGCGAGCTTTCTGGCGTGCTCTTCCGCGTGCTTTTTCTTTTTTTCAGCTTCCACGCGGGCGAAGTATTCCGCTTCATTTTCGCTTGGCTTGATGGGCATTGTTGTTCTCCTGAAAAATCCTCCTGGTTACCAGAGCAAAAATGGACAAACTCCATAGATGTGCTGGCGAAGCCAACGCCTTTCTTGACGTGAGCACTGGCAGGTGTCACGTAAATACCGGTTCAGCAAGGCTGGCGAGCACTGTCGCCGAGGCCTTTTCAACATCGGCGTGAAGTGAATTTCCGTTCGCATCCATCGTGACAATCGCTGGAAAATCTCTCACGCGAAGGTGCCACATGGCTTCAGGAACACCGAATTCCAGCAGATGCACGCCAAGTACGTCCTCGATACAGCGGGAATAGTACTGAGCGGCGCCACCGATGGCGTTCAGATAGACGGCTCCCGAATCTTTCAGACCGGCCAGGGTCTTAGGCCCCATCCCGCCCTTGCCCATGACGGCGCGTACTCCATAACGCTTGATGATTTCTGCTTGGTACGGCTCTTCACGGATGCTGGTCGTGGGTCCAGCCGCAGTGATTTTGTAACTACCGTTGTTTTTCAAGACGACGGGTCCGCAATGATAGAGCACGGTACCTTGCAGACTAACCGGTGGAGCGTGCTTCATCAGGTAAGAATGCACGGCGTCCCGGCCCGTATAAACTTCGCCGCTGATCAGGACTACGTCTCCCACTTTGAGCTTCCGGACCTGTTCCTCATTGAGGGGAGTTTGCAGGGGGACCTCTTTGCCCTGCCGCGGAATCCACTGCTAACACCCATCGGAGGGGCCGGCTTGTCGTCCCGGTAGAGCCAGCGTTTGATAGACCCAGTCTTGGCATCGAGCACAACCCCCAGCCGCCGGAAGGCCCAACAGTCGTAAGCCACCGAAACAAAGAAACTGGCTGGCAATCGATTCTGTACACCGATCTTGCAGCCGATTAGAGTGACGCCGCCCCCAAATCCCATCGTCCCGATCCCAAGTGTATTGGCGGCCGTCATGATGTAGTTCTCCAGCGCAGCCAGTTGCGGGTTGGGATTGGTATCATCCAGAGTGCGGAAGAGCTGCTCCTTGGCGCAGGTGTAACCCGAAGTGCGATCTCCACCGATGCACACTCCAATCGCACCGGCGCTGCAGCCTTGGCCCTGGGCCTGCCAAACTGCGTGCAGAATGCACTTTCGAACGCCGTCAAGATCACGGTCGGCCCGACCAAGGTGCGGTAGCTGGCACGGAACGGAGTACTGAATGTTTTTGTTCTCGCAGCCGCCACCCTTGAGCAGCAGTTTAACTTCGGTTTCATCCTCGTTTTCCCACTGATCAAAGTGCAGGATAGGCGTGCCAGGCCCCAGATTATCGCCGCTATTCTTTCCGGTCAGTGAATCGACGGAGTTTGGCCGCAATTTGCCTAGTCGAGTGGCTTCGGCGACCGCGGCCCGAATGGCTTGTTTCATTGCGATCTGGTTGGCTCCCAAGGGGGTCTTGATCTCAAATGTCGGCATCCCGGTGTCCTGGCAGATAGGACCTTGATCGTCGCAGGCCATGTCGATGTTGGAGGCAATGACTGTCAATGCCTGGGAAGACTGGGTACCCGGTCTTTCATTGTCGACTGCGGCGGCCATGGCTTGGCGGACATCTGGTGGCAGGTTCGTTGACGTCTGGCTGATCAATTCGAGCATGCTGTCGTGGAACGCGTGCATAAACCCTCCTTGCCTTGATGAACCTCATCTTAGCACCGCAAATAATCGGTTGAAAGGGTCGAGTTCCTGGTGTAAGGTAGGCGGGCTTCGGGTTCCGGTTTCGTTTGGCGAGCGTACTGAAAATCCCCGCGCATGGCGAAACAGTGTCCTTCCTGCCAGCAGCTCCTGGATGAAACCGCCCGGTTTTGTCCCATCTGTGGCACGTCGGTTGAGGCAGTTCGGTCTCTGGACGCTCCCATTCATTTGAAGGAGAATCAGCTGCCCCCTCCTTTGATTCCCGAATACCCAAGCTCGCAACCCACAAGCGGAAGCTCAGGCATTTCGCCGCCTCCGCTTCCTCAGCAGGAGCCGAGCCTGCTGAAACCGGCATTTCTCGGAGGCATTGCTCTGGGTGTCCTCTCAGCATTGCCGCTTGTCAACTGCTGCTGCTTGCTTTGGCTGGGGGGAGGCGGCATGCTGGCGGTCTATCTGCTCCGTCAGGACTTCCTCGGAGAAATCACCGCCAATCTCGGCGCGAAAGTCGGTTTCCTCGCCGGGATGATCGGCGCTCTCTTTTGGCAGGTCCTCGAACTGCCGCTATCCTTTTTCACCAGTTCCCATCGCGTCGAACAGATTCGCGAGCTTCTGCAAAATCAAGACATTCCGTCAGAGCTGCTCGAGCGCGTCCTTTCGCTGCTTGGAGACCCGTTCAACCCGTTTGTGCTTGTGTTTGGAGTTCTGCTCAAGGCAGTCGCCTGCGGGATCCTGACCACGGTGGGCGGAGTCCTGGGAGCCTCGTTTTGGGGCAAGCCGAAGCCTCCGCTTGCCAACCCATGAAATTCCGCTTCAGTTCTGGCATTCAGCCATTTTTCACCTTGACATTTCCGCTCGTTGTATTTTACATAGAGCCATCTTTCCATCGATGTCTCAGACCTGCATCGAAGGGTAAAGCCAGCCCGTGAAGACCCCTGCTTCAGACTTCATTTCCATACCACAAAGGAGGAATTGAGTGTGAATAGTGACCAACCCGACACGCCAGTTGAGCCAGAGGAAGAAGTAGAGAGCGACGACAGCGAAGCCAGCCCCATGAAGCCAGGAGGCCCCGCAGTTCCGGAAGCCGCCGCTGGGGCTCCTGTGGAGCCAGTCGCTCCTGCTGTGCAGCCGTCGCCCCCAAGGCCTTCTGTTCAAGCCCCCAGGATAGTCAAGCCGAAGGCACCAGTGAAAGCCAAACCGAAGGCACCGTGAAAGCCAAACCGAAGGCGAAGAAGCGGACCATGGCTGCGCGCGTAGCAGCTGTTAAGCGCGTCGCGAAAAAGGCAAAACCGGCGAAGAAAGCGAAACCCGCAAAGAAGGCCAAATCTGCCCGAAAAGCCAAAATGGCGGCGAGAGCTCGAACCACTACGAAGACGGCCAAGAGAGTTGCCAGGAAACCGGCCAAGAAAGCTTCAGGAAAGAAGGCAAGGAGGGCCGGGAGAAAATAGGGCCGATTCAGTAGGCTAGGAAAAAGCCTGTCCCTGGTTAGCCGGGGCAGGCTTTTTTGTTTGGGAACCGGCTGCTGCGGCTCATTCCCTCGTTCGTATCCCCTCAGTTACTGGGCGCAGCATGGATGAAACATGTCCCTGGGGCATACGCTTCCAGCCTGCCGCCCGCTGAAAGCGAACGCTCGCCGCGATGCCCGTGGAGCTGCGAGAGTGCCCTGGTTTGGCATCGGTTGATTTCTTCGTTCGTAAATGGTAGCTTGCCGCTCTTTATTGCTCGAAAGGAGCTCATTGATGAAAAAGGTAGTGAAAACCACTGAAGGGCCGGCACCGCAGGCACCGTATTCCCAAGCGATCATTGCCAACGGGTTTGTCTTTGTCTCTGGACAAGGCCCGATTGATCCCAAGACGGGCAAGATCGTGCTTGGAGACATTCGAAACCAAACCAAGCTGGTCCTGGACAATATTGCTGCGATTCTTGAAGCCGCAGGCTCATCGCTGGACAGAGCGGTCAAGTGCAGTGTATTCCTCAAGGATATCAAAGACTTTGCCGCTATGAATGAAGTCTATAAGACCTACTTCAAAGAGAATCCGCCGGCACGAACGACCGTTCAGGCGGGCGATATCTTCGGTGGAATCGGTGTAGAGATCGATTGTATCGCTACGTTGGATTAGCGCAGGGCTGACCGCTATGGAGAGAGCCATTGGCTGGGGTCTGGTGGAAGCGGCCTACCACGCGGCACGAGGGTGGGGTCGCGAAGTTTTGCAGGATCAAGGAGGGAAGGATGGAGCGATGGGGTGGTGAAATGATGATGTGATGGATCGACAACCCGCTATCGGCTGTTTGCCTCCATGCCCATCATCCGAGTATTCCATCTTTCCAAGTCCCGATGCCCTTCCAGATTTCCGATGAGAGGGTTTGACCATGTCAGCAGTCGGATTCGGCATCATAGGTTGCGGCAATATTTCCACGATTCATGCTCAAGCGATTCAGGCAATTCCGCAAGCACGTCTAAAGGCTCTTCACAGTCACAGCGGACCTAGAGCGGAGAAGATGGCCCGTCAACATGAAGTCGATTTTGAACCTCACCTCGACTCGTTCCTGGCACGGAAAGACATTGAAGTGGTCAGCATCTGCACCCCTAGTGGCACTCACGCTGAACTCGGCACACGAGCCGCCTCCGCCGGAAAGCATGTCATCGTTGAGAAGCCGATCGATGTCACACTGGAAAAGGCGCAAGAACTTATCACGGCCTGCCGGAAGGCCAATATCAAGCTGGCTGTCATCTTTCAAGCCCGCTTTCTTCCAGCCGTTCAGATCTTGAAGAAAGCGATCGAGCGGGGGCGCCTCGGAAAGCTCATCCTGGCGGACGCCCACGTCAAATGGTATCGCAATCGCGAGTACTATGATGCGGCTCGGTGGCGCGGGACTTTGACGCTGGATGGCGGCGGCGCTTTAATCAATCAGTCCATTCATACCATCGACTTACTTCAATACTTGGCAGGACCGGCGGCATCGGTGTTCGGGTTTGCCGAAAGAAAACTTCATTCCTATATCGAAGCTGAAGACACAGCGGTCGCCGTGCTGAAATTCAAGAACGGGGCTGTGGGCGTCCTTGAGGGGGCCACTTCGATCTACCCAGGCTTCTCCCGGCGTGTCGAGATCCATGGGGAGAAGGGCAGTGTCATTCTGGATGGGAACGACATCACTGCCTGGAAACTCAGTGAATCGGGTGACGAAGAAAAGGAACTCGCCCAGCTGAAGGATCGCGACCTGTCAAACGGTGCTTCCGATCCGATGGCGCTCGATATTACGGGACATCGTCGCCAGATCGAGGATCTCTTGGCGGCCATTCAGCAGGACCGTTCGCCAATGATTGACGGGGAAGAAGGACTCAAGGCTCTGGAACTGGTCTTGGCGATTTATCAGTCCGCGCGCGAACAGGCTCTGGTGAAGCTGTAGGTGTCCCGATCCACTCCAGACCTACCCCAACGCGGCACGACCCTCCAAGAAGGATTCTCAGGAGTGCTAGTCACATGTCGAAAACTATCGGATTCATTGGGCTAGGGATCATGGGCAAGCCCATGGCCAAGCATTTAGCCAAGGCGGGCTATCCTCTGGTGGTTTACAACCGTACGGGGAGCAAGGCCCAAGAACTGGTGGAGATGGGGGCAAGGCAAGCCACTTCACCGAAGGAGGTGGCCCGGCAATCAGACATTATCATCATCATGGTGTCTGACTCGCCAGAAGTGGAGCTGGTGGTGCTGGGAAAGGACGGTGTGATTGAAGGAGTTAAATCTGGCAGCACTGTCATCGACATGAGCTCCATTTCACCCCTGGTTACTCAGAAGATTGGCGCAGAGCTGGCGAAAAGGAACGTCGCGATGATTGATGCGCCGGTAAGCGGAGGAGAGATTGGCGCCATTCAGGGGACGCTGTCCATCATGGTGGGTGGCGACGAAGGGGTGTTCAACGAGGTGAAGCCGATTTTGGAGCTGATGGGGAAAAGCGTGGTGCGCGTGGGTGCCATTGGCGCTGGGGGCTTCACTAAGCTCTCAAACCAGATCATCGTCGCCGCAGCGTTGGAAGCCATGTCGGAAGCCTTGGTTTTGGCCAAGAAGGCCGGAGTCGACATGACGCTCGTCTATGAGGCCATCAAGGGAGGCATGGCCGGTGGACGCACTCTGGACATGAAGGCGCCCAAACTGGTCCAGCGCAATTTTGAACCCGGCTTCAAGATCGATCTCCACCTCAAAGATCTGAAGAACGCCCTCCAAGCCGGTAGGTCTTTGGGGGTGGCCCTACCGGCAACCGGATTAATCCACGAGCTATTTAGCGCCTGCAGCGCTCAGGGAAAAGGGCAAGAAGATCATTCGGTGATTTTCACCCTCATCGAGCAGCTTGCCGGGATGTAGGGTTTTCGGGTCCCTGATTGCCGAGGCTCTATTGCTGATTTCTTTGTGGTACTCTGCTAGAAGGAACGGTGAAGGACACCGATGGCGTGAGTACCGAAATAGCCGGGTTCAGCTCGTCCGGCGGAGACTCTCCAGGATAGACGACCCGTTCCAGAAAGAGCCCGGCCGCCGGTGCGGTCCACTGACCGGTTTCTGCGGAGAACTCTTTCAGCAGTCCAGGGACTTGCTTGACTTCTAACGAACCCATTCCAGCCTGAACCAGAACGCCCACCAGCCGCCGCACCATCTTCCAAAGAAAGTGAGAAGCACCCAGGCGCACCAGGATCAGATCCTCGACCGCTTTGAGGCGAAACTCTTCTATGACGACCAGCGTGGAACCCTGTTCGCCGGGTCTTTCGGTGAAATTGCGGAAGTCGTGCTTGCCCAGGAAAATCCGGCTGCACTCCTGCATGATCTGTACATCCAGCTTCGTCTTTACCCACCAGACATAGTCTTTGGCGAGGGCAGTTCGGCGCGAGGAAATTTGGTATAGATAGTAGCGGGAGATGGCCGAATGGCGCGCGTGAAAGCGCTCGGGATGTTGTTCGACCTTCACGACATGAATATCCGCTGGAAGGCGCTCGTTGAGGGCATTCTGGATCTGATCGGGGGGCCGCGGGCGGGCGGCCCGCAAGTGGGCGACTTGCGCCAGTGCGTGGACTCCCGCGTCGGTTCTTCCTGATCCTCCAAGGTCGATCTCTGCTCGAAAATAGTCCGCGGCGGCTGACCGGAGTTCACCCTGGATGGTGCGGCCTTGTTTCTGCTCCTGCCAGCCTTGGTAGCGGGTGCCTTTGTATTCCATTGTCAACTTCCAGGTCGGCATGGGTGGGAAGTGTACAATGAGGGACGGGGAATGACGAAGCAGGAATGACCAAGTCACGTCAAAGTCAGTCGCCTCGAGCCCAGGCCAAGCGAGAAGGCGCACATCAGCACGATCCAGCGCAAGTCGAAGACTGACTGGAATTCGCGCCTCGTTCTTCCTCGTTTGGATTTCCATTCAAGCTTTCGGTATGAATCACTTATAATTTTCGCATGAAGGTGGAGCCGTCTCTTGAAGATCGTTTTCAAGGCTGCCTCCTCGGGCTGGCCATCGGAGACGCCTTAGGCTACCCTACCGAATTCCTCACCCTTCCAGAAATTCGAAAGCGTTACGGACCGAACGGGATCCAAGACCTGAACGGGAATCCGGCGCTGCATTCCGACGACACACAGACCTCCATGGCCGTGGCACGAGCGCTGGTCGCCACCGGACAAGACGGAGTAGAAAACTGGATGGAAGCCCTGGTCAGAGAATTCCTCGTCTGGCTCCGCAGCCCGGAAAACGATCGCGCTCCGGGGAATACGACGATCAAGGGCTGCCAGAACTTGGAAGCAGGTATCTCCTGGACTGAATCTGGGCTGGTGGAATCGAAAAGCTGCGGGGCAATCATGCGGGTCGCACCCATCGGGCTTTACTTCCATGGCGACCCGTCAGAATTGCGCCTGGCAGCCTGGGCGTCGAGTGTCGCTACTCATGCCCATCCTACGGCCCTCGTGTGTGCCGAGGCTACGGCTTTCTGCGTGTCCTGGGCCGTCGCGGGGATTGATCCTTCAGGATACCTGGAGCGAATGAAGGCTTTGCAGCGCGATTCGTTGCAGTCATGGGAAACCGTTTTGGGGAAGAGCTGGAAACGGGCGGGCTATGCGAGACCAGAAGACTATCTGGCTGTGGGCTGGGCACAGCTGTTGGGGGAACTGGAAAAGGTGCCGCTGGCCCTGGCCAGAGACCCAGCCGACGTGTGCGAGATTCTCGGAGGCGGATGGGGTTCTGACGAAGCACTCGCCTGCGCATTGGCTTGCGTACTGAAGTTTCCAAAGGACTACCCTGCGGCCATCAGGTGTGGCGCCAATACCGGAGGAGATTCGGATTCGATTGCCTGCATTGCCGGCGCCATCAGTGGGGCCTATCTGGGACACAACGCGATTCCGAAGGACTGGCGGAAGCACATCGAAAACCGCCAGCCGCTGATCGAGCTTTCCAGGCAGCTCTATCAAAAGCATGCCAGATGAACCTATCCGGCGGTTCTTAGCGGTAATGTCCTTCCACAAACAAGCACTCCTTCGGTAACGCCCCCTTTGTCAGGCGCGGCGTCCGGCAACGCTGTTACCCATGATTGGTTTTCATGTGTCTCTTAAACCAGGTTACGGCTCGTTTGTCTCGCTCATCTTGATTACGTGACAAGTAGTGATTGTCTTGCGCATAGATGATCAATTCATAGGTCTTGCCTAAATTCTGTAGCTGCGCAGCCAGAGCGAGAGATTGGCCCGCGCTCACACTCCGGTCATTGCCCCGTGCATGATCAGAAGCGGAGTATCTAACTCTTCGGGCCAATAGATGGCCGACCTGGCCCTGATAATCTCATCCTTTAGTGTGTCGAAATCGGGCCAGAATTGCTTGAGCATCGCTGGTTGATAGACATCGGGTCGAAAAGCGGCAACGGCCTCCAAATCGGTGGATGCTCCGAACACAGCCGCCGCGTTTACGGGGAAATCCCTCTTGATCGCCTGGTAAGTCATCATCCCTCCGCGCGATTCTCCATACATGAACAAGTTGCTCATGTCTATGAATCCGAGTGACTTTACCAAGGGAATGACACTCATTAAATCGTTTACGTCTGCTCCCCCTATTTCGTCTCGACCCTCACCGCCATCACTCTGACGGTACATGGGTGCCAGAACAATAAAGCCTTCAGATGCCAGACGATGAAAGAAGGCGACGAGTTCAGGCGCTATGTCGCCTCTGATTGCGCTGCCTCGGTTGAATATGATGGCGGGCAGTCTCTTTCTTTCAACTTCTCTCGGCTTGTAAAGGTAGGCGACCACCTTCAGGCCATCGCTCATGTATTTCAGCTTTTGGAGTTCAAAATGGCGGTCGCTGACGGCTTTCTCGTAGGCCTGTTGAGAGGCGTATTTCTCCACATCCGTGGTTTGCACTGCCTGCTCGTAAGATGGGAAGGCGTAGATTTTACGTTCAATCATCAATCCATCATTCGGGTCAGAAGCGAGTGAGACTTGCTTGCCATTGCAGAGGGTTATGGCTAGAAACGTGGCCAAGAAGACCAGAAGTATCCTGGAATTATTCATGGCGCATTACCTCCAGCAATCACTTAGATAGCAAGCCCATATTTTTGAAATCAGAAGTCAGCGCTTGTCATGTAACGTTGACAACGGCGCTATTGTTCACATGATTTTTGACCTTCCTGGCGAGAGTAACACCTCATCGATCGGGCAGCCGCCCCGTGCATCATGAGCGGTAGGCTGCAGCCCCGAGTCATACGGTCCACATTGTGCTCAAGCTGTGTCCTTGACTGTTGGACGATCACGCCGGATTTTTGCGGATGAAAGCCATGATTGCTTCGACGTAGGCGTCCGGGTGTGTGACATGCGGAATGTGGCCGGCGCCTGGGAATGTAACAACCTCCACGTTGGGCAGCACGTCGGCGAGCTTTGCGACCACTGGGGCGAATGCCGGGGGGCTTTGGTCGCCGATCGTAAGGAGTGTGGGCCGGGAGAACGCCTGGATCCATTTGAGATCGAAGGCGAGTTGCTCGGCATCGTTCGCCTCGTCCAAAAACGTCGGTGCATTTTCGATCAACGTCTGCTGCAAATCGGACGGGAGCTGTGCCCAGGTGCCGGGGCCGAGCGCCACCGTCTCGACGAACTGCTCGGCGGCACCGGTATAGTCGCCGGAACCGATGCGTTCAACCACGGCACCGATCCTTCTTCCAACTTCCTCAAGCATCGGCGCCACAGCAGGGTCATCCGCGAGCAAGGAAAACAGCGGCGGCTCGTGCGCGATAAGCCCTCGGAGGAGTTCGGGACGCTCGCCAGCCAGCCGGAGTGTAATTGAGGCGCCAAACGAGTTTCCGACTACCCACGCTGGCGCGAGCCCCAGATGCTCGATCAACGCCGCGAGATCGGCGACATCCTGTCGGACGCTGCCCTGGCCAGTTGGACGCTGGCTTTCGCTATGGCCGCGCCGGTCATAGGTAAGAACTCGAAACGACTCAGCCAAACGCGGAACGATGAGATCCCAGTTGTGGTGCGACGCCCAGGACCCATGTACGAGGACGAGAGGGATTTCACCAGTACCGCTGAGTTCACAAAAGAGCTGGATGCCATTAACCTTTGCCGTTGCCATGTTATTCCCATTCCTTTCCGCGCCGAAGCGCCACGTCTTCCCCCAAGAACCTGGGACGATACTTCAAATCCGTATGGCGGCGGGCGATAAGCTGCCATCCCAAATCGCCGTCCCGACGATACGCAAATTGGGTTGCCAGGGGGACGAGCATGCCTCCCTCGGTATCTGGAGCATCTTGTTACCAAAATCATGCACGGGAAAGCAGGACTGCCGACCCAGCCTTGACTCTATGCATTCTCCGCCAGTGGCTCCGTGAACTTAATCTCGTTGCCAGTAGGATCGGTAATACGAAAGTCTCGGTTTCCCCAGGGCTGACGAACGATGCTCTGCGAGACTTGAGCACCTCGTGCGCACAGCTCCGTGTAAAGCTCTTCAAGCCCATCCGTGAATATATGGACTGATGCAGGTGAATGGCTCTTTGCCCTGTCCTGGAACAGGTGGAGCGCTACATCATCGCGCTCCACGATGGCATAGTCCCCTTCGGGCATCTTCATCTCGACCTCGAAGCCCAGCTTGGTCCTGTAATAGGTAAGAGATACATCCAGGTCGGTAACAGGCATTTCCGGTGCGACTCTTGTTAGCTTTGGCACAAGTCCTCCTCACGTTGTTGCACAGACCAACAGGGCGCAAACAAACCCAAGCTGAGCCACAGTCGCCGGCAAGGACGGTGGACTGGACGGAGCGCGACCGAACTGCCGCGACGGCGGCACGGAGCAGGTGGATAGGTTTCGGTCAATCTCCCGATTCAGCCCTGCCGTAACGCTTGGGTGAAGCGCCTCCGCCGCGCTATCGAGCCCGCGGTTGAGGGTGCCGAGGATCGGATTTCAATAGGGTGAAGTTCTTGTCGGCGATCTGGCGGACGTCCGTGGGCAGGCGTGGTATAGCGCCCAGAACCGGGAAGAAGCAAGGTGCTTCAAAGGTCACGCGCCTTCCCGGCTTTATACTCGGCCAATGCCTCAGCGATAAGGCCCTGCAGCTTTCCAGCTTTGAGATCCGACTCACTCTGCGCATCCCAGACACGTGCATCGAATTCGAGAAACCAGGCACGGAACTTCGCTAAGTCCGCCGCCGAGAGCTTCTCTACCTGCCTTTCGACTTGTTCGACTTCGCTCACAGGACCTCCTCTGAGTTAGCGATCAAACCGCTTGTCCATTGTATGCTGGATGCTCGCGAAGCGATCGGCGCCCAACGGGTTCGGCAGCACGGGCGACAATCATTAGGCCGGATGCCCACGCCATCTTGACAGTGACCATGTCTCGACTGTTCTCCAATTCAGCGATCAGAGCTGGAACCTTCGGGGCGTGATCATCTGGCCACGACGGTTGGGGAAGTAGGTCGTCGATAACGTAGAGCCCTCCAACCCGAAGGAGCGACAACGCAAGACTGAGGTGCGTGAACTTCCCCGGCCATGTGTCCGCGTAGATCAAATCAAACTCACTGGGCGCCGACTGCTTGAGGAACACTTCGCCATCGGCAAGATGGAACGTTACGCGCGGGTCACCACCCAAGTGCCTTCGAGCCACCTCCAGAACCTCGCTGTCATTCTCGACGGAATCGAGGCGAGCTTCGCTATCCATCCCCGCGAGGAGCCAGGAAGTACCCACACCGGTACCCGTACCCAATTCCAGAAAACGACCGCCTACTTTGGATGCAGCAAGTGTTCGCAGCAGGGACCCGGTCTGTTGTTCGGAAGCCATCTTGAATCCGACGGACTCGGTATCGCGCAAGATGCCTGCCAGGCCTGATGGAAGCTGCTGAAAGGTCTTGTCGTCCATCGATGCTCTCTGTCTGCCCAACGCCGGAACTGAGCGGCACGGGCGGCCCACAGTGCCCGAACTGCCAAGCGACGTGGCTCGCCCCCGTCCGCTCCAGTGATTTTGTTAGCCGGGGCGCTAGCTAGCGCAGCGGCGCGCCGCCACCCAATCTTTCTCACTACTTCGTCATCAGGTCAGCCAGCACCTCGCCGACCAGATACGCTGGGCGCGAGGTGTTGTACGCCGGGATCTCCGGGAAGACCGAAGTGTCGCACACGCGTAGGCCTTCGACGCCGATGACCTTGAGGTGCGAGTCCACCACCGCCATCGGGTCGGTCGGCTTGCCCATCTTCGCCGTGCCGCTCATGTGGTGGCCGAAGGACGAGTACTTCTTCAGGTAGTCCTTGATCTGGTCGGTCGTCTTGTAGCTGGGCCCGGGCAGCACCTCTTCCGGTCCATACTGCTCAATCGTCGGGTGTGACATGATCTTGCGCACCAGCTCGATGCCCTTCGCCACGCGGGTGACGTCGGCGTCGGCTGCAAACAGCTGCATGTCAACCAGCGGCGGCTCGGTCGGGTCGGCGCTGTTTAGCCCGATGCGCCCCTTGGTGGGGGCCGGCCTCACGCACTCGATGAGGAAGGTGTGGAAGGCCTTTGGCGCCTTGGCGTCGACCATGGCGACAAAGTCGTTCAGCCATGAGCCCTTGTTGGGGTCAGCGTCCTTGTGCCGCTCAGGGTGGATGTTGAAGTCGCGGAAGAAGACCGTCATCAGGTGGACGTGCAGGTCCGGGTGCATCGGGTTCGGCACGTCGACGCCGCTGTCCCAGTCGAACACGATCGGGACGTAGTTCTCGGTGAACGAGGTGGGGTCAGCCTTGGTCGCATAGTGGGGCGCTGCCTCGGCCAGGAAGGTGTTCTGCCAGCGGAACACCTTGTCCGGCAGGTTCTTCATCTGGAAGATGTGCCCAACCTCGGAGTGGTCCTGCAGGTGGGCGCCCACGCCCGGCAGTTCCTTGACCAGCGCGATGCCATGCTGGGTGAGCTCTCCCTTCGACCCGATGCCCGACAGCATCAGCAGCTGGGGCGTGTTGATGGCCCCGCCGCAGATGATGACCTCCTTCTTCGCCTTGATGGTGATGCGCTTGGCGGACTTGCTCTCGGGGCGGTACGCGACGTCAACCTTGTACGCGCGCGCCGCGTCGATGACCTCGACGCCCACCGCTCGCGTCTTCTCGAAAATGACCTTGGTGGCCAGCTTGTCGGTCAGGATCTGGAGGTTGTTGGCACCCTTCTTCGACTTCTCGAGCTGGGGCAGCAGCAGGTCGACGGCTGCGTTCGAGCGGCGCCCATCGTTGTGCACCTGCATGTCCGTCCACCCGATGCCGGCGAAGTTGTTCGGGTTGTCGTAGAAATCGTGGCGGAAGGGCATGCCGAAGTCTTGCATCGCCACCGCCAGGAAGTCGGGGTGGAACCCCGTCTCGAGCTTGGCGCGCTTGATGTGCAGCCAACCCTTCTTTCCGTGCACGCGATCATCGACATAGGGAACGTCGGAGTAGTTCTCCATCTTCATGAAGTAGGGGAGCAACCGCTCGTAGGTCCAGCGCTCGTCGCCGGTCTGCTTGGCCCACTCGTTGTAGACGAGCGGGCTGCCGCGCCCGTCGACCATCGCGTGGTGGTTGGTAGACCCTCCCAGCCCTGTGCCGCGCGGGTAGCAGTAGCGCTTGCCGTTCTGCTCGGAGATGAACCCCCAGTGCGTCGGCGAGGGCTCCGGCCCGACCGGCGCCGGCATGTCGAGGAGAAAGGCGAATTTGGCCGCGGGCATGATGGTCGGGTCGGCGGTGTTATCCGGGCCGGCCTCGATCAGGATCACTGTGCGCTTGCCATCTTCAGCGAGTCGCGCGGCGAGAACCGCACCGGCCGCGCCCGCGCCCACGACAACGTAGTCTGCTTCGTAACTCATAGTCACTCACTAGCTAGCCAGTCATTTTAATCTTCAATGCTTCCTTAAATGCGTCGCGAATCTGCCTGGGCCCCGGCATAGCCACACGTCCATCTCGAATCCGAACGGTTGCTGTGCCGTTCGTCAGGTAGATGCCACTCGTATCATGAACAATACGATATCATAGCCAAGCGTCGCTACGAGCTTCAACTTGCACGTGGGTCAAACCCATGGGCGCCGCGGCGATAGCCTGCTCGGCATCATTGATCGTGCCGGGGTACGGATATTGGTCGGCGCACCCAGACAAGATGGCGCCGGCCGAAACTAAAGCAACGATACGGTTCATGCGGCTAACCGCCGGGGAACGAAGTTAGACGTCATTTTTCGGCTGACGCACGTTGCTTGACCAGCGCCAGAAAGTCGCTCGGAACGAGTATGGAAATTCCGCAGCGCTTCTTGAGTTCACCCGCGCGCGACAGAATGCGCTTGTCTGTCGTGACAAAATATCCGCCGTATTTCTGTGCTTCAAACACGTGGCGTGCGTCCTGTGTGATGTTCGCGATCTTTCCATTCCCTGCGAGAATCAATTCGATATCGCGTAGCAATTGCTTTTCGTTTGGGCTGAGCTGTACATCTATCGAATAGGATACAATTCGCTGCCTGCTTCTTCACTCAAGCTGGCGTGTTCGGGTGGTCGATCTCCTTTTGGGTCGAATGCGCGATCAGCAGACCAAAATGCTGTTCTTCGGAAAGCTTGAAAATGTCGTTCGAGGCAGATGTCTCGGGTTCATATTTTGGATCAAAAGCGCACGAATCGATGAAGTTATTGACCAATAGCGGACTCAGTGCCATATGGAAGCGGAACTTATTCAGCCAGGTTAAACTTCTCGCACGCTTCTGCCAGGACGCGAGCCCCGATCGGGACGCAAATCTTAGCGGGTTGACCGCTGCATATCAGCATAGGCTCGGACCAGTTGCATCCCGAGTCGTCAGTGCCTCGGAGGCGCATGATGCCGCCGAAGCGGCAATCTGCGCATTCCTCATGCTTTTGAATCTGTACGTCCAGCCAGTTGCGTAACTCTTGCTCAGACACGAGTGTTCGAGACATACGGGCTCCGGAACATGTAACGACGTCTAACGCCGGCGTTCACGCGCGCCGACCGAGTGCAGCGAGGGAGGGAACCCGAGGCCGCAGGCGAGAGCGTCGCGTGGAACGCCTAGTTAGGTGTCTTTATGGTCTGTGACATCCCACTCACCCCAACGACGCGCGATACGACCGGCCTGAATCTCAACTATCTCGATGCCGGTAATGTGTGTAATTCGATTCGTTGGTCCTACGCCCAGAAACCGCTTTCGGTTGACGCCGGAAGCGGACCAACGGACTGCGACCAACTTCCGGTCGACATCAATCACCAAATCCTCAGCTGTAGTTCGTAAGTCTGGAAAGGCCTGAATCAATTCGCTGAGTCCTTGGGCAAAGGCCTGCTTGGTTCCTGTGCGATCCGCGGGGGAAAGGTCTTCAAAAGACGCGGCATGCAGTGCATCGAATAGCTCGCCAGTGAACGGGCACATTGCACCAGCGAGATCCATTTGTGGGCCACGTCCGCCAGCGCGCTACGTTCCGACATCCATAGACATTGTCGGCTAAACGTGACGCATCACCTGCCGCCTGTCTTGTTAGGCGGTCAGGTGCATGCGAAGGTTGAACTAAGCCGCGGAGCGGCAGAGAGGAGTAGCTGAAGGAGAGAGTCCTCTGCTCTCCGGCAGAACGGCCAGGATCATAATACCTCCAGTAGTGTTGTCCCATTCTCAACTCTGGAGGTTGTTATGACCGAACTCCGTCGCCGTATGCTGGAAGACCTACAACTCCGCGGCATGTCGGAACGCACCCAGGAATGCTATATCCGGGCCGTGCGTCAGCTTGCCAACCATTACCACAAATCGCCCGACCTGGTCACCGAGGAAGAGATTCGCCAGTACTTCCTCTGGATGAAGAACGTCAAGCATTACTCCCGGGCCGCCACCACCATCGCTCTGTGCGGCATCAAGTTCTTCTTCCGCCAGACCCTCCACCAGGACTGGACCACCCTGAAACTGGTCCGCCCGGCCCGCGATCAGAAACTGCCCGTCGTCTTGAGCCCGGAGGAAGTTGGCAACATCCTGGGCCGCGTCCGACTCTTGCGCTACCGCGTCTGTCTGATCACCATCTACTCCTGCGGTCTGCGCCTGCAGGAGGGCACCCGTTTGCAGGTGCCCGACATCGATTCAGCCCGGATGCTCATCCACGTCCGTCATGGCAAAGGCGGCCAGGAACCGCTATGTCCCTTTGCCCGGGCGCACTCTCGAACTGTTACGGGAATTCTGGCGAACCCATCGCAACCCGGTCTGGCTCTTCCCCGCCTGTGGCCGCGGTGACGTTCCCCGTATGGCGACCGCCACCCGCCCCTTTCCCAGAACCAGCCTGCAGATCGTCTTCCGAGAGGCTCTGCTGGAAAGCGGCATCCAGAAACGAGCTTCCATCCATACCCTGCGCCATTCCTATGCCACTCATCTGCTGGAGGCCGGCGTCGATCTGCGCACCATTAAAGAGTACCTGGGCCACCGCTCCGCCAACACCACCGTGCTCTACACCCATCTGACCGACAAAGTCCAGCAGCAGGCCCGCCACTGCCTCGATCACTTAACCGTAGGGTTCTAGACTCCAACCGGACAGGCCATGCTCGAACTGGCCGACATCGTGCGCCGTTACGGACCAGAGTATCTGGCTCGCTATCGGCAGAAGTTGCTCCCCTCGCACCGCCGGACCCTGGCCGATATTGCTGCTTGCCGCACCGCTCAGCTGGGCGGGCACGTCTATCTCTGCCCTGCCTGTCAGCAGCGCCAGTACCAGTACCACTCCTGCAAAAACCGCCACTGCCCCAAATGTCAGAATGATCAGGCTACCCGCTGGCTCACCCGCCAACGCCGCTGGCTACTGCCCACTCATTACTTCCTGGCTACCTTCACCCTGCCGGCCGGACTGCGCTCCCTGGCCCGCTCCCATCAGAAGCTCTGCTACCGCCTCTTGTTTCAGGCCGCCGCTGCCGCTTTACAGAAGCTGGCCCGCGATCCCCGTTTCGTGGGCGGCCAGATCGGCATGATCGGTGTCCTGCACACCTGGACCCGCGCTCTCACCTACCACCCGCACGTCCATTTCCTCCTCCCCGGCGGCGGCATCACGTCGAAAGGGCGCTGGCGCTATTCCGCCAAAGACTTCTTCCTGTGCACTCCGGCCCTGTCTCCTATCTTTCGCGCCAAGTTCCGCGATGCCTTGAAAGAGACCCCACTGTTCACATCGGTCCCTGCCTCAGTTCTGGAAACAACCCTGGGTGGTCCACTGTGAACCGGCCGGAGCGGGAGAAACCGTCCTGAAGTACTTTGCTCCTTACCTCTACCGGGTGGCTCTGTCCAATCGCCGCCTGCTCCAACTGGAAAATCACCAGGTCACTTTCCAAGTCCAGGACCGTAAAACCCACCAGAACCGCCGGCTGACTCTACCGGCTCTGCAATTCCTGGCCCGCTTCCTGCAGCATGTCCTGCCCGAGGGCTTCGTCAAAGTCCGCTACTACGGCTTCCTGCACCCCAAGAACCGCCCAACTTTTCACACGCTTCTCTTGGTCCTGGGCCGAGACCCCAGTCCGCTGGCCACAGCTGAGCAAACGCCCGGTGATGCAGCGGCCACCGCCTCTTCTCCTTCACCTGGCTGCCCCCACTGCGGACAGCCCATGATCCTGGTCGAAACGCTCCTTCCCGAGAAACGGGGACCTCCATGACACCCAGACTCAAGCCGCACCCTGCTTCGAAGAAGCCAGAACCGCCTCTTCCTGCCCAAGCAGAGTCCTGTCTCGCAACCAAACTCAATAGTGATTTTCACGCCCAAAAGTCGTTTCTCACACCCTCCGGCTTCAGCCCCTCGCCGCCCGTCAGCCTTTTATTGAGGGTTTATCGCCTGCCTGACCTCTCTCCCGGATCATTCCTCAGCACCAGCCAGCCTTCTCAATCGAGTGCAAATTCCAAATAGGCTGGTTCCATCCTTTCCCCGCGGCTGAGTTCAACCCCGGATTGTGCGCGGGCGCCACCGCGGACGAATCCTTAATTCGTTAGCCAGCCTGTTTGGAATTTGCACCCTTACAGAACTGGGGAACTTTTCAGCCAGCGCCGCCGTATGGGCTTACGATGAACCCTGACTCGGCACCTTGGATCTCGGCAACTCGCATATGGATTCCAGTTGGAGCTGCGCTCTTCACTGTAGCTCTGATCGTGTCGGCAGTAGTTGTTCCACAGCTTCGACTCCTTCACTGTCTCCAGGCAATCATTTACGTAGCCGTCGTCATCCTTGCACGGCACAACAGCATGTGGGGCATTGGCGCGAGTGTCACGACCGGCGTCGTCTGGAACAGTCTGAATCTCTTCGTGACTCATAACATGCAGAGAGGGGCGGCGGCGTTTTGGTCTTTTCTGCAGACGGGCCTGGTGCGGGACCTTGTGCCAATGATGGTGCTACTCGGTGGGATCGGGCACTTCGTTCTCATCGCCGCCTGTCTGGCTGCGTTGATCGATCGGCGGATCGAGGACAAGACGCTGTGGAAGCTGATTGCTGGAGGCGTGGTAGCTCTCGCGTATTTGGCCCTGATTGTCATCGCGACTGGCGGCGGACCACGCTAAGCTGGCTAACGAATCTTGAGCTCAGCGGCGGACGGCGAAGCCACTGCTGTAGAGTCGGAGAGAACTTTGGAATGTTCCGCCTACCGTTTCGCAAACAGAACGCGCAAGCCGAGTCAGCTTCAGCCGTTGGTTAGGCGTATCTCGACTTTAATCTCATCTGCAACCGCCTCGTTTACTCGCGAACGAACGTCGACACTCGACCGCGACGTGGCAATGCACGACGAACTCGTACTCATCGATCAATCCGAGCTTCCGCCAAGCCTGCGGAGATTCACGCCTCCCACGAAAGTCCCTTGCCCGACTCCCGCTTGAGCTGCTGAACGGCCTTCCCCAGATCCCCGCGCACGAGCTCCGCGTTCCAATCGACCCGATCCAGGGTGCTCGACCACATACGTACTTCTTTGCCGCGTCGATCGTACGGGCGAATTGGTCGTTCCATCCAATCAGGCCTCGCTCCCGTCCGCGCCGGCGGCCGCCAACGCTGCCTCCAGTACATTTCGTTAGTCACCCGGCCAAAGAGGAGGGCATCGGCCTGGCTCGAATGTTCTCGAACTCGCGTGGCGATGCAAGTCGCGTCGTCCAGCGACCATTTCACGATGATCGCAGCACCCGTCCTAATGTGACGTTGATGGAATTCCGAAGGCGGTCGCATTCGTGCGCCTAACCACTGATTGACAAGCCAGTTGGCCCTGATATCATCATATTGATTACGTTTTCAGGCAATTTTGCCCCGGGTTAGTATCAGGGTAAAGAGTCTCAATAGGCGTAATCTAAAGGACTCTTTGATGCCGCGTCAAGACTCAAAAACCAAGATCCTCGATCAAATCCACCAGGTGCTGCGCCTCCACCATTACGCCATACACACCGAACGGACATACCTCGACGGGATGAAGCGCTTTGTTGCCTTCCATCGCCTGAAGTCACGCCACGATTTGGCGGGAGAGCGAGAAAAAGATCGAGGCCTTTCTCACTCAAAGAGGCGGAAGGCAATAGCCCGGCCCCTTCGGGGCGGGGGTCGGAGTCCAGGGCATCGCATTCGAGCTCTGAAGGAGCGACACCCTTACTGTAACGGCCCTGCAGGCCTCCAGTCGGTCAGCTCAGCGTCCACGCCCTCACGGGCGTGGCTACTCCCTCTCGCCTCTTCCAGGCCGCCGTCGCCTCCTTCGCTTCCTCCTTGCCTCAACGTTTTCAACAGTGCTAGAGTCGGCCTGCGGCCAGAAATTTCAGTCAGCCCCGTGAATCTTCTATGACACTCTTCAAAGCTCGGCGGCGGCACTTCTTGAAAAGCAGCGTCCAGACCAGTGCGGCAGCCTGGCTCAGCGCCACTTCCTATCGAAACGTCCTGGGTGCCAACGAGCGAGTGCGCGCCGGCTTCATCGGTGTCGGGCTGATTGGCAAGCGGCATCTGCTGGATTTTATGGCGCAACCCGATGTCGAAATTGCAGCCATCAGCGATCTTTATGGACCTTATGTGGAGGATGCGGTTGCCGCCAGTGGCGGAAAAGCCGAGCGCTTCAAGGACTTCCGAAGAATGCTGGAACGGAAGGATATTGATGTCGTGGTGGTGTCTACTCCGGATCACTGGCACGCGCTGATGACGATCCTGGCCTGCGCTGCCGGAAAGGACGTCTATGTTGAAAAGCCGCTCACGCATGTCGTCCAGGAAGGCCACTGGATGCTGGACGCTGCCAGATACCACAAACGCATCGTGCAGGTCGGCACGCAGCAGCGCTCAGGACAGCCTTACCAGAAGTGTCTGGAATTGATCCGTGGCGGCCATATCGGCGAAGTGCGGAACGTGCGTATGGCGTCGTTTCGCAACATCCTGCCCGGCTTTACCTCTTTGGTGGGCACGGAGCCTTTGAGCGAAGAGGACTGGAAGATGTGGCTGGGTCCGGCGCCTTATGTTCCGTTCGACAAGCAGCGCTGCATTTACCATTTTCGCTGGTTCTGGGACTATTCGGGCGGGCAGACGACCAACCTGCTTGCCCATCAGGTCGACATCGTTCAGTGGGTGACCCAGCAGCTGCCGCGCTCGGTGTGCGCGATGGGCGGGCGTTACTCGCTGAAAGGAATCGGAGAGACCCCAGACATTCTTGAGGCCATCTTTGAGTATCCTGGCTTTGTGGCGAACTGGTCGTGCCGGGAAATTGCAGGTCGCTCTGTCGGAACGCGAGGCGGCCTTGAGTTCGTCGGAACCTCGGGTGCCCTGGTGATCGACCGTGGCGGCTTCGAGGTCTTTCCTGACAGGGTGATTGCCCCAGATGACCAGATCCCGCAGTTCACGGGACCGCGCAGGGTTGCCGAAGGCCAGCCCCGGTTTCGCACAACTGCCTTGAAGTGGGATGGCTTCGATCAAGTGAAAGACCAGTTCCAGCCGCATGTCCGCAACTTCCTGGATTGCATCAAGTCAAGAAAACAGCCGGTTTCCGATCTGGAAAGTGGTCACCAAACCAGTGTCTCCTGTCATCTGGCAAACATCTCCTTGAAAGTGCGAGAGAGAATCCATTGGGATTGGGATAAGGAAGAGGTGATTGGAAATCCAAAGGCCAGCGCCCTGCTGACCAAGGAGTACCGCGCCCCGTGGGACCGGGAGTTGAAGGCCGCTTTGCCGAGGATGACTTGAGACTTGAGGCCTGGGGGCAATCCTCTCCTTGAGGGGTTTACTTTCATGAAACCGTTCCTTTCAGATCAGTCACCACCATCGCGACGAGAATTTCTCTACTCGGTCTCGGCTCTGGCGCTGCTGCAAACGGTCAGGCCGGCGGCTCCTGGGCTCAAGACGTTTGGAATAGCTTACACCTCTTTTCCAATCCGTATGCGTCAGGCTACTCAAGGGACAGATCCGTCCGAGGGGCCGGGCATTCCCGCAGAGAAGTTTATCGATCTGTGCAAGTCCTTCGGAGGTGACGGCTGCCAGATGGCCTTCTCACAGCTCGCGTCAACCGACGACGACTACTTGAAGGGCATTCGCCGGGCCGCCGAAGACAAGGGCATGTTTCTGGAGCTCTCGCTGGGTGGCCGAGTTTTGGAAGACTCGTCAGAACTTACCCGCGTGGCTTCCGTTGCACAGCAGTTGGGCGTGACCCGCGCTCGCGTAGCAATTAACGGGCGGCGCTACGAAGAATTCTCCGAGATGCAAAAGTGGAGGGATTTTGCCCATCACTGGCAACAGGTCTTGCTGCAGGTCGAACCGGCGTTGAAGCAGCATAAACTCACTATCGGTATCGAAAACCACAAAGAGTGGCTGGCCGGAGAGCTGGCCGGGATGTTGAAGAAGGCCAGTAGCCCGTTCCTAGGCGCCTGTGTGGATTTCGGGAACAATCTGGCGCTTCTGGAGGACTCCTTGGAAGTTGCCGCGGCGCTTGCCCCCTATGCCGTGACCACACATCTGAAAGACATGGCCGTAGCGCCATCAGAGGAAGGATTTTTGTTGTCGGAAGTCCCGCTCGGGCAGGGGATTCTGCCGCTGGCAAAAATCATGGAAGTACTGCGCCGCGGCAGGGCGGACGTTCGCTTCTGTCTGGAGATGATTACGCGCGACCCTCTGACGGTGCCCTACCTCGATGACAAATATTGGGTCACGCACGACAAGCGCGACGAGGCGCGGGTCGAGAAGTTCAAAGCCAGTATTCTCAGCAAAGCTGCAAAGGCGCCTTTGCCGAAGATCAGCGGAATGAGCAGTCAGCGCATGCTGGCTGTCGAGGACGACAACATTCGCCGCTGCGTGGCCTACGCGAAGCGAACGTTAGGACTGTGATCCACCAGTTCCCTGCCGCATCGCCGTCCAAAGCACGAAGATGCGGGACTTTCATCCCTCGTCACCATCACCCATCACTCCGCCTGCCCGGTGACCTTCTTTTTACACTTCCTTCACAGCTTTTAACAGAATTTACACCTGCTTGAAGACATTTACCTGCAGCTCTGACAGGCTGAAGCCAGATCGCTTCGACTAACACCAGGAGGTGCGCCGATGAAGCGGAACTTCTGGAGAACCTGTCTCGGCCGGACCACAGTATTGTCTGGCACTCTTCTCTGGGGCACTGGATTCATTCAGCAGTTTGCCGACGAGGTCGAGAAGCGCCAGAGCGCAGTTCAGACGGAAGCATACCACCTCAACCAGGTCGGACTTGCCCATATCCAGCAAGCCGAATATTCGAAGGCGTTGCAGGCGTTTGAGAAAGCCATTTGGGTCAAACCCGACTATGCTGCAGCCTACCACAATCTGGCGGCCACCTTCGGGGTGCTTGGAGAGCCTGAGCGTCAGAAGGAGTTTGCCGAGAGGGCTCTCGCTCTGGATCCCAACTTGGCAGAAGCCCAAAACAATCTCGGCACTGCCTACGGCAAGCTAGGCCGATTTGAGGAACAGCGCGACGCTGCGTTACATGCCTTGCGGCTGAAGCCGGACTACCCTGAAGCGTACAACAACCTGGGATTCGCCCTGAGTCAACTGGGAGAGGTCGTGGCCGCGATCGGTTGTTATGAGCGAGCCGTCGCGCTTCGAAGCTCCTTCGCGGTAGCCCATCACAACTTGAGTACGGGTTTGGGAAATCTCGGGCTTTGGAATCAGGCGTTGGACGCGGCTCGCCAGGCCGTGAAGCTGAGTCCGAGATGGCCCGAGGCATTCCACAACCTGAGTATTGCTTGCGCCCGGCTCGGTCGTTGGTCAGAGGCAGCTGAGGCGAGCAAAGAAGCCGTTCGTCTTAAACCGGACTTTGCCACTGCCCGTTACCAGCTCGGTGTCACTTACGGAAATCTGGGCCAGTACCAGGAAGAGATGAAGGAATATCAGGCAGCGCTGCGCCTGAACCGAGATCTTGCCGACGCTGAGAACAACCTGGGAGCTGCTTATGTGGCATTGGGCCGACTTAAGAAAGCTATTGAGGCCTTTAGACGAGCGATACGAATCAATCCGAGCCTGGCCAATGCTCACTACAATCTAGGCCTGATCCTTCTTGCTTCGGGAAACCGGGTTGGCGCGCTTCAACAGTACGCTATGCTGAGAGGTCTGAATAGCACTCTGGCTCCGAGTTTGCTTCAACAGCTGCAGAGCGCTTACACCCTGAGGCTGTCTCCGCAGCGATCTCCTGCAACCTGACAGTATCGGTTTCCTCTCTCGTCGGTAAAGTCTAGCTAACTTCCGTCCTCTACCTGACCGGCCGGGTCACATCCTTCCTGTCAACCGGCCCGATCTGTTTGTCAAGCGCCCCTGCCTCTTGGCTTTTCCAGTTTTTAATTTCCCGGCCAAATGATAATATGGCGCGTTATTTTCGGGCGCCACCCTGGTCTTTTCTCGGCACAACCTCGGTAAGTTGACGTCTTCTTCCATGAAAAAGATTGGCTTTGTCAGTTTAGGTTGCGAAAAGAACCTGGTTGATACAGAAGTAATGCTGGGCCTCTTGAGCCGGCGGGGCTACCAAATTACCCCGCAGCCGGTCGAGGCTGACGTGATTGTCGTTAATACCTGTGGCTTCATCGACAAGGCCAAGCAGGAGAGTATCGAGACCATCCTGGAAATGGCCGAATTCAAGAGCAGCGGTCAGTGTTCCAAACTGGTCGTCACTGGTTGCCTGGTCGAGCGGTACCGGGCAGACATCCAGCGCGAGATACCGGAAGTGGATGCAGTATTAGGCACCAGACAGCTGGAATCGATCATCGATATCTGTGAGAACCAGGCTCCCCCGACGATTGACAATCCGTATTACCTCTATGATGAAGCTGCACCCCGGTTGTTAACGACGCCCAAGTACACGGCTTATATCAAGATCGCTGAGGGTTGCGATCGCCCCTGCACGTTTTGCATCATTCCGAGAATTCGAGGGCACTATCGCAGCCGACCGCTTCAGTCCGTTTTGAATGAGGCCCGTTTCCTGGCGCAAAACGGCGTGAAAGAGCTTGTTCTGATCTCCCAGGAGTCAACCAAATATGGTGCGGACTTGGGGATGCGGCAGGGACTCTCTGATTTGCTGCGGCAACTCGCCAGGATTGATGGCTTGCATTGGATTCGTTTTCTCTATTGCTTTCCATCGCAGGTAGACGATCCGTTGCTCACGACCATGCGCGAAGAGCCCAAGATCTGCAAGTACCTGGACATGCCCTTGCAGCATGCCAGCGGACGGATCTTGACATCGATGAAACGGGGCGGCAACGTGGCGAGCCTGACGCGGCTCGTCGAGCATGTTCGAAAGCAGGTTCCGGACGTGACTCTGCGCACCTCGATGATCGTTGGCTACCCGGGCGAGACTGAGGAAGAGTTTGCCGCACTCTGCGACTTTGTCCAAGACATGCAGTTCGATCGATTGGGGACCTTCACCTATTCTGACGAGGAGGGAACGGCGAGCCATTTGTTGAATGGGAAACTTGGCGCTCGCGTCATTAACGGACGAAAGTCACGCCTGATGCGAATTCAGGCTGACATCTCCAGAAGAAAGAACCGGGCGCAGCGCGGCCGGCGCTATCCTTTGCTGGTAGAAGGGCAGTCCGACGAAACAGACTTACTCTGGCAGGGCCGATTGGAGTCGCAAGCGCCCCGCATTGATGGAGTGGTCCTGATCAATGACGTCGAGGGCGATCCCCCTGAGCCCGGCGATTTCCGCACGGTTGAAATCACCCAGACACTGGATTATGATCTAGTGGGAAAGCTGGTTTAGAGCTGGAAAGTCGCCCGGGTTGAGGATCTTGGGAGGCTGAGCGCTCGGCTCTCCAAGATGCCTTTGGACCAGAGTGACTGCAATGTCCCCAGGGCGCGCTGCTGCCGCAATCAAATGTGGCGGCGGCCCGGGGACCGTCGGCCTCATTACTTTATGCCAGCCAGAGGGTGCATGAGATGCCCGGTTTGCAAGAAGGTGATCACCTGGGAAGGGAACCCCGACAGGCCTTTTTGCAGCGAGCGTTGCCGTCTGATTGATTTGGGGAACTGGGCGGCCGAAAAATACAGTTTGCCCGCTGGAGAGTCTGAGACTCACGAAAACGACGAACCGCCGAACAGCGCCGAAACCTAAATGGAGAACCGCGCCGCGAAAGTTCCTCTGGGGATTTCGGACAGAATTTCTCTCGTCATCGCGACCGGACTTGGATCGGGCTATTCTCCGATTGCGCCGGGAACTTGTGGGTCGTTCCTGGGAATTCTCTTGATTCTCCTGCTTTCTCGACTTGAGGTGAGGGGCGGTCCCCGTCTGTTGCTTTTTTTAGTTCTGGTGTCCTGTATCAGCGCGGCTGGGATCTGGTCGGCCTCGCGGGCAGAGAAGCTCTTTCACCGGAAGGATCCGCCCCAGGTGGTGATTGACGAAATTGTCGGACAACTGCTGACGTTCGGTTTGATCTTCAAGCATCCGCGGTTTCTGTTGTTGCTGATCGGCTTCTTGTTGTTTCGGTTGTTCGACATTGTGAAACCCTTTCCGATTCGACGGTTGGAGAAAGTTCCACTGGGGTTCGGGATCGTTCTGGACGATCTGGCAGCCGGATTTTATGCCTCGTTGGTTCTGGTGATTCTGGATATCTGGTGGCCCACCCTGACCTTAGGAGAGAGCTGAGGAAGATCCCGCGGGTGACCCCAAGACCTATGATCAAGATTGTCGAAATTCGGCCTCTTGCGGCGCTACCCGGGGGCAGCCTCTTTATCCGCTGGACTGGGAAAGAACTCAGGCCGTTTTCCCGGCCCAAAGTCAGCTTTGGCGATGTGCCGGCTCACTTGATTGCGGCTTCCAGCGACCTGATTGTCGTTCAGGTGCCCGCTGATGCGGCCGCCGGCGAGCTTGCGGTTTTCGTGAACGGCGAGGAGAGCCAGTCGGTCCGTATTGAAGTGGCCCGCTTGCTGGCCGCGAGCCTTCATCCCGTGGCAAACCCCGCGCTGGACCCTGAAGGCAATCTTTACACAACGCTCAGCGGGCGTCGCGGAGAAAAAGTTCCCAATTCGGTTTTCAAGATAGATCCCCAGGGCAACACGCAACCCTTCATCGCCGACTTGGTCAACCCGACTGGAATCGCCTTTGACAGTTATGGGGAGATGTTTGTCTCCAGCCGGCACGATGAGAACATTTACAAGATCTCCGCCTATGGCGAGAAATCCACTTACTGCAAAGGCATGGGGGTTGCGACCGGGATCGCGTTCGACCGCGACGACAACTTGTATGTCGGCGACCGCAGCGGCAATATTTTCAAGATCGACAAGAAACGGGAGATCTTTGTCTTTGCAACTCTGGAGCCGAGCGTTTCAGCCTATCACCTGGCTTTCGACGATCAACAGAATCTCTACGTGACGGGGCCAACAACCTCCAGTTACGATCACATCTACAGGATTTCCGCCAACGGCAACGTGTCTACCTTCTTCACCGGACTGGGGCGTCCCCAGGGCCTGGCCTTTGACGCGGAGGGCAATCTGTACGTAGCTGCCTCGCTGGCTGGCCGGCGTGGCATCATTCGGATTTCTCCGAAAGGAGACGCTTCGGTCGCGGTTTCTGGCAACAATCTGGTTGGACTTGCCTTCGGGCAGCGGCGAGACCTTTACCTGGCCACCACCGATTCCATTTTCAGACTCAACTCCCGCTGGGCGGGAAGAACGCTGCCATAGAAGCAGCTCAGAGTGCAAGCGGCGGCTTGTTCTCTCGAGTTCATGCCAGGTGATGCCCGAACTCTGAGCACTCCCCTGCCACACCCATGAATGCTGAGATTATCGCCGTCGGTTCGGAGTTGCTGACTCCCAACCGCGTCGACACGAACTCGCTGTTCCTGACCGGGCGCTTGAACTCTGTTGGCATCGACGTGGAACTCAAGACAGTTGTCGGCGACAACGAGGCCCGCCTGGAACAGGTGGTTCGCGAGGCAGTGAAACGTTCCGGTTTGGTGATTACGATCGGCGGTTTGGGCCCCACGGAGGATGACGTCACCAAGAAAGTCGTGGCTCGCGTTCTGAAAAAACAAATGGTGCTCGACGATCAGATTCTCGAACGCATCAAGGCTCGCTTTCGCCGGCGCGGGCTGGAGATGCCCGTCAACAATGCGCGACAGGCTCTGGTTCCTCTCGGCGCAAAGATCCTTGAGAATCCTGCCGGAACAGCCCCAGGCGTTTGGATCGAGCAGGAAGGGTGTCATGTCATCCTCTTGCCCGGCCCCCCCAGCGAACTCAAGGCAATGTTTGAGGAAGCCTGCATGCCGCGGCTTGCCGCGTTGGCCGGCGGTGTACGGCTCTTCACACAGATCTTCAAGGCAACTGGAATCACGGAGTCCCGGTTGGATGAACGAATAGCTCCCATTTATGCGAAATACAAAAACCCAGCCACCACTATCTTGACGACTCCAGGAGAAGTCCAGATTCACTTGACCGGAAAGGGAAGGTCCGAAGAAGAGGCCAGGAAAATTGTTACCGAGCTGGCCGACAAGATTGAGTTCGAACTCGGGGACCTGATCTTCTCCCGAGGTGAAGAGAATTTGGAGCAGATTGTTGGTTACTATTTGCTGATGCGTCAAATCACGCTGGCTGTGGCGGAAAGCTGCACCGGCGGTCTGGTGGCGCAGCGGATTACTTCAGTGCCCGGCAGCTCTAGCTATTTTCTTTGCGGCGTCACCTGCTACAGCAACCGCTCCAAGGAAGACCTTGCCGGCATCCCGCCGTTGGTCATCGAAATGAACGGAGCCGTGAGTGCGGAGGTCGCCAAAGGACTGGCCGATGGCATTCGCTTGAAGACCGGCGCGACGCTGGGTTTGGGGATCACGGGGATTGCGGGCCCGGCAGGAGGCACTGTCGAAAAACCCGTTGGCCTCGTCCATATTGCGCTGTCGATGGACTGCAGCCTCGATCATCAGGAGTTCCGGTTCGCCGGAGACCGCGAGCACATTCGGTTTTGGGCTTCTCAAGCGGCTCTGGACATGGTGCGGCGGAAGTTGATTTGAAGGAGTCAACGGTATGGTCAGCTTGCAGCGGCCAGCGCTGAGTTCTCAGCAATCAGCGGGTTCAGGCACCGTCACCCCGCCAAGAAGGGCTTCGGTCTGGCAGCCGAAACGAGGTTCGCATTCTGAACAATGGCGGCTTCGAGATCGGTTCGGTTCCGCGAAGAGCTGACCGCTGACTGTTGATCGCTCTAAACTGAGTGCTAATCGCCGGGAACTTACAGTCATGACGCCTCCCTGGATGGCCTTCCTGGCTTTGATCGCCTCCTATCTTCTGGGTTCGATCCCTTTCGGATACTTGGTTGTTCGGATCAAACAGGGCTCGGACGTCCGCTCCGTTGGCAGCGGAAACATCGGCGCAACCAATGTCTTTCGAGCGGCTGGTCGTGGGGGAGCTGTGCTGACTCTTCTTTTGGATGCGGCAAAGGGCTATCTCGCTGTTCTGATAACAGCCCTGCTGACTGGCTACGCGTCGCCAGCCGTTGCCATGTCCGCTATGGCAGCCATCTTGGGGCATGTTTTTCCCATCTACCTGAAGTTCCAAGGTGGAAAGGGTGTGGCCACTGGCGCCGGCATCTTCCTGTTTCTAGCCCCGGTTCCTCTCTTGATTACCTTGGCACTGTTCGTAGGCGTGGTGGCTGTTTCACGCTATGTGTCGCTCGGTTCGATTCTGGGGGCGGCTGCCTTCCCGGTGTTCTACTACCTGCTCAAATATTCCCGAAACCCCTCTCCATGGATCCTGTTCGCCACGCTCTTTTGTTCTTGCCTCATCATTGTCAGGCATCAGGAAAACATGCAGCGCCTGCACGCCGGCACAGAAAGAAAACTCGGCAGATGGACATGAGGACCGTTGCCATTATCGGAGGAGGAAGCTGGGGAACGGCATTGTCTCTGATCCTGGGGAGAAAGGGGCATGGTGTCCGGCTCTGGGTATTTGAAGAGGAACTGGTTGAGCTGATCAACCGGGAGCGGCGGAATCCGCTGTACTTGCCGGAATTCGAGCTCCCTCCCAACGTACAAGCGACAAAGTCACTCAGGGACTCTCTCCGCGATGCCCAGATTGTGTTGACGGTCGTCCCTTCGCACCATTGTCGGTCTGTCTACGAAGCCATGAGGCCTTTTTTGAATGCCGACATGGTTTTTGTGAGCGCCACCAAGGGCATTGAAAATGAAACGTCGCTGCGCATGTCTGAGGTCATCGAGGCGGTCGTCGGAACGTCCTTTCGGCCGCGGGTTGCCGTCATTTCGGGACCTTCCTTCGCTCGAGAAGTTGCGCAAGGCGATCCTACAGCGATCGTGGTCGGCAGCCGCGACAGCGAAGTCGCGCGCTGCATCCAAGAGGAGTTCTCCGGGCCCTCGTTGCGGCTGTACTCGAATTCGGACGTGGTCGGTGTGGAACTCGGCGGCGCCGTTAAAAACGTCATTGCCATTGCGGCGGGCGTTTGCAAAGGTCTTGGCTTCGGAGCCAATTCGATGGCGGCTTTAATCACTCGCGGTCTGGCAGAAATGACACGTCTGGCTGTGGCTTGTGGAGGACAACGCGAAACGCTCGCCGGATTGGCTGGCATGGGAGATCTGGTGCTGACCTGCACGGGCGAGCTGAGCCGCAATCGATCGGTGGGCGTTCAACTGGGAAGGGGCCAGAAACTCGAGGACGTCATTGGCGGTATGCGCATGGTGGCAGAGGGGATCTTAACCACACCAGCCACCCTGGCTCTAGCCAGGAAGCATCACGTCAGCATGCCCATCACTGAGCAGATGAATCAGGTGCTTCATCACGGAAAGAATCCGCGCGATGCCATGCGCGAGCTCATGGAGCGCCCCCTGACCAGGGAATGATTGGACTTCTACGGTCCAGCATGAAGGTCAAGTCTATCTGGTCCAAGATCGCCTCCAAGCCCAAACGGTGATGGTCCACCAGCGCCTGGATGGGTCGATCCATCTGCGCTGCCGTAACCGCTCGCTGAGCTATCGGCTGGTGACGCACCGGCCACGGAAAACGCAACCGCTGGTGAAGCCTGTGCTTGCCAACACAACGCATCGCCCGGCGGAGGAGCACCCCTGGCGAGGCTCCTACAAACGGCCGAGGCCTGAGCGGCCACCCCCGTACTCCGATTCGGGCACTCGCCAGGGGTGTTCTTCCGCCCGCTCCCAAACTCCCTGAACTGCCTTGGGCTGGCCGGAAACCCTGATGATTGCTGATATCCACAGACCGGACATCTCTACTTTGGTAACAAGCGGACATTTCTATTTTGGGTGGACACCGACAGGTACCCTCCTTTACAAAGGAAGACTTAGCGTGTTAAGCCTCCTTCAAGGTGGGTGAGAACACGGTCAACTTCCTGTCAGGAGAATTGCGCGTCACCGTCAAAAAACCAGGGGTTATATCGGAACCGCCCGGGTAAACGCTGCCGTAATACAGATTCCCGTCTCGACACACCGCGATCGGAGCGCCACCAGCGGCAAAGATGATGGCAGGCTTTTCCCCCTCTCCCGTGATTCGTTCAAAGTGTACTGGCTGCGTGCGTGAAAAACTTCCGTCTCTGTCCAGACACATCCAGTGCCCGCCTTTTGTGTCATGGACATAACTCAGTTTACCTTGAGGATTGAGTTTCGCGACGCCGCGGAACTGTGAATGAAGAGCACTTCGCCTTTATCGTTGACGACTATGCCCGAAGCGGGATGAGCCAACATAGTATATTGCGAGAAGCTAAACTGGATTGTAATCCCGAGGATTATGAGAATCTGCTTTGTCATGGGATGCCCCCTCTCCTGATGCTGCACAATCAGAAGT
>CAVVYL010000026.1:0-15337 GCA_963752385.1 uncultured Acidimicrobiia bacterium | reverse complement strand
GTGCTGACGGCAACGAAGCTTGTATGTGTAGCGCAGACCGCTGCCCTGTGCGGGTCTGCGGCTGTTTGTGCCGATCTGGCAAACGCGTTGTTTGTCAGGACAGCCAGTGGTCCACTGGGACCTTTACTGCCGCAGACCGGCAGAAAACGCCGGTCTGCGCTACGCGGTTCTGTTTTCTAAGGACCAGTCAGCACACCACCGTCAACGCCCTCTTTTCAGCATGACGGGCCTCGAACAAGAAAAGTCCCGACTTCTGGAATATTTCGAGATAGAATTGGCGACCTTGGACTCGGTAGAATTCTTTGACCCTACGGGCTAATTTACCACCGCCACTACCGCTAGTCCTTTGGTGGCGTCCGAGAGCCGTGCGGTACCGCTGTAGTTGTCGTCTTCAGGTGCGGCGCCAGTTGGTAAGCCTTCTCGATTTCGCTGTCTGATTCTTCCTTCTTCCCCATCTGAAGTAGCGCCAATCCCAAGTTATAGTGGGCTTCTGCATAGTCCGGCTTGAGGCGTAACGCCTCTTTAAAAGAGGCCTCAGCTCTGGGATCTTTGATCTGCATCAACACGAGGCCCAGATTGTTGTGTATCTCAGGCATGCCAGGATTTTGCTTGAGAATTTCCTGAAAAATATTGGCTGCGCCGGCAGGATCGCTGTTTTGGCTCAAGGCGAGTCCCAGGTTGATCCGAGCTTCCAGGTATGAAGGATTGATGCCGATGGCCTCGCCGAACTCGTGGATCGATTCCTGCAAGCGTCCCATCTGTGCCAGGGCCAGGCCAAAGTTGTAGTGGCCCTCAGCCAGATCAGGATCGCTCATCACCGCCTGGCGAAAGCTTTCAAGAGCCTTGGAGCGATCTCCCTGCCGCCAGTAAAGAAGTCCGAGGCTGGAATGTGCCTGGGCATAGTCGGGCTTGAGTTCCAATGCCTTCTGATAGGATGCGAGGGCTTTGTTCGTCTCTCCTTTCTTTTCCCAGGTGAGAGCCAGGTAATAGTGAGTTGTTGGGAGATCCGCACTCTCTTGCAAAGCCTTTTGAAATAAGTCCAAGGCTTCGTCCAGGTTTCCCAGCTTCAGCAATTTGTCGCCCTGCACAACCAAGTTCTTGGCACGAGCCAATCGTAGCTTGAGGTCTTGCAGAGCGGCCCCGTGACGTAATTCTGTTTCGGCCGCTTTCGTCTGGCCTTGGGTTCGTAGAGCCATACCCAGGCTGTAGCGGGCCTTTTCGAAGTCAGGCTGAAGGGCCACTGCCTGTCGAAACGCCGCGATGGCTCCATCCAAATCACTTTGGCTCTTCAAAACCATTCCAACGTTATAGTGGTCCTCCGCATTCGTCGGATTCAAGCGTACCGCTTCTCTGAACTGCACAAGAGCACCCGGAAGATCTCCTTTGCGCCGCAATGCAACTCCCAGTCGGGAGTGTGCCGGGGCGAAAGCAGGATCCAATGCAATGGTGCGTTTGAACTCAGCAACCGCATTTTCCAGCTCACCCAGTTGTCCCAAAGCAAGCCCGAGGTTGTAGTGAGTTGGAACCGAGGCAGGCTTCGCGGCAAGACAACGGCGCAACGATTCCACAGCGGCTGAAGGATTGTTGTTTTGCAGTTGCGCCAACCCAAGCTGGTGTTGAGCTTCCCAATGAGAAGGCTGAAACTGAAGGACCCTCTGGAACTCCGCAATCGCCTCAACCAATTCGTTGCGCTCCAGCAGAACCACGGCCAGAAAATAGCGAGCATTCACGTGCTTTGCATCGACACTCAATGCCGTGCGAAACTCATGGAGTGCGCCTGACAAGTTCTTCAAATCGTAGTACGTTGCACCCAAGCCATAGTGAGCGTCGGCCCAGGAGGGATTCAATCGCAGCGCCGCCTGAAAGGCCTCACCTGCTGCCTTGGCATCACCTTTGTATTTCAATACCAACGCCAGATTGTAGTGTGTGTCCGGGTCATTCGGCTCCAGGCGCAGTGCTTCCTGGTATTTGTTGATGGCCTGTTCCCATTGCCTGTTTCGTGAAAAGTTCAGGGCTTGACGGCGACATACTTCGGCCCGGGTTTCGGCTTCAGCCAAAATGAATGAGAAGAAAAAGAGACTCAGGAAGCAAGAAAGAAACAAAAGAGAACGCCAAGACCTCATAGGCTGCGAGGCTCCTCAATCCTTTGGAAAGGAAATTTGGCTGGAAAGTCTCAGGGAGGCTGGAAAGGCCCTCCCTGCACTCCCCCTTGAAAAAAGTGGGGAAGAAACGACAGCGGCCGTGACGCCTTCAGGGGTTGTCTTGATAAATTCTGGAAACTTGCGGACAACCCCCTGCCACGTCGTGACGGTTGCCTTGCGCCGTCCTGTTGCTACGAGGAAAAGGTTTACCACATGAACTTCAAACTCAGTTGACCAATGCGTGGATCTCTTGCATTCGTGACAAAACCAAATAGGCTGTCGCTGAAATCACCGCTTGGGTTGTTAAACTGGGCGTGATTGAAGATATTGAAGAACTCGGCTCGCAAATTCAGGAACATGCCCTCGCGCAACTTGGTGGATTTTTGCAGCGAGAAATCCCAGCTATTGAAACCTGGGCCATGAAAGAACTTTCGGTTAGCGTTGCCAAACTGTCCCAGTGGACCGGTTTCGAAGGCATCCGGATTGAAGAAAAGATTCGGGCTTCCATCGGGAGCCGGTAGTCTTGGGTCCTGAGTCTTCAATCCCCCAACAAAATTAGGAACATCGGTGGCCGCGCTGTCGACCAGCGATCGGTCTTCTCCCTGACTGATGAAAATCGGAAAGCCCGTTGCAAAACGGGTTATGCCGGTAATGCTCCAACCTTGCGTCAGTCGTTTGGGTCCGTTTGAAAAGGCTCGGTCAAACGGGAGGAGATAGTTGTAGCTGAAGACAAAGTTGTGAGTCAGATCGTAGTCCGAAAGCGACCTGCTGAGCCGATAGTTGCTGAAATTGACCCACTGTCCGAAGGCGGAGGAGTTATCAATAGCCTTCGAGAACGTATAAGCTCCCAGGAAGGTAAAGTTCAGCAGCCCGCCGTTCAACCGACGCTTGAAAGGAGTTGTAGTTGGAGTTGGCGATGTTGGTGGTGTACGTATTCCCGTAACCGAAGGCGGGGCCAAGCTGCGTCCGGGTTCCCTGCACAATGGTTCCATCCGGCCTCGTGAATTCCAGTTGAGACAGGCTGGGACCACACTCGGGCGTGCCTGCCATCACACCAGCGCCGGTCAGACTCAAACACAGCTTGGGGTCGCCGGGATTGGCGTCGTACTGGGAGATCAATTTGTGACCCTGCGTTCCAACGTAAGCCAGAGTCAAGATCGTCGACGGAGACAGCTCGCGTTGGATCGTGAAATTGTAGTGTTCGGCGTAAGGTTGTCGGTTGTGGATGTGATAGCCGGGTGAAAAGGAAATGGGCAGATAGCCGGAGTAGTCCAGAGTCGCATTGGCCGGATCGCCGGGGATCGGGAACACGAACGGGAAACGCTGCCCCTGAGAAGTTCCATCAAATCGCGTTCTGTAGGGTTCTTCGAACCTCACCGGAAGAGGAGCAGTCCAGTATCGGCCAAACGGAGCGTCACCGACTTCGTAAAAGAGATTGAGATCCTCGATGGCCGTGTAGTAAATCCCGAAAGAAGCACGAATACTAGTCTTGCCGGGGCCGCCAAAGAGCTTGCCGAGTGCCCCATCGCTGAATCCGGGAGAATAGGCCACGCCAATCCTCGGTCCGAAATTGTTGTAGTCCGTCGGAGCCAGGGTCTTCGGGATTCCCGGGTCTCCCGGAACCACCCAGCCTAAAGGGGCTGTGGGGAATTGAGTCGACTGCAGACCCGGAACGATGGTTTCGATCTTACCCTGAGTGTCCCACCACGGCTGGCTGTATTCCCAGCGAAGGCCATAGTTCAAGGTGAAGTTGGGCTTGATGCGGAAAGAGTCCTGCATGAAGGCGGCACCATAATGGCTACGGGAATCCAGGAATTGCTGGCTGCATTGCCCGAAGCTGCTGGGTGCTCCTACAAGATAGTCGGCGAAGTCATTGCCGGTCTCACTTCCGTCGAAGTCAAAAAAGCCCGTGGGCCCGCAAACGTTACGTTCATTGATCTGCAAGTAACGGGCTTCTCCGCCAAACTTGAACGTGTGATTCTTGTAGATCTTGGAAAAATTTTCGGCACCGTAAAACGTGTTGTTGGGCTGGGTGGTCGTCAGCGTCGGATTGCCGATGCTCACATTGATCAGGTTAATGTGCGGGATCACATCAAAGCCCGGAGGGCCGGAGTTGATGATTCCCAGCGTGCCCTCACCGGTGACAAATCCCAGCTCATCCAGTGTCCCATAGCCGCCGTTAGGTTTGTCAGTGGTTGTTGACATTCGCGTGAAACCGACGCGAGCTTCGTTCACTGTGGTTGGTCCAAAGACGTAGGTGTGGTTAATCACGAACTGCTGGGCACGAGTCGGAGTGATGCTCGAAAATCCAGGCACGTTGGCGCTAGGCAACGGGTTGGTCACCGTTGAATCGTCAATGAAGTAATAAAATGACCAGTTGCCCGTGAGCTGATTGTTGAAGTCCACTTTTTGCCCGAACTTGTCATCCCTGATTCGATTGTTGGCGCCGGCTGTGGCAAAAAGGTCTGCACCAACGTTCGGCAATGGAATGTATTTCATGGTCCCGACAGCTGCCGACGAGAAAGCGCGCTGGGGAATAATACCCCCGGGGAAAACACAATCGGCTGTGCTGGTGCACCCTGCCGGGCTATAAGGCATGCCGTCGGTGACCGTGTAGCCGAGACGGCCAGATAGGGCTGCGGCCCAGCCAGGACCTTTAACTGTTTGAGGGTTTCCATCAGCATCCAGGAACGCGTCCAGTCCCGAAAAATTTCCCTCCCGCATAGCAGCCGTTGGCAGAAGCACCAAACCCGTTCCGATTCCCCGGGTCTCTCGTGTTCCCTGATAATCTGTATGCCAGAATAACGTGTCTTTGATTGCTGGCCCGCCAAGCGCGTATCCAAACTGATTACGGCGAAACGCTCCGCGTTCGGGGTCAAAGAAATTCCGAGCATCCAATTTTTCATTTCTTAGAAACTCAAAAGCAGTGCCATGAAAGGAATTGGAGCCCGATTTGGTGATGGCGTTCATGATGGCACCGCTGAAGCGCCCATACTCCGCATCAAAGCTGTTGGTGATCAGACGGAATTCTGCCACAGATTCCAGGTTTGGGATCACTGAAGCTCCCAGGTTTCGCCCCTCGGTCACGTCTCCACCATTGACCAGGAACGCATTTGAGGTTTCCCTTTGCCCGTTCACCGAAATGTTTCCTGCCGAGAGGCCGCCCGACACCGCGCGATCCTGCTGAATTGAACCTGAGGTGGTTGGGACCACACCGGCTTGGAGCCCGAGCAGGTCAATGTAACTTCTCCCGTTCAGCGGAAGGGTCAAGACCTTCTTCTCGTCAACCACTTCTCCCAACTGCGTGTTGGTGGTCTCGACCTGAGCCGTCGCAAGGCCCGTCACTTCCACGGTCTGCTCCACATTTCCCAACTGCAGAGTGATGTCCAGGCGGTGTTGCTCGTTGACACTGAGCGCGATACCAGTAGCGACAAATTTCTGAAAACCGGTGAGAGCGGCTTCGACTCTATATCGACCCACCGGGAGCGCCAATACCCGGTATTCCCCTGTACCATCCGTTCGAGTCCGCTGGACCAGGTTCGTATCCAGATTAGTCGCGGTGACTTCGACACCAGGCAAAACAGCGGCCGTGGGGTCTCTAATGATCCCCAGAATCGATCCTGTCACATCGGCTTTCAATTGGGCGGAGCCCAGCAGCATCGCGACAATTACCAAAAAACCCCGGGTCAGGAACTGCCTTTTCATTTGGATCATGGGAATTCCTCCATACAAATCAATCCTAGGAAATGTGAAGCTGCCCACGCGTTGTTTCTCGTTTGAAACCAACCAGAATTGGTGACAACAAATTCAGTTGTAACAGAACGCGATCCCTGTGATGCCGATCACCTGCCGTTCGCTTGGGAGGTCTACCCGCCCCTGCCAAAGAACCAGAACTTCGACCCGTCTCGGTCATAGCAGTCCGCCAACACCAGAGATAGTCAAAGTGCCTTATTCAAGCCAACTGAGCCCAGGTGACCGGTTGGACGACCACTTGGCAAACGGGAAGAGCGATGGCGCCGGACTGATGTCGTAAACAATAACCATAAATCTAGGCCGTACTAGGTCAGTTGTCAAGGAACTGGAATTCGAGGAACGCGGAGCCGGCCGGTAGGTTGGCCAATCGGGCGTCCGGGGATTGCATGAGTTCAATGGAACCCGATCAGCAAGTACTCGTCGAAGAGGCCGCCCGCCGCCAAGCCGCCTTTCAGGCGGGATCGCCCAGCCTTACTCGAAACGGCTTCATTCGGGCTTGGAGGGTGGTTCGTTTCATTCCCGGGCGGATGGCCGCGCAAGTTTCGCCAGCGACAGCGCAACGGGTTTCGCGCGAGGGATGCAGAACATGCTCCCGTTGGATGTTTTCAAGAACCCGCGTGTGGCGATGGTCTGGTCCTGGGAGATCCCAGTACTGACCTCCGTTTCTGGTGCCAGGGGAATCTATAGTGAGGCTTGAGAGAACGCTGGAGCAAGGTCTGACGGTCCTTCCGAAGACCAGGCTTACGCCAGAATGTCGCGTACTACATGACCGTGCACGTCAGTCAGGCTGACGTCCCGGCCGCCGAATCGATAGGTCAATTTCTTATGATCCAGACCGAGTAGATGGAGAATGGTGGCATGCAAATCGTGGACGGCTACAATGTTGTCCACGGATTTCATGCCGAGCTCGTCGGTAACGCCATAGATTGTGCCTCCCTTGACGCCAGCACCGGCCAGCCAGATTGTGAATGCCGTTTCGTGATGATCACGACCGTCACCATTTCCGGTGTGAGGAGTTCGCCCAAACTCCGTAGCCCAAACGATCAGCGTTTCTGACCACAGCCCTCTCCCTTTCAAGTCTTTCACAAGCGCCGCCACACCTTGATCGGTGAAGAATGCGTTCTCCGCGTGGTCTTTCCGGAGATCGGTATGCTGGTCCCACGTGCCGTTGTTGCCTCCATGGACTTCAGGCGAAGTGACCTCGACGAATCGGACGCCGGCTTCAATCAGGCGCCGCGCCCGGAGGCACTGAAGCCCGAACGTTCGCTTGTTCTTGTCGGAAGCGTCAAGACCATAGAGCTTCTTGGTAGCCTCGCTCTCCTTGTCAAGGTTGAGCACGTCGGGGACTAGCGATTGCATCTGGTAAGCCATCTCGAAGTTGGCAATGGCCGCTTCAATGGCATCGTCATTGCCGACGGAGGCCAGGTATTCTCGATCCTGAATCATGGCGATATCCAACTTCGTACGCTGAATCTTGGACTCGCTGTCCCCTGGAACCAGGTTCTCGACAGGATCACCTTCACCCCGTACTGGCATCGCCTGGTTCGTTGCCGGCAGGAAGCCGTTGGAAAAGTTCTCCATACCGCCAGGAATCACGGCCCCACCGTGAAGAAGAATGTAGCCTGGCAGATTCTTGTTCTCGCTGCCAAGCGCATAGTTCACCCACGAGCCCAGGCTTGGGTAGCCCCCAACGTTGCGCCCTGTGTGCATCAAGATGTTCGCACGAGGGTGGAGGGGAAACCCGGAAACCATCGAACGAACAATGGCAAGGTCGTCCACACAAGTCGCGGTGTGCGGAAATAATTCACTGACGGGAATTCCAGATTGGCCGTACTGCTTGAACTCCCAGGGGCTCTTCAACCACTTCCGGGCGTCCTTGTTGCCGGTCGTAAACTCGACGACGGCTTTCTGCCCGTCCAACTCCCCCAGCTTGGGCTTGGGGTCAAAGGTGTCGACGTGAGAAACAGCACCTTGCATGTAGCAAAAAATCACGTTCCGGGCCTTCGGTGCGAAATGAGGAGACGGACTTCCAGCCAGTCCTGCGTAGGCCGAATCTGCCAGCAGAGCCGACAGTGACAGCATGCCGAAGCCACTGGAGGCGGTTTTCAAAAGCTCCCTCCGGCTCATCGGAGCCGAAACACAGCCGGGGCACGAACGACCTTTTCCTGGGTTTGAAACCTTCATAGTTGAGCTCCATTTACCGAATATAGACAAACTCCTTGAGCAAAAACAGAGAGTGGGCGGCGTCCTTCCAGACCTTCTTGTCGGTCAGGGCTTTCTCCTTCTCTACTTTGTGCTGACTGACGAGCTCTGCAACCAGGCGACTGAAACGCTCGCGTTCGATTGGCGTTGGAAGACGACTGAGTGCCGAGCGAAACATTCCGTCGATACGCACCTCGACTGAGGGTGAATCGTCTTTGATCAGCTGGTCAGCCCAATAGCCGGCTTGGTCCAGGATGAACGGGTCATTCATGAGCGCCAGCGCCTGCGGCGGGACGTTGGTATTGTCTCGCGTGCCACGCGGAACCATGGGTTCGGGGAAGTCGAAGATCTCCAGAAAACGGGGGCCCTCATGGCGCGTCACTTTCAGGTAGAGGCTGCGACGACCGTCGCCATCGAGCGGACCCTTGTGTAACTTGCGATAGTCCTTGGGCTCGGTCCGGTAGGGATGAATGCTCGGGCCATAAAGCGTGCGATCCAGCCGGCCGGACGTGAACAGAATCGCATCGCGGATGGATTCAGCTTCGAGCCTGCGCACCGGATAGCGATGGAGGAGCCTGTTCTGAGGGTCAACCTCGACAGCCGCGGGAGAGTGATGGCTCGACTGCTGGAAGGTTTTGGAAAGGACGACAAGTCGAATCAGTTTTTTCACGGACCAGCCGTCTTCGACAAAGCGAGTGGCCAGATAGTCCAACAGCTCCGGATGCGACGGTGGCTCGCCATAACGGCCAAAGTTGTCAGTCGTTGACACGATGCCGGTGCCAAACAGATGGTGCCAGATTCGGTTGACCATTACTCGCGCCGTGAGAGGATTTCGCGGAGTGACGATCAATTCGGCCAGCTCGAGGCGGCCGCTCCCATGGGTCGCGATTTCCGCGCCGGGTTCACCGATGAATTGAAGAACCCCGCGAGGAACCAGGGCACCCGGGTGCTCCGGGTTTCCGGCCAGAAAGATGGGGACGTCATAGCCTTGTTCCTGGTCCGCCATGCCGTGAAAGACGCGAGGCGCCGTCATGCGGGAGTCGATGGCGCGATACTCTTCGATGAGCGTGCCAAGGCGCGGGCTGAGATTCTTCGAGTTAGTCAAAAGTCCGTTCGCTATAAACCAGTGAATCCAGTTGGCATCGTCGTTCGTTGCCTGGCCCGCCGCCCATGCCGCCAGCGCACGGCGCAAGACGACGGCATACCGCTCACCTAGACCATGGAGGTCAGAGATGACAGGTTCGGCGAAGAGCCGCTGGAGGTGGGTCAATTCATCTTTGGGAGCAGCTTCCTCGTCGTGCAAGACGGCGCGAGCAATCCCGAAATAAGAGAACGGAGATGCCAGGTCATCGGACTTCACGCCGGTCATGCGGGGCGGGCGGTCTGGCAGCCGCGGGTTGTCGGTCTTGGTCACGAGCTCGACATAGAATGGCATCGCCTTCTGCTCGTGGCGCGACGGGATGCGCAACCAGGCAAACGAGTCCTGATTGAGAAGCTCGTAGTCTTCGCTGAGCATGCAGTTGTCCAGAATCGTGCGGCGGGAGCCCAGCCGCCCACCGAGAACCTGGATACTGACAAACTTCTTGTTCTTCGGGACGTCCGGAGAGCGAAGCGCGCCGTTCAGGCGCTCGGACAATGCATGGGTGTAAAGGCCAGCCGGGTAGACGCCCGTGACAGCCTTCGGACCCGTTACCGCTACGGCAAACTCGCCAGCCGGCGAAGCACCGCCCAGCAAACCGAGACCCTCCGAATACCAGCCACTGAAACCACCACTGCGAAAGTCGCCGAAGGGATGAAAGTGTTCCTGATTGTAGGCTGCTCGCGACTTGGCTTCACTGGCATAACGGGCAGCCAGCCTGCCCCAGTCAGCGGCGAAGTTGCTACCCCGCGAAGTCTCAACCCAGGGATACAGCGGGTCTTCCAATTCGAACTTCTGCCGGTTAAGCAATGACAGCCAGCTTTGGATCCGATCCACTGAAAGATCTCGCAGGTCTTGCTCGATTAGGCGGTAACTGCTTCCACGCGCGGTCTGCGGCACGCAAGTAGCGTACGATCGAATCAGCTTCCCGGGACCAGTTCGCAGCCAGTTCTGACCGAATTTGCGGCTTCAGCTCATTCAACTGCTGCTTGAAGCGGTTGTTCACCTCCGGCAGGTCCGCAGTGCGCATCACCATCCGGGAACTGGTCAAAACTCCGTAGAGCGAGTAATAGTCAGCCGTGGGAATCGGATCCAGTTTGTGGTCATGACAGCGCGCGCACGCAACCGTCAATCCCAGAAACGCTTTGCCGAGCACGTCGATCTGGTTATCGACAACATCTGTGCGGACTGCCCGAAAGTAGATGCAGTCATCGTGCCCCTGTTCTCCCAGCCGATATGAGGCGGTCCCGATCAGCGACTCGTTCAGGCCGAGCTCGTGATTGAGCCGTGGCTTTTCAAGCAGGTCACCGGCCAGATGCTCCCGTACCAGCTGGTCGTAGGGCACGTCGCTGTTGAAAGCCCGGATTAGGTAGTCGCGATAGTGCCAGGCGCCGTGCAATTCGTAGTTCCAATCGTTGCCAAACGTTTCGCCGAAGCGCATCACGTCCATCCAGTGACGCGCCCAATGTTCGCCGAAATGAGGCGATGACAGCAGGCGTTCCACCAACCGCTCATAAGCACCCGGAGCTTGATCGCGCACAAAAAGATCAACTTCCAAAGGTGTCGGAGGAAGTCCGGTCAACACAAAGCTCAGGCGTCGAGCAAGCGTCTGCCTGTCTGCCTCCCGCGAGGGATGGAGCCCCTTCTTCTCAAGAGCTGCCAGGACAAAGCGATCCACTGGGTGTTCGGACCAACTCGAGTCGTTCACGGCTGGAAGATTTGGCTTTTGAACCGGCTGGAAAGCCCAGTGTTCTTTCCTAATCTTCCCGTAAAATTCAGGACCTTCAGCGCCTGGATCTTTGGCGATCTCTTCCGGCCACGGCGCGCCCTCGTTAACCCATTTCACCAGGGATTCGATTTCGCTTTCGGTGAGCTTTCCGCCGAGCGGCATTTTCAGATCGTCATGTTTGACGGCTTTGATCAACAGGCTCTCTTCAGCATGTCCCGGAATGATAGCCGGTCCGCGACTGCCGCCCCGCAGAAGTCCTCCACGGGAATCCAGCCGGAGCCCTCCAAGCTGTTGGGCTGAGGCGTGGCAGGAGTAACAGTTCCGCGCCAGCACCGGACGAACATTCTTTTCAAAGAATTCAAGGGCTGCCGGTGACGGTTTGATTTCAGGCGCGGTTCCACCGGGCGCGTGCTGAGCCAGGCAGATCAGCAAAGCAGCAAAACCAGGAATAAGGCGACACGCGATAGAGCGGCGCCACGCACCATGATTGGCTTGATCATCGCTCAGACCCTGGCAAGCTCCCAAATGTCCATCAGCCCGAAGTAGCCTAACTGGGGGCTAAGCTGACGGCTTCCCGCGGGCTAAAGTAAAATACGATCGCGGAGAGTAAAGCTACACAGAGAGTCAAATGAAGAAGGATGTCTCTGGGCTCCGTCAGGAGCCGAATATTTGTAGAAACGCCCTTCCCTACGAATATCAGTTCCGTAGGAGCGGCATCGTTCTAATGCACAAAGGGTTGATGCCGCTCCTACGGAACTTGAAAGAGAATGCTGACGTCTGAAACTATAAAGATTCGGCTCCTAAGGAGCCCACCCAGAGGGTATTAGCCACATACGCACCCCTCGCGTTTTGGCAGCCTGGCAGCAACTTGGGGCGCCGTTTTCGAGTTGCTTATTGACTTTATATGTGAGGCGGGAGAGCCTCAAGCAGCTTATGCCACGGAAAGGAACACATTGATCCTGCGAATAACATGTTGATCCTTAAGCCGAACCTCCCGCAGATCCAAATTATAAGCCACTTTACCAACTCTGAATCGGGTTTCCAACTCTCGAAGATCAGGCCAAGTCTTCCTTATCTTCATGCCGCCGGATAGATCGAGCAGAAAAGCCCAACGGACTGCGATCTCTCGATAGCCATCGTCGCGCGCAGTGGGACCGCCGTGCCCGGCTTTCATTTCGGTTTTCAGCAGAAGCCGGCTATCGTCTTTCTTCAGAGCACGCAGTTTGGCCACCCATTTCGCAGGATCCTAATACTGAACCTGGGAATCATGCAAGCCCGTTGTTACCAGAAGGTGCGGATATCTTTCTGGTTTGGTCTGATCGTAGGGTGAGTAGGAGAGAATGTACTCGTAATACCTGCGATCGTTCGGGTCGCCCCATTCGTCGAACTCACTCGTGGTAAGTGGAATGCTGTCGTCGAGCATCGTGCTAAGGACATCCACGAACGACCTCGGCGATGACGCCGGTGAAAAGGGTCGGGCGCATCGTGACAACGGCACCCATGAGGAGACCTCCGGCGCTGCCTCCCTGAGCGAACAACTTTTCGGGGTTTGGATACTTCTGACTCACGAGGTACTCGGCACAATCTATGAAGTCTGTGAAGGTGTTCTTCTTCTTGAACAGCTTGCCGTCTTCATACCACCGTCGCCCCATTCCTGGCCGCCGCGAATATGGGCCAAAGCGTAGACAAAACCACGGTCGAGCAGGCTAACGACATAGGGGTTGAAGCGGGCATCCGTACCTAATCCGTAGGAACCGTACCCATAGAGCAGCAACGGTGCCTGCCATCCTTCCCAAACGGCTTGCGGTAAACCAGCGAGATGGGCACCCGCTGGCCATCTCGAGCGGTCGCACTGACGCGCTCGGTTTGATAGTTGCCCAATCAAAGCCGCCAAGCACTTCATCCCGCTTCAACAACGTCTTCTCACGCGCGACCATGTTGTAGTCATGGACGGAGTTCGGAGTTGTCATCGATGAATAACTGTAGCGGAGCAACGGAGTGTCGAATTCATGGTTATCCTTAGGGGAAGCAAAATAGGCAGGCTCGCCGAAGTCCACTTCATGCTCGTCGCTTCCGGACCACGGCCGCACGCGCAGGTTGATCAGCCCATTCCTACGTTCAGTCACCACGAGGTGGTTCTTGAAGATCTCAAATCCCTCAAGAAACACTTCCTCACGGTGCGGGATGACTTCCTGCCAGTGCTCCACGGCGGTTTGTGAAAAGGAATTTTCAGAAGTCGGAAGTTCTTCGCCCGCTGGTTGTGCGAATGTAGAAGTGCTCCCCGTAGTGATCCACAGCATACTCGTGGTTTCTCTGGCGGGGCTGGAAGATCTTGAAAGTTCCTGTTGGATCGTCGGCATCGAGATAGCGGTATTCCGAGCTGAGCGTGTGAACAGACGCGATCATGAGGTATTTCTTGGACTTCGTTTGGAAGACGAAGCAGTTGAAGGTTTCATCCTTCTCTTCGTAGACCAGCTCATCTTTAGCCGGGTCGGCTCCCAGAACGTGGCGATAGACGCGGTAAGACCGCAAGGTGTTTGGATGTTGCTTGGTATAGAAGACCGTTTTGTTGTCGTTTGCCCAGGCAACATTGGCAGTCACGTCGGGAATCCTGTCGGCAAGCAGCGACCGTTCATCAAGTTCTTGAAATGCACAGTGTAAAAATTGCGGCCCGCAGTGTCGACCGGGTAAGCCAGGATGTCCTGTGCGGAGCTCACTTCAAGGGCGCGCACGGCGCAAAACTTGTAACCCTCGGCCACGCGATTGACGTCAAGCATGATTTCCTCGGGTGCCTCCAGCGACCTCTTCTTACGACAGTGAATCGGGTAGCCTTTTCCTTCCTCCGTGCGCGAGTAGTAAAAATAACCGTCCTTGCGATAGGGCACGGAACATCGTTTGCTTATTCGCGCCTTGAACTCTTTGAATAGGGTTTCCTGCAGGTCCCGCGTGTGGAACATCATAGCGGCGGTGTATTTGTTCTCGGCTTCCAGGTATTCAATGACTTCTGGATTCTCGCGTTCTTTGAGCCAGTAGTCGTCAATTCGGACATGACCGTGTTTTTCGAGCCGCTTGGGGATTGCCTTGGCTTCGGGAAGCCTCAAGTCTGGGGCGCTGACGAAACCGCAGCCGGAAATGAGTAGAACCAGGAGCTGGCACACAAGAACTCTTCGAAAACGGCCCGGGCAGAGTGTTCTTGCTTTCGTGGCAATGCCAAGAGCTCCTTCGAAGTGCAAAGGAATCTTTCACAAGACCTCTATATTGCGCGCACATAACATCCCCTTTCAACCTTGGGCTGCACTACGGCACCGCAGAGATTACTGAACGAGGAGGCGTTAACGGCTTCTGACGACTCGAACACCGCTGCAACATCTGGGTCGAGGACCACGGCTATCACGCCTTCCGACATCTCTGCTGCAAAGCGGTTCGGTTTCGCCCTACCGTAATCGAACCGATATTGCACGCGCATGGCGTTGCGGCTGACCTTGGATCTCTTAGGAGCTGATGTTTTCTTCATATTCTTTGCGCTCGAGGCGGGTTGCTTTGCGTGCGCTGACTACTCGAATCGTCGTTCCGCGTGTCGCGAAACAAACCAGAGTTCGAAGAGTGCTTTCGACGGTGCGAGCGCCGCTTATCGACTCAAGCTCAGCGGCTTTTGAGACGAACTCGCGGCGTGACGAGTACCCACCGCTGAACGTGGCCAAAAGTCCGCTGCAGCGGGGTAGTCCGCTAACGCCGTGGTTCGGCGCTGACTCGATCAACCAGAGACGGAAGTCGGAATTCTCAATTCCAGTTCGATGTTGTTTTTGTTAGTGAACTAGATCCATCCGAGTTCCATCATGGCCAATCGAGCATTCCAGATCTTCGTCATGTGCCGGATCTTTTCACCGTCAACTTAATTACATACACATAGTCTGTCTGCACACTCTTGCTAATAGGCTGGGCAGGGGCCACCCTGGCCAGTATGAGTGCCACGGAAGACGCCGTACGCACAGACGCTCTTCCGCTGCATCATCAGTGCCAAAGGACTTCAGTTCATATCGTCCGTCAGGCATCAATGTCAGCAACCCCTTCATCCAGTCCGCGTACTGCTGCAGGTTCTTCACGCCAGCAAGCGGCTCAGTTTGTGCAGAAAAAGTAGCATCCGTTTGGCAGTACGCTTTGCACCCCTCCCATCCTTTGCCGGTTTCGCAAGCCTCGAAGAATTTCTTGGCAATCTCTGGCGTAATGATGGAATTATCCCCTCCAAGTTCACAATGATTGGAACGAAGTCGCTCACGACTCTGAGCGCAGCTCACATCAAGGACCTCTATGCAACCGCTGCTTCTTTCCCTCGTCGCCCAGCGACAGAGTATAGGAAAGTCAAACCTTCTCCCG
>CAVVYL010000025.1:0-13197 GCA_963752385.1 uncultured Acidimicrobiia bacterium | reverse complement strand
TTTCAGCATTTCCGCTTGGCAGTGCTCCAAGAAGACCGTTGCTGAGTGTAAGCCTGGCAGCGGCTTTTTTTGGAGTAGAAGGACAAACCATCAGGCAGATCGCCTCAACCGTGAACGCTGGTCGTAGAGGTAGCGGTGAGTCTGCAACCGCAACCGGAAACGGTGGTATCGCTGCATCTCAACTGACGGGCCAGCATAGTCAGGGACTAAACGCTTGGCGAGTTCGTGCCAATTCCCAGGAAGTCTCTTAGCAGCGTACAAAGTGACATAGATTTCAGCCGCTTTCTTCACCTCCGGATTTCCTTGCCGCCCCGGTGGCAATCCCATTGTAAACTCACTCGCTCATGGCCGGTCTCAGCCCTCGTCGGGGACACAGGATTCCGGTGGCTGGTTCTCAAGAATGAGGTGAAACCATGTGGCAGTTCTTCTCATTTTTCTTGCCCCTCCTTGCTTTTGCAGCCATGACCTTGCTGGGAATCGCACCAGCCCTTCGCTGGAAATTGGGCCGGGACCTTCCGCTGCCCAAGGGAGGTTATGGTTCTGGTTTCCTGGATGGGAAACTGATTCTTGCAGGCGGGACTCACTGGAAAGACGGCCAGAAGCTATGGTTGGATGAAACCGTTGCCTATGACCCGCAGGGCCGATCGATGGGAATCCCTGCCGCCTTTGCCCAAACCGCTTGCCTACGCAGCATCGGCTTCTGATGGGCACACCTTCTATTTTCTGGGTGGTGCAGGTCCGGAAACCTCTGAACGCAGGGGCTACCGATTGAAGCTGGAAAATGGCCGCTATCTCTGGGAGCCGTTTACCGAGTTGCCGATGGATCGTTGTTACGCGCGAGCGGTGATTCTGAACGGACAACTGCTGGTGATCGGGGGCACAACCAATCTTTCAGACCTATCCACTGCGTCCACCTCGCTATTGGCACTGTCGCTGTCAGATGCGCGAGCGACGTGGAAAACACTCAGCCCTATGCCAGGCGAGGGCCGGGCCGTGTTTGCCGCAGCGGTATGCGGAGGCAAGCTCTTTGTGTTTGGCGGTTGTACCGCAGACGCGAAGGGGAATGTGCGCAACCTGTCTTCGGCTTGTCAGTACGACCCCTTGCTCAACCGCTGGTCGCAATTGAAAGACGTGCCAGTACCGACGCGGGGATGGGCTGCCAGCGCGGCTGACGACCGCTACGTTTACTTGTTCGGCGGCTATTCGGTTTCTGAATCTCGCGATTCGGGCCCCGCGCAGGAAGGCCAATTTGAGAATCGCGTCTATCGCTACGACACTGTGCGAGGTGACTACGAGGAAACGACCCCCATGCCGCATGCGAGCAGCGACATCTCGTTTCACTACTTTGACGGCGCATTCTACGGTGGTGGCGGCGAACCCAAGATGAAGGCGCGTTCGCCATGGATATTCATTGGAAAGCCCAAATGAGAATTACAGAATATAGTGACAAAAGTGACAAACTCTATCTCAAACACTCGATAGATTTTGATCCCCCTCACCCCCAGCCCCTCTCCCGCGTTGGGGCGAGGGGAGCCGATCTTGCGACCGTCCTGTATCAGACCAGCTTCGTGAAGTGACACTATGATTTGCATTGCTCACTAGAATGCCCGGAGGCTGTGTTGGACAAGAGGAAGTTGGGTAGAACGAACATTCAGGTCGGCCGGCTGGGGCTTGGCTGCGTGACGTTTGGAAGGGAGATTGACGAGCCGGCTTCAACCCGGTTGATGAGCGCCGCTCTCGACTTTGATATGACCCTGTTCGACACGGCAGAGGCTTACGGTGGAGGCCAGGCCCGCGAGTATCGCCGCAACACGCTGGGTGTCGATGACGTCCGCGAAGCAAGTTCTGAGATGCATTCTTCGGAAAAAATTGTTGGACGATGGTTGAAGTCCAGCGGCAACCGATCGCGCGTTGTTCTGCAAACTAAAGTCACGACAAACTTCACGCGGCAGCATGTTCAAGATGCTATTGATGCCAGCTTGAACCGGCTGCAGACCGATTGGATTGATTTGTATCTCTTTCATTCGTTCGACGCCAAGACGCCACTCGAAGAAGGGATGGAAGCTCTGACGCGAGCTGTTGAACAGGGTAAGATTCGAGCGGCCGGGTGCAGCAACTTCAGCGCTGTTCAGGTTCAAGAGAGCCTGGAGATCAGCAACAGGCAGGGGTTGCAGCGATTCGAAGAGATTCAGCCGTCTTACAGTCTGGTGGAGCGCAGCATCGAGTCGCACCTTTTGCCACTGTGTACTCAGGAACAGATCGGTGTTGTCTCCTACAGTCCGTTAGGCGCCGGGTTTCTGAGCGGCAAGTATGAACGAGCTTCAATCCCGAAGGGTTCCCGCTTCGACGTTATTCCAGGCCATGCAGACATCTACTTTAAGGATCAGAAATTCGCGATCGTTGAGCGACTGCGTGAGAAAAGTGATGAGACGGGCTATTCGATGGTCCGATTGGCCATGGGCTGGGTGTTGAGGAAACAAGGCATCACGTCGGTGCTGGTGGGTGCATCTCAGCTGGGCCATCTGGAAAATGCCATCGAGGCATTGGAGATGGAATTTCCAGACGAATGGGTACGCGAAATGGATGGATGGGGAGCAAGTTCGGAACGTCCTGACTAAGTGATTTGGTTCATCGATACTCTCAGTCGAAGCACTATCCTGGAGAAACACGATGCAGACAATCAAAGAACTGAACGCGTGGCGAGTTGCTGCACCCGATGGGTGCGCCCTGGCGAATCGTGATGGCGGCCACGAGCCTTATTTCCGCAGGACGGTGGTGGTGGCCAAGGACAATCAGGATCGCATTGGTTTGGCAGAAATTCCGGGAATACTGGGAATGGATGATTTGATTCGCTCGGATAGAGTCCAGGCGGCGGTTGTCGGCCGGCCTGTCATTCACTTGCGTTCGATCGTCGATGAACTTGACGGGCTTGTGGGTGGCGACGAGAGCAGCGACCGTGGCGACAAGACTTGGGATTCGGATTTAGGGCGCCACCTGAAGAGCGGTGTCGAGGTCTCAGTGGGCGATCTGCTGGCACAACGCGAGGCAGTTCCCCTGGCAGACTTGTTCGGCAAACGGCGGCGGATGGCCTGTCCTGTCAACGCTTATGGCTTCTGGCACTTCGATCCGGCTGGAACGGGTATCGAGTATTTGCCGCCTGAAGGGACTAAAGGCTGGGACTACTGGCGCGCCGCGCCTGCGATGACGGTTCCAAGACTAGTGGACCTTTTTGGGGCTTTGCTCTCCTTCACGGGCGCGAAGTCTCTCAAGCTCAAGGGTGGAGTCTTCGATCCGGCAATCGAGGTTCAAGCCATGCTGGCTTTTAGGGAGGCCTACCCAGGTATCCGGCTTACCTTGGATCCGAACGGTTGCTGGGATGTTGCGACCTCCATCTGGGTGCTCGACCAATTGAAGGGAGTGATCGACTACATCGAGGACCCGACGTGGGGCATCGAGAATCTGGCCAGCGTTCAAAAATCTGTGGCGATGCGCATCGCGACCAATATGGCGGTGACGCGCTTCAAGCACGTCAAGCCGGCATTGCAAGCAGGACTTGATTTGATTGTGCTGGCCGACCCGCAGTTCTGGGGCGGCATTTCCGCGGCGCTCGAAGTGGCTCGCCTGTGCGGCGCTTCGGGTTGGGGTCTGGGCTGCCATAGCAACAATCATCAGGGCATTGCCATGATGACCACGGCCACTCTGGGTGTGCTCGTTGATGAAAGTATTCTGTATGACTTCGACACGCACTATCCTTACTCACGCCGGGAATACGAGGTGGTGGAGAATCCGCCCGTCATTCGTGACGGTGCGGTCGAAGTCTCCGATGCTCCGGGGCTCGGCTTGCGTCTGAATTGGAGCCGGCTGGAGGCTGCTCACAAACTCGCGCTGTCGTTACCTAACCAATCGCGCAACGACGCAACATTTATGGAGAAGAAGTATCCAGGCTGGAAGGCCAACCCCCGCCAGTGGGCCCTGAAGGGGTATGAAGAACGTCTCCACTCACGATCGGTGCAGCGCTAGCTTGCAGGTCTACAATTCCGAGCAACCTGGTTCCCGGCCTGCCCGCTGAGGAAAGTAGACGTTCACCTGGGTACCCGGAGGAATAGTCGGAGCAGTCACCATCCCTGCTCTGAGTTCCCAACTGCTTCGTTCTCCGCTATAGCCACGATTGGCGCGTGTTTTTGGCGCCAATCGTCGGCTTGACTCTATCCCGTGATTGCTCGACGCCAAACTTGAACCTGCCTGAAGCAGCTTCATTGTTGCTACCGCCTGTCGCCTTCCTTCCATAAAATGCGCATTCTTCGCGCTTCGTACAATATCTGACGCTGCTCATCCGTCTACCTCTGTAGATGAGGAAGGCACTGGACACAAAGTGGATGGCTGCTGAGCAAGATCAACGCATCGCTGAAGTTGTCAAACGGGAAGAGTCCCGGCTGAAGAGCTTCATACGAAGGCGAATAGCTGACAGTGCGGATGCGGAGGATATTCTTCAGGATGTCTTCTATGAGTTGGTGGCGGCGTACCGGCTGCTGAAGCCAGTTGATCTGGTTAGCGCCTGGCTATTTCGGGTAGCGCGAAATCGGATCATCGACCGCTTCCGCAAGCGAGAGCCCGAGGGTTTCATAAGCGATCCGGTGGCAATTACGGAGGATGGAGAAGAGCTAACCCTCGAAGACCTGCTGCCCTCGCCCGAAGCAGGTCCGGAGGCCGCCTATGCGCGAAGTCTGCTGTTGGAGGAAGTCGAGGCGGCGTTGCACGAGCTTCCGGAAGGGCAGCGCGACGTGTTCATTGCTCATGAGCTGGAGGGCCGGAGCTTCAAAGAGCTGGCTGCGGAGACTGGGTTGAGTGTTAACACGCTTCTTTCTCGAAAGCGCTACGCGGTGCTTCGTTTGCGCGAGCGGCTCCGAGGGATTTATGACGAGTTTACGAGGACAGGAGGTCTGAAAAAATGAAAAGGCATTGGGTGGTAGGCATTCTTGAGCTTGTGATTCTCACGAGTATAGTTGTCGCCGGGTTTGGCCAGGCCGTTCTGCAGTTGTGGAACTGGCTAATGCCGAGCATCTTCGGCTTGCCGCGCATCAGCTTCTGGCAGGCGGTGGGCCTTCTGGGCTTGTGCTGGATACTCTTTGGACAAGGGTTTCTTGGCAGGCCTGCTTACGGCACGCCGTGGAAGCGCCGCATGAGAGAGCGTTGGGCGCAGATGACCCCCGAGGAACGCCAGAAGTTCCAGACTGGCCTGCAAGGCCGCTGTGGTCATCTTGAACGCCCGGGAGCGCAGCCAAAGGTTTAGCTGCCTAAGGGTGTTGGCTCAGTGCGTCGGCAGTTCTCTCTTTGGTGAACATCTGTCTCTAGCTCGCAACGAGACCGGAGTCTCTCGGCGGTTTGACACACCAGGACGATGCTGATACGATTTGGTGCTTCAAAACTGGCCGGATCTGCACCATGCCCGCCTTGATCTAAATTCCAACGTTCGCAAACCCGAGTAGGATCCGAAGGAGGTAGGAAATTGTCTCGCCTGACACGACACGACATTCTCAAAGAGGACAAGTTTCTTCTGACGGTGGACTCCGCAAGGGATTTCTTCCTGGCCAAGGGCAAGCAAGTTCTGATGGTGCTGGCCGCCGCTGGAGTGGTTTTTTTGGCCATCCTCGGGGGGCGCTACTATCTGGCTCAGCAGGACGAGAGGGCCAAGGACCAGCTAAGTGCAGCGCTGCGGATTTACCATGGGACAGTTCTGGGTTCAGCGCCCACGGGAACGCCTGCCACGCCCGATCCTGTGTTCGCAACTTCAACCGAGAAATACGAAAAGGCCTTGGCTGAGCTTCAGAAAGTAGCGACTGAACATCCATCGCGCCCAGCCGGGAAGATTGCCAAATACTACACGGGCCTTAGCTTGAGAGAATTGGGCAAGACGAATGATGCGATTTCGACGCTGGATGCTCTGAGCAAGGACTCGTCAGACTATGGCGTTCTGGCCCAGCAGGCGCTGGTTTCCATCTACGAGAGCGCTGGAAATCTGGCCAAAGCGACGGAGGTCTGCCAGCAACTCTCTCAAAGCAAGTCGGCCGTCGTTCCAAAGAGTGAGACCCTGATGCAGTTGGCCCAGTTTTATGAAAGACAGAACAAAAAGTCTGATGCGACCAAGATCTACCAGCAGGTTGTCAAGGACTTCCCTGGAACATCAACCATGACGGAAGCTGAGCAGAAGCTCAAGCAGTTGTCGCAATAGAACACGTCTGTTAGCGGTTCCCGCCAGCTTGCCCGGCGCTTTTGTTTCTCTCCTTGTTTGCTCCGCAGACCTCCCGATGTCCAACCCCATTCGACAGTTGATGGAAGAGAAGGAATTGCGTGAACTTGTGCCCCAGGCGGTGCAGAGTGCACAGACGCGCGGACGGGTGCGAACGGAAGCGGACTGTCCCATCCGCACCGTGTTTCAGCGCGACCGCGACCGGATACTGCATGCCAAGTCCTTCCGGCGCCTTAAGCATAAGACGCAGGTATTTCTATCTCCGGAAGGGGATCACTACCGGACTCGGCTAACACATACTTTGGAGGTCACCCAGATCGCCCGAACCATCAGCCGCGCTCTCAGGTTGAACGAGGACCTGACCGAAGCCATCGGCTTGGGGCACGATCTGGGACACACTCCTTTTGGGCATGCCGGAGAGGCCATCCTGAACGAGATTGTCCCAGGCGGGTTTCGCCACTATGAGCAGAGTGTGCGTGTGGTTGAAAAGCTCGAAGCCGGCGGGAATGGCTTGAATCTGACGTGGGAAGTGCGTGATGGGATCTTGAAGCACTCCAAGGGGGCAGGAGCGGTCTTTACCAAGCAGGACCAGGGGCGGCCTGCTACATTGGAGGGTCAGGTAGTAAGGGTGTCGGACATCATTGCTTACGTGAATCACGACGTTGATGATGCCATTCGCTCTGGATTGATTCAACCCAACGACGTTCCCAAACAGGTGATGGAGATTCTGGGTCATTCCCACTCGCAAAGAATCAATACACTGGTGAGCGATGTGATTCATTCAAGTCTGAATGAAGGTTTGCAGTCCATCACCATGAGCCCCGACATCTTGAAGGGGATGCTTGACTTGCGACAGTTCTTGTACCAGTCAGTCTACTCGCTGAGTATTCCGAAGCAGGAGCTTCTGAAAGCAAAGAAAATCCTCAGTGACCTGTACTATTTCCTGGTAGAGAACCAGGAGTCGTTTCTCGCAAAATCGAAGCTGCCCGGGGACACGGTGGAGCAGGCGGCCACCGATTTTGCGGCGGGGATGACGGATCGTTTCGCCATCAATCTGTATGGCAAGTTGTTTCTTCCTCAGAGCTGGAATCTGTTCTAGTCGACGAATCGAGATGCTTGGAAACGGCGACTCTGCGCCCGTTTTGAAGTTGACAAGGAAGGGGCCGCCGCTATAATGAAGCCTTTTGTATTTGAAGCACTTAGGTGTCCCTATGCGCATCGATGTCCGGGAGTTGGAGCTGGGGCCACTCGTTTTGAAAGGAGAGATCCCGAAGTCAGAGCTTGGCCTTGATCCCTCAGAAATTGAGGTCCTGAGAGAGGTCCAGATCGACCTTACAGCGGAGCGGCAGGCCTCTGAGGTGCGCATTCGAGGCCGGTTGACAACTGAGGTCGTGTTGCCTTGTTCGCGCTGCCTGGAGCCGGTGCAATTTCACGTAGCTACGGAGTTCGACCAATTTTATGAGTCGAACGCAGAGCATCCGCTTCATGGTGAGATTGCACTCCATGAGAGAGACACGGAGATCGGCTTCTATTCGGGTGACTTCATTGAAGCCAACGACATCGCACGAGAGCAGATCTTGTTGAGCCTTCCCATGAAACCGATCTGCCGTGAGGACTGCAAAGGGCTCTGTCCGCATTGCGGGAAGAACCGGAATCTGAAAGACTGCAATTGCGAATCGGTCTTGGTGGATCCAAGGCTGGTTCAGTTGCTGAAACTCAAGAACAGAATGACGTTCTAGAGTTTGAGCATTGAAAGGTTTGCCACTTTTGTATTGATAAGGAATCCAAATGCCGAATCCAAAACGCCGTCATTCCAAAGCCCGCCGCAACAAGCGTCGTGCCCACGATTTTCTTCATGTGCGCTCTGCCTCGGAGTGCCCGAACTGTCACGAAGCAAAAATGCCCCACCGTGCCTGTCCGAAATGCGGTTTCTACGCCGGGCGTGAAGTGCTCGAAGTTAGCGAAGACGCCTAACAGCCAGGGGCCCCAGCCCAGTTCCTCACTATGATCAAGATTGCCGTAGATGCCATGGGGGGAGATGCCGCTCCACATTCCGAGGTTCTCGGAGTGATCCAGGCCGTTCAGGAATACCCCGTGGGCGTCATACTGGTGGGCGATGAGGGCCGGCTGAAGGACGAACTCAAAAGACATAAGGTGGCAGGTCTTCCCATTGAGATTGTGCATGCGAGTGAAGTGATTTCGATGGGCGAGGCTGTTTCAACGGCGGTGCGAAAGAAGAAGGACTCTTCGATTCGCGTTGCCGCGAAGTTGGTTCGCGACGGAAAAGCTGACGGGGTTGTGAGCGCCGGCAACACGGGCGCGTGCATGGCCGTGACGAAACTGGTGATTGGAGCTCTGTCAACCGTGGATCGTCCGGCGTTGGCCGCAGTCATGCCGACGGCGAAAAACCGCCCGGTGGTTCTGATTGACGTTGGGGCCAACGTCGATTGTAAACCAACCCACTTGGCGCAGTTTGCCATCATGGGAGAGATTTTTTCCCGTTCTGTCTTGGAGAACTCCAGGCCCAAGGTCGGGTTGCTTTCGATTGGAGAGGAAGAGAGTAAGGGGAACGAGCTGACGAAGGAAGTGTTTCAGATTTTGAAAGCAGCTCCCTTGAACTTTGTCGGCAACGTCGAAGGGCGGGACGTTTTCAGGGGCGATGTGGATGTTGTGGTTTGCGACGGCTTCATCGGCAATGTGGCTCTGAAGTTGAGCGAAGGCTTGACCGAGATGTTCAGCACGCTGCTGAAGAAGGATCTCTCGACTCATCTCAGTTCCCAAATTGGGGCGCTGCTCTCGCGAAAGGCTTTCAAGAATTTTAAAACCCGGGTGGACTATTCGGAGTACGGAGGCGCGCCTCTATTGGGGGTACGCGGGATAGTGATTATCTGCCACGGACGGTCGCCTGCCAAGGCGATCAAGAATGCAATTCGTGTGGCCCATGAATGCTGCGCCAGCCGCGTCAACCAGAGGATTGAGGACGAAATCAAGGCGCTAAGCTTCATGCAGCGCAACGCCTCGGCAAATGTCATGATCAACTAAATGGGCCAGATTGCATTTGTCTTCCCGGGACAGGGTTCACAAGCTGCGGGAATGGGTAAAGCGCTGCACGACTCGTTTGAATCCGCGCGTGCGGTGTTCGCCGAGGCTGATGCGGCTTTGGGATTTTCGCTGAGCCAGCTGTGTTTTCAGGGCCCGGACGAGCAGTTGAAGTTGACCGAGAACACCCAGCCAGCCATTCTGGCTGTTTCGACTGTAGCGTTTCGGGTGTTGTCGGAAGCAGGGGTGAGACCTGACTTTGTGGCTGGTCATAGTCTCGGCGAATATTCCGCCCTGGTTGCCGCGAACTCACTGAGTCTGGCGGATGCTTTACGCGTGGTGCGGAAACGCGGGACCTACATGCAGGAATCTGTGCCAGTGGGGCAGGGTGCGATGGCAGCGATTCTTGGCATGACGGCGGATCAAGTGGAGGCTCTGTGTCGCGAAGCGGCGCAGGGTGAAGTCCTCTCTCCAGCCAATCTCAATACTCCTTCACAAATTGTGATTGCGGGAACGGAGGCTGCAGTGGGCCGGGCGTTGGAACTGGCGAAGAGCCGCGGCGCGCGAAAGGCCGTATCGCTCCCGGTCAGCGCTCCTTTTCACTGCGCGCTTATGCAGCCGGCCCAAGAACGGCTGGCGAAAGATTTGGGACAAATATCGTTTCGCAATCCTGAATATCCGCTGATCAACAACGCCGATGTTGCCGAGGTTCGCTCAAGTGAAGCGATCGCAGACTCATTGACCCGCCAAGTCTGCTCGCCGGTGCGTTGGACAGAGTCGATTCAGAAGCTGATCAGCGCAGGAGTGCAGCTATTTGTCGAGGTCGGTCCAGGGAAGGTTTTGTGCGGTTTGATTCGGCACATTGACCGGACTGTCAAAACGGCCAATGTCGAAGACCCTCGGAGCCTGGAGCAGACTTTGGAAGTCATCAAATCGCTAAAATAGGGGTCGAAGCATGCTTCTAAAGGATCGAGTGGCACTCGTGACAGGTGGGTCGCAAGGCATCGGTCGAGCGTGTGCGCTGGTGCTGGCGGAGGCAGGTGCGGACGTTGCCATTTGCGGTCGAAATGTTGAGAAGCTCAGCGCAGTCGTGCAGGAACTGCAAGCAACCGGCAGGCGCGCGCTAGCACTTACGGTTGATGTGATTGATCCTGTGCAAGTGAAGGCAGCGTTCGCCGAGTGCGTCAAACAACTTGGGAAGCTCGATATTCTGGTAAACAATGCCGGCGTCACCAAAGATACGCTGTTGCTGCGAATGAAAATGGAAGAATGGGAGACAGTGATCAATACCAATTTGAGAGGAGCTTTTCTGTGCACCCAGGAAGCGGTGAAGCTGATGGTACGCCAGCGGTATGGCCGTATCATCAATATCTCCTCAGTGGTCGGACAGACTGGCAATGCAGGACAGGCGAACTACGTGGCTTCCAAGGCTGGAATTGAAGGCTTTACGCGATCGGTGGCTCAGGAGGTGGCCTCAAGAAACGTCACGGTCAATGCAATCGCACCCGGGTTTGTAGCGACTGCGATGACCGACGTGATCGCGGATGCGATCAAGTCGAAGCTGCTGGAGAAGATTCCAATGGGGCGAATGGGAACGGATCGTGAAATTGCGTGCGGCGTGAGGTTTCTGGCTTCCGACGAGGCCGGTTACATCACCGGGCAAGTCTTGCATATCAACGGCGGGCTCTACATGTGATTGAGGGTTGTTGGCGAGGCTTTGCCTGAAAGTTTGTTTTGTTATACTTTGAGACCTTGCGCTCAGTTGCGCGGTCTGACACCTACAGGAGGATTAACAGATGGCTTCAGTTGATGAGAAGGTGAAGCAGATAATCGTCGAGCAGTTGGGCGTCGATGAGGCGGAGGTAACCCCTACCGCGTCTTTCGTGGACGATTTGGGCGCCGACTCCCTCGATACGGTCGAGTTGGTTATGGCCTTCGAGGAGGGATTTAGCATCGAGATTCCCGATGAAGATGCCGAAAAGATTCAGACCGTAAAGGATGCGATTTCATACATCCAAAGCCACGCCAAGGCGTAAATTGAAATCAGGAGTCTATGGCTGGGGCAGACGCGGCATGAGATGGACACAAAAGGCCGAGCGATAGGCGTGCAGGCGTCCAATTTCGCGACGCTAGAACGAGAACTCACTTGGCCCGATACCCGGTATTGCGGTGAGGGCGTCGGTTTTTGCAGTCCAGCCGGCTATTGCAGGAGGTCCTTTTGAAGAGAAGAGTTGCCGTAACGGGCGTTGGACTAGTTTCAGCCTTGGGCATCGGGACAGAGGCCACGTGGAGTGGCCTGCTCGCAGGCAAGAGCGGGATTGCGCCTATCACGCATTTCGACACAACCGACTTCACCGTGAAGATTGCCGGTGAGGTGAAAGGGTTTGATCCGCAGACTTGGATTGATAAGAAAGAGATCAAGAAGATGGATCCTTTCATCCAGTTTGCCGTGGCGGCGTCTCAGTTTGCGATGGAGTCTTCCAAACTGAAGATCACACCAGCGATCGCGAGCCGGGTGGGGGTACACATTGGTTCAGGGATCGGCGGATTTTCCACGATCGAGCGCGAACATACCGAATTGATTCGAGGCGGACCGCGTCGAATTTCTCCGTTCTTCATTCCTTCCTCTATCGTGAATCTGGCGGCTGGACACGTCTCCATTCGATTTGGAGCCAAGGGACCGAACACTTCCACTTGCACAGCTTGCTCATCCGGTTCGCATGCCGTTGGCGACTCGTTCCGAATCATTGCCCGCGGAGAGGCCGATGCGATGATTTGCGGCGGTTCTGAGGCTGCAATTACTCCGATGAGTGTCGGAGGCTTTGCCCGAATGCTGGCGCTTTCGGTGAGGAATGACGAACCCGAACGGGCTTCGAGGCCCTTTGACAAGGACCGGAATGGCTTTGTGATTGGTGAAGGTGCGGGTATGCTGATTCTCGAAGAACTGGAAATGGCGCGTTGGAGGGGAGCCACGATTTTTGCCGAGATGGTGGGTTACGGCATGTCGGGGGATGGGTTCCACATCACGCAGCCCCCAGAGGATGGTGACGGTGCTTTGCGAGTGATGAACAATGCCATCATGGATGCTGGCATACAGCCCAACGAGGTGGACTACATCAACGCGCACGGCACCTCGACGCCCCTCAATGACAAGATTGAAACCCTGGCGATCAAGAGAGCCTTTGGTGAACATGCATACAAGCTGGCCGTGAGTTCCACGAAGTCGATGACTGGCCATCTCCTGGGCGCGGCTGGCGGCTTGGAGGGTGGCATTTCGGCGCTGGCATTGCATCACCAGACGATTCCACCGACCATCAACTATGAAACTTCTGACCCCGACTGCGACCTAAACTACACTCCGAACACTCCCCGCCAAGCAGAGTTGAACTACGTCCTTTCCAACTCCTTTGGCTTTGGTGGCACCAACGCAACACTCCTCTTGAAGAGATACAGAGAGTAGTTGCCTGATCGACTCCGGATTAGCAGGCGAGTCCCCTCCGCGGACTGACGGTTTGCGGACTACCCAGCGCTCCCCTTGTCAGCGGTTAGGCGACCCGCCCGTTCACCGTGCCCGCCCGGCGTGATACACTCCGCCCTCATGACTCGCTTCTTTGAAGACCGATCGATTGTGGTTACCGGGGGTGCTGGTTTCCTCGGTTCCGAAGTCGTGCGCCAGCTTGAGGCGGCGGGCTGCAGGAGAGTTGTGGTTCCCCGAAGTCGGGAGTATGACCTCACCCGCGAAGTGGATATCCGAAGGCTCCTTGACCAGACCAGGCCGGATCTCTTTCTGCATCTAGCCGCCGTGGTCGGAGGCATCGGGGCGAATCAACTGCATCCCGGCGAGTTCTTTTACAAGAATCTCATCATGGGAACTCAGCTCATCGAGGTGTCCCGGCAGTACAAGGTTCCGA
>CAVVYL010000024.1:0-17014 GCA_963752385.1 uncultured Acidimicrobiia bacterium | reverse complement strand
AGAGATGGAACAAGACGTGGGCATGGTCTTTATAATAGTTGATCAGGATACGGGGTGAATCCATCTCTCTTCACAGGGAGATGGAGCCACGTAAGGATGCAATCCCGCTGGATGTCATCAGAAAGAATGGGTCGCGGCTCTTGGTACTAAAGATCAGATGAACCAGAACTTGAGCTAGTGACTGTGGCGTGGGCAGGCCTTTATTTGCCGTGAGGCCGCCCCTACAGGGCGGAACCTGCGTTGGCGTTTGTAACCCAGGGCGTTGCCCTGGGCTTTACTATCCAGGCCTTTCAGGCCGGGGGGCACTACACGGAAGCAACTTCCGAGCGAGAAAATGTAAATACTCCAGCGCAGGATGGCTTTTTCAGAGCAGCCCGAATAGGCAGACTGATTGGCTTCTTTAGGTCGATTTCTTCTTCCGAATCTCAGCAATCAAGGCCGGAAGAATCTCGTGTAAATCTCCCACGACACCATAGTCTGCCCGCCGAAAGAAAGGTGCCCCCCGGTCCTTGTTGATCACCAGAATGTGTTTGGCTCGATTGCATCCGACCAAGTGCTGAATAGCGCCGCTGATTCCGCAGGCCAGGTACAAGTCTGGAGCAATGCGGTTGCCAGTGAGACCAATCTGGTCGGAATGCGGCCGCCAACCATTATTGGTGGCCACGCGTGAACCCCCTACAGCGCCCCCCAGCAAGCTGGCCAGTTCTTCCAGAACCTTAAACCCTTCCTGACTACCAACTCCCCGTCCCCCTCCCACTACGACTGAAGCCGTCCTTAAGTCGACCCCTTCCGAATGGGTTTCTTCTCGGGCGGTGACGCGGACTCGGAGATCTTTTTCCTCCAGCTCGGGGGAGAAGGCCTCCAGAGTCGGCTCTGCACAGGTCTTCCCTTCTTTGGCATCAATTATATGGGGCGCAATAGTAATGAGTTTCGGATCACCGTGAAGATCCGCCTCCTCCAGCAGACTGCTTCCCCAACGGTAGCGCACCACTTGAAAGGGTTCGCCAGGGTTCAACTGCACGCAGTTGGCCGCCATGGGTAATTCTGTCAGGGCTCCGACGTGGGCGAGAACTTCATTTCCTCTGTCAGTCGAGGCGGCCAGCACCACTCGGGGCTGGGCTGACTTGATCAATTGCGCAACGCTCTTTGCCCAGGCCTCCGGGGCGTAGTCGTCCAGCCAGGGATGTTTGGCGAGGTGTATCCGTGACACGCCGTATCGATGAATCTCATCTCGAAGACCAGGAGTACCGCAACCGATCACCACCGCCTGCAATGGCACGCCTGAGCTCTCCGACAGTTGCCTTCCAAGGGTCAACACCTGGAGACAAAGCGGATTCAATATTCCCCGGTCGTGATCGATGAAAGCCAGAACCATCTTAGTTTAGAAGACCCCTAGTTCTTCCAGAACCGCGATAATTCGCGGAACAGCTTCCTTTCCTTGACCAAGTATTTCGGCTCCACTGCCTTGGTCTGCTGGAAGCTTCAGCCGCGACAACTCCAGCGCAGGAGGCTTTCGATTCGGCCGGAAGCGCTCTACCGGCTTTTTTCGAGCTGCCATGGTTCCCCTTAGCGAGGGGTGCCTGGGTAGGTTTAAACCTTCTCTCACGGTCAGTACCGCTGGCAGCACGACTTCGTAAATCTCCCAACCGGTGGCACTCTCTCTCCTGGCGACTACTTTTGCTCCCTCAACTTCGAGACGCTTGATTCCCGTGACACAGGGCAGATCCAAAGCCTGAGCCACGCGAATCCCAACTTGGTAATTGCCCGAATCGGCCGATTCGTTGCCGAACAGGAACAGGTCAAACCGGTCTCCCTGGCTTTGCTTTGCCCGAATGGCTTCAACGATCGCTGAAGCGGTCTGGCCAGGATCCCACTCATCCCCATCCGTCTCCAGAAGGATCCCACGATCAATGCCCCTAGCCATCGAGTCGCGCAGCTGGTCCTCCACATCGGGAGGTCCCAGCGTAAGGACTGTCGCGCTGCCTCCTAGCTTTTCAATTAGACGGACTGCTTCTTCGACGCCGCATTCTTCGTGAGGGCTGATAGTGAAGCCCAGATTCCGGGTCTCAATCGCTTTTTCCCCGGCAGCGATTTCCATCCGCGCCCCAGTGTCAGGGACCCGCTTGACACACACCATGATATTCATGCTGCATCTCCAGCTTCATTGTTTCATTCTCTCGTCAGAGGGGTCGAAGAGAGGCGTGCTACCCGCCACAGCCACTGTGACGGGATAGTGTTCACCGAAGTACTCGACTTTGAGTTGCGTCCCCGCGCTCGCGTACATGGGGGGGAGATAGGCCATTAACAAATGCTTGCCGACCGAGGGACCTGCGCCAGCGCTGGTGACGTAAGAACGCCTGCCTTTGCGGTCCACGATCGGGTCTCCTGAAAAGGTCAGTACCGGCTCCCGACCCAGCATGTACCGTCGTTCCCCCGACGAAGAAACATGATGGTCGACAACCAGAGTGCAAAGCGTAGCAGCCGGCTTTTCGTCCCGGGCTTTCAGATAGGCCTGCTTGCCAATGAAGTCCTGGTCCTTGAGCTTGGGACGGGCCAGTCCTGCTTCGACCGGATTGTACTCTGTCTCGAGCTCGTTGCCGTAGAGTCGGTATCCTTTTTCCAAACGAGCGGTCGTCCCATACACACCAATCCCCATCGGCGCAAGGCCATGCTCCTGACCGGCGTTCCACAGAATGTCCCACAGCAACTGCCCCTGTTCCATCGGAGCATACAGTTCCCACCCCAGCTCACCAACGTACGAAATGCGCAGCGCCCACACCGGAACCGGACCGATCTCTATCTGTCTGGCTGTACCGAACGGAAATCCTTTGTTGGACACGTCATCGCGGGTAACCGACTCGAGCAGGAGGCGGGCACGGGGCCCCCAAACACCCACTGTGCAGAGAGACGACGTCTTCTCCTCGAGGTCCACAGATCTATCCTGCGGTAGGTTGTCCCGAAACCATTTTCCGTCAATACCTCCTTGGCTTCCTCCGGTAACAATTCGGAAAGAGTCTTCGGCCATTCGGGTGACCGTCAGATCGGACTTCAATCCGCCGGATTGGTTGAGGAGTGGGGTGTATACAGCTTTGCCGGGTGGAACATCCATCTGGGCAACAGTCAACCTCTGGATATAATCAAGCGAACCTGCACCTGTCACATCGAAGACTGCAAAAGCGGAAAGGTCGACCATTCCCACCCGATCCCTCATAGCCAGGTGTTCTGCATTGATGATCGGCGACCACCAACGTGCATCCCATTCGTTGGGACGATCCTGGATGCGCTCTCTGTACTCCTCCAGCAGCTTGCGGTTCGACTCGTACCAGTGGGGACGCTCCCAGCCGGCGGTCTCAAAGAAAACTGCACCGAGCTCCTTTTCCCTTGCATAAAAGGGACTCAGCCGAACGTTTCGAGAAGATTGCCACTGCTCCCTTGGATGAATGATTCCGTAGATTTTGTTGTACCCCTCGGAAGACCGACTACAGATGTGGCTCTTCGTTCGCCCGTAGGGATAGAAACGCGCAATGTCGACCTCATTTGGATCCAATTCGGGTTCGCCTTCGATCATCCATTCCGCAACTAAGCGGCCCACGCCGGGCCCTTCTTTGATCCACACGGCGGCGGCGGACCAGAGACCTTTGACTTCCGGCGTCTCTCCCAAAACGGGAGATCCGTCTGGGGTTAAGGAAAGCAGTCCGTTGATGGCGTGCTGTATGCCAGCATCCCTGTCATCCAGTAGCTCTGGCAGAAGCTCCAGCGCCTGAGCCATCTGCGGTTCGAAGTCTGCCTTGGTAAACGGCAATTCGGTCGGCGACAGTTTCGCCTGTTCGATCGAAGGAATGTCGTCCGGCTCATGCAGGATCGGACGGTGAGCATAGGAACCGATCTCCATGTCGCTTCCATTCTGCCTTTCGTACATCATGGTGCTCATATCCCGGATAATGGGGTAATCGATCTCTTGCGTCGTCTTCGCGAATGCTTTGATTGGGCCAACGCTGATCATCTGGTGTGCAGCCGGCGTTAGAGGGATCGAGGCTCCGGCCATTCGCGCCAGACGTGGGCTCCACACGCCGCAGGCAATCACCACATAGTCCGTCCGGATCTCGCCTCGGGACGTCTTGACGGCTCGCACCCGCCCGCCTTTGACGACTAGGCCGTGAACTTCTGTGTTGGGAGACAACGTCAGGGCACCTTTCTGCTGGGCTGCTTCCCGCATCATTGTCCCGGCGCGAAGAGAATCCACAACTCCAACCCTGGGGATCCAGAAGGCCCCCAGGATTATTTTGGTGTTGATGAAAGGCATCAATTCCTTCGCGCGCTCAGGAGTGACGAGCTCTCCTTCTTCCCCCCAGCATTTGGCCGTGGCCAGCCGCCGCTTCAATTCCTCCAAGTTTTGTCTGCTCCTCGCCAGTTCCAGTCCGCCGCTCTCTCGGAAGACGCCTAGCTCTTTGTATTGCCGCATGCTGTCCCGCGTGATCTGTGTCATCACTTTCGCGTGATCCACAGGGAAGATGAAATTGGAGGCATGCCCCGTGGAACCGCCCGGGTTGGGCAGCGGCCCCTTGTCTACTAATAGCAGATCCTTCCAGGAGTGCTGGGCCAAGTGGTAGGCAACGCAATTGCCCACAATCCCCGCGCCGATAATGACCACGTTTGCGTGGCTCGGTACACCGTCCATCAGTCGCTATCCCTTTCAGCAGTCATCTGCCCGTCCTGTTAGAATGGAATCCGTGCGAGCTGTAACTCAACCCTCGCGTCAATTTCATCGTCAATCGTCAGAAACACTGCTCGCCTCCTTTGGTCTGCCAAGGAGAATGCACGGAACCGCTCACGGATCACCTGATTGAGTAAGCCTCAATAATGGATGCGCCTTCCGACTTCAAAACCCGTCAACTTTTGCATGCAGCCATCCCAGATAACGCGCTAGCACCGCGAATAGTGTTTCAGGAGAAAACCCCCTCACTCATTTTGAGATGGTGTTGACGCCGCGTTTTTTGCAGCAAGCTGAGACCCTTGTCAAGCAGTGTTTCTGGAAAAGTTTGACACGTCTGACACATTCATGAGGATTCTAGATGCGAGGCAGAAAAAATTTGATGCCAACATCAAACCGAGTGGAGTATATATCGTCAGTCCCGACAGATTGTCAAGATCCCTAATCCACCCATCTCCTACAAGCCGGATCGGGACACCGAAGGACGGCCGAATGCCCGACGATCGAGTTACTCGTGAAGTTTTCTGGAATATCTCCTTAATCGGAGAGGTAGCCTTCTACGCGCTGGTGGTCCTCTCGCTGGCGCTCTTTGGATATGGTGTTTCCCGGCATCTAAAGAAAGTGCTCAGGGGAAAGCCAACAGCGCTGTCATGGAAGATGATTCGAGCTAGCCTCGTAAACTCCGTTTCAGAAATTCTCTCAAACCGCACCGTTGGGCGCCGGCATCGACTCGCCGGCGTCATGCACCTGATGATCATGTGGGGTTTTATCGCGCTGTTCATCGGGACCATCATTGTTTCCATCGAGTACGACTTTTTCCAGAAGGTCCTCAAACAGCGTCGTGGCTTCTGGGTCGGATCCTTCTTTCTCGGTTACGAACTCGTCTTGGACACGATGGGGGCTCTATTCCTGGTCGGGCTCCTGGTAGCGCTTCTGCGCCGCTATGCACTGAAACGCCCTCAACTGACCTGGAAACCCGTCGACCTGCTCTTGCCCGTTTGGCTGCTCCTCATCGGCCTGACCGGCTTTGTGGTGGAAGGAATGCGTTTGGCAGCCACGGCGGCTGAGCTCGGATACTCGCCCTATTGGTCCCCGATTGGTTTTTTCTTTTCGATAGGGTGGGAGGGGGTCAATCCCCAGACAATCCGCACCTGGCACTGGTTCACCTGGTGGTTTCACGGAGCGCTTGCGCTGGGATGGGTCGCTGCGCTTCCTTTTACGCCAAAGGTGATGCACATTTTGACAGCGGGAGTGAACGTTCTGCTCCGTGACCTTCGACCCAAGGGGAAACTGGCCGCTGTTGACGTGGAGGCAGCGTTCGAGAACAACGCCCCACTGGGATTTGGAACTGTCGCGGACTTGACGCGAAAGGATCTGCTCGACCTGGATAGTTGCACCGAATGTGGTCGGTGTGAAATGAACTGTCCCGCTCACAATTCGGGTAAGCTGCTGTCCCCTCGCCACATCGTGGTCAAGTTGCGCGATCAGGTCGATCGCGAAACGCCGCTTTTCGGGAAGGTCAAGGAGCGACAACCCATCATGGATGCGACGATCCAGCCGGAGGAAATCTGGGCCTGCACGACCTGTATGGCCTGCGTCGAGGCCTGTCCCGTATATATCGATCCTCTCGGTAAGATCCTGGAACTAAGGCGTAATGAAGTCATGATCAACGATCGTTACCCGGATACTTTTGCCGACGTTTTCAACGGGACAAAAAAAGAGGGAATCCATGGAACCAACATCCATCCAGCCGGCTCGAGTGGGCGGGGGATCTGCCCGTACGAACCATGGCCGAAATCAAAGAAGCCGGCGAAACCGTGCAGTATTTGCTCTGGGTCGGCTGCTCAGCGGCTTTCGACGCACGCAATCAGAAAATCGCCCGTAGCCTCGTGCAGATTCTTTGCCAGGCGGGAGTGTCTTTCGGCGTTCTGGGAGAAGAAGAGAGCTGCACCGGTGACCCGTCGCGCCGAATTGGCCATGAGTATCTTTACCAGATCCAGGCTCGGATGAATGTCGAGACACTGCATCAATACAAGTTTGAGTGCATCCTGACACTCTGCCCCCACTGCTTCAACTGTCTCGGAAAGGAGTACCCCGACTTCGGTGGAAGCTACCCGGTTGTGCACCACACGCAGCTGATCCATGAGTTGCTCGATCAGGGCAAGCTGCGCTTGTCAACACCTCTCCAGGGACGAGTCACCTACCACGACTCGTGCTATCTCGGGCGCCACAATGGCGTCTTCGATGCCCCACGCGAAGTGTTGAAGAAAATTCCAGGTCTGGAGATCGTGGAGATGAAACAGAGCCGCGAAAGCGGCATGTGCTGTGGGGCCGGCGGCGGACTGATGTGGATCGAGGAAGAACCCGGCAAGCGTGTGAACGACAGACGCGTGGAGCAGGTACAGGAGGCCATCGGCACTGGGCCAGCCAATGGAAAACCTGGCATCGTGGCTTCTGCCTGCCCGTTCTGCATGACCATGATGGAAGACGGTCTGCTAGCGAAGAAGGCCAACGTTAAAGACAAAGACATAGCGGAACTGGTGGCCGAAGCCATGGTAGCCCCAGCCGAAACTCCATCCGCTTGAAAACCATTGATTATTTGGCTCGTTAACTCGACACTCCTGCGCAGGACAAGGACCCTTCGATGGCTACGAATTTTGACGATTGCAGCGCTGGGAGACCGACGGTAACCGCGGAACCGCGGTCAAATTGAAAAAGTAACTTTCGAGCTGCTGGCGATACGCGGAAGTTCGCTACTGGCCTAAAGGCGTGGGTGGAAGTGGCCGTCTCTGCTTGCAAGCAACTACCTACATCCAGGTCGCACACACTGAGCCACCGCAGTCTTGACACCCTGCGGAAGTTGCGGTAGGAGTGAGGTTCTGATGAAGATTCGTGCCGTCCGCGCCACGCCGGTCAACATCCCGCTAGAGCGACCTTACTATTGGTCCACGGGGATCTATCCCGGGACGTCGAAGACCATCATCGAGGTCGAGACTGATGAGGGGCTGACGGGACTGGGAGAATCACCCTCCTGGAACTGCGCGGAGACGATCGCAAAGCACCTTGGCCCGCGCCTCGTAGGCCGCGACCCTCTCGACTTTGCCGGTTGCGAAGAATTGTGCGTCCCGGAGACGAGGGTTGTCCAGAATACCGACGATGCCTCGATTCTGAAATCGTACGGCGGAATCGAGATGGCGCTCTGGGATTTGCGGGGCAAGGTCTGGAAGCAGCCGCTCTTCAAACTTCTGGGAGGCGCGGTCCGAACGAAGCTCCCGTTTACCGAGTACTTCGCTTTCCGACCGGCCTCGGAAGGCGCTGCAGAAGAGACGACGCCTAAGGCGGTCGCCGCCTATTGCGCCCGAATGCGCGAAGAGCATGGGGCCACGTATTTCGAAGGAAAGCTGACCTTGGGGGATCCCGACCTCGAGATTGCCGCCGTGCGGGAAATCCGAGAAGCCATTGGGCCCGACGCCATGCTTCGCTTGGACGCGAACATGGCCTGGTCGTTGAGTAGTGCCCGCCACATCCTGCGGGCGATCGAGCCCTACAACGTCCGCAACTACGAAGACCCTGTCGCGACCTTCGAGGAGATGGCGAAATTGCGGCAGCACAGCCCGATCCCCTTCTCGACCCACACGCCCGACCTTCGCTCCGCCGTTCGCCTAGGCGTGCCCGATACGTTTGTCCTGAACCTGGCCGTGCTTGGCGGGATCTCGCGGACCCTGAAGTTCGTCGCGGCCTGCGAGGCCATGGGCGTTGGCTTCTGGTGTTACAGCGGCGACTCGGGGGTGGCCAGCTCCGCATATCTCCATGTCATGGCCGCCACGCACTGGATCCACGAACCGAGCCAGTGCCTCTTCCGGTGGCAGTGCGACGACGTCATCGAGGAAGGGCCGTTCAAGCCGCGCCACAACGTGCTCGAGGTCCCCCAGGGGCCGGGACTGGGCGTCACGCTCTCGCCCACGGCGTTGCGCCGGTGCCATGAACGCTTCCGCTCCGAGGGTCCCTACAACCACTATCACGATCCCAACGCGCCGGGGAAGATGCGGCGACTGCCCCTTCACTGACAAATCGATTGCAGAGGGAGGTTATCGACTATATGAAGCGTCGAAAAGAAGAAGAGGCCTCGAAACGTCCGGCAGAAAACCAAGGTCACGCCCTCGTGAACGGAGCGCGCACATGCGAGGTTGTGGTCGTCGGCGGAGGGATCGCCGGGCTCGCGGCCGCGTGGTCGCTGCGCGATCGGGACGTACTCCTCCTCGAATCCTCGAATCGACTCGGGGGTCGGATCCGGTCGGAGCGGCGGGGCGACTACTGGCTCAACTTCGGCGCCCACGTCTTCGGCTCGCCCGAGTCGGCGTCGGGCCGCGTGCTGGCGGCGCTCGGCGTCACCGCCGAGCCGGTCCCGGGTCGCCTGGCGGGCGTCTCGCTGAACGGCAAGGCGGTTACAAGTGGGCCCGTCGAGACCTTTCCGTTCCGCCTGCCGATGTCCTTCGGTTCTCGTGTGTCCCTGGTGAAGGCGGGGGTCCGACTCCGGTTCGCCGTACGAAAGTACGCAGCCATCGCCGCGGCACGCGAGGGAGAGCCGCCAGCCGAGCGCCAGCGGCGCATGCTCGAATTCCTCGACGATATTCCGTTCACCGAGTTTATCGGTCCCCTGCCGGAAGATGTCGACGTCCTGTTCCGCTCGACCCTGACGCGTTCCTCGGGGGAACCGGAGGAGCTCTCCGCTGGCTACGGCATCGGTTACTTCCATCTGGTGTGGAACCGGTCTCAGGGGCTTTCCCGCAACATTCTTGGAGGCTCGAGTGCTGTGATCGAGGCGCTGGCTCAACACCTCTCCGGGCGGGTGCGAACCGGCGCCCGCGCCACGGCCGTATGGCGCGAGGAGCAGGGCGTGGGCGTGCAATACGTCGAAGGAGGCCGGGAGCACGAGATCCGCGCCCGATCTGCAGTCGTCGCCGCACCTGCCTACGCGGCGCGCGGCATTATCCACGACCTCCCTGCGGACACCGCCGCCGCGCTCGAGGCGATCCCTTACGGCCCGTACGTGGTCGGCGCCATCCTCACGGACGAGAAGACGCCGATGCCGTGGGACGACATCTATGCCCTGGCGACGCCCAAGCGCTCGTTCAGCATGCTCTTCAACACCGCCAACGTGCTGCGCCGCCCGGGTGAGCCCCGCAAGCCTGGAGGCAGCCTGTTCGTCTATGCGGCGGCGGGATTCGCGCGCCGGCTGGCTGGCCTCGATGACGCGACAGTCATGGGGCGCTTTCGCGCGGACCTGGAGGACCTCTACCCGGAGCTGCGCGACATCATCCAGGAGATCGTGATCCAACGGTGGGAGCGCGGTTTGCCCTTCCCGCGTCCGGGCCGCAGCCGCCTGCAACCGGCGCTGACGCGTTCGCTCGCGCCGATCTATCTCGCCGGCGACTACCTTGGCACCTGGTATACCGAGACCGCGGTGCAGACGGCCGTCGACGCCGCAGTCGCGATTCGCCGACAGCTCGAGAGTTAGTCGTCGGCCAATGGACCTGTCGATCGTACTCAAGACGTGAGAGCCAAGGTTGACATCACAGGAAGAAATGGACCACGTGTAGCTCGACAGCGGTATTCTTTAGCGGACAACTCATGAAACTGAAAGTCTTAGTTGGCGAGTGCAAACAGGAAGTTTCGTCATTTAATCCCGTAGCCAGCCATTACGATGATTTCGTTGTTTCCTTCGGCGACGAGATCTTGTCTTACCATCGCGGTGTTCGGAACGAGTTAGGCGGAGCGCTGCATGTCTTTGATTCGTATGAGCACATTCAGGTTATCCCAGCCTACAGCGCGCGCGCCATCACTTCAGGGGGAACGCTTGCGTCCGAGGACTTTCAGCGAATCGCAAACGAGTTTCTTGCGAGTGTTAAGAAGACACCTCAAGTTGATGCTGTCTACTTATCGTTGCACGGGGCCATGTCGGCTCAGAATGAAGATGACCCCGAGGGCTTTCTGTTAGCCGAGATCCGCAAGATTCTTGGCGAACATATCCCGATCGTTGTCTCGCTCGACTTGCATGGCATTCTGACGGATCGCATGTTGCAGCACAGCGATGCCGTGGTTGTCTATCACACTTACCCGCATGTCGACTTCTTCGAGACCGGCGAAAGGGCTGCCAGACTCCTGTTAAGGATACTGTCGCGGGAAGTGAAACCAGTTACGGCCAAGGTTGCTATTCCTGCGCTGGTCCGGGGCGATGAATTGATTACTGAAACAGGTCTGTTCGGAAAAGCCGTTAGTGCTGCTCAGAGCGATTGAAAGCAGTGACGGCGGGCTATCGGCGGGGATGTTTATCGGCAATCCGTTTACGGATGTTCCGGATCTTTGTTCGAATAGTCTCGTGGTGGTCAACGATGACCCTGAACGAGCCGAACGAGAAGCCATCAAGCTGGCAACAGACTTTTGGCAGGTTCGCGAGAGGTTGCAGTCCTCGCTGACTAGTCTCGAAGAGAGTATCCGGATCGCCTTCGAAACCCGTGGGACTGTCATCTTGGTTGATGCGGCCGATGCGCCGAGTTCGGGGGCACCTGGTGATAGCAACGCAATCTTCAGGGAACTGGTGGAAAAAGGATATCCTGGCAAAGCCTTAATCCCTATTGTCGATCCTCCGGCAGTCAAGGCAGCTTTCAGCGCCGGCGTGGGCAACACCGTCTGTGTCGATATCGGTGGGGCCCTGGATCGAAGCAAATTTCAACCGATTCGGGTATCCGCTTATGTGAGCTTGCTCTCGGATGGACATTTTCAAAGCGAGTCGCACGGCGAGGCATGGTTTTCAGGACCCACAGCAGTCTTGAAGGCTGGCTCCTTCACGCTGGTGGTTATGAGCCGGCCTGTAAACCTGTACGACCGTGCGCTCTTCTTATCTCATGGTCAGGACCCATCGCGATTTGACCTGGTTGTAGTCAAATCGCCCCACTGTGAGAAGCGATTCTTCTCCGCTTGGGCAACCCGTTTGGTGAATGTTGATGCACCAGGGGCGACTAGCGCAAACTTACGCAGGCTGGGCCATACCCGTTGCCTGCGTCCAATCTTTCCTCTGGACAAGAGAGTGGCGTTTAATCCGAAAGTGAAACTCTTCCGGCGAGCTTGAGAGTCTTTCATGCCTCGTCGCAGGCACTTGATGAAATGATGTAGCGTCTTCTGGCGGTCTGCGGACCTCAGTCTCGGGGCATCGAACTGTCGCAGACACGCCAACAACGACGGGTCCGCGCTGCACGTTCATTACGAGAGGAACGACTCCAAAAAGGGAATTCCATACGTTCTCGTTCGCTTCTGCTTCCGAAAGGTTGCTGTGAAAGACACCCCAGCCCTGGCGAAAGACCTCTATCAACTGGACAAAGCCGACCTGCAATCTCCTCCGAAATCCTTGCCTGAGACTCTTCGCCGGATAGGACCTGGCATGATCCTGGCTTCCGCCATTGTTGGATCCGGTGAACTTATCGCGACGACGACGCTGGGAGCACAAGTTGGCTATAGTGCATTGTGGGTCATCATTTTAGGTTGCCTGATCAAGCCCGTGGTGCAAGCAGAAATCGGACGTTACACGATCGCGACCGGCGAAACTGGCTTGGCTGCGTTCGATCGAATCCCTGGTCCCCGGTGGAAAGTCAGTTGGATTGTATGGGCCTGGGCGGTGATGGTGCTGATGACGCAGTTGCAGGTAGGCGCGATGTTTGGCGGTGTTTCTCAGGTCATGAATCAACTGGTTCCGGAAGTGCCGGTCAATTCTTGGGTTCTCATCTTTCTGGGCATCACTCTGGCGTTGTTGCTGGGGGGAGGCTATGAACGCATTGAAGGCCTGGCAATGGTCAAGGTTGGCCTATTCACGCTGCTCACGCTGCTTTCGGCTCTTTTGTTAACGCAAAACCCCCAGTACTTTGCCTGGTCGGACCTCTGGAGCGGCCTGCAATTCCGTCTGCCCGGTGCTGGTTTGTCTACAGCGGTGGCTGTTTTTGGCAGCACTGGCGTGGGCGCATCGGAAATGGTGGTCTACCCTTACTGGTGCATCGAAAAAGGATACGCCCGGTTCGCCGGGCGAAAGGAAGAAACGCATGAATGGCGGGAGCGAGCTGCGGGCTGGATACGCGTCATGAACGTTGACATTCTGGTTTCCCTGGTCATTTACACGCTGGCAACCATCGCCTTCTATCTGTTAGGCGCGGGCATCCTTCACGGAATGGGACTGGTCCCTGCAGGCCAGGATATGATTCCAGTGTTATCGAACATCTACACCCAAACCCTCGGGGAGTGGTCCCTTTGGATCTTTTACGCCGGGGCGATTGCGACTCTTTATGGAACGGTTTTCGCTAGCATAGCGTCCAATTCCCGTGTTTTCGCGGATTTGTTCCGACTCATGGGGGCCTTTAGTCATGACGACTACCCGACCCGCATCCGGTACAGGAACATGTTCGTTCTGTTATTGGGCGTTCTACCTGCGTCGTTGTTTCTCCTTGTGCAGTCACCTGTAAAAATGATCATTGTGGGGGGAGTTTCGCAAGCACTCATGATTCCGGTCATCGCAGTTGGCACACTCTACCTCAGGCACCGACATCTGCCTTCCGATCTCAGCCCTCCAGTTTGGATTACCGCCGCATTGTGGCTTGCAACGGGCATCATCGTTCTGTCGATGACGTATTACGTGCTTTCCTCCTTTTACTGAGCGTCTCCTCGGATTCTTGAAGCAAGGTCTGCGCAGTTTCGAATGGGCTCCTGCTTCAAGGGAGTCGGTGTAGCCCAGACCGCGGCATTGAGCGGTCTGCGGCCTTGTGTCTTGGATTGCGAATTGCCACGGACCTGTCAAAAACGGCCCGTCCGCGCTAGAGGGTCCTATTTCGCCGAGGAAGCGATCAGGACGATCCGTTTCACGTTCTTTTCGCGCACCGGCGTGAAGCCACTGCTCCTGCGAATACTCTTTCCCAGCCGCTTGAAAAACTTTGAAAAGTCTGAAAATATTCCAAATTCGGGCGACTGCGAGTCAGTTTGTCGATCAAAGTTCAAGACAGTGAAGGAGAAGGTGTGGCAAAACAAAAGCCGCGACAGCAAAAGAAGAAGGTAACGATGCAGCAAGTGGCGCACAAGGCAAATTCCAGCCTCTCTTCCGTTTCGCGAGTGCTGCACGAGTATCCGGGAATTCACCCTGAGTTGCGAGAGCGAATCGGCCGGGCAATTCAGGAGCTGGGCTACTCGCCGCCGGCGGGAAAGCAGCGCTGGATCAAACCTGATAAGCGATTGATTTATTTTCTCCTCATCAATCGCGAACTTCACATCAACCCGTACTCGCGAATCCTTCAGGCGATTGAAAGGGAAACCAATCGCCGCGGAGATCTGCTCGTGTATAAGAGCCTTCGATTGAATCCGGAACTCCCGGTGAAGACTTTGTCCACAGCCGGATTGGTCGAGTTGCAAGCCAGCGCTGTAGGGTCTGCCACAGGGGTCATCCTTACTGGACCTAGCTTTCCCCACTTACTGCAAGCGCTCGAGGATCTCGGTGTTCCCTACATTCTCCTGGGGAATAACTATTCCGGACCTAAGCCGCCTGAGACGGATGTCGTCTTCTTTGACGGATACCAAGGTGCATTTGAGTCGACGCGTTATCTGATCGATCTGGGGCACAGAAACATCCTGTTTATCGGCGATCCTGCTATTGGCTGGTTTTCCAGCATCTATCGGGGCTATGCCGACGCGCTGGCGCAGGCGAATCTCGTCCCGATCGCACAGACTAAGACGCTCTCCGACAGCTTCTACTCGAACGGCTACTTCAGTGTCCAGATGGCTTTTGAGCAGGACAACAGCATCACCGCGATTTTTGCAGGCTGTGACGAGATTGCATTAGGAGCTTCGAAGGCGTTGAACGATCGGAATCTATCGGTACCCCGAGACGTCAGCCTGATTGGTTTCGATGATGAGGATTACGCCTCCTTTATGGTGCCCCCGCTCAGCACCGTTCGCATCGACGTCGACGTTATTGGCCGCGAACTCATTACACTCCTCTATGCCAAATTGGATCATCCTGAACGAAAGTTTCCCGCCGTCCGCCTTCCTTCAAACCTTATCAAGCGCGGCACCTGCCGGCCCGTGCAGGTTCTTACCGAGGCGCGCTGAACCTTCCACTTCGGCCTTTACAGGAGCCGCCTAGGTTCGGTCGCGGCCCAGTGCTTTTGGAAGAAAGGTTTGCCGTTGCGGGTCACGTTAAGCTGGATCGTGAGATGAAACGCAGTCTGGGTGGATCGGAGGGTGCTTTCTGCGCACGTCTCGGTGACGCCATCCTCTCGTTCCTGTGTGTATGTGCGAGAAGCGACAACGCTGGCCTGAGCGGGATTCCTGGTAGAAGCCGAGCAGCTCATCTCCTGCTGGTAGGAGAAGATCCCAAGGTTGTCATCCAGAACGGTGGTGATACGCGAACGCCTCAACACCGTTGTGATTCCACTGATTTGATCTTGAACCACCTGTTGAGCCATCGGTCCTTGCTGGGTCTTTACAATCTCGCGCAGCGGTGGCGGAGGGGAGAATTGAGGCGACTTCGACCGACTTCGGCACGATTGGGATAATCAGCCGAGACGGATACTGCCCACCTCGGTAGACCTTGTTGATCGCCGCTTCCGGAGAGGGCCAGAGATTTGGGAAGTCTGATCCAGAGATTGCCAGTCTCAAACAGTGACCTGGCTTGACTACCCACCCTGTCGGCATCATCGGGATGTGCAGTTCATAGATTTCTTCCGCGACCAGCGCCTCCGGTTCGGAAAAGGAATGCCTGCGCGTCGCGTTCAGCGAGCCATCAACAATGAGCGCGGAATGACCATCCGGAGCGACATCCGAAAGCTTGGCCACGAAGGTGGCCGCTCTCGCGGAACTGGCCGCATGCAAAATCACTTTTGGCCATCCTAGAATGTGAGTTTCCTCGTTAAACGGTGTGGTGGTGTAAACCAGTGAATAGGCTTCGTCGGCTCGCTGATCATCGGGGAGATAGAAGCTGATGCCCCCACCAGACCAATAGCCATTGCCCGTACCCAGCGCCGGGATGTACTCGAGAGCGTCCATGCCGGTTGAACAGTCTACACTCTGGCCTAACAAGCCGTTTCCTCTAAGAAATAAAGTCTGCTCGTGCGCTCCAGCAACCGGAAAACTCTCATCGCTGCGCCAATGGCCCGGGGTCACGTCCATGGTTCTCTCAGGCAGAGAATACTCCTGCATGTAGGTCGTCACTGCCGTGCCCCTGCATCACGCCGTTGTCATTGCCGTTGAGCCAGAAGTCAAAAAAGCGCAAGACCTCATGGAAGAAATCAATACGCGGTCCCGGTATCGAAGTGTGCGGACGGACGTGGACCCACGGTCCCATCATCAGTTTCCGGGGCGTCTTCAGCCGTTCAAACATCCGCAACATCGGATTCGCATAACCATCGCGCCAGCCCGCAACGAGGAAGACCGGGCAACGCACCTGATCGTAGTCGGCACGCAACGAGCCGTGCCGCCAGTAGGTTGATCGACCTGATGGTGAAGCCACTTTGGAAGATAGGGTTCATTCTTCTCCAGGCGTTGTGTCCAGAGGGTCGCCCAGTCGTCGCCAGCCAGCTCTGGGTAAGGAGGTAAGGCGTTCAACGCCGCCATGAATCCCCCATAGACCCCGATATCGTAGTACATGCGCAGATTCCCGCCCTGCGTGTAGTGACAGTCATCGGTGTACCGATCATCTGTCGCATAAAGAGGCACGATGGCTTTCAGGTGCGGAGGCTGTTTCATCGCAACCTGAATCGCTGTGAATCCTCCATAAGAGGCGCCGAACATGCCGACACTGCCGTTGCACCATGGCTGCGCAGCCAGCCATTCCACTGCGTCGTATCCGTCCTCCTGTTCTTGAGGCATGTACTCGTCAGTATTGATTCCTTGGGAGCCGCCGGTTCCCCGCACGTCGAGGCGGACGCCCACGAATCCGCGCTGCGCGAAATAATCGTGCCAGCCGAGACTGAGACGCGAATGGTCATCCTTGCGATAGGGAATGTACTCGAGAATCGCGGGAAACCTACCAGGGCCGTCGGGCCGGATGATGTCTGCGGAAAGGTACAGTCTGTCCCGCATTGGGATTTTCACGCTGCGATCAATACGTACTGGATGCTCAGATTTCATCAAGTGTCCGATTCAGTGTCGATTTCGAAGGCATGCGCCCCGAAGACTGCCGCCTGCACCCAATTTACACGGGAGCTGAGAGCCGCAAAGAGTGGCGAGCTGCGATTCGCAAAGACCACGAGAGCTCATTCCAGGTCATCTGCC
>CAVVYL010000023.1:0-8715 GCA_963752385.1 uncultured Acidimicrobiia bacterium | reverse complement strand
CCGGTGCCACTCATTAACCCATTTCTTTTGGAACTTGACCGCTTTGTGAACTTTCTCGCGAGCTAGTGGGGCTAGCTGGGTTTCGCCTAGGCTCTGAAGCGGTTCCCGCCTTTTTGGGTGCCAGAAATCAGAGGGACTGTTATCGTTAGGACCCCAGAAGTCGATGGGGAATCTCGTGGCTGAGCAAGATATGTCGGTCGAATCTGGCGTCGAATCGCGAAAACCCGAAAGCGCATCAAAATCCAAGCGGACTCTGGGCTGATCTTCGCGAAGGTATTCTGGGAACCCAGCAGGACTTTACCGAAGGGAGCCTGGGACGCGCCATCATCTTGCTGGCGATTCCGATGGTCCTGGAGATGTCGATGGAGTCGCTGTTTGCCGTCGTCGACATTTTCTATGTCAGTCGACTGGGAGCCGACGCAGTGGCGACCGTCGGCCTCACCGAGTCGCTGCTGACACTGATCTATGCGGTCGCCCTCGGACTGTGCATGGCGACAACAGCCATGGTGGCGCGCCGCATTGGTGAAAAGCAGCCAGACGAAGCGGCCGTTTCGGCAGTACAGGCGATTGTACTGGGTTTCATCGTTTCACTGCCCATTGCTTTCGCCGGTGTGATCTTTTCGCCCTCGCTATTTCGTCTGATGGGGGCCTCAGATTCGATCGTTGAGACCGGAACCGACTATGCCATCTGGATGCTCGGTGGCAACACCACGATCATGTTGTTGTTTCTGAACAACGCCATATTTCGTGGAGCCGGCGACGCGGTCATTGCCATGCGAGCCCTGTGGCTGGCCAACCTCATTAGTATCGCCTTGGATCCTTTTTTCATTTTTGGCTGGGGCCCCTTCCCTCAGATGGGCGTGACGGGCGCCGCAGTAGGTACCAACATCGGACGAGGCCTGGGCGTCTGCTATCAGCTCTACTCGCTGATGCAGGGACGAGGAAGAGTGCGAGTCCAACGGCATCACTGCGTGCTGAATGTTGCCGTCATGCTGCGTTTGCTGCGGGTTTCCCTGGGCGGTATTTTTCAGTTCCTCATCGCAACAGCGAGTTGGTTGGGATTGGTCCGCATTATCGCCATTTTCGGCAGCGCTGCGCTAGCGGGCTACACCATTGCGCTTCGCATTATTATCTTTTCCATTCTGCCGTCCTGGGGACTCAGCAATGCCGCCGCCACCTTGGTGGGTCAAAACCTGGGTGCTGGCAAGCCCGAACGCGCCGAGAAGTCTGTCTGGTTGACCGGACTCAGCAACATGTTGTTCTTGGGTTGCATCGCAGTGGTGTTCATTGTTTTGCCGGAGCCGCTCATCCGCCTGTTTACCCGTGACCCGGCCGTCGTCCCGGTAGGTGTCGATTGCCTGCGTTACGTCAGCTATGGCTATCTTTTCTACGCGTACGGCATGGTGATCGTGCAGGCGTTTAATGGCGCGGGGGACACGTATACCCCCACCCTCATCAATCTATTTTGCTACTGGCTGTTTCAAATTCCCCTCGCCTATATTCTGGCAATTCGCTGGGGACTCGGGACGCGGGGGGTTTTTCTGGCGATTACCATCGCCGAGTCTTTGATTGCGGTGGTCGGGATCCTGGTCTTCCGGCGAGGAAGATGGAAGCAAAGAAGGGTATAGTCTCAATGTCGGCACAGGCCTTCACTGACCTATCGTTCGAGGCTAGGTGTTCAGCGAATTGTCTCGTTGTCGAAGCTCACTACGTCTTCTTCCCCTTCTTCTCCAACGCTTCAAGTTCTGCTTTCAGAGCGTCGGCCATCTCTTGTGTTTCTTTGTTAGGCTTGTCCTTCAGAAGCTTCTGAGCCAGTTCCGAGCATTCAGAAGCCTTGTCGTAGAACTGCCGGTAATATTGCACCTCGTTTAGGGCGGATCGTCCAAAGAGCTTCTGGTTCTCAAGTAGCGTGCGCGCCAACCTCACCATGAACTCGGCGTGGTCCAAAGTCTTGGAACCGCCTTCCAGAAGCTTTCTGGCCTTCGCACGGTCGCCACGCGATCCAAGGAAGGCAGACAGCGTATCGATGAGCCCTTCGCGGAGCTCACTCTCTTCCGCTATCCGGCGATCTTCTGCCTCGATGGCGGTCCCGTTTCTCACCTCGTCCAGCCGCTTGTTAGGCGCCACATCCTTGGTGGGTAATTTACATTCTAGGACGTAATCCTTTTGATCCGAATAGTGTTTCATGAAATAGTCGCAGGCTTCGCTGAAACCCAGGGCTGCACTCTTCTGTTTCCGGAAATAATCGAAGGCCGTGGTTCGGAGTCTGCCCGCACTCTGGAACGACTTCTCATGTCCCGCCAGATAGGCTTCCGCCATCTCCTGGTAGCCCTCACTCAACCCGGCAAGGAGAACGATTCGCAGGATACGGGCTTTGTCGCCATATTCGGTGTCTGGAAACTTACGTTGAATATCGCTAGTCAGGCTGATCGCCTTCTCGTACTTCGCTTCGGCAACGGCTTCCTTGACCTGCGCATATTGGTATTCCGGAGAGTCCTTCGAAATCTTCGGTGCGCCGCCACCGCAACTCAGAAGCAGTCCAACACACAGCAACGGAAAAATCCGAAGAAAGCACCGGGGAAGGAAAAAGATGTTCATAACAATGCTCCTTTCCGACAGTTTCATTGGCAAAATTGCTTGCTTTGAGTTCCGATGGACCAGACAGGCGCGAACGTGGAACCAGCACACAGTTGTAAGGATTGCCTAAGATCCTGTTGCTAATCTCTGGAAAAATCAAGAGGTTTTTGAATAGTCGCCTTTGTTCTCGGTTTCGGCGCAATCCGGCGTTGGCAGTCAGGGCAGATTCGCCCTCAATTCATGGCGCGACTGCACCGGCTTTCGGTGACGGGTTCCGCGGGGCCCCGTTGAGGTGGGCGTGTCTCCGCATCGCGCCTAGTAGGGCTGCGTATCTTTCCCTTGCATCCGTTTCCAATTGACGATCTACCGCGCTTTCGTTAGGTTTTCACTTGGCCCGCTTCCAGGTCGCCGACCCGCCCATGACTCGCCAAGGCTTAGTCTCTGAAATGAAGGCTTGGATTCCACGCTGTCTCATCTTCGTTGCAACCCTGAGCGCACCCCCAGCTTCTCAGGCGTTGCCCGCACAATCTGAAGTCGGTCCAGAGCAACAGTCGACTTCCCACCCCAAGACGGCTCTGGAAAGCCTCCTGGACACGGCTGGACTTTATGCGCGGCATTACCGTGAGCTTTGCCGGGAGTTGGTCGCGGAAGAGCGAATGATTCAGAAGGAATATGACAAGAAGGGCCAACTGCAAAGACAAAGAACCTTCGTTTCCGATTATCTCATCGTGACCCTTCCCAGCGACCCCAGTTCAACCGTCGAGTTCCGGGATATCTTATCGATTGACGGAAAGCCGCTTTCGCGCCGCAAACGGGGGCTGGCAGAACTGTTTGAAGAGAAATCGACCAACGCCTTCAAAGAGGCCGAGAGGGTCGCTCGCGAAAGCACCAAACACAATCTGGGACGCAGGAGATACTCAAACCTGGTGAACTTCGGTTTGAACTTCATCATGCCGGAGGCGCAGAAGCAGATTAAATATGAATTCGAGCAGCCAGGCGGCCTCTCAGCGAATCCGGAGTGGGTCTTGATTCGATTTCAGGAAATCAGCAATCAAACGGCGCTTCGCGCAGTGACCCCTTTTGGAAAGCAGCCGATCCCCTCCAGCGGCCTCATCTGGCTTTCGCTGCCGGACTTCCGAGTCTTGCGAATCGACTTCTCTTTCAGGCAGGATGCGGAGCTCTATGCTGTAGCTGGGCGTTACATCAGCGAGTACTCGCCTGGGCCCGACAATCTTCTGCTGCCCAGCCGCTTCGAGGAGCGTTTCTACGATGTGAAGAACCCGGAACGGCTGCTCATTGAATCTGTGGCTACCTATTCGAACTTCCGAAAATTCTCAGTCGAAGTAAAGATCTCGCCCGCAGACCCGTGAGGAGACCAGCTGCGAATCTTGACCGCGGCCGCCCCCAAGCGGCGGGGTTGTGGTGCTCTCCTCTTTCTGCTTCAGATTTCCCGTACACCCCGAGCGCCATTCTTGATAAGATCAACCCCCGAACCTTGTAATTTCTTTCCTGACACGCAGTGCCGTACGTCTATCCGCAAATTCACAGGTCCTGTCGTGATTTGACCAAGTATGGAGGATCGCTTATGCAACGAATCATGATGTGGTGCAACCTTCTGGTGTGCCTTGTCGTAGCGCAATACGGCTATTCGCAACAGCTGCCGATTGTCAATGTCAGTGGGTCGTCGCAGCCTTTGCTGGCACAGGCCATTCGGCTGGATGAGGCGCTAAGCGGTCTCGGGAGCCTGTTGTCGAGCAGAGACTCCCGGAGTCTTCGAGCTCTTCAACAAAAGCCTGCCGGCGCAGAAGTCGCTCGCGAAATCCAAACGATTCTTGATCCCTATTGCCTGGCCTTGGTTGAGATCAACCCGGAAGCGCGTGTCAAGATCGTGCGCGGGCCCGCGACAGCAGAACTGGTTCAGAACGGATGGAAGACCTTCCTCGTCAAGGTGCACAACGAAGCCGCGGTCAACGCTGCGCTGGAGGCAGAAAGCCCTAACGCCGGCCCGCTGTTTCACGGCTCGACCGGTGCGCCGCGCCGGAAGGACGAGAATGTGATCGCCCCAGGTGAAGTGGCCAATCGCTTTCTGGAGTTGTCGATGTATCGTCAGCGTCCCATGAACAAGCAGCTCTCCGGTCTGAAACTGGAATATGCGATCTTGCAGATTTATAGCCGCACGTCCGGCCAACGGGAGGCCAAGATTGGATTTCACATCGGCCAGGGTACTCAAGACATCGGTTTCCGAAATGCCGTCGACGTCCTGTTCAATTGCCAGCCTTCAGTCAAAGTCGTTCTCCGCATCAAGGACGAAGGTGGCGCCCCTACCATGGCGTCTCTAGTGATAACGGATGGCGTCGAGCGTATCCTGGAAGATCCGGAGAAGGAGCCTCTCCCCAAGGACTATCGCTTGACGCTAGCTTACCGACGCAACTGGGAAGAGGGCAAGTTTGACGGCGCCACGGATAAACGCGGAACCAAACGCTTGATCGGCCTTTATCCGTTACCTTCGCGGCGGCACGCGGGAGGCGACGAATTTCCCGATTTCTTTTTCCATCCGCAGGTATACCGAGCTGACGGCGAGCATGTTTACCTGCCACCAGGCGAATACCAATTTGTCCTCGGGCGGGGGCCCGAATATCTGCCCCAGACGAAGCATGTCAAGGTTCCGCCCGATTCCAAGTCGGTTGAGGTGAGTCTTCAGCTCAAACGCTGGGTGCACATGGCGCAGCTGGGTTGGTACAGTGGCGATCATCACGTGCATGCGGCCGGGTGCAGCCATTACGAGAGCCCGGAGGAGGGCGTCTTGCCCGAGCACATGTGGCGTGAGGCTGTCGGCGAGGATCTGAATGTGGCTTGTGTCTTGAGCTGGGGACCTTGCTGGTATTACCAAAAGACCTTTTTCAAAGGGAAAGTACATCCGCTTTCCAATGAGGGCAACGTCTTGCGGTACGACGTGGAAGTCTCCGGTTTCCCCTCATCCCATGCCGGCCATGTTTGCCTGCTGCGACTGCAGGAGGATGATTATCCAGGAACCAGCAAGATCGAAGAATGGCCAAGCTGGACGCTGCCTGTTCTAAAGTGGGCGCGGGCTCAGGGCGGCGCGGTAGGCTATGCACACTCGGGATGGGGACTCGAGCCCACGGAACCGGCCCAGGCCCTTCCCAACTACGTCATGCCGAAGTTCGATGGGATTGGTGCGAACGAATATATCGTGACTGTGGCGCATCAAGCCGTGGACTTTTTCTCTGCCGGTGACACTCCTCTGCCCTGGGAGCTGAACATGTGGTATCACACCCTGAACACCGGCTTTCGCGTTCGGATCAGCGGCGAGACCGATTACCCGTGCATCTTTGACGATCGAGTTGGATTGGCGCGAACCTATGCCAGGTTGGAAGGCAAGCTCGATTTCGACCGATTCGTGGATATGATCCGCGATGGCCGGAGCTACGTATCTGACGGCAAATCGCATCTCATCGACTTCAAAGTGAATGGCGTGGAGTTGGGCACTCAACAGAGCGAAGTGAAACTGAGTGGCGCCAAAACAGTTCAGATCACCGCTAGAGCCGCTGCTTACCTGCCCGAAGTTCAAGATGAAATCGGTGCCATTATCGCATCCCGCCCGCCTAATTTGCCGCCATACTGGGACGTGGAACGCGCTCGCATCGGTAAGACGCGCCGGGTAGCAGTCGAGCTGCTGGTCAACGGTGAGCCGGTAGACCGGCGGGAAATCCCTGCCGATGGTCGCTGGCAGGAGATTCGATTCGAGCGACAAGTGGATCGCTCGAGCTGGATGGCACTGCGGATTGCCTACACATCCCACACGAACCCCATTTTTGTTCTGGTCGATGGCAAGCCCATCCGAGCCTCAAAACGCAGCGCCGAGTGGTGCCGGCGAGGGGTCGATCGTTGCTGGGAAATGAAACGCGCAAGGATCCGCCCCGAAGAGCTGAGAGACGCTGAAGCTGCCTATGACAAGGCCCGGCAAGTATACGACCAGATTATCCAGGAAAGCCCGCAGGGGTGAGACGCCGGCCTGAAGGGCTGGTCATGCCGCGAAACTCACTCTCGGTAACTCCCAAGTCCAGCGCAAGGCAGATTTTTTGAGCGTTGTCCGTAATGCCGCATACCAACCTCCGGCAGGGCGAGGAGCGACAGTATGCAGCGTGCTGGGGACAGCCAGTGAAAGACTGTGAGCAGGAGAAGGTTGAGCAAGACGTACAAACGCCGTACTCTCGGATTGATCTCGTCAATGTCGCAGCCCAGCTTTTATCTCATCCTTCCGAAATCCCTCTTAGGGTCAAGTCAATACCATAATTCAGCAAACGCCTACCAGAAGTTGTTAACCCATTAGTATTACTCCCACGCTAATCTCGGCACTTACAATTTGGTAATTGGCATGCTCGGCGAGTCGCCATGCGAAGGCGTCTAATCCGCCTATTTAGAATGCTCTTACAGCAACTTGGTGATGACAATCTGCCGGCAGTGGAAGCCATCATTAAAGCATGGCTACGTGTCGTGTCTGACCAAGCGGTGAGGAGGCCACCAATGAAGGTTCTGGCAATTTTCCTACTCCTCACAGCCTCAGCATTGGGCCAGACCCGTGTTGATCTCCTCTGGGAGGATCAGTTTGACTTGGCCGGAAGCATTGACCAAGCGCGTGCTGTGGCTGTGAGCAGCACGAGAGCCGTGGCGATCGGCGTTGGTGGCACCGCAACTCAGGGCGTCGATCTATTGGTCAGAGCTTACGATACTCAGACAGGGGACATGGTGTGGCAAGATCAGGCGCCGCTCAGCGCAGGCTACATCACAGGCGTCGTGCTCGACGAGCTGGATAGCAAGGTGTTCTGCGCTGGCTATGCGCCCGATAGCTCCGGCGCGGGCGACTCTGGAGCAGATTTCTTAGTGAGGGCCTATGACGCTACGACCGGCAATCGTCTTTGGGAAGATATCGTCAATAAGGGCCGTGATGACTTCGTTCAAGCCATTACGGCTGGGGTTCATGGTGTTTACGTTGTTGGGTACGGCGGCAACGTTGGACCAGACCCGTTGGATTTCTTGGTGCGGGCCTATGACAAGACAAGCGGCTCTCTACTTTGGGAAGATCAGGTCGACAATGGGGGCGACGATGTGGCTTGGAAAGTCGCCACGGATGGTCAGATGGTCTTCGTGGCTGGCTCGACATCGAGCTCCAGTCCTGAACCTTGGAACCTGATCCTTCGGGCCTATGATGCTCTGTCTGGCAATCTTGCTTGGGAGAGTGTCTATCCTAATGCCTTGCCATCAGACGTAGCTGTCAGCAATGGTCGTGTCTATGTCGGCGGCATGGGTTTCCTGGTGGCTTACGACAGCCTGACTGGTTCCCCGATTTGGTCCAAGACCTTCACTGAGACGATCCTGGATTTGGCTGCAACTGAATCCAGAATCTTTGCTGCTGGTGAATTGCTGCGCGCCTATGATAAGACTGGCGCCGTTGTTTGGGAGGTTCCCGCTGGAGAAGGCGAAGGAGCCCGGGCAATCGATTTGGTTGGAAACATTGTTTTCTTGGCTGGACTAAAGTCGCAGCCATATCCGCTCGAGTCCTCGGAGTTGTTAGTCCGTGCCTACAGTGCTGAAAGCGGAAGCTTGCTATGGGAAGACCTATCGCATGCCAGCCAAGACGCCATAGCTTTTGACATTGCTGCTTCTGGGCAGCATGTATTTGCCGTTGGGTCGGCCACTAACCTAAACGGTAACCCGGATTTCTTGGTCAGGGCTTACTGTACAAAGTCACCGGCTTCCCCTTCCCCAGAACCGCCGGCTCCGGCAGAGCCAGAACCAACACCAGCTCCTACTCCGCCTGCACCCGATCCGCCTCCGGCAGAGCCTCCGCCAGTACCACCATCACAACCACCACTATCCTCACCGCCGGCTAACCCTGCTCCGGCCCCGGAGCCCCCACCGGCACCAGCGCCACCGCCTGAGCCCCCACAACCTGCTCGACCGCCATCAGAACCAACGGTTGCACCAACAGATCGCCCAGCCAGAGAGAAAATCAGAAAGGTGAAGCGTGTCATCAGGGAACGGTCGAAGCGAAAAAATCTGAAAGGTGAGTTCCCTCTGCCTTCGTGGCTTTCTCTGTCCAACTTGCGATAACTGGCC
>CAVVYL010000022.1:0-70117 GCA_963752385.1 uncultured Acidimicrobiia bacterium | reverse complement strand
TAGCGCTGCTGTCCTTCTCTGTCTTACTCGTTTTCTTTTCCGATTTGAAGGCGTGCTTGGTCGGTGCTTCCGTCATCAATTGCCAGAGGCACTCCCCGAATAGGGAAACTGACCGGCCGGGCCTTTTTGAAGAGCGCGAAGAGGACATTCTTCGACGCCAGAAAAGCAATGCCCGTCTCGAAGATCTCCCTAAACGTCAGCCGTCGTCGGGTTAGACCAGCCTGCATCGCCGGTGTCCTAAACTCACGACCGAATTTCAGTGCTCTGTGAGGCCTGATGAAGTTGTAAAAGCAGCGGAACAACTCGATGTGATCTTCGAGACGTTCCTTCCACCGGGCTTGACAAATCGTTCGTCGCCCCAGATACGACGAGCCTTGCCGGATCGTGAGATTCAACCGTTCGACGAATGAGGTGTTCAGTTTCACAGAATCCTCGGACCCCCAGAGCTTCATTTAATCGCCCAGTCTCCGATCACGGCTCTCCGCTCTACTCTGACAACCCGATCGTTCTTGCGCGTGCCTAATCTATTAATCTTAATAGACTTACTAAGACGCACAATTCCCACGTGCCTTCTTGCGTGACATCCGTTGTATAGTGACTGCCGAAAACTGCCTGTCTCTGGCGAATTGATACGATAGCGAATTCTGGGCCGGGTGCGTTGCGAAAGTAAGGCGCTGCTCGCTTTGCACTTGGTAGTAGCGAAGCGATCAATCAGCCGATCATCCCACGGGGTAGGAACTCAAACAGGGAACGGTCTCGGGTGGCCTCGCCGGACAATAAAGACAAGGATTCCCTTTTTGGAGAATCACGCAGCCATCGCTGTCTAATACAGGCCTCGACAGTGACGTTGCCATCGATAGCAGTTGAAGTTCGCAACCGGTCGTGGCTCCGTCTCGCTCTGATCGGGTGTTCGTCCCTCCAGTGAGTGATGGGTACGATGATTGTTGAAGTAATCCCGGAACTCGAGCAGCTTGTTTGCGAGATCGACGGTCGTCCAGAATAAGGTGCGATCCAAATACTCCCTTCGAATCGTTCCAATCAGCCGCTCCACGAATGGATGAGACATGGGAATGTATGGCACGGTCTTAATCTCGGTCACCTCCAGTATCCGCAGATTGGCTTACCATTGGCCGAATCGATAGAGCGGATCGTGGTCGGAGCTGAGATGCTTCGGCATTGCCCGCTGGCCTCCAATGGCCTGATTGAACATTCGGCAGAGTGCCATGCCATCGACCTTTCCGAGCTGGACACCGAACCCTATGATCCGACGGGTGTATTGATCCATGATGACCAGGATCCAGTGGGTCCGCAACGTGGCCGATTCGCACCGGAACAGATCGATACTCTAGAGACTGTCCTTCAGGTGTCCGATGAAGGTCAGCCAGGAGGGACCACTGGTGTCCTGTTCCGGGCGATAGTGACTGGCGAGAATTCTTCGGACAACGTCCTTATCGATCTGGACGTCGAAAGCCAAGGCAATCTGTTGAGCAATCCGTGGACAGCCCCAGTTGGGATTACGCTGCTTCGTCTGGACAACGGCTTCAATAAGTTCTTTGCTGGGCCCTTTTGGGCCGGGCCTCCCCTTGCGCTTCGATGAGAAGAGCAGTCGATACTTTCGATTCTTCAGAGTTTGGTGGAGGTTCAAGAGGGTCGAAGGTTTCAGTACGATTGCTGAACGGATCAGGCGAGCGGGGTGAATCAAGAGAGTACACAAACCGGCAACCAGGCGATTTGAACAGCGTAGATTGGGTGACCGTTGCCGAGACCGATTGAGGATCAGGAGTTGTTGCTTGACGAGAACGGACTCGGCGACTACAGAACGGATGCCGCCCGGACCCAAGAATCGGGCACAAGTAGCGATGACGTGGACGAGAAGGATGACGAGATCGCGCATCTCGGCATCCTAGCAAGAATGGCAAACACGAGGAATTGTCCCGCAAATTAGCAATTCGCCAGAGACAACATGACGCCGTTCAAGAAATGCACCATCCACCCGACAACTCTCCTCACAACATCACACCGCAGTTCCTGCTGGACTCCACCCCTCGAAGCCGCGCGCCTCTCTTGCGGCGCACCTAAAGCAGAGTATCCTATCAACGAGATCCTTTCCAAACCAAAGTGACCTTGGGAACTCAGAGACGCTCGAGAGCCGCCACTGGCCCACAGCAGCCGTAAATGCCTGCTGAACCCATTCCGGCCAACGTCGAAATCGCCGACCAGCCGAATCAGGTAGCGAACCTGGGCCGCTTGGTTATACGACCTTCTCAAGCCTTACGTCACTAAAGTCGTGGTGTCCAATCACTGGCCGAGTTGTTGCGCGTCGGACTGCTCTCGGCGGTCTACCAACGCAACCGCTTGACGCAAGTCGGCTGCGCGTTGACACAGTTAGGCATTCGGCTCAGGCCGGCCTATTCGCCGCAAGCCCAGGGACGGATGGAACGCACTACCGGACCTGGCAAGGACGACTCGCGCAGGAGTTACGACACCCAGATCCAAACTGTGACCGAAGCCAAACCAGTTCCTGCGGCAACGGTACGTCGCGGAGTTCAACTTTTTTGACATAGGTTTTTGTTAATCTCGTTTGAAGCCCAGCCGATAGAACCAATCAGATACGGGCGAGATAGCTCTCGGCTGTCTTGTTCTGCCGGTTGCCCTGGCGAAAGACTGAATAGGGAGCTGGCTTTCATAGAAACCCAAAGACACACCAGTTGCCAGGCATATGAACAGTCCGCAGATCATGGTGGTGGAAGATGAACGCGTCGTAGCGGCAGACCTCGAAATGCGTCTGCGCCGTCTCGGCTACCGGGTACCCGCCGTTGTCTCTTCGGGGGAGGAGGCTCTGTGTAGAGCGGCGGAGACAAACCCGGACCTAGTGCTGATGGACATTATGCTGGCCGGCCAGCTTGATGGCATGGAAACGGCTGCTCGGATCAAGGATGGCCTAGATATCCCGGTGATTTATCTCACTGCCCACGGAGACGCCGGCACCTTGCAACGGGCCAAGAGCCTTGAACCCTTCGGCTATATCCTCAAACCGTTCGACGAAAGAAATCTGCATGCCGCTGTAGAAGTGGCCCTTTTCAGAGCCCAGATGGAGAGGAAACTCAAGCAACGTGAACAGTGGCTTGCCGCGACTCTACAGGGAATCGGTGAAGCCGTTATCGCCATCGATTCAAAGGGCAATATTGCTTTCATGAACGGGGTTGCCCAAGCAATGACTGGCTACAGACAAGAAGAGGCCACTGGCAGGAGTCTGCCTGAAGTTGTCAGGATCATCCACGAAGAAACACGGCAATCCATGGAGAGCGCGGCGTTGAAAACACTCCGCGACGGCGTGGTCGTGCGTCAGGAAGATCGGACTGTCCTCGTCGCCAAGGACGGACGGGAAATCCCGGTCGCAGAAACGGCGTCACCGATCAAGGATTCGAAAGGACACGTCACTGATGTCGTTCTAATCTTTCGTGACATGAGTGAGCGCAGGCGGACAGAGGCGATGCTTCGTTCCCTGTCTCTGACCGATGAGCTGACGGGGCTGAAAAACCGGCGCGGTTTTCTGGCTGCAGCTGAGCAGAACTTCAAGCTAGCAGTTCGCCGCGATATGGGGTTGTTCATGTGCTTCATTGATTTAGATGGTCTGAAAGAAATCAACGATTCGCTCGGTCATGAAAGAGGAGATCAAGCCATCATCACCACAGCCGAGATCCTTAGGGCCGGTTTTCGCGCTCACGACATCCTTGCCCGATGGGGAGGCGACGAGTTTGCAGTCCTGGCGCTGGATGTCACCAATAGCTGCAGCGAGGAAAGCTTTGCGGCGCGGTTAAGAGAGACCTTGGAGTATTTCAATGCCAGAGCAGGTTCCAGCGTTCAACTTTCATTTAGCGTCGGGGTCGTTCGCTGTGACCTCAACCAGATCTATTCTCTCAACGAGCTCATCAATTTGGCGGATGAAAAAATGTATGCACAAAAAAGAGAGATCAAAGCGATACACGCTCTCAAAAGTGAGCCTGAAGGCTCAGCCGAAAATCCGCTAGAGATGTCGGCCACCAAGCAAAGATGACCTATGCTGTCGTTGCCCAAGCCAGGAATTTGCCCTGAGGCGTCATTCCTTAGGACAGTCACTATTGCCTAAGAGCAACCCATTAACTTCGCGAATCCAATGAATACCACCCAGACTCTCACGAAGAAAGGGAAGAGTACCCTTCCCAAGAACGGAAACCTTACTGCCATTCATCGGAAGGAAGATTCCGACGATGCCAGACTACTGCTGGAGGCCATGCTGGCCTTCAAAAGGGGTGACTTCGGCGCTCGACTGCCTTCGTATTGGACCGGTGTCAATGGCAAGATTGCGGATGCTTTCAATGAGACCATCTCCATGGCCGACCGGCTGAACGTGGAGACTGCGCGGGTTAGCCGCGCTGTCGGCAAAGAAGGCAAGCTTAAGCAACGAATGTTCGTGGCCGGAGCCACTGGCCACTGGGCGGCCAAAGTGGAATTCATCAATATGCTCATCCATGACCTGGTTTGGCCTACCGCGGAGGTCACTCGCACGATTGGCGCCGTGGCCCGCGGCGACCTCGGACAGCCCATGGCGCTGGAAGTGGACGGCCGCCCGCTGGAGGGCGAGTTCCTGCGCAACGCCAAGATCGTCAACAAGATGATTGAGCAGCTGGGTGTGTTTACCTCGGAAGTGACGCGCGTGGCCCGCGAGGTGGGTACCGAAGGCAAGCTGGGTGGCCAAGCCCAGGTCAAAGGCGTCAGCGGCGTGTGGAAGGACTTGACCGAAAGTGTCAATCAGATGGCGGGAAACTTGACCGCCCAGGTTCGCAACATCGCCGATGTGACCATCGCTGTGGCCAACGGCGACCTCTCGAAGAAGATCACCGTGGACGTGCGCGGTGAGATTCTGCAACTGAAGGAAGCCATTAATGTGATGGTGGACCAGCTCCGTTCCTTCGCCGCGGAAGTCACCCGCGTGGCCCGCGAGGTCGGCACCGAAGGCAAATTGGGGGGCCAGGCCGTGGTGCCCGGCGTGGCCGGCACCTGGAAAGACCTGACGGACTCTGTCAACGCGATGGCGACCAACCTCACCGCCCAGGTGCGCAATATAGCAGGAGTAACCACGGCTGTGGCGCGCGGCGATCTCTCGCGAAAGATCACCGTGGATGTTAAAGGCGAGATTCTCGAACTGAAGAATACCATCAACACGATGGTGGACCAGTTGAATGCATTTGCGTCGGAAGTGAGCCGCGTGGCCCGCGAGGTGGGTACCGAAGGGAAGCTGGGCGGCCAGGCAGCGGTGCCCGGCGTGGCTGGCACCTGGAAAGACCTGACCGACAACGTCAACTCCATGGCCAGCAACCTCACCAATCAGGTTCGCAACATCGCCGAAGTCACCATTGCCGTGGCCAGCGGCGATCTCTCTCGAAAAATCACCGTCGACGTGCGCGGCGAGATTCTTCAGCTCAAAGAAACCATCAACACGATGGTCGAACAGCTCCGTTCATTTGCCTCGGAAGTGACGCGCGTGGCCCGCGAAGTAGGGACCGAAGGCAAGCTGGGAGGCCAGGCCCTGGTGCCTGGTGTAGCCGGCACTTGGAAGGATTTGACCGACAACGTCAACTCCATGGCCAGCAACCTCACCAATCAGGTTCGCAACATCGCCGAAGTGACGACGGCGGTGGCTCGCGGCGACCTCTCTCGCAAAATCATGGTGGATGTGAAGGGCGAGATTCTCGAGCTGAAGAACACCATCAATACGATGGTGGACCAATTGAATGGCTTCGCTGCCGAAGTGACGCGTGTGGCCCGCGAAGTCGGCACCGAAGGCAAACTGGGTGGCCAAGCCCTGGTGCCTGGTGTAGCCGGCACTTGGAAGGATTTGACCGACAACGTCAACTCCATGGCCAGCAATCTCACCAACCAGGTCCGGAACATCGCGGACGTCGCCACGGCCATCGCCAGGGGCGACCTCTCTCGGAAGATCACTGTGGACGTGCGGGGTGAAATTCTTCAGCTCAAAGAAACCATCAACACGATGGTGGACCAGTTGAACGGGTTTGCCTCTGAAGTGAGCCGTGTGGCCCGCGAAGTCGGCACTGAAGGCAAGCTGGGCGGTCAAGCTGAAGTCCAAGGTGTGGCCGGCACCTGGAAGGACTTGACGGACAATGTTAATTCCATGGCCAACAACCTCACAGCCCAGGTCCGTAACATCGCCGAAGTGACTATCGCCGTCGCCAACGGCGACCTCTCGAAGAAGATCACCGTGGACGTGCGAGGCGAGATTCTGGAACTGAAGGAAGCCATTAATGTGATGGTGGACCAGTTGAATCGGTTTGCGGCAGAAGTGACTCGTGTGGCCCGTGAGGTCGGCACCGAAGGCAAGCTGGGCGGCCAGGCTGAAGTCCGAGGGGTGGCCGGCACCTGGAAAGATTTGACGGACAAAGTCAACTCCATGGCCAGCAACCTCACCTCGCAGGTCCGTAATATTGCCGAAGTCGCTACCGCTGTAGCTCGCGGCAATCTCTCACGCAAGATAACGGTGGATGTGAAAGGCGAGATTCTCGAACTGAAAAACACCATCAACACCATGGTGGACCAGCTGAACTCGTTTGCTTCCGAAGTCAGCCGCGTGGCCCGCGAGGTGGGCACAGACGGCAAGCTGGGCGGCCAAGCTGCGGTGCCTGGCGTGGCTGGCACCTGGAAGGACTTGACCGACAACGTCAACTCCATGGCTAGCAACCTTACCAACCAAGTCCGCAACATCGCCGAGGTCACGATTGCCGTGGCTAACGGTGACCTCTCCCGGAAAATCACCGTGGATGTACGTGGCGAAATTCTTCAGCTCAAAGAAACCATCAACACGATGGTGGAACAGCTCCGGTCGTTTGCGTCGGAAGTGACACGCGTGGCGCGGGAAGTTGGGACCGAAGGCCGGCTGGGTGTACAGGCCGTCGTGCCGGGCGTGGCCGGCACCTGGAAGGACTTAACCGATTCGGTCAATGCCATGGGCACTAACCTGACCGCTCAAGTCCGCAACATCGCCGAAGTGACCACAGCGGTCGCCCGCGGCGACCTCTCTCGCAAGATCATGGTGGACGTGAAAGGCGAGATTCTCGAATTGAAGAACACCATCAATACGATGGTGGACCAACTGAATGGGTTCGCCGCCGAAGTCACGCGTGTAGCTCGCGAGGTCGGCACCGACGGTAAACTCGGTGGTCAAGCCCAAGTCCCAGGTGTGGCAGGCATCTGGAAGGAATTGACCGACAACGTCAACGTCATGGCGGCCAACCTCACCAACCAGGTGCGTAACATCGTTAAAGTCGTTACTGCCGTGGCTGACGGCAACCTGCGGCAAAAGCTGACCGTGGAGAGTAGGGGCGAAGTGGCGGCTCTGGCGGAAACCATTAACAACATGACCGACACGCTGGCTACGTTTGCCGAGCAGGTTACCAACGTGGCTCGCGAAGTGGGCGTGGAAGGCCGGCTCGGTGGCCAGGCCAACGTGCCGGGTGCGTCGGGGACGTGGAAGGATCTGACCGGTAACGTCAACCTGCTGGCTGCCAACTTGACCACGCAGGTACGTGCCATCGCGGAAGTAGCCACAGCCGTGACCAAGGGCGACTTGACTCGTTCTATTCAGGTCGAGACGCGCGGTGAGGTGGCCGAACTCAAAGATAATATCAATACGATGATTGACAATTTGCGCGTCACCACCGAGCGGAACCGGGAACAGGACTGGCTCAAGACCAATGTGGCCAAGTTCACCGGCATGTTGCAGGGCCAGCGCGACCTGTTTACCGTGGGCCAGATGCTCCTGTCCGAGTTGGCTCCGCTCGTCAACGCACAGCACGGAACCATTTATCAAATGGAGAGCTCCGACAGCGAGATGCCTCTGAAGCTGCTGGGCAGCTATGCCCACAGCCCGCGTCTGAAGGAGACAGAGCGCTTCGCGGTGGGCGAAGGCCTGGTGGGCCAATGCGCTGCGGAAAAGCAACGCATTCTCCTGAATGACCCTCCAACCGAGTATGTCCGAGTTCATTCGAGCCTGGGTGAGGCTGCGCCGCGCAACATCGTCGTGCTCCCGGTGCTCTTTGAAGGCGAGACCAAGGCGGTGATTGAACTTGCTTCCCTGCAGACATTCACGGCTACTCACCTGGCTTTCCTTGAGCAGTTGCCCCAAGGCATCGGCGTCGTGCTTAACACGATCGAGGCGACGATGCGCACGGAAGGCTTGCTCACGCAATCCCAGCAGCTGACCTCTGAACTTCAAACGCGCCAAACAGAACTGCAGCAAACCAACGAAGAGCTGGCACAAAAGGCCAAGCAGCTCGCCGAACAGAATGTCGAAGTCGAGCGCAAGAACAATGAAGTTGAACAGGCCCGCCGGGCCCTCGAGGAAAAGGCGGCCGAGCTGGCACTGACCTCGAAGTACAAATCAGAGTTCCTGGCTAACATGTCGCACGAATTGCGCACCCCGCTCAACAGCATCCTCATTCTAGGCCAGCAACTCGCGGTCAACGCCAGTAGCAATCTCACTGACAAACAAGTTGAGTGGTCCAAGAACATTCACTCCGCCGGTTCGGAACTGCTGAATCTCATCAACGATATACTCGACTTGTCCAAGATCGAGTCCGGTACCGTCACTGTAGAGGCCGAAGAGACGGCCTTCGCCGCTCTGCGGGACACGGTCGAGCGGAACTTCAGGCATGTGGCTGAATCCAAGAATCTGCCCTTCCACCTTGAGTTCGAGGCAGGCCTGCCGGCGACGTTCACGACGGACCCGAAACGGCTACATCAGATTCTGAAAAACCTGCTTTCCAACGCCTTCAAATTTACCGCCCAGGGCCACGTGGCCATGCGGGTCGCTCTGAATCCCGATGGCTGGAGCAGCGACCACCCGGTACTCAAACGCGCGCCCGGCGTCGTCGCGTTCACTGTCAGCGACACCGGTATCGGTATTGCACCGGAGAAACAAAAGATCATCTTCGAGGCCTTCCAGCAGGCCGATGCCGGCACCAGCCGCAAATACGGCGGTACGGGGCTTGGTTTGGCTATCAGCCGCGAGCTGGCCACCCTGCTGGGCGGCGAGATCCGCTTGGGCAGCGTTTTAGGCAAGGGCAGTACCTTCACGCTCTACTTGCCTTTGGCTTATACAGGCCCTGCCGCCGTGAGAATCGCTCCCGTCACCAGCGGCATGGTTTCGCCTTCCTCGTCGGCTGTGCTCCCCGTGCCGCCGGCGACTCGTGAAGAAATCATACCTGATGACCGTGAGAGCATTCAGCCGGGCGACACGACACTGCTCATTGTGGAGGACGACCCACACTATGCTCGGGTGCTTCTCGGTTTGGCCCGCGAGAAAGGCTTTAGGGGCCTGGTAGCCCAGCGCGGGAATGTCGCTCTTGCCTTGGCCCGCCAATTCCAACCTACAGCCATCTCCTTGGATATCTTCTTGCCGGACATGCTCGGCTGGACGGTGCTCAACAATTTGAAGCTCGATCCCGCAACACGACATATTCCAGTGCAAATCATCACCTTAGAGGAAGAGCGGCAACACGGATTGGAGCATGGGGCCTTCGCTTACCTGGTAAAACCAACGACCACCGAGCGCCTGGAAGCTTCCCTGGATCGCCTCAAAGATTTTACCGTTTCCCGCACAAAAAGGCTGCTCGTGGTGGAAGACAACGATACTGAGCGCCAGTCTATAGTCGAATTGTTGGGTTACAAGGATATTGAGATCACCGCCGTTGCCACTGGTGCAGAGGCCTTGGAGGCGTTGCTCGATCGGGCGTTCGACTGCGCCGTGCTCGACTTGCGTCTGCCCGATATGACAGGCTTCGAATTGTTGCGCCAGATTCAGGCGCAACCCAGCCTGTGCGAAGTGCCGGTGGTCGTGTTCACTGGTAAGGAGTTGACCTCGGAGGAGGAGGTGCAGCTCAAGGAGGTAGCCAAGAGCATCGTGCTGAAAGACGTCCAGTCACCTGAACGACTGCTGGATGAAACGGCCTTGTTTTTACACCGAGTGGTGACCGACTTGCCTCAAGCCAAGCAGGAGATGCTTCAGCGGCTTCACGGCTCCAACGAGATGCTGAGCCGGCGCAAGGTGCTGGTCGTGGACGACGACGCTCGCAATATCTTCGCCCTCACGACTGTGCTTGAGAACAATGACATGGAAGTGTTGAGCGCCACCAATGGCCGCCAGGCCATCGAGGTGATCCAAAGCACGCCGGATCTGAGTGCGGTCTTGATGGACATCATGATGCCGGAGATGGATGGATACCAAACCATGCGTGAAATCCGCAAAGACCAGAAGTTTCGCGCGCTGCCCATGCTGGCACTGACTGCGAAGGCCATGAAAGGAGACCGTGAGAAATGCCTGGAGGCCGGCGCTTCGGATTACATCGCTAAGCCGGTGAACACTGAGCAACTGCTGTCGCTCTTGCGGGTATGGCTGTATCGATAGGAAATCTATTAGGATCAGAATTCAGCAGTCAGCCGCCTGGTGGCTGAAAGCTGAATACTGAATGCTGGAGACCATGATTCCTGAGACCGAAGAAACGCCCATCAACATTCTGCTGGTTGATGACGAGCCGAAGAACCTGATGGTGCTCGAAAGCATCCTGGATTCTTCGGACTATCACTTGACGAAAGCTCAGTCGGGCCAGGAGGCATTGATGGCGCTCCTGACCAAAGACTTCGCGCTCCTTGTGCTGGACATCGAAATGCCTGGCATGAACGGATGGGAGCTGGCTCAGCTCATTAAGAAACGGAAGAAAACTGAACACATTCCGATCATCTTCCTTACCGCTCATTACGCCGGAGACGAACATGTGCTCCAAGGCTACACGGCGGGTGCCGTCGACTACCTTACCAAGCCCGTCAATTCGGCCATTCTCCGCTCCAAGGTGGCCGTGTTCGTACACCTCTGCCGTAAAGCCGCGCTGGAAGAGTCTAACCGGGCCTTGAGAGAAAGCGAGGAACGCGTGCGGGCCGTCCTGAATTCGGCGCTCAGCGCGGTGGTTGTGATGGATTCAGAAGGCAAGATCACCGAATGGAATGCTCGAGCCGAACAAATGTTCGAACGGACGCGCCGTGAGGCGCTGGGACAGAAATTGAGTGAAACCATTATACCGCCCCGCTATCGGGAGGCGTACCGACGCGGTCTAGAGCACTTTCTGGCCACCGGGGGAGGTCCGGTCGTAAATCGTCTCATCGAAGCGAGCGCCTTGCGTCGCGACGGCAGCGAGTTCCCGGTGGAGTTATCCATCAGCCCGTTGAAAGCCGGCAACGTGGTGACGTTTTGCGGTTTCATTACTGACATCACCCAGCGCAAGCAATCGGAGGAACAGATCAAAGCCTCGCTCCACGAGAAGGAGGTGCTGCTCAAGGAGATCCACCACCGCGTAAAAAACAACCTGCAAGTCATTTGCAGTCTCTTGAATCTTCAGTCCGGGTCTATTCGCGATCCGGAAGCCTTGGCGTTGTTCCGGGAAAGTGAAAGCCGTATCCGGTCGATGGCGATGATTCACGAAAAGCTCTATCAAAATGAGTCGCTCGCACAGGTGGACTTTTCCGAATACCTTTCCAGCCTCAGCGCATTGCTGTTCACCACCTACGTCGCCAATCCTGCGACTGTTCGGCTCACGACCCGCCTCGATCCAGTGTTTCTGGATATTGATACCGCAGTGCCGCTGGGTCTGATCGTAAACGAGCTGGTCTCCAATAGCCTCAAATACGCCTATTCGGAAGGCAGTAGGGGTGTTGTGGAACTCATGTTGCGCGCGGGCCCCGAGAACCACTACACCCTCAGCGTGCGTGATCAGGGAGTGGGGCTGCCCGCCGGCTTTGATGTGAACAACACGGACACGCTCGGTCTGCGGCTGGTCAATATCCTAAGCGCCCAACTGGGGGCCACGTTCTCAGTCGAATCCAACACTCAGGGCACAATCTTCGAAGTGACCTTCAAGACCAACACAAAGCGAGAGAGGGCGGCTACCTCTCGCGCCGCACGCTTCTACCCTCACTGCGGCGAACCCGCCCAGACGCATACCTCGCCCCGGAATCCACATCACCCATTCGCAGTTGGATTGAGCCAGAATCTACGAGCCGGACTGGAGTACACTGGTAGTATTGGAGAAGACGTTGCTGACGGTCTTCCCTAAGTTGGGAAGAGCGACCACCACGATCAGAGCAATGAACACCAACAATAGGGCATACTCCACCAAATCTTGTCCTTCTTCTTCCTTAACAAAACGCTTAACGAGTTCCAGCATGGTCGTTCTCCTTCTTGCTTGAACATGGAGTCAGCAGAACCGAGTGCTTGAAACCCTCGGTCCGTACCCTAGTGGCCTTCAGGGGGTGAGCGATTCTGGAGTTTGGACATTAGGGTGCCTTTGCGACCGAATACCGCTGGTTTCAGTGTCCCTGTTCACCCCACAAAAGCACTTCCCTTGAGATTCGGCTGCTATGAGGGATTTTTGCTGATGATCCGTTTTCCTCAAACTTGTGGACAGCGGAGAGTCGCCTTGCGAGCGCCTCGTTTGGCCGCTGGCTCTTGTCCGTATGGTTCATCGTGTTTCGAATGGCCGCCGGTGTCCAGCTACCGCTCTCTCCCACTTGCCGCACCGACCATCACAAGCATGTTCATTGGCCAGCACTTTATCTCAACAATTTCAAGAGTGACCGTCTTGCTGTTCTCCACGTGGACACGAGTGTACGTTTCCATCGGCTTGAGGACGTCGTTAGAGCTCATCTCTTGGATTATCTTTCGCGCCTCAGCGTTGATCTTCGGGCGACCGAGTCCCGGACGGCTCTTCCAAGTCCAGTACAGTCGAAAGCCTTTACGATGCCATCCCACAACAGTTCCGGGCTTCACAATGACGAGACTCGATCGCCAATCAGTCCAGAGCCTGGACAAAGCGACCCAGAGCCAGCGGTCCGCCCAGCTCAATTTGGGACGTGTCGGAAGCTTGCGTTCCAGGACGGCAAGCTGATGCCGAAGAGCGATGATTTCCAGATGCAGTCGGGTCCGGGTCTGGAGCCCGCAAGAAAGTGAATAGAACACGGAAAAGATGAGTTCTCGCATGCCACTGGAATATAATTCCAGCGGCCTACAACTTCAACTGTTGCAATGCCGACGGACTTTTTAGTAACGACAATGCCCAAAATGTGTTCATGAGGCATGATTCTCGGCATCCAGGACGTCTCGTACTTTCTGTGCCAGCAGTCCAGGCGTGAAGGGCTTTGATAAGAAATGTATTCCCTTCTCCAGCAGACCGTGACTCGCAATCACCTCATCCGAGTATCCTGAAATGTAGAGGACTTTCAAATTAGGCCACCGGCTGCACAGACGTTCAGCAACCTGTTTCCCACCCATTCGAGGCATTACGACGTCTGTCAGCAGTAGGTGAATTCTTGCTGGGTAGTCTTCGGCTCTTTCGATGGCCTCAGCACCTGTTTGAGCTTCCAGCACGGTATATCCCTGTGAACGCAAAGTCTGCATGGCGAGGTTTCGCACGAGCGGTTCGTCTTCAACGAGAAGAATAGTCTCGTCCCCACGTACACCAGTTCTCAAGTCAAGCTTTTCGACTGAAGCAACCGGACCTGCGGCGCGGGGCAAATAGATTTTGAACGTAGATCCTTTATGTAGCTGGCTCTGAACAGCGATGTGACCTTGATTCTGTTTGACAACTCCGTAACAGGTAGCCAGGCCCAGCCCCGTCCCTTTGCCAACTTCCTTAGTAGTGAAGAAGGGCTCAAAGATTCGCATGAGAACTTCCTGGGTCATTCCGATACCGGTATCGCTGACGGAGAGCATCACGTAAGCTCCGGATGTTCCCCCGGCCTGGTAACGCACGTCTTCCTTGTCCAGCAAGACATTGCTGGACTCGAGAATCAGCTGGCCACCTTTGGGCATGGCGTCCCTAGCGTTGAAAGCCAGGTTGACGAGGATTTGCTCGAACTGTCCAGGATCGATCTTGACGGGCCAAAGCTCCACGTCTAAATGGATCATCAGTTCAATATCTTCGCCGAGGAGTCGACGCAACATCTTCTCCATTCCAAGGACTTGATCATTCAGGTTGATAATTCTGGGTTCAATGACTTGCTTACGAGCAAAAGTGAGCAACTGCCTCGTCAGGCTGGAGGCCCGAATGGCAGACCTTTCGATCTGCTCAATTCCGGGTCGATGAACATCGCTTGGCGGCAAAGAAAGCAATGTTAGTTCCGCATAGCCTAAAATAGCGGTAAGCAGGTTGTTAAAGTCATGAGCAATGCCGCCGGCCAGGCGGCCAATGGCTTCCATTTTTTGTGACTGGCTCAGCTGCTCCTTAAGCTGCTCAAGCTCAGTAATATCGGTGGCTGTACCGAAGACACGCTTTACCGTCCCTCGCTCTTTGACGGGGATCAAGCTCGCATACCAGACTCGCTCTTTGATCTTGACTTCCAAAGTGTGGAAATCCCCAGCCAAAGCAGTACGCACAGCCTCTAGCACCTTCGGGTAATTCCGGTACATTTCAAAAACCGATTTCCCGACCGCCTGATCCGGTTTGGCGCCCAATTTTTCCAGGCCTCGGCCCCTCGCCAGCAGGAACCTTCCTTCAGCATCGATCTCATAGGCAATCAGGTTCAAATTACCCAGAGTGAGCTCCAGCCGTTCAGCTGTCTCCTGCAGAGCGGCCCGTTCCTGCTCCAGCTGCCTGCGGTAAAAGGCGTTCTCCAGGATTGCCGGCAAATGAAAGAGATAGCCAGGATGTTTAACAACATAGTCGGCGGCACCAAGTCTTATGGCTTGAAGAACTACCTCTTCACCGCCCTTTCCAGTGACAAATACCACAGGAGTCGTCACCTGGTGAACATCATGGAGCTCTTTCATGATCTGCAGGCCGTTAAGATCGCCTAGCTTGAAGTCCAAGAGGAGGACGTCGTAAGGGTTATTTAGATGAGTCAGTCGATGGAAAACCTCTGCGGACGTGCTGACGGGCTCGATTTGAATATGCGGAGCATGACGTACCAGATGACGGCAGGTGAGGTCAATGTCAGTAGCGCTGTGTTCGGCATAAAGCACCCGAAGCCGGCGGTTGTGGCGGGCGATCGCGGCACGATAACGTTGCAGGCCTGTCTCTATTCTCCTGAAAAGACGGGGAAGGTAATCCTCTCGCTTTACGATGTAATCATCAGCACCGGCCTTCAATGCTGCCAAGGCACTTTGCTCATCACCTGCACCGGTAATAATGATCACGGCAACAGGCAAGGCCTCTCGACGTACGAACGAAAGTACGGCCAGTCCATCACCGTCCGGTAAGTGCAGATCGCTCAGTACCAAATCATACGGACTTGCGCTAGAATCCCGCAGGTGCTCTAAAGCCTCCCGCTCGGTAACAACGATATCCAGCTCACAGTGAGGAGCCGACTTGAGGAGTTCGCGACGGACCAGATCGGCCTCATGGCGGTTGTCTTCGACATAGAGAATTTTCATGAGCGACCTCAGCAGTCGCGCTGGCCTACCCGACTGTCGTGCGATGCGAACAACCATCCATCAGGCGCATGCATGGGCACGAATCCTCGCCACTCCGGCCCTTCCGGTCGGAAAGAGGGAAAGGAAAAATTGAATCGCGTCAATTCGGCAGCTGAACGCTATCCGGTCGTACTCTGTAGGCCGAAGCGTTGAGCAAGCCCCTGTAAAGTTCGATCTGTGCGGACACTTCCATGAACTTTTTGAAATCGATAGGCTTGACGATGTAGGAATCGCTCCCAAGTGATAGGCATTCTCAATGTCAATGTCTTCGGCCGAGGGGGTCAGAATCACCACTGGGATGATTTTTGAAAACGCGGATGCTCTTTGATACTCCGAAGCACTTCCAGACCACTGTTTTTGGCAGCTTCAAATCAAGCAGGATCACTGCAGGCAGTGGCATCTCGGTATCCCAACGATCGATGAAGTCAAGAGCCTCTTGTCCATCACGCGCAACCTGGAGCGGATTCGCGAGCTTGCGGCGTGCAAAGGTCGCAGTGTCAAGTCCCAGAGCCATGGGATTTGTCTTCAACGATCAAAATGGACTAACGCCGTTCATGCTTAACCCCCATCGTGCGGAGCGCGATTTCTCCTCAAAACCGACCCGTCGGCCCACAGTAATTGATGACAAGCTACTTCGGAAATTCCAGGAAAAAGGTAGCTCCCTCACCAGGCGTGCTCTCAGCCCATACACGCCCTCCCATGCGCTCCATCGCCATTCGCACAATTGCAAGGCCGATGCCGGTTCCTGGATAGTCTTCGGCGCGGTGAAGCCGCTGGAAAATCTCGAAGATGCGATGGTGGTGTTGCATCTCGAATCCGATCCCATTGTCCCGCACCCAAACCAGGCAACTGTGTTCCGTTTCGAGGCTGCTAACCTCGATCCTGGGCCCAACTACCCCCTTTGTAAACTTGATGGCGTTTTCCAACAGGTTGCGCAAGACTTGGGTTAGCCCCTCGGCGTCGGCAAAAATCACGCCGCACGAAATGCCGATAGTCACCTGAATAGCACGCTCTTTCAGGTCATTTGAACGTTCTGCCACGAGTGCTTCAACCAGCGAACGAGCATTGACCTGGCCGCGCGTCAGAATACGGCGCTCCAGCCGGGAATAGGCGAGCAGGTCATCGATCAGCTGATTCATTTGGCTGGCTGCCTGATGAATCGTCTGGAGGAAACCACGTCCTTCTTCAACCAGACAATGGCTGTAGTCATTCAACAACAGACGCGCATAACCGTCGATGCCGCGCAAAGGCGCTTTCAAGTCATGGGATACCGAATAGGAGAACGTTTCTAATGCGCGGTTCTTGGCTTCCAATTCGGCTGTGCGATCGACTACCCGCTGCTCCAGCTGGATGTTGAGACTACGCAGCTCCTCTTCCGCCTGTTTTCGCTGAATGACTTGCCCCAACTGGGCGGCCACGCTGGAGACCACTCGAATGAGCCTCTCGTCCTCTTGGCGAGGCTCAAACATGAAAAACTCCATGATCGCCACAACCTCATCATCGTTCATTAATACGGGTACGCCCAAGGCGGCTTTCAATCCGACTTCCTGGGCGGCAGCCTTCCTAGGAAAGTTGTCGTCTTTCGTGACATCCTGGATCCAAAGTGGTTGCTTTGAAAGCCATACCCGCCCGGGCAATCCGACGCCTCTGGAAAACCGACCGGTACTGGCCTGCCGAAATCTGTCCAGGTCAGTGTCCGGCCTGGCGAAAAAATTTGGACTGGGCGCCAAATCCTCGTGCTTACTGTCAGGCGTCCAGGCTTGCCCCATGATCCAACCGGTAGCTTCGCATACCCGCAAAAGTGCAACTCCCAATGCAGCGTGTAGACCTTCAGTTTCACTAATGGCAAGAGTGATGCTTTGCAGGAGGCGGAGTTCTTCTTCCACCCTCCTGCGCTCAGAGATGTCTACATGTGAGCCTAGAAGATGCTGCGGCTTTCCCTGAGAATCCAACAATAAAGCGCCATGAGACAGTATCCAGCGGTAGGACCCGTCCTTGTGACGTAGGCGAAACTCCAATTCAAACTTTTGCAGAGGATCTTGCAAAACCGACCTTACAAAACTCACGGTTCGCTCCCGGTCATCAGGGTGCAGCCGATTCTCCCACTCTTCGAACCGATTAGGCAGCTCCTGCTCCTCGTGTCCCAATTGCTTCTTCCATTCAGGGGAGAAATAAATCCGATTCGTCGGCAGGTGCCAGTCCCAAAAGCCCACGTTTGACGCCTCAATCGCCAATTGGAGCTGTGCCTGGCTCTCCTTGAGTCTTATCTCAGCCTTCTTGCGGACGGTGATATCCTGGAAAAAGATAGACAAGCCATCCTTGTCGGGATAGATGCGGTTCTCAAACCACCGATCCCAAGGTGGATAGTATTCCTCGAGTTGAACAGGCACCTGTCGAGCTGCGGCGTCGTAATAGGCAAGATAGAATGGCTGGCCGACTCCCTCCGGAAACTCTTTCCAAATGTGCTGGCCCAGGAGATCCTCCGCCTTACGACCAAACATTTCGGCAGCTCTCTGGTTAACGAAGGTGTAGCAAAACCATGTGTCCAGAGCGACAAACCCATCCGTGACTCGTTCCAGAATATCTAATAGTTGCTGTTTGGCTCGCTCGGCCTCGGAGCGCGCTGCCTGTTCCAGGGTCAGCAGACGATTACGCTCGTTTTCTGCCTGCCTCCACTCAAAAGCCTCCAAAGCCAGCGCCACGAAATCCGCCATGGAGCTGGCAAAATGCTTGTCTGCCAGAATCCAATGGCGGATCGGCCCCACATGCTCATGGCAAACCACACCAACCATTCGGCCGCCCATATGGATTGGGGCATCGAGCATAGAGCTGATGCCGTAAGGCTGCAAATAGGAATCGGCAAACTCACTGGTTCTCGGGTCGGTTCGGGCATTGTGAGCCGCGATACTCCGTTCCTGCTGTAGCGCTCGGAAGTATGCAGGATACTCAGGGGCTATCAGTTCCGAGCCCTGGGAGTGGGTGGCGAGCGTTCTCTGGAAAAGATCGGCACATCGAATCCTGCTGCGGTCTTCGTTGAAAAACCAGACGCCGACTCGTTCACATTCCAGCGTTTTAGCAGCAGCCTCAGTGATTTCCCGCAGCGCAGCCTCGAGATCGCCAGTGCCGATGATCTTGCTTCGCGCGAGTTCCATGAGCGCACGATTTTGAGTCTCAAGCTGTTTCCGGGATGTCTCCGATAAGTTCTCAATTCGCTGTTTTTCAACGATCTCTGCCTGAAGATCGGCAGTACGGTCCTCCCCTTGTTCATCCAGTGAGGCCTTAACGGCTTCCAGCTCCGAGTAGAGTTTGCTCGTGGTCCTGTTTAGTTGGAACCGCTGGATAGCATGTTCGATCGAGAAAACCAACTGAGTGAAGTAACCTTCACGCTTGGCGACGTAGTCGTAGGCGCCTAGGCTTAGTGCCGCCATAGCGGCTTTCTCTTCGCCCTGCTCCGCAATGACGACAAACGGAAGATCGATCCCCTGATACCTGACCTCACGTAGACATTCGAGGGCACTCCCGTCAGACATGCGTCGATTGAGCACGACCAAATCAAATGCTGGATCTCGCTTCAGCAATGAAAGGGCCTCGTTACGGCTTTGCGCCGCCTGCAAGAGAAAGTGAGGCGCGCTTTCAGCGAGATGGTTGAGCGTGAAAGCAATATCCATCGCGTGGCGCCCCACATAGAGAATCCTTCTCTGCGGTACACGACCAATGACTCCAATCTGGTGCTTTTTTTGAATTTGGTATCGCGCCGCGGCGCTTCTCAGAACTGAAGGCAGGATGGCTTGGTAATCGCCCTCGTGGCAGACATAGTCGCAAGCTCCAGCTCGTAGCAACTCAATGATCAGGTCTTCGTCTCCGGGACTGGCGATGACGATGACTGGAAGCAAAAACGCCTCCCGTTTCAACCGACGCAGCACCTCGAGCCCCTCAATATCGGGCAGTTTTTCGTCCAATAGCACCAGATCCTTATCGGTCTGATGCAAACGCTCTAAGCATGCCTGACCGTTGTCAACGATGTCTAAATCGATTTCCGGCGCTTCTTTTTGGAAGACGTTCCGTGTGAGGGCTGCCTCACGGGCATCAGCTTCGGCATACAGCACGTGGATCTTATGAACTTCGTTAGCCTTCAAGGCAGTTTCAGTGTTCAAGGGGGTTCGTTCATTTTTGCTCCTATGATCTCTTTAACCTGTGAGCGTTGGCAACTAGTTGGTCGTTTCGGCGAAGTATTAGCTGAAACACAGAGGAGTCAACATCACCGCACGAAAGCCTTTTGCTTCGAGATCCTTGCTGGACTGCTCAAGCCAGGCGCTCCGGGGGAGCTATAGGCTTCAGTGACACAACGTCCGGCGGTCTTGCCAGCAATTTGGAAGGCGCCTGTCAGTTTCCGGGTTGGCCGTACTCGGGCAGGACCAAGGTTCCATGAAGAATCTCGACGAGCCGGCCAGAGTGAAGCAGGCCGGACTACAAGTCAGGGTATCTTCAAGGCCTACGATGCTCGGACCGGGCATAAGCTGTAAGAGCAACGGCTTGGCACCGGAGGGGCGTTCACCTCATCGCCGATCGCAGCCGATGGCAAGATCTATGTGAGTGATGAAGAGGGACAGACATTCGTCATCAGAGCTGGACAGCAGTTCGAATTGGTTGGCACGAACCAGTTGGGTGAGCTCGTGCTGGCAACGCCCGCCATCTCGGACAGAACCCTGTACGTCCGCATCCCCGACAGTGTAGTCGCAATAGCAGAATGAGGGAAGCCTTCTGCCTGAATCGACGAGAACTTGCGGGCCGAGGTAGTGCTTTACACATTGGGAACGAAGGGTCCGACCAGTAACCGTCCATTTGAAGGTCGGCGTTCCGGAAAAGTGGCTGCAGCAATATAGCGATTGCGCGTGAGCCATGTCAAAAGGCCTGACACGTTAGCAGTCCCTGCGGCCAAACGTAGCTCCACCGGATCGATCAATTGCCCAGACCTTCTCAATTCATGGACCGTTGGAGGCATGGGAGCTCCATTCTTAGGATCGATTGCAAGACTTGCTTCTTGCGTTGCCCGTTGATACGACTCCCCCGTGGTCGCCCATTTCCACCGACGATCCTGCTTTCCCACCGCCTGGTTTCTCTATCATACCCGGATGGTGAAGCAGAAGGGTGCCTGGTACGGCTGCACTGGAGTCCCTGGGCGGTGCTTCCGTAATCGACTGTTGGTGGCTGGTTCTCAACCCGTTGTTGCAAAGGCACTTGCTATCGATTTTGAGGTGGCTGGATCTTGCGGCACCAAATTTGACCGTAACCTATTGTTGCCTAATATCTTAGATTGATCCCAGCAACAATTGATGACGGAAGCACCCTAGGTACTCCAAACAGCTCTCAACCGGCCGCCCTCCCAAACCCGTACAACCGGTGCGCCGTGCGCCCCAGGATCCACTCCTTGTCCTCCGCCGTAAAGAACGGAATCATCTCCTTCATGATCTGATACTCGAAGAAATTTGCCCACACCATCCGCCGTGGGCCGAAGCGATCATACATGCGGCGGAGAAACGGCCACACATCCCGGTAAGGCATCTCCTTCGCCTTCGATGGATTATGCAGCGATGTGCGCACATACACGTTCGGCAGCTTCGCCAGCTCGAGCAGCGGCCCGAATCCTGCCGAATCGGGCGCCGTTATGTCGATCATGGCGATATGGTCGATTACCACGTTCATCCCTGGAAACCGTGCAGCCATGTCTCCCACCTGCCTCACCTGATGAGGCGCCAGAAAAATATTGAACGTCGCGCCAAGCTGCTCGGCCTTCTTCCACAACGGATAGCAAACCGGATCGTTCAGCCAGACCACGTCGCGATTGTAAATCGGGCTCAGCCGCAACCCGATCAGACCGTCGTCCTTGATCAACCGCTCCAACCTCAAGGGATTCTCCCGGTCGTCCGGAGCATGGAGACGGTGCCCCACCAGCAGGCCGATCGCGGCAAATCGCCCCGGATACTTCTTCACACAGTAACTCGCGTATGAGTTGTCGCGCCCGTAATAACAGACGTGAGAAATCACGACGTGATCCACCTTATAGGTCCTCATCTCCGATAGCAGGAACTCCGCCGAATACTCGTGATCGGGCAGGCTGGTGGGGCACACCGCCATCTCTCGCGTCATCGGGTACTTCGCATTCAGCACCCACGCGTGCTCAGCGCCGTTCACCACCGGCGCTTTCGTTTGCGGGAATGGGACCGCGGCACCTATGCCGGCAAGGAGCAACTGCCGCCGGCTTAGCGAAAGACTGTTCATGAGACGAGTGTTGGTTCAGGCTGAAATGGAGAGAGGGATTCCCCGTAAAGGAGTACTCGCCCTGAGGGCGGGACTTTTCAAGGCATCAGGGTCTACCGATCCGATGAAGGGGCAGCGCAAGGAAGGGACCCTCGCGTCGGCGTTCATCGTCCCGATGAGCCCGCCGGACTATCCCTCAGCGTGGTTGTGTCCCCGGCGGCGCTTCCGTTTCCCAGCAAGATCATTCTAGCTCCACCGCGACCTTGGTCTCAACTTCCGGATGGCCCGTGATACGACCAGTGAGCATCAACGGAGGCCTGAATCCGATCCCTAAGCACCAAGTCGAGACTTAGCACTGAATCTCGGGTATGCATAAAACTCGACTTCTTGGTAGTTGTTACCAACTCCATGCCAAGAGCAATCCACGGCGTCCAAGACCGATTTCGGGTACTAAGCTACTGGTGCGGCTTACAGGACTGCCGGGCAGGTCAGGGTTGTGATGGGTCTTATAAACATACCGCCCGATGAGAAACCCCATGGAACTGCCCACAAAGATATCTGAGACCCAATGCCTCTGAGCGCTCAAGCGTGATACGGCTACCGCACTGGCGAGCGTGTAGGCAGTGATGGGGACGGCAATATGGTGCCTGTACTCGTAAGCAAACACGGTCGCAACAGCAAACGAGGTGGCGGCATGACCAGAAGGAAAGGAATCCCCACCTTTCCAAAAGCTGCCGTGCCCTTCATGGGTGAGCGGCCTTTCACGGTTTGTCGCCTGTTTGATCGCGAACACGAAAATCTGCGTATGCGCTATGGTTTGCAATCCAAGCCATCCGGTTTCCTTGAGATGGTCGTTTCCTCCCGTCCGGCCGAGCAGGTAGCTGGCGCCCGTGATACCGGCCAACGTGTAAGAAGCTCCTATTTGAGAGACTCGTCCACTCCATTTGGATTGATCAGGCGTGTTCGGGAGCAGATCGCCCGTCCGTCCATCGGTGGCCAGAGAAGCAACCGTTAGCACCAGGAATGGAATGCCATACTTCTTCACGGTGGGCGAGCCATAGCTACTGCGACGAAATGGGCTTGTCCACATCCGCCATTCATCTTGAGAAAAGGCTTGCAGAAACGTTTGCGATTTAGGATCGGACGGACGAGGCGAGGCTTGACGGGGTGTCTGTTCCTCTTGCGAATTCTCCGGCGCAGGTGTTTGCTGGACCACCTGCCCCGCAGCCGAAGAGGCCATTGATAGGGATGTGATGAGTACTAAGATGACTGCGACAAACCGCATCATCGATTGCTGGGATATGATTGAGTTGGTAGAAATGAATGCCTCCTTCTTGCAGTTGGAGATCAGGATTTCGGTCGAGGGGCTCAACATCAGGCTGCTCCGGGCAGGCGCAAACGAAAACTCGAACCCTTTCCGAGGGTGCTGCGAACTTCGATCTCGGTGTCATGGATGCGGGCGATCTGTTGCGCGATGGCCAAGCCCAATCCGTGGCCACCAGACCGCCGGTCACGTGACAAGTCCACACGGTAGAACCTCTCAAAGATGTGAGGGAGAGACTCGTCCGGGATGCCACAACCTGTGTCGGAAACCTCCACGACCTGTTCCGACCCTTCGCGCTCAACCTTGATGGTCACCCGTCCTCCTGCCGCGGTGTATTTCAACGCGTTTTCGACCAGAGAGGTTAGAAGGCGCTCCAGGCCCTCCGCATCACCCCGGACCACTGGCAGCTCTTCGGCGGCGTCTACCATAAGATCGACCCCCTTCGAAGCGAACATGAACCGCATCTGTGAACACACGGCCTGAACGAGCTCCCGGAGCTCGACTCGGCCTACTGTTCGCACTGGCATGGCATCGTCTCCGCGAGCCAGCGCGAGTAGTGCATCCACCAGACGGCTCATTCGTTCGGAGAGAGTAACTACCTGCTCGAGCGATTCGCGGTACTCATTAGCTTCTCTCTCCCTGCGGACGGCGAGCTCGGCCGTTGTTCGCAGAGCCGTTAGAGGTGTTCGCAACTCGTGGGCCGCATCGGCAGTGAATCGGTGGATGCGATCGATCGACTCCTCCAGCCGAGCCAGCATCTCGTTCCATGCCTCTGCCAGTCTGCTCAACTCATCGCGAGCGGAAGGCACCGGCAGCCGTCTACTCAGGTCCGCCAAGCCTATCGAGCGTGCCAGCCGGGTCATTCCGTCGATCGGAGCCAAGGCGCGGCTGCCAATCCAGTAGCAAACTCCGCCTGTGATCAGAAGCAGCAGAGGAGCCAATACACTCAGCAACCAGCGCAGTTCAGTCAGCGAGGCCTCTACCGGAGCCAGCGATGCCGTTGCCCGAACCCGATATTCCTTCCCATAGAGAACAAAAACATCCTCTTGGGCTACCGACGGCGAAGGTGCAGGCTTGCTTCGCAACAGCACGCGCCCTGCTGCGTCGGTCACTTCTATCAAGTGGCCTTCGGGCTGCGTGGAAGCGTACTCCTCAATCTCCACGGGAATCATGGCGGTGTCCGTCTGTTCCGTTGTTTCGCGTATGAGAAAGTCTTCTACGCCCTGAATCCTTTTGGCGAGAGACTCATGCAACCGATCTGTCAGGCGCTGGCGTAACAACCACACGGAACTTGCGGCAAAGAGGATCAGAGAGAGGGAGAGAAGTCCGCTGTAAAGAAATGTCAGACGCGTTCGAATTGAAAATGACACTGACTATTCCTTCGACTGCAGCGTATACCCGACACCTCTCAGGGTCTGAATCAGCTTGGGGCTACCCGGAGGCTCTACCTTTGAGCGTAGCGACGAGATAAATGCGTCCAGGGTATTGCTTTCCACTTCAGTGCCAAAACCCCAGACGGTGTCGATGATCTGCTCGCGCAAGACGGCCCGGCCCGCCGAACGCAAAAGCAGTTCGAGCAGGTTATATTCGGTTCGTGTCAGCGACAGGAGGCGCCCGCCTCGGCGAACTTCCCGGCTTGCCGGGTCGAGTTCCAGATCCGCTACCGACAGCTTTGTGGACATCGGCGCAGACCTCCGACGCGCAACGGCCTTCAAGCGTGCAAAGAAAACATCCAGCGCGAAAGGCTTCGTGAGGTAATCGTCCGAGCCAAGGTTCAAACCCCGAATGACGTCTTTGTCGGTGTCTAGCGCCGTCAGCATCAGAATAGGTGTTTGGCAGCCGCTTTGACGCAGCCTCTTCGTCACTCCGAACCCGTCGAGGCCGGGTAACAAAACATCCAAGACGATCGCTTCGAAGTGATGAGAACGTGCGATGTCTACAGCGGCTGCGCCATTCCTCTCCACCACAACGGTATGGCCTTCCTCGCGGAGAGCCTTCTCGAGCAGCACCGATGTCGTGGGGTCATCTTCAACAACCAGTATCCGCATCGTTTGCATTTTTCAGTTGCGGTTGCATCGGCACACGTCCAGACTTGTGCTTCCGTTCAGCTTGTTCCAAAAGAGTAATAAGGTCAAGAATAAGAACCTGTGCTGATCTTCAGACAATCTTCAGGTTCCTGTGTTGAGATTGAAGGCTATGAATAGAAGCCTGCTTTTCATTGCAGCGGCGATTGATGCTTTCCGATTCCGCAAGCCCGAGAGCTGCGTAACCCACAAAACAACGGCGGAAGGGATTCTAGGCCGCACGGGCAGCGCCGTTCCGGATACGCCGGAAGCAAGGAGTTCATCACTGCCACCCGGCGTCAATCTGGACCAGCCCTTGTCGCCGGACGATGCGGTGGGAATCGCCATTTGGAACAATCCGCAGTTGCGAGCCGATCTGGCGACCCTCGGCTTGGCGGAAGCCGATCTGGTTGACGCAGGCCTTTTGCGGAACCCGCGACTGGATATGCTGCTGCCGGTGGGCGCCAAGCCGTTTGAACTCCTGCTGAATTTTCCGGTGGAAGTGCTCTGGCAGCGTCCGCGGCGGATTGCCGCGTCGCAACAAGCTCTGGATCAGCTGGCGCAGAGTCTCATTCAGAATGGGCTGAACACGGCTCGAGATGCCCGGTGGGCCCATGCGGATGTGGTCCAGGCGGTTGAGCGCGCCAAAGTCGCCAAGCAGTCTGCAGAACTGCGGGAGCGTGTTTCAAAACTGACCGAGGCTCGTCTGCGGGCAGGAGATATCAGCGAGCTGGAAACCATTGCGGCCAAGAGTGAATCTGCTTCAGCGGAAGAGCAGTTGGTGCGATTTGAGCACGATGTCCAGATTGCGACCGAACGGTTGCGCGCCACCCTCGGACTCTCGGTAGAACGGCCTGAACTCCGGGTAAAACCGTTGTCTCTCATGACTGAAACGCCTCCGCCTATCGAGTCCCTGCTGGAGAAAGCCATGGCAGCCAGGCCCGATCTCCGCGCTGCGGAGCTGGCAATTGCAACAGCGACCAAGCGTGCAAAGTGGGAGCATTCACGGATGCTGCTGCTTTCCGCCCAACTCAGCTCGAAGGAGGTTGGCGCCAATGGAATTCTGACCGGGCCTGGTGTCGGCATGGACCTTCCTATATTCAATCGCAATCAGGGACTGATTGCACGCGCCGAGGCCGAGGTCGAAGTCGCTTCTCGGCAGTACGTGGCCTTGAAGCAGCGCGTTGCTTTGGAGGTGGCCGAAGCACGCGAACAACTGGCCCAGGCGCTGAATGCTCTCAAGACTGTTCGCGAACATGTCCTGCCGCCATTGCGAAGGGCCGTGGCGCTGGCCGAAGATCAATACAAGAAGGGCGACGTGGCTTACCTCTTTGTCTTGGAACAGAATCGCGGTCTCATTGATGCACAATTCCGCGTTGTTGACTCTGAAGCGGCCATCCGGCGTGCCCAGGCACAATTGGAACGCAGCGTGGGATCGCGGCTTAACTGACATCTCATGACCCATCGCAAGTCCTATCTCGCAACAATCACTTTGGCGTGTCTGCTGCCCGGTTGCTCCCACAATGGAACCACTCCTGCTGCAGCTCAAAAGGCGCCGGCTACGGTGGACAATCGCGTCAAAGAAAGCGATCTGACGCGCGTCAAGCTGACTCCAGAAGCGGAGCAGCGCCTGGGTATCGAGCTGGCAGCTGCGGTGGAATCCGAGGTCTCCACAGTGTCCGCCGTCGCGGGGGAGGTCATGCTGATTCCCGGCAAAGCTCTTATCGCGACCGCACCGGTAACCGGAACGATTCACTTGGCACGAGGCAATCTTGGCGTTGGGCAGAATATTCGCAAGGGCGAACCGGTATTTCGACTAACGCCGGTCGTTAGTCCGCAGCGGGATCTCCGCGTTACGTTCGAGGCGGACGTTCAATCCACTAAAGCCCGGCTGGAGACAGCCACGCAGCAGCTGGACCGGGCTCGCCAACTACTGCGGGACCTGGCAGGAAGCCAGAGGAATGTCGAAGCCGCCGAACAGGAGTTCGGGCAAGCCAAGGCCGCCTACGACGCTGCGGTTGAGCGCCGTGACCGTTTGAAAGCCCACCCTCTTGAAGCCGACGTCGACATGGTGATTGCTGCTCCCGCAACCGGAGTCGTTCGCCAGGTTCAGGCAGGGGAAGATCAGGTCGTCGCTTCGGGCGCACCTCTGATTGAGGTGGCCGACCTCAGTCGCGTCTGGCTTCGCGTTCCAGTTTACGCAGGGGACGTCGAATCCCTGGCTGGCCAAACTTCGGTTCGCGTGAGGGGCGTCGATGGCCAAGGACCCACCCGTCAAGCGGTTCGAGTCACCGCGCCACCGACAGCAGATCCGTTGGCAGTGACCACCGATCTGTATTTTGAACTCGCGAACGCTGACGGCCGACTTGCTCCTGGCCAGCGCCTGACAGTATTTCTGCCGTTGCGGAAGCCCAGCCGAAAGGGCATCGCAGTTCCCACGGCAGCCGTGTTGTATGACATTTACGGGGGAGCCTGGGTGTATGTGAACAGCGCCCCTCACGAGTATCACCGCCAGAGGATAGAACTGCTTTACAGTGAAGGCTCCTCCACTATCATTACTCGGGGACTGGGTGTCGGAACCAGGGTGGTTTCGGCAGGGGCGGCGGAACTCTTCGGAACCGAGTTTGGAGCCGGCAAGTGAGGTCACTGGTTGCAGCCGCGCTCCGCCTTCGATGGGTCGTCACGGTCTTATCCTTCCTCATGCTGGTGGTGGGGTTCCGTCTGATTCAGACAACCCCACTTGATGTTTTCCCTGAATTCTCCCCTCTGCTCGTTGAGATTCAAACCGAAGCGCCAGGCCTTTCCACCTCAGAAGTGGAAAGCCTGGTCAGCACGCCTATTGAAAATGCGGTCAATGGAGTCAAGGGGCTCAAGACGCTGCGATCCAAGTCGGTGCTGGGTCTGTCATCAGTTGTTCTGATCTTTGATGAGAACGCAGAGCTTATGGCGGCCCGACAGTTGGTGCAGGAGCGGCTGTTGACATTGACGGGACAACTCCCTTCCTTGGCCAGGACTCCTGTGATTCTGTCGCCGCTGTCGTCCACCAGCCGGGTGCTCAAGATTGGCGTCTGGTCGAAGACGCTGTCGCAAACGGAGATGACGACTTTGGTTCGTTGGACAGTGCGACCCCGGCTCATGTCCATCCCTGGCGTCGCCAACGTGGCCATCTGGGGCCAGAGAGATCGGCAGCTGCAGGTGTTGGTTGATCCCGATCGCCTCCGGGACTACCGATTGACTCTGGATGAGGTCATTCGCGTCACTCGCGACGCGACCATGCCGGCTGCCGGCGGATTTGTAGAAACCCCGAACCAGCGCCTGTCCGTGACGCACACGGCGGCCGTCAGAACTGCGGACGATTTGAAGAACGTGCCTGTGGCCTTTCGAGCCGGAGCGCCGTTGCGGCTCGGGAACGTGGCGGAGGTCACAGAGGGACATCAGGCTCCGATTGGCGACGCCGTCATTAACGACGGACCCGGGTTGCTTCTGATCGTCGAAAAGCAACTGGGAGCCAACACCCTCGAAGTCACTCGTAACGTCGAAAAGGCCGTCGAGCAGTTGCGCCCGGGACTTACGGGCCTCGAACTCGATACGACCATTTTCCGGCCAGCCACCTTCATTGAGATGTCTCTCAGTAATCTCAGGAAGGCGCTCATCTGGGGCTGCATCCTCGTGGCCATGATTCTCGCCCTCTTTCTGTTCGAATGGCGCACGGCCCTGATCAGCCTGACCGCAATTCCGTTGTCGCTGATGACGGCCGCGCTGGTGCTGCACTGGCACGGTGCCACGTTGAACACCATGGTGATTGCGGGTTTGGCAATCGCGTTAGGTGAAGTGGTCGATGATGCGATTATCGACGTTGAGAATGTGTTTCGGAGGCTCCGGTTGAATCACGCTGCTGCCCAGCCGCAGCCCGCCTGGCAAGTCGTCCTGGAAGCCTCGCTCGAAGTGCGAAGCGCCGTGGTCTACGCCACGCTGATCGTCATTCTCGTCTTCCTCCCCGTATTTTTCCTCGAAGGGCTGGCGGGTAGCTTTTTCCGGCCGTTGGCGCTGGCCTACGTTCTCTCCGTGACCGCGTCGCTGGCCGTCGCTCTGACCGTGACCCCGGCCTTGGCTTTGATCCTGCTGCCCCGAACCGCCGATGCTCCATCAGACTCATGAGACCCCATTTGTTCGAGCCCTGAAGCGCTGGTATCGCGCCACGCTGCCTCCGTTGCTGGCGCGGCCATCGGCGATCGTGGTGGGGCTGGGAGTCATTTTCCTGATTACCGGAGCAGCCGTCACATTTCTGGGAGAAGAGTTCCTGCCGCACTTTCAGGAGTACGACTTCCTGATGCATTGGGTCGAAAAGCCTGGCACGTCGCTATCGGCAATGCATCGCATCACAGCGCGGGTAAGTCGGGAGTTGCGAGCCATCCCCGGCGTTCGCAATTTTGGTTCACACATTGGGAGAGCTGAAGTCGCCGACGAAGTCGTTGGGCCGAACTTTACCGAGTTATGGATCAGTCTGGATCCGACGGTGGACTATGCTCCGACGGTCTCAAGGGTTCAAGCAGTGGTGGACGGCTACCCGGGCCTTTATCGGGATTTGCTCACGTATCTCAAGGAACGCATCAAAGAGGTTCTTTCGGGCGGTAGTGGAGCCATTGTGGTCCGGCTCTTTGGCCAGAACCTCGACACGCTGCGGCAGAAGGCTGCCGAAATCGGAGCCGTCATGTCGAATGTCGACGGGGTGACAAACCTTCAGGTCGAGCCTCAGGTTGAAGTTCCTCAGATTGAAGTTCAGTTGCGCCCCGAGGCGGCATTGCGATTCGGCGTGACTGCGGCTGACGTTCGCCGCGCTGCCATGACGCTGATCCGTGGGACCAAGGTGGGAGAGGTTTACGAAGATCAGAAGATTTTCGATGTGGCTGTCTGGAGCCCGGGGCGATTGCGCAGCGACTTGCCGGCACTGGCAAAGCTGCTCATCGACACGCCTCTGGGAGGCAAGGTTCCGTTGGGCGATCTGGCGGAGTTGCGGATCGCGCCGACACCGAACGTGATTCAGCACGAGAACGCCAGCCGCCGCATCGATGTATCTTGCAACGTCAAGGATCGCGATCTGGGAAGTGTCGCCCGCGACATCGAGCAGCGTGTCCGTTCGGTAAACTTCCCTCCAGGATACCATCCGGAACTGCTTGGCGAATACGCGGCGCGCCAAGCCAGCCAGAACCGGCTATTCGGGCTCTCCATCCTGGCCCTGGTCGGAATCCTGCTGGTGCTCTACACCGACTTCAAGTCCGTGCGCTTGACCAGTCTGGTTGTCGTGAGCCTTCCCTTTGCCTTAGTGGGAGGCGTGGCAGCAACATTTCTGACGGGTGGGACTTTGTCGCTGGGGTCATTGGTCGGTTTTGTGACGGTACTCGGCATCGCCGCGAGGAACGGCGTCATGCTAGTCAGTCATTACCGGCATCTTGAGGAGCAGGAAGGTGAAAGTTTCAGTCGCGAGATGATCATACGCGGTGCCGAAGAGCGCTTGGTACCGATCCTGATGACCGCGTCCGCTACTGCGCTCGCGCTCCTTCCAATCATTATTGGCGGCAACCGTCCCGGTCACGAGATTGAGCATCCGATGGCGGTTGTCATCCTCGGAGGACTGTTCACTTCGACGTTGCTGAACCTCTTCGTCATGCCCGCTCTTAGCTTGCGCTACGCGAAAGATCAAGGGTAGCCATGAATCCATTCGTTGGTATTGTCGCAATCCCAAGAACGTCAGCACTCAACAACAAGAATCTCACATAACGAATGGCTTCTGTCAGAATCTCGCTGTCAAACCAACACGGAGAGCCCGCGAGAAGCCCGGCGTGATGTTGTTGTTGCCGTCGGCGTTGATGTAGTAGGTCTTGTTCATTCGCCTGAAGCCGCACCTTTTCGCTGATGAAGTAGAAGACCGCTCCGTCAGCTCGCGTGTAACCAGGTAAAAAAACAGTATTGTCGATGGCTGCCCACATATCAGAGCGATTCAAGGATGGTTTTTCTGGCGTTGAAGAATGTCCTATTCGCGCCCTGCTACTCGACCCGAGCGGTCACCTTCGCTGCTCGGAGAGTGGCTCCGGCAGCCTAGCAACAATTGATGACGGAAGCACCGGTTAGTTTGTCGTATTTCTTGAGCCTTCGAAACACGCGGTAGGTAACTTGGCGACCAGTCAAACGTGGTTGTCTTGATGCCTTCCTTCGTTTCATCGCCTGCAGGCCAACGTTAGGCATTCTGGTTTACGTTATGGCAATCGTCACTTATCGAGTCGCTGTTTGAGATGGACGGTCACGGTTTCGCCAGCTTCCTTTGAGATGGTTTTGCGAATAGCAGCTTTGATGGGCAGCTTGTGCGTACCGTCCCCGAGAGCCATGAACGAACTTTGGAACGGGTGGCCATCGACGGTGCCGTTCACCTTCACGAGACCACGCGTACCGAAGTATTCGGCAGAGCCCGGCATGACCACGTAGGTCCAGCCTCCCTTGTTCGGGCTCTTCTTGAGCGTTGCAGTGAACTGCATGTCCAATTTGCTCACGATTGTCCTCCAGGATCGGCTTCCAACGACCTCATGACCTCTCTGACGACATCAATCAACCGGACAGAGACATCAGGATCAGAGACCAGATTGAACACTCCATGTAATAAGCCCAAAGTTGCGTCCGCAGGTCGGGATGCGCCCATCCCGGCGTCATCTCATGCAGGTGGAAGAGATACTGCCAGAGATCGAAAGGCTGTGTCGTCATTTCAATCTTGCCTTGATTCTCAAGCACGAGGATGTCGTAGAACCGGGCCGGCGTAAACAACCCGAAACGCAGGAGGTTTTGGTCGTCACGCCGTAGCGCCCAATCCGGCGTGGGACTGGTCAGCGGAAGCTTCAGTGAAGTCTGAATGTGATCTGCCAACTGACGGTCATTCATGTCCCCGGGAATCTGGAAGTCCCGGACTTGAACCGTTGACGGCAGCTTCTGACGTTCTGCCGGGCGTGGCAAGACCGTCGCCACGATCCCGATGATTCCGAAGATGGCGAAGGTCGTCAAATTCAAGAGGCCCGTATACATGTGAATTCGCTTGATCGAAAGCGTTATCATGGTGCCTCCAACACAAGACCTAGCGTCTACGATTGAGGTTTAGGTTCCACCGAACTGGTGTTCACGGCCTGTTCCAAGTTTTGGATGATTCGAGAGGGCGCAAGGGTTAGCCCTCAAAAACGACGAGCTGGTCAACTCGGCTCCGCAAACGATTGGCCAACCCCGCGAAGTTCACGTCCCGTTGCACCTTTCAGTGTATTCGCTCTCGATAAGAACCGTCTCTTAGAATCTGCTCGGCGCCATTTGAAATCAACCTTCTTACGGAGCATTCGGAGTCTTCCTTCTTCATGGCAGCACCGTTGGGTATCGTTTGTGCGACAGCTCCGACGGGAGGGGAGAAGGTAGGAAAAAGCTAAGGCAAAAGCGGAAGAACCTCTTTTCTCGTTCTCATTGTGATAGTCCGTTCAGAATTGCATCAAGACTGATGATCTTTCTGACGAAAGTGTGCCCTCCGGGCCTGATTGGAGTTACGCAATCAGCTCCCGGGAAAGTTCCCTGATCTTTGGCGTTCGCGACGCTTTGCGGTCCTGATGCAGGTTCAATGCCGGACAGTCGTGTACCCGACGTGTCAGTTTCCGGTTAGCCCGGTGGAGGGACACTGCGGCCCGATTCCAACAACGAGTGACATCTTCAATGATCGCGAGATTCAACCTGAGCTCTCAATTTGGTGAGCTTTCGGTCCACGCTCGCTAACTGAAAAAGATTGTCGTTTGGTCTTTGGCCGGACTTTGCCTTGAAACGATATGTTTCGCGCGCAAATTTGATCTTGAGGGTTTCGCCATGTTCAGTCCCGACAAAAGGGCAAGTCGTAGAAGTGCAGTTTAGCCCAGGTCACGATTGTGGGCGGTTGACGCGATGCCGAGGTATTGCCGCCAGCCAAGTTCATAGAACCAAACCCTGCGATGTTTGAGGAAGACGACTCTAGTATGTGAAAACCCGGCGCTCGGCGGTTGCAGCAGCGGATGCTCCTTAAGGAGGTGCGCACAAGGAACCACCTCTTTACCTACCGACACGAGCGGTCCGGTCGTCGAGCAGCCATCGTACCATTTCCTTTACGACCTCCGGGTCAACAGGCTTGGTCAGGTAGGCTTGAGCGCCTACACGGAAAGCTTCCGCTTGAGTCTGTGGATAGGCTCGGCTGAGAGGAATAAAATAGGCGTGACCCGATCATAAGTCGGCGCCAGTTCCATCTGGTAGACGGGAATCCAGGAGATAGAGATCAAAGCGTTCGCTCTGGGATAAGCGTAGAGCCTCTGCCGAGGTGCTGGTTATGACCACTCGACAATTGAGCAATTCAAGCAACGTGGTCATCACCCCAGAGCAGCCCTCATTATCCTCAACGCAGAGAATGCGCTTACGAGGTGAATGCATCTCTTCTCCTGTCGGAGTTTCAATTTGAAATATCTGGATGACTCCAGTGAGAATGCAAGCGTGATGCCAAGTAGCCAGTGAACCAACACCCTTTTTTTCAATAGAAACAATGAGCCAGCCATAGGAGTTCCAAAGCATTTCCGTTTTTATGAAGTGAATTGTCCCAACACCCGTAACCTTGGAGCTGACGCCACCAGCCGAGCCCCGATCAAAACGGTACATTCTGTTACGACGATTCCTGGTACAAACATGGAAAGTTCTAACGGAGGCTGCACATGTCGACTGAGACGCTCGCTTCGCAACAGATTGAAAGACTCTCGGACCTTGATGCCGCTCAGTTGCTGACCGAATAATTTGAGCTGAGTTCTTGGCGGCTACAGGCCGCGTTCGATAACTTCAAACGTGGGCCTCTCTTCACAGGACAAAGCACCTCCCCTCAACTGAACTAACCAGCCAAGGATTAAGCTTTCACATTCCAGAGCAATTTATTGAGGTGCGATGAGGAAGGCGTACGAGTTAAACAAACGTTCAACGACAGGAAACCGAAAGATGGCCAGTAGTCTCTCACGCCTCGCTGTGAATTCGATGGAAAAGATTTAATCTTACGGTTGGAGACGTTTCCGGCTGACGTAACGAAAATTTCGCCAATCGTCGAGCAGGTGATGGACCTCGCTCAAGAGATGGACTGCACTACTGGAAAAGAATTCGAAATTGAGACGGCCTTGCGCGAGGCCCTGGCGAACGCTATTGTGCATGGATGCAAACAGGACCCCAGCCAGAAGATACAGCTATGTGTCGGGTGCGATCAATCGAGGGGAATGCTTATCATCGTGCGCAATCCGGGTGAGGGCTTCGATCCAACTAGTCTTCCAAACCCCACAATGGGTCAGAACATCTACGCAACTCAGGGCCGTGGTATTTTCCTCATCAATCAGCTGATGGATGAGGTCCATTTTGAACAGGGGGGTACTGAGATTCACATGAGAAAGTCGTGACTTACTTGCAGTCCTCGCTTTGACCTGACAAGGCCCACACTGAATGGTTTTCTTTTTCTGCTCACCCTTCCTTTAGTCCTTGCGCGTGCTGAATACATCCTCACTGTCTATTGGTTGCGTCTCCAAGAAAAACACCATACTGTGTGCCTGACCGCGCCGGGGCGGCAACCGTTCAGTCTTCTAACCAGAGCAGGAAAAGATGAGTTCAGGGATGACCGCTGGAATATAATTCCATTAATCTAGAAGTTCAATTGCGACAATGCCGACGGCGTGTGCAAGCCCGGAGGAAGAGGAGTAGCTATGCAACTAGGAATGGTTGGACTGGGACGCATGGGGGCGAACATGGTCCGGCGCTTGCTACGGGCGGGCCATGCCTGCGTGGCCTATGACCGTAACGAGGAAGCCGTTCAGGCCGCAGCACGTGACGGCGCTGCCGCCGCTGCATCGCGGGCTGAGCTAGTTGCGAAACTGACTCAACCGCGAGCGATCTGGATGATGCTGCCGGCAGCGGTGGTGGACAGTGAGCTGGCCGCCTGGCTGCCCCTGCTCCAAGCCGGCGATACCGTTATCGACGGCGGCAACTCGTACTACCGCGACGACATCCGTCGTGGGTTCGAGCTGCGCGCGCGGGGTATGCACTACCTGGATGTGGGCACCAGTGGCGGCATCTGGGGTGCCCAGCGCGGTTACTGTCTGATGATTGGGGGCGAACCGGAAGTCGTCCAACGGCTAGACCCGCTTTTCGCCGCCTTGTCGCCCGGCCTGGAAGCCGTCGGTCGCAGCCCTGGCCGTGATGGCCCGCCCGGGAAGGCCGAGCAGGGCTACTTGCATTGCGGGCCGAACGGCGCCGGGCACTTTGTAAAGATGGTCCACAACGGCATCGAGTACGGGCTGATGGCCGCCTACGCCGAGGGCTTTAACATTCTGCGCCATGCCAACGCCGGCACTCGCGCGCGCGAGGCCAGCGCTGAGACCACCCCTTTTGACGAGGCCGAATTCTACCAGTACGGGTTCGACTTGCCCGAGATCGCCGAGCTGTGGCGTCGCGGCAGCGTCATCTCCTCCTGGCTGCTGGACCTGACGGCGATTGCGTTACGGCAAAGCCCGGCGCTGGCCGAGTATAGCGGCGTGGTGTCCGACTCAGGCGAGGGCCGTTGGACCATCGACGCCGCCATCGACGAGGCGGTGCCGGCGCCCGTGCTCAGCGCTGCGCTCTTTGCGCGCTTTAGCTCGCGCGGCGAGGCCAACTTCGCCGACAGGCTGCTGTCGGCCATGCGCGCCCAATTCGGCGGACACGCAGAACGCCCAACCGCGGGGTAGGAGGCGCACGATGGCGGTTGAGTCCGACGCCCTGGTCTTCTTTGGCGCCACGGGCGACCTGGCCTATAAGCAGGTCTTCCCGGCGCTGCTGTCGCTGGTCCGCCGCGGCGAGTTCGACAGGCCTATCATCGGCGTGGCGAAATCGGGCTGGGACCTGGACCAGCTTGTTGCCCGCGCCCACGACAGCGTGGCCGAGCAGGGGCCAGTGGAGGAGGCCGTCTTCGCTCGATTGGCAGCCTTGCTGCGCTACGTGGATGGCGATTACGCCGACCCCCGCACGTTTACCCAGCTGCGCCAGGTCCTGGGCGTGGCCGAGCGCCCGCTGCATTACCTGGCCATCCCACCCAGCCTGTTTCCGGTGGTCGCCCAGGGGCTTGCGGAGTCGGGCTGCGCGAACAACGCCCGCATCGTGGTCGAAAAGCCCTTCGGCCGTGATCTGGCCTCGGCGCGCGACTTGAACCGGACCCTGCACCAGCACTTCCCGGAGCCGTCGATCTACCGCATCGATCACTACCTCGGCAAAGAGCCGGTTCAGAACCTGATCTACTTTCGCTTCGCTAACACTTTTCTGGAGCCGATCTGGAACCGGCAATACGTTGCCAATGTGCAGGTAACGATGGCCGAAGACTTCGATGTGCGCGGGCGAGGACGCTTCTACGAGGAGGTGGGCGCCCTACGCGACGTGGTGCAGAACCACTTGTTTCAGGTCATTGCCCTGCTGGCGATGGAAGCGCCGACGCGGCGCGACGTGGAATCGGCCCGCGACCAGAAGGCTATGGTTTTCAAGTGCATGCGGCCGCTGGACGCCCGCAACGTGGTCCGCGGCCAATACCGCGGATATCAGGCAGAGCCGGGCGTGGGGCGGGGCTCCAACGTGGAAACCTTTGTGGCCCTGCGGCTCTTTATCGACAGCTGGCGCTGGGCAGACGTGCCCTTCTACATTCGGGCCGGCAAGTGCCTGCCAGTGACGGCCACCGAAGTACTGGTCGAGCTCAAGCGCCCGCCGCGGACGGTCTTCGGTGCAGGCGGGCCCGAGCATCAGCCCAACCACCTGCGTTTTAGGCTCGGCCCCGAGGTTGTCATCGCACTGGGCGCGCGCGCCAAGACTCCGGGCGAGGCTCTGGTCGGAGAACAGGTAGAGTTGATGGTCCGCAATCAGCAAGCGGAGTCTATTGCTCCTTATGAGCGCCTGCTGAGCGATGCACTCTCCGGTGACCCGCTGCTCTTTACGCGGCAGGACGCGGTCGAGGCCGCCTGGCAGGTGGTGGAGCCGGTGCTGAACTCTGGCCAGCCGCCGCACCTTTACGAGCCGGGCACTTGGGGACCCGAGGAAGCCGACCTCATCATTGCGGGGTCGGGTGGGTGGGATAACCCGGCCGCTTAGGGCTGCTTGTGGCCGCTGGTGCGGAGGGAGGGCGATTCTCCCACAGACTCGCCAATCAATCTCCAGACCAGTACCGACGCCACCATTTGGCCGGATGGGTAAACACCCGGGCGTTTCGGGGCACTCGTCACATGCGACGTCGATCGTTTCGGGTTACGGATCCACGACCACCAGACTGGATCAATAAACACGGCGTTAGTAAGGACCTATCGCCCTATCTGCGGAATTGGCAGTCGCCTCGGGGAAGCCAACTTCCGGTTAGCCCGTCATACGTCAACTTGACTTGGGTTTTATTAAACGGTAGGCGCCTACACGGGAGTTGTCTGGATCAGTAAACCAAGCCCGTTTTAGGTGGGATCGTTCTCCCACACAGGGGGACGTGTTACCAGCGGTGAAATTCCAGGCATTCTGGCTGCACGAGGCGCGAGATTAGCCGCGAACGATTCACCCAAATCGTCAAGCGGGTTTATCAGTTTGCACACGATGCGGCATTGATCCCCCCATTCGGCCTTTTCGGGCATTTTGACCGAAGATTGGACGAGACTAAACAGCTTGCTTCTAGTTATGCGACTGATTCGCTTACTTGCGTACTTTCGGTCTCGATTGTCAGCGGACGTTGAGAGTTCAGAAAAGATTTCCTTCAACGAGGTAAGGTTCGCCTCCGCAGTCGCTTAAACTTTTCGGAGCTACGGATAGCTACTCATTGGTGCAGCAATTGCGAGTTAACGTTGAGCAACGGCATGGGATCGTTACTTGAAGGCGAGTGGAATTAAAGGGCCAAGGAGAAACATCTATGACGAAACAATTCTGGTTAAAGCGTAAGACGCCACAGATCCAGGCGCGACGAACACTAGACAATCGCATCGTATTCTGCGCGAACTGCGAGGCTAATCGGACGTTGGGTGTTTCGTCTGCAGGAAACTTGTCTTGTTCGAGTTGTGGCTCGGAAAACTGGATGCATCTCTCCGCGCCGATCATCGCGAATTTTAGAGAGTACGATGAGCGGAAAGTGCAAGAGCGGATCGCCGTGGACAAATGTATTCAGACGCTTAAGCGTGAGGTGTTCTTCACGCCCAATGGAGCACTGGTTTAATGGACAGTCTGCGACGGTTCAATCCCTGCTCCTTGAATCCCTGCTAGAGACGACGCTGGCCCTCGCTCACGAAGCTGCACGATATCGGCATCGCCGCAAGTGGCAAGGGCGCCAAAATGGTTTGACCGGATTGATCCGCGGGCGGATGGGGAGCGAGAGTGGATCAAGAATGAACTCTTGGCCCGCCAGCTTCGACGCCAACCGGATACGAATGAGGAGAGCACATAAACCGGCAACCAGGCGATCTGAAGAGCGTAGATTGGGTGACCGCTGCCGCGAACGATTCAGGATCAGGAGTTGTTGCCTAAGAAGAACGGACTCGACGACCACAGAACGGATGCCGCCCGGACCCAAGAGTCGGGCAGAAATAGCAATGACATGGACGAAAAGGATGACAAGATCGCGCATCTCGGCATCCTAGCAGGAAAGCCAAACGCGAGGAATTGTCTCGCAAAGTAGTAATTCGCCACAGACACATGATAAGCGCCGCCGCCGAAGCGCGGTGCCCGCTCATAGCAGATGCCGAGGGTGACGAGAGAGGCTTCGTCAAGGTAGAACGCAAAACTGGACTCCGGGCGTGCCGCATCCTCCTCGACCAGGCCACGATAGATGCGTATGACTTCGAGAGAACGTTCTTTCAGGTTGTGTGCCTTCTCGGTGTTCAGCGCGAGGATTTGCCACGCAACCTCCTGGTCAGCAACAACCAGTGCGGCAATCGACTTGGCTCCCAGCCGGCCCATGGCCGCCAGCCGATGCCGGCCATTTGGAGTCCAGAAACCTCCTTTTGGTGCCAGGACGGCGATGACCGGGTCAAGAAACGGCCGGTCTTGTTGATGACGTCGGCCAGGCGCTTGTGTGAGCGTCGGAGAGGTCGCGCTGGAACGGGGTAGGTTCAACCGCCTAGGCGTACGCCGCCGCCGTGAAGAACCCTTCTTCCCCATCGTTGGCGGCCCTCCTCGACCGCACAACGATGATGCATGTGGACCGAACTTTCCGTTTGGCCCGTCAACCGCCCACAATCGTGACCTGGACCGATCTGGACTTCTACGACTTGCCCTTAATCCGTCCAAGTGGTTTCGTAAACAGTGGGCCGCAGCGCTCTTCGAGTCAAGAACTGCTCGAACTGCGTGGCGATGGCAGGAGGTATGACTATCATCGGATGCTATCCCGTTTTCTGCCTATCATACCGAATCGGCATGCTATCCCGCTCAAGAAAGCGAGATCTTAAGGCTTTAAAGATTGAGATTGTTCAAAGGAAACAACTGGCGTATGAATTATGCAGGTCTAGATAATCACTGGTTAGGCGCATGAAGACCGAAGGACGAGATGGCTACTTAAGTGTGTTAGGCGTCCGTTTCCAGGAGCTGTTGCAACGTCCGCTCTCGGGAGAGCGCGATGTCTGCAACGGGTCGTTTGCGCGACGTCGGGCCGCCTGCCGTTTTCCGGACATTCGCTGATCGCGCGGTATTCTGAACAATTCCCGGTTCTCCGGGCTTGGTCTCATCGGTTCGACGCTGCTGCTTCTACTAATGGGGACCATCGGCGGCGGCATCGCCCGCCGGTGCGCGATGTGGCATGAAAACGCTGTTTCTCATTCGCCACGCTAAGTCCAGTTGGGACGACACCGCATTGCCCGACAAAGACCGGCCATTGAGCGATCGCGGCCGGCACGACGCACCGAAGATGGGTGAGCGATTGGCGAAGCGTGACGTGAAGCCAGATTTGATCCTGTCGAGTCCTGCCGTGCGCGCACTTAGGACGGCAGAGATCATTGCCAAGAAGCTCGACTACCGGCGCAAGATCGTCGTGAATGAGCGGCTATACGCAGTCGGGGCGGACGACCTGCTCGACGTGATCCATCAGCTTGACGACAAGGTGGAGCGCGTGATGTTGTTTGGCCACAACCCCGAGTTGACCGAGCTCGCGCATCGCCTTTCGGGCGAGATAACCCACATGCCGACATGTGCTGTCGCCGAGTTCACATTCGACGCGAAGTCGTGGTCAAAAATCGGCAGGAGCAAGCCCGCAGAGGTACTGCTCGATTATCCGAAGAAATCGTAGGGCAAAGCCCTGTCTCGGGCCTGCATCCCTTGCGCCCCTTCCTGAAGAACTGGGTCTGGGGAGCACGGGCACCCGCTATCTCGATTGCCGCGACGGCGAGATCAAGTTCGACGACGGCAAGAAAGCGCGTTTCGCCGCCGACAGGATCTTCTACACGTCGCTCACGCTTATACGTGGATGATCTTGACGCGCATTTCGCGCGCGCGAAGGCGGCGGGAGCCACGATCCTTTCAGAGATCCAAGAGGACTCGCCTGGGCGGCGGTATCCCGCCGAAGATCTGGAGGGGCACCGCTGGTTCTTTATGGTACGGAACAAGGACTGAACAGAACTATCACGTGTGACAGCATTTGCGAATTCAGTGCGACGGGCGTGAGCCGAAATGAATCTTCCCAACAAAAGGAGCCGACCTGTGGTAGCGTGATGCGAAGGCTCTTCCTTTCTTTACATGGACTCCTGGGCTGTTCGAGTTACTGTTCAGGCGCCACTTGCGCTGATGCAGATCTGGTCGTGAAAGAGGGCCAAATCATCACCATGGATACGGGGCGCCGAACGGCCAGAGCAATGGCCATGCGAGACGGTAAAATCCTGGCAATAGGTACTGACCAAGAGATCCGAGACTGTATCGGCCCGCGCACACAGGTCATCGATCTCAAGGGTCACACCGTACTGCCTGGTCTCATTGATGTGCATACCCACGCGCTTAAATGGGCGAAGAGTATTGTGCGCAAGGAAATCGACGGACGCTATCCACGGGTCCGTTCCGTTGCTGATATCGTTCGCCTGGTGCGCGAGCGCACCAGGACTGCGGCGCCGGGCGAATGGGTAATCGGGTCGGCATGGGACCACACAAAACTCGACGAGCGCCGCTACCTTACTCGAACGGACCTTGATCCTGTTTCACCCAAAAACCCGGTCTATATAACTCACATAAGCTTTCACCTAGCCGTCGCGAATAGCGCAGCGTTAGCTCTGGCTGGTATCAATCGTGGCACTCCCGATCCTCCAGGTGGGGTCATCGAGCGCGATGCAACGGGCGAACCGACAGGAGTCCCAAAGGAGAAGGCCCAGAATCTGGTGGCCGACAAGCGACCGCCCAATCCTGCGGACCTGGCGGAGCAGGCCGCAAGAGTTGTTTCGGAAAAGGCGCTCGAGGTTGGCCTGACAACGATACATGACATCCTGCTTGGCGGCCTGGCATCACCGGGATCTTCCGCGGAAGATATGCACGCCTACCAGACGGCCTACCAACGGGGCTGGTTGAAGGTTCGCGTACAGATGTCTCCGTTTGTGACGAGTGTTGCCGACGCCGAAGCTCTGTTGAAGAATGGTCTGCATACCGGCTTCGGCGATGAGCACTTGAAACTGGGCGCGGCCAAGATGCTGGCCGATGGCGGCATGGGACCGCGTGCGGCCGCTATCTACCCCCCTTCAGTCGCAGGAGAGCCAGAGAATCTAGGTATTCTAATGTGGAAGGCGGCAGACATGGGGAAGACCCACCGCATCTTGGCAGGCGGGGGCTGGCAGCTAGCCACTCATGCCATCGGTGACAGGCAATTGACGAGGTACTCGACTCCTACGCTGCAGCAATGAAGACGATCGACCATGACGCTCGCTTTCATGTGATCCACGCTGGAGTTTCCACCCCAGCGATACAAAAACGCTTGCAGCAACTTCATGTTCTCGTGGATGGCAACCCTGCTTTCGTGTACTGGATTGGGGATTGGTTCGAGGTCTACGGACCAGAGAGGATACGGTGGGCGTATCCGGGAAAGTCGTACTTAGACAACGGCATCATTGCCGGGGCAGGCTCGGACGTATCCGCAACCCGCTCAGCCCCTGGTGGGGTATTTTCGCTGCGGTGGTGAGGCGGGGATTGATCAGTGGCCAAATAATGGCTCCCGAGGAACGACTCACGGTGGCCGAAGCGTTACAACTCTACACGCGCAACGGCGCCTACATCGGCTTTGAGGAGAACCAAAAAGGTTCTCTCGAACCCGGCAAGCTGGCGGATTTCATTGTGATTGACCGCGATGTCCTGACCGTCCCGGGGGATCAGCTTAAGGATGTGCAGGTATTGCAGACGTTTGTCAGCGGCGAACTTCAATACGAGAAATCTGTCTCCCCGAAATGATCTGGTTAGCCTCCAGTGCCCCTTCCAGACACCCTCCCGACGTGTTCTGAAACTGCTCTCGACGGTTCAGTCTGTCAGCCGTATCACGCTGACCGGAAACTGACAGCGCCGGGTCTCCAGATGGAGTCATAGCGTTAGTGAGGTCCTATCGCCCATGCGGAATTGACAATCGCCTCTGGGAAGCCAACTTCCGGTTTGCCCGTCAACCGCCCACAATCGTGACCTGTGCCGAACCGCACTTCTACGACTTGCCCTTAATCCGTCCAAGTGGTTTCGTAAACAGTGCGGCGTTTTTGGAGAGTAATCGTCGCGAACACGCCTTCCTAACGAACACCGTCTCAAATACACAGATAGGCCGTTTCGTCGGATGACGATCGGGAACACAATGACCGAGGCTAGGACTCGATTCGTGCTTACAGCCGATCGCTCATTATCCGAGCACTTCATTGGCGCCACATAAAGATCATTTCTGCCAACGTTGTTGTTGGCGAAGGTTCGGACGGGAACGGCTCATGCTGAAACCGAGGCTAGAGGTGCTTGGGTGCCGGGTGCCGTCGAGGTGACCGCTCACTCCTAAGGCGGACCGTTTGAAACATCACGAGTCCTGGGATGAATTTTGACTCTCGTGGCCACACACTCACACAGGCGATATGTGTTAGCCGGCACCCGACTTGGCCAGCAGTTTTGTCAAAACATCGAAAATCCAGAGGCTTGACCAGGTGAGTGTCAAAGCCGGCTTCCTCGGCACGGTCCCGGTCCTCCTTCTAGCCCCGTAATGCTCAAAAGTGCGATCACGCACAGACTCCACGATTTAGGCCAACACTTTTCTGTTCACCGAATCAATCAAGACACGGAGTCCCTGCAAATACCTCTGCCGGTAAGAACCCTATTGCGACCACGTTTGGCAAAATCGCGCCGGCGCTTCTCATCCGATGAGTGAGGCGGCGCATTCCAAACATGGGATGCGAGACGCATGGCTCGTTCTGTCATGCTGCTCTACGGTACTAGTATTCAGTCGTCCACCGAGCTGCTGACGCCACTCTACAGCTCCAGTCGTTTTCACGATCAGCCGGTTTCCAAGACCCTAATGGTTACGTTCCATGTGATCGTGCGCCACAAACCCACCAGTGGCATTCCGCAATGAAGCTTCACCAAAGAAGATCATCTGCTTCGGACAAACCGCCCCGCATAAGCATTCAGGTTAGGCGATCTCGGCGCGGCAGTTTGACGGATTCGATCCCCTCCTCAGCAAGCAATGGCAAGACGCCATCGCGACACAATTCGGCCCTACGCCTGGCGTTACCAAGATTGCGTCATCTGCTTGCTTGAGGCCCGGGCGATTAGGATATGATAGAGTTCTATTTAACATTTCTTGCTAGTTTGGAATCTCGAGCATCTAACCCCAAGAACCTCATGTGGACTCAATTCAAATGCATGTTCATGATTTTGCAGGGGAGTATGGCTTTGGCGCAGAGCGGTATGACCACACTCGAACTGAAGGATCTGTCCTCTTTTAACCCTCAGGCAGGTAATTGGATGATCGTGGGGGACGTCACAATGGATCGCAATATATCCATTGATCACCAGGAAATTGTCGGCGAAGAAGAAAGGAAAAGAAAGGCAAAGAAACCGACAGAACAAGTCCCTGGAGCCGTGAGCTATGAAGAAGGATCGGGTATTCTCCTGAACATGCATACACCCGACAAAAAAGACCAGCTCTTGACTAACTGGGAGCATGGAGATATTGCATTGGAATTGGAAGTCATGCTGGCAAAAGGCTCTAATTCCGGGATCTACATGCAAGGCCGTTACGAGGTGCAGCTCCAGGATAGCTGGGGTGTAAAATATCCTAAGTTTTCAGACATGGGAGGTATCTACCGGAACTTCGAATCGGTATCGGAAAAACGCTACATGGGAAAGGCGCCCCTGGTCAATGCCGCAAAAGCGCCGGGCTTGTGGCAAACGTTGAAGATTAATTTCAGGGCGCCGCGCTTTGATGCTTCTGGTAAAAAAACCTCCAATGCCCGTTTTGAGCGGGTCGAACTAAATGGAGCGGTGATCCACGACCATGTAGAGTTGCCCTTACCAACAGGAGGAGCCCTTGGTCCTGAAGAGGCAGCAATCGGGCCGCTCATGATCCAGGGAGACCATGGGCCGGTAGCCTTCCGAAATATCCGCTACCGGCTACTTCACGACTCGAAAGTGACGCTGACCGATCTCAGCTACAAGGTTTACCTGGGGACATTTCAGTCCGAGCAGGAGTTCCGAGATCGTTCTCCTGACAAGAAAGGACAACTAGAGGCGCTCACCTGGGAGGCCGCCGGACGAAACAACAATTTTGCCATACTTTTTGATGGCACGGTCCATATACCCGAGGATGGGAATTATGCTTTACGGTTATACCGCAGAGGAGAGGGACGTTTGACGCTAAATGGAAAGGATCTGGGGTCGTACGAAAATCCCAGGTCGGTTCCTCTGACCAAGGGCAGCTATCCGGTTGAGATTGTTTACTACAAAAACGAGAACTGGTATGAACCCTTGCTGGGGCTTTTTGTGGAAAGTGAAAACACCCATCGCAAAACGCTGCATGCTTTCAATTCGCTGCCTCCGGCCGTCGATTTGATCCCACCGATTTATGTGGACGTGGAAGGAGAGACCAAGTTACTCCGGGCCTTCCTTGATTTTGAAGGCGACCGGAAACGCAGGCTCACGCATACGATGGCTGTGGGCGAACCCGGAGGCAGCAATTATATCTACGACCTCAAAAGCGGCACCCTCGTATGTATGTGGCGCGGGGGTTTCGTGGACGCCACGCCTATGTGGTTTGGTACGGGCGATGGCTCCTTCCGTCCTGTCGGAGCGGTGCAGTACTTGTTCATGGAACCTCAACTGGCTTTGCTCGACCATCAGCAAGCGCCCTTTCCAAACCAAAGCGGAGAGGATTTCCGGGGAAAAGGATATGCACTTGATGAGAACGGCAAGCCGGTTTTTACCTACTTGTACAAGGGAGGTACGGTCACCGATAAGCTCGCGCCGGATCAAGGTGGGCGGATGATCAGAAGGACTGTGAGTTTTTCGAACCTGGCTGCAGGACAGGTCTACTACAAGCTGGCAGAGGGAAGCCGGATCACCGGCCTCCTGGATGGTTCTTACGCCGTGGACGACAAGCAGTATTACCTCAGGCTGGAGAGTGAAACTAAACCTTTTATCCGAGAAGTGGCCGGAAAACAAGAGCTGGTGGTGAAAGTGAAAGGCCAACCCATTCAATATGATATTATCTGGTAAATTATCCAGGTGCATCAGACCTTTACTAACCAAGGGCCAATAGCCAGATGTATAGAATCAAATGAGGGTGATCAGGCTGACCACCCAATCTACTTATACTTGCCATCCTTTACTGTCGCTACACGAACCAGAGCAGACAAGTGAGGATAAGGTGTGGCTGCTGAAAACACTCGGCAACAAGCAAACTGAAGGTCTAGAGCTGTAAGTTCGAGGTGAGACTTAGCTGCAGGTTTATTGAACTTGGAAGGCTAGGTTCCAGCGCAGCCAATACCAAAGGCCAATGGTCAAAGCCAGAAATAGAATAGATGCGTATAGATGCACATTTATCCTACTGTTGAGCTCTCTGGTGCATTTTCGCCTTCATGTCTGCGCCCAGGATGCGAGTGTTCCGAGAGAGGACGACTATTATAAAATCATTACGATCCCTGCACCGGAGGGCGTTCTGCTTGAGGTAGGTGGGCTCACTACATTGCCTGATGGTAGAATCGCCCTTTGTACCAGGCGAGGTGAAATATGGGTAATAGAGGATCCTTACATGCTGGACAATCAGGTTCCGCACTTCACCCTTTTTGCCTCAGGCTTGCACGAACCGCTGGGGCTGGCGTCTAGAGACAATTCGCTGTACGCTGCGCAACGTGGTGAGCTTACACGGATGGAAGATACGGACGGCGACGGTAAGGCTAACGTGTTTGAAACCATTTATGCCTGGCCATTGTCCGGAAACTATCATGAATACTCCTACGGACCTAAATTCGCCCCTGATGGGAGCATGTTTGTTGCGTGCAATGTGGCTTTTTGGGATGAAGAATGGTGGCGCGGAGAGAGCCGTGTGCCCTGGCGGGGATGGATCATGCACATTTCTCCTGACGGTACCATGGAACCCTGGGCTACCGGAATGAGGTCCCCTTGTGGTTTGGGCATGATCGACGGGGAGCTATTCTACGATGACAACCAGGGGGACTGGATCGCTTCGGGCGGTCTCTGGCATGTGACTAAGGGCAGCTTTACAGGGCATCCGGCGGGATTGCGTTGGACAGGTTTTCCCGAGTCCCCGGTGGACCTCACGGAAGCGCAGTTCTTAGCCAGGATAGATGAGCGCAGAGTGAAGAAAAACGGACGGTTTATCAAACCCGAAAATATTGTGGATGAAAAAAACCCGAACCTGCTCTTCCACGTAGAAAAGGATTTCCCGGAAATTCGTTTGCCTGCGGTTTGGCTACCACATGGTATCTTGGGCGTTTCCAACTCGGAGATCCTGAAAGACGAAACGCAGGGCGCATTCGGGCCGTTTGCCGGTCAGGTTTTTGTCGGAGACCAGGGACAGAGTAAGATCATGCGGGTCGATTTGGAGAAGGTGAAGGGAGAGTATCAGGGTGTGGCTTTTGATTTCAGAAGCGGCTTCCAGTCCGGTGTGCTCCGGCTAACCTGGGGCAGTGACGGTTCCTTGTTCGTAGGAGAGACCAACCGCGGTTGGGGGTCTGCCGGAACCGCCCCATCGGGACTGGAGCGGTTAGTATGGGCGGAAAAGGTCCCCATGGAGATGAAGACCGTCAGGGCGATGTCTGACGGGTTTGAGATCACGTTTACGAAGGAAGTAGATCGAACCACCGCAGAGGACCTGGATTCTTATACGGGTAGAAGTTTCATTTACAAGTACCATCCAGTCTACGGGAGCCCTACAATTAACGAGGAAGCTCTTCAACTAAAGGGAGTGAAAGTATCAGAAGATGGATTGAAGGTGCGACTAGTCGTAGGCAATTTGAGGCAGTACTACATCCATCACCTTGCGGTGGCGGGGATCCGTTCGAGAGAGGGTAATCTGCCTGTGCTGCATGCCAGCGCCTATTATACCCTGAATAACCTGCCGGAGGGAGAGCAGGTGTCGTTCTCTGAGTTGAGCACCAAGCGATCTTCCGGGGTGGATAAGGGTTTCGAAAGACCGAACTCTCAAGCCAATATCAACCCTTCCCGGCAAGTGCTTACCTATGAGCAAGTGAAGCCGTTGCTGGATAAGAACACCTGCCTGGCATGTCATCAGACCTCTAGACGGCAGGTAGGGCCGGCTTTCAGTGAGATCGCCAAACGTAAGTACTCGAACGAAAAGATCGTGGAACTGATCTACAGTCCTCAGTCAAAGAACTGGCCGGGTTATGCCACAGAGATGGCACCGATGCCGCAGGTTCCCCGGGAAGAGGCCCTGAAGATCGCAGACTGGATCAATTCGCTCCGGGAGCAGCATCAATAGAAAGAAGCTGCCGGGAAATCCCGCAGTTTATACCCGTAGAAGCATGAACCAGGATTACTTGGGGCGATCTGCCTGTGGTGGGGCCACGCGGCGAGCGCAGCCGGGCCGATCGATAAGAGCCTACAAACTCGGGCGGGCAAGCTGAGGATTCTGGGGGACGCGGGGCCGTGGCAGACAATGGCCTACACGGCTGCTCATGATACACATCACGAACTGATCAGGCCCTCCCGGTTGTCGGTGGTGCCCTGAAAGACAGCGACCAGGGAACCCTGTAGTGCGTCAAGGAGTTCTTTTTCAATTCTCGGACGGTGTTGTCCAGAAAGTAGCTACTAGCGGGCTTCTGGGATGGACATCGTCCCGTTGTGGGGCAGTATAGTTCACCACGTTTGTTTTCAGCTCTAGATTGCGACGAGTATGTACTCAGTTCTGCGCCGAACCTATTTCCTATACCTCCTGCTCCCGCTGATGCAGGTATACAGTCATGCTGTCGACAGCAAAGGCGATGCAAACGTACTGCTAATAACGGTAGATACCCTCCGGGCGGACCGCTTAAATTGTTACGGTTATTCCAAAGCATTGACTCCTGTGATCGACCGGTTGGCAGCGGAAGGCTATCGGTTTGAACACGCCTATGCCCAGGTGCCGCTAACACTGCCCTCTCACTACTCAATTCTCAGTGGGGCCTACCCGCTCTACCACGGCGTCCGCGACAATTCTCAACTCGTCAAAAATGGACCGCCGTTGGTCAGTGAGGTTCTCCAGCGCTACGGCTACAGAACGGGCGCCTTTGTGGGTTCTTTCGTGCTCGACTCCCGTTTTGGATTGAGTCGGGGATTCGACGTCTACGGTGACGACTTCGACGTTTCACGGTCCCAGGGATCGGATCTCAGTCACATTGAGCGTCCGGCCGAAGAAGTAGTCCAGAAGGCACTCGCGTGGATCACCCAGGACAACCGAAAGTTTTTCGCCTGGGTGCACCTGTTTGATCCTCATGATCCCTACTCACCTCCCGAGCCTTTCAAATCGCGATTTGCTCATTCCCCTTATGATGGTGAGATCGCTTATGTGGACCACGCCATTGGGATTTTGCTGGCGAATCTCAAACAGAAAGGGCTGCTGGCCAACACCCATATTGTTGTGACTGCAGACCACGGAGAAGCACTTGGCGAGCATGGGGAGTTCACCCATGGTTTCTTCGCTTATGACTCCACACTTCATGTCCCCCTGATCGTCCACCTGGCCAATTCAGCCGTTAAAAGGAGATCAATCGACTATTCGGTTCGGAGCGTCGACATTGCTCCGACTATCCTTCGTCTCGTTGGCCTTCAGCCCGCAAAAGAGATGCAAGGTCGTAGCTTGATGGGGCTACTGAGGTCTGATGACGGAGATACCGAGTCACAGCAGGCCTCCATCGAGCCGGATGCTTATTTTGAAACTTTTTATCCGCTCAGGCAGTTCGGTTGGAGTGAACTTCGCGGAATTCGCACTTCTCGCCACAAATACATAGAAGCGCCGCAGCCCGAGTTGTACGACCTGTCTGTGGATCCTAATGAGAGGAAGAATATCTATCAGACCCAGCAGGCTCTGGCGGCACAAATGAAGCAGAGGTTACGTGAACAGATTACAAGGTACGCAGGGCCCCAGGCTTCCAGACAAGCCGGGACCCCCGAAGCAGAAACATTGCGGCTCCTTCATTCCCTCGGGTATGTTGCCGGCGCTGGAAGCAAGAGTGCTCTCCCGGCTGTTACCCGCGCTGACCCTAAGGAAAAAATTGGTCTGTATGTCAGAATCCTCAGCGCGTTGGCCTCAGCTAACAGGGGTCAACACTCTAGCGCGGCTCGAGTCCTGGAGGACGTTCTGAACCAATCCCCTGAGGCCTCTTCAGTGCGAGTGATTCTGGCACTTCAATATGAGAAACTGGGTGACCTAGAAAAGGCAGCACAGCAGTTCTCACGGGTTGTGGCGGATGATTCCCAAAATGTTCTCGCATGTTTCAACCTGGCTCGGACACGCCTCAAACAGGGTAAGGTTGATGAGGCCGTTACCTGGTATGAACAGACCTTGAAAATTGATCCACTGTTCACCCAAGCCCGAACGGGACTTGGAATCGTGTATCGAAATCGAAAGCAGTGGTCTCGGGCGATTGAAGAATTCGAGGAGGCACTGGAGGTTGGCCCCAATTACATTGCGCGTCACAACCTGGCAACAATCTACGCTCAGCAAGGGGCGCTCGACGAAGCAATGAAGCATGCCCGAGAGGCAGTCAAGCTCGGACCAAAGCAAGCCGAATCCTACAACGTGCTCGGATCGATCTATTTGCTGATGAAGCAACTGCATGAGGCAGAGCGTAGCTACCTACAGGTCATCGAACTCAGTCCGCAGTCCGATACGGCGTTTACCAACCTTGCTAAGGTATATGTGCAGACTCACCGCTCAGACAAGGCCCGGAACGCACTCCACCAAGCTTTGAAGATAAACCCCAACCAAGAAATGGCTCGTCGCTTACTGGCACAACTGGGCGAAGATGAATAAAGAGGCTGTTGCTACTGCTCGCCCAAGGCGAGTATTCGGATAATGGTCACGAAACGCGAAACAATCCGGCGTTCTCTCTTGCTTCTCGCAGTTGTTGCTGCGAGCTCCGCCTGGGCCGAAGCAAAATCTGATTTGAACGTGGTCTTGATCACGATTGACACCCTAAGGGCAGACCGTTTAGGTTGCTACGGCTACCGCGGTGCAGAAACGCCTAGTATCGACCGGCTTGCAGCAGCGGGGACAAGCTTCATCTCTGCATACGCACAAGTGCCTTTTACTCTGCCTTCACACGCATCCTTGTTCACTAGTACCTATCCCATGTGGAATGGCGTTCGGGACAGTGCCGGTCCGCCTCTGGCTGGAGAGAGCGTCACCCTGGCGGAGGTGTTCAAGCAGAATGGCTATGCTACAGCGGCGTTCACGGCGGCCTTTGTAGTGGACTCATTCTTTCAGCTTGACCAGGGTTTTGACACCTACTACGATAATTTCCCTCCCCGAGACGCTTCCATCCTTCCCGGAGATGAGACTGGGCTCCAGAGACGGGGCGATGACGTGCTCGCTCCCGCTGTGAACTGGATAGAAAAAAACAAAGCTCAGAAGTTCTTTACTTGGATTCACTTGTACGATCCACACCACCCTTATGATCCACCCGAGCCATTTCGGTCCCGCTATCGCAGCAAACTCTACGACGGCGAAATCGCGTATGTCGATTCGGTCATCGGGAAACTGTTCACCTTCCTTGCAGGTAGAAAGCTCATGGACAAAACCGTGATTGTGCTCACCAGCGATCATGGTGAAGCCTTGGGAGAGCACGGCGAGACTTATCATGGCTACTACGTGTACGACAGCACGTTGCGAGTTCCGCTGATCTTCTCGATTCCAAATCTGGACAGGCAAATACGAGAGGTCAGCCTGCCTGTGAGTTTGTTGGACGTGGCGCCCACCATTCTGCAAGCGGTGGGGATAGCGTGTCCTTCACAGATGCAAGGCCGCAACCTGCTGGCTTCGATTCTTGGCAAGAAACAGGAGCCGGAACCGATCTATGCCGAAAGTCTGTTTGCAAATCTACATTTCGGATGGGGCACGCTCCATACTCTGCGGCTTGGTCACCAGAAACTCATCCAGACCAAAAAGCCCGAACTCTTTGACTTGGAGAATGACCCGGTAGAGAAGATCAATCTCTTTGATACAAACCGGGCGGTGGCTACCACCTTGAAGAACAGGCTTGAAGAGATCGTGACTCGCTATACCCGGAAGCAGCCACGGAAAGCGGCGCCTAGGCTATCGGAGGAGGCTTTGAACAAGCTGCGTACCTTGGGCTACATGGGAGCAGCTAGTGAAGCTTCTCAGTCGACGACTGATTTGCCGGACCCCAAAGACAGAATCCATCTTTACAACCTGTATTTGAATGCCGCCGCGCAGCAAGGTCGTGGAAAGCTGGGGGAGGCCGCTGCAACGTACCATAAGATGCTAGAGCTGGATTCCACTCCTTCCATTGTGCATCACCAATTGGGTAGCGTTTACTTTAAAATGAAGAAGTACGGTATGGCCGTTGAAAGTTTTCGGGAGGCTCTCAATTTGAATCCTAAGGCCGAGGCCTCAGTCCTTGCGATGGCCAGGACTTACGGTGAGATGGGAAAATACCCGGAGGCAGTGGCTGGTTATCAACGCGCTTTGTCTCTAAGACCTGACGATCCTGCTAACCTCAACAATCTAGCCGTTGTTTACATGAAGATGGGATCCTGGGTCGAAGCCAGGCAAACTCTCGAGCAGGCCGTTCGCCAAGGTTCGTCTTTGAAGGAATCTTTCTATCATTTAGGAGTTTGCTATCAACGTGAGCAGCGACTGGACGAAGCCATCATACAATTTCAGAAGGCGGCCGAAATTGATGCTAAGTTTGCGGGGGCCTTCTATAATCTTGGGGTCATCTATGCTCAGCAAGGTAAGGAAAGCGCGGCGGTCCAAGAATTCAGGAAGGCTCTCGACGCACGACCTAACTTTGCCGAGCCCCACTTCAACTTGGGTAGCATTTATGCGCGCCAAGAGAATCTGAGTGCCGCAGTCACCGAATTTCAGAAGGCAATCGAGATCCGCCCCGACTTTGTTGAAGCACACTTCAACCTGGGGACGGTCTATGCCAGGCAAGGGCGGCTGGACGATTCCGTCGCAGCCTATAGGAAGGCCACGGCGATACGGCCCTCCTTCGCCAAGGCGCATCGCGGATTGGCGATGGTTTACCAACAAAAGGGTATGAGCCAGGAAGCCGAAGCAGCAAGAGAGATGGCGAGAAAGGTAGAAGCACAGGCTAATTCGAATTGAAGGGTCCCTCAATATCAGATGGCACTGGTCTACTGATAAGGAGACTCGTCGTGAATCCTAAACTGAGTATTTACTCTGTCATCGTACTATCGGCAATTGCGCCGCTCCTTATCTACGGGCAAGCTGTGACCGGCACGATTGTTGGAGTCGTTAAGGACCCTTCGGGAGCCATGATCCCTGACGCGCACGTGACCGTTCGCCGTGTGGAAACTGGAGTTCCCAAAGGCGTGTCCACCAACGAAACGGGAAGCTACTCCATTCCATTTCTAAACCCTGGCACATACACGCTGGAGGTGAGCCACGCTGGTTTCAAGACGTTCGTGCAGGAGAACATCACGGTGCGAGTAGCTTCCTTGACCCGCTTGGATGTTCAGCTTCAGCTAGGGGAAGGGACAGAAAGGTTAGTCGTCAGTGATGCGCCCCCTTTGCTTCAAACGGAAGGAGCGCAAGTTGCCACTACCTTTGACCGACAGCAACTTCAGCAACTACCCAGCCTGGATCGGAAGTATCAGGATCTGATCTCCATAATGCCGGGCACTGGTCGGCCCCAGCAAAGTATTACCGACATCGGGCCGGATGACACCCGCCTGACTTCTGTCAATGGTCTAGAGAGGTACTCCAACAATTATCAGATCGATGGAGTCGATAACAATGATCCCATACTTGGTAATACCGTCCAGGTTCCTCCCATCGAATCCATCCAAGAGGTGCATGTTGCAACTTCTAATTATGACGCAGAATTTGGCCGAGCCGGTGGTGCTGTAGTGAACGTGCAAACCAGGGGAGGGACCAATGAATTCCATGGCACCCTATACGAGTTCCACCGCGACACCTTCTTGCGAGCGCGACGCGCCCTACCCAGGGAGGAGTCTCTGCCCAAGAGCGTTCAAAACCAGTATGGCACTACTATCGGCGGTCCGATTGTTAAAGATCGAACCTTCTTTTTCGGTGACTTTGAAGGCACGAACCTGCGTCAGGATGAGACCCAGCTTCTCTCCGTGCCGATCCCGGCGTTCCGTAGTGGCGATTTTTCTTCGGTTTTAGGACAGCCTTTAGGACTTTTCGATCCTGCGGGTCAGCCGATCTACACGGGCTCTCTTTTTGACCCACTCACGGGAGACGCTGAGGGTCTTGGCCGACTCGTGTTTCCCGGCAACATCATTCCCGACTCCCGCTTCAGCCCGCAGGCCAGGAAAATGATCGATTTGATCCCACTGCCAAATATCGGTGACAGCCTGACCGAAAACTACTCGGTTCGCGTTCCTACTCCGCGGAATGTCTACAACTTTGACATTCGGGCGGATCACGCTGTCAACGCGTCTACCAACCTATTTGTAAAGTATAATTTCAGGAACGTCGATACCGAGTCCTTTTCCTTCGCTGGCGCGGCGCTTCGGCCGGATGGCTTCCTGAACGGCGAGGGTAAGCAACGGGTCCGCAATATCACAACCAACCTGACCCACACTTTTGGAGCCAAAACAGTTACCGAGTTTCGCTTCGGTGTGAATAGTTTCTATTATTCCTACAAAGGCTTAGATCAACGATCGCCTCAAGAATTTGACATCCAGGGCTTCGAACCCGATGCGCCGCTGCCTCTGATGTATTTCTATGATGGAAGCGTGACCAACATTGGATTCTACCCTTACTACCCAATCGTTAACGATCAGACCACCTTCCAGTGGTCAAACACCTGGACAAGGATTGAAGGCAAACACAACTTCAAGTGGGGGGCCGACATCCGTCGCCTGCATCTGACGCGCGACAGCCGCTCCTCAAACACCGGCACATTCTTCTTTTACAGCTTTGTCACTCGTGGCCTCGATGACGCGTACATCGATCTTCTCGAATTGCACGAGGGTGATACATTCTCCTCATTTCTGCTTGGGCTACCCGACAGCGTCACGCGGAATCAACTCGTCACACCACCCCGAGACCGGGCTAACCAATTCTTCTTCTTCGGTCAAGACAATTGGCAAATGACACCCAAGTTCAGTCTAAATCTTGGTTTGCGCTGGGAATTGTACTCGCCTGTCACCGCACCGGAGCGAGGAGGAGCCGCTAACTACGATCCAGTCACAGGACGAGTATTGGTCGCAGGGTTGGGCGATGTGTCGACTGCTGCCAATGTGATGCCTTACTACAGGAATTTTGCGCCTCGTTTCGGCTTTGCTTACCGGCTGAATGACAAAACGGTTCTCCGAGGAGGATATGGGATAAGCTACACGATACACCCCTTTGGAGGGGCCGGAGCCCTGCTGTCCACCAATTTCCCTAATGTCTCTGTTCAGAATGCTGGAGTCTTAGGGGATGCTTTTCCGGAAGGAACTTTGGCCCAAACTATTCCCCTGGTCTTGCCGGAGCTCCCTCCCAATGGAATCTATGATCCGGCTCCGCCTGATCAGGCTTTCTATTCCCTGGCCTTTGACAGTAAGTTTCCCTACGTCCAATCATACAATCTGACCCTGCAGAGGGAGCTCTTGCCCGATCTCAGTTTAGAGGTTGGCTACGTCGGAAACCGCGGAGTGAGACTTTTCGACAACTACGAACAGCTAAACTACTCGCCGCCTGGTTCAGGAGATGACGGTGGCGCACTCTTCAAAAAATTTGGCTACTCATCCAGCGTCGAGCAGGCGCGCTTCAATGTCAATTCGGTTTACAATTCGCTCCAGGTCAATCTGAATAAGCGATTCTCACAAGGGGTCGCTCTTACCGCAGCCTATACGTGGCAACGCGGGATCGGTTATCTCCATGGAGATGGAGATTTCCCACAAGAATTTCGACACCTCGGCCGTGGTGTCGACACCAATAAGCAGCAATTTGTGACGAGTCATCTTTGGGAGCTACCTTTTGGTCCAAATAAACCCTTTCTGAAGAACGGTCCGCTCTCTCGAATTCTGGGAGGATGGCAATATAACGGGATCTTTACAGCCTATGGCGGCCGTCCCTTTTCAGTGTTGGCGAACCCGGCGCGATTGGACGGAGTCAGGCTGACTCGCAACCATCCGGATGTGGCGGGCACTCCGGCCATTCTGGGCGGAACAGGCCCCGACGAATTGTTCTTTGATACCTCTGCTTTCCTCGAACCTTCGTTTGGCAGATACGGGAATGCTGGGGCTCAGCTGCTCTATGGCCCGGGCCGCGTGAACTATGACGTCTCATTGTTTAGGAAAATCGGATTGGGTGAAGCCAGGCATCTCGAATTGCGTTTCGAATTGTTCAATATGACTAATACACCCCATTGGGAGACACCGCAGAACAACATCGACCGTCCGCGGTTTGGTGAGATCCTGTCGGCAGAAGACGATGCACGTCAAGTTCAGTTTGGGGTGCGATTCATCTATTGAAGAGCTTTGATTAGACCCAAGATGGGCCCTCGTCGTCAACCGATTGGAGACGAAGTGAACAAGAACACCCTATGAGCTGGTCCAGAATGCTAGCCTATGCAAGATATGTCGGTGATTAGAAGATTGTCCTTTTGGCGAGTACTTCTCCGAATTGCCATTGCCACAGGCTTGGCTGTTGTGCGCCACTCCGGGTCTCAGCCGCCCCGGTAATGCTCCTCCTGAATCCACCACGAAAAACAGCCGGGTACCGCTGCCTCAGAAGAAGGTCCACTTTGAGAACGGACGTGCTTCCTATCTTCGAGGCAAGCTGTGTTCAATGCCACGGTCCGAACAACAAAATGCAGAATCTGGATCTGACAACACTGGACGGCGTCATAAAGGGCAGCGAATCGGGTCCGGTCATCGTTCCGGGGAATCCTGAGAATAGCTTGCTCTATGAGAAGGTCCGGGCTGAACAGATGCCGAAAGGGGGCCAACCACTATCAAAGGAACAGGTGGCGACAATCCGAGAATGGATCCAGGCGGGGGCACCTGCGGCAGAAAGTGCAACTGCGAATTCGCACCCGGTAACTGCCGATGACATTTTGCCCATCATGCTGCTGCGCTGTACCGCCTGCCACGGCACGGGAACTAAGGAAGGAGGCCTGGACCTGAGTAGTCGCGAGGCCATGCTCAGAGGAGGAAAATCAGGCCCAGCTCTGGTGCCAGGGGAGCCAGATCAGAGTCTAATCATCCAAAAGTTACGGTCCGGAGAGATGCCGCCCAAGAAGGGATTGAACGATGTGAGTCTCCGGCCTATTACTTCACCCGAGGTTGAGAAAGTCGTGCGATGGATCGCGCAGGGGGCTCTAGAGGGAAAGAGCGCTGAGGTCGAACAGGCTGGGCCGGAACCACTCGTGTCCGACAAGGACCGCCAGTTCTGGGCCTTCCAATCTCCGCGGCGGCCGCCCATTCCGAGCGTTACACATTCAGAACTTGTCCGGAACCCAATTGACGCTTTCGTCCTCAGCAAACTGGAAGGAAAGGGTCTGCCCTTTTCTCCCGAAGCTGACAAACTGACGCTGATTCGCCGGGCCTCTTATGACTTGACAGGTTTGCCGCCAACACCCAAAGACGTTCAGGAATTCCTGGCAGACAAGGACCCGAAGGCCTATGACAAACTGGTCGACCATCTGCTCACCTCGCAGCGCTACGGGGAACACTGGGGGCGTTTCTGGCTGGATCTGGCGGGTTACGCCGATTCGGAGGGCGGAAAGCTTGATTCGGACAATATCCGTCCCTATGCCTGGCGTTATCGAGACTATGTCATTCAATCGTTTAACAGCGACAAGCCCTACGCCCGCTTTCTATTGGAGCAGATTGCTGGGGACGAGCTGGAGGACTACGAAAACGCACCTGTGATCACACCGGCCATGATGGACAACCTGATTGCCACTGGCTTCCTGCGCATGGGCCCTGATTCTACCTATGACACCGCGACCAACTCCATCGACGATCGGCTGGATGTGGTCGCGGACGAAATGAGTATCCTCGGATCGGGAGTAATGGGTCTGACCATTAACTGTGCCCGCTGCCACAGTCACAAGTACGATCCCATTCCGCAGCGCGACTATTATCGCCTGTTAGCAGTCTTCAAGGGCGCTTTCGACTATTACGACTGGCTGATGCCGCAGATCGTATCTTTTGACGGAAAACCACTTTCGGCACACAAGGCACGACTGTTGCCTTATGTCAGACCTGCCGCAACTCCCGTTCAACTGATCCGGGAGCAGCAGGGAAGAGAAGCCCGCAACGAAGTCTTAGACCGCGAAATCAAATCACTCAAAGAGGCGCTGGACGCAAAAGCAGAGCCGCTTAAGAAAAAGCTCCTGGACGAGCGGCTGGCTAAACTACCGGAGAGTCTGCGAGAGGATTTGCGCAAGTTGCTCGACACTCCCAACGATCAGCGTACTGAGGTTCAAAAATACCTGGCCGACAAATTCTCAGACCTCCTCACCATCAAGCCTGCAGAACTGAAGCTGGCTGATGCCGCGTATCGTCAGGCAGTAGAGGTAACTGGACGTCAAGTCCAACTACTGGAAGTTCAGAAAGAACCCGAACCGAGGATTCGGGCTCTGTGGGACCGGGGCAATCCGACACCGACCTATATTCTCTGGCGCGGAGATCCCACGAATCCAGGACCGCCGGTGGGCCCTGGTGTTCCTGCGGTGTTAACCGACGGGAAGGCACTTTTTGAGGCTAAGCCTCCCTGGCCGGGAGCGAGTTCCACTGGCCGTCGTTTGGCCTTTTCGAGATGGTTGATCAGGCCAGAACATCCGTTGACGGCAAGGGTGATGATCAATCGCGTCTGGGCCAGACATTTTGGGGGCGGGATCGTCAGGACCCTGGGCAACTTTGGCCGGACGGGGACACCACCGACTCACCCGGAATTGCTGGACTGGCTGGCAACCGAGTTTGTCCAGCAAGGATGGAGCATCAAGAACATGCAGCGCCTGATTATGACCTCTACCACCTACCGCCAGAGTTCCACCGTCACTTCTGAACTCGAGAAGGCAGATCCGGACAATGTTTTGCTGTCACGGATGCCTCTGAGAAGACTCACGGCTGAGGAAGTGTCTGACGCTCTTTTCCTGGTGTCAGGCCGGCTCGACGAGACCCGTTACGGCCCTCCTCAGCCCGTCGAAGCACGCGATGACGGACTGGTCACGCCGATCGACCCTGGAAAGGGTTGGCGCCGCAGCGTCTATGTGGAGCAGCGGCGGAGCAAGATGCCGACACTCCTCAGTAGCTTTGATCTTCCCGCAATGAGTCCGAACTGCTTGCAGAGGGAAGTCTCGACGGTGGCGACCCAAGCGCTGCATCTGATGAACAATGCGCTGGTGGAGAAGTTGGCTCGGCACTTTGCCGAACGCGTATGGATGGAAGCGGGCCGTGAGCCCCGGAAGCAGATCGATCAAGCCTATTGGATTGCATTGGGCCGCCCTCCGACTGAGGAAGAAAGGAAGGTCAGTCTGGAAGGCATGAACCGGCTGATGGCCGAAACTGCGAAGTCACCTATCGAGAATAATACGGCAGCCGCCCGGGGGCACTCTCCCCAGGATGTGCCGCCGAGCAAGACTGCTGCTGCAGAGGACATCACTGGACTGGAGCAAAATGTGCCGAAGGCTTTGCAAAGTTTCTGCCATGCCCTCGTCAATTCAGCGGCGTTCATGTATGTCGATTAATCTAACGATCGAGGTCAATCATGCTCTCGAACCCTTCTGATTTTCGCAGACACTACGCTGGTACACCGATGAACCGGCGTCGGTTTTTCGAGCGGATCTCCGACGGCATTTATGGAACTGCTCTCGCCACCGTGTTAAGCCAGGATCTGTATGGAAGCGCGGCTCCATTGGTAGCTGACTCCGCTGAGGCTGCCGGCGGTTTGCCGCCGGGTCATCGTCGGGTTTATGACCTGCAGCCTCGAAAACCCAATTTCCCGGCGAAAGCGAAGGCTGTCATCCATCTCTTCATGAACGGCGGGCCCAGCCAGGTAGATCTGTTCGATCCGAAGCCGCTCCTCGACAAACATCACGGCCAGGATCACTCCCTGGCGGGCGGCCAGACCAACGTCGATCACACCGGCAAGTTGATGCGCAGTCCGTTCACTTTCACGCAATATGGCAAGTCGGGAACCTGGGTCTCAGACTTGATGCCTCACCTGGCCCGGCACATCGACGACGTCGCCATTATTCGCTCGATGTACACCGTGCACTTCAACCACGAGCAGGCGCTGTTCATGGTTCAAACCGGCCGGGCAATCTCGGGGCGCCCGTCACTCGGCTCCTGGGTCGTGTTTGGACTCGGCACAGAAAACCAGAATCTGCCTGCTTACGTGGTCCTGGATGATCCTCTTGGTCTACCTATCAACAGCTCTTGGAATTGGCAGTCGGGCCTGCTTCCACCGCTCTACCAGGGAATGCGCTTGCGATCTGTAGGTTCTCCCATTCTGGACCTTGAACCTGAGGTGCCTAAGTCTCCCGGCGAGCTCAGCGCCGAGCGCGATCTGATTCATAAACTGGACCAAGTTCACAAGCGAAGTCGCCCCAACCAGCTTCAGCTCGATGCGCGAATCGCGGCCTATCAACTGGCAGCACGCCTGCAGTTGGAAGCTAGCGACGCTTTGGACCTCTCCAGGGAGAGTCCGGCGACGCGCGAAATGTACGGCATTGGGAAAGATCCCACAGATTCTTACGGGAGACGCTGCTTGATGGCCAGGCGTTTGGTCGAGCGTGGAGTGCGATTCGTTCAACTGTATATTAACGGCCAAATCTGGGATAACCACTCTCATCTTGAGGAAGGAATGAGAACTGCCGCCCTACGGACCGACCAGCCCATCGCTGCCTTGCTTCAAGACCTGAAACAGCGCGGCCTGCTCGACGACACCCTCGTGGTCTGGGGCGGGGAGTTCGGACGTATGCCCATCGCGCAGTTGGTCGACGGATCCCAATCTGTAGGTCGCGATCACAATCCCAAGGGGTTCAGCCTGTGGATGGCAGGCGGAGGAGTGAAGAAAGGTATTGTCTACGGTTCCACGGACGAACTTGGATATGAAGCAGTGGACGACAAGGTCAGCATTACAGACTGGCACGCCACGATTCTTCACTTGCTCGGCATGGATTACCGCAAGCTCGTTTTTGATCAAAGTGGCCTCGAAGAGAAACTGACCTCGGTCTACGACGCTCGGATCGTGAAGGAAATTCTGGTTTGACGGGTTGTGTGCCGTTCACAGCCTGCTTTCGACTGGAATTACCCGCGGGAGGCGGAGTTTGCCGGTGGCATGGCCGTAGAGCACGAAGACCCGTTCTGGGATGAGGCCCCCAGCGATGATCAAATGGAGTTCCCCCAAGCGCGCAAGAATGGATTCATTCTCGCGGCTCGTTTTCTGCGACAGTACCTGCCTGGAAGGCTCCAATAGCTTCGGGATGAAACCTATTGAGCCCTCCTCATCAGGAGCTCCTGAGTTTGTCTGAGCAAGAGTTCCTCTTCTCGCTGTTGGCCGAGTTCAAAGAATTTCTTCCGCGCCACCTCGGCATGTTCCATGCGCCCTTGTTTCAGAAAGATTTGAGCCATCTTGTAGTGTGGTAGCGCATATTTGCTGTCAAGCTGGGCGGCCATCTCGAAGTCCTGCAAGGCATTTTCTAGCTCGTTAAGTTCCATTTGTATCTTCCCACGCAGAAAGAAAGAGGGGGCAAAGCGAGGATTCTTTTGTATTGCTCGATTGACCGACTTCAGTGCCTCTTTCCACAGTTGAGATGACAAGCGGTAAAGGATCATCGCATGAAGCTGATCCAGATAGAAATCGGCATCAAGATCTTTCAACCCTTCTTCGGTGACTGCTCTCGCCTGTTCCAGGTCCCCCAGCATGTAAAGAAGAAAGGCTAAGCCTTCCCGCGAAGCATCAGCAGCGGGATCTTGTTCAATTGCCCGCTTGTAGCTGTGAATGGCTTCCGGGTACTTGCCCAGTCGAAACTGAACTAGGCCCAGACTGGATAACAGAGCGATCGAGGAGGGAGACTCCTCCAAACTCTTTTCCAAAAGGGAAAGAGCCTCCTGAGGTCTTTCTTCTTGCATAAGGGCAAGAGCAGCCTCCGTGCAAAAGTCTTCTGACGAAGGTTCCAGGCGGCAAGCCTTAGCCAGATCTTCACTCCCACCTTGATTCAGTGCGTGTTGGACCTGACCCCGTAGGAATAGGAGGTCCGCTCGCTTTTGCTGAGCCACAGACGACATGGATTTGAGCGTATCCCAGGCGGCCTGGAACTCTCCCATCTTGTAGCGGGCCAGCGCAAGGTTGTACGACACCGGCTCTGAGTCAGGTCGAAGGGCTTGGGCCTTCTCCAGGACCTGAATTGCCCGTCCATACTCTTCACACTGCGCAAGTCCAACTCCCGCCGTGGCCAAGTGCCTCAAAATGGGTAGTGCTCTCACCCGCAGTGGCAAACCACCTGGCAGCCTCTTTTCTCTCACCTCGCTGGCGATAGAGCTCGGCCAAATGGAGCTGGGCTGCGGTAAAGGTTGGCAGTAACGCTAAAGCCTCCTGGAAAGCTCCAATAGCCTTGTCGAGTTCATTTTGCCTTTGATAGACAATCCCCTGCGCATTGTGAAGAATAGCTGAGCGTGGGTAAAGCTTGATTCCTGCCCTCAGCTGTTCCTCGGCCTGCGCGAGCTGTCCTTTCTCAATGAGTGGAAGCACCGAGAAGAGGTATTGCTGCTCCTCCGAAGTTGGCACTTGCGCTCTGATTTCTTCGCCTTGCCAAAGGACGAGCAACACCGCCATTAGACAGGAATTTCTCATCATGGGCAGATAATAAATGTCGTACGATGGATGTCAAGACGGTTGCTCTTCCATTCAGGCTCTTGTCTCGCTAGAAGCCAAGAGAGACAATTTTCTGCTTGTGGTGCAGGCATCGCTGCCCACAAGTTGTTGAACCGCAAACACCGCTGTGCAGCCTGGACGGTCCCGACCGCAGTTCTTGGATAGGCCCCGGGGATTCTGCGACGCCTGTTGCAGCACGGCATTGAGCTAGGTTAGAGGATGTATTCGCATGACATTATTGATTCTCTTGCTGATCACGATTCTGGTTGACCCTTCCAATATTGCTCAGCAATCTGTTTCTGCTCGCGCTCACTTGGGCGAGGGAAACCGGCTAATGCAAATGGAGCGATTCAAGGAGGCTGCGCAGGAATTTGAACAGGCTTTGCACAGGGATTCCAAGTTGGTCGAGGCACAGCAGCAACTGGCCGTTTGTCAGTTTGAATTGCGCAACTATGACGTTGCCCGAACCCTGTTTCAGCAGATGCTCCAGGCCAAAGAACATCGCGTCTTGGCAACCTACTATCTGGGCCGCCTCGATCTCCTTCAGCAAGACTACCAGTCTGCGATTCAGCAATTCCGCTCGCTAAGAAGCGCAGGAGTTTTTCGAGACGAACTCTATCATCTCGGCGTTGCCTATTTCAAAACAGGAAGATTCTCCGAGGCGGCCCATGTGTTGCGCCAAGCCATTGCGGACAATTTTCGAGACTACCGTTGTCATCAGTTTCTTGCCCGTTCGTATCAGAAACTGGGTGAGACCAGGAAAGCAGAGGAGGAGTTTGCTGAGACGCAGAGGCTGCATGACTACTACCTAAAGGGATCCGTTGCCATCTCTGAGTGTCGATCCCTACTTCTTGAAGGCCAACCCAAAAAAGCCTGGGACAAGTGCCAGCCTCTTCTTGAGACTGATGACGTGGACAAGTTGGTCAGTATTGGAATCCTGTTTGGTAAGTCGGGCGAATATCGGCGGGCCTTGGAGGCTTGGGAGAAAGCGGTTTCCCTGGATCCGGATTCGTCAGAAGTACACTATAACGTGGCTCTGACTTCTTATCACTTGAAGGACATGTCCAAAGCGCGCTATCACGCGGAAATAGCGGTTGGGTTACGACCCAATTTTTTCGAAGCCAACATGCTTTCGGGCACGATCTTCTACATGCTGGCGGAGGATGACAGGGCTATCCAGTCACTGACACGCGCTCACGAACTTAGACCCGATGACGACGGAGCGCGCAAATTACTCGCTCAGCAACTGTCTCTCTATTCAGACTCGCTGATTCGTAAGAATGAACTCGATCGGGCCGTTCAGGTGCTGCGGCGCGCAACTGAGCTACGGCCTGACTCTGAGGAGATCGCCGGTAGATTAGCTCAGTTACTGGACCGAATGTCTTCTAAGAATAGGAAGGATTGACCAAGTTCGTGCGCCCGGGACTCGATAGGAAAATACCTGTATGAGACTCTGTCTTGTCATGGCGTTGTGCGTGCTGTCTGGGGCCGTTTGCTTTATTTCCTTTTCCGTGTCTGGCACTAATATTCTCAACTTTATCGACGTAGCTACTGAAGTGGGGCTAACAACCACCAATGTCTTCGGAGGCCTCGACCGAAAGCAGTATCTTTTGGAGACTACAGGCTGTGGAGTGGCCTACATCGACTATGACCGTGATGGGTATGTGGACTTGTTTTTCGTAAATGGTCGGCGCTTTGAAAAGTCTGAGATCTCAGAACCGGTTAGCCATCTTTACAAGAATGACGGCAAGGGCACTTTCACTGACGTCACGAAGAGATCAGGAGTTAACTATTCTGGGTGGGGGCAAGGGGCTTGTGTTGCCGACTATGACAATGATGGCTTCGACGACCTGTTTGTCACCTACTACGGCAAGAACAAGCTTTATCACAACAACCGCGACGGAACATTTACCGAATTGGCAGAAAAAGCCGGGGTGGCTGGGGTAGACGGTCGCTGGAACAGCGGGTGTGCCTTTGTCGATTACGACAGGGATGGGCACGTTGACCTATTCGTCGCAAACTATGTCGATCTAGGTCTCGACCTGTCCGCGATTCCCTTACCTGGGTCCGGTCAGTTTTGTCAGTACAAAGGCATCCCTTTAGCCTGTGGACCGCGCGGACTCAAAAGGGCGGTCAACTATCTCTACCATAATAACGGCGATGGAACCTTCAGTGACCAGAGCGCATCGACAGCAATCCGTCAGACGGACGGATACTACGGACTGGGAGTGCTGTCCTTCGACTATAACAACGACGGCTGGCCGGATATCTATGTGGCTTGTGACTCGGCCCCTAGTATCCTCTATCGGAATAATCAGAACGGCACCTTCACCGATGTTGGATTTGCTTCCGGCACCTCCTTCAATGAAGACGGGGAATCCCAGGCTGGCATGGGCGTAGCCGCAGGCGATTATGATCAGGACGGCCATTTTGATCTGCTGAAGACTAACTTCTCAGACGACAGTCCGAATCTTTACCGCAACAATGGAAATGGGACCTTTTCTGACCGGGTGTTTCAAGCTGGACTCGGACGTTTGCGCAGCTATTTGGGCTGGGGACTCCTATGCTTTGATCCCGACAGCGACGGCTGGATCGATATTCTGATGGTAAATGGACATATTGCCCCCGAGGTGGACGCTGCCAAGATCGACACGACTTTCAAGCAGAGGAAGCTGTTTTACCGAAACCTGCGCAATGGTGCCTTTGAAGAGGTCTCCGGCTCTTCAGGTCCGGCTTTTCTGAAAGTCCACTCCAGCCGTGGAGCCGCAGCGGCAGATCTTCACAATGACGGCCGACTCGCCGTAGCCATCAATGAAATGAATGAACCCCCCTCATTGTTGCTCGCTCAGAACTCGGAGCGGCACCATTGGATTGGCATCAGGACAGTCGGAAGGAAATCCAATCGAAGTGGTATCGGAACGAGAGTCATGATTCAGGCGGGCGGGTTGACTCAAATGGATGAAGTTCGCAGCGGAGGGAGCTACCTCTCCCAGAACGATCTGCGTCTACATTTTGGTCTGGGACACAACAAGAAGGTGGATCGCCTGACGGTGCGCTGGCCGAGTGGCCTTGTGGATCGGTTTGATGACGTTCCTACCGACCAGCAGATCATCGTGGAGGAGGGTGCGTCGGTTTGGCAGTCGGCAAACGCAACAGAGAAAAAATAACCACGGAGGCGCTGAGACACTACGAGAAAATCGCAGTACTCCGCGAACATTGAGAACCGGACTTATGAAGTGCGGCTATCGGCGAACAAAAGCTTGTTGCGTGGACTCAGCCTTCGCTTCTATGGTCTCTATGTTACAGAGTTATCAACCGACTGCAAAAGCCAGACCCGTAAAATCGTTGTGCTACTCCGGTCTCGTGTTTTGCTGTCTCTGTGGCATTCTCAGCTGTGCTTCACCAGTAAAACTTCAGCCCAAACTGCATAGCTCGGGGGTCGGTTTGAACGTTGGTGATCTTGCCAAACTGGCAACCAAACTGATGCACGAGATCCGTTGAGCCGTCCGGGAGGGGTGGCAGACACCAGTTGGTATTGGGTATCCCGAGGTTCTGGTGATTCAGGACATTGTAGATTTCCCACCGGAAGCTGAAGTAGCGGGTATCACCGAAATGGAAGTCTTTCGAAAGAGACACATCTAGGTTCCAGAATCCGGGGGAACGGACCGTTGGATGGCGTAGGCCCATATTCCCGAACCGCCACCACTCATCATAGATACTCGGATCTGCTGCATTGAGGATTTCAGGGTTGGAGCCAAAGGGAGCTTCGAAGGCAGCCGGGTTGAACCACTGATTCTGCTCCTCTTGCCGGCTGCGATCTCCATTGAAGCGTGGATCGCCGATGAAATTAGGACGGCAACTAAGCTCGTTACAGGGAGCAATAATGGTAACTGGTACACCAGTCTGAACGTTCCAATTCTGGGTGAGTCTCCATCCGCCAAGCACAATATTGGCAAAACGGCTGTTGGCCAAGAAGGGTTTGTTTTGGCCAAATGGAAGTTCGTAAAAGGCGGCAAAGTTAAATACGTGCGGAATATCATCGGCCGTAAGGGCGACATCAAGAGTGCGGTTGTCTGGATCCTGGGCGCTTGCTCCTCCACTCGGTCCATTGCCACTGCCACCCGAAATAGCCCCGGCCACGAAAGCACTTCTTCCCACCGTGCGCCCGAGGGTTGTTGGCGTGGCCGTATTGCCAATGAGACTGCCGGTGTTAGGGGTTCCAATATTCTTTTGGAAGGTGTATGCGGTCGCAAAGCTCAAACCGTGGGAAAAACGTTTTTCGAATCTGGACTGAAGCGAATGGTAGCGATTGAATCCGTCCGGATTGGTATTGATGCCAACGTTGCCGTAATGAGGGTAGGGACGCAGTAACCTCTCCAGTGGCATCTCCGCCCCATAAACCGGAACCAGTCCTTCAGGCGTGGGTACCACTTGATTGATGTTATTGCGGAGAGTCTGTCGAGTTCTTGTTGGCACATAATTGTTGTTGCGGAATTCATCACCGTAGAGATGTAAGCCGTGGGTTCCCACGTATCCGACGCTCAGGACCATGTCGCCCGGTAATTCTCGCTGGACGTACAAGCTCCACTGTTGGACATAGGGATCTTTGCTTCCGTTCAGGAAACCGCCTCCGGTACCGAGTCCCAGAAACTGGTTGTCATCCTTCTTGACCTGATCCACCGGCGGAATCCCGAGATCAGGGGCACCTTTACTAAACTGAAATGCTGGGAACACATCAAAGAAATCCGGGTCGTGATATCCGAAGAAGTTAGCGAATGCGGGGGCGCTGATAGAAGCATTCTGAGTCCCAAAGGCGACGCTGATACCGTTGCTGTAAATCAGTCCGTAACCACCACGGATCACGGTTTTCTTATCATCAAATGGCGTCCAGGCAAATGACAAGCGAGGTCCGAAGCTGTTCTTGTGCGCCGGGAAGACATTGCGGTCTGGGTGTGCTGATGTTCCGAAGTAAACATATCTACCTTTATATGGAACTATGGGGTTGATCTGGCTGAAATCGAAGTTGGCCAGGGCGTCTGACCGCTCTCGGAACCATCCAAAGATGTCATAGCGGAGGCCAAAGTTCAGAGTGAAATTGGAGCTGATACGATAGTCATCCTGGACATAAAAACCCCAATAGTCATTACTCTGGTAAGGGGCGTGATATGTGCCGTTCCCACTGCCCGGCTCTACAGCACCTAGCAGAAATTGTGCTAAGCCATTTCCTCCCTGTCCGCTGACTGGATCACTGCTCAGCGGCGCCCCAAAATTCAGGTTGTATCCCCAACCCGCATGGTTCCAGTTACGGTCACGACGCCACATCAGGCCCGTTTTGACGGTATGCTTACCGATAATCTTCGACACGTTGTCGAGCACGGTGAAGGCGTCCACTCCTTGAATTCCATTCTGCCATTGCTGTGGGCCGAATCCAGGGAGACCTCCAACGCTGATCGTGGGTACAGGCCCGAACTCGTTCAAAACGAAATTCAGGCCCTCAATGCGCTTCTTGATCTCGTCATTGCCCACCAGTTCATCGGGATTTTGTTCTGCGCCCTTGATTTTGGCGGCTCCAACTGGCACGGGCCTCGTTGACCCAGGTAGATCCAAACGTATAGGTGTGTCCGAGTGTAAAGATCTGGTTCATGGTGCGGTAAGGTTGAGCACCTGCGATCCCATTGGTATCTACCGTCGGACCTGTCCAAGGCAAGCGGAAGTTGGTATAAAAACTTGGATTGAGAAGGTATTCAGCAAAGAGTTTGCTATTCTCGCTGAGATGGTGATCTATTTTCACCGACATGTTGTGGGTTGTTTGACTGCTACCGACCGCACTCAAGAAGTTGTCGCAGAACGCGCCGCACCCATCCGGTCCCTGTTGCAAAGGATCCAGGAAATTAGGCGTGGGGAAACTGTCAGCATAGAACTTGGACAGGGGATCGATTTTGTCGGGCGGAATGATCAGTGAGGGAAAAGGAGTGCGATGAAACAAACCGTCTGCATCAGGGCCAGTGGTGGAATAGGGATCATATAAGCAATTGAACACGCCATTGGCCTGGTCACAGGGTCTCAAGTCAGGCCGGTCGCTAAAATCGCCTGCTCGATTCCTGGCTGTAGGCACCGTGTAAATGCGCGGCTTTGTCACATGCAAAAAGGAGGTTTCCCAGGACGTGAAAAAGAAAGTCTTGTTCTGCTTAATGGGACCACCGATGGTGCCACCGAAATCGTTGAAATTGACACGCGGAGACAAAAAGGCGTTTCCCTGGGCGTCGCGACGCTGGAAGGGATTGTTGGCGCTGAAGTAGGAGTTCCGATTGAACTCGTAGAGGTTGCCGTGAAAATTATTGGTTCCTGATTTTAGTACGACATTCACAATGAGCCCACTGGTCCGCCCCCACTCTGGGGCCAAGCCATTGTTGACAACGTTGAATTCGGAAACCGCGTCGGGAGCAGGATTGACGACGACACTCTCCGGGCCTAGGGTTGCGTTCAATGTTCCATCCAGATACCAGGCATTAGCCCCACCCTGGCTCCCGTTGGCACTAATACCAGAACCGATGATATGGGTTGGATCAGGGAAGCCTCCGAACTGGCTGTCAAACCCGAACACGGAGCCGGAAGGCCCAATCGACTGGGTAACACCGGGAAGCAGTTGTACGAGTGTCTGAATGTCTCGTCCAACAAGAGGCACCTGTTGCAGGAGTTGAGTCTGCACTCCGGTGCTGAAGTTGGAAGAGGTGGTCTCCACCAACGGGGTTTCCGCCTGAATATTGATCGTTTCGGCGACGTCGCCGACCTCAAGGACTGCATCGAGGTCTACCTTTGTGCCGGCCTTTACCTCCACCTTGGTGCGCTCCACGACCTTAAATCCCGGGACGCGGAACCGCACTGTGTAATTGCTGCCAGGCACCAGCTCGATCACGGCGAAAAAGCCGGCGTCATTAGTACGGGTGTTGACGGCGATATTGGTATCGGTGTTGATGACTTCCACCGCAACATTAGGCACCACCGCTCCTTGAGGATCAGTGACAGTCCCTTGAATAGCTCCACGGTCGACCGCTGCAGGGCATTCGATCGCAATCAATAGGAATAGGATCCAGCCCATCGGCGCTGATAGAAAGCATTTTCTGAAGTCCATAACTACCTCTCTTGTAGATGAATGTAGACGGCCATGTCGGAGCACGCCGGGATCACTGCTGCCGGCTACAGCGGTTTCACCAGCGGCCAAGGACCAAGAATCATGCTTGTCCCCACGGGTTTCAATCTCTTGAGTTCTGAATAGGCACATATTCTACGACTTAGCCACCTACTTTGCAATGGGGCTTTTTCAAAGAATTGCAAAGTTTCCATCATCGAACACGATCGACGCAAGATTCTCCATTTCAACGTCACGCAACACCCAACCGGCCCCCTGGATACTGCAGCAACTG
>CAVVYL010000021.1:0-58504 GCA_963752385.1 uncultured Acidimicrobiia bacterium | reverse complement strand
CCTGGCTCCCCGACGGCAAGTCGGTCATAACTGACGGTCTGGTGCTGCTATCGACCGAGAGCGGGAAGACACGCACCTTGACTTCCCCGCCGACGAAATCGTCGTCTGATTTTTCTCCCGCGGTCTCGCCGGACGGGCGCACTGTTGCGTTCAGCCGCTCGGCCGGATTCGTCGATCTCGGACATTTACCTGCTCGACCTGACCGAAGACCTGAAGCCCAAAGGGGAGCCGAGACGTCTGACTTCCTTGAAGGGTTTCAGTTTCAGTTCCGCCTGGACTCCGAATGGGCGGGAGATCATCTTTGCCTCCGGAGTTTGGAACTAGCCGGAAGCCTCTGGAGAGTACCGGCTTCCGGCGCCGGGGAACCGGCGCAGCTACCATTTGGCGTGGAGAGGCTTCCAGCCCAGCCATCTCCCGGATCGGCAACCGGCTGGCGTACAAGCGGGGGCCGTTCGACTCCAACATATGGCGTCTTCCGCTGGCGGGCCCGGGAGTGGCTAGCGGCCCCCCAGCTCGATTCATTGCCTCCACACGCCAGGATTTGGCTGCACAATACTCTCCTGACGGCAAGCGAATCGCCTTTGAATCCGACCGCAGTGGAGTCTATGGCATCTGGATCAGCGATGCGGACGGCTCCCACGCCGTGGATTTGTTATTTACAGCCAGGCGCGAATTGCGGGACGGCGCGCTGGTCGCCGGATGGGCAACGTATCGCCTTTGATTTTGGTCGGGAAAGGAACATGGATATTTATGTCATCCGGGCGAGTGGAGGAAAGCCAATCCCCCTGACCACTGATTCCGCGGACGATGACGCTCCAAGCTGGTCGAGAGATGGCAAGTGGGTCTACTTTACATCGAAACGGACAGGTCGATTCGAGGTATGGAAGGTATCGGCCGGAGGAGGGGAGGCTGTTCCGGTGACCAGGAATGGAGGCGGGACGGCCTTCGAGTCACCCGACGGCAAGTCCATCTATTACCCCAAAGGAGACAACTTTTCAGGAGCTCTTTGGAAGATGCCGGTGAGTGGTGGCGAGGAGAGCCAGGTGCTCCCGTCTGTGTTCGGCGCGCTTTTTCTCTCGTCAACGAGGGGATCTATTTCATTCCGGAGCCGGGCGCCGATCGGAAGTCTTCCATCCAGTTTCTGAGCTTCGCCACTGGCAAAGTGAAAACGGTAGCTCCAATGTCAGGACCACCATCTGAGGGGCTTTCTGTTTCACCGGACGGCCGCTCCCTCCTGTTCTCGCAGTTCGACGAAGCCGGCAGCGACCTGATGCTGGTGGAGAACTTTCGGTGATTATGAGGTGTCAGGTGCCAGTGTGAAGTGTCAGGTGCGAGGTGTGAGGTCAGGAGACAGGAAGGACCATAGGACCTCCGTCGGCTGATGGCCGGTTCCCGGAGGCATCCCAAGGCCGATGAGTGGCGAGTGAGAGTGCTTCGAGTCCGGCACTCTGGCTTCCGGCTTCACGCTCAAGAGGAGGCATGGCCTTGATTGCTGGGGAGCCTCAGCCGAACAAGCAACAGCGACAAGGGTCAGCCTTTGCAGTCCTTGCTGTGGCACTTGGGGCCGGGCTGTTGCTGATACTGCTGGCGACCCTTCGAGATAGTGGCCGGCGGACTTGGTGGGGGTGTCATCCCATGTCCAGGACAGACAACCTGTACGAATTGCCAAAAAATCTACCCGTGCCGCTCAATGATGGCGCATGTGATCATCTGGCGGGGTTACGACTTCCCTCTGTCGAGCTGCTGTCTACTGCCGGCCGCAAGGTGGATTTGTCAACCCTTTCGGGCAAAACGGTCGTTTACTGTTATCCGCGAACCGGCCGGCCAGACCAGGAGATTCCGCAAGGCTGGAATGAAATTCCCGGAGCGCGGGGGTGCACGCCGCAGTCCTGTGCCTTCAGAGATCATTACCAGCAGCTCCAGGCACTCGGGGTACGGGTGTTTGGTCTTAGCACGCAGGAAACGGACTACCAGCGAGAGGCAGCCCAGCGGCTGCAACTGCCGTTTGAATTGCTCAGCGACTCAGAGTTTGCCTTCACCCGTGCCTTAGCCTTGCCCACCTTTCAAGTGGCAGGGATGACTCTGATCAAGCGGCTGACTCTGATCATCGATGGCGGCCAGATTACCAAAGTCTTCTATCCGGTGTTTCCACCCGACAAGAACGCGGCCGAAGTTATTCAGTGGTTGTCACTCGCTGGCTAGAACCCGCATGACCCTCCCGGAGGAGGAGACGTTCCCGGATTCGCGGGCGGCATGACTCTGATGCGCCTGAGCTTTTGCTTTCCACGACCACTGAACACTAACCGCTAACCACTGCTTTTATGAACCGCTGGGAACAAGTTGAGAAGCTGTATCACTCAGCACTGGAGTTGGACCAGTCCCAGCGTAAGGCTTTCTTGGATGAGGCTTGTGCCGGGGATGAAGAACTGCGTCGGGGGGTCGAATTGTTACTCCTGCATCAGCCGTCGGCTGAGAACTTCATTGAAGTCCCTGCATTGGAGGTACTGGCAAAAGGGCTAGCTGCTGATTCCCCAACCGTTGTTACCCCTGTCAAATTGTCGAGTCACTCGATGATTGGTAAAACCGTCTCCCACTATCGCATCCTGGAAAAGCTGGGTGAGGGAGGCATGGGCGTGGTCTACAAAGCCCAGGACCTGAAACTGGAACGCCAGGTCGCTCTAAAATTTCTTCCACACCATATCCGCGGAGATGAAGAAGAAAAAGTTCGCTTCATCCGTGAAGCCAAGGCTGCCTCAGCCCTGGATCATCCCAATATTGGCACTGTGCACGAGATCGCGGAAACCGAGGATGGGCAGCTGTTCATCGTCATGGCCCACTACGAGGGCGAAACGTTGAAGCAGAAGATTGAGCGGGGACCCTTGGCGGTGAAAGAAGCTGTGGACATTGCGGCACAGATCGCTTTGGGCTTAAGCAAGGCGCACAGCCAGCAGATTGTGCATCGGGACATCAAGCCCAGTAACGTGGTGGTGACTCAGGATGGACTGGTCAAGATCATTGATTTCGGGCTGGCCAAGTTGGGTGGGATGACGAAGATCACCAAGACGCACACGACGCTGGGGACGGTGGCATATATGTCGCCGGAACAGGCGCGAGGAGAAGAGACCGATCAGGAGACAGACGTCTGGTCGTTGGGAGTGGTGCTATACGAGATGCTCACCGGCGAGGTTCCTTTTCCAGGCGCTCACTCCGAAGCGATTATTCATTCCATTCTCACTGGAAAGCCCAAACCACTAAAGCAATTTCGCGGGGATGTTTCTGAAGAAATCGAGAGCACGGTCCATCGGGCATTGGAGAAGGAGGCAAAGACGCGTGCCCTAGCGGCTGAGGTCTTGAAGGATTTGACGGAGTATCAAACCAGCCTGACGATGCCTGAGACGAGACCGGATGCGAGGAAAGTCTTTTCGGGATGGATCAGACAGAAACGGGTAGCCATCCCTGGGCTGGTGATCCTTCTGGTGCTTGGCTCGCTGCTTGGATGGTTGTTCCATCGCCAGACCAGGGTGCGGTGGGCAAGAGAACAGGCTTTGCCTGAGATTGCGCGGCTTGTTGAGCAAGAAAAGTTTGGCGAAGCCTATGCTGTTGCGGTCCAGGCGGAGAAGTACCTTCCCAATGATCCGATGCTCGGCAAGTTCTGGCCGGTCATTTCTTGGTCAGCTTCCATCCGCACGACGCCGCCTGGCGTTTCCGTCTTTCGCCGGAACTACAAGCCTTCAGACAGTACATGGGAGCTTGTAGGTCGTTCTCCGATCGAGAAATACAGATTGCCTCTCGTGGATTCCCAGTGGAGGTTCGAACTGAAGGGCTTTGCTGTTGCCGAGCGCTCGACCATGGTTATGTGGGGGGAAGTCCTGCCTTCCAGTTCGCTGTCGATAGCTATGGACGAAGAAGCGAAAGCCCCAAGAGGAATGGTTCACCAGACCGACGGTATCGGAGTCTCCGGGATTCGGATCTCTTCAGAACACCCCTGTTACGCTCCTGGGCCTTCCTGGCTTCGAAGATCTGCCGGCAGTTCCAGCTGGCAGACTACTGGCTCGACCGGTACGAGGTCACCAACAAACAGTTCAAGGATTTTCTCGACCGCGGAGGCTATCAGAAAAAGGAGTACTGGAAACACGAGTTCCGCAAAGACGGACGCGTGCTTCCCTGGGACGGAGGCGATGGCCTTATTTCGGGACACCACGGGCAGACCGGGGCCGTCCACTTGGGAGCAGGGCGATTATCCGCGCGGTCAAGAGGAGTTCCCCGTCTCGGGAGTGAGCTGGTATGAAGCAGCCGCGTTCGCCGAGTTTTCTGGCAAGACGCTTCCCACCATTTATCATTGGACGACTGCCGCCTCCCCTTGGGCCGCCGCCAGCATCGTACCTGCCAGTAACTTCGGAGGACAGGGACCGGCTCGGGCAGCAAGCCACCGAGGCATGAGTTGGTTCGGCGCTTACGATATGGCTGGGAACGTCAAAGAGTGGTGCTGGAACGAGGCGGATTCCGGAAAGCGGTATATTCTAGGCGGGGCTTGGGACGAACCAGTCTTACATGTTCAATAATCCCGACGCTCGCTCACCATTCGACCGCTCTGCCAATTTTGGATTCCGATGCGCCAAGTATCTCTCCGCCGACGGAATCGACAAGGCCGCCGCTCCGGTGACCCGTTCCATTCGGGACTTCAACCTCGAAAAGCCCGTCTCCGATGAACTGTTCCGTGCCTACAAAAGCCTTTACTCCTACGACAAGACGCCTCTGCGCGCGACTGTCGATTTCGTCGAGGAAACGGACGACTGGAAATGCGAGAAGATAACCTTTGCCGCTGCCTACGGGAATGAGCGGGTCATGGCCTATCTCTTCCTACCTAAGAGGTCGAGGCCTCCATTCCAAACGGTGTGTACTTTCCTGGATCGCGGAGCCATTCGACCTTCGATCCAGTGCAACCATACCCGAAAGATCGATTATCGATTTTGTCATTAAGAGCGGACGGGCGGTCATGTTCCCCGTCTATAAGGGAACCTATGAGCGTGGGGATGATCTCAAGTCAGATTACCCCAATACGACCAGTTCCTGGCGCGATCACGTCATCGCGTGGTCGAAGGACCTGGGCCGGTCGATCGACTACCTGGAAACTCGCCCGGACATCGACCGAAACAAGCTGGGTTATGAAGGTGTAAGTTGGGGGGGAGCCATGGGGTCCGTACTTCCGGCGGTGGAGGATCGCATCAAAGTTTGTGTGCTGATCGTCCCCGGGTTCAACCTCCAAAAGGCATTACCAGAAGTAGACGCAACTGAATTTCGCCCCACGAGTGAAGGTCCCGGTCTTGATGCTGAATGGCCGCTTCGATTTCTTCTACCCAGTGGAGACCTCCCAACTCCCGATGTTCCGGCTCCTCGGCACTCCGAAAGAACACAAGCGCCGGGTTGTCTACGAAACGGGTCACAATATTCCACGGAACGAAATGATCAAGGAAACACTCGATTGGCTGGACCGCTATCTGGGACCGGTACGTTGATTGATCGGGCCTTCAGGGTTGGGAGTCAACTTCCGCACCCTAGACCACGATTGAGCACTGGGCTGCATCACGATATGCGTTCGTCAAAGTGAAGGGTCCATTGGCTTCCTCGATAGGGGAAACGTAGACCTTCGACTGAGCGTCGCTGAAACGCTATTGAACCCAGTCCGAGGTTCAAAAGATTGTGTGCGGAGGTCGATTCCGCGTCGGGAAGAGTCTCTGCAATACCTGCCACGTCCTTGACTTCTACGTTAGGACCCTTTGCTTCTGACCGGCCGAATTTGATCCCGGAACAGCATGATGCTCAGGACTGGAAGGGTTACGCGTGAGCAAGGCGATCTCCAGCCATCTGGAGTCTGCGAGAATAATCTTAAGACACTTCAGAGATGCTGACCTTCCGTCATTCCTGGCCTACTGCAACGACCCCGAAGTCGCCAAATATCAAACTTGGGAGTCGATGAGCGCGCAGGAGGCGCACACTTTTGTTCAAGAGCAAAAAACCTTACAGCCCGGTGTACCTGGTCAGTGGTTTCAGTTCGCCATCGAACTCAAAGAAGGAGGGCGGCTCGTCGGAGACTGTGGGCTAAAGGTCCATTTCCAGGATATACAACAGGCCGAAATCGGCTTTACGCTTTCTCGTGATTATCAGAGTAAGGGTCTCGCGTCGGAGGCGGTCTCTTGCCTGCTAGATTACGCGTTCCTTCACTTAGGTCTGCATCGTATTATCGCGATTACGGACTGTCAGAATGGCCCCTGTGTGGCATTACTTGAGCGACTGGGCTTTCGCCGTGAGGGTCATTTCCTGCAAAACGTTTGGTTCAAGGGAAAATGGGGGGACGAATATCTATACGCTATCCTAAGAGGGGAATGGCTTCAGAAGCGAGACAAACAATCTCTCAAGTGAACGTATCAGAAATAGAACTGCAGAAAAGACCCCTTGGTAGCAATATTCATCTTGCCTAACCTGAGCATCCAGCGGAAGCAACGGCGCGCCGCTGATGCCTGTCATGCTACCCAACATGTCATCATCGCAGGCTTCAATCCGTACTGCTTACGACGTTGCGTGCGAGGCCTACGCGCGAAAGTTCATCCATGAGCTGGATCACAAACCGCTCGATCGCGAGTTACTCAAACGCTTCTCATCTCTCGTCGGGCCGGAGCGGCCAGTTCTCGATATTGGTTGCGGTCCAGGACACACAACGGCGCATCTGACTTCATTGGGTCTGATGGCCACCGGCGTCGATATGTCTCCCAAAATGATCGAGAAGGCATCGGAGTTGTTTCCGCAAACGCGCTTCGTGGTGGGCGACTTCTTCGCGCTCCCAAACGAATCATCGTCCGTTGCTGGCATTCTGGCCTTCTACTGTTTCGTTCATTTGACTCCGGAACAGCTTCTGCCAGCGTTCTCGGAGATGTTTCGCGTCCTGTGTGGCGGCGGCGTGCTGTTGCTGTCCTTTCATGTCGGATCTGAGGTCGTCCGGGTGGAGAACTTTCTCGATACAAACGTGGTGCTCGACTTTACCTTCTTCGAGCCTCAACACGTCAGAGCCACACTAATAACAGCGGGATTCGACGCGATTGAGGTTTGCATTCGGGAACCCTACGATATGGAGTATTCCAGCAAACGCTGTTATGTCTTCGCCCATAAGACGCAAAAGATGGCATAACCAGGGCTGTACCTGACTGGGCGGCCAACCGTGGGTTCAACCCTCGTACTGGTGGAAAATTTTCGTTGAGCCGTGCCTGATCAGCTGTCACGAAAAGGCCGATCGGGTTCCGGCCGACTGACAAAGGCGCCCGGGGCTGAACCCTGATCCGTTAGACATATCAATATGCGTTCGTGGCACGATTATCATCTTGTCGGCTACTCCGTCGATGGTGAAACACAAAGAATCACCCTCAAGGTAGTATGGCCTTATGAGACCACCACGGACATATTGAGCGCCAGTATAGAATTCAGCGGCGTCGAAGGCTATTTTTTGGAGCATGACCTAGGTGGAAACATTATCTTTTCGATCGAGATCTGCCCACTCAAACCCTTCCTTGCTGAGAACGCAACTTTTTTCGAGCGAGAGCAGAAATGGGGCTGGCCATTATTCTGGAAAGGTTCCATCGAAGCCACCAGCCAGTACCTGGAGAGCAAGCAAGCGCAACTCTGGGAACTCTCTACTTCCTATGGTTTGAGCGGCTGGCTGCTTGCAAAGGGGGAACCAAATGTGTGCGTCGCCGAACATTGCGCCTCGGAGCCGACGCCAAAAAAGCGGTGCGGCTGAGGCGGAGGGCTTTACGCCCGATCCCGCGTTGGGGGGAATGACCAAATGGAGGCAACGAAATCTGAAACGAACATCAAGCAAGCCGTACCGTTCTTCGCCGTGTCGAACATGGAAGACTCCCTCCGTTTTTACGTCGACGGTCTCGGCTTCGAAATGACGCACAAATGGATAGACGAGGGCACGGTTCGCTGGTGCATGCTTCAGCGGGAAGGCGCCGCCTTGATGCTGGTTCCAAAGCAACACTTCAGCCAGGGTGCTGTTGTTCCGAAGTTCTCGCGATCGTTGTTTTGGTTTTGGGTCGTAATGGAGCATGGCTTGTGCTCCCGTATACCCTACGCCCCCTTCAAAGGGTGAATCAGGCGGTGCGGCGCCTCGTGATACCCCGCTCAAAGGGGAATTGTCCTTCTACCGGAAGTTCTCTACCAGCATCAGGTCGCTCTTGGCGTCGTCGAATTGCGAGAACAAGAGGGACCGACCGTCCGGCGAAACAGAGAGTCCCTCAAATGGCAGTGCTGACGATCGGAGCCACCGTTTTCACCTTGGCTGTGGCGAAACTCAGAAACTGGATAGAAGACTTCCGATCGGCGCCCGGCGCCGGAATGAAATAGATTCCATCGTTGACGAGAGAAAAAGCGCGGTTGAACACAGACGGGAGCACCTTGCTCTCCTCGCCGCCACTCACCGGCATCTTCCAAAGGCCTCCTGAATAGCCTCCTTTTATGTAGTAGACGGACTTGCCGTCGGATGACTCGAAGGCCGTCCCGCCGCCATTCCTGGTCACCCGAACAGCCTTCCCGCCTTCGGCTGATACTTTCCATACCTCCTCATCGACCGGTTCGTTTCGATCTAAAGTAGACCCACTTGCCATCTCTCGACCAACTCGGAGCCACATCGTCCGCCGGATCCGTGGTCAAGCGCATTGGCTTTCCTCCACTGGCCCGCGTGACATAAATATCATAGTTCCCTTCCGGATTGAAATCGAAGGCGATACGTTGCCCATCCGGCGACCAGCGTGCGGTGCCGCAACTCGCGCCCGACTGGGAAAACAGTTCCTCGAGCGTTGGAGCCGTCCGCATCACTGACCCAAATGCCCTTGACTCCATTGCGGTCGGATTCAAAGGCGATACGCTTTCCGTCGGGAGAGTATTGTGCAGCAAAGTCCTGGCGCGTGGTGTGAATGAAACGGACTGGGGGGCCGCTGGCCAGTCCCGGGGCCGCGAGCGAAAGACGCCATATGTTGGGGTCGACCGCCGTCCTCTGGTACGCCAGCCGGTTGCCGGTCCAGGAGATGGCTGGGCTGGAAGCCTCTCCAACGCTAAATGGTAGCTGCGCCGGTTCCCCGGCGCCGGAAGCCGGTACTCTTCCAGAGGCTTGTCCCGCCAACCAATCCCCGGAGGCAAAGATGATCTCTCGCCCATTCGAACTCCAGGCGGAGCTGATGGAACCATTCAGAGAACTTAGACGTCTCGGCTCCCCTTTGGGCTTCAAGTCTTCGGTCAGGTCGAGCACGTAAATGTACCAGGCGACGACTCCGACCGAGCGGCTGAACGCAACAGTGCGCCCGTCCGGCGAGACCGCGGGAGAAAAATCAAATGACGATTTCGGTGGGGAGATCAAGCTGCGTGTTTCCCCGCTCTCGGTTGATAACAGCACCAAACCGTCAGTGATGACCCACTTGCCGTCGGGGAGCCAGGCGAACGCACGTTCGACGAAAGACGCAGGCCAAGGTGGAGCAGGAACCTCAGCCACGATGCGCTCCGGGCCGCCGATGGCGGGGATGATAATGAAGCTTGCACGTCCTTTCGACACTCGGACAAAGCCGATGGAGCGTCCATCTGGCGAAAAGGCCGGGCTGATGTCCTCAGCCGGGTCCGTAGTCAACTGCTCGGGCGTCGGAGAGCCAATCAGCTTGAGGTAGATATCGGCGTTGTCCTGCTTCTCTCCGTTCCAGGAAAACACTACCTGGTTGCCATCCGGAGAAAAGCTCGGGGATCGCTCAGAACCTGCGTAGGTAGTGAGAGGGACCACTTCGGCTGGAGTTGCCGGTTTCTTATCACTCCCCCGAAAAAACCAGACGGCTGCGGCTAGCGACACGACGACAAGTGCAGCTCCCGCCCAAACCCAGGTCCGCTCGGCCGACCGAACCGTGGGCCATGTCTCGGCCAGTTTGCCCGAGTCTGATTCGTCCCTTAGTTCCTCAAGGGCAACTTTGAGATCGGCCATGGTTTGCCAGCGGCGTCCCGGATCCTTCCTCAGGCAGCGATTGACGATCTTCTCCAAATCGGGAGGAACATCTGCAACCAGTTGACTGATTGGCTTGGGTTCCTGTTTGAGGATGGCGGCGAGCGTAGACACCCTCGAGTCACCTTCAAATGCCTTCTGGCCGCTGATCATCTCGTAGAGCAGCGCTCCAAAGCTGAAGATGTCCGAGCGCGTGTCGACCTTCTTCCCTTCCGCCTGCTCAGGTGACATGTAGGAAAGCGTCCCCACAATCATCCCTTCTTCCGTCTCGGATAGCTGCGTGCGTGTGGTCCCCTCGGTCGCTACCAGTTCAGTCAGCTTTGCCAGACCAAAGTCCAGTACCTTCACCACACCGTCCTCAGTCACCATCACATTAGTGGGTTTCAGGTCACGATGGATGATGCCGGCTGAATGGGCTTTGGCCAGGGCGTCCGTTATCTGGATGGCGAGCTTGAGCGCTTCATTCAGTCGCATCCCCTTGCGCGGGATCCGGTGATCCAGAGTCTTGCCCGCCACATACTCCATGACGATGAAGTCAACGCCGCTCTCGCTCCCGATATCGTACAGGGTGATGATATTGGGATGGTTCAGCGCCGAGGCCGCCCGAGCCTCCTGAATGAAGCGCCGCTTGCGCTCCGGGTCGCTCACTTTGTCAGATGGCAACACCTTGATGGCGACCGATCGGTTCAGCCGCGTATCGCGCGCCCTGTAGACGACGCCCATGCCGCCAGCCCCAAGCAGAGACAGGATCTGGTATGAGCCGAGTTGCTTTCCAACCAAGGACTGAGGTTTTTCGTGAGCCATCATCTTCGCTGCTAGCTCCAAGGCCGGCTCTTCAATGAAACGGTCTCCGCGGCTGTCAAACCGGAGCAGGGACTCCACTTCCCGACGCAGTTCTTCATCGCCGGCGCAAGCTTCTTCAAGAAAAGCCGCCCGGCGGCTCTCTTCCAGCTCCAGCGCAGCCTGACACAACTTCTCAACTTGCTGCCAACGGTTCATAAAAGCAGTGACGAGCGCCTGTTACCTGTGCCAGCCTCATCCCGAGACTGTGTGAAAACTCCTTGAGTGCAAGAGAAGGATAGCTAAAATGAGTGCCAAAGCCAATCAGAGTGGAGGCGCGAAGTTGGGCTACATCGGTGGGGAGAGCCGGAATCAGCGATACCTGTTGCCGGAGGCCATTGATGACTACATTGGCGAAGATAATCCGGTGCGGTTTGTGGACGCCGTCACACTCCTGTTCTATTCCTTTACCCGGTGAGTTTCGCACAGTCTGGCTCGCCATTAGACGGCAGCTAAACGTGGAGGAACAATGGTCGCCTTGCGAACGTTTTTGCTTGTCGCGGTTGTTCTGGAAAGCCGAGGTATCGTTGTGGCTGAAACGACCGAAACCGGTTTCCTGAATCGCTCGGTCATTCTCGACGGAGTGGAGTACCCGTACCAGACTTTATGTACCACGCGAGTACAACCGATCTGTGGCGTGGCCGATCATCTTAGCCCTGCATGGAGCGGGAGAGCGCGATAGCGACGGGCTTCTGCAAACAGAGGTGGGCTTGGGTAGCGCTATCCGGAGGCATGCTGACCGCTGTCCCGCCCTGGTCGTCTTCCCGCAGAGTCCTGCTGATGGAACCTGGCAGGGCCTTGGTGCACGAGTAGCGCTGGCTGCGCTAGACAAAGCGATGGCTGAATTCCACGCCGACGCGTCGCGGGTCTATCTCACCGGCCTATCAATGGGGGGAATCGGAAAGGCGGACCCAGGACTTTCTGTTGTGCCCGAACAGCCAAGGAATTGAACCAAGCCCAACACCGCGGCATCATTGTTGTCATTCGAAACATCGTGTTACCTCTTGTCAGGCCTGCGGCAAGCGCGTGTTCGAGATGACGTTTGGTGACATTCTCTTGGCTTGCCCACTGAAGACTTACCGGTAATGGGTATTCTTTGTCGAAGGCCTTCGGTTGCTGAATAGATTTGACAGACAACTTTAGGGGCAGGGTCGCGGCCACATCGACGTGCCACTTTGGTTGGTGACCTACCCTCGGCTGTTTCTCAAGGCAACGCCGGCCGGGCGGGGCTTTGGGCATGGTGGTTGAAGGCCTCCGCCAACTTGCATCCGTGTTCCGCCCCTCGCATTTGCCGCATCAGGTCATGGAGAGGCCAAATAGCGTCGTACCACAGTGTGAGGGCCTTCCAGGCTTCGTGTGTTCGCTCCCCCACGGAAGTGATGTCAACATAATGAGTCGGAACGAAGTTTTGTGTTTGCGTTCCCGTTTCCGCTTCCATGTAATAGAGTGGGAATCTTCGACTTAGCTTGTCCACGTAGCTCCTTTATCAGCTTTTTAGGGCTCAACGACGGTCTAGCAACTTGGACCCCGGATCCAATTCAGCCGCCCGATCGAACACAGCACGTGCGGCTTGCGTCCTCTCCAGTCCCAAACCCGTTCCGCTTTTGCGGATTCGGGGTGGCGCGCAGACGTTGCCGATTTTGCTCTGCGCACAAAAGGGAACCCGCGCCATCAGTGTGCCACACAGAAACTCTGGGTGAATACCTTGATTTCTCCGAAAAGGCAAATAACTCGTCAGCTCGCTGATGCTGAGCGCGTCTGAGAAATCTCCCGTTAATAAGCCCGATCCAGTGGCTTGCCGGGCAGACCTGTTGGGTCAGGAGCGATTGTGCGGTTGTTGCCAGCAAGCCCTAGCTGCCCCTGTGTCAGGCAACAAGAAGAAAATCGTCCCTCCTGCAAACTCACTTGAGATTCTTCAGCTTGGTCCAGGAGAGAGGAGTTCTTCGCGTGCTTTTTTTGATCTCAGACGAGCGCGAGGGTAAGCTGGATCGCCGCGAAATCTGCGACGTTGTTGAGGGCGAAGATGAGAAGGAGGAGAGCACCTACCTTCAACAGAATCTCGCCGGTCCGTTTCGAATAGACACGCCTGAGCGCTAGGATCAGATACAGCACAATCAACGCGTACCCGGCTCTCGCCGCCGTGCCCATGGACACACCAATCGTGCGACTGGCGCCGCTGCCTATAGGGACAGCTGCAGCCTGGAAAAACGGGATAAACGATGATCCTGGCGAACTCCGGCAGCGTTCAGTATCGCCCTCGCGGACGTCACTTCCTACCAACGTAGCTGCGTGCCCAAGCCAGCTCCGGCCGCAAAGCTTCGGCGTTCTTGGCAATCTCGAGAAGCTGGATCGCGTATGCGCGTGCTTTAGCTTTGTTGCCTGCCTCGTCGGCAGCCCTGGCTGCGCCAGCAGCAGCGTTGAAGCGGCGCGGCGCTGTCTTCAGGACCGCCTCGTATTCTTTCAGAGCATCAGCCGGGGCTCCATTCTCCAGCAGCAGATCGGCCAGCATCTCGCGCACGGGCAGCAGCGCCCCGGGGGTCACGGGGTGCTTGTCGACGGCATCCTCATGCTCCGCGGCAGTCCGTAGCAGCCGGAGGCTCTCGTCCTTCTTCCCCTCGGCGAATGCAAGCAGCGCGGTCGCGGCTTCCCATTGCGCCTTGATCGAGCCGCTCCAATCGTAGTCGCTTCTTGCCGGCAGCAGCCTGCGAATGGTCGCAAGTTCTTCGGCCGAGCGACGCGCCGCCGTCGCGTCGCCCCCACGGGCTGCGCCGATCGCTTTCGCGTAATGCACCAGGGCTTCGGCGTTCCGGAACCGATTCCACGGGAACCACGCCGGCTTGACCTCCAACGCGGCAGCGCCCTTCCAATCGTGACGCTCAAGGGCCCAGCGCGCCGGCGAGGCCGCAAAGGCATAGGCCGCGGCGAACTGGTTCTCGTCGAGGTTCGTGATGGCCGACATCTCCGCCAGCACGTTTTGAGCGCTCTTGTCCCGGCCCTGTTGGAGATAGGCATAGACCAGGTAATCCATTGCGTGAAGCTGGTCGAACGCGCCCCCGCCACCGCGCAGCCGTCGTGCCTGTGCGACCGCCGATTTCGCCGATGCGGTGTTCGAGACGATGGAGTCGTCCCACAATCCGAGGCGAGTGAAGATGTGAGAGGGCATATGCACCGCGTGCGGCGAATCCGGCGCGATCTTCGCGTATGCGCGTGCCGCCTGGAGGGCCAGTTCGGCCGTCGACGGGTAATCCAGGCTGTGAATGATGTAGTGGGCCACGCCAGGGTGGTTCTGATGTCGCGGTAACACGTCGTTGAGAATCTCGCCGCCCTTCTTCTGCCACTCGTAGATCTTATCGGTCGGATCGAGATAGCCGATCGCGACCAACTGCAGGGCGTGGAAGATGGCAGCCTCGTCATCGTTGGGATGGCGTTCGCAGACCTTGGCGAGAGCCTGCTCGTAGGCCTTTGCACGGCTTGCGTGCTCGACCGTCTGCCACTCCTTGTAGAACACAGCCAGGGCATTGATGTAATCGCGCTCGCGCTCGGTCTTCGCGCCACTGGCCAGAGCGCGCTTGATGGCCTCTGTGCCTTGCTTCAGTTCATCTGGAGACGGCGGCGCCCATATCGGGTGATACCAGGTCCGGGCCACGCCCCAGTGGGCCATGGCACAGGAAGGGTCGGCCTTGGCGGCTTCGTTGAAGGCCACGCGCGCTTCCTCATAGCCGAACGAATGCAGCAGAGCCGCTCCGCGGGAAATCCACTTTTGCGCGGAAGGATTGCAGGAGGTCGGAAAATTCACCGTCCCAAGGCCTGCCACCGCGTGTTCGTGTCGCGAGTGATCTTCCTGGGCCATCGCGAGTGCTACGCCCAAAAGCAGCAGTACAAGCAGCATAACCATCCTCCTTCTCGGAGTGTAACCAGCCCCCGCTTTTCCCGTTCGACGCCTCGATCCTCGGGACTTGGGTGGCGTGTCTTTCCAGATATTTTAGTTCATAAAGGATCAGTCCCGCTTGACGCCGTAATGTTTACTGATCGAGTTCAGTGGTCCTGCACTCGCCTAAACGGACAGTGGATTCTAGGGATCGCAGCGATCACGAACCGTGACAGCTCGATTCCGATTCGATAGTTCACAGCCTCCTCAATCGCTGCTTGTCCAACGTCGCTCTCCGTCGTTTGTACTGAAACATGATCCAGCAGAAATTGGATCTGTTCCAGTTTCGCCGCCTGCGGCATAGTGCAGGACCCATGACCAACGAAGTGCCGGAGTACAGATTGCCCCCAGCACGCTTCAAATCGGAAAGGATAACGGGTAAGACGGGAAGGAAAGCAGCACGGCTATCCTACATCGGACGGGCCGGGCCCACTAGCCGACAGTCTTGCGCATTTCGGCAGCGATCAACTCCGTGAAGTGGCTTTTTACATAGTCACTCGTTTTTCGAATCATGGTGGCAGCGCCCCTGCGTTTGGTGTGGCCGCACTGATGCGTCTTTAGAATGGATTCCTTAACCGTCAAGGATTTCTTGCACTTGGAACAAACGATGGGCACAGGTTACTCCTTAGTAAGGTCGGTCTTGACAAGCTCAGCAGGTGAGACTTTTATCCTAACTGGTAGATTAGATGTCAATTGGAGGGTAATGGATATCCACCGTCAGAAATACTTTGGACTTCCGTCGACGCTGTCTCAGTTTCCGGTTAGCCCGTCAACCGCCCACATCCGTAACCTGGGCCGGAGAGCACTTCTACGACTTGCCCTTGATCCGTCCAAGTGGTTTCGTAAACAGTGCGGCGTTAGGCGGGACCTTCTTGGTGCCGGATCCGTTTTGCTCCAGGTCGGGTATTGTCAACTTGGGTCATTCGTTGGCGCTTTAACCGCCACAGCAACCACTAAGTTGTTCATTCATGGTCACGGTGTCTAACGATTTTGGCTCAAAAACGGAGGAATTTGCCTCAACTTGACAATACCCTCAGAGGAGTGGATGGCGGCGAGAATTCTCATTCGACCGAAACAACGGCGCGGAGCCGCCCGGGCTGCCACCCTCGGCTCGCCACCACAGCATCACGGTGGCCCTAGCACCGGCAACACCGAGCCCGGCCATCACGACCGGGCAGTCGATCGACGCTCGTGCGCCTGCACGCCGGCCCTACACCGCGACCGCCGGAATCGTTCCGAACCGCTGTCACGGTGAGGGGTATAGGTATGTGCGCAACCCGGACGGCCAGCCGCCTGAATTGGGACTGCTGTCGGTTCGGCGTATGTGTTCGGGCTAGTGCGTCTTATTCGATGTATCCGGTCTCAGGATCCACCTGCGACAGGAAGTTCCGGATCGCCTCCTCGTGGTCGACTATGGTGGACAGCCGTCCGTCCGACGACGCCGAGGAGAATCCGTAGCCGGGATTTGGTCCAGAGATCCATTCGTAGTGGTAGTGGCCGGGATGATCCGGTTGCGTCGTAACGTCGAACACTTCTCCATCGACGGTGACGCGAACAGCTGGTTCGGCTGCCGACGAACTCTCGTAGGCGCTCCAGCCAGCTGACACAGGGCTCCTCCGATCAATTCCAGGCAATTGTGCGGATAGGTGAAACGAGCGACCTTTTCGGACTGTCACCCGCTGACGACGTCCTGATTTTGGGGTTATGTCAACTCCCTGCGTCCGCTGCGCGGTCGCCCCCGCCTCCGTCATCGGCATTGTACATCGCTGCAGCCCGTGCGCGCGGATTTTCCGGATGTTTCGCACACCTCCACCTTCAGGCTCGGTTGGGTCGGCAGTTCAGAACATTACCTGCTCGTCGATACCGCGATCAATTCACCCCGCTCTCCCCCCTGCCCTGGCGAAGCTCGCTGCGACCTCAGGCCACATCGGCTGGCCGACATCCAGAAGTGAGAGTTTGATCAGGTTAAATGTAGCGGCCGCACTCCCGGTTGGTCGGCTACACGGAAGTAATCCAGCTACTCAAGCCTTCATCGCGGTCAACTTCCGGTTTGGCCGTAATGCGTCCAAGTGACCACTCGCGTCAAGCACATACCCGTCCTGACCCTCCCATCGTGCTGAACTCGCTCACCCAGTATTGAGTGCCCTGCGGAATCGGATCAACCCGGTGGTATACTGAGGGCATTCATAGTCAGGGTGGTGAACTCAGGGGGTCAATATGGCGGCAGTCCCGCCTTCGGAAGTCACCCCATGGTTCCGGGCTTGGAGGTGATTCGTTGGCTTTGAAAAAGCTCACTTGCTTGGTCACTGAGCATTTCTCACTACCTTTATGACCCCTGAACGTTGGCAACAGATTGAAAAGATTTATCACTCGGCCCTCGAGCTGGAGGAAAGCCAGCGAGCGACCCTCCTTGAGGAGACCTGCGCTGGCGATGAAGCTCTGCGTCGAGAAGTGGAGTCCCTGCTCAGGCTCGACAGTCGTGGAGACCGGTTCATTGAAGAGCCGGCCTCAGAAGTGGCAGCCAAGATGATCGCGCAACAACCCCAGTCGCTGATCGGCCAACAGCTTGGCTCTTACCAGATCGTTTCTCTGCTTGGGGCCGGCGGGATGGGTGTCGTCTACAAGGCCCGCGATGCACGGCTCAACCGGGCTGTGGCCATCAAGGTGTTGCCGGCAGACAGGGTGAGCGACCCGGAGCGCAAGCGGCGATTCATTCAGGAGGCCCGGGCTGCCTCAGCCCTGAACCATCCTAACATCATCGCAATTTATGATATCGGGACGGAAAGCGGCGTCGACTTTATCGTGATGGAGTACGTCGTCGGCAAGACGCTGGATCAATTGATCGGGCGCAAGGGACTGCGACTGAATGCGACGCTCAAGCTCGCTGTCCAGATAGCCGACGCGCTGGCAAAAGCCCACTCAGCCGGCATCGTCCATCGCGACCTGAAACCGACGTAATGTGATGGTGACTGAGGACGGCCTGGTGAAGGTGTTGGACTTTGGTTTGGCGAAACTGACTGAAGTGGAGAGCGACGAAGAGGCGACGCACACGGCGCAGCTCCAGACGGAAGAAGGAACAATTGTTGGGACAGTCTCTTACATGTCGCCCGAACAGGCGGAGGGAAAGAAGGTCGATGCCCGGTCGGACATCTTCAGCTTCGGTTCGATGCTTTACGAGATGGTCACTGGACAGAAGGCGTTCCAAGGGGACACGAAGATGTCCACACTGGCAGCCATCATGAATCAGGAACCCAAGCCCGTTAACCAACTGGTTCCAGGTACGCCACACGATTTGGAAAAGATCGTTCAGCGCTGCCTGAGGAAAGACCGAGAGCGCCGTTGGCAAAACATGTCAGATCTGAAAGTGGCCCTGCAGGAATTGAAGGAGGAGTCGGACTCAGGCAAGCTGGTAGCAGCACCCGCGACCCGAAGGACTGGTCCCTGGAGGCTGATCTGGATTGTTGCGCCGCTGGCTCTCTTGGCTGCTGTAGCAGTAGCTGTGTGGTTCAATCGCTCCAATTCGGAAGCGCCCGAAGAGCCCATAACGTCGCTCCCACTCACCAGTTATCCAGGTTATGAAGGGCATGCTTCATTTTCGCCCGATGGCAACCAGGTGGCATTCGAGTGGGATGGGGAGAAACAGGACAATGACGACATTTACGTCAAACTGATCGGCCCGGGAGGTTCACTGCGCCTGACCACCGACCCGGCCCGAGATTACAGCCCAGCCTGGTCACCAGATGGCCGCTTCATCGCCTTCGTTCGTGAGCTGTCAAGGGAAAAAGTCGCCGTGTTGTTGATTCCGGCTCTGGGTGGCCAGGAGCGCAAACTGGCGGAGACCAGTCCTCGGTGGGGCGGTTCTCATGTGGCCTGGTCCCAAGATGGCAATTCCCTCGTCATAAGCGATAAGGTCTCCTCCAACGAACCTGCTAGCTTGTTCTTGCTCTCTATCGAAACCTGGGAGAAGCGGAGACTGACTTCCCCGCCGGAAAAGTGGATGAACGATTTCGGTCCTGCATTTTCTCCGGACGGCCGCACTCTCGCATTCAGTCGCTCCACTAGTTATAGCAACAGTGATCTTTACCTGCTGGCCCTTTCAGACAGCGTGGCACCAATGGGGGAGCCAAGACGGCTCACCTTCGATAATCGGGGGAATTTCGGTCCAGCCTGGACTCCGAATGGGGGTGAAATCATTTTTGCCTCTGGCGAAGAAGGTAGTACGACCCTGTGGAGAATGCCTGCCTCCGGCTCCGTCAAGCCGCAGCGGGTGGCATCGATCGGCGAGGTGGGTTCCGAACCAGCACTTTCTCGGCAAGGGCACCGCCTTGCCTATACACATGCCCTTGGTGATGAAAATATTTGGCGCGTCGACGTAGGTCCGCAAGGCAAGGCCAGCCCGCCGACGAGCTTTATCTCCTCCACGCGCCCTGATGCTTCCCCTCAGTTCTCACCCAATGGCAAGAGGATCGCTTTTGCGTCCGGTCGCTCCAGTCGCTCGGGAGGCTATGAGATCTGGGTGTGCAACAGCGACGGTTCCGGTACCCAGCAGTTGACTACGATAGGTGCGGCATCTGGATTCCCGCGTTGGTCTCCAGACGGTGAGCGCATCGCCTTTGACTCGAATGTGGACGGACAGTTTGAGGTCTACGTCATCAGCGCCAACGGAGGGAGGCCGCAACGACTGACTTCTGATCCGTCCACTGATGCGGTGCCGAGCTGGTCAGGAGATGGGAAATGGATCTACTTTGCCTCGGAACGTAGTGGAGAGTACCAGGTGTGGAAGATGCCGTCTAGCGGGGGAGAGGCGGCCCAGGTGACCCGGAGAGGCGGTATGATGGCATTCGAGTCCCCGGATGGGAAATCTGTTTATTACACGAAGAGGGATGGGCCAAGCAGTCTTTGGAAAGTTCCCGTGGGTGGCGGTGAGGAGACTGAAGTCGTTGCATCCGTTGCTCGGCGGTCCTTCGCTGTGGTGGACAAAGGGATCTATTTCATTTCAGTACCATCCTCCAGCTCCGATTGTCTCATTCAGTTTCTTAGCTTCGCCAGCGGGAAGATCAAACCGGTCGCTATCACCGGGAAGTCATGGTCTTTCAGCTTCACTGTCTCCCCAGATGAACAATCGTTCTTATACTCACAGTTAGATCTGCTTGGCAGCGACCTGATGCTGGTGGAGAACTTCCGGTGAGGGGCACGAGTTGGATTGGATTACCTAACGTGGTGCTCGCTATGCCCACGTATCATGATCAGAAGGATGTGGGCACGAACCAAATGTTGTTCGACCAGCGATCTTCACGTGGCCGCCTGGCGACGAATCTGCCGCTGTTGCCTCGCCGCCTCCAGCTTCCGATCCCTGTCGGCGTGGATCTCCTGCTGACGCCTGGCGAGCATGTCCTTCGGCGTGATGTAGCTGATCGCACTGTTCAGGCGTGGGTCATGCCCGAGATCCGAATGAACTCAGCTCTTGGAGCGGTGTTGTGATGGCCGGCGAGCGCGGGCGGTGGGAGCGCGGCACTCCACCAGGAAAGATTTAAACTGTGAAAAGGATTGTTGTGCAAAAGGTCGTCTGATGCCAGTCATTCCTAGCCTAACCTAACGAAATCAACCTCAACCACGGTTCGCCTGACAGTGAACCTGTCAGGACACAGCGCTGTGGGTCAGCAGGGTCCGATTGAAGTCCCCGAACTCGATGAGGCTCTGGTGAATCACTTCGAACAGGTCATGCCACAGGCGGTGCTGCTCAACGGCCCGGCACGAATTCCTGATCATCCGGGATTTGAACTTGAGAGATGGATGCTTAGCCCGGGTTCGAAGCCAGTGGCAAAACTCGTGGCGTACTCATGAACGTGCCAAACGACGTGACTTGCTTCCTGACAGCCGTCCGCATCCAGACACACGAGTAACATTCTTTCCGATGTCATAATCCCCAAAAAGCTCGGTGCTCCAACCACTCTCATAGACGCGAAGGGGCCGCGACGCGAGCACCCGCACGGTGGGCTTGGGAACGCGATAAAAATCGGCGGCAGCTCCCAGAAACTCCCGACACGCGCGGCTCACGACCGGACGCTTTTCCGACAACATGGCTATTTCAATGTCCTTTGCCAACGCAAGCAGGCGGCCGTCTTCGGGCAAGGTAATCCTGGTCATCCGATCACTTTTCCCAAACTCGTCCAAAAGGGTCTTGCTCCGCGGCAGCCGATCCGTAATCATTCCAATTTTCTCACCGCCAGAATATTAACCGAACGCGTGGACCAGATTCCTCCGCTCCGCCCAAAAAGCGCCAGAAAGCGGCGCTGGGCACCGCTACGGACAGAGCCAGAAAGCACCGGATTCCTCAACTGCTCAGGGAAACGATAAGTCTCTTCCTATTGGTCCTTGAGAGCCAAGACATCCGGGGCAGTCAGGTCGCACGCCTCGGTTAGCGTCTTCTTCTTGGCTGCTGTTCCTGAAGCGAGCGTTCAACAGCATCGTCAGGCCGTCGTTGCAATCGAGTTCTTGTAAATCCTTACCGGAATCCCGATCGCTCGGTCAGGATCATTGAGCTGATCCCATTCTGCTTTCGTCGCTCTTGACCAGTACTTAACCTGACCTGCTTCATAGTCGTCGACTGCAAACGCAAAACTCGTTTTGGAATCGAGCTGGTCGTCTCCGGCTTCTTTGTCTGTGTGCCCGCACAAGTCGACCTTGTACCAACCTCGCTGCCAGAGTTGGCCGGACTCCCCATCCCACCCCACAAATTGGACGCCCAGTGAACTGCTTCCAGCCGCGATCTCGATTTCGTGAGCGACACCGAGCATGGTCATCTTTTTGTTCCACGGCGAGTCACACGGCTGGAAGTCATAAAAGACGTTCCACTTGAAGCGGAGGTTGCGGCCGCTTGGTGTCGTTATTTCAGCCTCGATCCTTCGAAGCGTCTCGCTAGCTGAGACCTGGTGGACGACGTCGCAATTGAGGTTGAAGATGGGGACTCGAGAACCAGACTCTGCAACCACCAGAGCGAGAAACTGTGGAACCAGTCGAAAGACTCCATCGCTCACCTCTCGATGAGGCTCTTGCGCGAGGCGCTGTTGCCATCCACGGAAGAGATGTTCGAGAGCTTCGAACTTGTCGGCGCCGAGCCCGGGCCTGCCCGCGCCAGTCTCACGGGCCTTATCGATCGCTTCACGCATGCCGACTATGTTGATCGCACCACGCCTCGCCAGCTCGTGATAGGCCAGAAACCGGTCATGCCAGGCGTAACAATAGAGAGGATCGATCTCAAGTGCAGTGCGGTAGTGCTCTAGGGCCGTAACTGGATCGCCCCCTTCGTAATAGGCGCCGCCGATTCCATTGATGGCGCTGGCTTTGTCCCCGGGAGTCAGCGCAGGATTGGCTTTCAGGCGCTGGAACACGCTCATGGCAAGGTCCCGATACTGGGCGGCCCGCTCCTTATGACCAGCCCTGTCAAATGATTGACTGGTGGTTCCAAATAGATAGCCGAGTTGCGCGTCCAGAGTGGTGTCGCCAGGCAATAGATCGAGCAGAGCCATGAGCAGCTCGGAGCCCTCGTTCAGCTCCTCGGTGGCCCTGTCGAGCTTGCGGTCCTGGATCAACTCGGCGGCTCGGACCTGAAGCCGCTGGATCTGTCGGCGGAGCAGACTGCCGGCTCGCCGCTGGAGCCGCGCGGCCTCCTCGTTGCTCGGGTCGGGTCCCTGAGTACTACTGGAAACGACCTTCTCCAGGCTCTCTCGCAGTAGATCGTGAAACGACATGTCTGCCATCGAGAGCATCTGGAGCTTGGCGAACTTTTGCATCTCCCCTGGCAGATCCTCAACACTGGGTGCCTTCATCCCGCTGACGAGGACCGGAATCACAAGGATCTCTTCGCGAAGCGCCAGGACGGTTTCGCGGCGGATCCAGTCTTCAGGTGAATCGATCCTTCGATGGCCTTCTTTGTCAGTGGCTGACAGCCAGTCGTTGCTCACCAGCGCGATGAAGGCTCGCGACGATTTGATCTGCTTCTCGATGACCTCAGCAAAGTCCTGACCGGGATCGATGTCCTTGCGGTCCCAGAAGACCTGCTTGCGCCCGAACCATTGAATCAGCCAAGGGTAGAGCCACAATGCGTGTGCACTGTCTGCACGCCGGTAGCTGAGGAAAACACTCATCCGGTCCTCCAGCCATACGGTGATTCTGCGAGCCCTTGATCAAGGTATATCATAAGCTTCCATTCAAACTCGCGGGTACGCCCAGGGGCTGAGTAACGCCGAACAATCTGAACCCCCACTGATGGCGCGCCACCAGTGGGACGTGCCAGCGGACAGGCGCGGCCCGGCCCGCATTTGCGCGACCATTGCGTGAGTCATTGCCGTGAGGGTATGCAAATGGCTCCGCACGGCCTTGTCTGTCAGGCGCCACCATCTCCTCGCACTCTGGGAAGCGCAATCCCTCTGCCACAAGTACAAGCCCCTTTTTGATTCGTTGGAAATCCTTGCAACTACGGAGGGTTTTGGATGTGGGGCCGTTCGGTTGGATCAAGGGCAGCTTCTCTGGCGGCTGGAAACCTATACCAACGGATAGGCTGGCTATCCGATCGGATAAATTGGCATGACGGACCAAGACAAGTCCGACACGGGTTATTGAATTGAAAGTGACCGGGAGTAAGCGGCTCAGGCAACTCTCACTGTACGGAAGGGAACGGCATTACAGGTTGACTCAGACGGGGCACTGGAGCCCTGGGCGGCGTGGCTTATTTTAAGGTACCTGCCACTACTAACGACAATCTCCACATGTGTTTGTTTTCCCAATGAGGAAGATCGCTGCGGGGTCCACACCGAGGAGCGGCCTCGGATTTGAAAAGGGGCAGGGGATAACCAGCAAAGAGGTGGGGATAACTCAATCCTCAGTTCCTGAGGAGCATCGTCTGCAGACTTTGCACACGGCCGAAGCCGGGTAGGAAGCGGACCGTCGGGAAGCGAGGCCCCGACCATCTATTGAAGGCGAGAATCCTGTCAGGACGGTCAAGAAGCTTGACGAGCCTTTGACGAAGGTTCGCTTCCTCACAGCCGAAGAGGAAGAGAAGCTGCTCGCTGAAGCTGCACCAGACCTGCGGCCAATCATCCTGGCTGGTATCTATGCGGGATTGCGAATTCGAGCGGAGGCCCTGACTCTGAAGTGGGAGAACGTCGACTTGGAGAGGCGATTTATTACGATCGAAGCGACTTACTCCAAGAATAGGGAGGTTCAGACCATCCCAATTCATTCGAAGCTATTGGCAGCACTCAAAGAGCTTTTCGCTGTCAGGCGGAGTGAGCATGTGTTCACAAAGGCGGATGGAAATTGGCACAAGTCAATCCGAACGGCGTTTACAAACGCCTGCCAGCGTGCTAAGTTGACCGGGGTTACGCCCCACACATTGCGCCATACGTTTGCATCCAGGCTGGCAATGGAAGGCGTCAACGATGTGACTCTGCAAACGCTGGGGCGATGGAAAGAGCCAAAGATGATTCGACGGTATGCGCATCTCTCTCAGGAACACCTTGCCGAAGCTGTCGAAAAAATTGGCTCTCATTCCCCTACGGTATTCACTACACTCAAAGCAGCATCCTCGTAAGTCATTGAGCCGGAGTGGCGGAACTGGCAGACGCACCAGACTCAAAATCTGGCGATGGTTACCCATCGTGGGGGTTCAAGTCCCCCCTCCGGCACCATGATTCTAATGAACTTGGCCAGTTTGGAGTGTGCTATCAGAATTGACCTGAAAATCGCTGGTGTCAGTTGGTATCTTCTGCGCTCGTTGTGATGGAACTGACACAAGGCGCTCAATCGCTTCTCTCTGGTGGGAAGGGCAAGGTGGGAATATCGGATCGTCATGGCAACGGTCTTGTGTCCCATCAGTTCCTGAACTGTGCGGAGATCGACCCCAGCCATAACCAGCCGACTAGCAAAAGTGTGTCGGATGTCGTGATACCGGAGAATGCAAGATTCCTTCACTGCTGCCTCGAACGTTCTCCGTGGGTCTTTGTTGCGAGGAGCCTTTGCCCCGGGGACCACATATCCGCTTCCATCAGTCTGCCGTTGAAGGACCTCCAGAGCAATCTTCGCAGCGCTGTTGATCGGGATGTACCAACGTTCTCCGTGCTTGCTACGCGTGATCGTAATAATCCCCAGTCGACAATTTACGTCTTCCCAACGAAGCCGATATTGCTCCCCACGCCTCATTCCTGTGTTCAGAGCAAGATCAAACTCCGCTTCCAAGTAGCGATCGCTTTCTCGAAGGACACGGCGTAGTTTTTCCTCTTCCTCAGCCTCCAAGAATCGGACAACCGCATTATTCTCTTTTCGCAGCCGAACCAAACGCGCCGGATTCAATTCCACCTTGCTGTTGCGGTCGGCCAGAGAATAAACCAAGCTCAAGAAAGCTCGATAACGGTTGAGTGTCGCGGGTTTCAGATCTTTTTTCCCAGCCAACTCTGAGAGTTTCTCATCGATCTCCTGAGGCACGATCTTCTTGGCAACTCTACCGTTGAACCAGCTGAGAATGACTGCGTAGTGCCACTTGTCGAGTCGATAAGCGTTCAACGGCTGTTTCCAGAAAAGGCGATAGCCTTCTCACCAGGAAGGGTTTCATGACCTCGTTTCGCGGATCTGATCCAGCGAAGCGAACGGTCAATTCCCAATCTTCTGGTAATTGCTGCCATCCACCTTGACCACGATCTTTTTGGCGACCACATCTAACACTTTGCTGGCCGCATAATTGGTGCTATCCGGAAGAGTCTGGAAATCAACCGTCAGGGAAATTGCGTCCTTGTCCTGCTCATCCAGGTAAGTGTTCCCTTCTGTCACCGCCTTACTGATAAAACTGGAATCTCGGTCTTCTCATACGCCAGTCCCACCGGAATTCAGCAGATGTCCTTTGACCGAAGACACTCTAGTTAGAGTTGGTCGTCACGCGGTGGATGTCAAAGAGAGCGCTGCCTGGATCAGGCTGCGCTTGATGGCGGGAATCAGGGAGGGAGGGTATTGAAAGGGTACCTCCCAAGTCAGCTAGGAGGGACGATACGGGCGAGGTCCCAGTTTTCTGAGAGACAAACAAGCGTTTTCACTGGTGATGCTGGGCACCACCGAGAAAGGCGATGCCTATACCTTCGCCGAGTACCAGAAGATGTACCAGAACTCGGGCTTTGCCCACAATGAGATGCATCGTCTCGAGGGTTCACCCGAGTCGGTGATCGTGTCGCGACGTTAGGCACCGCACGCGAAAGGATAGGGCGCTCTCCTGCGCGCTGGGACACTGGACATCTCTCGAGCGGGATTCCAGCCGAGTCTAATGCTCAAGAAGCCACCAACTTTCGCCAACCTGTAGGAACCCCCTCTCGGGGTAGCGGTAGTGAGTGAGGCGCAATGCGTCTCGCAGGGTTTCCTTAGGTACCTGCGGAAAGAGTTGAACAGCCAGCACCCGAAAGGCATCGTCGGGTGCGACCTCAAGCCTCGTGATGTTCCCACCGAACAACCAATCGACGTAGTTCCCGGGTGAAAGCCACACGGTGACCTCAGCCGGCGTCATCTGTATCCGTTTGCCTAATTCAGCTGAGGAAAAGAGGAGTCTCTCCGTGTTCCCCCACAGCGGTTGACCCCTCTTCAACGAAGGTTCGAAGCGCTCTGAGAACCAGGTGATGGTGATCCCAAGATCCTTCAACGGCGGGAGGGGCTTGTCGACGAGCATCCTGATGGCTATGTGGCGTCGGCTTTTGGGGTCTGCCGCAGTCCGCGCTGACCAGGAGCGACTCGTTTCCGTTTGGGACTCGGGTTCCATCTGCAACGGCGCCCCAGCACTTGTTTCAAACCAAGGCATTTCGCCGCTGACTTCCACAAACTCGAATTCCCGCCTTTGCGAGTTCCAAAAATAGACGTGAACAGGGCTTTCTCGGTGGATGGGCGACAGCGATTCCGTCTTCCGGTCCCGAAAGCGGTTTGTGGGCGGCGAATCCCAACTTGGATAGGCGAAAAAGAATCGCCTATTCAGGTCTTCGGAAAAGAATGGGGGCTGCAGCAGCCACTGCAGATTGCCGTTGAAGGATAGGCGCGGCTCGACCGTCTCTTCGCTAAAATTGAGCAGCGCGACCGGCCTGCCAGCCGGGGTCTCCTGAACGATACGACCAATCTGTCGCTGAACAGTGGCTGCTTCATTCGCACGGAGACGAATCTCGCCACATTTCTGGCCAAGAGCAATCGCGAACGCAACTGCGAAGAATGCCAAGACGAACGTTCGAATTTCTTCATTCCGATGCAGAAGCTGAAGTACACCGATTATCAAAAAGAGCATCGCGGCCAGCAGCGGTCCCAGAGGTAGTGGAAACGTCAGCGCCACAAGTGCCGAGCCCAAGAGCGAACTGAGTGTCCCCCCGTGTAACAACAATGATCCGGTGAAGATAGACAAGGGCACCAGCGGTAGATACCAGTAACGTTCATCAAAAAACCAGGGCCGCAGAGTCACCCGACTGCAAAAATGGACCGCAGGCCAGAGCATCAGTCCGCACCAAAGCAGCATCCAGGCGGACTGCCGAGGCATCTCAGCCTTCGCTCTTGCCCAACGTTGCATGATGAACGCACCAGTCACACAGAATGCCAGAAGCAGACCACTCCAGAGGAAAGCCCAGAGCTCGGAGTTGGTTGGCAACGGAAACGCTGATGGGTGGGCATGAGTCCGAAAGGGATGTCCAACAAAGGTCGACCGAGCCACAAGGTAGACGGCGAGACATGCCACTGGAATTCCGTGACGGCAAAGGAGCGATTTGGCCTTGACCGTCGCATTGGTCCAGAGCAGGTCCGCTTGGAGCAAAACGAACACAAGCGGCAAAGCTGACTCTTTGCTTCCGAGTGCCAATGCCGTACTTCCCCAGAGTCCAAGGTAGCTCCACAATGGGCATCTAGAGCTCTGGAATTTCAAGGACCACAGATTAAGCAGCCCAATCAACATCAGGCAGGCGACCAGCGGATCGTAGAAGTTGTAGATGAGGGAAACACCCAACGCGCCTCTGGGATGCAGCAGCAGCAAACCAGCAGCGCACCAACTTGCCGCTGAGTTCTGTGTCAACCGGAAGGTCAGAATGCCAGCCAGTAGACTGGTCAAACAATGGAGAACGAGATTCAAGAGATGATGAGGCAGAGACCAGATTCCAAAAAGCTGATAGGTCAATACCTGGACGATGCCGGAAACTGGGCGGTACATCTGCATCTGGTTGAAATAGGGAATCCAGTTACCGGTCAGACGCTGCCAGATGGCCTCTGGCCAGGGAGTTTGATTTAGCCAGGCAAAAAAAAGGTGGTCATCCATCAATGGATGCGCCCCGAGACTAGGGCCAAACGCCAGGAGCGCAAGAAACAGTAGAGCAGTACCGGGTACAAGTTGTTTTCGGTCGACTGACAGCGGGATTGGAAACAGCTGAGACATGGATAAGGGCTCCATATTAAACCCACTTACCAGTTCTAACCAAGCCCGACGCCAGTCGTGGTGCATGAGCGTGCCCAGACTGGCAGGGGGTCGGCAGGAACTGGGTCTGACTCCGTCTACGGCTTCGTCCGGGGGAGCGCGACCTGGAATCCGGGCCGAATTCCAGCTTCAGAGGGAATGACGAACGAAGCACAACAGCTGTGGGTTGCTGCGACGTTCCCGCCCTGTGGTCTTGAGACTCGCTTTGGAAGAGGGCCAACTCTACAGTGGAGCGGGCGCCTGCGCACGCCTTCCCCTGGCTCCTTCCCAAGACGCGCGCCAGGCCGCGCGTTCCATCCTCTGGACGTCACTCTCGATTGCACTCAAGCCAAGCGGAACAATTCGGTTTACATTCCGTTGGGCTCCTATATAATCTCGGCGAGTCAGCTTAAGACTCCTAAGAGGGCCATCAGAGTTCAGGTCCCGTCATCTGCGAGTCTTTCAACTAAACTCCCCGTCGTGGTCCCAGCCTCCGGCAGCTCGTTGTGCAGCCTCATGTTAAAGCCCAAAGCTCTAGTGCCGGGAAACACAATTGGTATCGTGGCTCCAGCCAGCACTGTCGATCCCGAGGCTTTTGTGAAAGGGGTTGCTGAACTGCAATCGGGCGGCTACAAGGTCCGTTACTCGGATTCAATTTTCGCTCGCGAGCGCTATTTTGCTGGTCCGCATGAGGAGCGAGCCAACGAACTGATGCGATTCTTTCGCGATCCCACCATTGATGGGATCTTCTGCGCTCGCGGTGGGTACGGTTGCCAGCATCTGCTGTCTCATCTGGATGCGGCAACGATCCAGACCAATCCAAAAGTGTTTGTTGGTTACAGTGACGTAACAGTGCTTCTGCAGTACCTGGAAAACCAGTGCGGTATGGTGTGCTTCCACGGGCCGATGGTAGCTCGCGAATTTGCACTGGGCGAGCCGTTTTATAACCGCCGGAATTTCGTCCAATGCACCACGAGTCTTCAGCCCGGGCTACGGCTTACGGCCAGCGGCCTGGAAACCTTGCAGCCAGGAACGGCGCGAGGGCGCCTCACTGGCGGATGTCTCTCGCTGTTGACAGCCACTCTGGGAACAAACTATGAGATTCAAACCGAGAACAAGATTTTGTTCCTCGAGGATGTGAATGCCAAGCCTTACCAGATAGATCGCATGTTGATGCATCTGAAGCTGGCCGGAAAGCTGAGCCGGCTGCGCGGCGTTGTTTTCGGTGAAATGCTCGACTGCGTCCAGTCACCGGATCAAAGCTATCGCTTGCAGGAGGTCCTCGTTAGCATCTTGACCGAATATCGCTTCCCAATTCTCTATGGGCTGCCCTCCGGGCATACAACAACCGGAGCCCTGACATTGCCTTTTGGAATTGAGGCGATCTTGAACGCAGACGAGCAATACCTTGAACTGCTGGAGGCGGCTGTGCAGTGATATGGCCCTACGCGTCGGATCATCAGTCGACTGTGCGCAGAACCTCCCGGGGGCAACGATTGAGTGTGAATTTTGACCAAATTGTGAACTCTACATGCCGCGAGTCATGCTGACCAGCGCAACAACACAACCCATCAGGCGCATTCATCTCATCGGCATCTGCGGCGCGGCCATGGCTTCCTTAGCCGGAATGCTGCAGGCAAAGGGTTACAAAGTCACCGGCTCCGACCAAAGCATCTATCCTCCGATGTCCGTTTTCCTGGAAAAGCTCGGTATCCCTCCGTTTCAAGGCTTCTCGGAGCGCCATCTCTCGCCACGTCCAGATTTGGTGGTCATTGGAAACGTCGTATCTCGCGGCAACCCAGAAGTGGAATTTGTTCTGAACGAGAAGATCCGTTACGCCTCCATGCCGGAAGTTTTGAGGGAGTTCTTCATTCGGGGGAAGGGTTCTATTGTCATTGCGGGTACCCACGGCAAGACCACCACTACTTCGCTGCTCGCGTGGCTGCTGGAATCAGCGGGGCTGGATCCGAGTTTCCTGGTAGGGGGAATCGCCGAGAACTTCGGCAGCAGTTTCAAAATCGGTTCTGGTGACACCTTCTTGATCGAGGGCGACGAATACGATACAGCCTTCTTCGACAAAGGACCCAAGTTTCTGCACTATCTTCCAGAACGGGTTATCTTTAATAACTGTGAGTTTGACCACGCCGATATCTATCCGGACTTCGAGGCGGTGAAGCTCAGTTTCAGGCGCTTGATCAACATCATCCCGTCCCGCGGCAAACTCTTTGCCTGCTGGGACGATTCGGTGGTTCGAGACCTAAGCAACAAGGCCTTTTGTCCCGTGGAATCGTTTGGTCTGGAATCGGCTCCACGCTGGAGCGCACGGAAGATTCAATTTGAGAAAACAGCTACCCGCTTTGAAGTCCTTCGTGACGGAGAATCTTGGGGGAGCTTTGAGATGCCTCTTGCCGGCAGCTTCAATGTGAAGAACTGTCTGGCAGCAATGGCTTGTGCGCACGATCTGGGTGTCTCGGCCGAGTCCATGACTCGTGCGCTGCGAGCCTTCAAAAACGTGAAACGCCGCCTGGAGGTGCGAGGAGAGGCGAACGGTATCACTGTGTTTGATGATTTCGCACATCATCCCACGGCTATTCACGAGACGCTGGCGGCCGTCAGGGCTCGTTATCCGCGGAGTCGTATCTGGGCTATCTTCGAGCCTCGCTCGGCCACATCCCGGCGAAACGTTTTCCAGAAAGAGCTCTCCCTGTGCTTTGGTAAGGCCGACCGGGTGGTACTGTGTTCGCTTGTTTGCCCCGGAAAAGCTGGATGCCTCGGTACGGCTTGATGTTGCCCGGGTGGTGGGTGATCTGTGCTCGCAAGGAATTCTGGCCGAACAGTGGCAATCGGCGGATGCGATTGTGGAGCAGGTGGCGCCGCAATTGGAGTCCGGAGACAAAGTGGTCATTATGTCCAACGGTGGATTCGACGATATTCATCAGAAGCTGCTCGACGCTCTAAAGTGGAGAACATGACCAGGAAAAAGATTCTGATTGTCGACGACGATGTCGGTATCCTGACAATGTTGAAACTCATGCTCCATCTCGAAGGTTACGACGCCTTGATTTGTGAGGACGCACTCCAGGTTGTAGACAGAGTCGAGCGCGAGAAGCCCGATGTGGTGCTGCTGGATGCCATGATGCCCAGGCTCGATGGAATCCAGGTTCTGGAGCAGTTACAGTCCAGGAACCTCACCCACAAACCGCCTGTGCTCCTCTTTACGGGAACCGCAGATGATGCCTATACCCAGAAAGCTCTGAAATCCGGAGCCAGCGGACTTCTGGTGAAACCGTTTGTAAAGGAAGAATTATTGGAACGATTGCAGATGCTGCTTTCCCAGAATTGACGAAGCCCAGGCTTCACTTTGACGACCGGCTCAGGATAGCCACCTACCTCCCGATACAACCCTGTTTCATGGTTCGAACTCTCTTTGTTGCCGTTGTTGTTTTCGGATACATCTTCCTGGCAGGACCGTACTGTGTGCTGCATGCTCGACTGCGTCGCAATCCGAACATTCTGTACTCGGCTGGACGTGTGGGCTGCCGTCTGGGACTTAAGCTGGCCGGCATTCGCCTCGTCGTGCGTGGGCTTTGTCACGTCGAAGCGCGCAAGCCTTATCTCTTCCTTGCAAACCATCAGAGCTACTGCGACCCTCCCGCTCTGTTCGCCAGCATTCCTGGCAACGCACGCCTGATTCTCAAAAAGGAGCTCCGCAAAGTGCCGATGCTGGGCTTGATTATGGAAATGGGCGGATTCGTCTTTATCGATCGCAAGGATCGCACGCACTCCATCAACGGCATGAAGCAAGCTGTGCGCCAGCTGTGCCGAGATGAATCGTTCCTTATCTATCCTGAGGGAACACGCACTCGAACCGGACGGCTTGGTCCCTTCAAGAAGGGCCCTTTCATCATGGCCATTGAGTCGGGTGTTCCAATTGTCCCGATTTCAGTGAGCGGTGGCTACGAGATCATGCCACCCGACCGTCTTTCGATCAAGCCCGGAACCATCTCCGTAACGTTTCATCCAGCCATCGAGACGAAGGGTCTCGCTCTTGAACACCGCGAAGAGTTGATGGATCGCGTTAGAACGACTATTGCAGCTGATGTAGACGAACCTGGTTCGTTGCCCCTTGAGCCCGCCCATACAAAAGGAACATAGTGACTTCCCCCAAACCTATTGATACAGCACAACTGGCGTATTCTCTGCTTTGCGACGACATCCGGCTTGAAGCCGGAAATAAGCTGAGCCTGATGGGCATTTTTCAGAACGCTTACTTTCAATCGTTACCTGCCACCATTCTCAAGTTTGCGCTGCTCAACCATTGGGTCGGCCGCGGAGAACACAGCACCGAGATCAGGATCATTTCTCCCGACCGAAACAAACTCCTGCTGCAGACGTCGCCGTCCAGCTTTTCGCTGGATCCAGGCGGGTTCGCCGACAACGTCACGTTCTTTACGAATGTCGTGTTCGTCGAAGAAGGCCCACACATCATTCAGATTTATCTCAACCAGATCATGGTCAGGGAACTCTACTTTAATGTCGTGGTTCCTGCTGCCAGCAATGCCGTCGTTCACTGACCGTTCTTGACAGAGTACTTCCGTCCGCTATAATTTGGCGACTTGGTCGAAAGGCCGATGCCGTCTACTGTTTGGACCCCTTGGTTGATGGAGCGTTCATGAAGATTCACGAATATCAGGCTAAGGCGATTCTGGCAAAGTCTGGCGTCCGGGTTCCGCGGGGTGAGGTGGCCTTCACGAGAGAAGAAGCGCGCGACATTGCCAAAAAGCTGAACAGCGTCGTGGTCGTCAAAGCCCAGATCCACGCCGGTGGACGGGGCAAGGGTGGCGGCGTCAAACTGGCCAAGACTCCCGACGAAGCTGCCAAGATTGCCGAGCAGATGCTCGGCATGCGGCTGGTGACGCACCAGACAGGCCCGGAGGGGCGGATCGTGAAACGGCTCCTCATCGAAGAGGGACTGCGGATCAAGACCGAGTACTATCTGGGGATCGTGATCGATCGCGCCAGTTCGCGTCCCGTGTTCATGGCTAGCCGGGCTGGCGGTATGGAGATCGAGAAAGTCGCAGAAGAAACGCCCGACTTGATCTTGAAAGAGCAGATTGAACCCGGCATCGGTCTCACGGCCTTTCAGGCGAGGAAGCTAGCGTTTGGCCTGGGGCTTGCACCCACTTTGGTCAATCAAGCCTGCGGTTTCATGATGAAGCTTTACCAGGCGTTTGAAACTACCGACGCCTCTTTGGCCGAAATCAATCCGTTCCTGCTGACAGAGGATGGAACGCTCTACGCACTCGATGCCAAGCTCAACTTTGACGACAATGCGCTCTACCGGCATCCGGAAATCAAGGAGCTTCGTGATCTGGATGAAGAAGATCCATTGGAAATTCAAGCCAGTAACCATGGCCTGAGTTACATCAAGCTCGACGGGAACGTGGGTTGCATGGTCAACGGCGCCGGACTTGCGATGGCCACGATGGACATTATCAAGCTAGCGGGTGGGTCGCCCGCCAATTTTCTTGATGTTGGCGGTGGCGCGAATGCCGAACAAGTCAAGAATGCTTTCGCTATTATTCTTTCGGATCCTCATGTCCAGGCTGTGCTGATTAATATCTTCGGCGGCATCATGCGTTGCGACATTGTCGCTCAAGGCGTAGTCGAAGCCGCCAAGGCGATCCAGCTCAAAGTCCCCGTGGTGGTGCGGCTGGAGGGTACCAATGTGGACAAGGGTCAGGAGATTCTCCGGAACTCCGGTCTCAGTCTGACTGTGGCCAACGGCATGAAGGACGCCGCCGAAAAAGTTGTGGCATTGGCGAAGGCACTTTGAACAACAAGCGGGAGACACGTGGACGCAGCCGCAACGCAACCACCGCTAAGACGCCGAAGCACTTCCGGTGCGGACGAACGCAAATAATACGGATCACGATTTGGTGCCTCTCCCGGGGCTCTCAATGAAGAGGCGTTTCCCGCGGGCTCCGCGGTCTGAACGTTTGATCCCTTCGCAGTTTGAAATCTAGAATCCGAAATCGGCTTAAGGAGTTCAATTGAGCATCCTGGTTGACAAGAACACACGACTGATTGTCCAAGGGATCACCGGCAGAGAAGGCACCTTTCACACCTTACAATCCAAAGCGTACGGCACCAACGTTGTTGGAGGCGTGACACCAGGCAAGGGAGGGACGACCCACGAAGGGTTCCCTGTTTTCAATACGGTTGTGGAGGCTCGCCAGAAAGCCAACGCGAACGCCACCGTGATCTTTGTGCCCCCGGCGTTCGCAGCTGATGCCATCATGGAAGCTGCGGATGCCGGGATCGAGCTGATTGTTTGCATCACCGAGGGTATTCCCACGTTCGACATGCTAAAGGCCCATGATTACCTGTCTGGCCGCCCCTCGCGACTGATTGGACCGAATTGCCCCGGAATCATTTCTCCCGGCAAGTGCAAAATTGGCATCATGCCTGGTTCCATCCACAAGGAAGGCTCCGTCGGAGTCATTTCCCGCAGCGGCACACTGACCTACGAAGCCGTGGGGCAGTTGAGCAGTCGCGGTATTGGTCAGTCGACGTGTATCGGCATCGGTGGAGACCCCATCATTGGGACCAACTTCGAGGACGCTCTGAAGCTTTTCAACCAAGATCCGGAAACCGCAGCCATCGTGATGATCGGGGAGATCGGTGGAACGGCTGAGGAGACGGCAGCCGCGTATATTCGGAAAAGCGTCAAGAAGCCGGTTGTCGGGTTCATCGCGGGTCAGACCGCTCCACCGGGGAGGCGCATGGGACACGCGGGCGCTATTATTAGCGGTGGAAAAGGCACCGCCGAAGACAAAATGAAGGCCCTGTCGGCTGCAGGAATTCACGTAGTGAAGAGTCCGGCAGACATCGGCGAGACCACTGCGAAACTGCTCGGGAAGTAGAAATCATCCATTGGACGAATGGAATGATGGAATGCTGGAAAGAGGGCTTGGGCTCTCATATCTCCAGCGCTGGCCGAGTCATCCTTTGCTTCGAGCCAGTCCATCGTTCCAATATTTCATCGTTCCAGCATTCTCTTGATTCCCCGACACGGCCGGCGACCCAGGTCATGGAGAGAGTTCCTCGCAGCTATTTACTTCTTGAACGCGGAGGCGTCTCGTGAGCTTAGAACGCACCTTAACCATCATCAAACCTGATGGCGTTCAGCAGGGAAACATTGGCGACATTATCCAGATCTTGGAGAAGAACGGGTTCCAGATCAGAGGGGCCAAGATGCTGCATCTGACTGCAAAGGCTGCCGGCGGCTTTTATGCCGTCCATCGCGAACGGCCGTTCTTCAACGATCTGGTTCGCTATATGAGTTCCGGTCCCGTGCTGGTGCTGGCCGTCGAGGGTGAGAACTCGGTCGGCCGCCTGCGCGATCTGATGGGCGCAACGGACCCGAAGAAGGCCGCTGAAGGAACAATCCGCAAACGTTTCGCCACCTCGATTGAAAAGAACGTGATCCACGGATCTGATAGTCCAGAAAACGCCAAGATCGAAATCAGTTATTTCTTTAATGCGCTAGAATTGGTGTAAATGACGGTCGGTCGTCTTCCTGGTCGTAAGACTCGGGGAATGTTTAGAAGGGCGTGGGTTCAGGGGAGCGGCTTCGTGGGCGGTCCCGGCTGCAGCCGGAAAGGGAGTTGGCTTCCACCTGAAGTCGAGACTAGTGAATGCCTCATTAGACATCTCTCAGAGGAGTTGCCCATGCAGCCGGTGGGAGAGCCACGATGGATGAAACTGTCGTCGTTCTCGTCCTGCTCGTCGTCGGCTTTTGAACGAGAACGAGCATCGGGAAGACGATGCAGACGATTTTAAGATGGAGGCGATTCACATGCTGCCCCAGATGGGTAAAATCCTCATCGTCATCGGCGTGGTCTTTGTCCTGGTAGGACTTGTACTCACCTTTACTTCGCATCTTTCCTTCTGGAGGATCGGTCGGTTGCCCGGAGACATCTATGTTAAGAAAGACAACTTCACCTTCTACTTTCCTTTGACCACGTCCATTATCGTGAGCTTGATCTTGACGCTGATTTTCACCCTGTTTTCTCGAAGGTAATGACTTCCCGAAGTTTCTGTGCCGTCGTGTTCAGACTGCCTATGAATCTCTTCCCCTCTCGAACAATCTACACCGTTTCCCAGATTACTGCCGAGATAAAGACCACGCTCGAGAGTGAATTCGCAGATGTTTTGGTCGAAGGAGAAATTTCAAACTTCACCGCCGCTATTTCCGGCCACCTCTACTTTGTCCTGAGAGACAAAAACGCTCAGCTCAAATGTGTCTGTTTTCGGAGCAAGGCCCGATTCTTCAAATTCAGGCCCGAGGATGGGCTACAAGTGATCGTTGGCGGAACTCTGGGCGTCTACGAGCCCCGCGGTGAGGTTCAGTTCTATGTCGAGTTTATGGAACCCCAAGGGCTGGGCTCGCTGCAACTGGCGTTCGAACAGTTGAAGGCCCGGCTGCAAGCTGAAGGGTTGTTTGCCGCGGCGCACAAAAAGCCACTTCCGATGTTGCCTCGCTGCATTGGCATCGTGACTTCGCCCACCGGCGCCGCCATCCAAGACATCTTGCGCATCCTGCGACGGCGGCACGAAAGCGTTCAAGTGCTGATTCACCCTGTCAGAGTGCAGGGCGAAGGCGCCGCCCAGGAGATTGCCGCCGCCGTTCGGACCCTCAGCGGAATGCATGAAATCGACGTAATGATCATCGGTCGCGGCGGAGGATCACTGGAAGACCTCTGGGCCTTTAATGAAGAAGTGGTAGCTCGAGCCATCTATGACTCGCGAATTCCGGTGGTCTCCGCGGTAGGCCACGAGATTGATTTCACGATCGCCGATTTTGTCGCTGACCTGCGCGCGCCGACGCCTTCGGCCGCGGCGGAAATTGTGGTCTCCCGGAAGGGAGAAATGATCGACCGAGTCGCCAATTTGGAGCGGCGCCTGAACCAATCACTGCAGTTCCGGCTGAGCCAGTTGCACAATCGGGTCTTTGAACTTTCCGCGAACCGGGTGTTCGGTTCGGTTGAAAACAGCCTGGCATTCTATCGTCAGCGGCTGGACGATTTGACCTTTCGCTTGGATAGTAGCTTGAACGCCAAGGTTAGCTGGCTGAAGGGACGCTGGCAACTGCTGGCAGCGGATGTCAACCGACTTGACCTGCTCCAGGTAATCCGTTTCAAACGAGAGGCGTTGAACAGCCAACTCCGTCGGCTTCAGGCTCGCCTGCAGCTGTTTCTGCAGTCGATCAAAGGCAGAACTGAGACTCTGGAAGGAGCGCTGCAGGCGCTGAGCCCGCTGGCCGTACTGGACCGCGGTTATGCGATCTGCCGCGACGGCCAAGGCAACGTCCTTAAGGATGCGAGATCATTGGAGGTCGGCGATCCCTTCTCCGTGCGTCTGGCCAAAGGCAGTGTTGACGGCCGGGTCGAAGAGCTTCATCCACCCGAGACTTGAGACTTGAGGCTGACAAAGATGGATTGAGGATTGAGACTCGGCTCGGATCGATCGAGGTGTTAACGGTCCGAAAAGTGAAGCCGAGTGATGACTCAAGAGGGATGAGTGGTGAAACCCGAGGCCTCAGCTTTGAGGTCTCAAGCCTCAGGCCTCAAGTCTCAGGCCTCAAGTCTCAGGCCTCAAGTCTCAGGCCTCAGGTCTCAAGTCTCAAGCCTCAAGTCTCAGGTGTCAGCTCGATCGAGATAGGTATGTCAAAGATCAAAGACTTTGAAACGGCCCTGCAACGTCTGGAAGAAATCGTCAAGAAGCTCGACAGTGGTGATTTGCCCCTGGCCTCCCTCCTGGAGATTTATGAGGAAGGGGTGACCCTGTCGCGTTTCTGCCAGAGCAAACTCGAAGAAGCCGAGCGCAAGGTGGAGATTCTCACGAAGAAGACGGACGGAAGACTCGCAAAACTTCCGTTCGAGGAAAAGGGTGAAGATGAGTCACCCTAGGTCTCAAGGCTCAAGCCATCTTTGTCCTTTGTCATTCCCAGCTCATCCTCTAAAATGACGCCCGACAGTTACACTAACGGATGTCGCCGAACGAAAGGATCCCGATTAACCCATGGGTGATGAAATCACGAACTTCTCGCTGCTTTCCAAGATCGGTAGCCCGGCCGATATCAGGAAATTGGAACGGCAGCAACTGAGCCAACTAGCCGATGAGCTGCGGAGCTTCATGATTCACACCATTTCGAAGACGGGCGGGCATCTGGCTTCCAGCCTGGGAGCCGTCGAGCTCACTGTTGCACTTCACTATGTTTTCGATGCTCCCAACGACCAGCTGGTCTGGGACGTGGGCCACCAGGCCTACGGCCACAAGATCCTGACGGGGCGGCGCGATCAGTTCCACACCTTGCGCCAGTACGAAGGGATCTCCGGGTTTCCGCGCCGGGAGGAAAGCATCTACGACACATTTAACGTAGCGCATGCCTCTACTTCCATTTCCGCTGCGTTGGGGATGGCCGTAGCACGGGACCTGGCGGGAAAAAATTTCCATGTCGTCGCCATTATCGGCGATGGTGGGTTGACTGGAGGGATCGCCCTCGAAGGGATCAACCAGGCTGGCCATTTGCAAAGGAAACTGCTCATCATTCTTAACGACAACGAAATGTCGATCTCACCCAACGTGGGTGCCATTGCAGGTTATCTCAACCGGATTGTCACCGGCCAGGTTTACAACCGCTTCAAGAAAGAGGTCGAAGCGATGCTGCTGTCGGTACCTCACATCGGCAGCCGCCTGGTAAAGATCGCACGTGACATGGTCGACGCCATGAAGACTTTTATGGTACCAGGGTTGCTTTTTCACGAGCTGGGCTTTGACTACATCGGCCCCATCAACGGGCATCATCTCGACACCCTCGTCGATACGCTGGAGAAAGTGAAGAACAATCCAACGCCGACCATTCTGCACATCGTGACGAAGAAGGGTAAAGGCTGGTCAGTAGCCGAGTCGGCTCCTATTAAATATCACGGGCCAACGGCCTACGATCCGAAGACAGGCGTGTTTTACCCGACTGCCCCGGCGCCGCCCTCCTACACTTCTGTTTTCGGAAAAACCATGATCCGCTTGGCACAGCAGGATTCGAAGATCGTTGCGATCACTGCAGCCATGCTCGAAGGGACAGGCCTGGTCCAGTTCAGCAAGGAGTTCCCAACTCGCTGCTTCGACGTCGGCATCGCCGAACAGCATGCGGTGACTTTTGCAGCCGGGCTGGCCACTCAGGGATTCAAGCCGGTAGCCGCCATTTATTCGACATTCCTGCAGCGGGCCTATGATCAGGTGATTCATGATGTTTGCCTGATGGATCTGCCCGTGACCTTTGCGATCGATCGGGCAGGAATCGTGGGCGCCGACGGGCCGACACACAACGGACTCTATGATGTCGCCTATCTGCGCACGGTACCCAATATGATCGTCATGGCGCCTAAAGACGAGAACGAACTGCAGCACATGATCTATACGGCTATTGAAACGCCCCACCCGACGGCGGTGCGGTATCCGCGGGGCAACGGCATTGGCGTGAAACTGGACGATCAGTTCCGTCTCATCGAGCTGGGCAAAGCAGAGATCCTCCAGGATGGCAGGGACTGTGCCATCCTGGCTCTCGGAACGATGGTTTATCCCTCGTTGAAGGCCGCTGAGAAGCTTGCGGCGGATGGTATTTCCGCCTCAGTCGTGAATGCCCGCTTTGTCAAACCCCTTGATGAAGAGCTGATCACTTGCCTGGCTAGCGAAAAGTCCCTTCTCATTACCGTTGAAGAGGCCGCTCTAATGGGTGGTTTCGGTAGCGCAGTGATGGAGCTGCTGGAATCCGGAAACCTCCAGGGTTGCCACCTCCTTCGAATTGGCGTTCCTGACCGTCTCATTCCGCACGGTAGCCCCAACCTCCTGCACGCCAAGTACGGCATCGATGCAGACGGCATCTACGAAAAGATCAGGAGCTTCATCCAGAACTGCTATTCCCCGAAACCACATCGCTCGCACCAGCCCAGTGTCAAGATGACGCCCCGGGAACGGTAAACCTCTCACCAGGGGTGAGGCAGCGTGGTCTTGCACAACATGCGTTGTGACAGGCTGGGACTCCAGCACGAAAGAAATGTCCAAACCTTCCGGCTGCTTCGAATGCGGTGTCGTCGTTGCACCGATGTCTTGATCCGGCAGGAGCAGCGGGCTGAAGACAACTTGCTCCACCTCCTACGGAACCTGCCTGTGAAAGAGCGCCTCGACAAACTGCTGTTCGATCGTGGTCTTGCTAAAAGCCGCCAGCAAGCCCAGGGCATGATTCTCGAGGGCGCAGTGCTGGTGAACCACCAGCGCATCGACAAGCCGGGAACCCGGGTCGATGTCTCCGCCTCGATTCGCCTCAAATCTATTCCTCAACCCTACGTCTCGCGCGGTGGATTAAAGCTGGAGAAGGCACTGGACGTGTTTGCGTTCGATGTCACGGGGTGGGTTTGTCTGGACATCGGTGCGTCGACTGGCGGGTTCACTGACTGTGTCCTCCAAAAGGGTGCGGCTAAAGTCTACGCGGTTGATGTCGGACACAATCAACTCGACTGGAAACTTCGAAACGACGAACGAGTCGTCCCGATTGAAGGACTGAATGCTCGTTACCTGAAGTTTGAAGACATTGGTACCACGGTGGACTTCATTACCGTAGATGTGTCGTTCATCTCTCTCACACTGATCCTGCCAGTCCTCCGGCCGTTCCTGAAGCCGGCGACTCGAATCATTTGCCTCATCAAACCGCAGTTCGAGGTGGGAAAAGAACAGGTCGAGAGCGGCGGCCTCGTCACTGATCCCCAAAAGCATGAACAGGCGATCGAAAAGATTAAATCAGCAGCGATCAGTCTGGGCTACCACGTCTCAGGTGTAATTGAGTCCCCAATTCTCGGGGTGGAAGGCAACAAAGAATTCCTGCTGGCTCTTGCATTCGAGTTGCAAGCAGAGTAAGGAAGCAAGGCTGAGGCTAGAGCCCTTCCTGGGAGATTGGACATCGCCGGCACGCCCCTGGCCCCGGTGCTGGAGGAAGCGGGTCTCCTGAAGGAAGCCATCGAAGTGGTCTTCTATGGGAAGGATCACGGCACGCTGACAATCCGCGACAACTCAGGGATCGTCAGCGGCGGCCAGACAGGAACGGTGGAGCAAGATGCTGGCGGCGGACTCGATCTGACGATCACCGAGCAGTTCGCTCGCAGCATGTCGCTTGATGATGCGCTCAATCCCCGCAACCTGCTCTGCTACGAAATGAACGGTGAGCCACTGCCTCCTAAGAACGGCTTCCCCGTGCGCCTGATCGCCCCGGGCTGGTACGGTGTGGCCAACGTCAAGTGGCTGACACGCATCGAGGTGATCGACCACCGCTACGCGGGCAACTTCATGGCCCGTGATTACGTGAGTATCCGCGAGGAGCAGCGAAACGGCGAGACTCTCTGGACGTTTACCACTGTGCGCCACGATCGGCTCAAGTCAGCACCGGCCAAAGTCACGCGTCACGGCAGCCAGTACGAGATCTGGGGTGCCGCGTGGGGCGCGCCAATCGCGGCCGTCGAGGTCCGAATTGACGACGGACCGTGGATGCCGGCAAAGCTCCTCGGCCGTTCGCCGCGCTGGAGAAAGCCGGCTGGCTTTGCCTGGAGGTTCTGGGAAATCGCTTGGGGGACTCCCTTGCCGGGCGAACACAAGATCACGTCGCGGGCGTTCGACGTCGACGGCAACATGCAGCCAGCGCCAGACGACCCGTTCCTCGCCAGCAGGAGAACCTTTTGGGAAAGCAACGGCCAGATAACCCGTCGGGTCCTCATTCCCTCCTAACTGTGCGCAACCGAGGCGGTGACGACAGTTACGGTAAGGCGCTGGGAGCCTAGACCTGCCACAGCTAGGGGCCTATCGGCAAACACCGCTATCGATCATGGTAAGTCCGCGGGCGCGGTTCCAGAGGGCGACAGGCGGCTCAGGCCGCGACTGCAGCCAGGGATGGCTGCGCCCCCGGTACAAACACGTTTTGGAATCACTTGGTTGGCGCGTCTTCTGCGGAGACGGCCAGGAAGCGCACCTTGCCCGCCCGTTCCAGCTGAACCACCACTGGCTTATCGAGGGTTAGATCACGTGTCGCCGCCCGGAGTTCCTCCATGCTGGTAACCTTCACGGTATTGACGGCATAAATCACATCACCCGGCAGCAACTGTTCTTCGCCGGGGAAAGCCTGAGAGACCCTGGCCGCCACAAGAACGCCCGAGTGCTTTCGGAGAGGCGGAAGAGACTGTGCAATCTTGGCGTCGATGGTGACGCCCAGAATGCCGAGCACAGGAACACGATCGCGGTGAACACTGACTCCGGGTGTGAACCGCTCCGAGGTGTCGTCTCGAACACCTACCGGGACGCGAAAACTCAACTTCTGCGCGCCGCGCTGTACTTCCAGGACAACCGAATCGCCCACAGCTCGCCGGTAGACATTAACCTCGAATTGTCGGGCGTTCTCCATGATCTTGCCATCCAATGTTAGGACCTCATCGCCCTCTTGCAGGCCTGCCGCCGCAGCCTGTCCGCCAGGAACGATGTCTCCCAGGATCACTCCCCAGTCTTTCGGGAGCCCGAGGCCGGAGGCCAGCTCCGGAGTGATGGTTTGGGCGTAAACTCCGATGGTCCCTCTGCGGACCTTGCCTGTGCGGCGGATCTGATCGACGACATTGCGCACAATGTTGCTGGGCGCTGCAAAACCGATCCCTTCGTTGCCGCCCGACTGCGAGAAGATGAACGTATTGATCCCTACAACGCGGCCCTGCAGGTCCATCAGTGGTCCTCCACTGCTTCCAGGGTTGATCGGGCAGTCCGTCTGAATGTAGATCATGGGATCTTCGGGCCGCAGCTGGCGCGCTGTCGCACTGACGACTCCCAGAGTCACCGAGTTCTCCAACCCCAAGGGACTGCCAAACGCCAACACAATCTGCCCCTGCCTCACTCCATCAGAATCGGCCAGCTCAAGGTGCTCCAGTTGGGTCTGCGGAACCTTCACGACGGCGAGGTCTGTCTCCTTGTCAATGCCGAGAACCTCAGCAACGACCTTCTTGCCTTTCGCTTTGAGAATAGATCGTCCCGGCATTCCCTGATTCAACACGCTTGGAAGCAAGATCTCAACTCTAGCTGCCCCTTCGACGACGTGAGCATTGGTTACGATATGGCCGTCCGAATCCAAAATCACCCCGGAGCCCCCGCTGCGGGTGCGTAATACCAGCCCAGGCGCCGATTCATCTTCGGCGTTCAGCCGGAAGCCAGAAGCAAAAACCTGCACTACGGCCGAGCTCACCCGAGTGGTGAGTTCTTCGATAGACCGGCTGAATTCGGTCAGAGTCGCTGCTGGAGCCGTTTTGGCAGTCACTTGTCCCAGACTGGCACGCGGTAACAGCAAAGCAGTTGCTGTCACGATGACCACACCAGCTGTGGTTCTCGTAAGGTGCCGGAATCTTGCATCTTTCATGGCGCACTCCCCCAGACAAACAATGTTCTGCAAGGCAGGTTCTACCACGAGCCCTCATTGGCTTCAAGCTCGCAGTGGACATTTCTAACCTGGAGAAGCTAAAACCGAAGGGACAACCAAGCCACACAGACGCGAAGGCAGCCAAGAAAACAAGCAATGATCGGCTCTCCACCTGTGCCAACGGTGAAAAGCGCGAGAAGAAGGGAGAGACCACGGGCAACCCCTCCTTGTCCGGGCGTTTCTGTTGTGCTACTTTTTCCGAGCAGGTTGAAAGGCACGCAAGCAGACCTACTGACACCTTCGGCTGATTTCGCCCGCCGTTCCTGAATTCTCCCATGGGATTGTTCATCACGTTTGAAGGCATTGACGGTTCCGGCAAGACGACGCACCTGGAGCTGCTCCACACACATTTGCTTCAGAAGGGCGTCGACGTCGTGCGAGCGCGCGAACCTGGAGGAACGGAACTGGGTGAATCGATCCGCCAGATTTTGCTTCATTCCAAAACCACGGGTTTAGGGCCGGTCAGCGAGCTACTGCTCTACTATGCATCTCGGCACCAGAACCTGTTTGAGAACATTCTTCCGGCACTTGAAAAAGGGCGTTGGGTGCTGTGCGATCGTTTTGCCGATGCCAGCATGGCGTATCAAGGCTTTGGCCGAGGCATCGACCTGGACCTCATAAGGCAGTTGAGCCGCTTGGTCATTGATCAACACCAGCCAGATTTGACGATTCTCATCGACCTGGAGCCTGCTCTCGCTTTGGCGCGCGCGCGGCGGCGCAACCAGAAGGGCACGGTCGACGAAGGAAGATTCGAGCAGGAGCCGCTGGAGTTTTTTGAGCGGGTTCGTCAGGGCTACTTAGCCATCGCCCGCGAAAATCCGGAGCGTGTCCGTATGGTTGACGGAGATCAACCGGTTGAAGCAGTGCACCTTAACATTCTGGAGTTGCTCTCTCGCTATGGCGTTTCGTGATTTTCTGGGAAACGCGCCTGTTGTGGAAACCGTCCGGCGCCAACTGGCAGGCAAGGGCTTTCCGCATTCCGTGTTGTTTTCCGGAACCCGAGGAATTGGAAAATGGACCCTCGCTCAGTTCATCGCTAAAGCCGTCAACTGCATGACACAAGGCAATGACTTCTGTGGTCAGTGCTCACCCTGCCGTCGCATCTCCGAGAATGCTTATCCGGACGTCAGGAACGTTGCCCCTGATGGTCAGTTCATCAAGATCGATCAAATGCGCGATCTGAGCCGTCAAGTCTTCTTCAAGCCCTTCGAGGGACGCCAGCGCGTGTTCATCATCGATGAAGCCGAGAAGCTCAGAGAAGAAGCGGCCAACTCGATCCTCAAAACTCTGGAGGAACCTCCGGAAACGTCTCTGCTGATTCTGGCGACCTCGAGACCCGATGACCTTCTGCCTACCATCCGTTCGCGCTGTCAGAACTATCGTTTTGCTCCCTTGCTCCTGGGAGACATCGAACAACTGCTTGAGCAACGCACCGACTATCCACCGGAAGATCGCCGCTTGCTGGCTCGTCTTTCCGCAGGCAGCTTGGGCAAAGCCCTTACGATCGATCTCACCGAGTATCGCCAGCAGCGTGAAGGAATGATCAGGCTGGTGGAAGCTTGCTCCCGGAATTTTCTCTACTCGAACGCAGCCAGAGCCACCGGCGGCTGGCTTGACAAGCGTCAAGCGGAACAGTTCGACGGCAAGACTGAGATTCTTTTTACGCTGTTGAGAGACCTCTACTTGCTGAAGCTCGATCCAGAATCCACTGCCCTCACCCACGCGGACCTCCGCGCCAAGCTCTCGCAACTCGCTTCTCATTTTTCCTTTGATCAATTAGCGCAGGCAGCTCGTGCGTTGGATAGCCTCGAAGCAGGCGCGCGGCGTAACCTCAATCGCAGCTTGGCGATTGATCAGCTGGTGTTCCGTCTGGGTGGAGTGCTGCCCTAGTCGCAGCGATGCGTTCAGGATTCCAAGCCGAAAGGCTAGGACTATCGAAGCCAGGAAGCTGGAACTCTGAGACTACACTACATTTTTCATTCATCAGCGCACTTGCAACGCCTGCAAATTCTCCTTGTTGCCCCCAGGGAATTGTGTTAGCTTTTGTTTACTTTGTGACCAAGAGGAGTTGCGAATTTCGACGCACCGAGAGTTCGACTCGCCCTCTTAACTGTTGCCCATTAATCCGAACAGCAAACTCCTGCCGATGAAGAAGGTCAACACGACACGCCTTCATGCAGGCATAGGACACTCTCTGGAAAGTTAAGTAGAACCGGTGGTTGCCTGGTAAGGAGCGCCGCCGCCGCTTCTCCGACCGAAAAATGAAACCAACGACTTTCAGCGACCGACGACGCGAGGAGGATTACATGAACCGCAGGCTCATCCGGCCTTCCCTGGCGGATATCAAGGATAAGATGACGGTGCGATCGCAAAAGAAGAAGCCGACTCCTCAGGAGCAAACCAACGCCGAAAGCTTCTACTATCTGAAGCAGATGCAGAACAAGACACCCATGGTGGTTGTCTTGACCGATGGGCAGCAGTTGCGCGGGATCATTGAATGGTACGACAAGAATTGCATCAAGGTGAACCGGGAAGCCGACACCAATCTTTTAGTCTTCAAGCACAGCATCCGCTACATGTACAAGGAAAACGAGGACAAGTCGAGCGACGAGTAGCCCTACTCCCAATGGCCAACCTGCTTTTGAAGACCACCGGCCTGAAACGCCCAATGCCTGCCAGCTTGCGATCATCAACACGATTCTTGCTCTCCCAGCCCTTGTCCAAAAACGAAGCATGACCTTCCCCAAGAGCCTGCCTCAGTGGCTGGTCGCCGGTGCCTTACTCTGGATTCAGATCGGCTGCAATGAAGAGATCGACCTGGGAACGATTCAGCCGTTTACCCATGCCTTTGTCGCGAACTTGGGAAGCAACACGGTTTCGGTCATTGACCTTGCGAGTTTCAAGAACATCCGAACGATTGCCGTCGGCAAGGCCCCGGGCCGGCTGGCCGCGAGCCCCATTGATGACCTGGTGTTCGTCGCGAATTTGAACTCCGGTTCGATCAGCGTCATCGACTCCAACACGTATCGTGTTCAGAAAACCATCCCTGTGGGCACCACGCCAGCGGATATCGTATTCTCCTCGGACGGACGCCTGGCTTATGTGGCCTGTTACGGAGCCAATACCGTGACCGTGATCGACTGTGAATCTCTGGCCGTCATCAAGACGATTAAGACAGGGCGCGGTCCGGCGGCGTTAAGGCTTTCGGAAAGTAAGAAGGAGCTCTGGGTGGCGCAGCAGGTGGACGACTCGGCCGGCGTCATTGATCTGCAAACTCAGACTCTAAGCGAATCTATATCAACGCGGAAAGCCCCTCTCTATTTGGAAATCCTGCCCGATGAATCCAAGGTATTCGTCAGCAATTCCGGCGGAGACAGCGTGACAGTCATCAACACCAAGGATCACAAGATTCTGGAGCCGATCGTGACCGGCAAATCTCCTGTGCACTTGGTAATGAAACCGGATGGGGGCGAGATTTACGTGAACAATTTCGACGCCGATTCGGTGGTCGTCATCAATACGTCAAACAACACAACCAACGGTTCCTTCTCGGTTGGCAAGAATCCCATCCGGGGTGTGGTCTCCCGCGATGGCCGGAGGCTTTATGTTGCCAATTACGGCTCCCACACCGTGTCCGTGCTGGATCCGCCGAACAACCGGCAGGTGATCGCGTCAATTGCGGTTGGCGCACACCCCGAATCGATTTATCTGACACCTGACGACCTGTACTTGTTTGTCTTGAACTCCGGGTCTAACGATGTTTCGGTCATTCGCACCGATACGGTCAGGCAGGGCAATAACGCCCTGTTCGCCGTTATCCCAACTGGTGCCAATCCGTCGGCGATAGTAACAAAGTGAATGTCCACGAAGAACACGTACGAAAACCACACTCCCGTTCGTCATGTGTACAAGCTATCCTCAGATTCAAATTGCAAAATCCAGTTAGGCGACTCTACAATTGGCGCTCACACACCGGCCTCGATGATGTCCTAACTTTTGAGTAATAGAAAGGAGCCCATAGGCGTTCAGCATTCAGCTGTCAGCGCTCAGCATTCGCTGTTCAGACCTGATCGATTGCTGTCGGCTTTGGATCACACACAAGTGACGCCAAACTGGAGTAAAAACGCCTTTACATTCTCAGCACCTCAATCACACCAGGTGCAACCGTCAAACATTGAGGGCTGAACGCTGAATGCTGACAGCTGAATGCCGATCTCTGCACTGAAAACTGGGGAGCCTCTGTATCATGCCCAGCTCGACTCTGAAAGAACTTCTGGCCCGAGAGCAAGCTCTCGCCGTACCGGCCTCGTATGATATGGTCTCGGCTAAGTTGATCGAGCGAGCTGGCTTTGCAGCCGTCTATTTGTCCGGTTACGGCCACTGCGCTTCTCACCTGGGTCTCCCCGACGCCGGATTGATCTCGTTCTCGGAGATGTTGGAGCGAGTCCATCACCTGGTTCGTAGCGTCAAGATTCCAGTCCTGGCGGACGGCGATACGGGATTTGGCGGCATCATCAATGTCCGCCGGACAGTCCAGGAGTACGAGTGGGCGGGCGCGCAGGCCATTCAGATTGAAGATCAGGAGATCCCCAAGAAGTGTGGTCATACTCCTGGGAAGCGCTTGGTCGAGGCCTCCGAGATGGTCAGGAAAGTGGAGGCAGCCGTGGCAGCTCGCCGTAGCGACCAGTTCCTGATCATCGCGCGGACCGACGCGGCGAGTCTGTTGGGAATCGACGAGGCTATTCGGCGCGCGGCACTCTATCGGAAAGCCGGCGCCGAGGTCCTGTTTGTGGAGTCTCCCACAACCGTCGAGGAGATCCGAAAGGTGGCTCAGGAGCTCGAGGGGCCGCTCATGATCAACCAGATCGAGCGAGGCAAGACACCGCTGCTACCCGTCAAGCAATTGGAGCAGTTGGGCTACACAATCGTTGCCTTTGCGCTGACAACACTGATGGCCTCAGTGCGAGCCATGCAGAAGATCCTGCTGACACTCCAGCAAGAGGGCTCCACGGAGCATTACCTCAACGAAATGGCGACTTTCGAAGAACTGGATGAGTTGCTGGGGTTCCCGGAAGTAAGACGATGGGAAAAACGATTTCAGAGTGAGGCTTGAGACCTTAGACAAGGAGCGCTTCCGCGATTCATTTCATGAGACGACGCCAATTCCTCAAAATCGCTACAGCCGGTTGGATGGCCGCATCTGCCACAACTCGTGCGAGCTTGTCGGAACCTGTGAAAACTGACCCGGTGGTCAATACCGTGCTCGGACCGAAGTCTCCCCGATCTCTCGGTATGACGTTGATGCACGAGCATGTGCTAGTCGATTTCATCGGCGCCGACAAAGTTAGCCGCGAACGCTATAACGCCGATGAGGTCTTTCGAGTCGCTCTGCCCCATCTGAAAAAACTGCGTGCCGTCGGATGCCGGACACTTGTGGAGTGCACTCCCGCCTACCTCGGGCGAGATGCAGGGCTTCTGAAACGCCTGTCTCAGGCATCCGGGCTTCAGATTGTCACTAATACCGGCTTCTATGGTGCCGCGGAGGACAAGTACGTTCCCGCCTTCGCCTACCAGGAAACAGTTGATCAGTTGGCGGCTCGGTGGATCAAAGAGTTCCAGGAAGGGATTGAAGGTACGGGCATCAGGCCAGGCATCATCAAGACTGGAGTCGACAGCGGCCGCCTTTCTGAAATTGACGCCAAGCTGGTTCGAGCTGCTGCCAGGACGCACATTCGGACGGGACTGACCATTGCAGCGCATACCGGAGATGGAGTGGCGGCATTGGAGGAACTGGAAATCCTGCGCCAGGAGGGAGTGCATCCGAGCGCGTTCATTTGGGTGCATGCCCAGAACGAAAGCAACCCGGAATTGCACTTCAGGGCCGCCAAGCAGGGCGCCTGGGTCGAGTTTGATGGCGTCGGAGAAAAATCCGCTCAGAACCATTTGACACTGGTGAAAAGCATGGCCGACAGCGGGTTTCTGTCGTACACCCTGCTGTCGCAGGATGCTGGCTGGTACAACATCGGGGAGCCTGGAGGCGGAGAATACAGACCGTATGCCTTTCTCCTGGAGAGTTTCATTCCGATGCTTCAAAAAGCTGGCCTGCTGAAAGAAGACATCCGCACGCTTTTAGTCGACAACCCTCGACGGGCCCTGACGCTGGGGCTCAGGAGACGATAGCGCAAAGGGCTTCAGTGCAAATCGTCCCTCGTCGTCCGGCTCGTCCTCGTTCTCAAGAATTGCCGAGACCACGACTTCGAGCACTAGGACGATGAATCTTCATCGTTTTGCTGGAGCTGCCGCGGGCAGGAACGAGCGGCTCTTCCGAAAACTCTCTCGGTCCTCCTGGTCACACTCATTTGACCCTGTCAAGGGACGACGGGGATTCCCTTAGTTCAATCTGGCCATTCGGTCTTACAGGCATCGGTAAAGTTTCACAACCTTGCGCACGAAAAAGAACAGATGGACGCTCCCCAACGTCCCCACAAGTTCTACAACGATCCTGAATTCATCAAGTCGCCCGACGCGCGAACCTTGAGAATTCTGTCGGAATACCTGGGCCCGCTGTCGAGATTCCAGCGCCAAAAAATTAAGGACACGATTGTTTTCTTCGGTTCCGCGCGCGCTCTGCCCAGGGCTCAGGCCGAAGCGGAATACCTGGAACTGCTGCGCCAGAGCTTGAAAGCCGACAAGTCCGCCGACTCCGAAGAAGCCCTCGCCCAGGCCAGGCAGCGGGTCGAGTTGTCCCAGTATTACGACGAAGCCGTCGAGCTTTCCAGGCTGTTGACAGAATGGTCCTTATCGCTGGGCAAGACCGCCCGACGGTTTGTCGTCTGCTCCGGAGGTGGCCCGGGCATCATGGAGGCTGCCAACCGCGGAGCACGGCTGGCCGGCGGCAAATCCATCGGGCTGAATATCAGCCTGCCCTTCGAACAAGCGCCGAACTCTTATGTCTCTGAGGACCTGAGCTTCGAGTTCCACTACTTCTTCACGCGCAAATACTGGTTTGCTTACCTGGCCAAGGCCCTGGTGGTTTTCCCCGGAGGGTTCGGGACTCTCGATGAGTTGATGGAAATACTAACGCTCACTCAAACGCTGAAGATCAGAAAAAAAGTGGTGGTGCTGATTTACGGCAGCCGCTATTGGAATGAAGTGCTGAATTTCGAAGCGCTCGTGCACTGGGGAACCATCAAGCGTGAGGACCTCAACCTCTTTGACTATGCCGACAACCCGCAACAGGCCTTCAACATCATCCGCAGCGGCCTGGAGAAGTACTATTTGAACTCAGACATCGAACCGAGCGTCCATCGGTAAGAACACCACCTCGCCTCAGCGGGCCCCAAGGTTGGCCTTTCCTTCAGCCAGGTGAGCCGATGCGATGTACCGAGCGGACTCACCTCTTGAAGCAATCGACCTTCCGATTACGGAGAACCTGGCTGGTGTTGAGACTGGCCAACCTCCGCTCTCCGCCACCGCAAGATCGGCCTGGTGGTCAACAGCCAGTCGGATCCCTGCAGGAAGCGGGTTGAAATCACCAGCTCTGGTTTGGAGAAAGAGTTTAGATACCGAGGTCGTCGAGCGGACTGGGCACTCCCTGCCCTCCCAGCTGAAGGATGTGGGTGTAGATCATCGTGGTTGACACATTGCGGTGTCCGAGCAGGGCCTGAATGGTGCGAATGTCGGTGCCGCGCTGCAGCAAATGCGTCGCAAAACTGTGCCGGAAGGTGTGGGCGCTGATCTGCTTGGTCAATCCGGCCCGGCGCGTTGCGACCTTGATCGCCTTGTTGATCACGCTGGGATCCACATGATGACGTCGCACCGTACCCGTCAGCGGATCGGTCGACACATCGCGGGAGGGGAACAAATACTGCCATCCCCACTGCTTTCCAGCTCCCCGATATTTGCGGCTGAGCGCGTGGGGCAGATACACCTCGCCCCGACCTTCTGCCAGGTCTCGGGTATGCAACACTTTCACTCTGGCCAAATGATTGTCCAGGAGCGGAATCATTGAAGCCGGAAATGTCGTCACGCGATCCTTGTCGCCTTTGCCGGAGCGCACCGTAACCTGCTTCATCTGAAAATCCACGTCCTTCACACGCAATCGGACCGCCTCCATGATGCGCAAGCCGCTGCCGTAGAGCAGTTTCACGATCAGTTGCGGCACCCCCTCCAGCAGCGGAATGACCTGCATCACCTCCTGGCGGGTCAGAACCACGGGCACATTCAGTTTCTTTTCCGCTCTTACCGCGTTGATCGTCTCGTTCAGCGGTTGTTCCAGGACGCGTTTGTACAGAAAGACCAAAGCATTCATGGCCTGATTTTGGGTGGCGGCAGCCACGCGTTGATCGACGGCCAGGTGAGTGAGAAAGGCCTCGATCTTCTGTTCGCCCTCTGCCAAATCGTTGCGCGACTTCATGCGATGGAAGGCAATATAGCGCTTGATCCAGTCAAGGTACGCCCGTTCGGTATGGATGGAGTAATGGTGGAGGCGCAGCACCTGGCGGATCTGATCCAGGATCTTGGTTTTTGAGTCTTGACGCGGCATCAAAGAGTCCTTTAGATTATGCTTATTGAGACTATCTACCCTGATACCAGCACCGTGCAAACTTGCCTTAAAACGTGGTCAATATGATGATATCAGGGCAAACTGGCTTGTCAATCAATGGTTCCCCAAGGCGCGCCCCCGCGTCGTTGAAGACACGGTGAATCAAACTGGGAAGGTGAATACACTGAAGCGACCGGGATTTAGGGTCGCGCCTGGGGAACGCCCGGGGTGACGGCCTGGCACCTCGACTCTTGGTTCCCGGCGGCGCTGCCGCGCCTTGAGAACCACGGAGTCGACTCGGCCAATCTCCCTGATAACCCGTCACTGTGTGCCGGTTATCAGGAGAGATTCGCCGGTCACCCCGGGCGTTAGCCGGCACATCGAGTGCCTCATGGAGGGTTATTAAGATGACGGATATTCCAAACTGGTGGATGAAGGGTGATTGGTTCGACGTTTGTAGCTGCAACGTCCCGTGTCCTTGCGGGTTCGCCCAAGCGCCCACGAACAACCGCTGTGAAGGCGTGATGGCCTATCACATTCGCGAGGGCGCTTACGGGGACGTCAGGCTCGACGGGCTCAACGTGATCGTGGTCGTAACATTTGAAGGAAATGCTTGGGCGAAGGAGAACCCGGTCTCGATTGGCATTTTTATGGACGAGCGGGCCAGCGACGCACAGCGTGAGGCGCTGCAAAAGGTATTCTCGGGCCAGGCAGGCGGTTGGATGGGTATTTTCGCCGAGCTCGTGGGGGAAGTCCGCGGCCTTGAGTTCGTACCGATCGAGTTCGAGGTCGCCAAGGACCTCGCTCAGTGGCGAGCTGAAATACCCGGTAAGGTCAAGGCGTTTGCCGAGGCGCTCTCCGGACCTACGACTCCTCCCGGCGCGCGGGTGCAGCTCCACAACGCTCCCGGATCCGAGGTAGGACCCGGGCAGGTCATGACCTGGGGCAAGGCCGTGGACAACGAGGTAGACGCGTTCGGCCTTCAGTGGAGCTGGGCTGGCCAGTCCAGTAAGCATATCCCGTTCGACTGGACCGGCCCCAAGTTCGCCTAACTCATGCTGACCAAACCCACTCGACTGGAGACTATGCTGCGACGGGACCGTACCGTCGTTGTCGCCGGCCTCGCGGCGGTGACACTCGTCGCGTGGGCCTACCTGTTCTCTGTCGCCTGGAGCATGGACGCTGCTGACGGGATGGGGGCCATGGACATGGCCCCCGAAATGGCCATGCCACAGATGCAGCGCTGGGGAGCCGTCGAGCTCCTTCTGCTCTTCGTGATGTGGGCGGTCATGATGGTTGCGATGATGGTGCCTTCCGTCGCGCCCCTCGTCTTGATGTTCGCGCGGGCCAATCGAGAGAAGGGCGGTAGTCGAGTCGTGGGATCGGCGGGGATTCTTCTCCTCGGGTATCTGCTCATGTGGGCGGGCTTCAGTGTCCTGGCCACGCTGGCGCAGTGGGGACTCCACAGCGCCGCCCTCTTGTCGCCCATGATGGTGAGTACAAGCTCGGTCCTCGGAGGCCTTCTCTTGATGGCCGCCGGCGTCTTTCAATTCACGCCGCTGAAACGAGCCTGTCTGGTGCGTTGCCGATCACCTCTGAGTTTCTTGATGTCGCATTGGCGAGAAGGGCAGTGGGGGACTTTCATCATGGGGTTGAAGCACGGGGCCTATTGCGTGGGTTGCTGCTGGATGCTCATGACCCTTCTGTTCGTCGCCGGGGTTATGAACCTGCTCTGGGTGGCGGCCATAGCTGTCTTCGTCCTCGTGGAGAAGGTCGCCCCGAGAGGTGACCTCATCGGGCGCATCGCGGGAGGTACGCTGATCGTGGCGGCAATCGCGCTCATCGTCAGATGAAGCCCGAATCAACTGTCGTGGGATGTCGGGCACGATGAAGGGGTCAGGTTTGAAAAGTTGAATTGTGAACTGCCTAACGAGGCCAATGCACTCGGACCGCTCCCTTCGGTCGCGGCCGGTGATCGGCGGCGTTAGGCTGACAAATGGTTAAGGAGAAATCGAAGAATGAAGAAGTCATCACGAATGTACAGATGGGCACTTACCTTGGTGCTGGGTTGCACCACTGTCTTCCTCGTTCACGCCGCCGAGCCCAGTGCCAGTGCACAGGCGATCAAGTCGATGGTTGCGACGGCTGATGAAATTGCCATTCGCAAGATCATTCAGGACGAGGTTGCCGCTTGGAATCGCGGAGACGCCGCGGCGTATTCACGCCACTTTGCAACCGATGGCACGTGCACCAACATTCGGGGCCAGTTCTTCACCGGCCACGAAGCATTCTTGAAGCAGCACGAGGTGATCTTCCAAGGAATCTTCAAGAACACGACATCGCAGCAAGACATCGTCTCGCTCAAATTCAACGGACCCGATGTCGCCGTCGTTGAGACGCTGACCTCGCTCAGTGGCATGTCGGAGACGGCACCGGGAACAGCCACGGACAGCAAAGGGCATCTGCGCACGCGGCTGCTGCAGGTCGTCGCGAGACGGGGTGGGGAATGGAAGATCGTCGCGTATCACAACGTGGACGTAAAGCCTGGCGTCCCAGTCCCCGAGCCAAATTGATTTTTCGGGCGCCCAACAATGCGTTGGAGCAAACGCGCGGCCAATGGCTTCGGTGAGGTCTCAGGGATGTGCAGGTTCAGGATAAATCAGCTTCAATCAGTGGCAGAGATGCCGCGCGGCGCTCAACGCGGACGATAAGCGGCGCTCGCACCGCCAGGAGCATGCTTCGAGGCCACAGAAACAGTTAGAGGCAGATCGCGCCGCGTATCAGGGCGCGAGATCCCATCGAGGTCGCTGGCGGCGCTGCTCTAAAGCACAAGAACCGCCTTGTACCGACATCTCGGCTCTCATCGTTATTAGACTTCGTTCCGGTGCAACCGCCGCCTATCTCCTGATGAAGCCGACATCGGTCGTCTGCTTCGCAGTCTCCCGACTCCGCTGCGCTGCGCCCCTTGGTCTCGGGCAGAAATTCAACTATGCTATTTCTGCCCTCAAGGTGGAGTGCGCCTTATCTCGCGCCCTGTTCGGCCGCACATCACTTGTTCATCCTTCACCAGCGCATAAATCAGTCGCATGCGGTGCAAGTGTCCTCTCTTGCACAATACTGTGATCGCTCTAGATGTGTTTTACATTTCAAGACTATTGCCTAAAATGATGCCTTCATGTGACCCCGTGCATGAATCTGAAGCGGTGCATGGTTAGCCGGTAGGAACTGTTACAGGGGTAATGCACATGAACAGCCGTCATCTTGTCGATCCTGAGCTTATTGCGTTTCTCGACCTGATCCCTTCCACCTCACTCACGGCGGAAAATCTGGCCACAAACCGGGCAAGCACCGCCGCGATGGTAGCGAGCCTGTCGGTGCCCGACTATCCCAACCTTACAGTACGCGAACGGCACGTACCTGGTCCCGCAGGCGCACCGGATGTCCGTATTTTGCTGTACCAACCGACGCTGACAACACAGTCGACAGCTGGCCTGCTTTGGCTCCACGGTGGCGGCTATGTCAGCGGCAATGTGGATCTTCAGGACGTACGCGCGCGGGCGATGGCAGCCGAACTTGGCTGCGTCATGGTGTCGGTGGACTACCGCTTGGCACCCGAGACACCCTTTCCCGGTCCCGTTGAGGACTGCTACGCCGTGCTGCGTTGGCTCCACGCCAATGCTGGAGAGCTGGGAGTCGACACCGGCCGACTGGCGGTTGGTGGTGGAAGCGCCGGTGGTGGTCTTGCTGCAGCGCTCGCGCTGCTTGCCCGCGACCGAGGTGAGATACCGCTGGTCTTTCAGGTGCTCATCGCGCCCATGCTCGATGATCGCACCGTCACGCTCGAGCCGCCGCACCCGTACACCGGTGAATTGATCTGGACGCGCGAATCAAACCGCTTCGGCTGGACAGCGCTGCTCGGCCAGGAGCCAGGGAGCGACGGCATATCGCCCTATGCGGCGGCCGCTCGAGCGGAAAATGTGGCGCACCTCCCAGCCGCCTTCATCGCGGTGGGCGCACTCGATCTGTTTCTTGAGGAGAACATGGAGTATGCCCGGCGACTCATCCACGCTGGCGTGCCAACAGAGCTTCATGTGTACCCAGGGGCGTACCATGGGTTTCAGATGGTTCCTTCTGCCTGGGTGACACAGGCTGTCGCACGCGATCAGATCAGCGCTATTCGGCGGGCACTAAAGTTGTAAGGGAGGGGATCATCCATAGAAGTGAGCTGAGGTACGACATGTTCAACCGGCTGGCGCTATCGGCATCCTGATAAGTATCGGACAATGACTGACGAACCTACTTGAAACGCCTCGTTTTACCCAGCCTGATCCAATATCGACTGCGGCCGAACCAGCACTTGCAGCCCGACCGCCGACGGTGTGCGAGATCGTGGCCATTTTGACGCCACCGTCAGCGCGCCGTCGGCGGCGGCTGAAGCGCAGGGCGTTGTGCGGACCAACGGTTGACGACTCGTAGCGGCGTCTGGGGGTGACCGCCCCTGTTGCATGGAGGTTCACATTCGATGAGAGGCTGGGTTCTGGATGAGTTAGCCCACGCCGGGCGCGAGAACCTGGACGCCCATCACGTAGCCCGGTACGACGGCATTGAGGACGCAGCCGCCGAGAGTGAGGTGCAGCTGCTGCGTGATCTGGGTATGGACCGGTCGTCGATCGTTGTCGACATTGGGGCCAGCACGGGGCAGTTCGCGATCGCTGCCGCCCCACACGTCCGCCAAGTCATCGCAGTCGACATCTCACCCGTGATGCTGTTGGCGCTCAAAGCCAACGTCGCGAGGTCGGGGCACGACAATGTGCAGTGCGTGCGGGGTGGCTTTCTGAGCTACCAGCATGCGGTCGAGCCAGCCGACTTCGTCTACAGCCGCTGGGCGTTGCACCACCTCCCCGACTTCTGGAAGTCCATCGCACTCGCCCGGATCCATGACCTGCTCTCTCCACGCGGGGTCCTGCGGCTTTGGGACGTCGTCTACAACTTCGCGGTCCATGAGGCAGAGGACCGTATCGAGCAGTGGTGCTCTTCGCTTCCCGCGGACGGTGCCGGATGGACTCGGGCCGACTTGGAGGAACATGTTCGAGACGAGCACTCCACGTATAGCTGGCTGCTCGAACCGATGATTGAGCAGGCAGGATTTGCTATCGCTGACCGCAGCTACACCGCCGATGGGATGTTCGCCAGGTACGTGTTGAGGCGTCGCTAGGCATGGCCTTCCGGACCGATCTGGCGAGAAAGAGCTGGGAATCTGTAGAGGCCGCACAACTCGCGGTTGAACTGAATTCTCCAACGACGCAATCCTGTGAGATTTGTCCGTTGCGTCGATCAATTCAATCCTGCGGGAAATTTTGCGATGGTCTCGGAAATAAGCCGCCGTTCGTTAGGGAGATAACCCGCCGCTCTGGCGGCTTTTGTCGGGAAACGAAACGTTGACAAATTGGGATAGCTAGCGAATATTGCAACCGATTTGGATTTTACAAAAGAGGAGGTATCTCCCATGATCACACGAAGGTATCCCCGGACACGCCGCGGCCTGCTGGCCGTAACCGGGCTGACGGCGGCCCTGGTTGGAGCCGCCCTGAGCATGCTGAGCCCGCGGGTGGCGGTGACGCAGGCCTTTCCGCAAGGCTGCGCCGGCACGTATCTCATCACGGCTGACGGCACGGGCGCCCTGAGCACGTGGGTCCTGGAAAAAGACGGCGTGTTCCTCAGCATCGACTCGAGTCAGCGCAGCCACAATTTCACCGACCAGCAGGGCGCGTGGGAGAAGGATGGCAATCAGGGCATCAAGGGCGTGCTACTCGATTTCGATTTCGACGCGCCGTTCCAAATCGGCCGCAATGACATCACCATGCACACGGTCGGCAGCGGGTGCGACAACGTGGCCGGGACCATCACGCTGCGCTTCTTTGAAGCCGGCGAGGATCCCCTCAACCCCGCCAGCGACACCGGGCAGCCGATCACCGAAACCTTCACCGGGCGGCGCGTCCGCGTGAGTCCGTAGGGTCGTGCGACGCACAGCCCTGGCGATCAGGCAGGTGGCCCCGACGTGCGCCGGCCGGCATGGCGGGCAGGTGCTCGAAGGGGCGGGCAATCCAGACGCCGGAACCCGAGGGCCAGGAACCACGGCTGGCCGAACA
>CAVVYL010000020.1:0-107653 GCA_963752385.1 uncultured Acidimicrobiia bacterium | reverse complement strand
TAGTCTCTAAATGTTTCTCTTGACAAAAGGATTAGCTATCGATTAGGTTTTCCATTTTGCGAATTGGGCGATTTGCGCGCTCTCGTGAGGTAAAGCATGTCGACGTACTTCCCCAAGGGCAGTGAAATTAACCGCCAGTGGTACGTGGTTGACGGTCAAGATCAGGTGCTCGGACGGCTCGCTTCGCACGTGGCCAACCTGCTGACTGGCAAGCTCAAGCCCACCTGGGTACCGTTCCTGGATACCGGCGACCACGTGGTTGTTGTCAACGCAGACAAAGTGAAGCTGACCGGAAGAAAATTGGACCAGAAGCTGTATTACCGATACAGTGGATACCCAGGCGGCATTAAGTCAATCTCGGCTCGGGATCTCAAGGCAAAGCGACCCGACCGCCTGGTGGAAAAGGCCGTCAAAGGAATGCTTCCCAAGGGCAAGCTAGGAAGAGCAATGGCCCTGAAGCTGAGAGTCTATGCCGGTAACAAGCACCCTCACAGCGCTCAAAAACCGGTCGTTTCGGTGATGCGGTGACAGATTGATTCTAGGTTGGGAGGATTAAAAAACGTGGCAGCAGGCGTGGAATACTACGGAACCGGCCGGCGGAAGTCTTCAACAGCGCGAGTCTTTCTTCGCCCGGGCAAGGGGAAATTTGTCGTGAATGATCGCGATTTCGAGGGGTATTTCAAGAATGAGACCCTTCGGATGGTGATCAAGCAGCCCTTTCTGTTAACGGAGACCTCCGACAAGTTTGACATTTTAGTCAACGTGGATGGTGGTGGAACCTCCGGTCAAGCCGGAGCCGTGAAGCTTGGGATTTCTCGGGCTTTACTGGAGTATAATATTGAGCTCCGCAAGAAACTCAAGAAGAGTGGTTTCTTGACTCGAGATCCGAGAATAAAGGAACGAAAGAAGTATGGCCAGAAGGGCGCGCGCAAGCGGTTCCAGTTCTCGAAGCGTTAGTTTCCCTCGGCCACTGGGCTGGCGTGGCAGATTGTTTGTACGGAGGAGGTTTGTTTGGCGTCTGTTTCGATGAAAGAGTTGTTGGAGGCTGGCGTTCATTTCGGACACCAGACCAAGCGCTGGAATCCGAAAATGAAGGAGTATATTTTTGGAGAGCGCAACGGGATTTATATTATTGATCTGCAGAAGACCCTTCGCATGTTTAAGGAGGCCACACGATTTGTTTCCGACGTCGCCGCTCAGGGCGGTGCGATCCTGTTCGTTGGGACGAAGCGCCAGGCTCAGGAGGCCATCGCTGAGGAGTCGCAGCGTTGCGGTATGTATTTCGTGAACCAGCGCTGGCTCGGTGGCTTGCTCACGAACTTCGTGACCATCCAGAAATCCATAAAGCGGCTCCACGAATTGGATGAAATGGCAAGCGACGGGCGCTATGAGTTGTTCTCCAAGAAAGAGGTAGCGCGCTTGGAGAGAGAACGGAAAGGGCTAGAGAAGAATCTGGCGGGCATCAAGAGCATGAAGCGCTTACCACATGCCCTCTTTGTGATCGACTCCAAGAAGGAAGAGATCGCAGTGAAGGAGGCCAATCGGCTAGGAATCCCGGTGGTGGCCGTGGTGGACACCAACTGTGACCCAGATAGTATCGACTGTGTAATTCCGGGCAATGACGACGCGCTTCGGGCTATCAAGTTGTTCGTTTCGAAGATCGCAGATGCCGTAATCGAAGGGGCGGCTGCTCTGAAGGACAAGGTGTCTGAAGGTGAGGAGAAGGCGGAGGAGGTCGTGGCCTCTGGAACGGTTTCCTCGGGAAACGGTTCGTAGAGTTCGTCTGCCGCTGACGGTTTGGGTGAGGGTGAGGGGCAGACGATGAAAGGGTGCTCTTCGAAGTCCGACGAGGGAAGTCTGCCGATCGCTTCCAGTTAGTCCCCGAGTTGTTCTTCGGCGTATCTGCATCATCCCCAGCCTAATCAAAGTTCACTGACTGAGTCCTGGACGCCTGTGGTGTCTAACCCTAGGTCCTAGAGTAGGTGCGGCGGTGTGTCACAGGAATCAGCTCTCGGTCGGGCGATTCTAGCCTCAGGTTCGGGAGCGCTCGCAGTGACAAGGAGCATTTATGGTCGTTTCAGCAGAACAGGTCAAGAAACTCAGAGAGTCAACTGGCGCCGGAATGATGGAATGTAAAACGGCGCTGGAAGAAGCGAGTGGCGATCTCGACAGGGCTGTTGTCATTCTGAGAAAAAAAGGAATGGCAGCAGCGGTCAAGAAGGCGGATCGCCTTGCCAGCGAAGGAATCGTGTATTCGTATCTTCATCCAGGCGGAAAGGTAGGAGTACTTGTCGAGCTGAACTGCGAGACCGACTTCGTGGCGAAAACGCCCGAATTTTCGGACTTGGCCAAAGACCTTGCCATGCACATTGCTGCGATGGACCCAAAGTACGTGCGTCGTGAGGAGATCCCCGAGGAGGTGTTGAATCAGGAGAAGGAAATCTACCGGGAAAAGGCTCAGGCCACAGGCAAACCTGCGAATGTCATCGAAAAGATTGTCGATGGGCAACTTAACAAGTTTTATTCGGAGGTCTGCGTTTACGACCAGCCCTTCGTTAAGGATGACAACCTGACCGTGGGGCAATTGATTACGGAAAAGGTTGCTCAGATGAAGGAGCACATCAGCCTTCGCCGGTTTTCGCGCTTCAAAGTGGGTGAAGGGCTTCAGAAAAGAGGAGGCGATTTTGCATCCGAGGTGGCGGCTCAGCTGAAATAGACCTCGCCCATGTCATCTCCCGCCTACAACAGAATCTTGCTGAAGCTGAGCGGTGAAGCCTTGATGGGCAACCAGGGCTTCGGCGTCGATCCGTTAACGGCGAACCGGATCGCCGAGGAAGTTAGGGAGGTGCACGGCCTCGGGGTGGAGACGGCCATCGTCATTGGCGGCGGGAATATTTTTCGGGGCCTTTCGGCCACAGCTCAGGGCATGGATCGCGTCTCCGGAGACCTAATGGGCATGCTGGCCACCGTGATTAACGCCATTGCGCTGCAGGATGCCCTGGAAAAAACCGGCATCTTCACGCGCGTCGTCTCGGCGATCGAGATGCGCGAGGTCGCCGAACCCTTTATCCGGCGCAGGGCCATCAGGCACCTGGAAAAGAAACGGGTTGTGATCTTCGCGGCGGGCACGGGAAATCCATATTTTTCGACCGATACGGCCGCAGCGCTGCGGGCAATGGAGATCAAAGCCGAAGTGATCTTGAAGGCTACGAAAGTGGATGGCATTTACAGCGCAGATCCCGTGAAAGTAAAGTCGGCCACCATGTATTCAGAGATAAAATACATCGACGTGCTCAAACAGAACTTGAGAGTGATGGACACAACCGCGATCTCCCTGTGCATGGATAACAGCCTTCCCATCATCGTCTTTAATTTGCTGCAGCCTGGAAATATCAAACGTGTGGTCATGGGGGATAAGATTGGCACGACCGTTAAGGTGTAGGTATGATCAAAGACGTCATTCAGAAGACAAAAGGTCGAATGGAAAAGGTGGTTGAGGATCTCCGGCGGGAGCTGGCCGGGGTGCGTTCCGGCCGTGCTTCTCTGTCACTCCTGGACCACATTACAGTGGAATACTACGGCACGCCGACTCCCCTGAACCAGGTATCGACGTTGGCGGTTCCCGAACCTAACCTGATTACGGCACAACCATGGGATGTTTCGTTGCTTTCAGCCATTGAGAAAGCTATCCGCGCCTCCGACTTGGGCTTGAATCCCTCCAACGATGGCAAACTGATTCGTATTCCAATTCCACCCCTCACGGAGGAACGCCGCAAGCAACTCGCCCGACATGTCGGAAAGGTCCTGGAGGATCATCGCACTGCAATCCGGAACATTCGTCGGGATGAGAACGAAATGATTAAGAAGATGCTCAAAGACAAGCAAGTTTCAGAGGATGACGAACGGAAGGGTCTGGAGGAAATTCAAAGGCTCACAGATCACTATGCGAAGAAGATTGAGGAGTTGGCGAAGAAAAAGGAAGAGGAGATTTTGACGGTGTGAGTGGTCGGGGGGAGCTCCCGCTTCCGGCGCGCTGCGAAGAGTTGCGCTCGTGCGACTTTGCTAATTCAAGTTTTCGATTGACACTTTCTTGAACAGTTTGCTAGAGTTGCAAGGTTTTACGTTTTGTGAGGTTTGTGACTCCTATGTTAGATGCAAGTGGTTTGTTTTGAGGAGATTAGTTCTTGCCGACGTTTAACCAGTTAGTCCGGATGGGTCGTAATAAGCCCAGGTACAAAACGAGTAGTCCTGCGCTGCAAAGCTGTCCGCAAAAGCGCGGAGTGTGCGTGCGAGTGTATACATCGACGCCGAAGAAGCCCAACTCTGCACTCAGAAAGGTGGCCCGCGTACGCCTGACCAATGGCATCGAGGTCACCACCTACATTCCGGGTGTTGGGCATAATCTGCAGGAGCACTCCATTGTCCTCATTCGCGGTGGCCGTGTGAAGGACCTCCCCGGGGTTCGCTATCACGTTGTCCGTGGGACCCTGGATTCGGTTGGCGTTCAAAACCGCAAGAAAAGCCGCTCCAAATACGGAGCCAAGCGACCAAAGTAGTTCAATTCCCTCCATGGTTAAAGTTTAGATTGCTCGCGAACGCTTCGAGGGACAGCAGCGTTCATAAGGAAGAGAGTTATGCCGAGAAAGGGAAACGTTCCGCGCCGCGAAGTCTTACCCGACCCCTTGTACAACAGCACGCTTGTTTCGAAGTTTGTGAACTGCATCATGTGGAAGGGGAAGAAGAGTACTGCCGAGCACATGTTCTACGACGCCTTGAAGCTCATCCAACAAAAGACCAATGATGATCCCCTGAAAGTCTTTAAAAAAGCGGTGGACAATGTCAAGCCAGTCCTCGAAGTGAAGACGCGCCGCGTGGGAGGGGCCAACTATCAGGTTCCCGTTGAGGTCAACCCGAATAGGCGCACTTCGTTGAGCATCCGTTGGCTGGTCGGGTATTCGCGGGAGCGCAAGGAAAAATCTATGGAGGAAAAGCTCGCGGCTGAACTTCTGGACGCCGCTAACAACCGGGGGGCGGCCGTGAAGAAACGTGAGGATGTTCACAAGATGGCGGAGGCCAACAAGGCCTTCGCGCACTATCGTTGGTAGGTGGAGTTGAGAGGGTGTAGGTCGTCTTCGAGTTATGCCACGTCAGGTTTCCCTGAAGAATACACGGAACATCGGCATCATGGCTCACATCGACGCCGGAAAAACGACGGCTACTGAGCGGATTCTTTTTTATACGGGCATTACTCACAAGATCGGCGAAGTTCATGACGGCACTGCCACCATGGACTGGATGGAACAGGAACAAGAGCGTGGCATCACCATCACTTCAGCAGCCACGACCTGTTTTTGGAAGGACATCCGGATTAATATCATTGATACGCCAGGTCACGTTGATTTCACAGCAGAGGTGGAGCGCAGCCTCCGAGTGCTCGACGGCGCCATTTGTCTGTTAGGTTCTGTTGAAGGTGTCGAGCCTCAAACCGAAACGGTCTGGCGTCAGGGCGACAAGTACCAAGTTCCTCGGATTGTATTCGTTAACAAGATGGACCGGGTAGGAGCTGACTTCTTTCGTTGCGTGGACATGGTGAGAGGTCGGCTCAAGGCAAATCCTGTTCCGGTACAACTTCCCTTGGGCAAGGAAGATGGTTTCGAAGGCATCATCGATCTCATGACAATGAGGGCTATCTTCTACAAAGACGAGACACTGGGCTCCGACTTCGAGGTTCGCGACATTCCTGAAGAGTATGCTGAGGAGGCCCGGCTGTATCGGGAGAAGATGGTTGAGGCCATTTGTGAAAACGAAGACGTGTTGCTGGAGAAGTACCTCGGTGGCAAGGGAATCTCGTTGGAAGAGCTGAAAGCCAGCCTGCGACACTCGACCTTAACGCTCGCCTTGACGCCGGTGTTTTGTGGGTCGGCATTCAAGAACAAGGGCGTCCAGCCTCTTCTAGATGGGGTCGTCGACTACCTGCCTTCACCGGCGGATCTGCCACCGGTCGTGGGCACGACTCAGGACGGCTCGCAGGAAATTGAGCGCAAAGCCGATGATGAAGTGCCATTCTCAGGCTTGGTCTTCAAGATCATGACCGATCCATTTGTCGGTCAACTGGCGTTTTTTCGAGTCTACTCGGGGATGCTGAAGTCAGGCTCCTATGTGTTCAACTCGACTAAGAATTCGCGTGAGCGTATTGGCCGTTTGCTCAAGATGCACGCTAACAAGCGGGAAGAGATCAAAGAGGTTTATGCGGGCGACATTGCGGCTGCGGTAGGTCTGAGGAACGTAACGACGGGCGACACCATCTGCCTGGAAGAGGAGCCGATTATTTTGGAATCCATGGATTTCCCGGTGCCGGTGATCTCTGTCGCCATCGAGCCCAAAACCAAGAGTGATCAGGAAAAACTCGCCCTGGCGCTCGGCAAACTGGCTCAGGAAGATCCGACATTCAAGGTTTCCACCGATCAGGACACGGGACAAACCATCATCTCTGGTATGGGAGAGTTGCATCTGGAAATCATCGTCGATCGGATGTTCCGGGAGTTTGGCGTGAGCGCTAATGTCGGGAAGCCGCAGGTCGCCTATCGGGAGACGATTCGCCGAAAGGCCGAAGCTGAAGGCAGGTTCATTCGGCAGAGCGGAGGACGGGGTCAGTACGGTCACGTGAAGATTATTCTCGAACCAAACGATCCTGGCAAAGGTTTCGAGTTCATCAACAAGATCGTGGGAGGCGCGATCCCGAAGGAATACATCTCTCCTGTCGAGAAAGGTATTGCAGAGGCTCTGGAAACGGGTGTTCTGGCTGGCTACGAAGTTCAGGATGTCAAGGTGACCCTCTATGACGGTTCCTATCACGAGGTGGACTCGTCGGAAATGGCCTTCAAGATTGCCGGGTCCATGGCATTTAAGGAAGCTGCGCAGAAAGCCAGTCCGGTACTGCTCGAGCCGGTGATGAAGGTCGAGGTGGTGGTACCCGAAGAGTTCATGGGAGCCGTAGTGGGCGATCTGAACTCCCGGCGCGGACGCATCGAGACTACTGAGCCGCGAGCCGGGTCTCAGGTTGTAACAGCACTGGTTCCACTGTCAGAAATGTTTGGCTACTCCACCGATCTGAGATCGAAGACCCAGGGTCGTGCAACCTACTCGATGCACTTTTATCATTACGAGCAGACTCCCAAAATGGTGAGCGATGAAATCGTTGCCAGAGTTCAAGGCAGAGCCTGACCCCTGGCCATTGTCGGCTGCCATTCTTACTTGACTGCTACGGTAGAAAGGAAGAGAGCGATGGCGAAGGAGAAATTTGATCGCAGCAAGCCACACGTGAACATTGGGACCATTGGGCACATTGATCACGGCAAGACGACGCTGACGGCTGCGATCACGAAGGTATTGGGGAAGAAGAACCCGAAGGTACAATTTCGGAGTTTCGATTCGATTGACAACGCGCCGGAGGAGCGGGAGCGGGGGATCACGATCGCGACGGCGCATGTGGAGTATGAGACGCCGAAGCGGCACTATGCGCACGTGGACTGTCCGGGGCACGCTGACTACATCAAGAACATGATTACGGGGGCGGCGCAGATGGACGGGGCGATATTGGTGGTGGCGGCGACGGACGGGCCGATGCCGCAGACGCGGGAGCACATCTTGTTAGCGCGGCAGGTGGGGGTGCCCTACATTGTGGTGGCGTTGAACAAGGTGGATGCGGTGGACGATGCGGAGCTATTGGATTTAGTGGAGCTGGAAGTTCGGGAGCTGCTGAGCAAGTACCAGTTTCCTGGGGACGAGGTACCGGTAGTGCGGGTGAGTGCGCTGGGGGCGATCAATGGGGAGGCGGAGTGGGAGAAGAAGTTGGAAGAGTTGATGGAGTCGGTGGACAAGTACGTGCCGTTGCCGCAGCGGGAGGTGGACAAGCCGTTTTTGATGCCGATCGAGGACATTTTTTCGATATCGGGACGGGGGACGGTGGTGACGGGGCGGGTGGATCGTGGGAAGGTGAAGGTGGGGGAAGAGGTGGAGATAGTGGGGATCCGGCCGACGCAGAAGAGTGTGGTGACGGGTGTCGAGATGTTCAAGAAGCTGCTGGACGAAGGGGTAGCGGGAGACAATGTGGGGTTACTGCTGCGGGGGATCGACAAGGAGGCGGTGGAGCGGGGGCAAGTGATCGCGAAGGTGGGTTCGATTACGCCGCACACGAAGTTCAAGGCAGAGACTTACATCTTGACGAAGGAAGAGGGGGGGCGGCACACGCCGTTTTTCAATGGGTATCGGCCGCAGTTTTATTTTCGGACGACCGACGTGACGGGGGTGGCGAAGCTACCGGAGGGGACCGAGATGGTGATGCCGGGCGACAACGTGTCGTTGGAGATCGAGCTGATTGCGCCGATTGCGATGGAGAAGGGGTTGCGGTTTGCGATCCGGGAAGGGGGCCGAACCGTGGGCGCTGGAACTGTGACCGAAGTCCTGGCGTAGCGGCCGGAAGCTGAGGGAATAGTGGTTGTCGAACGGCTAGTAGCGCTGTTCCGTAGAAGGCATTTCTAGGACTCTAATTATGTTGAATGAGAAAATTCGCATCCGCTTAAAGGCCTATGACTATCGAGTGTTGGACCAGTCTGCCTCCGAGATCGTCGACACGGCCCGCCGCACGGGCGCTCGAGTCGCTGGGCCGATCCCGCTGCCAACGGTCAAGAACAAATACTGCGTCCTGCGTTCGCCGCACGTGGACAAAAAGTCGCGCGAGCAGTTTGAAATTCGAACCCATAAGCGCTTGCTCGATATCCTCGAACCGACGCCGCAGACCATCGATGCCCTGATGAAGCTGGATTTGCCGGCGGGCGTGGATGTTGAGATCAAAGCCTACGGGAAAGAGCATAAGTAAGTGGGGTTTTCATGATAAATGGCATTCTCGGAATCAAGATGGGAATGACGCAATTGTTCGACGAGGCCGGCACGGCGATCCCTGCCACCGTCATCAAGGCGGGTCCGTGTGTGGTGGTGCAAAAAAAGACCGCAGCTCACGACGGTTACAATGCGGTGCAGCTCGGGCTGGTGGAGTTTGTAGCGGACAAGCGGGTGAACAAAGCCCAGCAGGGACACTTCAAAAGGGCCAACGTTTCTCCTGTAAAGTTTGTGCGGGAGTTTCGATTGGAGGCTTCTGACGAAGCGACGCAGGTCGGAGGCAAAGTGCTGGTCGACCAGTTCACGCGGAATGACTCGGTCGACGTCTCGGGCATCAGCAAGGGAAAGGGCTTTGCCGGTGTGATCAAACGGCACCATTTTAGAGGCGGGGCGGCGACTCACGGTTCGATGTTCCACCGAGCCCCCGGGTCCATTGGGGCTTCAGCGTTCCCATCTCGAGTTTTCAAAGGAATGCGAGCAGCCGGTCACATGGGCCAGGGGCGGGTGACTACGAAGAATCTTCAAGTTGTGAAGGTCGACGTCGAAAACAATCTGTTGGTCGTGAGAGGCGCTGTGCCGGGAGCCAACGGCGGGTACCTTGTGATCAGGAAGAAGGGGTGAGTTTCGTCCCTCTCGCCACCGGGGGGGAACCAGAGGAAGAACTCGCTGTTGGAAGTCAAAATGCCAAAACTGGAAGTCAAGAACTTTGAGAACAAAGTTGTCGGAGAAATTGAGCTGAGTGAGAGTGTGTTCGGCGCCAAGGTGAACAGGAGCCTGTTGTTCGCTGCCGTCAAACATTACCTGGATGGTCTGCGGCAAGGCTCTCATTCCACCCGTAACCGTTCGCAGGTAAGTGGCGGCGGCAAGAAGCCGTGGAGGCAAAAAGGGACTGGTCGCGCGCGGGTCGGTAGTAGTCGCAACCCCATCTGGCGTCACGGCGGTGTCGCTCATGGTCCTACTCCTCGAACCTATGCTTTCCACCTTCCGAAGAAAATGATTCAGGGGGCGCTTCGCTCCGCTCTCACCGAAAAATACACCGGCAAGGCAATCACGGTTGTTGAAGACTTCTCATTGCAGAATCACAAAACCAAAGAACTGCGAAAGCTGCTCAGCCAGGTCGAGCTCACTAAGAAGCTCCTCATCATTGAATCTGGCGAGAACGTCAATCTGAATCGGGCTTCCAGCAACCTGGCGAGCGTGAAATTGGTTTCCAACCGGGAAGTGAACGTCTACGATTTGCTCAACCACGAACAAATTGTCTTTTCCAGAGCCGCGATTGAGAAGTTACAGGAGGCGTTGAGCGTATGAAGAATGTATTTTCCGTCATCAAGCGCCCCGTAATCACGGAGAAGGGATTGGATCAGAAAGAAGACAAAAGCACACTCTGTTTTGAAGTCGACGTTCACGCGAATAAACGGGATGTGAAAGAGGCGGTTGAAAAGCTGTTTAAGGTGAAGGTGGCGTCGGTCAACACATCGAACTGCTTCGGGAAAGAGCGTCGGCGCGGGCGCTACTCGGGTTATCAACCGGACTGGAAGAAGGCTTACGTGCGCCTGAAGGCCGGGGAAAAGATGATCGAATACGCGGAGAATATTTAGCATGGGCCTCAAATCCTTCAGACCTGCTACCCCCTCGTTACGGTTCAAGACGGTCACGACTTTTGAGGATGTGACTAAGACGCGACCGGAAAAGAGCTTGGTTACCCCAAAGCTGAGAACAGGGGGCAGAAACAATGTGGGCTGGTTGAGTATCCGCCATCGCGGTGGGGGACACAAGAGACGTTACCGGATTATTGACTTCAAACGGGACAAAGCTGGAATTCCGGCGAGGGTTGCGTCAATTGAATATGACCCCAATCGGTCAGCTCGCATTGCGCTGTTACATTATGTCGATGGCGAAAAGCGTTACATCATTCACCCGGTGGGATTGCAGGTTGGAGCGACAGTGGTTTCGGGTCCAGACGCCGACATTCTTGTAGGTAATGCTCTGCCGCTGAAGAATATTCCGCTGGGTACCACGATCCACAATATCGAAATGCGCAAAGGTCGAGGCGCACAGTTGGCGCGCTCTGCGGGCAGCGCAGCACAGTTGGTTGCCAAAGAAGGCGATTATGCGCAAGTCAAGATGCCTTCTGGAGAAGTGCGGCAGATCCATATTGAATGTCTGGCAACCGTCGGGCAGGTGGGCAATCTGGATCATTCGAACATCACTTTCGGAAAAGCCGGACGAAGCCGCTGGTTTGGGAGACGGCCTGCGGTTCGCGGGGTGGCGATGAATCCGGTCGATCATCCACATGGGGGTGGCGAAGGAAAGACCTCGGGTGGCCGCCATCCAGTGACGCCGTGGGGGCAGCCCACGCGTGGGTACAAGACCCGCAATAACAAGCGGACGGACCGGTTTATTGTCAAGCATAAGAAGGGGTAATTGCGGCTCGAGGTTCCCACTCACCCGCTCCATGACAAGGAGGGGAACCGACTTTCAGGGAAGCCGCGGGGTGACAACACCGCGAGATGAGAATGCTTCGTCGTCGTGCTCGGCTTTTCATCGAGCCCGAGGACGAAGTTCGGGAGAGATACGATGGCACGGTCGGTCAAAAAGGGCGCCTTTGTGGATGCGAGTCTGGCGAAGACCATTGAGTCGATGAACAAGCGCTTTGAGAAGAAGGTAATCAAGACGTGGTCGCGACGGTCTACCGTGATCCCGGAGATGGTCGGTCACACGCTCGCCGTTCACAACGGCAAGAAATTCATTCCGGTGTATGTCACGGAAAACATGGTCGGGCACAAGCTAGGAGAATTCTCTCCCACGCGGGTCTTTAAGGGACACAGCTCGAGGGCAGCTGCCGAAAAGACCGCAGCCCCAGCTCCAAGACCGGCCTAATCCTGACTGGCGCATAGGTAAGACTTTCATGGAAGCAAGAGCAAAAGCTAAATACGTTCGAGGCTCCGCCCAGAAGATTCGCCTGGTCGTGGACCTGATCCGAGGCAAGAACGTGTCCGATGCATTGACGATTTTGCGTTTCACCAAGAAGAGGGCTTCTAAAGATGTGGAAAAGGTCCTGAAATCGGCCATTGCTAATGCGGAGCAACGGGCTGAGGCCGTGGATGTTGACAGTCTGTATGTCAGTCAGGCTTACGTGAATGAGGGACCGCGGATGAAGCGCATACGCCCGGCGCCGATGGGGCGAGCCTATCGCTATCAACGGCGGTTGAGCCATATCTCGATTCAGGTTTCTGAAAAGTAAGGGAGGGCATCGTGGGACAGAAAGTGCACCCGTTTGGCTTTCGCTTGGGTTACAACAAAACCTGGAACTCGCGCTGGTATGCCAAGAAAGACTACAGTTCCTTGCTGCATGAGGATCTTCGGCTAAAGAAGGAACTTAAGAAACAACTGGGACACGCCGGGGTTTCTCAGATTGAGATTGAGCGGCCGGGCAACAAGATCCGGATTACGATTCACACGTCGCGACCCGGAATCATCATCGGACGCAAGGGCTCGGAAATCGACAAGCTCAAAGCCGACCTGCAGAAGCGCACTAATCGCGACATCTTTATCAACATTAACGAGATTCACCGTCCCGAACTGGAATCTCAGCTGGTTGCTGAATCGATTGCCTTGCAGTTGGAAAAACGCATCGCCTTCCGGCGTGCCATGCGTAAGGCGGTGGATACGGCTCTGAAGGTTAACGCCAAGGGCATTAAAGTGTACTGTGCGGGGCGCTTAAATGGCGCTGAAATCGCTCGGACTGAGTGGTACTTACAAGGAAGGCTGCCGCTCCACACTCTTCGCGCCGACATCGATTACGGTTTCGCCGAAGCCTACACTACCTACGGTGTGATCGGTGTCAAGGTCTGGATTTACAAAGGGGAGCTTTTCCCAGCGCTGAAGAAAAGAGCTGCCCTGGGCGTTAAGCTATAGCGTAGCACTTCAGTCCGCCGAGAGGCGAGCGATGACATCTAAGAAGTGTCGGCTCTCCAGGCTCGTGGGACGAGGGTTTTTCAGAACCTAAGAGGCTGGGATGAGCGAACGGCAGGTTCGCTGAAAGCCTGACCGAGTTGTGAATTTGATTGCCACCGAGTGGGAACAGGTGGATCTGGTTGTTGGGAGACTGCCAGCATGCTGATGCCGAAGAAAGTCAAGTACCGAAAGCAACAGCGCGGACGGATGAAAGGGAAAGCTTGGCGCGGCTCCGAGATCGCTTTTGGGGAGTTTGGCTTGAAAGTCATGGAGCCAGGGTGGATTTCTGACCGCCAGATTGAAGCCAGCCGTATAGCTATGACCCGATTCATCAAGCGTGGTGGCAAGATCTGGATCCGGCTGTTTCCCGACAAGCCGGTGACAAAGAAGCCTGCGGAAACTCGCATGGGCAAAGGGAAAGGTGCTCCGGAATTCTGGGTTGCCGTAGTCCGTCCGGGCAAGGTGATTTTTGAGATGGAAGGCGTCAAGGAAGATGTTGCCCGCGAGGCGATGCGTCTGGCTGCCAACAAGCTGCCGATTCAAACGAAATTCATATCGCGCTTAGCGCAGGAATAGGTCGATGAAAACGGAAAAAATCCGAGAGCTCTCCGACGAGGAATTGAAGGCTCAGGAAAGAGACCTTGCCGAGCAAGTTTTCCGATTGCGTTTTCAGATGGCCACTGGCCAGACCGAAGGACTCAACAAGCTTCGTGCAGTGAAGAAGGACATTGCTCGATTGAAGACCATCAGCCGTGAGCGCCAACTGAAGGCAGCGGCGGAGAAGAAGTAGTTCTTTGTTTGAGGAAACTCCAGAAACCATCTATGGATAGTGAGAACGCACAACCAGCCGCCAAGGCTCCGATCAAAGCAGGCCGGAAGAATGTCAAAGTGGGTGTGGTCACCAGCAACAAGATGAGCAAGACAGTGGTTGTTTCGGTCGAGCGGAAAGTGCCTCATCCTCTCTACCGTCGGATTGTCACCAAGACCTCGAAGTTCTTAACTCACGATGAGAAGAATGCCTGCTCCATCGGGGATACAGTTTCCATTGTTGAGACCCGGCCGCTGAGCAAACGCAAGCGCTGGCGCCTGCTGCAGATTATTCGCAAAGCTGGCTAGTCTAGCGTAAACACGAGCCCCCGCGGCCTCGTTGGGGAAGGAAAAGCGAAGGGATAGGGTGTTGAGGAGCCGGAAGTCATGATTCAGATGGGAACAATCTTGGAAGTGGCCGACAACTCGGGAGCCCGAAAAATCGCTTGCATCCTGCCTTTGGGCGGATCGACGGGCAGCAAAGCCTCGCTGGGCGACATCATTACCGCCTCGGTGAAGGAAGTAACTCCCGACGGCAATATCAAGAAAGGCAACGTTGTAAAAGCCGTCGTGGTCCGGACTCGCAAAGAATTCCGCCGGCGTGATGGGTCTTACATCCGTTTCGATCAAAACGCGGCGGTTCTCCTCAACGAAGCCAACGAACCTATCGGCACGCGCGTCTTCGGTCCCGTGGCCAGAGAGCTGCGCGACAAAAGGTTTCTGAAAATCGTTTCACTGGCGCCGGAGGTAATCTAGTGGCGGAAGCGGCTCGCATTCAAATTCGAAAGAACGACCAGGTCAAGGTGATTGCTGGCAGGGATTTGAATAAGGTTGGGCGGGTCTTGCGTGTGATGCGGGACAAGAACCGCGTCGTCGTGGAGGGCGTGAGTTTCCTGAAACGGCATACCCGGGCCAACCCCGGTAGGAACATTAAGGGAGGGATCGTGGAAAGGGAAACTGCTATCCATGTGTCCAATGTCATGATCGTCTGTCCTGCCTGTGGAGACGCTACGCGGATCGGACATAGCGTCCTTTCCGACGGAAAGAAGATCCGCATTTGCAGGAGCTGCAACAGCGCATTGGATAAATAGCTCTCCCTTCGAAAGGCAACAGCGGCCGTAATGAAGCCGCGAAGCGCGTGTACCCGGTGGTGTGGGGAGGCGAGAAACAGGCCCTTGAAGGCGTTGCTTTCCTTTCCCTTTGTTAGGCGGGTAGCTGAAGAGGTTGATGCATGAGTCGCTTAAAGGAGCGTTACGCCAAAGAGATTATTCCGGCCCTGGGCAAGGAATACGGCTACCGGAATGTGATGGCGATTCCGAAGCTGGAAAAGATTGTCGTCAACGTCGGTTTGGGCGAAGCAATTCAGAATGCCAAACTGCTCGATGGCGCGGCAGAGGAGTTGAGCCAGATTACTGGGCAAAAGCCGGTGATCACTCGCGCCAAGAAATCGATTGCCTCCTTCAAGCTTCGCAAGGGAATGCCCATCGGTTGCTCGGTGACTTTGCGCGGTGAGCGGATGTACGAATTCTTCGACCGATTGGTGAACACTGCTCTCCCTCGGGTCCGTGACTTCCGCGGGCTCTCCACCAAGTCTTTTGACGGCCGGGGTAATTACACAATCGGATTGCGAGATCAGCTGATTTTCCCCGAGATCGACTATGCCAAGGTTAGCAAGATCAAAGGCATGAACGTCTGTGTCGTCACCACGGCAAGAACGGATGACGAGGCGAGGACGTTGTTGCGTTTGCTTGGAATGCCGTTTAGAAATTGATTCCCTCGAGTCTCCCATCGGCAAAACATGGGACCGGAAGGGTTGAATTGAGGAAACGATGGCCAGAACGTCGCACATTGCGAAAGCTAGAAAGCCCCCAAAGTTCAAGGTGCGCCAGCACAACCGTTGCAAACGGTGCGGCCGGTCTCGAGGATTCTTGAGGAAGTTCGAGCTTTGTCGACTGTGTTTCCGGCAGCTAGCCCTCCGCGGGGACCTGCCCGGCGTGATCAAATCGAGCTGGTGAGGTTTCCGTGGGGCGAAGCTCTGCTCGGTCAGCCGCCCCATAGCTACCCCTTTGGATAAGGGTAAATTGGAGTATGAACTGATGAGTCTAACTGACCCGATTGCTAATTACCTGACCCTGTTGAGAAATGCGCTCCAGGCGAAGCAGCAGAAGGTAGACATCCCGTCTTCGAAGCTGCTCGTGGAAATGACCAAGCTGCTGAAAGAAGAAGGATACATCAACAATTACAAGGTCACCGAAGAGGGCAGCAAGACGATCTTAAGAGTTTATTTGAAGTACGGCAGCAAGGGCGAACGGGTGATATCGGGCTTGCAGCGAATTTCACGACCTGGTTGCCGCGTCTATGTGTCCCGCCATTCTATCCCGAACGTTCTCGGAGGATTGGGGCTGAGCGTCCTGACAACGCCAAAAGGGGTGATGTCGGGGGCCGAAGCAGCCAAGACAGGGGTAGGCGGCGAGGTTCTCTGCAGCATCTGGTGAGTGTAGCTGTAGAACTGGCCGGAACACCGGCTGAGGCTGGTGAGCTTAAAGCAGAATTCAGGACTAGAGTCATGTCGAGAATTGGAAACAGAGTCATCCCGATTCCGTCGGGCGTTAGCGTAAGCATTGCACCCGGCCAAGTGGAAGTGCAGGGGCCCAAAGGAAAGTTGGCCAGCTCCGTGCCCGCGGGTATTGAGTTCCAGATGGCTGACGGGCAGCTGACAGCCAAGAGGACGGCGGAGACCAAGGAACTCCGGGCCCTGCACGGTCTGGCCCGCAGCCTTGTCGCCAACGCAGTGAAAGGCGTCACCCAAGGTTTTCAGAAGGAATTGGAAATCGTTGGCATCGGATTTCGGGCCGAACTGAAAGGGAAGTCGGTGGTTTTTAACCTGGGCTTTTCTCACCCAGTTGACTTTCAGATTCCCTCAGGAATCAGCATCGCAGTTGAGAAGCAGACGAGGCTGATTGTTTCCGGAACGGACAAACAGAAGGTCGGACAGGTCGCCGCCACAATCCGCTCGCTTCGCCGTCCAGACCCTTACAAGAACAAGGGCATCCGCTATGCGGGTGAAATGCTCAAGAAGAAGGTTGGAAAGACCGGGGCAAAGTAGATTCGAGTCTGGAGGAAGAGGTTTTCAAGTGATGGCTAGCTCAGTTTCAAGAAGCGACGTTCGCAGAAGAATTCACGTCCGAATCCGCAAGAAGGTTCGTGGAACAGCACAGAGGCCACGACTGAACATTTTCCGGTCTGTCAACCACATCTACGCTCAGCTAATCGACGACGAACAGGGTGTGACCCTAGTCTCGGCCTCGTCGCTCGATAAGGAGATTCGCGCGCAAAACAGGTCCGGCGGGAACGTCGCGGGCGCAAAGACAGTGGGTGCGGAAATCGCAAAGCGCGCCAAGAGCAAAGGAATCGAGACCGTCGTGTACGACCGTGGAGGTTATCGCTACCATGGACGCGTGAAAACGCTTGCCGAAGCTGCCCGCGAGGTCGGGTTGAAGTTCTAGGTTGTGTCATTGAAGCAAGTTTAGCGCGGCAGCGAAAATAACGCGTTCACCTCAACTACGCGGTGATCTCCAAGCTTGGATATCGGGGGCATACATTTTGTTTCGCTAAGGAGGATCGTTGGAAACCAGAATCGACGCCAGTAACTTGCAACTGAAGGATCAAGTGGTCTCGATCAATCGAGTCACCAAAGTGGTGAAAGGCGGCAAGAACCTCAGCTTCAGCGCTCTGGTGGTTGTTGGAGATGAAAACGGAGTGGTCGGATACGGAAACGGCAAGGCTAAAGAAGTGCCGCAAGCCATCCGCAAGGCTTTGGAGGCTGCCAAGAAGAACCTGATCAAAGTTCCGATCCATAGAAACAGCATTCCGCATCTGGTGATCGGCCGGTTCTGCTCGGGGAAGGTTTTGCTAAAGCCTGCTCCCGAAGGTACGGGTGTCATTGCCGGGGGCCCGGTCCGGGCCGTTATCCAGTCGGCCGGAATACAGAACGTACTGACCAAATCGCTGGGCAGCCCCAACCCGCACAACGTCGTCAAGGCCACGATTGACGGTCTGAAACGACTGAAGGATGCAGAAGGAGTGGCGAAGTTACGTGGAAAATCCACCGATGAGGTTCTGCACAGATAGGCGATGAGTCAACATACCCCGACGAGAGAGATCAGCATCAAGTTAGTCAAGAGTGGCATCGGGTTTCCCCAAAAGCAGAAAAGGGTGATCAAGGGACTCGGCTTCAGCCGTGTGAATCAGGTCGTCACACGTCCGGACACGCCACAGATTCGAGGGATGATCCTCAAGGTTCGTCATCTGGTGAAAGTAGTTGGGGAGTGACTGGGTGTCCTCGTTGCCAAAAGGCGCCACCGCTAGGGTGAGAATGTCGTCGTTCTCGATGTTTGGTCCAGGGCGACAACCACGTCGAGAACGATTTCTGGAGAGTCTTTCATGATCAGACTGCATGATTTACGGTCCCCGGCCGGGTCGACTCGCTCGCGGAAACGCCGAGGTTGCGGCATGGGCTCCGGGCTTGGCAAGACGGCTGGGCGTGGAAGCAAGGGGCAGAAGTCCCGCTCGGGCGCACGCACCAAGCGCGGTTTCGAAGGCGGCCAGATGCCCTTACACCGCCGTCTGCCCAAACGCGGCTTCACCAACATCTTCAGGAAAGATTATGTGGTCGTAAACCTCGACCGGCTGAAGGACTTTCCGGCCGGCGCCTCGGTGTCCCCACGCATCCTGATCGAGAAGGGAATTGTAAAGACGTTGCGAGATGGAGTGAAGATTCTGGGCAACGGGGAGCTGGCTCATCCGCTAAACATCTCAGCCCATGTCTTTAGCAAGAGTGCCCAGGAAAAGATTGCCAAAGCGGGTGGCAAAGTCGAGGTCTTGAAGTGATCGTCGAAAGCATCCGCAATATCTGGAAGATGCCCGACCTCAAGAGGCGGATCCTTTTTACACTGCTTCTTCTGGCGGTCTATCGCGTCGGCGCTGTCATTCCGACGCCCGGGTATCAATTCAGAAGTGCTCATGCGCTTCTTTGAGGAGAATCGTGGAACGGTTTTCGGTTTCATGGATCTGTTTTCCGGCGGCAACTTAAGTCGATTTACCATTTTCGCTCTCGGTATCACGCCTTACATCACCGCCTCTATCATTCTCCAGCTCCTGACGGTAGTCTGGCCTTATCTAGAGAAGCTGTCGAAAGAAGGAGAACTTGGCAGGAAGAAAATTACTCAATATACGCGCTATCTGACCATCATCCTGAGCTTGGTTCAGTCGTTCAGCATCGCTATCGCCTTTCAGCGCATGCCCTCGGAAGGTTCTCAGGTGGTGATTAATCCGGGGTTTCGTTTCATTTTCATGACGGCACTTACTCTCACCACAGGCACGGCCTTCATCATGTGGCTGGGAGAACAGATTTCTGACCGTGGCATTGGCAATGGCATGTCGTTGATCATCTTCGCGGGTATTGTCGCCGGCCTGCCCGAGGCCGCGACCGAGATCTATAGTAAGCTGGCGACACAACAGTGGTCCCCCTTGGTGGTCATTGTGCTGCTGGCGATGATGGTGGCGGTGGTCGGGTTCATCGTTCTGGTTGAGCGGGCCCAGCGACGGATTCCCGTACAGTACGCCAAACGAGTCGTTGGCCGGCGCGTGATGGGTGGTCAATCGACCCATCTGCCGCTCAAAGTCAATGTGGGCGGCGTGATCCCGGTGATTTTTGCCTCGTCGATCCTGGCCTTCCCTCAGACGTTCGGCTACTTGTTTCCCAGCAGCCAATTCTTCCGGAACATGTCGGATGCCTTACGCACCGGGGAGCCGCTCTGGAATCTCCTGTATATTTCAGGGATTATCTTCTTCTGTTACTTCTACACGTCGATTGTCTTCAACCCCACGGAGGTTGCCGACAACATGCGGAAGTATGGCGGATTCATCCCCGGTATCCGGCCAGGGAAGAAGACCGCCGAACATGTGGAAACGGTCCTCACTCGCGTCACGTTCGCCGGAGCGATTTATCTAGCCTTGATTGCTATCATTCCCGAGTTCATGATCACTGGATTCCACATTCACCATTTGCCGGTAATCGGCCGCTGGTTTGAAAACTGGCCAAACTGGATGCTGAACGGCATGGGAGTTCAGTTTGCCTTCGGGGGAACGTCTCTGTTGATCGTTGTCGGCGTCGCTATGGACACAGTGCAGCAGATCGAAGCCCAATTGGTGATGCGGCATTACGATGGATTCCTGGGGCCACGTGGTCGGCGAATTCGAGGAAGACGTGGATGAGTGACGTCACTGCCGGCCAACCGTCATCTTCGTTGAAAGCTGAACGCGTTTCCTCTATACTTTGAGTTTTTGGCTGGACACAGGAGACCAACAAGCAGCAGTCATGTCCAAAGAAGAAGCCATTGAAGTGATGGCGGTTGTTCTTGAACCGCTTCCCAACGCAATGTTTCGAGTTGAGCTGGAGAACAAGCATGTAGTGCTCGCTCATATTTCCGGGAAGATGCGAAAGAATTTTATCCGTATTCTTCCCGGCGACAGGGTAGCGGTAGAGCTGTCTCCTTATGATCTGACTCGAGGAAGAATCGTTTACCGCTACAAATAGATAGGAGTGGGCCGATGAAAGTTAGAGCCTCTGTCAAGAAGATTTGCGACAAGTGCAAGATCATCCACCGCAAACGAGTGGTGCGGGTGATTTGCGTCAACTCCAAACACAAGCAGCGCCAGGGTTGATATGCTATGAGGAACATTCGAGTTCTTTCCAGGATGAGAGGGCAAAGTGGCACGTATTGTTGGAATTGATTTACCAAGAGACAAGCGAGTTGAGATTGGGCTCACCTACGTCCACGGCATTGGCAGATCGCGCGCCCGAAGAATCCTTAACACTGCCAACGTCAATACAGATACGAAGGTTAGGGATTTATCCGAGGATGAAGTGACCCGTTTGCGACAGATCATTGAGGAAGAAGCTGACGTCGAAGGTGACCTGCGCAAAGAAGTTTCTATGAATATCAAGCGACTCATGGAGATCGGGTCCTACCGCGGTATGCGGCATCGCAGGTCGTTGCCTGTTCGTGGCCAGCGCACGCACACGAACGCCCGCACTCGGAAAGGTCCGAGAAAGGGCGCGATTGCGGCGAAGAAGAAGCCGACGGGCAAGACCTAATGGGCGGCGTCGGCACATTGTCAAGGAGTTGAACATCGATGGCGAAAGCACCCGCAGCCAAGACGGGAAAGAAGAAGGTCTTCAAAAAGAAGGAGAAAAAGACGGTCCTGTATGGCATTGTTCACGTGCAGGCCACTTTCAACAACACGATCATCAGTATCAGCGATGCCCAGGGAAACCTGGTGTGTTGGTCGAGTGCCGGTTCGCTGGGGTTTAAGGGCTCTCGGAAGGGAACCCCGTTCGCCGCGCAGCAAGCTTCTCAAGCGGCCGCAAACGCAGCGCGCGAACATGGCATGAAGACTGTAGATGTCATGGTAAGAGGGCCCGGCTCGGGACGCGAGTCGGCCATTCGAGCGCTGCAGACCGTCGGCCTGGAAGTAAAGTCAATCAAAGATGTGACGCCTATCCCCCATAACGGCTGCCGCCCGCCAAAGCGACGGCGAGTGTAATGCGAATGCGTCGCGATGCGAAGCGTGGTGAATTTTGCCGCACCTGCCCTCCGCGACCGCGTGAAGTCTTATCAAGACTTCACCTTTGGCTCCCCCAAGAAAAGAGGGTTGGGAGTGAGAGCGCAGTCGAAAAGTAGCAGCACCTAGGCAGCATTTCTTGTGTCTTACGGATAACGGAGGACTACGAATTTGGCAAGGTATCGAGATTCAGTTTGCCGGTTGTGCCGCCGCGAGGGCATGAAGTTGTTCCTGAAAGGGGACCGATGCTTTAAGGACTCATGCGCCATCGAGAAAAGAAACTTCGCTCCCGGACAACATGGCAAGGATCGAAAGTCGAAAGTTGTGGGGTACGGCCTGCAACTTCGCGAGAAGCAGAAGGTGAAGCGGATCTACGGCCTGGTGGAAGGTCAATTTCGGAACTACTTTGAAAAGGCGGAACGCCGTAAAGGCGTTACCGGCGAAACTTTGCTCCAGATGCTGGAGCGCAGGTTGGACAATGCCGTGTATCGCTTGGGTTTTGCTTCTTCGCGGGCACAGAGTCGGCAGTTGGTTGGTCATGGTCATGTTCGCGTCAACAACGCCAAAGTCAACATTCCTTCCTATCAGGTGAAGCCAGGTGACGTGATCTCCATCAGCGAAAAGAGCCGGAAAGTCCCAGGAATTGTCAGTTCCTTAGAAATGGTGGGAAGCCGTGGCGTGCCGAGCTGGCTCGAGTTGGACGGCGCTCAGTTTTCGGGCAAGGTACTCACGTTGCCGAAACGGGAAGATAGCAACCTGCCGGTACAGGAACGTCTCATCGTCGAGTTGTATTCCAAATAAAGATTTGACTGTCGTATCCCCTAAAACAAAAACCAATCAACTTAGGTTCGGTCTTGCTTGAACGCTTCGACACGAACTTGGAGGCCTTGGCAGCTTATGTTATGGAAAGGTTTTCAGAAACCCAAACGGTTATCAGTTAGTACCGACGAGACGAATCGCAACTATGGTCAGTTCTCCGCCCAACCTTTCGAGCGAGGGTTCGGGACAACGATCGGCAATGCGCTGAGACGGGTTCTACTGTCGTCAATTGAAGGTGCGGCCGTCACGGCCGTTAAGATTGAGGGCATCCTCCATGAGTTTTCGCCGATCCCCGGCGTGGTCGAAGATGCCACGGATATCATCCTGAACATGAAACAAGTTCCGTTCCGGGTGAATAGCGAAGGGCCGAAGACAATCTATCTCGAGTCAGAGGCGCCGGGCGTTCTGACCTCCGCCAATATCAAGGCAGATGCGGATGTGGAGATCCTTGACAAGAATGTCTACCTAGCCACGGTGAGTGAAGGCGGCAAGCTGCACGTTGAAATGCGGTTGAAGACTGGCCGCGGTTACGTCTCTGCCGACAAAAACTTTGATGACGACCTGTCGATTGGGTACATCCCGGTTGATTCGGTGCATTCTCCAGTCAGGAAAGTCAACTACACCATCGAGCCGGCCAGGCTCGGCCAGATGACCGACTACGATAAGCTGACTCTCGATGTCTGGACGAATGGCTGCATCAATCCGCAGGACGCCGTCGGCTACGCGGCAAAGTTGCTCAAGGACCACATGGCTATTTTCATCAACTTCGAAGAGCAGCCCGAAGCGAGGGAAGAAAAGGCGGAAAGGACCACCGAGGTCGCTAACGAGAATCTCTCCAAATCCGTGGAAGAGCTGGAACTGTCGGTGCGCTCCTACAATTGCTTGAAAAATGCCAACATCAAGACGATCGGCGAGCTTGTCCAGAAGACCGAGTCGGAGATGTTGAAGACCAAAAACTTTGGCCGCAAGTCTCTGAATGAAATCAAAGAGATTCTGACGAACATGGGATTGAGTCTCGGAATGACCCTGGACGAAAGAGGCCAGCCCGTAATGCCAGCTTCCAGCAGTGCCAACTGAATCCAACCCCTGGCCATCTACCCGGGAGAATTCTCCAGGAGTGGCCTTGAGGTTGAGTAAGGATCGATTCACATGCGACACAGAGTCCACGGTCGGAAACTGGGAAGACCGACTCCCCATCGCCGCGCTTTGCTGAGAAACTTGTGCACTTCGCTGTTCGAACACGAACGCATCACCACAACGGTTCAGAAAGCCAAGGAAGTCCGTCCTGTTGCGGAGAAACTCATCACTCTCGGCAAGAACGGCAGCCTGCACGCCCGGCGCCAGGCCGCAGGCATGCTGTTGAAAGCCGCAGTCGTCCGGAAGCTGTTCGACACAATCGCCGGGCGCTTCGCCGATCGTAGCGGCGGCTATACCCGAATCATCAAGTTGGGGCATCGGGAGGGAGACGGCGCCGATCTGGCCATCATCGAGCTCCTAGGAAGCGAACTCTCAGTAAAGAAGGCTGAGAAAGCCGCCACGGTGGCAGCCGAGAAAGCCAAGGCCGGAAAGTCAAAGGCCAAGGTAGAGAAGGACGAGAAAGCAGACAACTAAAGTTAACGGCACGGTCCTTCTAGGGTGCTTCAGGGTTGCGCTAAGGCCGCGTTGGCTGACAGACAAGTGATGGTGTTGTCTATTGTCTATCGACTAAGGATTCGCCACCAGCGGCGTTTCTCGGTTGGAGCGCCCAATTCGTCGCGTGCTCCTTAGCCGTGCGGTGGGCCGATCTCACCAAATAGTTGTTGTTTACTAGAGCGTGGCTCAAAACCTCAGGAACCTCACCCGGTGTGCCTTGGTTCGTTACTCTTGGGAAAGCGGGAATCCTGCCTGGATTGTGGGCTGGTGCTGTGCGTGGCCGAAAATGACCCAGAGGTCCAGCCAACTCTCAGCCTGTATCCGTTAGCTGGGTTTCAAAAACAAGCTCTTATTGTCCCCAGTCGTGCGGGGTGTAGATGAAGTTCGCACGGACGTCCTCGTGAACGTTCCTCATAAGCTCAATCACCGCAAACAAATTTATCGCGGACGAATCGTCAACCTGATTCTGGATGAGATCACAACCCAGCAGGGAATTGAGACAATTCGCGAAGTGTTCCAGCATCCGGGAGGGGCTGCCGTTGTTCCGGTGCTGCCAGGTGGAGACGTACTGCTGGTGCGGCAGTTCCGTTACCCAATGCAGGAATATCTCTTGGAGCTGCCAGCCGGTAAGATTGACGGCGACGAGTTGCCGGAGGTGACGGCCGCCCGTGAACTTGCCGAGGAGGTGGGTTACGCCGCGGGACGGCTAACGAAAATCGCCGAGTGCTACACGACGCCGGGTTTTTGTGATGAGAAACTCCACGTGTATCTGGCTGAGGAACTTAAGCCCGTTCTGACAGCGCCTGATGAGGATGAAGAGCTGGAAATTGTGCGATTCTCGATAGACGAACTTCGCGATTTGATCCAACAGCGCAAGATTCATGACGCCAAGACGATTATCGGAATCCAGCATCTCCTGCTACGGCGCGCCTAGTTGGCGAAACACATTTGATGCGCCGACAAGACCCGAAGGGTCATTGGGCGAATCGGAGAAACAGAGAACAGGGAATCGCAGAGGGCGCGATTTGATGCAAGGGCTCTCCGATTGTCGCTTTGCTGGTCGCCTTCCTACATGAGAACTGCTCGCAGAAAGGCGTAATGATGCCTGATCGTGGCGATGGTGTCTACTCAGAGATCGCTGATTTCCTACTGGAAGTGAAGTGCCCGGAATGCGGCTCACCATTCAAACAGGCACCGGTGTGGGATTTCGTGCTACGCAAAGGATGGTCGACTTGCGCCAACTGCTGGCAGATCTTTGCGCTGAAACCGGGGGCCAAACTCGACGGATTGGCGGTGCGAGCCGAGGACCTCGAGCGCATTGTCGACGATTTCGAAACGGCCAGTGCCGGAGAATACCTTTGGGACCTGGCCAAACTGGAACGCAGCCGGGGCGCGGCCGTGGACTTCTTTATCAGCGTGGGGCTGACCGCCTTCTTCGACGGCCTCGAGCGGAGCTACCCGGTCTTAGGCTCCGAGGATTTTTCGCTCACGTGGAAGTATCTGTCACAAGCAGGTGCCTTGGCCGTGGACGATGTCGACACCCGCCTCATTGCCGACGCTTTCGAGAAAGTTGAAAAGTACAAACCCTCCGACTGGAATGCATAGTGGAACGTGAGCGTGCATTTCCCCAAGACCCGATCTACAGGGACACCCTGTTTTCCGCTTCGTCTGATTTCAGAATACAAGACTGATAACAGAAGTTCCCCAGTCCTGGTGGGAAAGACGAGAAGCCGGCTTTGGATCTCAGTGCCAGGACAATATCCTCGGAAAATCTCCTGAGGCAACGCCTTTCCTTCGGCACTTCGGCGGCACCCGAACCTTTTGTCGCGATGAGCACCAGTTTCGGTATAATGCGTCAATATTCTGAAGCGAGTGGGTCACGGAGGACTTCACTGAGTTAGTAGACAGATGGGTTACACTGACTCGAGTTTGAAGAGATGACAGCGCCAGGACCAGTCGCAGCAACCCGCGGGATAGACTCGCCGCAAGCCGCAACATTTTCCGAAGTGGCCGCGTGCTTGGCCGAACTCGGGCGGAATCTCTACGGCCGGGGCTGGTTGCTGGGCACGAGCGGGAATTTCAGTGCCGTCATCAGCCGCGAGCCGTTGCGCTTGGCCATTACCTCGAGCGGCGTCGACAAGGGAATGCTCGCTGCCGATCAGGTTTTACAGATCGATGGTAGTGGTGCTGTGATTCACGGCTCGGGCCGACCTTCCAGCGAAACAGCACTGCACCTTGTGATTGTCCGGCTGCGCGGAGCTGCCGCTGTCCTGCATACCCATTCCATCTGGGGCACCATGCTTTCGGAAACCTACGCTGGCGAAGGGGGTATCACGATCGAGGGCTATGAGATGCTCAAAGGGCTGGAGCGTGTGCGAACCCACCAGCACAGGGAGTGGCTCCCCATTCTTGAAAACTCGCAGGATATGGCGGCACTGGCCCTGTCAGCGGAAGAAACGCTATTGCGACGTGCCGACACCCACGGCTTCCTGCTTCGTGGACACGGCCTGTATACTTGGGGCGAGGATCTCGCTCAGGCCAAACGTCACGTCGAGATTCTGGAGTTCCTTCTGGAAGTCACCGGCAGAACACAGGGCGCTGGCAAAAGCCGGTGATGAGTAACGAGTGATGAGTAGCGAGTGAACTTCTCCCGGAAAGGAGGCAAGGAACCATGGCTTTCATCAGAATTCCGGACGAAAACCGGACTCTTTCGGATCAAACCGAGGTTACCCAATATCTGGCCACGATCGGGATTGACTACGAACGATGGAATCCCGCACAGCCAGCGGCTGCGGATGCGTCGTCAGACGAAATCCTGGCTGCATACGCCCCTGAGATTGACAAGCTCAAAGCCCAAGGTGGCTACGTGACAGCAGATGTCATCAGCGTGAACCCGCAAACGCCCGGGCTGGAAGCGATGCTGGCCAAGTTCAATCGTGAGCATTGGCACGACGAAGACGAAGTCCGCTTCATCCTGCAAGGTCGCGGGCTGTTTCACGTGCGCCCGCGTCAGGGCCCGGTGATTGCCATTGAGGTTGAAGCGGGCGACCTGATTCGTGTGCCGCGAGGAACATGGCACTGGTTCGATCTCTGCTCGGACCGTCAGATTCGCGCGATTCGGCTGTTTCAAGATGCTTCTGGCTGGACGCCCCACTACACCGAGAGCAAAATCGACCAGAACTACCAGCCGGTTTGCTGGGGGCCTCAGTACCTCCCGCTTGAGGCCGCGCCGAGGTGAAGCTTGGCTCTGCTCGTGAATAGCCAGGCCACGAAGGTCGTTCTTCTGGACATCGAAGGAACGACCACGCCGGTGGAATTTGTCTACCAGGTGCTCTTTCCTTATGCCCGCGATCATGTGCTGGAATTTCTGCGCAACCATCCTGAAGCAGCTCAGGCAGAGGTGGAGCGGCTGAAGGAGGACCACGCCGCAGAGCGGAGTCAGAATCTCAACCCACCCGAATGGAGCGAGGAACCAGCCGGTTCAAGCCTGAACTCAGTTGTCGCCTACGTGCACTGGCTGATCGATCGCGACAGAAAATCCACGGCCCTCAAGTCTCTTCAAGGAAAAATCTGGGAACTGGGATATCGAACGGGAGCGTTGCGTAGCCAGGTTTACCCGGACGTTCCGTCTGCTCTTGGCCGATGGCGGGGGCAGGGAAGGCAGATCTGCATCTTTTCTTCAGGAAGTGCTCTGGCTCAGAAGCTGCTCTTTGGCCATACCACTGAAGGCGATTTGACCGCCTCCATTAGTGCCTACTTTGATACTCAGCTCGGTCCGAAAACCGCAGCTTCCAGCTATGCTCAAATCGCAGTGAAACTGCAGGTCGCTCCCGCAGAGATTCTCTTCATCTCAGACGTCACTGCCGAGTTGGACGCAGCCGAATCCGCAGGGTTGCAGCCTGTGCTTTGTGTTCGTCCGGGGCGCCCGCGGCCAACCCAGTCGCAATGCCCAATCATTCGTACTTTCGACGAGATCTTCCCGTGACCTGGACAAGCCCGAGCTCGCAGCGAACCTCCGCGCACACGGGGATAGGTGGCAGCAAATGAACCGATGAACGCGAATTCAGCCCTAGTTGCCGGTTCGAGTGTTGCCAGCGGTTCGCAAGTGGTGCCGGAGGGGGGACTTGAACCCCCACGATGGGTCACTATCGCCAGATTTTGAGTCTGCCCTTCGGTTAGATGGAACTGAATGACTTCAAATGCAAGGATCCGCAAGAATCACGCCAGATCAGCGTTTGGAGCGAGTCCTTTCGCCTTTGTGGAACGCAGCAACCTATCGCCCAACGGGTTCTCCCAGCGGAGTCCCCGAAACCGAGCGAAGTCATTATCGCAGGATGCGAGGACGGCCCCGTGACTGATCGCGAGCGCCGCCAGGTGGGCGTCAGTGACCAAGTTGGCCGCGGTGCCCGCCTCGGCGAGAAGCGACCGGAGAATGTCCCAGTGCTCGTCCTTCTCGCGCAGGAGGCGTGTGCTCTCAAGAGACAGCCAACCTCGATTGTGTCGATCGCGGTCTCCGGGTCCAGCGGTCGAGGGAAGACGTCGGGATTGGTGGCGATCCGGAGAAATCCGAGCAGGACAATCCAGGGAAGGCCCAGAGGCTCGTCGCCATTGATGGCCTCCTCCCACCAAGCCACGACAGCACCACGGCTTTCGGAAATCGACCCAGCGCCGCGTTACGCACTTGTCCGCTATGAACACGAAGTGTGAAGTCATTATTGATGAACCGTTCATTCCCGGCTTTGAAACTGGCGCTGATGACATCGGGTGTAAGTTGTTTTTGCTCTTCAGCTGTTAAAACCCGCTCGACCAATGGTTTGGCCCTTGTTGTTCCCGTTGACCATTTCTTTGACATAGACATCTCCTTACCGTTGATGATGAAGAAACCGGGCGCACAGCTTCATCGCTGAGATAGAAATACCCAAAGGTGGCGCAGACGGAGTGATCGTCACTCACGGCTGTAACGTGGGACCTCGTATCGCCGAGGGCCACCCCACTATAGGCAACGTGAAGGAAGCAGATACCGGACGCGAGAAAGCCGGAGATTGCGCGATGTCGGTGTGAATCCCATGTGGATGGGCAGCTTTCATGCTCGCACATCCACATAACTCAGCGAGTTGATCCAAGACGACGAAGCGGCAATGCGAATTCAGTTCTACCTCAGCACCAAGCTCGTGGGACAGGGCGACCATCAGGAAAATTGCCTATGGCGCTGGTAGCGCCACGATTGACACGCAATCGCAGTCCCTTGATTTCGGAGTTCAGTTTAGTTAGTCGTGCTGGTCAGCCGGACGACTCTGGGGTGAACTCACGCAGCGCCCTCCATGGTTGGAGCGGGAACCAGATGGTGGCTGATGGCAGATCGGGTCAAATCAGCTGTCGTGCGAACCCCCAATTTGTCCATGATGTTTGCCTTGTGAAAACCCACCGTTCGGCTGGTGATCTTGAGAATGTTGGCGATTCCACCGATAGTACGGCCTTCAGCCACTAGTTGAAGCACTTCCCGCTCCCGCTGTGTGAGTACTAAGGTTCGCTTGCTGGGTTGCGAAGAGCTCCCTAAGAGCGCGCAGTGAACATCAACGGCTATTCGAGGGCTGACATAGAGCCGCCCCTCTAGCACCTCGTGAATGGCTTGGCTTAGAGCTTGCGACGCAGAGTGCTTCAACACATATCCCGAAGCGCCGCTCCGAATCGCCTCCACGCCAAATTCCACGTCAGTGTGCATGGAAAGAATGACCACTTTGGTATGCCGGTTTGCCTTTTTCACCTGGCGGATGGCCTCGATTCCGTTGAGCAAAGGCATCGAAATATCTGCCAGGATGAGATCCGGCTTCAGGCGTTCCGCCGCCTCCAGCAGCGCCCGGCCATCGCCCACTGCTCCGACAATCTCAAATTCCGGCTCCAGCAACCGGCTCAGGCCGTCGATGACCAACGCGTGATCATCAGCCAGTAATACTCTGAGTTTTCTCGCGCTTCTGTTCATGTTGCCGCTCCTTCGACGTTATGGGGACATGCACTTCAATTCGTGTGCCTTCCTGGGGGGCTGCCTTGATGGTCAGGGACCCACGGGCAAGCTGAACACGTTCTCGCATGCTGATCAGTCCAATGCCCAAGCTGGCTTTGGCCTGCTCTGGTGAGAAGCCTGTACCCTTGTCGACAATGACAAGGTGAAGGGAGTGGCCCTTCCTCGCCACCTTGACCCAGGCTTCTCGAGCGCCGGAATGTTTAGCCACATTGCGAAGGGCTTCTTGGGCAATGCGGTAGAGGGAGAGAGCCACGTCGGTGGACACGTGACCCAATTCACTCTCGATGCTAAACCAAATCTGAATGCCTTCAAGACAGCTGAACTCAGCACAGTAGCTGCGCAAGGCTGAGACGAGTCCCAGGTTTTCCAGGACGGCTGGATGAAGCTGGTGCGTAATTGCGCGCAGGTCATCGGAAAGCCTCTCCGTGTGGCCACGCAGACGGCAAAGCTGATCGCGGAAAGCGGGCAGATTGTCGGGGACCTGGCGTGCCAACACCCCCAATTCGACAGCCAACATTGCAAGCTCCTGATTCAAGCCGTCATGAAGCTCTCGGGCCAGTCGCCTGCTCTGTTCTTCCTGGGCCTGCAATAGCTTGCCGGTGAGGGCTTGCAGGGCTTCCCCGGAGCGAGTCCGTTCCACTGAGACCCTGGCAATGATTCCTTCCAGGTTTCGACCCAGGGACTCCACAGGTTGGTCTGGCGAGGCCGGTAAATCCTTAACAGGGATGGCTGATTTTGAGCCATTCCGAACCCCAGATCCCGTGAGGTTGGTTTGAGTGCACATCTTCATGGCGTTCTCCCCCTTCACCGGCAGTCCTGGAATGCGTCTTCGAGTGATGGGATTCTTATCGAGACTGAGGATCTTTTGAAGTGAGCAGCAGTGACGAAGTGGGGGTCATCACTTGTGATTAGGCCCAGTAATTGGTTGATAAGAAGCCTGTTGCCGACTAGGAAAGGATGGCGTGGAACTCACTCGCCAGGTCCAGATTCGTCACCCTTCACCCTTGGTTCAATTCAAAGAGGTTCTGTGGGTAAGGCACGACCTTAGATCTCGGTCGAAAAATGCGGGAGCTGGGCGTTGTATCAGGTGGATTTTATATTTCCCGATTTCATGTAAGAGCAACCATCATTTTCTGGCAGCCAGCAGCGTGCCCAGCCTTGATCAGACTTGACTTGTACGCGAAAGTCACGAAGAGACCAGGGGTTTCTTGCAGGTTTAGAAGTGGCCGGCGCGCCCATCAGCCTGTTCTCGCTGCCAGTCCTCGTGGGCGTGGCACAGAAGCACGCCCTCTATTGCCGGCGGCGACATTGCTTGTCAGGGCTGCTTGCTGGAAAGGAAGTTCACAAAACGGCCCGTTCAGACTGACGAAGACCCCGCTGGCGCAAACTCCGCGCCGTCGCCGCTTACCAGGGAGGACTTGAGGGGTGGCCGTTGCAACCCGTGCTCGCCCGCTGAGATCGCTCGCTACCGGTTGCTCTTGGGTGGATATTCCTTGAAGGCTTTCTGAATGACTTCGTTGATCCGCTGTTCCTGTTTATCAGGATTCCCCAAGTTCTTGACCAAGCCCTTGAGGGTGGCCCTCCAGGCCAATTGCCGGGTGGAAGCATTGACGATTTCGATCAACAGACTACCTTCAACACCGGTGGTAGATGTTACTCCGCTCCAGCCCTGGGGTATGCCCCAGTCGTATCTTGCCTCTTGGCCCGGAGCATATAGACTCCCGCTACTTGAGACAGCCCCCAACGTTCCGAAATAAGTCACGTAGACATCGGGGTTCTCCGGCACTTCGGTCATGCCTCTATTGTTAAGCTCTTGGCGCATGGCTTTGAAGAACTGTCTATCGAGACGATCATGATCTTGCGCAAGCATCAGAAGGCCTGGCTTAAAGGCATAGGTCTTGAACTCTGAAAACGAAGCAGCCTTGTCATAGTCTATTTTGACCTTGTCCGCAAAGACAGTGCTGGTCGTCGCCAGAACCAGAATCAGCCCCAGTAAGGCCTCTCGTTCCAGAAGTTTTCTCACCTCAACTCCCCTCCTTTCGGATCAGTCGTTTCTCCACGCCTCCCGTGTCATCAACGGGCGGCAAATTGCTCTCCAGCAAGGCATCGAGGCGCTAAGCCGCACCGACCCCAGGTGAAATGTTTGGGCGCCAGGCTTCGCTGTTCAAGAAAGGTGGTAAGCGTTCGCGGTTGTGGGGCAAGAGGCTTGCCGAGCTCTTTGACCTTGCCGACATCCAACAACTCCTTATAGCTGAATATTTCCGGGGCAGAGTAGCGAACGAAGGCTCCCCGGCCAATCCTGGAGCGTTTCCCTTAGAGGCCACAAGAAGTCAAAAGAGGACTTTGCCAACTCTCATTTTCATCAATGAACGGGTCGGTTAACGTTGGTTACGCCGCATCTTTGCGTCTCCCTGACTAACCCTCAATTGAAAACGATTCCCAAGAGGCGGCCGTTCTCTCAGAGGCTCAAACCGGAGGACAGAAAGAAGCGTCCAGCTACTGCCTCCTGAATGGCCAGGACCAGGTCGCGATCTGCCGACGATTTCAGAACGTAACCCATCGCGCCGATAGTGCGCGCCTCGTCCGCAAGGGATGGGTTCCGGAGTACGGTCAGGAAGATAATTCTGCCCTTCACATGGCGCTTTTTGAGTTGCTTGGCCGCCTCGATGCCGCTCATACCTGGCATGAAGACATCGACAATCATTACGTCCGGTTTGAGCTTCTGAGCCGCTCCCACCAGAGACTGACCATCCTTGACGACTCCGACTATCTCGAATTCGGCCTCGAGGATCCGCTGGACTGACTGAAGGACCGTCTCGTTGTCATCAGCCAGCAACACTCTTAGCGGGCTCATTGGGTCTCCTAAAATTCCTTTCGTTCTCGGTGGTAAAAAAGTGAGCCCAACGCGATCGCAGCCGGAATCATTTTCGGTCTCAACACAGTCTGGACCATTCTTGAGTAGCAAACCGCTGCAACACACCGGTCACTGTGATCGGGTCAGCCCCACCACCTATCTCAGCCTGTGTTGGAATGCCACGCGCTTCCCAGGCATTACATGCCGAAAACAGTCTTTCGCTAACTGTGATGTGTGACAGGTTGGCTTCACCAATAGCTTCCTGGAGACCAGCCAGCGCACGTTCGCGCCGTTACCAATGCGCCGCAGTGGGAAAGCGCTTTTGGAGCGAGGCCGAACCCCCGGCATTAAGGATTGCAAAACAAAAATCGAGAAGCGTCCCTTCGAAAGGGAAGAAGGTGGTGGAATCGTGAGGGAGGGCCGGCAACTTTGAAGGGGCTGCGACCTGAGAAGGTTCACAGTTCTAAGTTTCCCCGGACATGGCAATGATACGCACAGGAATGAGGCAATAAGAGCGGCGTCTGCGCAGCTTAGCTAGTTTCTGTCGCGACTCGGCACTAAAGCTCCCCTCCTTGGATAAGGCTTGGATAAGGAGGGGGTGAAGGCTTGAGAAGCCTTCACGCGGCCACAGACGTCGGCGGGGGTGGTTCGACGGTCGCGGAAAAGCCGAATCAGTAGCGGGATCGCAGCGACTCGCACCACCCCTGTGCCGCTCCGCGACCGCCGTCGCTGCGCGCCACATGCTCTCCTCAATCGAGGAGGGGAGTTTTCCTGCAAGCTTCCCGCGTTCTGGACGTGGCTTTGGATGGCGGTAGCAAGGACAATGTGACCGGGCTACCAATCGATGTAGAATAATGAATTTGCCACTTTCGCGCCCTTTAGCGAGTCATGATCGGTCAGACGTTGTCTCACTATCAGATCCTGGAGCAGTTGGGTGAAGGTGGCATGGGAGTGGTCTACAAGGCCCGCGATAACCATCTTGACCGCCTGGTCGCCATCAAAGTCTTGCCCGCCGACAGAGTCGCCCACGCAGACAGCAAGCGTCGTTTTGTCCAGGAAGCGAAAGCCGCTTCGGCGCTCAACCACCCCAATATTGTGACGATTTACGACATTGACCAAGCCGATGGTGTGTACTTCATTGCCATGGAGTTGGTGGCGGGCAAGCCACTCGATCGTCTCATCCCTCGGCAGGGATTAGAGCTGAACACTCTGCTGCAGTATGGCGTGCAAGTGGCGGATGCCCTGGCGGCAGCTCACGCCGCCGGCATTGTGCATCGCGATCTGAAACCCGCCAACCTGATAGTGACTGACAGAGGTTTGGTGAAGGTGCTCGACTTTGGCCTGGCCAAGTTGGCCGAAGCACCGGCCAACGGCGGTGACGCGAAAACTCTGTTGGCCGATTCCTTGGCCAAGACGCAAGAGGGTGTGATCCTGGGAACTGTCTCCTACATGTCGCCGGAGCAGGCTGAGGGCAAGCCCGTGGACGCTCGCTCGGACATCTTCAGTCTGGGCTCGGTGCTTTATGAGATGGCGACCGGTCGAAAGGCGTTTCAAGGAGAGACCAAGGTTTCTACCTTGACGGCTATTCTGCGCGACGAGCCGAAGAGAGCCAGCGAAATCGTGGCAGGTCTACCGAAGGAACTTGAACGAATCGTTTCGCGCTGTTTGCGAAAAGAGCCGAGCCGACGCTTCCAACACATGGCTGACGTGAAGGTAGAGCTGCAAGATCTGAAAGACGAGTCGGACTCAGGCAGGCTGCGGGCTGCCACACCGTCGGCCGCGGTTAGCACGAAGCCGCGCAGGCGATGGATGGCCTTGGCGGTGGGAGCTCTGGTGGTAGTGGCGGCCAGGAAGAGAGTTGTCGTTTTCGCTTCGATCGCGCGCTCCTGGTTGCCGTGGTTGTGGTTGGCCTTTGGTGGTCTTCGCGGCGAATTCATGAGACTCCAGGTCCGCTCACGCTCACTCGGCTGACCTCCGACGCTGGATTGACGATGGAACCGGCTATCTCCCGTGAGGGCAAGTTAGTGGCCTACGCTTCAGATCGCGGTGGGGAGGGGAACCTGGACATCTGGCTGAAGCACGTGTCTGGCGGCGAGCCGATCCGATTGACACGTGACCCAGCCGATGATCATCAACCCTGTTTCTCACCGGATGGGAGTCAGGTTGCCTTCCGCTCTGCCAGAGAAGGCGGTGGCGTCTATCTCGTTTCGACTCTCGGTGGCGGACCAGAGAGGCTGCTGGCCCCTCTGGGACGCAATCCCCGATTCTCGCCCGACGGAAAGTGGATTGCCTACTGGAGAGGAAACATCAGCGCTGCACCTCTGGGGGCCCAAGCCTGGACGCGGGGCGGGCTGTTCGTGGTTGCTTCGACGGGTGGGGCCTCTCAGGGGGTGGCTACAGGACTTGCTTCCGTGGGCTCAGTGGTCTGGTCACCCGACGGAGAAAAACTGTTGTTTTATGGCAATGCGAAAGACGAACCGGCTATTTATCGGACAACCTCAGATTGGTGGGTGGTTCCGCGGAAGGGAGGGACCGCGGTCCGGAGCGGGGCTTTTGACGTTCTGGCCCGGCAGAACATCGGGCGAAACCTGTTTGCCTTGGTGCCGCTGGCGACCGAATGGATTGGAGACCGTATTTTCTTTTGCGCGCAACTGGGCGACAGCGTCAATTTGTGGCGGATCGCAATTTCGCCGACGACTTTCCAGGTGACCGGACCGGCGCAGCGGTTGACGTCCGGCTCGGGGACAGAAGTTCACCCATCCATCGCGGAGGATGGGACTTTCGTCTTTTCGAGCCTGCTGCAGAATGGGGATATCTGGAGCTTGCCGATCGATACGGGTCAGGGGAAGATCGCCGGGAAACCCGAGCAGCTCACGCGCGAGCTGACGCCCGACTATATGCCGTCAGTTTCTGCCGATGGGAAGAGTGTCGTCTTTGTGTCTGAACGCACCGGGAACGCGGACATTTGGTTGAAAAATCTGGAAACCGGAACAGAAACACCCCTCACGCAGACGCCGTCGCAGGAGTTGCACCCGGAAATCTCGTGGGATGGCGCCCTTGTGGCTTATTCAACCAACGCCCACGAGCTGGCCAATCCGGACCGAACAACGTACGTGATCCCATCCCGAGGAGGTCTTCCTCAAAATGTGTGCCGTGCATGTTCGTTTCCATGGGATTGGTCTCCGGATAAGCAGTATCTGGTTGTATTGCCGGACCCTCAAGGAAACCAGCGAGGGGTGCATTTGCTTAACCTGCGCTCCGGAAACGAGACTGTAGTTCTTGATTCGTCCACGGCTAGCCTCTTTCAAGCCAACTTCTCGCCGGACGCCCGGTGGCTGGCGTTTGAGGCCGCGTATCCTGGCGCGCGCCTGTACATCGCGCCCTTCCGCGGGGAGCAGGCGATCCCCGACACCCAGTGGATTGCTCTCACTGATGGTTCTCATTGGGATGACAAGCCACGCTGGTCACCCGATGGGAATCTCCTCTACTTTACGTCTGACCGCGACGGCTTTGCCTGCTTGTGGGCCCAGCGCTTGGAACCGGCAACCAAGAAACCTCTTGGGCCCGCCTTCGTGATCTACCATTTTCACGAAGCCAGACGGTCCATGCTGAATGCGGGTTATGGCCAATTGGAGATCTCAGTAGCCCGAGACAAGATTGTCTTCAATCAGGCAGAACTCACCGGCAATATCTGGATGGGGAAGCTCGACGTGAAGTGAAGTTGACGTAGCGCAGGCTTTCGAGGCCGGGTGGTGGGGCTTTCGAGTGACGTCCTTCAGAGTGGCACTGGAACACCACGGCGGGCATACCCTACAGGATTGCGGCAATTTGCAACAAAACTCTGACCTTCGGCAAAGGACACGAAGCGCCGGCAAGCGGTCCCCAAGGGTCAGCCCGTTGCCTTCCTTCGCGAACTGTCTCGGGGAAGATTCACCGTCGAGCCCCGATCCAAGGATTCCCCGCGACAGCTCCCCAGGCTGGCGTTGGTTCGTCTCGCAGAATGGCGGACGAGGTCGATAGCTTCGTCCTCTCCCTGAAAGGCCTGCGCCCGGTGTTCATTGGCAACCAACTTCTTTCCCTCCACCTGTTCCCGGCGATAGGTAAGCGGTTGTTCCCACCATGGCGACTACGTCAGACATGTTCAGTAGCCCGATCGTGAGGGAGGGCCGGCGACTTTGAAGGGGCTGCGACCTGAGAAGGTTCACAGTTCTGCGTTTCCCCGGACATGGCAATGATACGCGCAGGAATGAGGCAATAAGAGCGGCGTCTGCTACCAATTGCCTCTAGGGTCTCTGGCTTTGGTCGCAACGATCTTTCGACAGTAGGCCGTTACAATCATTCCGCCCTAGCCAGAAGAGCCAGGGGGAACGCTATTTTCACAGGGCTGCGTCAAAGTCCTCCTACTAAGAGCCCGCTGAGGCATTTGCTATTGCCTCTTAGCTATTGGCTATTGGTTATTAGTGCAGATTCGTTCCTTCCTTCAAATAACCAATAGCAAATCGGTCTTGCCGAACGGTTGATCGACTTGACGGGGCCGTGGCTATTTTCAGGACAGCCTATGCTGACAGTTCTCCGAAGGGCGCTAGTCATCGGCGGCACGGAACCAGGCGCGAGGGAGTTGCTCGACGGTCTGCGCGCTGCGCCGGCACTGGCAGGAGCTGAGATCGAGACATGCGCCGGCGACGTCGATGCCCTGCAAATCCTGCGCCAGCGTGCCATCGAAGTTGTCGTCACCGATCCGGCCACACCGTTCCGGGAAGACCTGGCCTTGGTCGCGGAGCTTTCCGCAACTCGCCCTGGTTTGAAAGCGATCGTGCTGGCTTCGGCTGTGGCTCCCGGCGACGTCATCGCCGCTATCAAGTCGCGTGTGTTTGCGTGTTTCACTGCGCCATTCGACAGCCGCGAGATCGCCGACATGATTGCGTCAGCCTTCGCGGCGCAGAATTGGGGGAGCGCAATCGAGGTGACGTCGTCTGTACCCTACTGGATTACCCTGCGCGTCACTTGCCACTATCTGACCGCCGACCGGCTTGTCCAGTTTATGCGTGAACATCGGAGAGACCTGCCCGAAGAGGAGCGTGAACGGCTCATGTCCGCGTTTCGTGAAATGCTTCTCAACGCCATGGAACACGGCGCAGGCTTCGATCCGGAGAAGGTCGTGGAGGTCACAGCGGCCCAAACGCAGCGCGCGATCGTGTATCACTTCCGCGATCCAGGCAACGGGTTCGACCATACAGATCTGGCGCGCGCCCAGAAAGCGCGGAGCCCGCAAGAGGTTTTGGCCGACATCCAGAGATGCGAAGAGTCAGGTTTGAGCCCCGGTGGCTTCGGGATGTTAATCGCCAAGGAGGTCGTCGACGAATTGGTCTACAACGAAAGGGGCAATGAAGTGCTGCTCATCAAGCATATCCAATAGGTTGAAGCTTCCCCCGCTCCCTAAGGTCGCGGCGGCTGTAAGCCGTTTTGGAGTCCCCTCCTCGGCTGAGGAAGCACTGGCGTAGCCAGTGCCCTGGAGATTGGACATTTTCTCGCGCTCGGAGGTTGCTTCCGTGTAGTGCCCCCCGGCCTGAAAGGCCTGAATAGTCAAGCCCAGGGCAACGCCCTGGGTTGCAAACGCCAACGCAGGTTCCGCCCTGTAGGGGCGGCCTAACGGCAAATGGAGGCCTCCCATGCCACAGTCACTAGCTCAAATCCTAGTTCATCTGATCTTTAGTACCAAGAGCCGCGAACCCATTCTTTCTGATGACATCCGGCCGGAATTGCATCCCTACATGGCTACGGTCCTGAAGGGAATGGACTCGCCAGCTACCCTGATCAACTCTGTCGAAGACCATGCCCACGTCTTGTTCCATCTCTCCAAAAACCATGCCTTGTGTGAGGTGATCGAGAGCGTGAAGAAGGACTCGTCGAAATGGATCAAGACCAAGACAAGAACTTACCGAAATTTCCATTGGCAGAGCGGATACGGGGCCTTTTCGGTCAGCCAGTCCAGTGTAGCTCAGGTGATCAGGTACATCGAGACGAGCACCATCGAAGGCGAACTTTTCAAGAGGAGTTCCGTGCGTTTTTGAAAAGATACCAGGTGCCTTATGACGAGCGGTACGTGTGGGACTGAACGGATAGACCGCCCTTACAGGGCTTGGATCAATGGGAACTTTGAAACCCAGGGCGCTGCCCTGGGCTAGATTAGAGATGGCCCTCTGGGCCGTTGGAGTTTGCGAGGGTCATGATTGGAATGACAAGCATCAGTCACGGCCAAGCTGCAATTCCCATCCCGAATGACGGGTCCGACGTTTTACCTTGGTTTCTGCCACTGCCATTTCAAGAATGTACAAACTCCAGGGCACTGGCGTAGCCAGTGCCGGTGCAGGCTAGGAGCCTCCATTGAAGCATCGCATAGCGATGCAAGGTCAGCCTGAAGTGGCTGACGTACAGGTACGTCAGGCTTTCCAGCCCGACACCCGGTTCGCCTGAAGGATCGGGATGAAAATGTAGAATAGAACCTTCAGAGTAAGCCTCCGGCTCGCGTTCAACTTGGCCAGTGCATCGCGTTGAACCAAATTGTTTCAGTCCCTCAGCGCCATCGGACGTTGTCCCCCTCTGTCATTCAGTCAGCAGCACGTTCCCAGATCACCTTCTGGCGGCGAAAGAAACGGCTCCGGCCAGAATCGACCAAAACCTGCATAGTCTATCAGTGTCTCTGCATCCTGCCGGCACATTAAGCTCAGCAACGACGCTGGCTATCGCCCAGTTTTGGTCCAGACTTAGAGCTGGAAAGGAGTGATTCTATGAAAGGCAAACTAAAAAAGGAGGAACCGAAATGAAAGGACACAATCAGAAACAGATTCGCTCACGCGGCCCCAGGCTGGTCGCCGGGTGTGGAGCGGTATTCGTGGCGGCCCTGTGGCTGATGAGTCTATCCCTGCCGGGTCAGCAGCCGGATGCCGCCGCCAAGCAGCAAATGATCCAGGAGAAGGCGGCAGCTCTGAAGCAGTCATTGGCTCAGAACCAGGCGGCGCTGAAGCAGTACAGCTGGACGGAAACCACCGAGATCAGCATGAAAGGGGAAGTCAAGAAGCGGGAACAGAAGGACTGCCACTATGGCCCGGACGGCAAGGTGGTGAAGACACCGATTGCTGCTGGCGCTCCGCCGCAAGAGCAAAAAGAGCAGGGCGGGGGCCGCCGTGGCGGGGGAGCCATGAAAGAAAAGGTCGTGCAGAAAAAAGTGGGAGAGTTGAAGGACTACATGCAGGACGTCGTCGAGCTGGTTCACCAGTACGTGCCACCCGATCCCGCCAAAATCCAGGCTGCCGCGAAGGCAGGCAAGGCCACACTCCAGCCGAGCGCTGGACTGACGGCGCTGACCTTTAGTGACTATGCCAAGTCCGGCGACAAGCTCTCGCTCGGCTTGGACCCGGCGGTGAAGAAGATCCGGAGCTACAGCGTTGCTTCCTACCTGGAGAAGCCGGAGGACGCAGTGACGCTGGCGGTGAGCTTCGACAGTTTGCCCGACGGAACGAACTACCCGAGGGAGACAGTGCTGAACGCGAAGAGCAAACAGATCCAGGTAAAGATTAGCAATTCCGGGCACAAGAAGGCCGGACCCTGAGCAAAAAAATCCACGACCGTTGATTTCGTCCTTCTAGGCGGATGAATGGATGCAAAGTTTCCTGGAGAGGCGGCCCGATTGCAGCAGGCGTTTGCCGGAGACAAACGATGATTCAAAATGGACTGCCTGATTATTTGCCCCTCTGGGGGCTGTTTATGGCCTCAGTTGTAGTCATGCTGCTCTCACTCGAAGCGAGCTACCGGCTGGGAGGCTACAGACGTCAGCACTCGCAGCAGGAGAAGGAGGCGCCGGTCGGCGCGATGACTGGGACCACACTTGGCCTGCTGGCGTTCCTGCTCGCGTTCACGTTCGGACTGGCCGCCTCCCGCCACGACGGCAGGAGGCAGGTGATCCTCGATGAGGCCAATGCGATTGGGACCGCGCATTTGCGTGCCGGCCTGCTTCCGGAACCGCATCGCACGGAAATCCGCAATTTTCTCCATGAATACGTGGATGTTCGTCTGGAGGGCGTTCAAGCGGGGAAACTCGAGCCAGCGATTCGCAGGTCGGAAGAGTTGCACGGTGTGCTCTGGGCGCAGGCGGTTGCCGTCGGAGAGAAAAGCCCCGGACCGATCGCCGGGCTTTTCATCCAGTCGCTCAACGAGGTAATCGACCTCCATTCGAAACGAGTCATGTTAGGTTTGCGGAGCCGCATCCCCGGCAGCATCTGGGCGGCGCTCTCCCTGGTTACGATCCTCGCCATGTCAGCAGTGGGTTACCACACCGGACTGACCGGGACGATCAGGTCACCTGCTGTGCTGGCGCTCATTCTAACCTATTCGACGGTCTTGTTGTTGATTGCGGATCTGGACCGTCCAGGGGAGGGGCTGCTCAAGGTGAGTCAACAGACGATGATTGACCTTCGCCACACCTTGAGTGCCCCTAAGCCCTGAGTCGCAGCCCTTGTTAAGTAAGGGGAATGGCCCATTCTCATGCTTCCGCGCGCCCCAAAGACCTGGGAACGGCCTGGACAAAAGCGCGCAGCTCAGCAAGAACACGATTGGGCGGCGGCTTTGGTGTTCGCTTTGTGGTGCCGTTCGTCCAGCTCGTTCGGTTGGATTTCGGCTTCGGCCAAAGCGGAAAGGCGTTGCTGCCCCACATCGGTATCCGTGAGAAGCCCTAGTATCACCGGTTGCGGGTGCGTTAAGCCTGACTGGCCGAAGCTGCTCCCGATCCATTTGGGGGATCGCGCTCTGCTCTGTTACGTCCCTCGCGGCAGATTGTACTCGAACATCCACCAGCTGACCAATTCAAAAAACACCGGAGATAACGATGACTATTCAGATGCGCAACACACTGCTCGGGCTTTGGGTGTTCCTCGGTGCGCTGTTGTTCAACCAACCAGAGCTTCACGCGCAGTATCTCGGTTTGAATCTTCGTGGCGATGTGGGGGTGAAGTCCGGCAGCCAGGCGGGCCCGGGGATGTATCTCATCGCCCCGCTGTATTACCGAAACGACTACACTGGGATCCGTAACAGCAACGGCGACGAGATCTTGCCGGGACTGAATGTGGACGTCAAACTGTTCGCTGTACCGGCAGTGGCCATGACCACCACGGCCAAGATTGCGGGTGCGACCTACGGATTCCAAATCGTTCCCATTTTCCTGAATCAGCGCTTGAATGTGGCTGCGCAGGGTTTTGCCACTAGTACGGGTTATGGTTTCGGCGACCTGTACGTTCAACCGATCAACCTGGGGTGGCGGACGCAGCGGGCCGACTTCTTAGCTGGGTATGGGTTCTATGCCCCGACGGGAAAAGGCACTCGCAGCCTCGACATGTGGGCGCATGAGCTGATCGCCGGGACCACCGTGTATCTGGACAGCGCCAAGAACTGGCATGCGGCTGCGACCGGTTTCTACGATTTCCACCAGAAGAAGAGCAACCAGGACCTGCGTGTCGGCCAGATTCTGACCGTCGAAGGCGGAGTTGCCCGGTCCTTTATCAAGGGCGCGGCGCACGCAGGCTTGGCTTATGTGGCCCAATGGAAGATGACCAACGACAGCGGCAGCGATTTTCCGGCCCTGCTTCCGAAAAGCAAGAACCGCGCTTACGGCCTCGGCCCGGAGGTGACGATGCCGGTATTTGCGAAGGGCACTCTCGTCGGACTGGTCAATGCGCGATACATCTGGGAGCTTGGCGCCAAGACGAGCTTCGAAGGCAATACCTTCCTGGTCAGCTTCACGCTGGCCAAGCTCAAGGCGCCTTGAGTGACCATTACCGCTGGTTGATTGCCACCGAACACAAAAACTATAATCCACCATCAACATGATCCGTATCCAACAACTCGCCAAAGGAGACTTAACGATGAAACAGTCCGTGTCCAAAAAGAGCTTTCTGGCTGCAAATCTCATGGCGTCGTTACTATTGGCCGCGATAGCAGGGGCCAGTCCCGTCTTCGGACAGGAGAAATCTGCCGCCGACACCAACATGCAGATCCTGAGCGATAAGGTCAAGGCGGACAAGAAGCTGCTGGTCGCAGCCAACATGGAGCTCACCGATGCCGAGGCCAAGGGCTTCTGGCCGATATATGAGGCCTACCAGAAGGATCTGCAATCGCTCAACGAACGTCTAAAGAAAACAATCCTGAGCTATGCCGATGCTTACAACAACAAGTCGTTGACAGACCAGGCGGCCAAGAAGCTCGCTGATGAGGTGTTAGCCATCGATGAGGACGAGATCAAACTGCGCAAGGCCTACGCCGCGAAACTCGCCGCTGCGCTGCCCGGTAAGAAGGCGGCCCGCTATCAGCAGATCGAGAACAAGATCCGCGCGATGCTGCGGTACGAACTCGCGGAGGGGATCCCGCTCGTGGAGTAGCACGACGAGTGATCGGTCTGAGTGACGCGTGGATTGACTCGCCCTCGCCCCCAGTCGGGGGCTGATCATGTCCACGTCTTTTTTGCTGGACAGAGGGGATGCTGCAATACCGCACGGGCGGCGGCTTTTGGCCCTGTAAGGGCCACCGAGGTTCGGGTTGAAAATTAGCGGCGATGTTTTTGGCGGCGTCAACTTTCGCGATACTGGTTCTGGATCGACGACCGTGGCGTCGCCTCCAAGCGCATTTTCAGTTTTCTGATGGTGCTGTCGATGCTGGCCGACTCGGGCTCTGCTGCCGTGCGCCGCTCGTGAGCATCTCATCCACACCTTAAGGCGTCCATGATTGGCGCGTCGAGGTGTGACGCGTTCAAACTCAATCGGTTCTCTCATTTTCACTCCGGCAACTGTGTCATCCACAGATCGCTCTGGACTTGGTCAAGGTTGATGATAATCCGGTCCGGGCCTACTCTGAATATAGGATACCAAGAATAGTGCCTGGGGCTTCCGTGGAAGTGCTTGACCACAAACGGATCGGCGACAGGTTTCTTTGTCGCGGGATCTAGCCGCACGGCCCAGAGGCACGTAAAGCCATCCCGGTCCGAGATGAAATAGATAACCTTGCCGTCCCGTGAAAATATGGGGCCCGCGTCGAAGTATTTCAACTCGGTGATAGGAACCCAGCGTTCTGGCTCCACGGGCGCACCGTCGCTCATTGGGGCGACGAACAGTTGCTCCCTGGGGTCGTCTAGAGTGGCTCTGCTTTGGAAGGTGACCCATTCGCCGTCCGGGGAGAGGTCCGGCGCGTAGAGGAGGTTCTTCTCGAGCAGGACGGTTTTACGTCCACTCACCGCGTCAATGCGATTGATGCGCCGCTTCGCACCATCGAACTCAGTGTCCTGTGAGAGCATGACTCTGCGCTCGGGCGACCATGACCTTAGCTGTCCGCAGCCCTCGCAGATCTTTTCAGCCGTCCCTCCTCCAACCCCGATCGTGTAGATAGCCGGTTTTCCCTCGTGCAATGTGGTATACGCCACCTGTGTTCCGGTGCGGTTGATGTAGGTGCTGACGAGATTGATATCGCCCTCCAGGCTCGCCAGCAAGGTTTCCTTACCGCTTGGCAGGTCTCTCAACCAGAGATCGAACTTGTCGGATCTCTGAGCGACATAGGCCAGTTTCCCTGTGTCGGAAAGTGAGGGCCAGTAGGTGAAGTCGCGGTTGGTCCCTACAGCCATGGGATCGCCCTTGTTTCTGGTTTCCCTTGCGTCCAATGGAATGTCCCACAGCCGCGGCCGTGTGGCGGTGACCGCGAAAACCACCGCCCCGCTCTCGGTGACCGAGGCGTCGGTGATTCGGCCCGTACCGAACGTCACTTGCTCCGGCGGCCCGATCATCCGCCGGTTGTCGGCAGAAAGCCTCGCCACCCACAGATTGATCGCATCGCCGGAAGCATAAGAAAACAGGATTCGATTGCTCCTTAACCATGCCAAGGGAAGAGGAAATGCCTGAAGGAAGTGGGCAAACTCCGCGGATGGCTCAATGCGAACTGGCTGTCCCCCCGAGACAGGGGCGCTGTACCAAGCCGAACCGCCCAACACGGCATCGTCGAGCTGAAATCCCTTCGACTCGGACTGAGGATCCGTGGCGGCTGCGTAGAGAAGCCGGCTCGCATCCGGCGACCAGATCGGATTGGAACTAGCGAAGAATTCCGTCCGAAACTCAGTGCGCGCACCGCCTTCCGCCGGCATCAGGAATACCGCGGCGGTCAGAGTTTGTCGGAGTGAGCTAGGATCGGCAAATGAGAGCCGTTGTCCATCCGGCGAGTATCGCGGCCGGATCGCCTTCTGGGCCAGCAATCTCGGCTCTCCTCCCAGAATCGGAATGGAGTATATTCCCCGTCCGTCGCGTTCCGACTGGAATGCGATCTTGTTACCGTCCGGTGAGAAAGAAGGGAAGTCTTCATCGGCGGCATCCTTGGTGAGACGCACCGGTTCTCCTCCCGGCAGCGCCTGCACCCAGATGTCGAGATTCCCTTCACCCGCCCGGTCGGACGCAAAGGCCAGATACTTCCCATCGGGAGAGACGGCGGGATTTAAGGCTAGCCCTGAATCGAACGTCAATCGCTTCACTTCAGCCGGCGGGCGGACGGCATCCTTCCTCCCAACCAGCCGCATCAGGCCCACTGTCGCCGCCACTGCCACCAGGACAGCTGCCGCCGCCAAGGCCACCCACCGCCGGGACCGCTTTGGCAAACTCGTCGTTTCCAGGGGGGCCTCCGGAAGAGAAACGGGAGAGGCAAAGCCCGAGTCTGGGAGCGAACGAAGGAGGCGCGACAGTTCAGCCTTCAGCTCAGCCGCGTCTGAATACCGGAGCGCCGCGTCCTTCTCCAGACACTTCGAGACGATTCGCTCCAGTTCTTCAGGGACCCCGGCTCGCAAGCGGCTCATAGGCTCGGGAGCCAGGTGAGCAATGGCATAAAATACGGCCTCGCGACGCTCGCCTCGAAACGGCTGTTTCCCAGTCACCATTTCGTAGAGAATCACACCCAGCGACCAGATGTCGGACCGATGGTCGACAACTTCGCCGTTCATTTGTTCCGGCGACACGTAACTGTCGGTTCCTATCGGTGTGCTGACTGCGGTCAACCGGCTGACGGCACTGAGCTGCGCCAGACCAAAATCGACAATCTTGGCCCGGACGCCGTTGCTGACGACACTCATGATCACGTTGGCGGGCTTCAAGTCCCGATGAACGACTCCCCCGTGATGGGCGGCCTGCAGGCCGCTGGCAAGCTGGCAGGCAATATCCAGGGCATCCCGGAGCTCCAGAGGACCCCGGGCGATTTGATCCTCCAGATTGTGGCCCGAGACGTAGGCCATCGCAATGAAGGGTTGACCCTCGACCTCATCAATCTCATACACCGTGCAAACATTCGGATGGTCGATCGCCGCCGCCGCCCTGGCTTCCCTGACCAGGCGGGCTCTTCGCTCCTTGTCTCTCAGAACAGATCCGGAGAGAAACTTCAACGCCACGGCGCGGCCCAGCACCGTGTCTTCGGCCCGATAGACAGCTCCCATGCCTCCTTCCCCGAGCTTTTCTGAGAGCCGGTAGCGGGAAACCAGCTGGCCGGCCTTCTTTTCCAGAACTCCGCGGTTCCTCTCCCGAAAAACAGGCACGTAGCCCTTGGGTACGTCAATCACGATCGAGTCGTAAGAGCCTTCCCCATCGGCGTACTGGCGGAGCTTTGCCCTCAGCCGCCGGGCCTCGGTGCGAACAATCGTGTCTATCTGCGGATCGAAGGAGGCGGGCCGCTCGTAAACCTCGGCGCCAATCAGGTACTCATTGACCTGCTCCGCCTGTCCCTGAAGGGCTTTTTCCACAAGGAAGTTCAAAAACCGAACCAGCTTTCTGGACTGGCTGAATGTCCGGCTGGCCACGATCTTTTCGACTTGTTCCCTAATCGACTCGGGTGAAAGACCCGGCTCAATCGGAGCTGGCGACTTCAATCCAACTTTTCCCGGAGTTTTACCAGCTTTTCCTGGAGCTTTACCACTCAATGACGGTTCTCTCTTTCAGGTTTGACCACGATGCCGGAGGGATTGCTAAGAGGAGCCCCATGATTCAGTTGGGGATTATACAGGGTCCCACTAGGAATTTCACTGATCTTGCCCATCTTGAGAAACCCCAGTGTCTTGGCCAACAGCAGAATCTGGAGAAACAGCGGCTTCATCTGGCAGCCAGTCTTGCACCGACGGCGGAAATAAGTAGATAGTCTCTCGATCCACTGCTTTGAAGTGTGCGCTCATACCGCCATTATAACCATCGGATGTGAATTCCAGGTTACATGCGGCCGGAAAGTCCGACAGGCTGCTAGCGGTCTGCCCGCGAAACCTTCGCATATAGAGAGAACCGACCGCCAAGAACGCAAAGGACGCAAAGAAGGAGCCAGTGTGGCAACAAGCTCAGAGGAAATTTGACCAGTTGACGACATGGATTGGCCCCCTCCTTTTCTTGGCGGTCTTGGCGCCCTTGGCAGTTCTTGTCAACCTTCCTGGGCCCAGGGGTCCGGTCCTCTCTGGGCGGTTACTCGCTACTGGGAGAAGGATGATATGCCGAATCCTCGAGGCCTGGTGGCAAACCTGACAACATGCACAGTTCAACAGCGGCAGCCACGGTGCAATGCTTAAGTTTAGGATCAACGCTCACTCCAGGTGGGATTGACGCCGCGGCGGACGAGAGGCTTGCGCCCCCTAGGAGGGACTGAAGTGAAGATTGTTCCTAAACGCAGCAACATCAGATCAATCTAAGGAGGAAAATCATGAAAGGTGCACGCATCGTTATAACCCTCGGGTTTCTACTCATGGCGGCCGGCAGTGGTCTGGCGCAAAAGGTCACCAACGATTGGGACAAGTCAATTGACTACTCGAAATACAAGACCTACGCCTGGGTCAAAGGGACGCCTGCCAAGAACCAGATGAATGACGAGCGGATCGTCAGAGCCATTGAAGGGCAACTGGCCGCCAAGGGTTTGCAAAAGGTCGATTCCGGAGCCAACCCCGATCTGGTGGTCGCCTACCACGTGGCCGTAGGTGAACAAGCCCAGCTTAACACCATGGGATATGGCGGCGGCTGGCGTTATGGCTACGGTGGTGGCGGCATGAGCACCACCACGGTCACGAAAATTCTCACCGGTCAAATGGTTGTGGACTTGGGCGATGTTAAGGAGAAGAAGCTCATCTGGCGCGGGACGGCCAACGATACGGTCAGCGGCAAAGACACTCCGGAGAAGGTCGAGAAACTGATCAACAAAGCTGTGGAGAAGATGTTCAAGAAGTACCCGCCCCCAGTTAAGAAGTAGCCCGGGGCGGTTGTCACCGATGGAGGGACACATTTAACTCCCGTCCTCTCTTCAGCCCTGCGAGATGCCGAAACTCCAGGCGACCTCCGGCTTGGATGTGAAACGGAAGGCCGGTCAACCCTTCGCCTTTCGGTAGGCGACCTGACCACAGATCAATGCTTTTTCAGAATCTTTCCCGGCTTCGCGGCTAGGGCAAACCTCGAAACTTCTTCACGCCTTCAGCCATCGGAGGTTAAACCTGTCAGCCTTAACAGCTGACCGTTACCTGAGAGCTTTGCAGAATGGTGGATGAATATGGCGTGGCGACGTGTCCAGGACGTAAAAGTTGCAGATCTTGTTTGAGGCATCCCCAGTGGGGAAGCTGTGAAAAAATTGCCGCAACGCTGTAGGGAACGCCCGCTGTGGCGTTCCCCGTGGCGACCGAGAGCTCATTTGAAATAGTTTCGCCACCCAGCAGGGAACGGACAGCGCCCGTTCCCTACGAGAACCGAATTTTTTGCCATGACCACTCGCAACGTCCTTGCTGGTATTAGTCTATTCTGCGCGCTGACGCCCGCCGCCGCGAGTCAATCCGGTCTCATCCTGCCGACACCCAGGGACCACTACAAAACCTACAACGTTGACAGTGCCGGGCTCGAACTCATGGGGAAGGTCCTAGAGGACTCCCAACCCCAGATCCTCAAGGTCGTTGAGTTCCTACAGTCCAAGGGCAAAACCGGGAATTCCACTTCCATAGAGCCGGAAGAGCTTTTGAAGTTTGTCCGGGAGGCCGGCTCGAGCTGATGGTCAGCGTCTTAAACGCTTTCGACGCGGAAGCCCGCAAGAAATTCGTGGAGTTCCTGCAGTCCGGGCCCAAAGTCGACGATTTCCCACGGATGAAACCGGAAGACGTGATCCAGTTGGCTCGAAACACAGGACTCTTGAAATACAAGCCAGAAATACTCGAAATCCTCCTGCACAGCTCCGGGGTGCTCGATGCGGTGCCGAAAGAATCCTTCGACACGTACGGGCCGATCATTCATGACGCGCTCCTGGCTTTCCTGGACGGGCTCCCTGAAGAGCGGATGATCGGTCGCTCGTTGGCTCTGGCGAAGGCCAGGGATGCCTCTCGCGGTGAGAAGATTCTGATCTTTGGCTCCAAGATCCCGACTCTGCAGAAAGTCGGCCAAATCATCGCTCGCCTGGAGGGCATTCCTCCAGACATCCAACAGTCCCTGCAGACCCTCGAGAACGGCATCCAAACCATGACCCGGGATGAGCTCGTCGCCTACGTTGAGAAGGACGTTGGTGCGGAGCCGGTCAGGAAATACGGCATGCAGTTTGACGACAAGATCCTCGCCGAAGGCAGTGTCGGCGCCGTGATCCGCGGCTCGTTCCAACCCATAGGAGAGTCGAAGCGCCAAAGCTTCGTCTGCAAAGTGATCAAGCCTTACGCTCAGAGCGGCCTCCCCGAAGAGATGCGGAGTATCGATCGGTTGATCTCTCTGGTCACGGAATTTGCGGACTTCTACAAGATCGAGGGATTCAACCTAAAGGACTTCTTTGCCGACATGCGCGCCCAGCTGGAGAGAGAAATCAAAGTCAGCGAGGAGCAAGCGCACTTTCGCAAGGCCTACGAATTTTACAAGCATCATAAGGGGATCAAAGTCCCGGAAATCTTCCCGTTTTCCACCGAGCACGTGACCTTCATGGAGTTCCTGAACATTCAGAAACTCACGGACTCGTTTGCGGGAGACAAGGTACGCCGCCGCATCCTTGCCGAACGGCTGGCCACCATCATGACCTTCGACGCGCTCTTTTCTAAGCAGCACACCTCCATCTTCCATGGCGACCCACACGCCGGGAACGTCATGCGGATCAGGGATGACCCCAAGGATCCCTACAAGCTAGCGCTGCTGGACTGGGGGTTGATGGGTGAGTTTCCCCGCCAGCAACGGATGGAGATGGTCCAACTCAATTTGGCCTTCAGCCAGAACAACAAGAAGCACATAGTCAAGAATGTCGGGTCCTTGGTCAGGGGAGGCCTGCCGAAAGACCCTCAGAAACTGGCGAAGGTCGAAGAGATCGTTGGACGCGCCATGGAGGTCAAGGGAGGCTCCTTTCAGGTTTACGATGCACTCCTGGGGGAATTGTTCAAAGCGGGTTATGTCCTGGATCCCCAGTTCTCCCTCTTCATCAAGTCCCAGGTCACGATTGCTGGGATACTGCGGGAACTGGATCCGACACTGAACCAGGACAAGCTCGTCAAGAAGAAGACCGGCGGTCTGGTCAGGAAGGAGTTTCCCAAGCGGTTAGCGCTGCTGCCGGCGTGGAACTACCGGGGCTACCGAAGCATGCTCTCCAACGGGGATGTATTCAGGGAGATCTTCTGAGGCTGATGCTCTGGGGCTAGGCCCGCGTCGCTGGTGAGTTTCTGTCGCGAAGCTGGAAGATTGCAGGAAAACTCCCCTCCTCGGCTGAGCTCGGCTGAGGAGGAGATGTGGCGCGCAGCCGGAGGTTTGCCTTAAGGAAATTGCCATCGCATGCTGGTGCCGCGCCAGGTGCACGGGCTGTCATGAGCTGCTGCCAGAGCGGACCTGAGACAGATGACAGTTAGCATAAGAGCATTTTCGGAATGTAATGCGCGAAGACACGGGGCAGTCCGACACAGGTTGCGGATAGGTGGTGTGGCGGTACCCTTCTATAACCATTCGCAGCGCCAAAAGAGGCGATCTCGCGCCTGGATCCTCTCCTTCGCGAGGAGACATCCAGGACAAACGAACTCAATCAACCGCAGTCCGAAGCTACAAGAGTCAACAACAAATCAACACAAGGAGGAAACTAAAATGAAGTCCTATCACCCTACAAGATCGTTCTACAGACCGCTGGCCACTGCTCTCCTCTGCATGGCCCTTGCCGCCGTCATGATGGCGCAAGATAAGTCACAACAGGAACAACAGCAGGGAGCAGCGACCAAGCAGGTTTCCGTGGAGCGCGGAGAAGTGGTTTACGTTTCTGGCAACGACGTCGTCGTCAAAATGGAAAATGGGGAGGTAAGGCATGTCACGGTTCCGGACAGCGCCCGGGGCATTGTGGACGGCAAGGAAGTCTCCGTTCACGAGCTCAAGCCGGGCATGAAGCTGCAACGGACTATCACCACGACGACAACCCCGAAAGTGGTGACAACCGTCAGAACCATCCAGGGGAAAGTCTGGATGGTCAATGCCCCGAGCACAGTCATTCTTACCTTGCCCGACGGCACCAACAAGCAGTATCGCGTTCCCAAAGACCAAAAGTTCATGATCGACGGCCAGCAAAAGACGGTCTTTGATCTCAGGAAGGGCATGAACGTAGCTGCCACGGTGGTGACGCAGGTTCCCGAGACGGTCGTCGCAGAGCAGAGAAGCGTGACCGGCTCGTCGCCGCCGCCTCCGCCGACACCTCCACAGACGGGGGCGCTACTGATCGACGAACCTGCCCCGGCCCGGGCCGCTGCCGCTACGCCTACCCCGCCTCCAGCAGCAGCCGCACCTGAGCCGGCTCCAACCAGGCTCCCCAAGACGGGCAGTTCTGTGCCGCTTGTGGGTTTGCTAGGACTCGTGTCTTGCGGCCTTTCGTTCGGTCTCAGGATGCTCCGCCGACCGTAATTATTTAGCGGCCTGCCAACCGCGTCCGCTGTCAGTCCCGACGGTTCGTAGATAGGATCGTTTCGAGAAGGCTCCCTTTGGACGGCGGTCCCGTGTCGGCGACGGCACTTTGCTTCAAACGGCGAGACGGGCTCTGGTCGGGCTTTGGTACGATGCGCCGCCATCCAAAGCGGTGTCGCGCGAGGGACCGCCGTCTCTCGTTTGCTCACCGCACTTTTCATCCTGTCGCCCGGGCCGTGCAACGACCCGCCAATCGATGCATTCACGACGCGCTCGTCAAAGACACACCCATTTTCTGCGGCCATGTCGAAAAAAAGCCGTCTCCGGATGCGAGGGTGATTTCAAACGCGCGCTTGGGCGGTCTCCACCATCGCTACTCTTTGGGGGCGAGGCCGCCTAGGCTCCACTGGTCTTCGCCATTGAATTTGCCCATCGTCGCCTGAAGCGCTGTCGATGTAGCGCGCGTCGGGAGGTTCCTACAGCCTCGCGGGTCACAGAGCGAAACAGTTCCTTGACAGTAAATCCCAAACAAGGAGACAACCATGAGAAAAACAATGGACATGACAACCAGATGGAAGCGCCAGACGGTTGTAATTCTTGTCGTGATGGCGTTGGCAGTGGCATCCGCATTTGCACAGACGGAGTTTAAGTATTTCGGACCCAATGGCCCGGCTTTTTGGGGACAGCTCGACCCGGCTTGGACGGCCTGCAGCCAGGGGCAGGTACAGTCTCCGATCGATTTCGGAAAGCTCACCCTGTTGACCAAGCTTCGTCGCCGCCCGGTCCCGGTTGAGTACGAGACGTCCACGGGGCAAATCTTCAACAACGGCCACACGATCGAGATCGAAACCGAGGGCAACAATGTGCTCGATCTGGACGGCGTTGAGTACGAGCTGCTGCAGTTTCACTTCCACGGACTGAGTGAGCACACGCTTGAAGGCAAGGGTGCAGACATGGAGCTCCACCTCGTGCATAAGAGCGCCGGTGGCGTCAATGCGGTCGTCGGCGTGCTGGTGGTGCGCGGCCTGTCGAGCGGTGCGCTGGCGCCTATCTTCGCCCAACTGCCCAACGACCTCAATGTAAAACACCCCTTGCCAGCTTCCTTCAACCCCGGCAACTTTCTGCCTGCCAACCGGGCGCACTACCGATACGAGGGATCACTCACGACGCCCCCTTGCACCGAAGGAGTTCACTGGGTCGTTCTCAAGGATCCAATAACCGTATCCACGGAAGACCTGGCGCAGTTCCACGAGCGAATTCACTTCAACGCGCGGCCGGTGCAGCGGTTGTCTCGTTAGTTCGGCGTATAGTGAGTGACAGGGTGGAGGTCGTGTTCACCGCCCAGTGCTGCGCTCACCCCCTTCGGACACCAAGTTATGCAGACACCGATAGCTGTTAGCCGTTAAACATCCGTCATGTGCCTTCGATCCTTCTTCGCCTGCAACCGCGCTCTGATCCGGGTGCTTCTCTGGCTGCTGCCCATTATCAGTGCTGCCCGGCTGCAAGCAGACGACACTCGCAACGAGTTCTGGCCGGAGTGGGATGTCTATCTCAAACTGAATGAGAAGTCCCGTCTGTTCTTTTTGTATAGCGCCACCAAACTGGACGACCGAGAAAGCTATGCTGATGGCTCTTTTGGTGGGTATTTGGACTTCTACACATTACCCCTGTTCGGGCGGAGGCTGCTGCAACAACACACCGATGTCGCCAGGAGCAAGTCGTTCATGTTGCGGGCCGGTTATCTGTTTTCTCGGACTCCCTCCGGAAGCACCGACCCATTTACGGAGCACACTCCGACCCTCGAGAATCATTGGCGCTTTCCCCTCCTGGGATCGATGCTGCTGACAGATCGCAACCGGCTGGACTTCCGGTTCGTTGACGGGGACTACCGGCCCCGCTACCGCAATCGGCTCAAGCTGGAACGAACGGTTAAGGTTGGACGCCTGGACGTCACTCCATACGGCCACGCCGAGGCGTTCTATGACTGGAGGTTTAACAAGTTTCACCGCTTCCGCTATGCGGCGGGAGGAGAAGTTTCCCTTGGGCGACACATTGTCTTTGAAAGCTACTACTTGCGGCAGCGAGACAGCGTCTCCTCGCCGGAGTACGTCAACGCGATCGGTGCGGCTCTGCAGTTCTATTTCCCCTGAAGGTGGAGCAGAATCGACTCCAGATCAAGCTCACCACCTCCGGGATCGCAAAAAATAGCGGGTCAATTGGACCAAATTTAACCAAGCTGAACCACTCGCGCTGCCGGCTGCCCGAAAATAGGATTGACCTGACCTGAGAGCGCAGTGGAAGATCTGTACAGCCTGCTGCAGAAGGGCCGTGGCGGAGTCCTGACCATGGGCGGGCCAAGAACCTGCTGCTCATTCGGCATTCGAGGCATTGACTTTTCTTTCTACAACTACTTAAGGATTGGAGAATATAGTGACACAACCCCTGACGCTTGGCCCTTCTCCCGTTTGTGGGGAGAGGGGGACGTCGAATCGAAGCAAGTAGGGAAAGTGTCACTATAATTTGCAAACATCAATAAGAACCTTCAACAGGTGAAAGGATCGACTCGTTATGAATCAGGAAACTGTACGATTGCAGGAAGCGCGTGATCAAAAAGTCCCCTGGAGGAAATGGGGTCCTTATCTGAGCGAACGTCAGTGGGGTACCGTGCGCGAGGATTATAGCGATACAGGAAATGCGTGGGATTACTTCAGCCACGACCAGGCGCGGTCGCGCGCCTATCTCTGGGGTGAAGACGGCCTGGCCGGTTTTTCTGACGAAAAGCAGCGGCTGTGCTTTGCCTTGGCTCTCTGGAATGGGAAGGACCCAATCCTGAAGGAGCGGTTGTTCGGTCTGACCAACAGCGAGGGCAACCATGGCGAGGATGTGAAGGAGTACTACTTCTATCTCGACAGCACGCCGACCCACTCGTACATGAAGTACCTCTACAAATACCCCCAGCAGGCCTATCCTTACGACGACCTGGTGGAGACCAACCGCAGGCGGACGAGGGAGCAGTTGGAATACGAGCTGATCGATACGGGTATCTTCGATGACGACCGCTACTTCGATGTCATCGTTGAATACGCCAAGGCCTCGGCCGAGGATATCCTCGTCCGGATCTCCCTGTGCAACCGCGGACCGGAGGCGGCGCGGCTTCACGTCCTGCCGACGCTCTGGTTCCGCAACAATTGGACGGGGCGGCAAGCCCAGAAGCCAGCCTTGAGAGAAGCAGAAGGAGCCAGCCGGGTTAGAGTCGTCAGAGCGTCTCATGAAGAACTCGGCGACCGTTTTCTGTATTGCGAAGGAGCGGTGTCACTCCTTTTCACTGAGAACGAAACCAACAACGAGCGTCTCTTCGGCACAGCGAACGCGAGCCCCTACGTCAAGGACGGTATCAACAACGCCATTGTCGGTGGGCAGAAACAGGCTGTAAATCCCGATCAGACCGGGACCAAGGCTGCAGCCCACTATCCTGTCAGCATTGGTCCCGGCGAAGCGACGATATGCCGGCTGCGGCTCTGTGACAAGCCTGCCGGGGCAGGCAGCAAGCTTTTCGGGTCTGATTTTGATGCCGTCTTTGATGGCCGGCTCCGCGAGGCCGAGGAATTCTACCGTTCCCTGACGCCTGCAACCGTGGGTGAAGACGCGGCCAGGGTCATGCGGCAGGCGCTGGCAGGCATGCTCTGGACCAAGCAGTACTACTACTTCGACGCCGATAGGTGGCTGGAGGATCGATCCGCCCACCCGCTTCGTGGGGGAAGCCGTCAGACCCGTAACCAGGAATGGTTCCACATGGCGAATGACCACGTGATTTCCATGCCGGACAAGTGGGAGTATCCCTGGTACGCCGCCTGGGACCTGGCCTTCCACGCGATTGCCCTGTCGACGGTGGACGTCGATTTTGCCAAGGATCAGCTCGGCCTCATGCTCCGGGCCACCTACTTGCACCCGAGCGGCCAGATTCCCGCCTACGAATGGAATTTTAGCGACGTCAACCCGCCGGTGCATGCTTGGGCCACCCTCTTCCTGCACCGGACCGAGCAGGCCTTGCACGGCGAGGCAGATATTGACTTCCTCAAGCGGTCCTTCGCCAAGCTGCTGCTCAACTTCACCTGGTGGGTAAACCGCAAGGACCGGTTCGGCAAGAACATCTTTGAAGGGGGATTCCTCGGCCTGGACAACATTGGAGTCTTTGACCGAAGCGCGCCGCTTCCCACGGGCGGCTATCTCGAACAGGCGGACGGGACGGCTTGGATGGCGCTGTTCTGCCAGAACATGGTGGAGCTCAGCGTGGAACTCGCCGTCCACGACCCGACTTACCAAGACCTGACGATCAAGTTTATCGAGCATTTCGTCTTCATTGCTGCTGCCATGAACCGGCTGGGGCCTAATGGCATGTGGGATGAGGAAGATGGGTTCTATTACGACGTGCTGCGGTTGCCCGACAACAGCGCCACCCGGCTCAAGGTGCGGTCCATGGTGGGACTCCTGCCTTTGTGCGCGGCCACGGTCATCGAGCCATGGCAACGTGAGCAGGTGCCGCTCGTGGTGGCACACATCTCGGAGCGGCTGAAGCGAATGCCCGAACTGCTGGCAACCATGCATCCGACAGGACCGGGCCATCTTGGGGTCGCAGACCGGGGCATTATCGCTCTGCTGAACCAGGGAAGGCTGCGCCGCATTCTCTGGAGGATGCTGGACGAAAACGAGTTCCTGAGCCCCTACGGCATCCGGGCCTTGTCGCGCTACCACGCCGAACATCCCTACGTCTTTCGAGTCGGTGGAGAAGAGTACCGAGTGGATTATCTGCCAGCAGAATCGAACACCGGTATGTTCGGCGGCAACTCCAACTGGCGCGGGCCCATCTGGTTCCCCGTCAACGCGCTCATCATCCGAGCGCTATTGCAGTACTATCTTTACTACGGGGATAATTTCAAAGTGGAATGCCCGACCGGATCGGGGAGGATGATGAACCTCTTCGAGGTGAGCAAGGAGATCGCGGATCGCCTGACGAAGATGTTCCTTCGCGACGAGCACGGTCGGCGGCCGGTCTACGGCGGGACGGAAAAGTTCCAATCGGACCCGCACTGGCGGGATCTCATCCTCTTTTATGAATACTTTCACGGAGACAACGGCGCAGGGCTAGGCGCCAGCCATCAGACGGGTTGGACCGGCGTGGTGGCAAAGCTGATCCAGCTTTTCGGGCAGATCGATCCCCGGACGGTCCTCGACCGCGGCAAAAAAGCAGGCTTTGTGAAGGCCTCGGCAGTCAGCTAAGCTGCTTGGAACGGTCTCAGAACCGCCAGGCGCGGGTGGCTCCACCGGAGCCTATAGAACAATCGGCGCCGACTTACAGCAGTTTTTCGTGGGTGACCAGTATCTGTGGGGAGGCGGGTTGCGAGCGGCGCTTGCTGGTCGTTTGACCATTTTGGCGCCGCGTTCTAAAGCCGCTCCTGCGGCCGCATTTCTACAAACTGCCAGATCAAATGCTGCCAGATGGTAACGCTTGGCTTGGCAACGCACCCGGCCAGGGATTTGCCTGGATGCTGGCTGCGGCTGCCGGCAGAAACTCGTGCGCCTGGCCGCGCCAAACAGCCTCTTGGACGCTTGGAGCCTTCGCGGCGCGCCCCGTTTTGACGAGGCGCGCCGTATCGAATGGCGACTACTGCCGCGCCATGGCCACCCGGAAGCGCTCCTGAGGCGCAACGAGGTGATCGTGATCGTCCTTCTCCAGATCGATCTGCACCCAATTCACTTCTCCGCTGAATTCGTTGCCGGTCGGGCCATAATCCGGGGAGACTGGCGAACCGACTTCCTTGCCGATATCGCAGGTCTCGTCGGCGGAGAAAACCATTGGCACCCTCTGTTCCACGCGGCCTTCTCCAACCTTCTTGCCGTCCTGATCGGAAACGAACTCCAGCCCTTCATCGTTGCGCCGGACCAGCCAGTCGGTTCCAGCAGCGTCTGCGAACTGAATTGACGGTCGAAGTTGCGCCCCAAGACAGCGGTGCCCAAGGCTGCGTGGTACGCGGTCGTGGCAGACCCCGAAGGGAACATCTTCGCCGTCTGGCAGCCCGACCCAACCGCGATGTCGCCGCCGGAACCCAAGTGATTCAGAACTTAACCACCATCATCCAACTGCTTGCCATGGCTGCTAATGGTCTACCCCTCGAATGAGATGTTCAAAAGGATCTTCACAATTCTGGTCCAACACCTCTCAGCATATTCCAAGCAGGTCTCAGGGCTTTTTTGTCGAAGGCGTCGCCTGTCAGTTTTCGTCGAATCCTACATACTCTGACAGTATTCAGCCTCTAACCCCGCCGATACAATCACACCCTGGCAAATATGTGGTCGCATTCTGACCCCGAAAGGAGAACCTTATATGAGCAAAGCAGAGAGAAGTAACATTCAAAATCATCTCGCCATTGACTTCCCGATCAAGGGACCCGCGAATGCCAAGGCGCTAACCCAAGAGCTGCCCCCGTTGATGCCCGATTTCGCGAAAGCGCAGGATCACCTCGGTACCGTGCACTTCTCCCGGTTCATGGTCAAGGGAGACGAGAAGCTTCTGTTCCTGTCGAACCTCGACGGTGAGATCGAGACGCATCTTGCACGGCTCGTGGAGAATGCCAGCCCGGTGCTTGACGCCATCTTCAAACACGTGGAAGACCCTCCAGCCACGCCCGTAGCTAGTAACCCTCAGAGGGTCATCAGATGGCTGAAGCATCGAATCCCCGAACCTATAGATACGTATTTCGCTTACGAGGCTTCGGTTCAGGACATCAAGGCGGCCGCGCGTGCGGCGGGCTTTACAGGCAAGACGCCGCAGAGTCCCTTGCTGATCTACATGTCCATCAAGTCACGTCTGCGAGCCTTTGCCTTGAAATTGGTGAAGGCCCGGATGGGAAAGAAGGCCCACGAAGGGATGGACACTGTTGGGACGGTACATTTCTGCAATTGGGTGCCCTTTGAGAACAACCACATAGGCTTCTTCACCGTCTACGATGGTGACTTCGAGAAGTACGCCCAGGACTTCGCAGATAAGACCTCGTTCGTTTTCGATGCTATTTTTCCACATGTCGATGGCGCGCCGCCAACCTCAGTAGCAAAGAACGCCCAGGCGTTCTATCAGTGGGCATTGAAAGAAAACAATCCGCCGATCGGGTTTTACAGTGCCTATCCAGGCCTCTCGGTTCAAGACATTAAAGCACTGCTGGCCGATCGCAAGTCACGATCGGCCAGGACTCGATAGCAGCGGTGTCACATGCTCGCGAACCAGGATCAATCCGGAGGCACGCGTTGGCCAAGGAGAACACAACACAAGCAGCACCGCTGAAGGAGCGCCGGGGTTTCTTCGCCGACTGCTTGATCGAAGGCGGCATGAACGCGGGGGCGACGCCGACAAAATGGGCAAGATTTTGGCCGACGATTTCATTGAGATGGGCTGACGCGAGCACTCAAACCAAAGAGGAGCAGTTGAGAGCGATTCAGACTGGCGAAGAGAAGCACTCGCCAACCGAATGGTCGAATGCAATGTTCGAGTACACGGAGACACTGCCGTAGTGACCGGCGTCCAGACGGAGCCAAGCACTCTTGAGGGGCGGAATGGTTCAGGCACGTATTCCTATACGGACGTATCCGTTGAGCGAGCTGCGCATTGGCAAGTCGTCGAAGGCGTCGCCTGTCAGTTTTCGTCGAATCCTGCATACTCTGACAGTATTCAGCCTCTAACCCCGCCGATACCATCACACCCTGGCAAATATGTGGTCGCATTCTGACCCCCCAAGGAGAACCTTATATGAGCAAAGCAACGATAAGTGAAACTCAAAGTCATCTCGCGATTGACTTCCCGATTAAGGGGCCCGCTAGCGTCAAGGCGCTAAACGAAGAGCTGCCCCCGTTGATGCCCGATCTGGCGAAAGCGCAGGATGACCTCGGTACCGTGCATTTCTCCCGTTTCATGGTCAAGGGAGACGAGAAGCTTCTCTTCCTTTCGGACATTGACGGCGAGGTCGACCAGCATCTTGCACGGCTCGTGGAGAATGCTGGCCCGGTGTTTGACGCCATCTTCAAACACGTGGAAGACCCTCCCGCAGCTCGTAACTCTCAGGCGGTCATCAAATGGCTGAAGCATCGTGTCCGCGAGCCTCTCGATACGTATTCCGCTTGCGAGGCTTCGGTTCAGGACATCAAGGCGGCCGCGCGTGCGGCGGGCTTTACAGGCAAGACGCCGCAGAGTCCCTTGCTGACATACATGACCTTCAAGTCACGTCTGCAAGCCTTTGCCTTGAAGCTGGTCGGGGGCGCCCTGTTGCATGACAAGGGCAAAAAAGGGTTGGATTCTGTTGGGACGGTGCATTTCTCCGATTGGGTGCCCTTTGAGAACAACCATATGGGCTTCTTCACGATCTTCGACGGTGATTTCGCGAAGTACATCCAGGACTTCACGGAAAAGACCACGGTTGTTTTCGATACTGTCTTTCCATATGTCATTGGCGCGCCGCCAACCTCAATAGCAAAGAACGCCCAGGCGTTCTATCAGTGGGCATTGGACAACAACCATCCGCCCATCGGGTTTTACAGCGCCTATCCAGGCCTCTCGGTTCAAGACATTAAAGCACTGCTGGCCGATCGCAAGTCACAATCGGCCACCACTCGATAGCACTGGTGTCAAATCAATCCGGAGGCACGCGGTGGCAAAGGAGAACACAATACAAGCAGCACTGGCGAAGAAGGGGCGCGGGGGCTTCTTCGCCGACTGCTTGGTCGGGGGCGGTATGAAAAACCCAGAGACTAACGGCGATTCGGCGGCCACGGAAAAGTCTGCGCTCGACCTCGCGGACATTCAGGGGTTCATTCTCCGTGGTTACAGAATGCCGATGGTGCGGCATTTCTTGTTGACGGTAGCAACTCCGGCACACGCGCGCAGGCAACTTGGACGGCTCGTCAGCGGCGACGAATCCGGCGCCCCGCAAATCACGACTGCCGAGGACTGGCACGTGGGGTTCGCGCCCGGACCGGGAGACAATCCCACGGCTGCCCCGCGTCGCAAGCCCGACTATTGCCTCAACATCGGGATCACCTGGCCCGGACTGGTGGCGCTGGAGATACAAGAACGCGTTCCAGCGCTATCTTTCAAGTCATCACAAAGGCGTCGCCTGTCAGTTTTCGTCGAATCCTGCATACTCTGACAGTATTCAGCCTCTAACCCCGCCGATACAATCACACCCTATCAAATATGTGGTCGCATTCTGACCCCCAAAGGAGAACCTTATATGAGCGAAGCAGAGAGAAGTAACATTCAAAATCATCTCACCATTGACTTCCCGATTAGGGGGCCCGCTAGCGTCAAAGCGCTAAACGAAGAACTGCCGCCGTTGATGCCCGATCTGGCGAAAGCGCAGGACCAGCTCGGTACCGTGCATTTCTCCCGTTTCATGGTCAAGGGAGACGAGAAGCTTCTCTTCCTTTCGGACATTGACGGCGAGATCGACACAGCATCTTGAACGTCTCGTGGAGAATGCCAGCCCGGTGTTTGACGCCATCTTCAAACACGTGGACGACCCTCCGGCCACGCCGGTGGCTAGTAACCCTCAGAGGGTCATCAAATGGCTGAAGTCTCGTGTCCCTAAGCCACTCGATACGTATTTCGCTTACGAGGACGCTTCGGTTCAAGACATCAAGGCGGCCGCTCGTGCGGCGGGCTTTACAGGCAATACCTCACAAGCCCCCTTGCTGACATACATGGCCTTCAAGTCACGTGTGCAAGGTTTTGTCTCGAAGGCAGTCGGGCCGGCAATGCTGAGAGAGAAGGGATATAAAGCGAACGATGTTGTCGGCACGCTGCATTTCTCCCATTGGGTGCCCTTCGAGAACAACCAGTTAGGCTTCTTCACCATCTTCGACGGTGATTTCGCGAAGTACATCCAGGACTTCGCAGACAAAACCTCGTTCGCTTTCGATACTATCTTTCCAAATATCGTTGGCGCGCCGCCAACCCCAGTGGCAAAGAACGCCCAGGCGTTCTATCAGTGGGCATTGGAAAACAACTATCCGCCCATAGGGTTCTACAGCGCCTATCCGGGTCTCTCGGTTCAAGACATTCGAGCCCTGCTGGCCGATCGCAAGTCACAATCGGCCGCCACTTGATAGCACTGGTGTCACATCGTCACGAACCCAGATCAATCCGGAGGCACGCGGTGGCAAAGAAGAACACAACACAAGCAGCACCGGCGAAGAAGGGGCGGGGGCTTCTTCGCCGAATGCTTGGTCGAAGGCGGCCTGAAAACCCAGAGACTAACGGCGATTCGGCGGCCACGTTCTTTTGGCGGCGCCGGTCTTACGGAGGCCACACTATGAGAAGACGAACGACTCTCGCGACCGCAGCTGTGCTCGCGTCTTGCATCCTGCTCGGCGCACTGACCGCACGCTGCGGCCGATGACAAAGCAACTGCACAGCTCACTGAAGACCAAGCCGCGAAGATCGCCGAGGACGCCTTCGTCTTCGGCTTCCCGCTGGTGCTGATGGACGTCACCAAGGACGTCTCGACCGCGGTCCCCAAGCCGCAAGGGTTCAAGGCACCGATCAACCAGTTCGCCAACTGGCGGACGTTTCCCGACGCCACGTACACCGACGTTGTCAGCCCCAACGTCGACACCCTCTACTCCCTCGCCTGGCTCGACCTGGCCAAGGAGCCGATCGTTATGAGTGTCCCGGAGCTGGGGAAACGCTACTACCTGATGCAGATGATGGACGCCTGGACGAACGTGTTCGCCAGCCTCGGTACGCGGACCACCGGCGGCGGCAAGGGGAACTTCGCCATCGTCGGCCCGCAATGGACCGGGAAGCTGCCCGAGGGTGTCAAGGAACTGAAGTCCCCGACGAACACGGTCTGGATTGCCGGTCGCACGCAGACCGACGGCAAGGCCGATTACCCGGCGGTCCACGCCATCCAGGACCAGTACAAGTTGACCCCCCTGAGCGCCTGGGGCAAGGACTACACACCGCCCGAAGACGTGCCCGTCGCACAGGGCATCGATGTGAAGACGCCGCCGGTCCAGCAGGTGCTGACGATGGACGCGGCGACGTTCTTCGCCCGGCTCAACACCCTGATGAAGGACAACCCGCCGGCCGCCGCCGATGCCGACGCGATGAAGCGGTTCGCGGCCATCGGGGTCGCGCCGGGCAAGCCGTTCGACGCGGCGAAGCTCGACCCGACGGTTGCCAAGGGGATCGAAAGCGGTTCCCGTGCCGCACGAGAGAAGATCGTCGCCGAAGCCAAAAAGCCGCTGGGAAAAACTGTCAACGACTGGTCGGTGATAATCGACAGTATCGGCCGCTACGGGACGGACTACCAGTTCCGAGCGATCGTCGCCCGGATCGGGCTGGGTTCCAACCTGGCCGAGGATTCCATCTACCCGTCACGCGAGTGGACGCCGAGGGCAAACCACTCACCGGCGCGAACCGCTACGTGATCCACTTCCCCAAGGGGCAGTTCCCGCCGGTCGGCGCGTTCTGGTCGGTCACCGTGTCCAACTCGAAGCAGGCCCTCGTGGATAATCCGATCAACCGCTACGCACTCGGCGACCGGGATAAGCTCAAGTTTGATGCCGACGGCTCGTTGACGCTCTACGTCCAGCACGACTCGCCCGGCAAGGACAAAGAGTCGAACTGGCTGCCGGCCCCGAGGGACGAGTTCAACCTGGTTATGCGCCTGTACTGGCCGAAGAAGGAGGTCCTCGACGGCACCTGGAAGGTGCCAGCGGTGGAGCGGCTTAAGTAGCACCGACCGGAATATCTTTGAAAACAACGAGTGCGGGGTCAAGTCCACTCGCGACCAGGCAAGCAAAGTGGACAAGCCGTGAAAGCGAGGAAGAGGATGTCTAAATTTGATATCACCAAATTGAATGTGGCAGTCGATAAGTTGCTCGAAACTACGGAGAATCCCAGGCATCGGTTTATGCTCCAAGCGTTTGGCCGTCACCGCTACCTGGAGGTTGCCGGGCGCTACGAGGAGATCTTCGCGCCGGACATGATGATCACGGATCCCGTCTACCGCTTCCACTATACCGGCCTCGAATTTGAGTTGAGGGGGCAGGATCAGGTGAAGAGCCTCTATCGCATGTGGGCGGAAACGAACCAAATCTTCTTCCCCATACACGAGGAGGTGGCAGTGGCAGACCATTTCGTTGCTATCCGTCGCCACTGCGTACCAGCAAGTATTGGGAAAGGGACAGAGGCAGGCGAAGTTTTTGTCCTATCTTCCAAGCGCTATTTCCAGCAAGTTGTGAAAAAGGAGTTCGGCAAGAAACAGCACCACGCTGACAGTAGCGATATGTTCCTTTACAAGACGAATGGAATCCTGATCTGTCCTTACGATGACAGGGGCCGGCTCGCCGGCGAGGAGGTTTGGGAGCCGGATTCGTCCGAGGCCGAGCTGATTAAGCTCGATCCCGCGGATGTGCTCACGACGGAGGAAGCCGCCAAGCTACTCGCGCCGCTGATCAAGCCTCTGCCCTCTTTTGACGAAGCAGTGCTGCAACGTAAATCCGTGCCTGGATAAAGCGAGCCGCTCCGTGCGCCGGGCACGATCCGTCCGAAGAAAAGCCCGAGGAGGTCAACCGATGCTCTTCGGGTTTTTTGGCCGCGGTGTCAGTTTTTCTCGGGTACTGGACGAAAGTTGTCGAGATCCCTCGCCGTAACTTCAATGGCGGATGGCGTTCTGCGTCAACCTTAGTGCTCTGGTTCATAAATACACTAACGTATTTTTAGGCAGCTGGCCGATGTACCTCAGAGGGTTTCAACTTGTCCAGCAGGCCGCCAAGTCCTGTCGGTGAATTTCCACTCGAACGGTTTAGCAATGCTTTCGTAGTAGCGCTCGAATCCATGGAGACGCTCAGCCAATTCGGAAGCGAGGCAAAGTCATTGGGAGTAAGGGCCTTGCGTTGCAGCACGGAAAAGTAGATTTCGATTTGATTCAGCCAACTGGCGTGGACGGGGCCATGGACCACCTCCAGATGCGGATACTGGCCTGCAGTCGTGCTGCACAGCGCTGTCCGCGATGGGACGAGCCATTGTCCAGGATCCAGAAAACCCTGCGGCCGCTGGTAGGGAGGTTGTTCCATGACCTGGCCACGAGTCGACCAAAAGGAACAATGCCGGTCTGCGCTTCGCAGCGCCCAAAGAGCTTACACGAAACATCGAGCGCTGCCAGATAAGCCCAAGCGCCGCAGCGTTGTATCGTGTCACCTTATGCAACCCCCGGCTGAGGGCAATGGGGCAAGCGAACGGCCTGGATACTGATCTTTTGTCTGCCGACACCACGAAATCGTCCTCCCGCAACCCTTGCCCCTGCCAGTCCGGTGATAGAGATCCAAGATGCGAGATGCCTTGCTGGCAAACTGGCATCGCGAGGGAAGATCCAACAACGGTGCTGCCAGGGTGGATGGCGTCCTGATGCAGCCATCGCCAGACCGTGCTTTCACTGAGGGTAGCCACCAAACCGCCGGCAGACTCCCGGCCAGATCGGCGTGCTCCAGCGCGACAACGAGGCCGAGGCTGGGAAGTTCACAGGCAAGAGCCTTGACCGAACGATCAGCTCTGGGGGAAAAAGCTCGGGGACGCCCCGAGCGCTGGCCCTCTCAGCCCCCGCAGGCGCCTTTCAAAAAAGGCTTTCGCCAGAGCAAACGACCTCCCGCCGACTGTCCAGGCGTTGAGCAATGTCATCGTTGCTCAGTCTCCGCCGCCAACAAAATCATCTTAGCTCGAAGAACTTGAAAATACGGTAACGTATATTTCTGAGCTCGTGCCGACAACTCACGCAACTCTTCTCGAGACAAAACAATAGATAGGGGCTTTGGCGTGGCATCTAGGGTCTCCGCAGCTCAAGATGCCACGAATCCATCAATCAAAACAAGTAATAATACGTTAGGTATTTATGAAACAGAGTACTAAACATAATCCCGCTGTCCCAATCGCATACGCCCCGCCACCTAATCTCAAGCTGGTCGGGTACTGAAGGCGACCCTACTGCCGCGCGAAAGCGGGTGGCATTGGCCGTGATTCAGGGTGGGTTTGCGCGAAGGCAAGAGCCAGTGCCGCAGGAATCGGGGCTGGCCGTGGCGCGACGAACCTCGGTCGACCGGCACAACCTCGACCGCCTATAGAGAGCCAAGGGGTACCCATTATGTCCAACATATCCGGCTGGTTTGAAAACGAAACGCTCGCGACTTTCTCGCTCGGAATTATCTTCGGGATGATCATCGGGGATCTGGTTTTCGAGATCCGGCCCGGCTTGCGCCGCGTGATATCGACGCTGCCAGAAGCTATTACCGTGGCCTGCATACCGCACCGTTGCCCGTGAACCTGGTCCTGCCGCTCGCCGCGATCTACATCCTGGGCTTTTTCGGGGTACGTGCCTTGGCGGCGAACGATCTTCCGTCGTGGCTATGGCTGGGCGCGCTCGTGGCTGTGCTGGCGGTGGAGATCATCGTCGCATTGCCGAAGGAGGCGCACTGTGGCGCAAGATGGGCGACCCGAACACGGGCGATGCCGCCACGCTCGAGCAGATGCGTGCCTGCATCCGCGTCGCGCTGTATACCCACCTGGCGATCGCAGCGGCGCTGATCGGCCTGGCAGCGCGGGTTTAGCGCTTCTCAAAAAACAACCCCGTGGCATTTGTCGCAAGGGGTTGGCGGCAGGCGCAGCCAGGTACGACTTGCCGATACCGGTGGTCCCCTGATGAGCAGGTTGTGCCGTCTGGATGAAGCCGCAGTTTCCCAGACTGAGGACCGCTGACGTCGAGGGGCGAGGATGTTTACAGTCAATCGCGCGCCCTGTTTGTCGAAAGGCGTGCCGCCTGTCAGTGTTTCGTCGAATCCTGCATACTCTGACAGTATTCAGCCTCTAACCCCGCCGATACAATCACACCCTGGCACATATGTGGGCGCATTCTGACCCCCAAAGGAGAACCTTATATGAGCAAAGCAACGATAAGTGAAACTCAAAATCATCTCTCCATTGACTTCCCGATTAGGACCCGCGAACGCCAAGGCGCTAACCGAAGAGCTGCCCCCGTTGATGCCCGATCTGGCGAAAGCGCAGGATGACCTCGGTACCGTGCATTTCTCCCGTTTCATGGTCGAGGGAGACGAGAAGCTTCTCTTCCTTTCGGACATTGACGGCGAGGTCGACACAGCATATTGAACGGCTCGTGGAGAATGCTGGCCCGGTGTTTGACGCCATCTTCAAACACGTCGAAGACCCTCCAGCCACGCCCGTGGCTAGTAACCCTCAGCGGGTCATCAGATGGCTGAAGCATCAAATCCGCGAACCTGTCGATACGTATTTCGCTTACGAGACGCTTCGGTTCAGGACATCAAGGCGGCCGCGCGTGCGGCGGGCTTTACAGGCAATACCCCGCAGAGCACCTTGCTGACATACTGGACGTTCAAGTCACGTCTGCGAGCCTTTGCCATGAAGCTGCTCGGGGGGGCCCTGGTGGCATGACAAGGGCAAATCAAGGGTCGGATGCTATTGGGACGCTGCATGTCGCCCATTTTGTGCCCTTTGAGAACAACCACATAGGCTTCTTCACGATCTTCGACGGTGATTTCGCGAAGTACATCCAGGACTTCGCAGACAAAAACCTCGCTTCGTTTTCGATACTGCTCTTTCCACATGTCATTGGCGCGCCGCCAACCCCAATAGCAAAGAACGCCCAGGCGTTCTATCAGTGGGCATTGACAACAACTATCCGCCCATCGGGTTTTACAGCGCCTATCCAGGCCTCTCGGTTCTAGACATTCAAGCCCTGCTGGCCGATCGCAAGTCACAATCGGCCACCACTCGATAGCACTGTGTGGTACAACGATCAATCCGGAGGCACGCGGTGGCAAAGGAGAACACAATACAAGCAGCACTGGCGAAGAAGGGGCGCGGGGCTTCTTCGCCGAATGCTTGGTCGGGGGCGGTATGAAAAACCCAGAGACTAACGGCGATTCGGCGGCCACGGAAAAGTCTGCGCTCGACCTCGCGGACATTCAGGGGTTCATTCTCCGTGGTTACAGAATGCCGATGGTGCGGCATTTCTTGTTGACGGTAGCAACTCCGGCACACGCGCGCAGGCAACTTGGACGGCTCGTCAGCGGCGACGAATCCGGCGCCCCGCAAATCACGACTGCCGAGGACTGGCACGTGGGGTTCGCGCCCGGACCGGGAGACAATCCCACGGCTGCCCCGCGTCGCAAGCCCGACTATTGCCTCAACATCGGGATCACCTGGCCCGGACTGGTGGCGCTGGAGATACAAGAACGCGTTCCAGCGCTATCTTTCAAGTCATCACAAAGGCGTCGCCTGTCAGTTTTCGTCGAATCCTGCATACTCTGACAGTATTCAGCCTCTAACCCCGCCGATACAATCACACCCTATCAAATATGTGGTCGCATTCTGACCCCCAAAGGAGAACCTTATATGAGCGAAGCAGAGAGAAGTAACATTCAAAATCATCTCACCATTGACTTCCCGATTAGGGGGCCCGCTAGCGTCAAAGCGCTAAACGAAGAACTGCCGCCGTTGATGCCCGATCTGGCGAAAGCGCAGGACCAGCTCGGTACCGTGCATTTCTCCCGTTTCATGGTCAAGGGAGACGAGAAGCTTCTCTTCCTTTCGGACATTGACGGCGAGGTCGACGATGCATCATTAAACGGCTCGTCGAGAATGCCGGCCCGGTGTTTGACGCCATCTTCAAACACGTGGAAGACCCTCCACGCCGTGGCTCGTAACTCTCAGGCGGTCATCAAATGGCTGAAGTCTCGTGTCCCTAAGCCACTCGACACGTATTTCGCTTACGAGGACGCTTCGGTTCAAGACATCAAGGCGGCCGCTCGTGCGGCGGGCTTTACAGGCAATACCTCACAAGCCCCCTTGCTGACATACATGGCCTTCAAGTCACGTGTGCAAGGTTTTGTCTCGAAGGCAGTCGGGCCGGCAATGCTGAGAGAGAAGGGACATAAAGCGAACGATGTTGTCGGCACGCTGCATTTCTCCCATTGGGTGCCCTTCGAGAACAACCAGTTAGGCTTCTTCACCATCTTCGACGGTGATTTCGCGAAGTACATCCAGGACTTCGCAGACAAAACCTCGTTCGCTTTCGATACTATCTTTCCAAATATCGTTGGCGCGCCGCCAACCCCAGTGGCAAAGAACGCCCAGGCGTTCTATCAGTGGGCATTGGAAAACAACTATCCGCCCATAGGGTTCTACAGCGCCTATCCGGGTCTCTCGGTTCAAGACATTCGAGCCCTGCTGGCCGATCGCAAGTCACAATCGGCCGCCACTTGATAGCACTGGTGTCACCTGGTCACGAACCCAGATCAATCCGGAGGCACGCGGTGGCAAAGAAGAACACAACACAAGCAGCACCGGCGAAGAAGGGGCGGGGGCTTCTTCGCCGAATGCTTGGTCGAAGGCGGCCTGAAAACCCAGAGACTAACGGCGATTCGGCGGCCACGGAAAAGTCCGTGCTCGACCTCGCGGACATTCAGGGGTTCATTCTCCGCGGTTACAGAATGCCGATGCTGCGGCATTTCTTGTTCACGGTAGGGAATCCGGCACACGCGCGCAGGCAACTCGGACGGCTCGTCAGCGGCGACGAATCCGACGCCCCGCAAATCACCACTGCCGAGGACTGGCACGTGGGGTTCGCGCCCGGACCGGGAGACAATCCCACGGCTGCCCCGCGTCGCAAGCCCGACTATTGCCTCAACATCGGTATCACGTGGCCCGGACTGGTGGCGCTGGAGATAGAACGCGTCCCAACGCTATCGTTCAAGTCATTTGGCGCGTTCACCGAAGGAGCCGCGCACCGAGCGGAGTTGGTCGGAGATACCGGAGCAAGTTCGCCCCAGAACTGGAGTGGCGGTTTTGGACAAGGGCAGGATCACGTCCTGGTGACGCTGCACGCCATCAGCCCGGAAGCGATGCAGAGCTACAGCGATAGGTTATGTGCCTGGTTTGCCGAAGGAAATGCCTTTCAAGAAATCTGGCGCCAAGACGGGATGGCGTTAATGGAGATGCAAAATGGCCAACCCGTGCCTACTGCCAAAATTCACTTCGGATATACCGACGGCATCAGTACGACCACCATTCGCGGCGGCCCGGAAAACTATCCCCCGGATCACCAGCAGCCCTGCGAGCCATGGCTCTTCGTCTTGCGGGAAGACGCTGAGAACTACGTGGTACCGGAGCCGCGCAAGCTTGGGCTAAACGGTAGCTTTGCCGTTTTCAAAAAGGTCGAAACCGACGTGGTTGGCTTTGAAAATTTTCTGCAGTCGAACAAAGACAAAATAGATCCTGAACTGCTCGCCGCCAAGATGTGCGGGCGATGGCGCAACGGCGTTCCTCTCGCCTTGTCACCGGACACGGATAGCCCTGGGGGAGGGATTTCGCCCGAACAGTTGAACAATTTCGAGTATGTACATGCTGATGGTTCGGGAGATCCGAAGGGTATCCGCTGTCCGGTCGGCGCACACATACGCCGCGTCAATCCACGAGGTCAGCCAATCGCGGGCCAGGGGCTACCCGGCGGCAGCAATAATTCTCACCGGATCATTCGTCGCGGTCTGCCTTACGGGCCGATCTATGATCCAAGCAAACCTTACGATGGCATCGAGCGCGGGATCCTGTTTTATTTCATTAACTCGAACATCGAAAACCAATATGAGTTCGTGCTGCGACGTTGGGTCAATGACAGCGAATTCGCGGGGGCCGTCAGGCTAAACCCACAGTCGAAAGACCCACTGATTGGCACCCAGGACCCAGCGGAAAGCATTTTCGTGATACCGCAGGCGAATGGAGGCCCGCCGATCCAGGTAACAGGTCTCTCAACCTTCGTTACGACCAAAGCCGCTGCGTACGTGTTTCTGCCGAGCATCACAGCTATCAAATTTATCGCCAACTTGGCATGAAAGGAAATGACGATGGCCATAACACAGACGAATTCTCCAGCGCAGTTCGTTCGATATGCACCGGAGCTCGACGCGTTGAGTGCACATTTCGAGGAACATCTCGAGACAGTGATCGCCGGAGTCGAACAATACGTGGTCAACTCGGTTGAGGGCGAAGGCGTGGGACGCGCGGTACGGTTCGCTCATGCGAAGGGGTATGGGCTGGTGCGTGCCGAGGTGGAAATTCTTGACGGGCTGCAGCCCGAATATGCCCAAGGCATCTACGCCACACCTGGACGGCACGATGCGCTGATTCGCTTCTCGAACGGTGTCTCACATCTAGGTGCAGATGCGACACTTTCGAATGCACTCGGGCTGGCGCTCAAAATGTTTAACATTGCCGGTACGACCCTCGTGGACGACGAGCCAGACGCAGGGACGTTCGACTACAACACCATCAACATGCCCGTCTTCTTCTGTAACACGGTAGCGCACTATCTGTTCATCCAACAGCTGTTCACCGACGCCCCAAGTTACTTTGCGAGAGGCAAGGCCGGCGCCCATCAATTCCTTACGGAGTTCTTGACCGGGAAGGGCACGCTCGCTGAGAAGGACTGGGCGTGGGATGAGCTGCTGGCATTTCTCGGAATGGCTCGACTGCTCCCGGTGAATGTCTTGCTCTCGACCTACTGGACGATGGGGGCTGTGCGCCACGGTGACTTCATCGCAAAGGTGCGCTTCGCTCCCGTGCGGGCATTCGCAGACGCTGTCGAACACCGCGTGGTCGATCTGCAATCCGAGGCCGACGCCTACCGGCGGGCGCTGGTGGTGGAGCTGAAGCAGCGCCCCTTCGAGTTCGACCTGCAGGTGCAGCTCTGCACGAATCTCGAGCAAATGCCCGTCCAGGACGTGACCGTCGAATGGCTGGAGGCGCTCTCGCCATTCGTCACCGTGGCCAAGGTACGTTTACCGGCGCAGGACATTTCCGGTGCTGACAACCTCGAAAAAATGGACGCGTTGTCCTTTACCCCCTGGCGGGTGACGGCGGAGCATGCGCCACTCGGCGAGATCCAGCGAGTACGAAAAGAAGTGTACCGGCGCTCGTCGATCGCACGTCATCGGCTCAACCGTCAGGAGCGACGGGAGCCGCGAAGCGTGCGCGAGGTGCTTGGCGAGCCACAAGCCCTCTAGACGTCACGCGATTTGTTCGACTTGGATTTACAGAAACGCAGAGTCTGCGGATCGCGCTTGTCGCACACTTGGAACAGGGGGTCCGCGCCGGCTGAACAGCTGATTTAACCGAATATGGCTCGTTCGAATCAGCCTGAGGAGCAAGCACGATCTTTCGATGGCTGAAGTAGACAGACGTGACCGGGCGTTATCCTTACTGGCCCGTGCTCGGGCCGGGTAGCGCCCTGCAGCGAACGGCTCCCTTGTTCTGACCTAGTGGAGACGAATCTTAGCGGCAACGGCGGCGGAAAAGGCCTCGCCGACACGCTTTTGACTTGCGACCTGGAGTAGCTTCAGGAGGATGAGATGATAAGAAAGAAGCTGGTCATAACATCAGTGTTGATGCTTGGGCGCCTGTTCGCACTCTTGATCTCAAATCCGGCACTCGCGCAGCAGCAGCGGAATCCTGAGCGCAACGCGTACTACGGTGAAACCCACATTCACACAAGCTGGTCGTTTGATGCCTACGTTTTCGGCAACACGAAGGCTGGGCCGGAAGACACCTACAAGTTTGCCATCGGCCAGCCCATCGACCATCCTGCAGGCTACAAAGTTAAAATCACCCGTCCGCTCGATTTTATGGCGGTGACCGACCATTCCGAGTATGCGGGCGCCGTCCCGCTGGCAAACGACCCCAGTTCGCCGATCAGCAAACTGCCCATCGCAGAAAAACTGAAAGTCCGAGGCAAAGAGGACATCCAGCGCGTGTACTTGTTTCTGAGTACTTCAGTTATCAAGAAGGAGCCAATCCAGGAGCTAATGAGCCCGGACGTGGCGGGTAGCGTCTGGAAGCAGGTTGTCTCGATCGCAGACAGGTATTACCAGCCGGGAAGGTTTACGACCTTCTCTGCCTATGAGTGGAGTTCTACGCCAGACAATCGCAACATGCACCGCAACATCATCTTCAAAGATTCCAGGAAAGTGCCAGAAGTTCCCTTTACTTCCATCGACTCGGTTCATCCTGAAGATCTCTGGAACTGGATGAATACCCAGCGCCAAGCAGGTAATGAGTTGCTGGCGATCTCGCATAACGCCAACCTGAGCGATGGCATTATGTTTCCCCTTGAGGTTGACAGCAAAGGGCGACCGATTGATGCCGCATGGGCGCAGGAGCGCGTGAACAATGAGCCGTTAACCGAAATCCATCAGCTCAAGGGCACATCCGAGACCCACCCACAGCTTTCCCCCAACGACGAGTTCGCCGACTATGAGATATTGACCTACCTTCTGACCGGAGTGGAACGGGCTCCAAAACTTCACGGCAGCTACATCCGCGAGGCCTGGCAGAACGGCCTGGCGATGCAAGACAGCCGCGGATACAACCCCTACAAGATGGGGGTTGTGGGCGCCAGCGACTCCCACAACACGGCTGCCGGCTACAACCAGGGCAACTATTTCGGTGGCCACGCCCTCACGGATGCCACGCCGGAGATGCGCTTGAGCGGGCAGAAAATTACCGGCCTGAATATGGGTCAGGTCAGCACTGCCGGTTTGGGGGGCGTGTGGGCGGAAGAGAACACGCGCGAAGCCATCTTCGCCGCCATGCAGCGCAAGGAAACCTTCGGTACCAGCGGCGTTCGCATCAGGATCCGGCTCTTCGGCGGATGGGATTTCCGTCGTGACGTGCTGAACCAAAAAGATTGGGTGAAGACCGGTTATGCTCAGGGCGTGCCTATGGGCGGTGACCTTCCTCAAAAAGCGGGGAAGGAACCAACTTTCATTGTGTGGGCGGTCAAAGATCCCGACGACGCCAATCTCGACCGCATTCAAATTGTCAAAGGCTGGACCAAGAGCGGGCAGATCTTCGAAAAAGTGTATGACGTGGCGTGGTCGGGCAATCGCAAGCCCGATCCCGTTACCGGCAAAGTCCCGGCGGTGGGCAACACGGTTGATGTCAAAAACGCGGCTTATACCAACAGCATCGGTGCGGTCGAACTCAAGCAGGTGTGGCGAGATCCCGAGTTCGATCCCAGCTTGCATGCCTTCTATTACGCCCGAGTTTTGCAGATTCCGACTCCACGCTGGACCACGTACGATGCCAAGAAGTTGGGAGTGCCACCGCCGACTTTCGTAGCCGCCACGGTCCAGGAGCGCGCTTGGAGTTCTCCCGTCTGGTATATCCCCACGGAGGAGGAAGCGCGCAAGGGCGAAAAGCACGGCGTCATGGTTGCAGATCTGAAGCAGAAGGGGGCGGAGACACTCGACGATACCCAGCTAACGCAGTTGGTGGTGGGAAAGACACTGACAGTTCGCAATACGGTTACGGGTCAGCACTTCAAGATTTCCTACGGTAAATCAGGACGACGTCTGATTCTCAGCGTAGACGGGAAGCAACCGGAGCCGGGTGCAGCCTTCGACGTGACCGGCGCGGGTAGCTTGGGCTCGCCGGCACCGTACCAGATCAGTGGCGGCCAAATGATCACCACGATTGGAGAGACGCCGTTCGCAGTGGCCGTCTACAAAGTGGGTGACAAGTACTGGGCCGCGCGCAGCAATGAGTTCGGCTACGCTAATTACGAGCTCGAAAAAGTGCAGGAATCAAGCAACCGGTGACGTTCCGAAAGGAAGTGAGGTACAGGAAAGTGGATGCGGTCTCAACCAAGTCAGTGCCATGCGATTTAGCGCAGGGACACTATGCGTCTGCACGGATGGTCCTCGGCCGCTGGTTGCGCGAGCCGCTGGTTCATTTTTTGCTTATCGGTTCGTTGCTCTTCGTCATTTATGGAGCATGGGGTCACTCCAGTCAGCCGGGAAGCAAGCGCATAGAGCTAACGCTGGATGATCTGCGGCAACTCCAGATGGGTTTCGCCGCGCAATGGGAGCGCCAACCCACGCCCGAGGAGTTGTCGGGACTCGTGGAGAATCGGGTTCGCGAAGAAATGCTCTATCGCGAGGCGCTGGCCATGGACCTCGATAAGGACGACGTCATCGTCAAGCGCCGCATGGCGCAGAAGATGCAATTCCTTGCCGAGGACGTAGCCAACGCTCACGAGCCCACGACTGCGGAACTCAAAGCCTGGTTCGAGAAGAATAGGGACAAATTCGCGTTGCCCAGCCGGGTTACCTTCCGTCATCTATACTTTTCACCCGATCTACGTGGGCAACGGGCTCACAACGATGCAGTGAAGGTGCTGGCTAAAGTTGCCGGCCAGCCCGAAGACTCAAAGACTGCGGCTGCGCTCGCGGATCGATTCATGTTCCAGGACTACTACGGCGATCGCTCACCCGAGCAGTTAGCCAAAGAGTTTGGACCACAGTTTGCGCAGGCAATGTTTAAGCTCAAACCCGGTTCGTGGCAGGGGCCAGTCGAGTCCGGCTATGGATGGCACCTGGTGTTCGTGGATTCGTTCACCCCCGGCCGCATTCCTGCCTTAGAAGAGGTAGAGCCTGACGTGAAGGCCGCATGGCTGGCCGATCAGCGCGAGCAGGCGTGGCGCAAGGCATATGAAGCCATGCGCGCGAAGTACACGGTGTTCTTGCCTGCTCCAGCGAAGAAGCAAACAGCTACCGCGACTCTTCCAGCGCTGCCTAAGCGCGAAATTTCCAGTTCTCCCGGCGAAAGACCGCAATGAGCTGCGTGAAGAAACACCTTCGTTGCCTCCTTGCCGGCACGGTGCTTGCCGCGCTGCTGCCGGTTTCTGCCGCATGGGCACACGAAGTCCGTCCAGGTTATCTCGAGCTCGAAGAAACGGCGCCGGGCCGTTTCAGTATTTTGTGGCGTACGCCGGTGCTTTCAGGTAGGCGACTGCCGGTTCTGCTCAAGCTTCCCGATGATGTGCAGAACGTCAAAGAGCCGATTGTTGAGGAGTTGACCGACTCGCTAGTCGAGCGTCGGTGGATCGACGCCGGGACTAACGGCCTCGCGGGAAAGCGCATTGAATTCGTTGGCTTGCAGGTCACCCTCACCGACGTGCTCGTGCGTGTTGAACGCCTCGACGGCTCTTCTCAAGTGACCCGAGTCATGCCTTCGTCGCCTTCGTTCGTTGTGGAAGCGATGCCACGCCGTTTCGAAGTCGCCCGAACTTACCTCGTGCTCGGCATTGAGCACATTCTCACGGGTGTCGACCATCTGCTGTTTGTTTCAGGGCTTTTGCTGCTGGTGAGCGGGACCAGGCGCCTGCTGCTAACCGTCAGTGCTTTTACACTCTCACATACGGTGACGCTAACGCTCGCAACCCTGGGGTTTGTTCACGTGCCTGCCGCTCCGGTTGAGGCTGTTATTGCACTCAGCATCCTGTTTGTCGCCTGGGAAGCACTCCGAAAAAACGCGAATCCAACTGGACTGGCGCAGCGCAAGCCATGGCTGGTAGCTTTCTCGTTTGGCCTACTCCATGGCCTGGGATTTGCGGGTGGACTCAGTGCGGCAGGGCTGCCCAGTGCTCATATCCCGCTTGCTCTCGGCTTCTTTAGCGCGGGAGTGGAGGTTGGTCACTTTTCGTTCGTTGGGTCGGCGCTGTTAATCATAGTGGCCCTCAGGCGCAGGATGTTCCGATTACCCACCTGGTCCTGGCGAATCGCGCCCTATGCCATCGGCAGCTGTGCGTCCTTTTGGCTGATCGGCCGTCTCGCGGCGTTCTAGAACGCCGCGAGAAGATTGGACATTTTTTAAGCTCCCCTCCTGAGATCAGGAGGGGAAGTGCCGCGCAGCGGCACGGGGTGGTCTGGGGGAGGCGCCGCGAAGCATCACTCAGGCGCTTCGTGCCGAGTTTGAGAATTTTGGGCACGAAACGCGTGGTTGGAGCTTCCCTCAACCGATGATCGCACCACCCCGGCGCTGGCCGGGCCAGTGCCCGCCCCTCCTCAGCTGAGGAGGGGAACTAGACGTCCAGTAGCTGAGCGTTAGGCTCGGTCGGGAATTCTGATCGAGAAATGTCCAATCTCCAGGCGGCGTTCTAGAACGCCGCGTGAAGCAATGCCGTGGGGATGGGCGGGACCCGGGCGTTTTGGCGGCATGGGGACGGCGACCAGTTCTACCATCAATATCGGCACGCTGGTGTTTGACATCGATGACGCGGGCACCAAGAAACAAATCTGGCGTGGCGGTGCCACAGCCATTAGCCCGAGCAAGGATCCCCAGAAGAATCAGAAGAACCTGGAAAAAGCCATGGCCAAGTTGCTGAAAAACTATCCTCCCCCGGTGAAAAAGTAGGGAGATATGCGGGGGGTGGGTTGAGGGATGAGGGGTTTCAGGAGACGGTGAAAGGCCAGAGGCACGACTGGAGCCAAGAAGGATTGAGTGGGAAACTTGAAAATAGCAGTGACGGTATTTCATGGTTCACGGCACCTGTCTCACGTTTCGCAAGGACAGACTCATTTGCCTCATGAGCCAGGTTTCGTGTGCGACTGCCCCCCGAACGCTGAGACCATGACCCTGGACCCCACACGGATCCTGCGTCTCCCCTCTCCCTGTAAAAAAGGAGCCGCCATGAAAAAACAGATTCTCGTTTCCATTCTAATTCTCGCATCAGTCTTAGTCAGCCTGAGTCTTGCGCAGGATCCGGGCTGGCCCCGGCAAAAATCTCTACCTGCCGGGCAACTAGTATATTATCAACCCCAAGTTGACGAATGGAAGGACTTCAAGGACCTGACCTTCCGGATGGCCTTTTCCCTCACGCCCGCGGGCAGCACAGCGGTTGTTGGTGTTGCGACCATCCACGCCCTCACGGACGTCAGCGTCGACAATCGAAGCGTCTTCATGCGCGACCTGGTTGTCAGGGGCACTTCATTCCCTTCGCTAGACCCGGCCACTGCCAAAAAAATGGACCAGTTGGCCCGGACGTTTCTGGCTCCGGGTCATACCGTCACGATGTCGCTCGAGCGCCTGGTGGCGTGCGTTCCCAAGCCATCGAAGGCCGCAGGCGTGCAGGTCAAGAACGATCCCCCTCAGCTATTTGTGAGTTATGGTCCAACGATCCTGCTGCAACTGGATGGCCCGCCGGTTCGTGCCGAGATCCCGAAGACTAAGCTGGAATTTGTGGTCAACAGCAATTGGCCGCTCTTTTTCGACAAATCCGGCGCCAAGTACTACCTGTTCATTGACTCACAGTGGCTCACCGCAACCAGCCTGGAGGGCACCTGGGCCTTCACCAACACTCTTCCGAAGGAGATGTCCAAGCTGCCCGAGGATCCCCAGTGGGCCCCCCTGAAGAAAGGGATTCCCCCGCCAGTCGGCGCCGGTTCCACCGTGCCGAAGGTTTTATATAGCACCCGTCCGGCCGAAGTCATCCTCATCAAGGGAAAACCCATTTACGTGAAGATTCCGGGAACCCGACTGACGTATATTAGCAACACCGACTGCGATCTCTTTGTGTATGCTCCAACCACCGCCTACTATTACCTGGCGGCCGGTCGTTGGTTCCGTGCCGCGAGTCTCGAAGGGCCCTGGACCTTTGCCAGCGCGGACCTGCCTCCCGATTTTGCCCAGATCCCTCGGAACAGTCCCGCGGCTCGAGTGCTGGTCTCAGTTCCGGGTACCGAAGACGCCAAAGATGCCGTGCTGCTGGCGCAAATTCCGACCACCATCGAGGTGGATCCCATCAAGGCAGCGGCCCAGGCCAAAGTTGCCTATAACGGGTCGCCCGAGTTCAAACCAATTGAGGGTACTACTCTCGCTTACGCCACCAACACGACCGACAAGGTCATCAAAGTGGGTGATGTTTATTACCTGTGCCTGCAGGGCGTCTGGTTCATGTCCACGACAGCGGAGGGGCCGTGGAAAACCGCGAGTTCCATTCCGAAGGAGATCTACACGATTCCGCCGAGTTCACCGGTCTATAACGTCACCTATGTGACGCAGACCACCACTCCCAGCGGTTCGGTGCAATCCAGTTACACTGCGGGATACATGGGTGCATTCGTGGTGGGTTTCGCCATGGGCGCCGTGATTTATGGAGGCACGGGGTATTACTATCCGCCGTACTATTACCATCCGCCCTATGGATACCCGATCTACCACCCCTATCCCGCTACCTATGGCGTGGGTGCCGCTTACAATCCCTACACGGGGGCTTATGGCGTGAGCCGCGGTGTTTATGGTCCTTACGGCGGCGCGGCAGCGGGAGCGGCATACAACCCTTACACCGGCACCTACGCCCGGGGCGCCACTGCCTACGGCCCTTATGGCAGCGCCAGCGCCGGCCGGGCATATAACCCGTACACGGGAACCTATGCCCAGGGCGCCAGGGTTTCTACTCCCTATGGCAGCGCTGCTGGCGGTTCAGCCTATAACCCTTATACGGGAAACGCCGCCGCGACCCGGCAGGGGTCGAGTCCCTATGGACAGTGGGGCAGTTCCGTGGTCGCGGGTCAAAACCAGGCGGTGGCGACACAGCATATGACCACCGCTCAGGGATCTGCGGCCAGGGCGCAATCGACCAGCGGGGCCAAGGCCGCTGGAATAAGCACTGCTTCGGGAAGCGCCTACGCGGGCAAGAGCGCGAGCGGCGACATGTATGCCGGGAAGGATGGGAACGTCTACAAAAAGGATTCCTCTGGCAGCTGGCAGCAGTACGATAATGGCAGCTGGAATTCCGTCGAAAAACCCACCCCAACGACCGCCCAGCAACAGCAAGCCCAGAGCGCCAGGACCAATGCCGAGGCGCAGGCGCAGAGTAGCTCCGCCAACCGGGCCAACACCCAACAGAGAGCCCAGACCACTAACTCCTCAAGCACCGGCTCCTTCTCCCGGCCCGAAGGACAAAGCAGCCAGGTTCAGGGGCTGAATCAGGAATATCAAAACCGGCAAAGAGGCTCGGCGCAAAGCCAGCAGTGGCAAAATTCCCTGCGCTCCAGCAGCAGTGGGGGGGGCACGAGTCGAAGTGGCGGTGGAGGTCGGCGCCGCTAACCTAACTTAGATTGTTGTGAAATTCATTCAAACGAAAGGATGGGACATATGAAACGAAAGCTGATGAAAGTTTTTGCCTTGGGATTTGCCGTTAGCTTGATTCTTGCTCTGATGGTGTTAGGCCAGGATCTCAAACAGGTGATGCAGGAGAAAGCGGCTGCTTTAAAGCAGTCTGCAGCCCAGAACCAGGCCGCCCTCCACAAGTACACCTGGATTGAAAAGACCCAACTCAGCTTAAAAGGGGAAGTGAAGAGCACCAAGATTGAATCTTGCCAGTATGGGCCGGACGGGAAGGTGCAAAAGACCCCGCTGAGCACTCCCCCGCCGCCGGAGAAGCAACGTGGGCTTAAAGGAAAGATGATTGAAAAGAAGGTCGGCGAAATGAAGGATTACATGGAGCGGGCCGTCTCGTTGGTTGGACGCTATGTGCCTCCTTCACCCGACAAAATCCAAGCCGTGCTGGCTGCCGGCAAGCTCTCGCTCAGCCAGGCCGGCCCGGGGGCTATGCAGCTCATCTTCAAAGACTACGTGAAACCAGGAGATGCCGTGACGTTTACGGTCGATTCAGCCTCCAAAGTGATCCAGCAACTGGCGGTGAACACCTACTTGGATGAACAGGACAAAGACGCGATCTCGCTCGCGGTCAATTTCCAGACTCTTCCCGATGGGACGAACTGCACAGCCGGCAAGGTACTGAATGTTGCGGCCAAGCAGATTGTGGTCAACATTGAAGATAGCAATTACAAGAAGCTGGCCCAGTAACCCCCGGGTGAGGCAGCGCGGCGGGGTTCAGAGCTAAGGGTTCTGGGGATAGGTTCAGGGTTCAGGGGACAGGAGGAAGCGATGGAATCCTATCGTCGGTGGGAGGATTTGGTGGTTTATCACAAACTCGCAGCTGCAAGTTGTGATTTCTGAACTCGCCCATAGACATGAAAGAGCGGACACACCTTCCCGTCCCGACGCGCAGCGGACGGGTCTTATCACGCACGATGAGAAGAACCCCGACTCGAACTATCCGTCGATTCGGGACCGAGTCGTCCCTAGAATAGCTCAGCGGCCGCGGCCCTGACACCGGCAAGAAGGTAGCGTGTTATCTTCAGATGGAGAACAAGATCCGCGCGCTGGTACGGTACGAGCTGGCAGCCGAGATCCCGCTCGTGGCGTAGAGCGGGCTGCATAGAGATGGCTCCGCAAGCTACCAGGCAAGGCACGAGGAGTCATGCCCGCTGAGCGGGTACGAATTGTACGAGATGGCGGGCAAAGGTCTGGGAGTGAACCTCAGACTGCGAGAATTCACATGAATCGAGCTGCAAACTGCGTATCCAGATCGCTTGCGGCATCGCTGCTCATGCTAGTCTGTTCGGCTCCGCTCGTGATGTGGGGGCACTCTGAAAAAGTAGATCAGGGCGCTAGCACTCCCAAGCCTCAGGCGCCTCCAAGTTCGCCTGACGCACCTTCCCAAGCTCAATCGAAGAGCAAATCTTCACCACGTATTTTGGGAGTCGTTCCCACCTACACTATATCTGATGCCCGAAATGCTCCGCCGTTGACGCCCAGGCAAAAGTTTGGGTTATTCGCAAAGGGCACGTTAGATCCGTTTCCGGTCGTGGTCTATGCCTTGCAAGCGGGAGTCAGTCAAGCAAGGGACACTCATAGTGGATACGGGCAAGGGCTTGCCGGCTATGGAAAGCGATTCGGTGCTGCTCTCCTTGACGGTACATCGGCGCGGTTTTTCAGTACTTACGCGTTCCCATCGATGCTGCGTCAGGATCCCCGCTATTTTCGAAAGGGCGACGGAAGTGCGTGGGCACGAGTTGGCTATTCTATCACTCGGGGGTTTGTTACACGGGCTGATTCGGGCAAGAGTCAACCGAACTGGTCGAACGTTTTTGGCAAGTTTGCCGGCGCGGGCTTGTCGAACCTGTACTATCCAGCAGCAGACCGCGGCGCAAATCTAACCCTCTCCCGAGTGGCTATCAGCCTCAGTTATCAGACCCTGGGGAACCTCGCAGTTGAATTTTGGCCAGAGATCAACAGGAAAGTATTCAGCCGCAAGAAATCGAAGTGATGCTTGCGGAGCATTGCCCGCGGTAGTCTCGCGCTAGCTGTGAGGGTTGACGGTAGCTGGCCGCTAGCGATGGAAACGTCCTCTTTCATGCTTCGCAAGATGCCGACTCGACAGCGCGTGAGGCTTGATTAGAATGAATAATGAGGCTTAACCCCAACGCTCAAGAATATCTTATGAAGGGCGTGCCGGACGCCATGAGCGTACACGGTAAATGGTGCTTGGAGCCGCGATGGTCCCACACGGATAGGCGGTTGTTCGAGCCTTTTTCGGACAGCCGACACGCCAGCCGACCGACAGGCGAATCCTAAAACTCGACATGGCCGCTCTCGTTCGCTTCCTCATGAGCCAATTCACTTGAATATCTCGATTCCTGAGCAGGTGCCACCGCTTCGGTGTTACCCGCGTCGACTTCGGCGCGCCGGCCATGGCAATTTCCTTGCTGTCTTCTCCTCTATGGATACGGATAACCTCTAGCTAGAAGTTCGCCGAGTTTTTTGTCGTGCCCATAAATATCGTCGTAGAAATGGACGTCGTCGTTCTCGTAGGCGATGGCAGTTCCGTAGACGATAAAAACAGGCACCCGACGGGCCAGACTCACGGTGACATTGTCTCTACCGTTCTGCATCTCCTGCTTGACGCGCTCGACCGTCCAGCCGGGATTGTGGCGCAGCACCCATGCCGCGAGTTCGGCGGGTTCCTCGACGCGAATGCATCCGGAACTGAAATCGCGCCGGCTGCGCGAAAAGAGTTCCGACGCGGGCGTGCTGTGCAGATATACGTGGTGTTCGTTGGGGAACATCAACTTGATGAGGCCAAGCGCATTGGTGGGACCCGGCTTCTGACGTATCGCTAGCCTACCCGCCTGCAGCTGCGCCAGCACGTCGTCGGAAACCTCACCTGAGGTGACGAATTTGCCGTCGTGAGTGGTGATCTCGTAGTTCTTGCTGGCAATCTGATTGGGATCCCGCTTGATCGCGGGAAGGACGTTCCGGCGGAGGACGCCGGGAGGAATATTCCAGTAGGGACGAAGTACGACGTATGTCATATCGCGCGAAAAGACGGGCGTTTGGGTACGCATCGCCGTGCCAACGACTACGCGCATTTCGCGAGCGATCTTGTTCCCTTCGTCGAGAGCACGCAAACGGAAGTCAGGGATGTTGACAACGATCGGCGGCAAGGAGAACTCGTCCGGCAGCCAGCGCCAGCGCTCGAGTGTGAGCTGCAACTGGCGGACGCGGTCCGTCAGCGGCACATTCAGATGCTTCAGGGTGATGGGGCCGAGGCGGCCGTCGTCGTCGAGGCCGTGACGGCGCTGAAAGCGTTTCACGGCTTCCGCTATTGTGCCATCGTAGAGTTGAGAATCAGTGGGCTCTGCAGCTTCGGGTGGAAGATCGCCGAGAAGACGCAGAGTGCGCGCCAGACGAGCCATACCTGGGTAGACCTGACCGGGCTCGACAGGTTTTGCGGGAACTGGGAGCTTCTCTCTGTCGTCAGTGCGAGCGAGTTCCGTGTAACGCTCCAGAGCCTGCCGGGTGCGGCGATATCCGGGAAAGGGAGGCTCCACACTGTCCACGACGGCGGATAGATCGGACGCAGGCAAGAGCTGCTCGCGCAGAAACTGGGCCAGGTCGTATTTCTTCTGCTCCACGCTCAACCCAAACTTGAGGTCCTGAGGATTGATGCGCCCAATGCGCAGGTCAGAAATATAGCGCATGGTGCAGACGGTAAGTGAAACGTCGAAATCGGCCGGATCGGCAGCAGAACGTTGCAGCGCGGGCAGGCGGCTCTCCCAGCGCGATGCGTCGTAGTCTTCCGGTTCCAACCCCTTCTTCCAGGCGTTCCGGAAGAGCTCGATCATGGCCAGGGCTTGCGGAGAGGGCGAGGTTCCTTGGACCCACGCTGGGGCGTAGTTGACCGGCTCGTAGAACTTCTGGAGCCAAGGTTGATAATCGCGAAAATTCGGCCAGCGCAGGCTGCCGAGATTTCCGGCGGAGATCAAGCTTTGAATCCGCGATGGCGGCTGCGCGACACCGAAGGAACCGACAGCGATGGTGAGGAACAGTTGGCACCAGATAGCTTTGGAGCTGCGAGTAGGATTAAGAAGGCTCATCGATTAGGCTCCCCGCCCAGCCGAATTCATCGCACGGCGCACAGCCACGGTCAACATCAGCCGTGTGATGCCGCTCATGATCATGTTGGTTCCGAACAATATCCCTATTACCCTGAGTGAACTGCTCGGCCAGGGTCGCCAGATCATCAAGCCGAGGATTTGAGTAGCGCAAAGATTGCGTGATCGTCCGTAACTGGGTTTGTGTTGTCGGTCTTGATGCTGGTGTAACTACCCCGGTGGAACCGCACTTCCCGATGGCCCAACAATTTCCGCCTCAACCATTTCTGTCCATCATGGCCGCCATGATGGAAGACCGGCGACTCTATGAGGCCCCGGAGCGAAGCGGTGTCGGAGCGAGCCGAGTTATACCCTGTTCGTCAACGATGTGCTCAGCGGCGTCAGATCTGACCCCGATGTGGTACTGAAACGTGTCGAGATCCGGCGTACCGGCGCAGCGCATAGTAAAAATCGGCGGTTCCGGCGCGCAGCCTCCCCGGCCTTCCTAGGGATACATCCCGTGATATCGGGTATTATGTTAGCTTCGAGCTGTGAGCATCTCATCCACACCTTAAGGCGTCCATGATTGGCGCGTCGAAGTGTGACGCGTTCGAACTCAATCGGTTCTCTCATTTTCAGTCCGGCAACTGTGTCATCCACAGATCGCTCTGGACTTGGTCAAGGTTGATGATAATCCGGTCCAGGCCTACTCTGAATACAGGATACCAAGAATAGTGCCTGGGGCTTCGGCCGCCGCCCGGGCTTCCCTGACCAAGCGGGCTCTTCGTTCTTTGTCCTTCAGAACAGACTCAGAGAGAAACTTCAGCGCCAACGTGCGGCCCAGCACCGTGTCTTCGGCCAGATAGACAGCCCCCATGCCTCCTTCCCCGAGGTGGGCTGCCCACTCACGCTTACGTGATCCACAATTACCTGAAGTTCTCCACCAGCATCAGGTCATTGTTAGCCAGGTCATTTTGACAATACAGGAGGGACTTGCCGTTTGGAGAAACACTCAAATAAAACCAGGGATTCACTACCTTCGCGACCGTCTTTCGCTGCTGAGTACGGAAATTGTAGAACTGAATCGTGGCGGAGACGGAGTGGGTAGTGAAATAACTGCTGTCGCTCGTTTTTCCCGTCATAAAATAAATGCCATCGCTGGTCATAGAGAAAGCGCGACGGATAATCGCTGACTTAATCACCTGTGTTTCCTCTCCGCCCGCCACGGGCAGCCGCCACAAGCCTTCTGTGCCTTCTTCGCTCTTCGTGTAGTACACAAACTGGCCATCCGGCGACTCAAGCGCTAACCAACCACCCTTGCCGGTCACCTCAACCGGCTCGCCGCCCTGAGCCGGCATCTTCCAGATCTGGTGTGCACCGCTGCGATCTGAACGGAAATAAATCCACTTGCCATCACCCGACCAGCTTGACAGGCCGTCGTTAGATGGTTGGTTGGTCAGGCGGCGGGGCTTGCCTCCAGTGGCTCCAACCATAAAGATGTCCGACTGCCCATCCGGAGCCGCGGTGAAAACAATCTTTTCACCATCGGGCGACCAGCGTGGCGACCCGCCTGCCTCCCCCAATGACGTGACCTGGACCGCGCTGGTACCGTCGTTGTTGCACACCCAGATTTCGCCGGTTCCGGTGCGACGCGAATAGAAGACGATTCTCGTCCCGTCTGGCGAGAACTGGGCACTGTCGTCGCTGCGCGTAGACCAGATAAATCGTTTCGCTTGGCCGGCCTGCTCTCCGGTCCCAGGAAAGTCGAGCCGCCAGATATTTCTGTCCTCAAAGTCGCCGTGAGAATAAGCCAGCCGTTTAGCTTGGCGGGACAAACTGAGATTGGCGTTCTCATCACCCGCGAAAGACACTCGTTCTCGTTGTCCGGAACCATCCGCAGCAATTCTCCAGAGACTGCCCGACCTAATGCCGATGCCGGGAACAGCGATGATTTCCCGTCCATCGAGGCTCCAGGTCAAACCGAAGAAGTAATTGCTGTGGGACATCAGCAACTTCGGTTCTCCTTGTGAAGCCATACTGCTGGAAAGTGACACTACCAAAAGGTCGGCAATCGCGAGGTGGGTGTTGGCTCGAGTGAAAGCCAGAGAGCGCCCATCCCGCGAAAAAGCGGGACCGTAGTCCGACAAACCACTCGGTGGGGAAGTCACTCTTCGCTTTTCGTTGGTCTCAGGGGACAGTAAGAAAATCGCTGAGGGTTGGTTTGGCGTTTCCTGATCTGGCACGGCCAGCCAGCGTCCATCGGGTGACCAAGTAACAGACACCAGGGGTGCCAAAGGGAAGGAGATCTCAGCCAACTTGCGCTCCGGGCCCCCGATCGGTGCCACTAGCCACACCGCGAATCTTCTGCCAGACAAATCACGTAAGAAAGCAACGGAGCGTCCGTCAGGCGACCAGGCCGAGCCGGAATCGGTCGCGGGATCACTGGTCAGGCGAAGCGGCGACGGGCCAGGACCCACTAGTTTGACGTAGATATCAAAGTTGTCCTGGTCGGGTCCATTCCACATGAACGCCACCTGACTACCATCGGGCGAGAAGCTCGGAAAGGCCTCGATCCCCGGATAGCTGGTAAGTGGAACAGCCGCGAGCTCGGGTCCAGGAGTTCTGCGGGGAGATTGAAGGAACCACACCACAATCGCCGCAACCAGCAGCAGGGCCAACAGCCCGGCTACCCAGATCAGTCTCAAGAGGCGCCCCCGCTGCGAGCTTGGACGCACAGCGAGCTGTCTTCCTGACGCCGATTCCTCCGCCGCCAAGGCCACCCACCGGCTAGACTGCTTTGGCAAACTCGTCGTTTCCAGGGGGGCTTCCGGAAGAGAAACGGGAGAGGCAAAGCCCGAGTCTGGGAGCGAATGGAGGAGGCGCGACAGTTCAGCCTTCAGCTCAGCCGCGTCTGAATACCGGAGCGCCGCGTCCTTCTCCAGACACTTCGAGACGATTCGCTCCAGTTCTTCAGGGACCCCGGCTCGCAAGCGGCTCATAGGCTCGGGAGCCAGGTGAGCAATGGCATAAAATACGGCCTCGCGACGCTCGCCTCGAAACGGCTGTTTCCCAGTCACCATTTCGTAGAGAATCACACCCAGCGACCAGATGTCGGACCGAGGGTCGACAACTTCGCCGTTCATTTGTTCCGGCGACACGTAACTGTCGGTTCCTATCGGTGTGCTGACTGCGGTCAACCGGCTGACGGCACTGAGCTGCGCCAGACCAAAATCGACAATCTTGGCCCGGACGCCGTTGCTGACGACGCTCATGATCACGTTGGCGGGCTTCAAGTCCCGATGAACGACTCCCCCGTGATGGGCGGCCTGCAGGCCGCTGGCAAGCTGGCAGGCAATATCCAGGGCATCCCGGAGCTCCAGAGGACCCCGGGCGATTTGATCCTCCAGATTGTGGCCCGAGACGTAGGCCATCGCAATGAAGGGTTGACCCTCGACCTCATCAATCTCATACACCGTGCAAACATTCGGATGGTCGATCGCAGCTGCCGCCCTGGCTTCCCTGACCAGGCGAGCTCTTCGCTCCTTGTCTCTCAGAACAGATCCGGAGAGAAACTTCAACGCCACGGCGCGGCCCAGCACCGTGTCTTCGGCCCGATAGACAGCTCCCATGCCTCCTTCCCCGAGCTTTTCTGAGAGCCGGTAGCGGGAAACCAGCTGACCGACCTTCTTTTCCAGAACTCCGCGGTCCCTCTCCCGAAAAACAGGCACGTAGCCCTTGGGTACGTCAATCACGATCGAGTCGTAAGAGCCTTCCCCATCGGCGTACTGGCGGAGCTTTGCCCTCAGCCGCCGGGCCTCGGTGCGAACAATCGTGTCTATCTGCGGATCGAAGGAGGCGGGCCGCTCGTAAACCTCGGCGCCAATCAGGTACTCATTGACCTGCTCCGCCTGTCCCTGAAGGGCTTTTTCCACAAGGAAGTTCAAAAACCGAACCAGCTTTCTGGACTGGCTGAATGTCCGGCTGGCCACGATCTTTTCGACTTGTTCCCTAATCGACTCGGGTGAAAGACCCGGCTCAATCGGCGTTGGCGACTTCAATCCAACTTTTCCCGGAGTCTTACCAGCTTTTCCTGGAGCTTTACCCGTCAATGGAAACTCCCGATTGTGCCGAGGAACCCTCTGAACCTTGGAACGCTTAGCACAGCGAACTGGCCGGTTTCAGATTGTCCCCTCTTGTTCAATCTTGTTCAAGGGGGACGGGTTTCAGGGTTCAATTTTTTCACAGCTTCAAGGGACTTGAGGAGATTAGCGTCTTAGAATCAGTGTTTGGAAGTCATCACTCCAAAAACCCCCTATGGTCCCACGTGAATCGCTGGCCGCCTGAAAGCCCCCTCCCTGAAGCGGTGGCGCGCAGCGCCGGAGTGGTTTCTTGGTCATGAACATTCCACCCCGAAGCCTTCGGCTTCCGCCCCCCACGAGGGGATTTGAAACGCAGGGCCCCCGTAGTCTTGAACTAGCGCTCCCGTGCGGCCTTCGGAGAAAGGCCCTGATTGCTGTGCAAAATTCAGGTATTAACCCTCTGATGGAATTGCCCGGCTTAGCACCGATTCAATGGCCCCAAGCAACACGTGCCCATCCACAGGCTTGGAAAAATAGCCCGCAGGACATCCATCCAACGCGCGTCCACGCGCCTCAGCCGAATCCTGGCCGGTGATAATGATGACGGGTAGCAGCGCTCCGATCGTCGCGAGCTGGGCCTGAACCTCAAAGCCGGTCATTCCGAGCATATGAAGATCGAGCACCAAGCAATCCGGGCGGCGGGTCGGCAGCGAATCCAGGAAATCGGCACCGGAGGAAAACGTCTCCACTTGCAGCCCGGCGGAGCGCATGAGCCGCCCTAACGCCCGGCACACCGATTCGTCGTCGTCCACGACCGCAATGAAGGCATGGTCCTTGGTCATGACCCGGTAAGCTATTGCCATGAAGCACGCAGCACAATTGGCCTTTGGTCCAATGGGTCCGAATAAAGGAGGAGCGAGAAAGCTGTAGCGGGCGGCCTCATGCTGCCGAGGGGTGCTTAAGCGCGGGACTGGATTCCCGCTTTCGCGGGAATGACGAGAACAAACTTGACCGAAGTCTGAACCTCTCTGGCAGCAAGTGAACTTAGGGATGGCCAGCTTCGAAGGCGTGCCTGTTCCGTCGTTTGCAGAACTGCCTTGGGAGATAGTCGTGAAAATCGTTGTCGAAGACCACAGCGCTCGAGGCCTGAGTGCGAGCAGGGGAAGCGTCCGCAAAAGAAGGTTAGGGTGTTACATGTTTGGGAACCACAGCCACGGCAGCGCGACTGAGGCCTTCATCCCAAGAAACTTAATTCCTGCGCGCTCGGCCAGCCGCACGAGTTCGGCCAGTGACCGCACTTTCATCTTCTCCATGATCCGCGCGCGATGAACCTTGACGGTTTTTTCAACGATCCCAAGATCGGCAGCAACCTGCTTATTCAGCTTACCGGAAATGATGTGAGGAAGAACCTCACGCTCTCGCGGCGTGAGTGTCGCCAGCCGCTGTTGAATCCCTGCCAGTTCGGCCCGTACCTGCCGGTTGGCTCGGTCTTTTTCGATGGCGGCTCTGATGGCAGCAAGCAGGTCCGTGTCGTTTGCGGGTTTTGTGAGAAAGTCCACGGCGCCCCGCTTCATCGCTTGTACGCTCATCGGGATGTCGCCGTGGCCGCTAAGGAAAATAATGGGTAGCTCGGCGCCCTTTGTGGCGAGCAATTGCTGCAATTCCAGGCCATTCACCCCGGGCATCGCGACATCCAGCACCAGGCAGCCGGCCGCGCAGGGATCGCAGACTTCAAGAAACTCTTGCGGCGAACTGAACGTCTCCACGTTCAGCCCGGCAGAACGAAGGAGGCGTGAGATGGCTCTCAGCAGAGAGGCGTCATCATCCACCACGAAGATGGTCGGTGCCGAGTTGCTCATACAGTGCCTCAACGGCTAACAGGCAGCGTGAAATGAAAGCACGCACCACGGTCGCTGTTGTTCGCGGCCCAGAGTTTTCCACCGTGGGCGGCGATGATCGTGTGGCATATCGTCAGGCCCAACCCCATGCCCTGCGCCCGTGTGGTGAAGAATGGGTCGAAAATGCGATCCAGGTTCTCGGGCGGGATCCCGCAGCCCTGGTCCGCGACAGATACGCGAATACCTTCGCCGTCAGAAAACGCGGTACGCACCACTAATTTACGCTCCGCCGGCGCAGCGTCGGCCATAGCACTGCAGGCATTCATGACCAAGTTGACCAGGACCTGTTGCAGCTGTACCCAATCACCGTTGATGGCAGGCAGCTCAGGCGTGAATTGACGGTACGCGGTCACGCGTTTGTTCACCAGATCGTTGCGCAGCAGCCGAAGCACGTCGTGCACCAATTGGTTGACTTCCAGCGACTGATATTGCGGTTCGCCCTTTTTGAGCAGTAGGCGCAGGCGTCGGATGACCTCGGAGGCGCGCCGGTCGTCCTCGACGATGTCCTTAAGGATATCGCGCACTTCATTCAGATCGGTGGAATCGTTCGCGAGGAATCGCTGTGCGGCTTGAGCATTGCTGAGGATGGCCATTAGCGGCTGGTTCAACTCGTGCGCGAGCGAGCTAGACAGTTCGCCGAGCATCCCTACCCGCGACAGGTGGGCTAACTCGTTGCGCTGCGACTCCACCTTCAGTTCCGCCTGTCTGCGTTCGGTGATGTCGACGACCGAAGCCAGAACGAACATTCCCTCCGGACTCTGGATGGGACAGAGCCGAACTTCGATTGGAACCTCGCTGCCGTCCTTACGCTGCCCGAAGAATTCGCGCCAAGCTCCCATCGCGCCCCCTTCCGGACCAGCAATGTAACCCTGCAGATAACCCGGGAGGCGCTCACGGAACCGCTCGGGAACAAGGATCTCAATAGGAGAGCCAATAAGTTCCTGCCGCGTGTAGCCGAAGACCGCTTCCACCTGCGAGTTAACCAGCATGATCTTGCTCTCGAGATTGATCATTACTATGGCATTTGGGGCTGCCTCGACCACCAGACGAAAACGCTCCTCGGCCCGCTTCAGCCCAGTGACGTCGATGCAAGAACCGATGTACCCGAGGAAGGCGCCATCGGGACCAAAGCGCGGCACCCCAGTATCCAGGACCCAGCGGTAGTTACCGTCACACTTCCGCAAACGGTATTCCATCGTAAACATTTGCCGCGCGTTAAATGAGTTAACGTAGACCTCAAGACAGCCGTCGAGGTCTTCTCTGTGAACGCTTTCTGCCCACCCGTCGCCAAGTTCCTGCTCCAGCGCGCGGCCGGTAAAGCTGAGCCAACCCTTGTTGAAAAAGGTGCAGAGTTTGTCCGCGCCTGACATCCAGATCATCACGGGCGCTGTATCAGCCATGTTGCGAAAGCGAGCCTCGCTCTCCCGCAGCGCTTCCTCGGCCCGCTTGCGCTCTGCGATTTCAGCCTTCAGCTCTTCGTTGGTAGCGTCGAGATCGAGCGTGCGTTGTTGGACCCTTGAGTCCAGCTCGTCGCGCACCCGCAGTAGCTCCTCCTCCACCCGGCGGCGCTCACTGATTTCTTTCTCGAGTTCCAGATTGGCCGCTCGCAGTTGCGACGGGCTGGAAAGGGCCAGCGCCCGGGGAATGAGCACCACCAGAAACCCCGCCGTTGCCAGTGAGGCTGCCGCTGTAAGCGCCTTGATTGCGCCGGCCAGCCGGTAGGTGCCGTGCCATAGAGTCCAGACTTCAACAAGGTGGGTCGTCCCGCAGCCGAAGATGAATATCCCAAACATTAGAAACATCCAGTGAAAGGGTAAATCTCGACGCTTGCGTACAAAATAGACCAGCGTCGTCGGAATGAGATAATAGGCAAGGGCGATCAATCCGTCTGATACAGCGTGCAGCCACACGATCTCCGGTTTCCAAAGGTAACAGTATCCGTGCGGCATCAGATCCGACGTGAACAGTTTGACCACGAATTCTCTCATTTGTCGAACCTCCCTCCCGACATCGCATTCCCGGGTTGTCCCGTTGCAAGACGAGCCTGGGCCTGACCGCTAGTTTCTGTCGCGAAACTCCTTAAGAAATTGGGTAGCCACGATTGATGCGTTTCTTGCATCAATCGTGGTCGACTATAGTGTAGCCCCACGGACGGCGCTTTGCACGCGGGTCTTCGTCGGCAACAGCTGTCCACTTTATCTCCGGTGGTGCGCTTGCCTGGAACCTGGAAGGCATTCGTCCATCCATCGAGCATCGGCAGCAAGTAATAGCGCTCACCCATGTCGGGGACACTTAAGATCCACGGCTCACGGGAAACATCCAGCCATGTCGTGGTGTACAGCGTCTCAGCATTGGGAGCCGTAACGGTGTGGTTACTGCTAGATACGTCCGCAGTTTCAATAGTTGGCCCAGTGGCGCGTGTGACGCGTCGGGCACGGCCACGTTGGTAAACTGGTTGCGCGGCATGTCCATGGTGACAAGGCGATAACCGTAAATGTAGGCATCCGTCGCAACGCTGAGAACTTCCTGAAGGTCTGCCGACTTCGCGGTTCCTTCGAGTTGCTTTCCGCCACAATCTAGGAGCATGAATGCGAAACGAGCAGACAAAAACAGGACTACAGTCCTCCGGCAAACGCTTTTCATGGATTCGTACTTTCCGTTGAGAAAGCTTGCCCGGTCTTCAGTTTTCCTTATCTGTGTCTCATGAACAGAGGATGACTCTGGGAAACGCCCGCCGCGTCCCCCAAGTCAAGGCCATAGACACGGTTGCGAAGCTGCAGATGCTCCTGGCTGGTTCAACGGTAGAGTTGCCAAGGAGATCGTGCCTCAGGAGATCGATGAGAAACTCTCAGAGTTGGCTGGGAAAAAAGATCTGAAACCCGCGACACTCAACCGTTATCGAGCTTTCTTGAGCTTGGTTTATTCTCTGGCCAACCGCAACGGCAAGGTGGAAGTGAATCCGGCGCGTTTGGTTCGGCTGCGAAAAGAGAATAATGCGGTTGTCCGATTCTTGGAGGCTGAGGAAGAGGAAAAACTACGCCGGGTCCTTCGAGAAAGCGATCGCTACTTGGAAGCGGAGTTTGATCTTGCTCTGAACACAGGAATGAGGCGTGGGGAGCAATATCGGCTTCGTTGGGAAGACGTAAATTGTCGATTGGGGATTATTACGATCCCGCGTAGCAAGCACGGAGAACGTCGGTACATCCCGATCAACAGCGCTGCGAAGATTGCTCTGGAGGTCCTTCAACGGCAGACTGATGGAAGCGGATATGTGGTCCCCGGGGCAAAGGCTCCTCGCAACAAAGACCCACGGAGAACGTTCGAGGCAGCAGTGAAGGAATCTGGCATTCTCAACTTCCGGTATCACGACATCCGACACACTTTTGCTAGTCGGCTGGTTATGGCTGGGGTCGATCTCCGCACAGTTCAGGAACTGATGGGCCACAAGACCGTTGCAATGACGATCCGATATTCCCACCTTGCTCCTTCCCACCAGAGAGAAGCTATTAAGCGCCTTGTGTCAGTTCCATCACAACGAGCGCAGAAGATACCAACTGACACCAGAACTGACACCAGCGATTTTCAGGTCAATTCTGAAAGCACACTCCAAACTGAACAAGTTCATTAGAATCATGGTGCCGGAGGGGGGACTTGAACCCCCACGATGGGTAACCATCGCCAGATTTTGAGTCTGCCCTTCGGTTAGATGGAACTGAATGACTTCAAATGCAAGGATCCGCAAGAATCACGCCAGATCAGCGTTTGGAGCGAGTCCTTTCGCCTTTGTGGAACGCAGCAACCTATCGCCCCAACGGGTTCTCCCAGCGGAGTCCCCGAAACCGAGCGAAGTCATTATCGCAGGATGCGAGGACGGCCCCGTGACTGATCGCGAGCGCCGCCAGGTGGGCGTCAGTGACCAAGTTGGCCGCGGTGCCCGCCTCGGCGAGAAGCGACCGGAGAATGTCCCAGTGCTCGTCCTTCTCGTGCAGGAGGCGTGTGCTCTCAAGAGACAGCCAACCCTCGATTGTGCCGATCGCGGTCTCTGGGTCCAGCGGTCGAGGGAAGACGTCGGGATTGGTGGCGATCCGGAGAAATCCGAGCAGGACAATCCAGGGAAGGCCCAGAGGCTCGTCGCCATTGATGGCCTCCTCCCACCAAGCCAGGACGGAGTCGTGGTGAGCGGCGTCTTCATTGATGGCGTAGAGGAGGATATTGAGATCGATGAGCTTCACTTGCGCCCCCGCAACTCCCTGACGATCTCCTCGTCCTCCAGCGCGGCGGCCAGCGCCAGCGCCTTGTCCAGCTTGATCCTGGGTGCGCCCATCGCGTGGGACCGCTCCCGATAACGTCGGCGTGGCCGGCCTGGCTTGCGCGATGCCTGCATGCCCGCGCGCAGGGTCCGGTCGAGCAGGCGGGTCAGGGAGGTGTTTTCCTTGCGCGCCTGCTCCTTGAGCCTCTCGAGGAGTTCGTCGTCGATACGGACGGTGGTGCGCATGGATGGCATCATAGCATCATCTGCCACGATGTCAAGGCATCACGCGCCCGTGCCGAGGACGACTCCGCGCTGGCTTCGTGTCCCTCGTGGATGGTCTACTTCGGGGCTGGCGGGTCGACCTTCAGCAACAGTGCCTGCGTAAAGCTGATATCTACCTTGTCGCCGACCTTCACACCCTGCAGGTTCTTTACGTCACGTACGCGGAAGGTGTGCACACGACCCTCCGGTCCCTTCACCGTCACCGTCTTTGCCGGGCGGTCGATTTCCTCGACGCTGACGGTGATGGTTTCCTGCACCGTGGCGGTAGCACCCGGTTTTCCCGGGCGCGCCGTAATAGACTCCGTGTTCTTTGGCGGCGCTGCCTCACCGGGCTTGCGGACGCTCACGGCCACAGATTCGGAGTACGTCGCCGTAACCTCGTCGCCGACCTTCAAATCGCTAAAGCGCTTGACGCTTTCATCCGCATGGACGGCCACTGAGTTGCCTCTTGGGCCCTTGAGTGTGACGATCCGCGTGTTTTTGTCAATCGCTTCGATCGTGGCCTTCACTGTGACTGATTCGGTTTCCTTGATCGACTTCAGCTCCTCTTGTGCGGCCGACGCGGTCGTGATCATCATGCAGGCGGCGATTAGCGCGGAAACAAGCGCCATGAGCACCGGGGTGCGTATAGGGTTGAGCAGAGACATAAAGTTTTCTCCTTTCCAAGAGAGTGATGAGTGATGAATGATGTTCGAATAGGTCAGCAGAAAGTCCTCTTGCTTTCAAGAGCGCAGCCATTATTGCGCTACCTGCGCTTTGCGGCCCGAATAGACGAGGGGCAAGAAACTCCACGCCAGCAGTTGGGTTCTCCCGCGTGGCAGGCCCTTGCTCTTGTGCCCGGGAAGGAACCGGCCCTGCAGAGGAACGCAGAGCACTGCGGCGATTCGCACTGCTCCTAGTTGTCGGATCATGTGCGTGTTTCCTTTTCTGCTTCGGGCCGCTCCCGAGCGCGAGTGCTGCCCCACTGGGCGGGGCAGGGTAGTGCTGATCAGGAATGGGCAATACCAGTGCGTGCAATCTTGTTTGGCATGACAATGGTCTCCCTTTGAGCATTTTGAGCGCGCGACCACATATTGACCAGGGTGTGATTGTATCAGCGGGTTAGAAGCTGAATACTGTCAAAGTAGGCAGGATTCGCCGAAACTGACAGGGGACGCACTCATAAAAAAAGCCCTGAGTCCTGCTTGGCATGTGCTGAGAGGATTAGACCAGAATTTTGAAGATCCTTTGATCATCTCATTCAAGGTAGACCGTTAGCAGCCATGGCAGCAGTGGGATGATGGTGGTTAAGTTCTGAATCGCTCGGGTTCCAGCGGCGGCATCGCGGTTGGGTCGGGCTGTCAGACGGCGAAGTGTTCCCTTCGGGGTCCGCCACGACCGCGTACCACGCAGTCTTCGGCGCTGCCGTCTTGCGGCGCAATACCGACCCGCGGCAACTATTGGCAATCTGGGCTGTGTTCTTGATACCAGTCTGAGGTCCACTCCCAGACGTTGCCCGCCATCTCGTACAGCTCGTACCCGTTCGGCGGGCATGACTTCTCGTGCCTTGCTTGGTAACTTGCGGGATAGCCATCTCTTATGCAGCCCGCTCTACTCCACGAGCGGGATCTCGAGCCAGCTCGTACCGCACGAGCGCTCGGATCTTGTTCTCGATCTGAAGTTAGCGCGCGAGCTTCTTGCCGGGCAACACTGTGGCGAGCTTTGCCGAGTAGGTCCTGCGCATGTTGGCCTCGTCTTCATCGGTGGCAATCGCGTCGTCGAGAAGCTTTTTGCTATCTGGTCGGTCAATGTGTTCTTGTTGTAAGCGTCGGCATAGCTTAGGATGGCCTTCTTGAGCCGTTTGTTGAGCTCTCGCAGATCCTTCTGATAGGAGTCATAGATCAGCCAGAAGTCCTCCGCATCGGTGAGTTCCATTTTCTTGTCAGCCTTGACCTTATCGCAGAGGATCTGCATGTTGGTGTCGGCGGCAGACTTCTCCGGGCGAAGACCGGATCCGCATCGGCGATGGTGAGTGTGAGCAAGAGCAGCGTAAGCAGCCTAGCCGCTGAGCCCTTTTTAGATGTGAACTGTGGTTGAACCTCCATTGATTTGTTGGTTAAGAGTGATCGCATTCATAGTTAAATCTCCTTGTTAATCAAACTGCTATCGATTATTTTTCCTGTGTGTGTTCCTTTTCTTGTCTCTGTTGATCCAACATAAGGCTACCGTGAGGTCCGGACGCGCCGAGAGCGCGGGCTTCTCGGCTCACTGAGGCGTCGATGCTCCTGACATACATCTCTTCTCGAGGTAGTGCGATTTGGATCCGTGTGCGATTTGGATCCCTCAGCGCGGCTGCGACTTTCACGCCGAGCTCGCTTTTCACCTGCTGATGATCCGGAAATGGCGCGGGTGCGTCGCCTGTCAGTTTCGGCGAATCCTGCCTATTTTGACAGTATTCAGCCTCTAACCCGCTGATACAATCACACCCTGGTAAATGGGGTCGTGTGATGGAGAACATTGCGACATCTATTAACAACTCCTCAATCTCAAAATGCTCAAAGGGAGACCATTGCCATCCCAAACCAGATTGCACGCACTGACTTGTCTACTCCATCATCGGCGACAACGGCGCATCGGCGAGGGCAGGCTCCGGGACTGGCAGATGGTCACATGCCGATGGTCGAACACGGAGGCAGCCATGAAACAGATGTCATCCCACGTCCCTCGGGCGCATTGTGCGTCCACTCGTCGTCGTTTCCTCGCAGCGGCCGCGGGCGTGTGGGCAGCCGCCCGCACCGACTCGATATTCGCGCAGGTCATATCCGCGGGAAGCGCCTCGTTGACCAAGCAGCAGCGCGACGGTCTGAGTGTGGTTCAGGTCATCGATGAATTGAAAAAGGGAAACGAGCGGTTCCGGGCGGGAAAGTTGGGTTCTCGAGATTATCGGGATCAGCAGCGCACCACTGCGGCCGGCCAGTTTCCGGCGGCCGTCGTGCTTGGATGCATCGACTCGCGTGCGCCGGCCGAGATCATCTTCGACGTCGGCATCGGAGATACGTTCAACGTGCGCGTCGCCGGCAATGTCGTCAACGACGATTTACTCGGCAGTGTGGAGTTTGCATGCGCCGTGGCAGGCGCCAAAGTAGTGCTGGTGATTGGACACACGGCTTGTGGCGCGATCAAGGGCGCGATCGACGATGTCGAAATGGGCAACCTTACGGGACTCCTCGCCAGAATCAAGCCAGCCATCTCGGCGACGAAGTTCAGTGGCGACAGATCGAGCAAGACGCCGGCTTTCGTCGACGCCGTGGCGCGGGCGAACGTCGTCCTCGGCATCGAGAACATCCGGCGGCGGAGTCCGATTCTGGAGGAACTCGAAAAGAAGGGAGCCATCGGGATCGTCGGCGCCATGTACGACCTGGCGACTGGCGTGGTGGAGATGATCGGCGGCGTATGAAATCGGTCATCGATCAGCAGTGGACTGTTTTCACTCCTGATGGCTACCATACAGCATCGCAGGGACAGGAGCGGGCTCATCGCACAAGCTTCCAGCGTGCCTGATGGTTCCGCAGCGTGCCGGAGGAGAATAAGCGGTCAGAGAACTCTCCCGTGGTTAGAACACCCAAGACGGGTTGCCAGAATTGTTGGGAGGAAGCGATGGTTAGCATTCTTGTCACGCGGGCACAACGGTTACTGGGCATTGGAGCCTGCCTCCTGTTCCTCGTAACGCAGCTCCATGCGCAGGCCACCTCTCGAGAGGAGGAGATACGACAACAGCGCACCGACAAACGGGCACGCCTGTGGCCGGAGCATACTTCCGGCATTGTCAAGCTGTTCGACAACTATACGGAAACCGGGTTCCTTGAAGGCGCTCGATCGAAGAAGGGCAAGAACGGGATCCAATTTGTGCTGGGCGGCATGCGGTCGGGCAACGGCACTACGTTTGGGGTGGGCTACCGGCGTGTCGATTTGTGGGACGAGAAAGTTGCATTCCGCGTTACGGCTCGTGGGACGCCGCAGGCAGCCTACATGTTCGACGCGGAGATCGACTTCTCCCGGCTCGTCACGCAGCGCCGCGGCGAGCTGCGTGTGTATGTGAAGCACGAAAACTCGCCGAAAATGGACTACTACGGTCCAGGACAAGACTCCCGCAAAGAAGACCGCACCAGCTACCGGCTGGAAGATACCGGCATTGACTTGCGAGGCCGCTACCGGGTGTGGAAGGCACTTTGGTTGGGCTTTACCGGCGGTTTCTACGCGCCGAACACCGGGCCCGGAAAACGAGAGGGCTTCCCCTCGACCGAAGAGAAATTTACGCCTGACCAGACACCCGGTATTGACGAGCAACCGAACTTTCTGCGGGCGGGGTTTACGGCGCAGTACGACTACCGCGACCTGCCCACCGGTCCGCGCTCAGGCGGCAATTATTATCTTCACTTCAGGCGCTACTGGGATCAAGGTCTCGGCCGGCACACTTTCAACAATTGGGATACGGCGGTGGAACAATACTTCCCATACTGGAACAAGACCCGCGTTGTGGCTTTGCGTCTGGCGATGGTTGCCACGCAAGCCGGAGAGGGTCAGACCATCCCGTTTTACCTGCAGCCCACGCTCGGCGGCAACGACTTCCTGCGAGGGTTTGAACGTTACCGGTTCTATGACCAGAGCTCGCTGCTGCTCACAGTCGAACACCGCTGGCACCTCTTTTCTGGCGGGCACGCCGCCATCTTTGCCGAGGCGGGGAAAGTGGCGCCCGCGGCCACGCAGCTCAATCTGGCCAAGGCGAAATATGCAGGGGGCATCGGGTTTCGGTTCACCCTGCGAGATGCGGTGATCATGCGCCTTGACAATGCGATCAGCAATGAAGGGTATCGATTCATGTGGACATTCAGCAACATGTGGTGATGCGAAAGCCATGAACCTCAAGCTGCGGTAGGATGCGTTGCGCTTGCCCAGCAACGCATCCCTGGAGTTCTTACATTTGTCCCCCTTTTCCAAGGGGGACGCCGCGTCTCTTGCGGCAGGGGGTCTTCGTTGGTATGTACCACACCCCCTCCACCCCCTGTAGTCCCCCTTGCCAAGGGGGACAAAATGCGGCCGCAGGCCGCGTTGGTCAGCCTGAAAGGCTGACTTCGATGCGTTGGCAAAGTCGCCAACGGATCCTACTCCTTGTCCTCTGACTTTGACGGAGCCGTGGATGCGAAAACCATGAACCTCAAGCACTATCGATGGAGCACGCTTTTGTCAGCTGGTGGTGCTGCTGTGGGCACTGCCGCTCGAGGCCCAGAAGTTCTACCCGGACGACCCTCTGGCTCAAGAGCCGCCTCCGTTTCCAGTTGACGCGGCTAATTTCCGGGGGCTGAACCCTCTTTACGAGACGGTCACTCACCAGTTCACGAAGCCGGGCGAACGCCACCCGGAAAACGGAGTGATTCCCGCCCTGAGCGCCAACACCCTCGGCGAGGTCATGGACGGCCCTTGGTTTGAGAATCGCCATGCCCGCCAGCGGCTCTCGGCACAGGAACTGTTGGAGGGTTCGGCTCGAGGCGAGGCTCCATCCGTCCAGCAGAAGTGGCGCGTGCTGACAGTCCGAAAGTATGGAATCCGCCCCGGATTGTTGATCCAGGGCGCCAAGAACAAGCTCTATCTGCTGCGCTTTGATCCTCCGGGGCGGCTGGAAATGTCCACTGGGGCCGCAATGATTGGCTCGCGCATTTTCCACGCCCTGGGCTACATGGTAGCCGAGCACCACCTGGTCTACTTTGACCGCGCGCAACTGGTCGCCGATCCCGAGGGAGAAGACATCGATGCCGTCGGTGGGGAAGAGCCGCTCAAGGAAGAAGACATTGACCTTTTTTTGGAGAAGGTGCCGCGTGATCAGGCCAAGGGCTATCGGGCAGTGGCGATTTCGCCACCGAAAGGAGTACAAGAGCTGCTCGGGCCCTACCAATTCTACGGTACGCGCAGCGATGATCCCAATGACGTTGTCTCGCATGAACATCGAAGGGACTTGCGAGGCTTGCATGCGATTTCGGCCTGGCTGGCCAACGACTGGATTAATGCCGTTCAGACGATGGACGTCCTGGTTGAAGAAAAAGGAGTGCCTTTCATCCGGCACGGATTGGCGGACTTCTCCACGATGCTGGGCAGTGGCTTCGAGCAGGTCAAACTAGCCCACGATGGCCATGAACCATTATTTGATCTCCGCTCGACCCTGAAAAACTTGGTGGGCATGGGAGTCTATGCCCCCGACTGGCAGCGGGCCCACTACCCCGGCATTCGCTCGGTGGGGTTGTTCGAGTCGAAGGTTTTTGATCCGGCGAAATGGATGCCAACGACGGAGTCGGCAGCACTGGCCAATCATTTGCCTGACGATGACTACTGGGCTGCCAAACAGATCCTTGCTTTTACAGACGACGACTTGAAGGTCGTGGTCAAAGCAGCTCAATACACGGACCCGCGGGCAGAAGAGTGGGTGGCGCAGTGCCTGATCGAGAGACGCGACAAAGTGGTGCGCTATTTTCTCGATAGAGTTCTGCCGCTGGAGAACTTTCGAATTGAAGATGGAACGCTCCGCTTCGACGATCTCGCAGTACAGCGCGGTTTTCGATCCGCGCAGAACTACTCGATTCAATGGTCGGAGTTCCGCAATCTTCAAAAGAATCACTTGACGCTCGAGCGAGAGAACTCCTTCCGGGTTCCAGAGAGTGCCTTGGCTGCTGGATCGGGCGCCTACTATGCGGCCAAGATCTCAGCAGACGCGCCCGGCAAGACACTAACGGTTTACTTGCGGAAAGCAGAAGCGGGGTTCAAAGTGGTCGGTATTGAGCGGGACTGGCCCGGAAAGGTACTGGCTAAAGATCTACAGCGTGGCGCCAAACCACCCAAAACCTATACCGACCTGACTCCACGCCAGAAAGAACTCATCGACTCTTACGTGGCGGACTACAACCGAAAGACGGGCTTCAATGTCACGCCGGAAGCCGGCTATGCGGCGCTCAGCAGCTCTGAACGCACCACCTTTGACGCGATCACGCACGCCCTGTCCAGAACTGAATTGACCGACGCGGACGGCAAATCCCTGGGCACGGCGCTGGACCTGGTCGAGGCGATCGAACGCATCGCGGGCCAATACTATGGCCGCCAGGGCGACGAGCAATTTCGCGTATTCTGCAGGTTGAAGCCTGGCACGCGGGAGATCATCGAGAAGAGCCGGGAGTTCAAGTTCGGCGAGGAAAATACCGTCTACCATGTCGGCTATGCCTATTCTTACCGCCAGGCAGGCAACGTGCCGAACATCCAGTTCTCCATGTCCGAGGACGGCCTCCGAGCCGACATCGACGTGGACTACCGATCCAGTAAACTCCCGGCAGCGATGTGGAACGGCCACATGAGCTCGGCCAATTCCGACGTTCGAGCCGGCGACAACTATAAACGCCACAACAATCGCTGGGCGGGCTTGGTTAACTGGTGGTCTGCGATATTAGGCAAAATGCCCGAGGAGAGTGAGGAGAGTGAGGAGCAGGCCGAGCTGCTGGCCAAAGAGCCGCCGGAACCAGCCACTCCTTTGCCACCGAACCGTCCTCCGGGTGCGCAGATCGCTGAAGTCTGGGACGCGACCCAGGAACTGCTCACCGACTGGCTAGTCCGGCAGAACGACGAAGCGCTGGAGTTCGTTTCAGACCAGGCATTGGCCTGCGCAAAACTGGACGATGGAACCGACCCGCGCACGCTGACGGCAGCCGAAGCCCGCCGAAGACTGCAAGAGATCATGAGAGTGATTTCGAGCGAGGTCGGCAGGGTCGCCAATCTGAACCAGGCCATCGATGCCGTGGTTCCGTGGAGGAAAGCGTTCCGCGTAGTGAAACAGCCATTCGACGGCGACTTCGCGATCGTCGAGGCTCCGGACAGCTTTGCCGAACACTTCCGCTGCGAGAGCCGTTCCAAAGAACAACAACTTCGTGCGCTGTCGGAGGAGAACCCGCGCTACGGGACCTACTATGGGGCAGTGTTCCGATTTAGGCATTCCACCACTCGAGGCGCCGTGTTGGGGTTGTTGTGGACGAAACAAAATGGCGCCTGGCGCGTAGTCGCGTGGGAGGTGCTGTCGTCATGACGGCTGCCGCCGTGATGCCGACGATGCTGGCAGCGACGGCGAATCCGACAGCTGGAGGCGAGCCACCCCCGCCCTTGGGGCCAGGGCGGCCGAGGTCTCCGAAATTCACATGTCTCCCGAGCAAGGAGACTTGGATGAAGCTGGCTCGCTTTGCCAATTTCTTCACCGCCGGCGAACACGCTGCCAGGAACATAGGCCGCGAAGTTCAGCTGCCGACCTGCTAAACTTTACAGTTATCGTTTGTTCCCTGTTACCGCATAGTTCGGCTGACCGTTGGGGAGAGGGTGTCACGAGATGGCGCTCATCAAAACGGACGCCTACCGTTGAGTCCCTGACCACGAGTAACCTTGACGCGACAACTTTCGACGTTGAAAACCAACCTTAGCTTGATATGCTAGACAGACTCTTAAGGCATTCGGAGAGTGCCGGGCCGGAGTCACACACCTGAAATGCCTTGCGGACCTCGCTTCGGACGTCCTGCCGTTAAGGGAAGCCGAATTTCAGGCGCAGCGGGCTAGAACCCCAAACCAAGGGCCGGCGGCGGTCTTAAGGTTGGGAGCTATTAACTATCTGGAGGTAGCATGAAAACCAAACACGCTTTCGCCGATTCCAGCAGACAGTTTGTTCCATCGGTCAGGCAGGCCCGCAGCGGAGGAGCAACTGGCCTGCTGCTGCTGACTGCGGTGCTTCTTTCGAGCTGCGGGGGGGAGACTGAGGCGCAAAAGCAGAAAGCGGCAGCTGCCGCTCCCGTCGCGGTGGTCGTTGCTCCTGCGATCCAAAAAACTGTGCCGATCTACGCTGAGTATACGGCTCAAGCCGACGCCAGAGATACCGTGGAGCTGCGAGCTCGAGTTGAGGCTTTTCTGGAAAAGGTTCACTTCCAGGAAGGCCGCCCAGTCAAGAAAGGACAGTTGTTGTTCACGCTCGACAAACGCAAGTATGAGGCTGCTCTCCAGGACGCCAAGGCGCGGCTCGCCAAAGCCCAGGCGGACCTCGAATTTGCCCGCGAACAAGTGACCGTTGACACGGCGAAAGCAAAGCTAGATCAGGCAAAGGCCGAGTTGGGTAAAGCCGATTTGGATGTGGCTCGTCTCGAGCCTTTGGCGAAGGAGAAGGCCGTCCCCCAAATGGACCTGGACAACGCTCTGGTAGCGCAACAAGTGGGCAGATCAAACGTCGAGGCCGGTAAAGCCAACTATGCGACCATAGTTCTCCATCAGAAGGTGGGTGTGGACCAAGCCACGGCAGCCGTCTCAGCAGCCGAGGCCGTGGTCCAGAATGCGGAACTCGATCTGAGCTATTGCACGATCACGGCGCCTATGGACGGACTGATTGGTCAACGACTCGTTTCTCCGGGGAATCTGGTAGGACGCGGCGAACCGACTCTTGCTGGCCACCCTTTCGGCTCTGGATCCGCTCAGAGTCTCGTTCGCCTTAAGCGAAGCAGAATACCTCGGTCTGGCCAAGCGGATGGGCAAGTCGGTCAGGAGACCCGTTCCTATTGAATTACTCCTGGCCGATGGGACGATGCATCCTCATAAGGGCAGGGTCACGATCGCTGAGCGGGCCGTGGACCAGAAGACAGGAACCTTGACCATTGTTGCCGAGTTTCCCAACCCGGAAAAGATCATTCGGCCGGGACAGTTCGGAAAGGTCCGTGGTGCTATCGATACGGCCGAGGATGCAATTCTCGTTCCCCAGCAGTCTGTAATGGAGGAACAGAGCGCCAAGACGGTTTACGTCGTGGATGCCGGGCAACAAAGTTGCCATTCGTACCGTGATTCTTGGAGAGCGGGTTGAAAATCTGGTCATCGTCAAAGAGGGGGTCAAACCCGGCGAACGCGTCATCACCGACGGGATGCAGAAAGTGCGGCCTGGAGTGGTTGTGGCCCCAGCCGAGAAATCTCTCGCAGCAGAGAAGAGCTAGAGGACCCTATGTCAAAATTCTTTATCGGGCGACCCATCGTCGCCATTGTCATCTCTATCCTGACGGTGATGCTGGGAGCCATTACCCTCAGCAGACTAGCCGTGGAGCAGTACCCGTTTCTTGCCCCGCCCAATATTCGCGTGACCGGCACCTACCCTGGCGCATCGGCTGAGGCGGTCGAACAGTCGGTGGCGACGCCGGTGGAGCAGGAAGTCAACGGCGTCGATCGCCTCATTTATATGAAGTCTTCGAACACCAGCGATGGGCGCATGCTGCTGGATGTCAACTTCGAGGTCGGGACAGACCAGGATACCGCCAACGTCCTCACCCAGAACCGCGTTTCGTCGGCGCAGGCGCGTCTGCCGCAGGAGGTCATCCAGCAGGGAGTGACCGTCAAGAAGCAGAGTCCCAGCATCCTGATGGTTATCTCACTGTTCTCGCCCAAAGACTCCTACGACGCCAACTTCCTCATCAACTACTGCGGCATCAACCTGCGTGACCAAATGCTGCGGATCCCCGGGATCGCGCAGGTGGATCTTTTCGGTGGGACCGACTATGGCATGCGGATCTGGTTCCAGCCCGATAAGATGGCCAAGCTCGGCTTGACCCCGTCCGACGTTATCTCGGCCGTGAAGGAGCAGAATCTCCAGGCCCCCGCCGGCAAAGTTGGCGCCGCGCCGACGCCCAAGGACCAGCTGTTCACCAATACCGTCAGCGCTCCGGGCCGCCTGGTCACGACTGAGGAGTTCGAGAACATCATCGTGCGGCAGAGTGCGGCCGGCGAGGTAGTCCGGATCAAAGACATCGGGCGCGCTGAGCTCGGCTCGCAGGACTATAACTCCTTCGGGCGTCTGAATGGCAAACCGGGCGGCGCGATGGCCGTTTACCTTTTACCCGGCGCCAACCAGCTGAAGGCCGCCGAGACGATTTACGAGACGATGGAGCATGCGAAAACGCTCTTTCCGTCCGACATGGATTACAAGATTGTCTACGACACCACACCGGCAGTTGAAGCCTCGATCCACGAGATCCTGAAGACGTTTGTCGAAGCACTGATCCTGGTGACTTTGGTGGTTTTCATCTTCCTGCAGAACATCCGGGCGACCATCATTCCACTGATCACCATTCCGGTCTCGCTCATCGGTACCTTTATCTTCTTCCCGATGCTTGGCTTCTCCCTCAACACTCTCTCGATGTTCGGCCTGGTACTGGCCATCGGCATCGTGGTGGACGACGCCATTGTCGTAGTGGAGGCCGTGATCCATCACCTGGAGCATGGCATGGCTCCACGAGAGGCAACGCTCAAGGCCATGGAGGAGGTTTCAGCCCCCGTCATAGGGATCGCCCTTATCCTCTCCGCTGTTTTCGTCCCTGTCGCTCTGCTCGGCGGCCTGGTCGGCAGCATGTACAAGCAATTTGCTCTGACCATTGCCATCTCGGTGTTGCTCTCGGCCTTCAATGCGCTGTCGCTGACCCCAGCGCTCTGCGCCATGTTGCTGAAAGCGCCTAAGCCAATGCGCGGGCCGCTAGGAGCTTTCTTCCGGGGATTCAACAAAGTCTTTGAAGTGAGTACAGCCGGCTACGTAAGCACGGCTCGCCTGCTCGTGCGCCGTTCGTTCCTCACAATCGTTCTTGTGGCCGGCGTAGCATTGGGGGCGGGACTCTTCGGGAAGGTGCTGCCGGCCGGGTTCATCCCGGACGAGGATCAGGGGATCTTCGGGGTCAACGTTCAACTTCCTCCCGGAGCCTCGCTCGAGCGCACCAGCGTGGTCCTGAAGAAGGTCGAGGAAATCCTCGGGCAAGACCGAAGGGATTGAGTCCTTCCAGGCGATCGGCGGGTACGGCGCGGTCACCAACACCTATCAATCGAACTACGGCTCCTTCTTCGCGCGGCTGCATCCATGGGAGGAGCGGAAAGTGCAAGCGCTGAAGGTGAAGGGAATCATGGCCACTTTGCAGCGCCAATTTGCGGCTATCCCGGAGGCCATCATTTTTCCGTTCAACATCCCCACCCTGGCTGGGTTTGGTGCGTCCTCGGGGTTTAACTTCCTCATCCAGGATCGCAGCGGCACCCTGAGCGTACGGGAACTTGGCGAGCAGGCACGGAAATTTCATGGCGGCAGGAAGGCAGCGGCCAGAACTTGGGAACCTCTTCACCTCGTTCGACCCGAACTATCCTCAAGTCAAGGTGGAGCTGGATCGCGAGAAGGCGCGCACGTTGGGTGTTCCGGTGAATGAGGCCTTCCAGGCGATGTCCGCCGCCATGGGAGAGCCTACGTCAACGACTTCAACCGCTTCGGACGACTCTACCGGGTGTACGTGCAGGCCGACGCAACGGCTCGTCTGAAGGCCGAGGACATTGGCAAGGTCTACGTTCGTTCGAAGACAACCAACGAGATGATCCCTCTCTCAACGCTGACTCACCATCAAGGACATTGCTGGGACCGAGCTGACAACCCGGTTCAACCTGCTGCGTTCGGTGGAGCTCCAGGGCGCGCCTGCCTTCGGGTACACCTCCGGGCAGGCCCTGGCAGCGCTCGAGCAGGTCTTCGAGGAGACGATGCCGAAGGAGTTGGGCTTTGCTTACTCCTCATTGTCTTATCAGGAGAAGATTGCACCCCCAGCCGCTCCTACCTTCATCATGGCCATCGTCTGCGTGTTCCTCTTGCTGGCCGCCATGTACGAGAGTTGGCGGCTGCCCTGGGCGGTGCTCCTGGGGTCGCCTCTGGTGGCCCTAGGCGCCTTCTTCGGTGTCTGGCTGATGGGGTACGACAACAACGTTTATGTGCAGGTCGGCCTGGTCATGCTGATCGGCCTGGCGGCTAAGAACGCCATCCTGATCGTCGAGTTTGCCAAGGCGAAGCACGACCAGGGCACACCGCTTGAGGAGGCCGCTCTCGAATCGGCCCGCCTGCGCTTTCGGCCGATCCTGATGACGGCGTTTGCCTTCATCTTGGGTGTTGTGCCGTTGATGCTCGCGAGCGGTGCCGGGGCAGGCGCTCAGAATGTGATGGGCACCGCGGTGTTCTGGGGCATGCTGATCGCAACCGCGCTGGGGGTGTTCATCATTCCCGGCAACTACACCTTCGTCGAGAGTCTGGGTGCCCGGAAGCGGGCCGCCGCGGCACCAGTAGTGGCCGCCGAGCCCCGTACGGAAGGCGCGCATCACTGAAAGGGAGCGATGGAACCGTGAAAGGGAGCGATGGAACCGTTGCCAACGTTTGCGGCCACCATGTTGTAGGGAACGGGCGCCGTCCCGTTCGCTGTTGGGGTTGAACGAATTCAAAATCAGTGTTCAGACGCCACAGGAACCACAGCGGGCGTTCCCTACGGCGCTGTGGCAATTTTCGCAGGTTCCCTAGGCGGAGGGAAAACAGGTATGAACTGTAAAGCATATCGGTCAT
>CAVVYL010000019.1:0-18576 GCA_963752385.1 uncultured Acidimicrobiia bacterium | reverse complement strand
GGCGCCCGATCTGGGAAAGTCCTCTGTGGAATCGGGAAGAAGGATTGAGAAGCGTCGGTGTCACGCCTGGGGCTAGTTGCTCTCGCTAAGCTAACGGTACGTTTGGCAACAAGCGATAAGAAACATCGACGGCCGATAAGAAACGCATCAAGGGATGAGACTTCACTGACTATCGGTCCATCCTTCTTGGTTATTTGTGGGCGTAAACGAACTGCCGGTGTCTCTCGGCTATATCTATGCAAAAACTTTCCGAGGTGAACTGATGAGAAGAGATGTGGGACTAGCCCTGGCCCTTTTGCTTTGGACTCGTTTGTCATTCGGTGGTGAAGTCACCTATCTGAAAAGCGGAATTGTCGTGCCGGAGAAAGCGGCGGAAGCTGGGGATGAGGCGAGGCGTCCGTTCACTCCAGCGATTCAGACAACTCAAGGCGCAGGTGTGAGACACCTCCAAAGTCAAAATGTGATGGCTGCTGGTTCCTCGCACGACGGGCCGCTCAGCGCCGCGATTCGAGGAACCACTTCTCCTATTGTCGCTTCCAGCGCGGCAACCACGACCTCCGCTCGAGAAGACACAAATGTCCGAGAGAAAGCCCGATCTTCCCGCTTCAAGGATGCCGCGGGTTATGAAGAAGCGTTGCGGCTGCAGCCGTCCAGTGGCAAACCGATCGCTCTCTATTTCTATGTCGATTGGTGCGGCTATTGCGCCCGGTTGGAGCAAGGTATCTTAAGCAACCAGGAAGTGAAACGATACCTGGAGAGTATTCTTTACGTTAGCATCAACCCGGATCATGGAAAGGCCGAAGAGGCTCTTTTTGAAAGTTTCCAGGGGAGAGGATTCCCAACGTTTCTGATATTGACGAAGGACCGCTCAGCGCGCGAAATTTCGACATCCGGGTCCCCGTCTGACTTCATTCAGGCCTGCAAAAAAGCGGCTCAAGGCGGCCATCAGTGAACGCAACGAGCGTTCAACCGCGATCAGAGGTTTGATTCTTTGATGCGTCAAGCTCCGCGCTGACGTGTTCTTGGCATCGTCCCATGCCACTTGTAGCTGGCACCTTGAAGAATTACCCCCAGCCGCTCTGGAATTCCGCTATACTTACCGGCTGCTGGCTCATCCGGAGTTTTGGGTTCTAGTCTCCCGACCGATCCCGTCAGGATTTGTTGGCCAGGGGGAGACCGCCTAGTGGGAAGGAGCGGGGAAATCGTTAAATGGTTCGACGACGCCAAAGGCTTCGGGTGTAAACCTCAATCCGTCCGTATGTCTTCGCGCACCATTCGTCTATCCGCCCTCTTGTTTCAAATCTCTAAGCGACAGCCAGGCAGGTGGGGTTCATCCTCTACAGGCCCAAACAATGGGCAAGCCCGGGATGTCGCAAAATCTAACCCAGCTGGCTTCTGAAGCTGCATTCGGAAGCCCATTTCTTCACTCGTGGCACCCCAGGCTCGGACGGATAATTCGGGGGTTCATGGGTGGAGAGCGAAATAGGAGCTTATGTCAAAACTCTACGTTGGCAACTTGCCCAGGAGTATCACCGAAAGCGCGTTGGAGGAACTCTTCACATCCGCCCAGTATCAAGTGCAAAACATCAAGTTGGTGCGAGACATGGACAGCGGACTGCCGCGCGGTTTTGCGTTTGTGGAACTAGCGGCTGGCATGGATCTGCAGAAGGCCATTCAAGAGCTGAATGGACATGCGATAGAAGGAAGACAGTTGGTCATCAACGAAGCCCGGCCACAGGCTCCTCGGCCCGGTGGAGGCGGCAGAGGTTTTGGAAGCGGCCAGCATCAGGCGGGGGTGGTGGCTTTGGTGGAGGCCGAGGAGGAGGCGGGTATGGACGTGGAAAAGGTGGACGTGGTGGCGGCCGCAAGAGATATTGAGGTCACCAGGGATCTGACTACCTCTCTCAAGCGAATGCGCCCTTCATGGAGGAAGTTCAAACCTGAAAAAGCTTAGCCGCGTTTCTGCTTTGAGGGATAGTGGTCTGCGATGTATTGCTTCAACTCTTGCTCTGAAACGCGGATTCGCAAAGGGACAATCTGTTCCTGGGTCTCAATCTCCAGATCCCGCTTGAGCTTTGAAAAGCAAAGGTCAGGAATATCCTGGAACTTGAACCTGCTGGCCGACAGAGCCTGGTTGTCTACGCTCAAGTGAAACTCACGCTTCTGCTTCAGCGTCTCAATAACCCGGAACGAATAGGTACGGCATTTTAGGTCTTGCTCAAAACCCATGTATTGAATATTCATTGGAAATGGTCTCTGGCAGTCTGGCCGATAGCCGGAGTCGTTTGGGCACTGACTTGTCAGATCTTCACTACGTTTTCTGCTTGCAGTCCTTTGGGCCCTTTCTTAACTATAAACTCAACCGCTTGACCCTCATTCAGCGATTTGAACCCCGACTCCTGAATGGCGTTATGGTGGACGAAGACGTCTTCTCCAGACGCGCGCTGAATGAAGCCGTATCCCTTTTGATTGTTAAACCACTTCACGGTACCTTGTTCCTTCTCCATGTGATCCTCTCTTCATTGACTGAAATCTCTTGACGATTTGTCTTAGTCAATCCTGGGAGCTTTGCTCGAGCCCCCATCTCGCCGTGCACGTCCTTGTCTTCTGCAGCAAAAGAAAAAGGCCACAAAATCATGACTTTTGTGGCCTTTGGTTCTCTGGACAACACAAAAACTGATTAAGACTGCCCCAATATAAGGGACAGAAGGCCGAATTGCAATGAAAATAGTTGCTACTTTATTCGATTTGAACTTCCACCTGCGAACCTTTCTTTGCCACTTCCAACGACAACACGCTAGAGTTCTCGGTGCCTGCGGGCTGAGGAAGCTTCTTCCGCCGGTCTCTCCCCTGGGCTCGAAAACCCTGATACACCAGACTTCCAATAACACGGAAATTTTGCATCAGCAATTTGATCCACGCCCAGCGAGTCATCTGGGGGACATAGATTCCTCGGAAGAGCAGGCGCGCTACGAAGTGCGTGACCTGGTGTCCGTAGGTCTTCTGATTTTCGCGCAGCCAGCGCTGTGCTCTTCGAAAGGCGGCGGGGTCATAGCAGTGGCTCCAGGCCCGACGAACTTCATCTTCTACCTCATCCTCGGAAAGACCCTTAGGGACATAGGCCGCCTTGAAGGCTTTGAAATCCAGCCAGTGTTCCGGCCGGGTGAGACGCCCTTCGCGCTGCAGGCGATCGTAGAGAGGTGTCGCCGGATAGGGGGTAAGGATTCCAAAGACTGGCAGGCCTGGAGGCCAGGTATCGATGTGCTGATAAGTCTTTTCCGACACGCCCAGCCGGTCTGCCTCCATGCCAAAAATAAAAGAAGTGATGGCATAGAGACCATGCTTGGCCAGCAAGTTCAGGATTGCCGGGTACTCATCCGGCCTGTTGAATTCCTTGTGGGCTGCTTTGAGGCTGCTAGAATCAATAGACTCCAAGCCCATAAAGATCCAGCGGCCCCCGCTGGCGGCAATGAGTTGCACCAGTTCTTCGTCTCGCAAAAGATTCATACTGATCTGGGCGATCCAGGGAAGGCAAGCATCCCGCGCGATCATATCCCGTAGCAGGGACTTCGTGCGTTTGCGATTAATGGCAAAGTTATCGTCAATGAAGAAGACGCTGACTACGGCATTCTTGCGTTTGGCCAGGGATTTCAACTTCAGCAATTCTTCGATGACATTCTCGTTTTCACGGAATCGGATCTGATCCCCGAAAAAACCCGTCACGGTGCAAAAGTCACATCCATAAGGGCAGCCTCGGCCGGATTCCACGGGAACAACGTAGACTCCGTCGTAGTCAAGGCCCAGACGTTTCAGCAATCTCTTGGCTGTGATCGGCACGAATCTCATCAAGTTGAAAAGCGAGAGGTCTATCTCATCCCACGCCACTACCGGATAGTCCTTGAGATCTGGTTTGGCATCTTTCCCGTCGATTTGGACAGGCTGGTAGACCGGCTGTAACTGGCCGCGGGCCGCGTCACGCACGACTAGAGGCCAAGTATCATCGGCTTCTCCGAGAACTACAGCATCAGCGTACCGAGGATGGCCCGTCAGACCCAAAGGTTCATCAGGCACCTCCGTTACGTGAGGCCCCCCCATGACGATGGGCACTTGTGTGGTCTTGCGAATAGCTGCAGCCATTCGATAGGCCGTTTGGGCCATACGGGTCATGAAGCCCATGCCGACAAGATCCACCTGGTTCTGGAGAATGAAATCCACTAACTCCTGAGGACTATAATGGATGGCGTTGCCGTCGATAATGCTGACCCGATGCTCCTTAGGCGTCAGTCTCTGCAGTACGAACGGCCAAAGCTGAGGAACAAAATTGTTGGTGACCTGGTTATCAGGCACATAGAAGAGGATGTGCATCGAGGTTCCTTTCGGTGGACTGAGCGAGTCTTAGAACGAGTGACCGAGACCGAGCTGAAGATTCTCACCGGTCGAATCTGTTCAGTGTTGCACTCTTACCACTGCCCTCTGTGCTCGCTTCGTTGGCATTAGTTGCACTCACCTTCCAAACTTTGTGGGCAGTTTCAGAGTCCTGATTGGGTGTCAACCGACTAGTGGCTCTCAGAGCCGACATAGGAACCAAGAGCTTGATGCGAGATCCAGACAGTACCACGGATGTTACGGACGAAACAACCCCGTTGTTCTTACAAACGTGAAAGGGCCTATCTCTCCCTCCCAAAGAGTGTCGACGTTTGCGCGGCAGTCGAGTGTGTTGGCCGCCAGAGCCTGAAAGTCCTTGCCGGGCGTTACTGAATGCCAATCAGTTTCGCACTATGTGATGTGAGTGGAAGAGCTGTCAGCGGTCAGCCGTTAGTTAGGTTGGTAGCGCAGAACCTGCTTTCTGGGTCTGCGGCATTCGATATGGATTGGCACGGAACGCAAGCCGCGGGCTTGAAAGGTCAGCGCGATATTCTGCTCATCGTGGAGCTGTGCCAAGTGAACGATCAGCCAGTTGGAGCCAGGACAACCTTTGACGGCGCATTTTCACCACCCCAATGGCAGCCGCGGTGCCGTAACATACGATTGGCAGGACGCCGAACTCGCCTAGCATGATTCCGCCTTCGTCGCTGACGAAGAGTCTCGGATAGAGCCACTGGGAAGCTAGGTTATGCAAGGCATGAAAGAGTACCGCCGGCCAAACACTTCCCATCCGGTAGACGACCCATGCCCACATAGGCGAAGCGCAACTCTTCAAGGCAGCAAACAGCGCCAGGGTAAGCAGTAGCGAGTCCTTCAGCAGATAACCTCCCAGCATCATCACCGGCACATGCCAAGCAACCTCCAGTGCAATCACAATCCCTAGCGAATGCCTGACTCCGGCCGCGTCCAAGCGTGGCTGCAGATAACCCCGCCAGCCGAGTTCTTCTCCCAATGCACCGAGCGTGAACACCGGCAGAAGAATGGGGATATTGAGGCCCAGATTCAGGAAGATGCGAGCAAGGGAATCCCATTTGCCCCCACCCGGTTTCCATTCTGCTATTCCAACCATCAGCCCAATGAAATACGCCGCCCCGTAAATCACGAGCACCAAGACCAGAGGCAAAATGATCACTTGAAGTCGGGGTCGTCCCCATTTAGTGAGTGGAAACGGCGCCCTCCAGTTGAGATCGACAGTCTTGGAGGCCACGATCCGTCCCACAAACGGCGTCCACATCATCAGGGCAACCCAAACAAGTCCGTCACCCTTGTGAACGCTTGAACCCGCGCCAGACATCAGCAGTGCCAGCGCAAGCGCCAAGAACAAGGCAACGGCAAAGAAGACCACCACGGCTAATCTTGTTTGCGTATCAACCGCTTTGTGGGAGGTTCGCCAGGATCTCATGGTATCCGAAGTGATGCGGAATGCTCGACCACCCAGTTCGGCATGGTGCTGCTTCGAATCATGTTTCACGCTCTCATCGCCGAAAGGTCCTGGGAGTTCGACACGTTCTCCTCCTCTAGCCGTCACCCTGGCGGGCGCAACACATGGTGGCCATTGCTGCAGGCGTTGTTTGCGGCCGGGTACTCCGTGGCACACGTACAGCAGGTGCAAGAGAGAAATAGATGTTGAACCTTGGGTTAGTGACCTGCGACTGATCTCATTGGGCGGGTTCCTTCAATCGCAGCAGCTGATTGGCTTTGACCCGCGAGAGCTTCTGAACCGTGCCGGAAGGCCAGCGAACTTCCAATTCTTGGGCCTCGGATCGAGAGCCCAAGCCGAAGTGAACTCGACTGTCGCAATGTGAGGCGTAACTCGATCCCGCTTTCACTTCGCGAATCTGTTGGAGCGTTCCGTCGCGAAGGATCAGGCGTGTTCCCACAGCAGAACGATTCGTGCGGACGCCTTCGCACTGCACCAGGAGCCACGAATTCCGATTCCCGCCGTCGTTGCGAAGTAGCGTGGGCGGTCCGTCCAGATTGTTGATCACCACGTCCAGATCGCCATCGTTGTCGTAGTCGCCGTAAGCAGCTCCCCGACTCAATTCCGGACGATCCAGAGCGGGTCCCCAGCTTCCGTTGGCCTCGACAAACTTTTTGCCCGGCTCGTTCTGGAACAGGAGCTTGCGTTGCTTGTATTTCAGTCCCATGTCAAAGTGATCGGCCTGAGAATAGAGATGGCCGTTGACTACGAAAATTTCCTCCCAACCATCGTTGTCGAGGTCAGCAAAGAAAGTACCCCATCCGACATAAAGCCAGGTTGTCTCTCCGTGGCCAAGGGCATAGCTCTTCAGGCTGAAGTTGCCCTTCCGCAGATTCACGGCCAGCTGATTGGTTTGATACGAGGAGTTCGTGTAGTAGAGATCCAGCCAACCATCGTTATTGAAATCCCCAAAGTCGGCCCCCATGGAACCTTCTTCCACGCCGTTCTCGTCGAAGGCAACACTTGCCAGCACCGCGACCTCTTCAAACTCACCTTTCCCGAGGTTATGGTAGAGCAGGTTGGGGGTGAGATCATTGGCCACGAAGATGTCTGGCCAGCCGTCGTTGTCGTAATCTGCCGTGACCACTCCCATACCGTAGAGGCTTTCAGAATCGATCGCTTTCGACTTGGAGACGTCCTGGAACTTTCCCTTGCCGTCGTTGAAGTAGAGCGAATCTGGCGAACCGGGCAGGCCGCGCGGCCCGCAAAAAACGTCGAAGCCACGGTAAGTGCAACCCGCTCCACGTTTGGGCAGCCGGCTGAGGTCATAGTCAAGATAGTTGGCCACGTAGAGATCCAAATCGCCGTCGCGGTCGAGATCAGCGAAGGAGGCAGCAGACGCTCCAGCGCGAACTGGCCAAACCCGATTCCCGCGTGACATCACGAAAAGTTCCGTCTCCCAGGTTGCGCAACAGCGCGTTCGAGCCATAGCCAGCAATGAAGATATCCTCCCAGCCATCGTTGTCGACATCCCCGATCACAACACCCATTCCCCAGCCGCGCGCTTGAATGGCCGCCGCTGCGGTCACATCCTGAAAGTGTCCCCGACCGTCTCCGCGGAACAACGCGCAAACGGGGCTTCCACCCTTCTGAAACTCTTCGACGGTAGAGCCTCGCACCAGCAGAACGTCCAAGTTGCCGTCGCGGTTGTAGTCGAAAAAGGCTGCACCTCCTCCCATCGTCTCGATGATGTGTTCCTTTGCCCGGCTCCCTTGAATATTCCTGAAATTCCCTAACCCCGATTCCTGTGTCACATCCACCAACACAGGGTTGGGTCGCTTGTCCAAAGAAGCGACGGGCCGGGATGACCACAGCAAGGCGCTCACCGAGTACAACAGAAGCGGCAGGAGCAGGACGCTTTTGGAAGGATGGCGTAGGAACAGGTACATGCGAGTTAGAGCATCCAATTTAAGAGACAACAAAGGCACTCGGTTGAGCACGCCCGAGAATGCCGCCGATTTGCACGCCTCAGCGAACTTCCGGCGTTGCAAGTTCTCTCTCCGCTTGAGTTTGAGACGGAGACGCACTCTCACGCAAGGCTTTCTTGCGCTGAAAGGCGGTCATGAGTTCCTGGCCCTTCTGAGTCTTGCCATTACGTGTGCAAGCAAGCCCGTATTGGTAGTAGGCACCCAGCAAATGCGGGTCGAGTTCCACAGCCTGACGCAGCGATTTCTCGGCCAGGTCGAATTCCTGGTTCTTCAAATACCATTTTCCCAGCTCGTAGTGGGCCATAGCGAATCGCGGATCGGTTTCCAATGCCCGCAGAAACGACTGCTTGGCTCTATCTTGAGTTCCTCCGCCGGCCCCAGCCTGAGCAATTCCCAGGAATAGGAAGTGGCGTGCAGGAGGGTTCGCACCGTCGAGTTCCAGAGCTCTTTGATAACTCGAAATCGCGTCGTCAAACCTGCCCAGGGCATAATGAATGGTACCGAGATAGAAGTGAAGGTCGGCCGCGTTGGGGTGGAGTTCTATGCCCTGCTGCAGGAAGCTTTTGCCCACTTCGGGGCTACCCAGTTCCTGGCAGATAAGACCGATTCCACCGTACGGAGCGCGCAACTGAGGGTCTTCTTCCAGAGCTAGCAGGAACAGTTCGAGGGCCGACACCCAGTGGTGTGTTTTGTGGAAGCTTTCAGCCAAATTGGCATAGAATTCGGCCCTATCCCGGCTCTTTGGCTCAGTCCCTCGCGGCGGGCTGAGCCCGTCGCAGTTCCTGCGCGTTCCCAGCTTGTACAACACTTTTGTGCCCGGCGTCATCAATCTGGATCCCTTCTCCAGCTGTTCCCAAGCGCTTTGGAGATCGCCACGTTCCAACCAGAAGAGTCCCAGATTGAGATAGCCATCGGCACGGTTCTCGGCTGAGGAGACAGCCCGAGTCAGCTCGCGACGCGCCTCTTCCCAGTTCCCCAGGCGGGCTAAGACCGAGCCCCTCAATGTGTGGTACTCCAGGGCTTCGGCTTTGCCCGGCTGGATCTGCTCGAGGATCCGCCTGCAGTCGGCATATTGTTCCAGTTGGTAGTACGTCAGCGCCAAATACATTCCAGTTTCATACGATGGCTTCGAAAACTCCCAGGCACGCCCGAGCGGAATCGTTGCCTGGCGGTACAGCAGATTCCGGAAGTAGACCTTGCCGATCTGTAGCAGCAGGTTCGGCGATGACGTTGACTCAATCAAGGGGTCCAGCAACTCGACAGCACGGTAGTCCTGGCCGGCTGCAAAGCGAGCGGAAGCCAGTTGGAGCACGACGCCCGCATTCTGCAGCCCCTGCTGGTAGACCTGCTCGAGATGTGGCAGTGCTTCGCGAGCCTTGCCCTGGGCCAGATACAGATCGGCCAGTCGACGACGTAAACCGCTCTGGGATGAGTTGAGGGACACAGTCTCCTCAAGCATCTGACAAGCCTCCGGGATGCGGCCAAGCGCCTGCAGAGCGACACTCCACTGTTCAAACAATTCTTCCCCCCGGAGTCCTGAGTTCTTGGCAAGCTGAAAATGAGCAATCGACTGCAGATGACGCTGTTGCTTGAGATCGACCATCCCCAGCAACAGATGCGCTGCCGCGAGCGATGCGGGATCGCTCAGTCGCTGCTCGGCAATGTGCTGGGCCTCGGCCAGGTCTCCTCTTTCGAGCGCCATTCTGGCCTGCTGCTGCCACGCCTCTGCGCCCTGGTTGACCGCCGAGTCCGCGCAAACAGACAGCGATGTGAGCAACCAGATGGCCAAGCATCCGAGCTGAAGACGTATCTCAGAAAGTCTGTTGCCGCTCACATCATGTCCCTGCCCTGAAGGTGCAGCATACCGTAGCCCGGACCGCTCGACGAAGCCGCAGAGCGTCTTCCTGCACGCAAGCGACGTGAAAGAAATTTCAACGCGCTCGAAGGGGAGAACAGGCCCGCCGGTCGAGTCCTTCAGATCAGGGCCTGGGACACGTGGCATACCCAGGAGGCCCGACCGGCCCGAGTTTTCTCACCCGTCAGGGCTGGGAAATCGCAGGAGGATTCTCCACGGCCGAGGCAGTCCTCAAAACCCGTGTCTGATCGAGGCCTCATGGGTTTCAAACGAGCCTACTCGTCGGCTTTCTCTTCGACCGTCAGAATCTGGTTTCCCTTCACATTGCGCAAAGTTTGAGTTTGCCCGCCTGGCCAACGGATCTTGACCTCATCGACCGTCTTGGCTGCGCCCAAGCCGAAATGGAGCCTCAGGTCACTTTGGGACTGGTAGCTGCTTCCACTCTTGACTTCACGCATCCCGGTTAGCTGACCTGCCTTGATAGTGACTCTTGCACCGATCGCGCTGCGGTTGGACCGCGTCCCCTTCAATTTGATCATTAGCCAGTTGCCAGCCACGCCTTTGTTCTGAAGCAGCGTGGGAGCCTCGTCGAGGTTCGCGACCAAGAAGTCCATCTGCCCATCGTTGTTCACATCGCCAGTCGCGAGGCCCTCGGCTAGAGTAAAGCTCCTGAAATCCTGGCCCGGCCTTGGATGCGATTTCCTCAAATTTGCCGTTGCGGAGATTCCTGTAGATTTGATTTCGCTGCCGATAAGTACCGATCTGATGGATGTCCACTTCCGGGTAGACATGTCCGTTCGCAACCACCATGTCGAGAAATCCATCGAGGTCCAGATCGACGAACTGCACGCCCCATGCCAAATACTGCCAGCTCGGCTCGGCGATGCCGGCCGCGAACGACACGTCGCTGAAGCGTCCCTGACCATCGTTCCGATAGAGCGTGTTGTAGTCCTCCGAGAAGTTGGTAACAATCAGATCCAGATCTCCATCATTGTCGTAGTCCCCAAAGTCCACGCCCATGCCGGCCTGTTCGCGGCCATCGTCGCTGACGGCCACGCCTGACTGGAGAGCAACTTCGGAAAACGTCTTGTCGCCGTTGTTGCGAAATAGATAGTTCGGAGTTGAGTCGTTGGCAACAAAGAGGTCGGCGTCACCGTCGTTGTCGTAATCTCCCCAAACTACTCCCAGGCTGTAGTACGGACGCGCTTTTGAGATCCCCGTCTTGTCGGTGACATCAGCAAACTTGCCACTGCCGTCGTTTTCGTAGAGCCGGCCCCGCGCCGGTGTCAATCCCCGAGGACCACACTGGACCTTGAAACCGCGGAACCGGCAAAGGGGGCTGTCCTGCGGAAGATGGTTGATGTCAAACTCGAGATAGTTCGAAACATACAGGTCAAGATCCCCATCCCGATCGTAATCGGCAAACGCACACGATGAACTCCAGGCGGCATCGTCCGTGCCCGACTCTTTGGTAAACTCCCGAAATGTCCCATCTCCGCGGTTCAAGAGCAAGGCGTTGGGACCATAATTCGCAAGGTAGAGATCTTCAAACCCGTCATTGTTCACATCCCCGCTGCACACTCCCATGCCCCAATGAGAGGTTCGCACGCCAGCTTTGTCGGTCACATCGGTGAACGTACCGTCATGATTGTTGCGAAAGAGACGGCTGGTCGCTGCGTTCTTTCCCAGGCGCTCCGATTCCAACGTCGAGCCGTTGACCAGGAACACATCCACCCAGCCGTCGCGGTCGTAATCGATGAAGCCGACACCGCCGCCCATAGACTCGAGAATGTAAGCCTTGGATGCACTGCCGGAGGTAAGCCTGAAGTCGAGGCCTGCCCGCGGCCCTATGTTTTCGAACAGTGGGAAGGCAGAGAATGTGGCTGCAAGTCCGATAGAAGCCAGCAATATCCGAAGCATTCAAATCTGATCAAAGCGGTTCTGAAGAATCCGCTGACTTTATTGCGGGAATTTCCTCGGTACTTCGCGGTCTTTCCGTTTCATGCGCTCCTGATTCAGGCGATTGAAGGTTTGCAGCTCCAGTCGAGTCTTTTCCGCTTGTCCCAGGCCACGATAGGCTTGCGCCAGATTGAAATGCAGTTGGGGGTCCGAAGGATCCAGAACAATCGCCTTCTCCATGTTGCGAACCACCTCTTCGTTCTTCTCGAGTGCCAGCAAGGCCTTGCCCAGGCCCACATGCGCGTCGATCATAGAGGGATTCTTGGCGAGCGCTTTCTGGAAATGATCCAAGGCTAGCTCGGGCTGGGCCTCCTTCAGCAAGAGGTCGCCGAGCAAGTAGTGAGCCTCCGGATACCCGGCATCCAGTTCAAGTGCCCTTTCGAGGGCTGTCTTGGATTCCTGGAATCGGCCAAAACTGGACAATTGGAATCCCAATTCATAGTGAGCCTGGGCCAAACTCGGGAACTGTTTGACGGCCAGCTTGGCTTGCTCCAGTGCCTTTACGGAATCCTGGTTCTTATAGTGAGCCTGGATGAGCAGAAAGCGCAAAGTGGGTTCAGATTCGTCGCGCTTGACGGCGCTTGAGAGCAGCCGAATGGCCTCTTCGTAGTAACGTCCTTCAATGTACTCCAGCGCCAGCAGCGATTGAACTCTGAAGCTGTTCGGCTGCAGTTCCAGCGCCCTGCGGAAACTTTCAATGGCAGGAACAGTTTTTTTCAGATGACCCCGAACAACTCCCAGCATGGAATGAACCTCGAACGACTCCGGGTCAATTCTCTCGGCCTGGCTGAGGCAAATCTCAGAGTCGGCATACTTTCCGAGATTCAGAAAGGTATAGCCAAGATTAAATTGCGCCTCAAATCGGTTGGGCTCCAGGGCTACCGCCCGCTGTAAAGGCTCAAGCGCCTGTTCTACGAGGCCGCTCTGCCCGAACAGAACGCCGAGTTCCACCAGATGTTCTACACTGGAAAGCTGGGCCAGCTGCCGGCCCGTCTCCACGGCCTTGCTGACGTCCTTGGCTTCAAGATGCTGGCGGCAAAGGTGGAGCAACTGGGACGCCTGGAGGTCCTCGCTCTTGAGTTGGCTGGAGAGCGCAAACGCCTTTTCTGCCTCTGCAGGCTGTCCAACTGATTGGTAGGCTCTTCCTAGAGCCTCATGAACACTCGAATTCTGAGGCGAGAGTTGCGTGGCCTTGCGCAAAACCTCGATGGCTGCTTCTCCCTTGCCGGCTTTCAGGTAGGCCAAACCCAGCTGGTAGTGCTCGTCGGCCAAGGGTGAAGCCAGGTTCTGAACCAAGCCTTCAAAAAGCGGGATGGCTTGAGCGGCTTCTCCCTTCGCCAAATAGATGCGGCCGAGATAGTAACGCGAGTTGGGTTCACGTGGTTCGAGGCGGCTGGCCTGTTGAAAGGCGTCAAAGGCAGCATCCAGTTTTCTGAGGTTCCAGTAAGCCAAGCCGAGGTTGTAAAGAGCCGGGTAGGACTTCGGGCTCACCTGGACGGCCTGACGCAACTCCCGAACGGCCTGCTCGTACTTCTGCTGCTCCAGGTATTGAACACCACGCTGGAGCTGTGGCTCATCGGCCTTACTCTGAGCCATGGCAAGCGCGGCGCTACCCGAGGCGAACTGCAGCAAAGCCATGAAGCCAAAGATAAATGCGGGTTGCCTCATGCACTCCATTCTCAGGGCAGGCTCTGTGTTTGTCGCTGGACCCGTTCCAGCTTCTTCTGGTTCAATTCCTGGAACCGTTCCATTTCCTTCATTTCCTCTGCCAGCTTGCCCTGCTTCCGGTAGGCGCTCGCCAGCAGTGCATGGATCGCATCGTCGTCCGGCTCGGCTGCTGCCACCTGGCTGAAGTGCTGCACGGCTTCCTCATAGCGCCCCAGTTGAACGAAAGCCTTCCCCAAGTCCCGATGGACATCGGTGACCGAAACTTTAGCCTCAAGGGCCTGCTGTAGATGAGGGATCGCCTGGGAGGGTTGATTCTGATACACATGAATATTCCCCAACTGGTAATGACACAGCGCGTGATGCGGATTGGAGTTGAGCTCCTCCCGAAGCCATTTCGCCGCCTCGTCAAACTGCCGCATCTTCCAATAGACACTGCCCAGCGCGAAACGAATGCCGGGAAGATCGGGCTTCAGGCGGTAGGCTGCCTGATAGGCTTCCAAAGCCTTGGGATACTTCTCCTGCTGTTCAAAGACCTCACCTTCCATCTGCTTCACGCGGTAGGAACCGGGATCAATCGCTACCATTCTTTGTAGCACTTCAGCCGCCCTTTGAGGCGCGAACGACCGGTAGGCATCCGACAGGTTGTAGAGGACCTCGATTTCCTGCGGTGAACGTTCCAGCCGCTTCTCCAGTTCCCGAGCGGCATCTTCGTAGCGGCCGAGCGCCTTGTAGCTAACCCCGAGCCAGAAGCGCCCCTCTAGCTCCGCCGCTTCGGGATTCAGTTCCAGGGCTTTGTTCAGCACATCGACGGCCCGTGCAAACTGGTTCGTCTTGTAGCACGCGATTCCCAGAAAGAGATTCGAAGCCCAGAGACCGGGCTCAAGGGCGAGGGCTTTTTCGAATGCCTGGATTGCGTTTTCGTAGCGGTTCTGCATGTGATAGACGAGGCCAAGGTTCTGAAAAATCTCAGGCGACCCCGGAATCAATTTCAGAGCGGCCTGGTACTCGTCCGCAGCCTTCGAAAACTGTCCCTGTTTCTGGGCGTTCAGCGCAGCTTCGAGATGCCCCCGCGCTGCGCTGGCCGTGCCGGTCTCGGAGCCCAAAGGACTCGCGTGTAACGAAAAGCCAATCGCCAAAAGAAACGAGAACTCACGGCCAATGCGGCTGGGCCATCCCTGTCTGACGGCTATCCTGGAAATCATGATCCCTCGTCATCTCGAGTTCGCCTGGACGTCAGCTGCTTATGTTGGTCGAAAGGAGAATTTTATTCTCGTCTTGGGTGGAGCGGGCGCTCCTGCCCACGCTCTCCCAACGCGCACCGGGGGACAGCGGTCCCACGCGCGCGTTCCACCCGGGATATCAAGGGCGGCGCCCTTGACTACTGAGACTCTGTATTTTCGCATTCATACCAAGCGCCGACAAACAAAAAGCCACCCCGGACCGCCCAGGTCCGTGGTGGCTCGATTGGTTAGTACAGGTACAGAAACCTATTTGGCTAGAAGATGTACTTCAGACCAAACTGGATCTGACGTTGATTGCTTGCCGTGCTGCTGATCTGGCCAAATCCGGGCGTGGCGGCACCTTGTTGACCGAGGGACGCGCTGGGATTGGCAAAGTTGACGTTGTTGAAGGCATTGAAGAACTCCGTTCGGAACTGCAAACGGCTGCCCTCACTGATTCGGATGTTTTTGAAGAGGCCAAAATCCCAGGTCTGAAATCCAGGTCCCCAGAGCGCGTTGCGGCCCAGATTGCCATAGGTGTAGGGGGCCGGCACCTGGAACGCCGCCGTGTCGAACCATCTGGTAGGTGTCCCCTCGAAACCGGAAGGCTGAGGATCTGTGATGAGGTTCGGCCTCTGGTGCTGCGTACGCTGTCCGTCGTTTTGATTGTCGAAGTTTAAAACAACATTGAACGGTCTCCCGCTCCTCAGGGTGGTGATTCCGTTGAGCTGCCACCCGCCGATAATCGCATTCGCTACCCCTGTCAGGTTCGCTCCAAACCGTTGGCCTCGACCAAACGGCAGGTTTGTGACGTAACCCAACGTAAAGATGTGCGTGTTATGCAGGGAAGAAGGCCCATAGTCGGCCTTGATGTCGAATGAATTCTGAGGGGGAAGGCACCCAAAATGGGAGCAAAGGTCAATGAACTTGGAGTAGGAGTAGTTGGCCAGGAAGTTGGCGTTACTCGAAAGTCGCTTTTCCATTTTGACAGTCATGCCGTGGTAGCTGGAGTTAGAGATGGACTTGTCTTCTGAAAAGCCTCCCACGTTCTGGAAGGGTCGTCGCGGCCCAACTGGTCCAGGACCTGGCTGAGCCACGTTGGCATTGAAGAAGGACGACAGCTTAGTCCCTTTGGTCCCGACGTACCCTACCTCCATCACCAAGCCAGTGCCGAGTTCGCGCTGCACATGGAGATTCCACTGTTGCATGTATCCCACCCGCTGGTGCCGGCTCATGCTGTGCTGAACGTCCGGGGGCACAGTGCTGAGGTCTGGGGTGTCAGGAAACACACTATTCAGGGGAGTATCCGGGACATCCCGGTTCATTCCTTCTTTCGATTGGGAAACGGAATAGGGCCAGTTGCCGCGTGCCGAACTCGTTTCCCAGGTGAAATTGGCATTATAAAAAAGGCCATAGCCTGCGCGGACGGTTGTCTTCGGAGTCAGGAGGTAGGCCATGCCGAACCTGGGAGCGAAGTTATTGCGGTCCGGGTCCACCAGAGTTCTTGGAACATTGGCAGGCTCTCCGGTAATCGGATTTTCGCTTGCCCACATGTATTGACCCAGTCTCCGTGTCGTATCCCGACAGGCGACCCTGGTTGTGATGAAACCAGTGAGAGTCCTCGTAACGCAACCCGAGGTTCAGGGTGAATTTCGGGGTCAGTTTGATATCGTCCTGGACGTAGTAGTGCACCAACCAGCGGCTGGCGTCCAGCGAAGGATCTCCCAAAATTCGAGAGGCTGTGGATGGAAAACCCAAGAGGAAGCTGGCCAGTCCTTGTCCTGTGGTACCGACGTTTTGGGGATCCGACGTCGGGACGTTGGTAAAAGCCCAGTTGGAGAAGACGCCATCGTGAAAGATCTGCTCGTGCTTGATGTCGGCGCCGACGGCAATGGAATGTTTGCCACGAATCATCAGCAGGTTCGGCAAGATCTGGTTGTTACGATCAGGCCCGTTCTGAAAGGCAAAATTCCCAGCGCCTGTAAAATCGCTGAAATCCAGATTAATCGGGTAGTCATACCCACGAAACTCTTCCGGAATTCCTGTCAGGCCGGCAGCAATCAGGGGGCCTGTTAAATCCAGGTTCGGGTTTCCAAAGGCGACATTGTAGCGGTTCCATCCGTAACGCAAGTCGAAAATCGTAGTCGGCGAGAACAAGTGAGTTAACGTGACCCCCACATTGTGGAAGGTATTGAATCTCTCCCGAATATTTGTTGGCAGAGTCTGCGGTTCGATCTGATTGAGTTCCGAAAATGAGAATCGGCCATAGATGCTCGTATTGGCGCTGAACTTGTGGTCAACTCGGGCCGTGAACTGGTTTGTGTCCAACTCGAGGGGTAACGTGTTGATCAGATTGAATGCTCCCGAGCGGTTGGGCTGCAAGGGGGTATAGAAAACATCGAGGTACGCTTGACTGATCGGGTCAATTCGGCTGGGATCAATAATATTTCCCGGAAGTGGTTGCTTGGTAAACGGATCGTAGATAGTAGGAGCCGGGTTTCCTTCAACGTCACGCGAGAGGTCACCCCGCAACATGGCCGGAGTCGGGATGGTTCCCAGGAGGGTCTGTTCCCGCCGTGTTCTCGTGCCCTCGTAATTGAATAGCCAGAACGTCTTATCCTTCTTGATGGGACCGCCAATGGTTCCCCCGAAATCGTTGTATCGGAACTGAGGACGGGTTGTAGCAAAAACCTCCCGAGAGTCCAGGACATTGTTCCGCAGAAACTCGAAAGCGGCGCCATGAAACTCGTTGGTTCCGGACTTGGTCGCCACATTAACATTGGCCCCTGCGGCCGCTCCGAACTGGGCCGAGGTGATGTTGGTCTGAATCTTGAATTCCTCAATCGCGTCAATAGAAGGCTTGATGGCGTGAAACTTGAAAAAATTTTCGTTGTTGTCCACTCCATCCAGAGTGTAGTTGTTGGAGTCGCTTCGATTGCCTGTCACGGAGACGTCGTTGCCGCCGATGATGAAAAAGCCTCCTGCATTGATACCACTCCCCGGGGTGGCGCCCGGGAAGGATCAATGTCAACTGAGTGAAATCCCTGCCATTCAACGGCAGTTCCACAATGGCTTTGTTTTCGATCACGTGTCCCACCGTGCCGCTCGACGTTGTCAGCATGGGCGCTCCGCCTTCCACCTCCACGGTTTGCGTCAACTCTCCAACTTGCATGGTGGCATCCACACGCACGCTTTCGTTGATTCTCAGCTCCACATCGGTCCGCTGGTACTTCTTGAACCCGCTGGCCTCCAGTTCAACCCGGTAGAGGCCGGGCAAAAGAGCCGGCACCTGGTACGAACCTTCTTCATTGGTAGTGGTGGTGCGCACACTGCCTGTCCGTACACTGGTCACGGTCACAGTGACTTTGGGCACGACAGCGCCTGTCTCATCATTGACGGTACCCAGAATGGTCCCAAACGTTCCGGCACCCGTCTGTCCCAGCGCCAAACCAGCGAACAAGAACAAACTGAAAGCGGCCACTAAGCCGCGTATCCCCAGATTCCTCATGCTCTTCTCCTTAGCCTGTAACGGTCGGTTGAGATTCAAAATTTAGGAAGCGTCACAACTCTCATGGCTTCGGCACACTCCTAAGCCATAGCCTTCGAGATCAATAATCTTCAGTTGGATTTGACAAAAGTGTGACACTTGACTACTGGACAAACTTCCCCGCACGATGCTATTGAACAAGCAAGAATGTTTCCACTCGCAACATACTATTAATAAACAATATTATATATATTTTATAGTAATATATATTAATAATAACTAAGCACACCGACCCTTCTCTCAAACGCTCCTTTTCAATCCCTCGTATTTTGTCTCCGAAATTCAGGAACGCACCACTTCCTTGATGACATGGCCGCGAACGTCGGTAAGGCGGCACCGGATGCCGTTGTGCAAGCGATGCCAGGATGCTTCGATGGCCCGCCGCGCCATCTACAGACGAGCCTTCTGGCGAACACATCAGACCGTAGTTTCTTGTCGAATCAGGAATCCCTGAACGACACGGGGCGGCTGAATGCCTGGGAGAACCGGAATAA
>CAVVYL010000018.1:0-15966 GCA_963752385.1 uncultured Acidimicrobiia bacterium | reverse complement strand
AGTCCGTTACTTTCGAGGTCACGTGTATTCCGGCAGGCAACGCAGAACCCAACGTAACTATCCGAGAAGCTTTGTCCACGTTGTTTTGCGTCACACGTGCCGGCTTCGAACCACTGGTATCTATCCCATCCTGTTTGAGTCCTTTCTCTGCCACTGAGTTGAGTACGGGGTCAGGGTTAACTCCGCGAAAGGCTGCTTTGTAATTTAGGCGCTGATCCTTGGCAAGCTTGTCAAAGTAAGCAGCAGGCTCTTTGCGGCTCCGTGCTCACAGACGAACAGAACCGTTGGGGTCGTCCTGCTCGCGCCTTTCTCTTTGCCCTTTTGGGCAAGAGATAGATTCGAACAAGAGTCCAGAGGCGATGAGAACTGAGAATCCGCGCAAAAGCGTTGGTCGTCGATTCGCTTTCATAGTCGTGTTTCTCCTTTTTCTTGCGCCCGCAGTCGTATCTCTTCAGCGCGCCGACATTAGAGACGTTTTCCTTTTCTCCGGCGTTTAAGAGCCTGAGCCCTGGGTGTCTTTCATTCTGGAAGGATCTCGCTGCATAAACTCCCCGACCATCGTTTGAGCCGCTTTGAGGACCCTTCTACCAGCTGCCGTCGCCTTGTAGTACTTTCGCACCTTACCGTTGATGACTTCCTCGTAGCTCGATAGGAGCTTGCCTTCTTCTAGTCCCTGAAGAATTGAGTGCAACCTGCTAGGGCTCAGCTTGTACCGATGTTCGGCCAATTCTTCGACCAACCACCTGTCATAGGCTGGCTCGTGGGATGCATGGTAGAGAATATGACACTCTGACAAAACCTAAGTAGAGATCTCGGAGACTGTCAGTCATCTGTGGAATCGCTCATCGATAACGAGGAACGATATGATTAGCCTTGCTCTTCCGGTCAAGCCAGTTTGGTTCCCAACCCTGCGAAGAAGACGGTTGGAGTGGTCGTGCTTGGGGCTCTCAGCGGCAGCTCCCAGGACAGTCGGTGGCGAGTGCCGATTTGCGTGTCCATTGGCTTCCATTTTCATGCCTCCTTTCTTTTCACGGTTCTTCCACTCTACACAGCCTTCATGAGAAATTGATGAGAAGAAGATTAAAACCTTCTCATGATCGGGCGCACTCCGATGCTTTTTGCAAACTGGGAACTCCCAAAGCGGGGAACCAAGCGATGCGACGTTGGTTTGGTTGGATTATGAGAATCTTCTAATCCTGCTCTCATGGAATTCTCATAATCGAGGAGTAGAGTGAGTTATGCGAATTCTAGTGGTCGAAGACGACTCGCGGGTGGCCAGCTTTATCCGGCGCGGGCTCTCGGCAGACAAATTCCAGGTCGATGTCGCTCAGGATGGCCCGTCAGGTCTCGACCTGGCACTGTCCAAAGAGTACAGCCTAATTATTCTCGACCTCATGCTTCCAGGGTTGACAGGCCAGGCTGTCTTAGACGGCGTCCGACAAATCAACCGAACGGTTCCCGTGCTGATTCTCACAGCACGGGGAGCGGTCCAGGACAAGGTCGAGTTATTCCAGCGAGGCTGCGACGACTATCTGACCAAACCGTTTGCTTTTGCCGAACTGCAAGCTCGTGTAAAGGCATTGTTGCGGCGTGGCAAGACGGAGACTCAAGACGCACTTCAGGTGGCTGATCTCCGCGTTGACTTCAGCAAGCGACAGGTCACTCGAAGCGGGAAGAAGATCGAACTGACTCTCAAGGAGTACGCTCTCTTGGAATATCTCGTGCGAAATGCAGGGCAGGTGCTCTCACGATCCATGATCGTGGACCATGTGTGGGACCAGAGCTTCGACAGTTTTACCAACGTCGTGGACGTTTACATCCGCTACCTGCGCAACAAGGTCGATCAAGGCTTTGAACCGAAGCTCATCCATACGGTACGAGGCGTTGGCTATGTACTCAACGCCGAGGGGGCGCCATGAATCCGCGCTCGATCCGATTCCGCCTCGCGGCTTACCAGGTCTTGCTGCTTGCGGGAGTACTCTTGGCCTTCTCTCTGGCCGCCTTTTGGGGATTCCGGCGGCATCTGACTCATTTAGTCGAAGCGCAATGCGCCAATCTTACCCGGCAAATCGCCGAATCGCTGTTGGCCAACATACAGGTGTCGGGAGTCGACTATCTGCGTGACGAGGTTCAAGAACACTATGATCCGGAAACAAACAACCTCTTTGTCCGCATCGTGCAGCCAAACGGAACCGTCGTGTACGAATCGGGGGAACCGCATGACCGAAGCTTTTCTCCTCCCCCGGTGAGTTTCCTCCCCAATCTGAAAGAGTCGCATGTGGAAGTCGATGCCGCCAATGGGCGGCTCGTCTTCATCCGCCCCTATACGCGTGCCTCAAGGCGAGTCTTACCAAATCCAAATGGCCGCGTCCTTGCAGCCGGTGCAAACCAGCTTACAGGGGTTGCGGCGAGTGGAGGTTCTCCTGTTTCCGTTCGCCCTGCTCATTTCGGCAGGCGGAAGTGCCCTGTTGGTCAGCCGATCGCTCAATCCCATTCGCCATGTCATCGCAACAGCCCGGAAGATCAATTCCGGCAATTTGCGCCAGCGCCTGGTGGAGACCTCCAGCGGAGACGAAATTCAGGAACTCACGCGGACGCTGAATGAAATGCTAGACCGGCTGGAAGCTTCCTTTAAGCAGATGATTCAATTCACGGCGGATGCCTCGCATGAACTGCGTACGCCGCTAACTGTCATTCGGGGAAACCTGGAACTGGTCCTGCGGAACAAGGCGGCTCTAGATGCCTATCCGCGGACAGCAGAGACGCAGGAAACAGTGGCCCAAACCCTTGAGGAGGCCGAGCGACTATCCAAGACGGTGAGCCAGTTGATGGAGCTGACCCAACTGGATTCGGGTGAGATTCAACTGGAGCACGAAGTTTTCGATCTGTCGGAGTTAGTCGCCACCACAGCGGATCAAATGAAGCTGCTGGCAGAAGACAAACAGATCCAGCTTGAGACGCAGCTAAGTCCCCAGGTCAAGATTCAAGGAGACCGGTATCGCCTGAAGCAGGTGCTTCTGAATCTGATCGACAACGCGATCAAATACTGCCCCGCCGGTACCCGGATCCAGATTCGGTTGGCACCGGCTGACTCTGGTTGCGTACTTGAAGTGAAGGACAACGGGCCTGGCATCCCCAGAGGAGAAATTCAAAGGCTCTTTAATCGCTTTTATAGGATCGATAAGGCACGTTCGCGGGAGATCGGCGGGAGTGGCCTTGGGCTTTCCATCTGCAAATCGATCTGCGAAGCCCACGGCGGGAGGATTGAGGCTGAGAGTGAGCTTGGACGAGGCAGTACCTTCCGAGTCACGTTGCCCTCCGTCAGAAATCCAACTTTGAGTGGAAAGGGAACACAATGAAAACCAGACTCCTTACCTTCGCATTTTCGTCAGTAGCCGTGACGGTGATGATGCTGGCGACAGCGCCTGCTTTGCCTAAGGTGAAGACTTGGAATTTCGACAAGGAAAAAGTCCAGGAGCTGCCTTCAGGGTTTCTGTCGGAGCACACGGGCCAGGGCTCGAAGGGCAACTGGAAGGTAACCGCTGATCCTACGGCACCGTCCCAACCGAATGTTCTTGCGCAGCTTTCAGACGACGTTACGAATTATCGCTTCCCGCTGGCGATTGCAGAAAAGACCAACTACAAGGACGTCATTCTCACTGTCCGCTTCAAGGCGATCTCAGGAAAAAGGGATCAAGGTGCAGGCCTCGTATGGCGATTTCGTGATGCCAACAACTATTACATCGTGCGAGCCAATGCCCTGGAAAACAACGTCGTGCTCTACAAGGTTCAAGACGGAAAGCGAATCTCTCTAGCTCCGAAGGGAACTCCGGAAAAAACCTATGGCGTGAAAACTAGAGTACCGGGCAACACCTGGAACAAGCTGGGCGTGGAGGTGAAAGGGACTCAATTCACGGTCTCCCTTAATGGTCAGAAACTATTTGAAGTAGAAGACAACACCTTCGCCGATGCGGGCAAGATCGGGCTCTGGACAAAGGCGGATTCGGTCATTTACTTCGATGACCTGACAGCGGAGGGTGAATAGACCGGATCTGCGCCTCGTGATGGCTAGCGACCAGATCGAATCACTCTTTGGATGCAAATGGAAAGGAGGCCCTTATGAACGTGGGCAAGCAACTGCTATTCGGCGTTTTGATCGGCATGGCCATATCCACGAGCGTCGAAGCACAAAATATCGGGATCGACACCAAGAAAATTGAGGAGTTGACGGGAGTGAAAGGCGCCCTGAATTCTGAAGAGAAGGTTTTCAAAGTGAGCTTCCCACGCACAGACGTCAAATTGTCTGTCGACGGCTGGACCATGAAGCCTTTCATGGGCCTGACATCCTGGGCGGCATTTACTAAAGGCACTGGGTCTCACGCCATGGTTATGGGGGATCTGGTCGTGTTTGAAGACGAAGTGAACCCTGTAATGAGCGCGGCCCTGGACAATGGCCTCGAAGTGACAGCCTTGCACAACCATTTCTTCTTCGACCAACCCAACGTCTACTTCATGCACATCGGCGGCCATGGCAGTGTCGAGCTCGCTGGCCAAGGCAGTACGAATGACACAAGACAAGATCAAAGAAATCCGCGCTTCCAGTCCGGAGCCAAAGAAGGGCTTTCAAGGGACTCCCATTCCTGCAGAAAGTTCAATTGACGGAAAGGCCATCGATCAGCTGCTTGGCCATAGCGGACAAGCCAATGCCGGCATGTACAAGGTCGTCATTGGCCGCAAGGCCAAGCATGGGGGAACCGCAGTCGGCAAAGAGATGGGAGTCAACACGTGGGCCGCTTTTGCAGGCAGCAATGAAAACGCCTTCGTGGATGGCGATTTTGCGGTCCTGGAAGACGAACTCCAGCCTGTTCTCAAGGCGCTGCGCAAGGCCAGCCGTAAACATCGTCGCCATCCACCATCACATGACTCACGAACAGCCGCGTTACATCTTTCTTCACTACTGGGGTCGAGGATCGACTGTTGACTTGGCGAAAGCGCTGCGGGCTGCCTTGGACCAGACCAAGCACTAACCGACCGCCAGGAATACATTGGCAGGAGGTCCTCATGAAATGGATCACTCGCGAGAAAGTCAAAGTCGACCGAGTCGCTTGTCCTTGGCTCATTCAAAATTCATCGATCCCTGAAGCCGAGTTTGTTTTTCTGCCCGCTGACACGGACTGGTCGAAGCATCACAAACGGAATTCTCTATGACGTTCCCAACTGCGAGCTGGGTCACCACGGCGAGGACGTTTCGTTCGACTCGATTCTGAAGAAATACCAGCTCAACGATCCAGCGCTCCACCTGCTTGCGGAGATCGTGCGCGCCGCCGACTCGCACCCATCAAATCCTCATCCCGCTGGCGAAGGCCTGCGCTGGATTGCCCACGGCTTTAGCGCGTTGGGGCTCAGCGATCATGACATTCTGTCTCGAGAGTTTATCGTCTACGACGCCCTCTATGCCGAATGTCAGCGGCGAGTAGCCCTTGGAGTAGAAAGGTGAAAGTCTGCCGGTACAGACTTGCTTGGGATGGAAAGCAGTTCTTGTGGTTTCGGCAGAGTATCAAAGCCCATCGACGCTGCGGACTCCCTAGCGAGACGCTTTCGTCAGCAGTCCAATTGCGGCTTTGGCCACATCCTTCATCGCTGCTGGGTCCCTCCTACTCCCAAACCGGAAGGGCCAGCTACAGTATCGAGGGAAAGCTGATTGATCCCTCCGACAGTGCCGTCCCGAAGGCACGCGTCGTGCTGCGCGGGCCGACAGGTGAACAAGTACGCGAAACCGCCATCGACGGCGGCTTCCGATTCATCGCCCTTGTTCCAGGCCGGTATCGTTTACAGACGGTGGTTCCAGGGTTTGCCTCGGTAGACCGGGAAGTAGAAGTTCGAAACCGGCCCGTGACCCGGCTAGTCATCCGGCTGGCTCTCGCTGCCATTAAGGAAGAGATCTCTGTTTCCGGAAACTCCAACCTATTGACTTCAGACATCGCCAACAATCGAAACGCCATTTCAGTTGAGCAGGGGCTGCTCGAAACCTTGCCAATCCTGAACATGGATTTTGTGACTGCCTTGTCGCGATTTCTGGATCCTTCCAATCCTGACAGTGGAGTCTCTCTTATTGTCGACGGCATGGAGGCCCGCAATGTCGGCGTGACCGCCTCGGCCATTCAAGAGATCAAGATCAATCAGAACCCCTACACGGCTGAATACCCGCGCTGGAGCCGCCGGCGCATTGAGGTCATCACCAAGAGCGCCACCGATCGCTACCACGGCACATTCAACTTCCTCTTCCGTGACCAGCATCTGAATGCGCGTGATGCCTTTGCGGTGGAGCGTCCGCCGGAGCAGCGGAGGATCTTCGAAGGAAGTCTGTTTGGTCCAATTGGCTCCGGGAAAAAGGCAACCTTCCTTTTATCCGGGCTGCGCGAAAGCGAGGATCTGCAGGCGGTCGTGTTTGCTCAAGGTCCGAATGGGCTCATCACTGAGAACGCTCCAACTCCTCAGCAGAACACCTTCTTTTCGGGCCGCCTCAGTTTTCAACCGAACGATCGCCACGCCATGTTCTGGCAGGTCAACTTTCAAGACCGCTGGCAGAACAACCTTGGAGTGGGCGGCACTGTGTTGCCAGAGGCCGGTGCGCAGGCCCGCTTTCGCGAGGATGAGTTCACGTTCAACTATCGGGCGACGCTCAGCCCTCACTTGCTCAGCCAGGTTCGTGTTCTAGTAGGGCGGTATTGGGCGCCCACAAGAAGCAATCTGGATGAGCCGCGCCTCGTCGTGGTGGATGCCATCACAGCGGGCGGCGCTCAGGCGGACGGCTTGCGTACCGAGTTGCATACCTCCATTACTTGGCTCCTTACGCAGACCCTGGGCAGACACACCTTGAAGTATGGAATCAATGTGCCAGATTGGAGCCGCCGGGGATTGAGTGATCGATCCAACCAATTAGGGACATACTCCTTTGCCTCGCTTGAGGAGTATGGGGTGGGCCGTCCGTTTTCCGCAGTCTTGCAGGCAGGAAACCCGCGCACCATTTTCATCGAAAAAACTCTGGGGGCTTTCCTGCAGGATGAGTGGAAGGTCAAAGCCAATTTCTCCCTCGCTTTCGGGTTCCGCTACGACTGGCAGAACTATTTCGGAGATACCAACAATGTCTCGCCCCGCCTGGCCTTCGCCTACTCTCCTTCACATTGGAAGAACTTCGTGATTCGCGGCGGCGCTGGAATGTTCTACGATCGCTCCGGGCCTGGTCCCATCTTCGATATCCTCCGCTACGACGGCTCACACCTGCGTCGCTACGTCATCAGCAATCCGCCCTTTCCTCCGCCGGACTATCAGCAACGCTGCCGTCGACGTTTCCGTCAAGCCAGACCCGTCTGGCCACTGGGACCGAACTGCCGGAAGTGTTCCAGTTCAACCTCGGAATCGAGCGCCAGCTGTCGAAAAAGACTGTACTGGCCGTCAACTATGTTGGGACGCGGGGCAGCCATCAGTTTCGCTCGCGCGATGGCAACGCGCCGCTGCCGCCAGACTTTGCCCGCCGACCCGATCTCGCAAATCAATGTCCTCAGATTCATTGAGTCGGCCAGCCGTTTGGAAGGAAATGCTCTAGAAGTGACCATTACCGGAGATCTCGGCCCCAAGATCACAGGACTCGCCCAATATACTTTCGGGAAAACTCTGAGCGACACCGGCGGACTCAGCTGGTTTCCTGCGGACAGCTTCAACCCACGTGGCGAGTGGGGACGAGCAGACACCGATCGGCGTCAGCAGTTCAATCTGCTAGCCACCGGCAAGTTTCACCGCTGGCTCAACCTGGGCGCTTCGGTCTCGCTGCTCTCAGGGATTCCATTCAACCTCACGACTGGGCACGACGAGAACCGAGATGGTTTGGCCAACGACCGGCCGGCAGGCACAACTCGCAATACGGGCAAAGGACCCGGAGCGGCCGTAATCGACCTGCGCTGGTTTCGAGAGTTGCGTTTGAAACCCTCGGCCAAAGACAAAAGCCCCTTGGTCACCGCTCTCCGTGGATGCGTTCAATCTGTTGAACCACGTCAACTATCAAAACTATCTTGGAGCGCTCAGTTCCCCATTCTTCGGACAGGCCACAGGCTCGCTGCCCGCGCGCCGCCTCCAACTCGGCCTGAGATTTCAGTTTTAGTGCAGCCCTTCGAATCAGGCCCTTGAATCTCTAGGTAAAGAACAATGAAGGCAGCAAATGTGCCCAAGCAGGTAACCGTAGACTTTTGGGAAGCCTTTCGTTACTGGCTGAAGCTGGGGTTTATCAACTTTGGCGGACCCACCGGCCAGATCGCCATCATGCACAAAGCATTGGTCGAGGAGAAACGGTGGATCTCAGAAGAGCGATTTCTGCATGCTTTGAATTACTGCATGTTGCTTCCAGGGCCAGAGGCCCAGCAGCTCGCCATTTACATCGGCTGGCTCTTGCACCGGACTATTGGCGGGATCGTGGCGGGAGTATTCTTCGTGCTTCCGTCAGTGTTCATCCTGTTGGCTCTTAGCTGGATTTATGCTGTCCATGGGAATCTCAGTTGGGTGGACGCGTTTTTCTACGGCCTGAAGCCTGCCGTAGTGGCTATTGTGGCAGAGGCCGTCATCCGAATTGGGAAAAAGACTCTGAAGAACGCAGTATTGATGGGCCTGGCAGCGACTGCATTCATCTCGATCTATGTCTTCCAGCTTCCATTCCCTCTGATTGTCCTTTCAGCAGGCTTGCTCGGATTTGTGGGAAGCCAAGTGCTTCCTGCGAAATTTACTGTCAGCAAGGCCGGGTCAAACTCTGACAAACAGGAAGCACCAGCGACGGCTATTTCCGACGATGAAGCTCCTCAAGAACACACCCGGCCAACCTGGCGCCGGTTCTTTAACGTCGTCGCAGTCTGTGTGTCAGTCTGGTTTGCACCGATCATCCTACTGGGCATAGTTCGAGGATGGGACGACATCTTTGTTCAGGAAGGAATCTTCTTCAGTAAAGCAGCCATGGTGACCTTCGGTGGAGCCTACTCCGTGCTGGCATATCTGGCACAACAGGCAGTTCATCACTACGGATGGATAAAGCCAGAAGAGATGCTCGATGGTTTGGGATTGGCCGAGACAACGCCAGGGCCCTTGATCATGGTCACGCAGTTCGTGGGATTCATGGGAGCCTACCATCACCCACACGGCCTCGATCCCGTCATGGCGGGAATCATCGGTGGGCTTATCACCACCTGGGCAACCTTCGTTCCCTGCTTCCTCTGGATCTTCGTCGGGGCTCCTTTCATTGAGTATTTGCGCGGAAATCAAAATCTGACGGCGATTCTCACGGCAATCACCGCAGCCGTGGTCGGGGTTGTCCTCAATCTGGCGGTTTTCTTCACGCAGCATGCCCTGTTCCCAAACGCCCGACCAGATTGGTTTGGCATTGGGTTGGCAGTGGCAGCTTTCACTGCCCTGCTCCGTTTTCACTGGAGCATGCCCGCAGTCATTGGTCTCGCTGCTGCAATGGGCTTTCTTTGGAAGGCTCTGCGGTAGTTGCCTATGGCGTGAGAATGCGGTGTTCGGCTACCGTTGATGCACCCCCTCGCGGGCACTGCACCGGCGGATAGTCCTGACTAGTCGCCTACAGCTTACTGACAGCCCTCTCCTCCCGTATCACGGGCAAACCGGAAACTATTCAGCTCTTAAGTTAGCGTTTATGGGGCAACGCCCTGGGTTTCAAAGTTCCCTTTGATCCAAGCCCTGTAGGGGCGGTCTATCCCTTCAGTCCCACACTACCGCTCGTCATAAGGCACCTGGTATCTTTTCAAAAACGCACGGAACTCCTCTTGAAAGGTTCGTCTTCGATGGTGCTCCTTCTGGTTCTCGATACCTGAGCACCCGAGCTACACTGGACTAGCTGACCGAAAAGGCCCCGTATCCGCTCTGCCAATGGAAATTTCGGTAAGTCCTTGTCTTGGTCTTGATCCATTTCGACGAGTCCTTCTTCACGCTCTCGATCACCTCACACAAGGCATGGTTTTTCGAGAAACAGTTGCCAGGCCTGCCGAACCAGCATCAGTTGGTGCCGCCTCTAAGCCTGAATTCCGAAATTGAAGACCTGCGGTCTGCACCAATCAATGTGGGGCAGGCTTTCTAGCCTGCCGGTTCGCCGGACTTTCGAGTCCGGCCTCCGGGCGGACTGGCAAATGCCCCCAACTGGAGTTTGAAATGGCAGTGGCAGAAACAAAGTAAAAGATCGGACCCGTCATTCCGGATGGGAATTGCACCTTGATCGTGACTCATGCTTGTCATTCCAATCATGACCTCGCAAACTCCAACGGCCCAGAGGGCCATCTCTAATCCAGCCCAGGGCAACGCCCCATGAGCGCTAACTTAAGAGTGGACAGTTCGTCGTCCGGGGACTGAAGCGAAAGAGCGACGTGATTACTTCCGGATAGCCGACTATACGACCACTGAGTCGAATCGGTAGATGCTACGGCGTCACTGAGGATCTATCTCTCCCCTAAATCGGTTGACTTCTACCTATGTTAGCCAGGGAGAAGGGCCCAATCGTCAAACATTCCGAAATCCTACGGAGATTGTCCAATTCCCCCTTGATTACCGAGGGCAGAGGCACTAAACTCGGTAACCGAGGGGTGAATCCATGAGCAAACCAGCCGATCTCGTCCAGGGCACGCTGGACCTTCTTCTTCTCAAGATTGTCGCACTGGAACCGTTGCATGCTTGGGCGATCAGCCAGCGCTTGAAACAGGTTTCAGGAGACATCCTCCAGGTCAGCGATGGGTCCCTTTACCCTGCACTCCACAAGCTCGAACAAGAAGGGTGGATCAAAGGCGAATGGAAGGTTACGGAAAATGGCCGACGTGCCAAGTTCTATTCGCTCACACGACCGGGCCGTCGGGCGCTGGAGCGCGAAACCGCAAACTGGGAACGGCTGGCGGGCGCGATTTCTCAGGTCGTTCGACTTAGCGAGGCATAAATCATGCTTGATTGGCGTTGGTTTCGCCGGTTGACCCTCCGGCTCCGATCTCTATTCCAACGGGATCGCGTCGAGCGGGAGCTCGAAGAAGAGTTTCAATTTCACATCGACCAGCGGACAGAGCTGGAAATCGGTAGGGGGCTCTCCCCGGAGGAAGCACGTTGCGCCGCCCTCCGCGCGATGGCTGGAGCGGAGCAACGAAAGGAGGAGTGCCGGGATATGCGCCGCGTAAACTTTGTCGAGGATCTTGTACAAGACGTACGTTACACGATTCGATCTTTAGTGAAGAGTCCAGGGTTCACAGGAGTTGTCGTCGCCACGCTGGCGCTTGGGATCGGAGCAAACACTGCCATTTTCACGATCGTGCATGGAGTGCTGCTGCGGCCCCTCGACTATCCAAAACCCGATCAGCTAATGTATCTGACCGCAGAAGCTCCGGCCATTGGGGGCACCCGAAATGCGCTCTCTGCACCAGAGTACACGGAGTTCCGCCAGATGAACCAGTCGTTCGCGGCGGTTGGCGCTTATTCGACCGGCGGCGCGGCGTACACAACCGGCGAGGTCAACCTCACGGCCGGGGATCGACCTCTGCGGGTGCGCTCGATCTCCGTCGATGCACATTTGCTCAAGGCGCTCAGTATTCAGCCGGAGCAGGGACGGTTCTTCAGTGACGAAGAAACCGCGCGTTGGACCGGGACGCTACCGCCACCGATCGCAATTCTCTCGCACGAATTGTGGCGAACAGCATTTGGAGGACGACCGCTCGTTGGACAAAAGGTGGAAATCGAGGGCCGCCCCCACGAAATCGTTGGCATTATGCCACCCGGGGCCGACGTCATGGATAACCACACCCAGGTTTGGTTGCCCCTCTGGCTCCACCCGAATACGGCCCGGCAACGCGGGGCCCACGTCCTATACGTCGTTGCGCGACTGAAAGACGGCGTCACCTTCGAGGCGGCACAGACGGAGCTGAACGCATTCGTCGAAGACTGGGGCGAGCGTGTCGGCACGAAAGACCATGTCCCCACGAACCGTCCCCTGCGCGCAATAGACCACACCCTCCAATTGCGGGCGTTACAGGACGCGATCGTTGGGAGTTCCAGCCGGCCGATCTGGGTTCTGCAGGCCGCCGTGGGATTCGTGCTGCTCATCGTCTGCGCGAATCTTGCAAACTTGGTGATGGCTCGCGCCGGGTCACGCAGACGTGAGTTTGCACTGCGCACTGCTCTCGGCGCCAGCCGCGGCCGGCTGCTCCGGCAGTCGATAACCGAAGGTGCGGTGATGTCCGGAGCCGGTGGCATTCTGGGTCTGTGGCTAGCCAGCGCTGGCGTGCGGGCGCTGATCCGTGCTTACCCGACTAGCATCCCACGGACGAGTGAGCTTACGATCGATTTGCCCGTTCTGCTGGTTGCGCTCGGCCTCTCGACTGGGACTGCCCTGCTTTTCGGATTCGTGTCGCTCGGGCGCGGGAGAACGAGTAGCATGGTGACTGCACTCAAGGAGGGCGCAAGGGGTGCCAGCGGCGCCTGGCGTCATTACGCCCGTCGTGGACTTGTGATCGCCCAAGTCGCTTTCGCGGTGATGCTGGTTATCGGAGCGGGTTTGCTAGTTCAGACAGTCTACAACCTCACGAGGATCGATGCAGGATTTGACCGGTCGCGGCTGGTGACGTTCTCGATGACATTGCCAATGGCGAATTCAGATCCCGACACACGCGCGCAGGCATATCAGCGCGTCCTCGACAGGCTTCGCTCCGTACCGGGCGTGCTGGGAACGGTTGCCATGTCGGGTCTGCCGCCGAATCGAACTCCAGATGCGATCGCTACTCCTATCGAGAACTACACCTCCGACGATGGAAGGCCCTTTGAAATCATCGACTACTACCAATTCGTCATGGGCGACTATTTCGGGACGATGGGCATCCCGATCGTCGCCGGCCGCGGCTTCGAGCGAACCGACAACGCGTCGCAAGGCAAGGTGGCCATCGTCAATGAGACTTTGGCGAAAAGGATCTGGAAGGGGCAGAACCCGATTGGCCAGCGTCTGCGGCCTCCGGGTGGTTCGTTTGGCGCTACCGATGATGTCTGGCATACGGTGATCGGAGTAGCCAAGGACGTCAGGCAGCGCGGGGTGGAGCGCCCGGCAGGAACTGAACTTTACGTATCCCTTGACCAGCACGGCGTCTCTCCGCCGAGTATGAATGTGGTGATGCGGACGACGCTGCCACCGGCCGCGCTGTCAGGGACGATCGAGCGAGTGGTTCGGGAAGTGGACGCCGCGGTTCCCGTCGTGCGGCTTCGCGACATGGATTCGGTGTTCGCCGAATCGATTCGCCGGCCGAGACTCCTGGCGCAGCTATTGGGCGCTTTTGCCGGACTGGCGCTGCTACTGGCAGCCATCGGCACTTACGGTGTGCTCTCCTACATGGTTACGGAGCGCCGGCGCGAGATCGGCATTCGGGTCGCCCTCGGTGCAGCTCGCTCCCACGTGCTCACACAGATCATGAAGCAAGGGCTTCAAGTCACGGCGTTGGGTGTCACCATTGGCCTTGCAGGCGCGCTTGCCGTAAATCGGCTGATTGCGTCCCTGCTGTTTGGTGTGCAGCCGACAGATACCGTGACGATCGCCTTTGTGATCGCGACGATTACGGCCGTGGCGGTGGTCGCCAGTTGGCTGCCGGCGTGGCGGGCATCGCGGCTAGACCCGAACGTCGTGCTCAGAGATGAGTAACAGCTGAGACGCTCTCTTACGCCATACTGCTATTTTCCTGAGTGGATCGCTCGCTACACGGAAGTTGAGGCCTGTGAAACGGCGTTCTCGGAATGTAAGAGAGCTCCGCTCCGAGCGGATGACGGGCTAACCGGAAGCGATCGGCAACGTGGGCAACTTTAGCATAAACTTCACAATATATGGCTCGTGGACTCACATTCCGGATTGTCATCGAGCAGCCACCCGCAGGCGTTGATTTCGCATTGCAGCAGGGCAGCGGAAGCGCTTACGAGCCCGTCCAAAGGCAACGCTCGACGGGAAACGATTTGATCTTTGAATTTCAGCCGTCGATCAGGGAGGGCATTTCCCACAGCAGGGCGGCACTGGGCGGACCGTTTGTACAGGGACCGCCACAGCAACGGTTCGTCTACATTGATATTGGGACGTACGCCGGCCAAACCGACTCATGTTGGAGTCGCAGACTGAAGATCCCCCTCGAGGGCGTTCCAGGGAAGATGATCCGCACGGGCGGTGTGCTCGAAGCCCGTGTTCCAGGGACGGGCCGGGACGGCGGTCCGAGTTGCGCCACTATCAAAGATTTCGAAGGTTGGAAGCCCGTAAAGCGGTAGGTTGCTACTGCTGCACTAGAGCCAGCAACTGTCCAAAGTGATTCACTTCCGGTTAGCCGACTTAACTGGCCAATCGTGATGCCCGCGCACATCTAACCCTCACAGAATGCGAACTCTGTCGGCGCGTGCACAGATTGGACCAGTTATTTTTAACTACACGGCCAGTAGAACCCGACTAACAGATAGTGGGTCGTTTCTGGGGGGAATGATCGTGGACATGTTCCAGCGCTCGAATCTCTTGATGGGCCAACGTTACATGCACCAAGAGACCCGGCGTGTAAGATCCGTCCTCTCGGCAGACATTTGTTGTAGCCTTTCGCCAAATGCCGGACTGATTTCAACTCGGATTTCTTCAACTAACCACTGTGTTTCATAAATACACCAACACATTTGGAGCTGCCAGCCCAGCGGCATGGAGCGGGCGCGTAGCACCGCTGTCCCCCCTGCGCACGCGCGCTTCGACGGCCAGGGATCCGTCCCTACCAACTCAGCCGCTGCCACCGAGGATAAGTTCACGGCTTGTTGCCTAGGAGCGCTGTCCAGTTCTGCACCAGGGTGAGCGGCGCGTTTACATTGCTAACCTTTTGGGCAATCATGACGAAGCGCTTTCCATCTGGGGCCACGTCATACCAACGGAATCCTTCCGGAAATTTGAAGAGAACCTGCTCCTTCTGAGCTGCAAAGCTATTGCCTCTTCCGTCAACTTCCGCTGCCATCAACTCCTTGCCTCCGTTGTAAAAGATCTCCCTGCCGTCCCCGCGCCACCTGGCCAACACACCAAAACTGGCCGAAATTTGGTATTTGCCGTCCAGGCTGGTTACGGCCCCGGGCTCTGTACCTAAAACCTTAGTGGCATCGAACGGCACAACGTAAACCTGACCCGTGCCGGATTCGTGGGAGGTATAAGCCACCCATCGGCCGTCAGGAGAGAATTGCCCATCATAGGCGTTGTGGACAAAGAGGCGGGGTTTGCGGTCGCCGGCGAGGGGCAAGACCCAGATATCTTGTGTTAATGCATTAGTGGGGTTTTCCGTGCGCACGTAGAGGATGAACCTGGCATCTGGAGACCAACTCGTGGGCCATCCCGAGACGGAGGTCTCCATCGCCAGCAGCAGTTCCTTGCCACCTGCCCCGTTGGAATTCATCTGGTAAATGACCTGCCGAGATATGTCCCGTGCGGCGAACAGAATCCGGCTTCCATCTGGCGACCAGGTCGGACTGGTGTAGTTCCCAGGATCGTTGGTGAGGCGCATCGGGACACCACGCGCCAATTCGTCCACCCAAATATCAGTGGTCGTTTCACCTGCCTTGAATGCGAGCTTTGTTCCATCAGGCGAGAGTCTCAACATCTCGTAGCTCCCCTTTTCACCAGCACTCAGTTCGTTACCGGTGCGGTCAAACCAGGTGATTCGTCTCTCTTTTAGCGAATAACCCGCCTGATAAATCAGCACGCCGTTTTCGGATACATTAAAGAAGCCGTTGCCATAAGAATCCGAAGCGACTCGTTCCGCGACTGGGTGAGCCTCCCCTTCGAGTTGCCCCCGCTCCGGATCTAAAGCTTGCCTCATCAGAGTTTTGTCGAGACTGTAGAGCAAATATCCCGAACCATAGGTGGGACGGCGGGCTCCCTTGAGCAAGAGTCGATTTTCT
>CAVVYL010000017.1:0-43215 GCA_963752385.1 uncultured Acidimicrobiia bacterium | reverse complement strand
GCTGAACCTGAAAATGTCATCCGCAAGAGTAATTCGGGTCCTATTGGGGTGTGTCGTGGCCGGCGTGCTGGCGATGTTAGTCACGACGAAAGGTGGGATGGAGCTTCGACTTGTGAGCATGAACCTGGCTCAGTCGAACAGGAATGTGAACTTTCTTCGTGACATTGTGCCGATCTTCCAGACCTCGTGCGTTACGTGTCACGGACCAGCAAGGTCTGACGCCGGGTTGCGCCTTGACTCTGAAGAGGCGGTGCTTCGAGGTGGTACTTCCGGCAAGGTTGTCGTTCCAGGGAGCAGCCAGGAAAGCCTGCTGCTGAAACGCCTGTTGGGGCAGGGCGGCGCTCCCAGAATGCCGTTGAGCGCCGCTCCCTTGCCAGCCGCTCAAATCGACAAAATTCGCGCCTGGATTGACGAGGGCTCCATTGCCGCCGAGACGGGTGCCGTGGCTCCTTCAGGTGCGGCGCCTCAAGAGGCTGCTGGAAAGACCACCCAGAGTGCTCCTGTTGGACAATCCAGCGAATTCATTGCCAAAATTCGTCCCATTCTCGCGGAACGATGTGTTCACTGTCACGGGCGGGATGTGCACCAGAATGAGCTGCGCTTGGATTCCCTTGCTGGCATTCTCCAGGGAGGTGCTTCGGGAAAGGTCATTGTCCCAGGAAACAGCGAGCGCAGTGCTCTCGTTCGCCGCTTGTTGGGTCAAGCACAGCCGCGAATGCCGTATGGCGCCCCTCCTCTTACAGGCGAGCAAATCGACGCAATGCGCCACTGGATCGATAAGGGTGCATCCGGGCCCGACCTTTCAGAAAAGATTTCGGCCACAAGTGAGGTGAAACACTGGGCATATATCAAACCCGAACGCCCCAAGTTGCCGGACGTCAGAAACACCTCTTGGTGTCGCAATCCCATCGATCGCTTTGTTCTTGCCAGATTGGAAAAGGAAGGGTTGTCGCCTTCGCCAGAAGCCGACAAAGCTACTCTCATCCGGCGCCTCAGTCTCGACTTGATCGGCTTGCCGCCGACAGTGCAGGAAGTCGACGCCTTTCTGGCTGATCAGAGTCCTGACGGTTACCAAAAAGTTGTGGATCGGCTGCTAGCCTCACCCCACTACGGCGAGCGCTGGGCGGGACCCTGGTTGGATCTAGCGCGCTATGCCGACACCCACGGCTATGAGAAAGACAGTCAACGGGTGGCCTGGAAGTTTCGGGAGTGGGTGATCCAAGCCCTTAACCAGAATATGTCCTTCAAGGAGTTCACAATCGATCAAATTGCCGGCGATATGTTACCGGGTGCCACCGTTGATCAAAAAATCGCGACTGGTTTCCATCGCAACACGATGCTCAACCAGGAAGGCGGAGTCGATGACGAAGAATATCGCTGGTACAACCTGATCGACCGCGTCAACACCACGGCTTCGGTTTGGTTGGGCAGCACGATGGCCTGCGCCCAATGCCACAACCATAAGTATGATCCTTTCATGCAGAAGGACTATTACAAGTTCCTAGCATTCTTCGACAACTCCGACTACTACGTCTCTGACTTGGGACAAGGAGAAGGCTGGGTCGTGGAACCCGAGCTCGAGTTGCCGACAGCCCAGCAGTACGCTAAGAGCAAAGAGATTCGGGATGAAATAGCCAAGCTTAAGGGAGTGCTGCAGACTTCAACTCCAGAGCTCGAGGCCGATCAGAAGACCTGGGAGAATGAGTTGAAGAAGGCCGAGGAAGAGTGGCGCGTGCTTCGCCCGAGTCGATACACCTCCTCCGGTGAGGCGACGCTGAACCTGATCTCGGATGGTTCGATTTTGGCGACAGGCAAGAATCCTGAAGCCGACACCTACACACTGGTGGCGCGACTGGAAGGTTCCGGCATTACGGCGCTTCGTCTTGAAGCGCTTCAGGATCCGAGTTTGCCGCGAGGCGGCCCTGGTCGAGATCCTGAAGGCAACTTTTTCCTGAGCACAGTCGAGGCTGAATTGGCGCCGGCCGACAAGCCGGACTCACTGAACAGGATCGTGTTCTCAAAGGCAAGGGCCGACGAGTCTCAAAAAGGCTACGAGGCCAGCAATCTGTTCAGTCAAAAGACCTACAAAACAGGATGGGCCATCGATGCCTCGAATTCACTGCCACGCCGGCAACTTCTCTTGATACCTGAAAAGCCCTTTGGCTTCGAGCAAGGAACGTTGATCACTATTCGGCTGAAGCATGAAATGCGTCGCGCTTCGCGGAATATCGGTCGTTTCCGGTTATCGGCTGCATCCAGCGAGAAGCCCGGCCGTATTGTCGACCTGCCGGCAGCCCTCCGGCCGGTGCTGGATACCCCTGTCGAGAAACGAAACGAAGCGCAGAAAAAAGCGCTGGCAACCGCTTATCGTGCTGTTTCTCCGTTACTGCAGACGGCACGCGATCGGATCGACGAACTCAACAAATCCTTGAAGGCAAGTTGGGAATCGTCACTGCTATGGTTTTGCGGGAGCGAAACTCAACGGAGCCATCTTCGACCGATTTTCATATCCGCGGCAGCTATCTCAGCAAAGGGGAAAGAGTCTATGCCGGAGTTCCGTCGGTATTGAATGCGCTGGCTGAGAACCAGCCGCCAAACAGACTAGGTCTTGCCGACTGGTTGGTGGACGAACAGAATCCGCTCACAGCCCGGGTCACTGTGAATCGTTATTGGGAAGCGATCTTCGGTCATGGCCTTGTTGCAACGAGCGAAGATTTTGGCACTCAGGGCGAGGCCCCCACTCATCCAGAACTGCTGGATTGGCTGGCGACTGAATTTGTGCGGCAAGGCTGGAACATGAAGGAGTTTCACCGCTTGATCGTTATCTCTGCGACCTATCGGCAATCCTCAGCGGCATCTGCAGGTCTTATGGAACGTGATCCCTACAATCGTCTCCTGGCTCGCGGCCCGCGCTTTCGCGTCGAAGCTGAAACGGTTCGTGATGTAGCCCTCGCGGCGAGCGGCCTGTTAAACCCGGCAGTGGGCGGTCCCAGCGTGTTCCCCTACCAGCCCGAGGGCGTTTGGGACAGGCCCTACAGCGACGATCGCTGGGTGATGAGCGAAGGAGCAGATCGCCATCGCCGAGGAATTTATACTTTCATTCGGCGCACCGCGCCTTACCCCAGTCTGGTGAATTTTGACGCTCCCAGCCGTGAGTTTTGTACAGTAAAACGGCCACGAACAAACACGCCACTGCAGGCCCTAACCACTTTGAATGACCCTGTGTTCTTTGAAGCCGCTCAGGCTATGGCTAGAAGAATAGTGAACGAAGCCGCCGCTGGACCTGCTAGTCGCGCCAGGTACGGCTTTCGGCTTTGTGTTTCACGACATCCCACTGAGAAGGAACTGGACCAGATTGTCGCTTTTTATGGTGAGGAATTGACCAAGTTTCAGGGAGATCGTGAAGCCGCACGTCAGGTAACAGGAGCAAAAGAGCCGGGGCCGGAAACGCCTGAGCTAGCCGCCTGGACAATGGTATCCAATCTCTTGCTTAGCCTGGATGAGACGTTAACGAAGGAATGAACGATGACACGAAATGAATCGCCTGACATGCAGGATTTCCTGAGAGCCGTAACGCGACGGCATTTTTTCAAGGAAACGGGCCTGGGAGTTGGCGCCGCTGCACTCACGATGCTGATTAATCGTTCGCTGTTCGGAGCTGATCTGCCGCCCCAGGCCGAGGCCGCCACAGCAACGAATTCGGCAGCGAAGAAGAACCCGCATTTCGCACCGAAGGCCAAGAGCATCATTTACCTTTTCATGGCAGGAGCTCCGTCGCAGTTGGATCTGCTCGACTGCAAACCGGCGCTTCAGCAACTGGACGGACAGCCCATTCCAGAATCGGTGGTCAAAGGTGAACGGTTTGCCTTCATTCGTGGCGTCCCTAAGCTGCTGGGCTCGCCGTATCAGTTTTCGAAATGCGGTCAATCAGATGCTGAGGTTTCGGAACTCCTGCCCCACTTGAAGGGCATTGTTGATGACATCGCTATTGTTCGCTCGCTCAGCACAACCCAGTTTAATCACGCTCCTGCCCAGATCTTCATGAATAGCGGCCATCAGATCGTGGGCCGACCGAGCCTCGGCTCATGGCTCAGCTATGGTTTGGGCACCGAGGCCAGTAATCTCCCTGGATTTGTAGTTCTACTTTCCGGCGAAAATCAACCTGACGGAGGCACGGCTTGCTGGGGAAGCGGCTTCTTGCCAACGGTCTATCAAGGTGTTCAGTTCAGGTCTCAAGGAGATCCGGTGCTGTTTCTCACCAATCCTGAAGGCGTCCAGTCTCAAGACCGCCGTCGACTGCTGAACCGTCTAAACACCCTCAACGAGCTGCACCTCCAGAGTGTCAACGATCCGGAGATCGCGACGCGTATTGCATCCTACGAGATGGCGTATCGGATGCAGAGCAGTGTGCCGGAACTGATGGACATTTCCAAAGAACCGGCGGCGATTCATCGTATGTATGGTACCGAGCAAGGCAAGGCGTCTTTCGCCAATAACTGTCTACTCGCCAGAAGGCTGGTCGAGCGAGGAGTTCGTTTCGTGCAACTCTATCATCGCGGCTGGGATAATCACGGCACCAGTAGCCACGACGACATTGTCTCCCGGCTCCCCCAGTTGTGCCTCGAGACGGACCAGGCGGCGGCGGCGCTGGTGAAGGACCTGAAACAGAGGGGCATGCTGGACAACACCTTGGTGATCTGGGGTGGCGAGTTTGGTCGCACTCCGATGAACGAGGAGCGGAACCGCTCCAAGTTTCTCGGCCGAGACCACCATCCAAAGGCTTTCAGCATGTGGCTGACTGGCGGCGGTATCAAAGGAGGAGTCACGGTTGGCCGGACGGATGACTTTGGCTACACTGTCGTGGAGGATCCGGTAGAAATCCATGACCTGCACGCCACCGTACTGCACTTAATGGGGATTGACCACACCAAGCTCACCTATCGTTTTCAAGGACGCGACTTCCGCCTGACCGATGTTTCCGGAACGGTCGTCAAGAAACTCTTGGCATAGGAAACTAAGCATCACGGTCCTACCGTTAACCATTGAGATGTTTTGTCGATTGAGGATGATGGCAATGCGCTCTGCTTTGTTCCGATGCTCATCGCTACCCACCTATTGAGTGAGGCCTTGCGATCAAACACATTCTCGATCCTGAGTGAGCATTCTTGGCGCTGAATAGCACTTCCTCAGGTGGAAATTCGTTATCTGATCGCCGGATGGTATGAGTCGCATTGTTGATTTGACGCTCACAGTTGGCCCCGATATGCGAGGGGTGGATTTTGAGACCAAATTCACCGTTGCCGACCACGGCTGGAACGCTCGTGTGTTGCATCTTTATTCTCACAGCGGGACCCACATGGATGCGCCGGCACACTTCGGTGTGGAGGGTACAATTGACCTGATCCCTTTGCAGCGTTGTATGGGCCCGGCATGGGTGGTTGACCTTTCTGGTGTTGAACCCAGGGCACTCATCTACCCAGCCCTTTTGGGCGCAGTAGTGGCAAAGGCAAGGGCAGGCGATGGCCTCCTCTTGAAAACCGGCTGGAGCAAGCACGTAACCAGGCCAGAGCACTACCGCAATCAGCTTCCACGTGTCAGCAAAGAACTCGCAATCTGGTGCGTAGAGCGCAGGATCCGAATGATTGGAGTAGAGCCTCCGTCAGTGGCAGATGTCAACAATCTCGAGGAACTCACGTCCATTCACAGGACTCTGCTGAGCGGGCAAGTTTTGATCGTCGAGGGCCTGGCAAACCTGGAGTCGCTCAGCGATGAAAGGGTGTTCTTCTGTGCGATCCCATTGAAAATCGAAAGAGGGGACGGCTCGCCTTGTCGCGCCTTCGCGATAGAAGGGACCTTTCCTTACGAAGAAAGCGGAAGTTCTTGACCCGGAGAGCTCCCGGAGTTGCACCAGTAGGCTGGCAGTCGTGAACCCGTCCAGCTCGTCACAGAACCCCGTCCTAACGGCGAATGTAAATCTAAGCCTACGCGGCTCACCGCATTCATCAACCCTGATTCCCAGACTGCGCCCGGCGCGGCAAGATCAGGCATCCGGGTGCGTACAGCATCGGCTCCAGCCTTGTCGAAGGCTTAAGGGCGGCTGATGGTGCCTCCAGCTCGGGGCGGAGATAGAGGAAATTGTGCGCTCGCGCCGTCAGCATGAAATAAAGGGAAACGGCAGTGCGCGTGCCGCTCGTGTGGGACCCGCCAACATCGTAAACGGGGATTGTCGTAGTTGACAGTTGCATCCTCGATGGTGCATCCAACCAGTCCCACCCCGGCCGCAAGCCGGATCATTTCTGCCACGGTCTCCGGCTGGTCGCCAAAACCCTTTTCCAGATCCGCAGAGACGGGCAAAATCGGTCGCGTCTCGACAGCCTTTTGCGCCTGCCAACGGTTCTAACTTTGGATTTGACAAATCCCAAGGTTCATTCTTCCCCGCGCTTGAGTTTTTGAATGAGACGCAAGTCTTTGGTCATGCTCTTCCAGCGTCTCTTCGTCTTGGCGTTCGTGGTTGGGTCATCGCGACGACGCTGGTAGTCCTGCTCTTTCAGCAATTTGATGTAGTTGTCATAGTGCGAGCGATTCAGTAGCTCTCCGTGCAGCGCCTCCAGCACCGCACATTCAGGTTCGTCGCGATGGCGGCAATCGCGGAAACGACAGCGCGCTGATAGGGCCTCGATGTCCCCGAAGGTCCGGCTGAGCCCGGGAGCCGCATCCCATAGACGCAGTTCTCTCAATCCCGGTGTGTCGATGAGCAGTCCGCCGCTGGACAAGAGGAACATCTGCCGAGACGATGTGGTGTGACGGCCTCGCTGGTCCGCAGCACGGACATCTCCCAATCGCTGGAGGTCCCGGCCAACGAGGCGGTTGAGCAGAGTGGACTTGCCCACCCCTGAGGAACCGAGCATGACCGCTGTGCGGGCGGATTGGAGGTAGGCGTGCACGGAGTCCAGCCCATAGTCATGCAGCGCACTCAGGGCATGGATGCCAACGCCGGGGAACGCCAGGCAGCATTGAGCCATCCGACCGGAATGATCCGGACAGAGGTCGACTTTGTTGAGAAGGATGACCGGTCGGGCGCCGCCACTCCAGATCATCGAGAGGTAGCGCTCCATGCGACGAAGATTAAAGTCTCGGTCGACCGAGGTGACTATGAATGCCGTGTCCACGTTGGCAGCCAGGATCTGCTCTTGTGTCGTGCGGCCAGCGCTCCCGCGCGCGATAACGCTCTTCCTCGGCAAGATGCGGATCACCATCCCCCTGTCTGCTGATAATCTCACCGCCAGCCAATCTCCCACGGCGGGCAATTGGCGTGGCACGGCGGCTTGGAAGCGGAGGCGCCCAGACAGTTCCACGGGTAATTCTCCCGAGGCCGAAACGGCCCAATAGCGGCCGCGTTGCTGTGAGATTACGCGGGCGGGGACGCAACCGTCCTCGCCGAGATGTTGGGCGAAATCGGAGTTCCAGCCATAAGCAGCTAGCAGATCCATGTGGGTCTCCTGGTGAAAATGGTTCAGCGAACCAACCCAAAAGCGTGAGGCTTTAGGGTACCTACGGCCTTTGGTTCACCCGGAGACGGACGAAGTCAGTCTGACTAAGCGGGGAACTCGAAGGCGAGGATGTCAATCGAGGCAACAATCTCCAACATATGTCCTCCTTCAAGTTACGCAATGAGCAGGAGCCTGCTAACCGGAATCTACCAGTGAAGGACAGGCAGGTCAAGTACGAGATCGACGTTTGGCACGCTAAGCCGGACCCTGTCACCGGACGACGACGTGCGCAGGCCCCCAGTGGCCGCAGTTAGCCCTGGTTTCTGGACGCGAGCATTCCCTGCCGATCCCGGCGTGCTCGGCAAGAGCATCCAGCTCAATCCGGCTGCCAGTGACGATCGTCGGCGTTACACCGCCCGGGTTTGCCGCACGCTGGATGACTGGAAAAGAGCAAGGGGAGGCCAACGATGATGGTATGATTGCCTCGTCAACAAATCAGCGCCGTTGGGCATGCAGGAAGACCCGTAGTCGTAAACGATATCGGGAGGGAAACGCCAAGAAGCAGCGGAGAGTCTGGATCGCGCAGTAACCGTTAATTGTGCGGAATCGAAGGGAGTTGTCACGTGTATACCGTCAACAGGGCTCCCCTGGCAAGTGACTGGGCTCAGCGCCTGCCCGAGGGCTATGACGTCGTCGTAGTCGGTTCGGGTTACGGTGGGGCGATCATCACGGCGCGGCTTGCCGCTGCTCAGTGGTCGAACGCCAAGCCCAGTGTTTGCATTCTAGAGCGAGGTAAAGAGTGGTTACCTGGGCAGTTCCCAGATACACTTGCCAACGGTGCCCGAGAACTGCGTCATGCGCTCAATCCTCTTGGCCTCTATGATTTTCGCTTTGGTACAGATATCGGCGTGCTGATGGGGTCGGGTTTGGGAGGCACGTCGCTGATCAATGCGAATGTGGCCTTCGAACCGGACGGCGAAGTGTTCGATAGTCCCCGGTGGCCCCAGGCGATACGCGACGCTCGGGACGCGGGACAGTTGCAGACCTACTTCAACCGCGTGCGAACGACGCTTTTTGCTGAGCCGCACCCAGACGGCCTGATGTTAAGCAAAGTGCAAGCCCTCAAGGAGGGTGCAGAGGGCGTTGCGGGCGCCGAGTTTGGTCTTCCCCCAATCGCGGTCAATTTCAGATTCGAAGGCGGCAACCATTGGGGCGTTGCACAGCGCATGTGTATCAACTGTGGCGACTGTGTTTCGGGCTGTAATGTGGGAGCGAAGAATACGCTGGACACTAATTATCTGGCCATCGCCAAGCAGGGGGGCACCGACATCTTCACCCAGGTTGAGGTAAAACGCGTTGAAGAACGGGCAAGTGGTGGTTACCTGGTGCACTACCTTCGACGAGAGAGCGCGCACGGCCCGGCCGAACAGGGAACGCTCATCGCCAAGCGCACGGTCGTGATCGCAGCCGGCGCTCTTGGTTCAACTGAGATCATGTTGCGTTCGCGACAATCCGGGCTGGGCTTGCCGGAGACGGTCGGCACACGTTTTAGTGGCAACGCCGATTTCTTTGGTCTTGCGTATAACAGCGACCTGCGCACGGACACGCTCGGATGGGGCGCCTATCCTGACAGCGACCGTGCACGCCGTATCCAGCCCACCCCAACACAAACCCTGCACCCTGGTCCCACAATTGTCAGCAGAATCAAGTACAACAGCACTGGGCCGCTTGGGGACAGAGTCACCGTTGAGGACCTTTCCTTCCCGCTAATGTACGTCGATGCTGCACGCAGCGCTTTCGCCTGGTTTATTGGGCGGGATACCGATCCAGATGATTTCATCGATAACCTTAAAGAGATCGGCAGGCGTGTGCGTGACGTCGGTGCATTCGATCCCGAACTTGAGAAGGGCGCGTTAAATTACACTCTCATCTATTTAGTCATGGGTCAGGATGACGCTGGGGGGCGGATCGAGCTTGATCCACTGACACAGGAGGCGCGTGTCCGCTGGCCGCTAGTCGGTGATCAGGACGTTTTCAAGAAGGAGAATAACCTAATCTTCGAGCACGCCAAGGTTTTAGGATCGACGTTTATCGAAAACCCGCTGTGGGGCTTCACCCCCTTCCGTACTCTCGTCACGGCACACCCTCTGGGAGGGTGCCCGATGGGCGAAGATCACACCACTGGACTAGTCAACCACCAGGGTAAGGTCTTTAACGATCAGGGAAGTGTGTATGATGGACTCTACATTGCTGATGGATCCATTGTACCGACTGCGATTGGCGTTAACCCGTTCCTGACGATTTCGGCATTGGCTGAGCGAATAGCAGATCATCTCGTAGCTGAATTGGGAGGCAGCCCTTCCTGATCTAGCGGACACTGTAACGCTTAACTGGTGTCCCCCGCATCCCATTGTCCCTGTCGTTGGAAGGTCTCAGAATTTGCCGTAGAGGAAATCCGGTAGCACTCTTAAGGCAGGTGAGCCCCCTTGTCTACGAGGCCACAATCGTGTAGGGCGGACTGAACTCCGGCACTCCGGCATGTTGCCCGGCGATCCAGCGAAGTGCATACACCTTCTTCGGGTCCGTATCACCTCCAGTGAAAAAGTTGGGAAGTACTTCCAAAATGACATGCGCTGCGAGATCCTTGAAATAGTCAATGTCAGTTTCGACCTTCACGCACTCAACGTCGTCGATGATTCTGTGATCACCCTCGTGAAAACTGAGCTGCACGTTCGCCTCGCCGAACTGCGCTTGCCTAAAACTGGACGTCGCTCCTGGATGAGCGACTGGGGAACTGGGCACAAAGGTTCCCTGGGCCGTCGCAATCTTGACCTGTTCGACAAGCCGGTTCTCTGCAAAGCCGAAGAATCGATCTTGCTGCATCGTCTCATCCCAGATTAATTCCTTGAAGTAGTCCAATACTTTCCCGACAGGCATCAGAATGTCTGCCATCGCTGTCGCTATGTTGAGCAGCGCAGCTAACGCTTCGGGCCGCACTTCCATCAAATGTTCATACCTTTCGTTGGCCGCTTGTTCATCAGTGGCGCCGTGGACGAAGAGGTCGAAGAGTTGACGATGCGTTTGCTCGAGGTTGGGCAACAGCGCGGCGTCAAAATTGAATCTGGCATTTGACGGCAGCAACATGAGGGACACCGGTTGTAAGACACCCTGAGAAATCTTCACTGGAAAAAAGCCTGCTTGGACGAATCCAGACGCAGACACAATCACAGTGTAGTTGTCTCCGAAGTTGTCGAAGACTGGCAAGCCTCGAAAGAGGACATTCGGTCCCCGGTGAAACTTTGACGACCGTTCATCCTGAAAACCATCTCGGATCCGGATGAGCAGTTCAATATCGGTCGAGATTGGCTGACGGGTTCCGTCAAACACGCTCACCATCATGCTGCCCTCGTCTGGCATTGGGACCTCCGCGAAATTGGCACGTGACCTTCTAGTCGGCCGTCGCCACCATAGAGCTAGATTCTCGCGCGTCAGGCCGGGTAGACCATCGCAGGCGTGGAGGTGAGCGCGACGAGCTTGGCTGATAAAGCTGACCCTTATGAGCCGCACACCTGCGGCAAGCACACCCGAATTAACGAACCGACTGAGACACCTGAGAATCTTACCATAGCACCAGGATACGAACGTCACTTCGCCATCGATCTTGGGCGGGCACTCCCACTATCGGGCCATAAATGCCCGACAGACTGAGATTGGGAAATACATGTGAAGTGTCGTCTCTACATCGCTTTGAATGTTTTGACCCTACGAGAGCCTCGACATAAAATGCCAGCGGCTTATGCGACAGGAAGCGCGGAGGGTGCGTTTGCAGTTCCCATCAAGGGCTGAAAGTTGGAAAGACATCGTAGGCGGGCTCGGCAGCGCGGCTAATTTCTCTTGTCCGCCTTAGCTCGAAGGATGAGATTTGGGACTATGAGCGCTGGACTGGAAAGACAGTAAATGACCGAGAGAGAACAGGAATATCGCCTTGAGAAACCATCCGGCATGTTCCGTCGGCGAACAGGATGCGTCGCTGAAGTGGAGACTCAAATCGCTTGTGAATTCCGCCAGTGCGCGGAGGACCAGCGAACAGTCGTTTGTACGCGAGAAAGCGCTCCATCCCTCCACGAACGACAACATCCAAAGGGCAAACCCGACACGCGGTGAATTCTGAACAGAGGTGTAAGACACATGAAGCGTTTGTGGTTCTTTGCAGGCATTACGTTGGCAGTGGGCGCCATCGCTGTGGCAGCTATGACAACCCTGCCAATATCCACGCCAACACTTCCATACTCCCAATCCCCCACGCATTCCTTATCTCCCGACCAACGACCGATGCAGATCGAGGCCGCGTCGGAAGCGATCGTGCGGGCGACAGTAAACGGGCCCCGGTTCTACGCCCCGGAAATATTCGCCGCCATTGAGGACTATCACAATCCTCGCCTGAAGCGACTTCGCGACGAGTACGGCCTTCAGAAGGTCATCGCAGGCGAGCCAAAGGAGTTCCAACGGCTGTTGAAGCTCCGGCACTGGGTCCACAGCCGATGGCCGATAGACAACGAGCAGCAGGAGGGCGGGGACGCCTTCGCGATCCTCGAGAAGGCGAAAACCGGAGCCGGGTTCCACTGCTCGCATTCGTTGACCGTGCAGCACGCCGTGATGGTGTCGATGGGCTATGTCGTTCGGGACCTTGGCATCGACCGGAACCACGAGGACCTGGGCCGCAGTATGCACCACGGTGTGAACGAGGTCTGGTCGAATGACTACGCGAAGTGGGTTCTCCTGGACGCGAAGTACGATATTCACTTCGAACGGGATGGTATACCGCTTTCCGTGCTGGAGCTCCACGAGGCTGTCCGGGCCGATGGCGGGAAAGGGGTTGTGAAAATGCAGGGAATTGAGCGCCACCAAGCACCTATGGACGCGCCTGACGCTCCGGAAGGCACCGTCCGGAGCTACTGGTGGGCATCGTACTACCTGCGTCCCAGCCCGTTCACGGAGCCGCATTGGAGCGGAGGCAGTCGGCTACTCGTCTTCGACAACAACGCGTTCCGGAACACGACGTGGTACCGCGCGGGCAGCGACGGCAAGCTTGTCAAGCACTGGGCCTACGCAGCGGAGGCCTTCATTCCAACTCGCAATCGTCACGAGATCGAGTGGACGCCGGGCGTGCCGGAGCTGCGGGCGCGCCAAGTCGCGCCGGGGGAACTCGAGATCCAGCTTCGCAGTGCCACGCCGAATTTCAAGACCTATATCGCCCGCGTGAACCAGGGATCGTGGAAACCTCTTTCCGGCGATCGAACTCGCTGGATTCTGATGACCGGAGAGAACCGGTTAGAAGTGCGGACGCAAAACCTCTCAGGCGTGGAAGGACCAGTCGTTTCAGCAGTGGTCGAATTCAGGCCGCAGAGAACTCCCGGAAGTTAGCCGGTGCTGCTTCCTTTGCGTCAATTTGTGTCTTGTTTGCCACTTGCCCGGATTTCGGAAGCAAATGGACCTGCCTAGGAAGGGAACCTGCCATCTCAGGCGTGGTGATCACTCTTGCAGTTGGAGCGCCGTTGAATCCAGCCAGCAACTTGAATGTGCGATGTGTTCGGCTGATCCGCGCTTGCGCCGCGGAAGTTTAGCCTCATTTGCACTCAAGCCGGATCTCTCCGATACCAGCCTCGACGCGGATACGCAGTGTAGGCGTTGATTTCCCAAAGGCGTCGTTCACATAAAGTTTCCCATCATGACGGAGTCCATCAACCCTCACCGTGCCGATGCCTTTTTCTGCTTCAACTCCAACCGCAGTGTGGCTGGGAAGATGAACGTTAAGCTGTCCAATGCCTCCCTCAATCTTGGCGTTGAGATCCCGCTTCCACTCGCCATTTAGATCGATGGTCGTTTCGCCAACTCCGGTTTCGACTTCCAGCTTCGTCAACGACAAGTCACCCAGTAGCAAGGTGCTCTTGCCTGCACCCAGCTCAATTCGTAGGTCCAATGGAACTTGGTTGTTAAAGCGCAGGTTCCACTGGTATTTCGAATCTCCTCGGGGAAGTCCTTCCACGCTTGGCTGCCGAACCCGGAGCTTGCCTTCCTCGCCCTGAACCTCGTACGAAACCTCAGGCCTCCATTGGGGGACGTTGTAAATGAAATCCGCGTCAAGAAGTGGCTTGGCATCACCACTCAGGTGGAGTTCGCCCGCGCCGATGTGGACCTCCGCCCGCACCGACCTGGCTTGTCCCAGTTCGATCTTTCGAGTGTCGAGTTCCACATCGCCCACGGGGAGCCGAGAGCATCCATTCATCAATACTGCGATCAATATCAACGCGTAGGATCGTCTTGTCGCTAGGTGTCCTTCCCTTGAGTCTGGTCTCACCGGAAATCCTCCATAAGTAGCCGGCGGTTCCTGTTTCAGCGAATTGCTGGGACCTTAAGTTGGCACACCTTCAAGAGCTCGCCAGCTGCTTAGGCAGGCCAGATGTTACCTTTGCTTTGCTCGATGGCCACACACATTGCTGGGGGAGCTCCATCGATGCGCAGCATCCAATAGTTCCCCAGCGATCGACTAGACTTATTTGCAAGTCAGTGCCGCCGTGTCTGGCCAGATTATCCGACCTCCTCCGCTCCGCTCTCTGCTAACGTTCTGCAAGGTCAGCGTATGACTGCCTTGACCGGACTGGCTGGGTCCACGCCAGTAAGACGTTGATCGAGGCCCTGATACTTGTATGTGAATTTCTCGTGATCGATTCCGAACAAGTGAAGCAGGGTGGCTTGGACGTCGCGGACATGGACGGGATCTTTGATGATGTTGTAGGAGAACTCGTCGGTCTCCCCATGGACGGCGCCCCCTTTGGCTCCGCCGCCGGCGAACCATAAGGTGAAACAGCGCGGATGGTGGTCGCGACCATAATCCGTTTGGGTGAGCTTGCCCTGGGAGTAGATGGTCCGGCCGAACTCGCCGCTCCAGACGACAACTGTATCTTCGAGGAGGCCCCGCGCTTTGAGGTCCTGCACCAACCCCCAGCAGCCTTGATCGACGTCCTTGCACTGGCTTGTCAGCACGTCGGGAAGGGTGTTGTGAACATCCCAGCCCCGATGATAGATCTGCACAAAGCGAACTCCGCGCTCCACAAGCCTGCGCGCCATCAGACAACTATGGGCAAACGTGCCTCCCTTACGAGCGTCGTCGCCGTAAAGCTTGTAGGTGCTCTCTGGCTCCTTCGTTACATCCGTGAGTTCCGGAACTGACGTCTGCATCCGGAATGCCATCTCATACTGAGCGACGCGCGTGAGGGTTTCGGGATCGCTTATCTTCTGGTATTGGATCTGGTTGATCTGGGCTGCTGCGTCCAGCATCCGTCGCCTTAGTGATGAAGAAACACCATCCGGATTGTTGATATACAGGACAGGATCCCCGCCAGAACGCAATGCGACTCCTGAATACTGGGCTGAGAGAAATCCGGCGCTCCACAGCCTAGCAGAAATTGCCTGCACGCCTGCCTTAGGATGTGAGTGGGTTGCGTTGAGCACGACAAAGGTCGGTAGATCCTGGTTCATACTCCCCAGGCCATAAGCGATCCAAGCGCCCAGGCAGGGTTTGCCCGCAATCATGTTTCCGGTCTGGATAAAGGTAATGGCTGGTTCATGGTTGATGGCTTCGGTGTGGGCCGTGCGGATGATTGCCAGGTCGTCCACCATCTTGGCCGTGTAGGGCAACAGCTCGGAGATCCAGGCTCCACTCTGGCCATGCTGCTGGAACTTGAAGATCGAAGGCGCGATGGGAAACCGACTTTGACCCGCAGTCATCGTTGTCAATCGCTGGCCCTGGCGTATGGACTCCGGCAGATCTTTGTCGTACCAATTCGTCATCTGGGGTTTGTAGTCGAACAAGTCCATCTGGGGAGGAGCTCCCACCATGTGGAGGTAGATGGCCCGTTTCGCTTTCGGTGCAAAATGGGGTAATTCCGGAAGCCCACCGATGGCCTTTGCACTTGGAGCCGTGCTGGCGAGCGAGCCTTTGTCTCCGAGCATGGTCGCCAGAGCGGCCACTCCTAGACCCCGGGCGGCGTGCCCAAAGAACTGGCGGCGTGTTTCCAGCAAAATGCTTTCGTCAAACGGATTCATGGCGTTTCTCTCCAGAGTATTTTGAGGACGAGGCCCGTCGTTACTTGTTCAATCCTTCATCGAGATTCATGACCTGGTTGGCCACCATCGTCAAGGCAGCCGACTCCGGGAGGGCCAGCTGCTCTTCCGGCTTGGATTCTCCTACGGACAGAAGCTTCTTCGCCTCGTCGGGATGAGCGACGAAGTGGTCTAGATAATCCTGGTAGGCTTTCCGCGTGATGTCTCTTTCCTTCGCGTCGAACGCCCGGCCGAGCAGGTGGGTTGTAATGAAATTGATTTCCCCATCGATGTCTCCTCCGGCGGATTTCAGAGCGTGCTGCGCTAGAGTGCGGGCGGCTTCGACGAACTGCGGGTCGTTCATCACCACCAAAGCCTGCAGCGGGGTATCGGTCCGCTCCCGGCGGACCGTGCAGCTCTCCCGGGTAGGCGCTCCAAAAATCTCCATGGAGGCGGGTGGAGCGCTGCGCTTCCAGAAAGTGTAAAGGCTTCGCCGGTAGAGCTTGTCGCCCTTGTCTTGTTTGTAAAACTGGGTGTTGCTGCCGATCATGGCGACAGCCTCCCAAATACCTTCAGGTTGGTAGGGCTTCACGCTGGGCCCACCAATAGTTGGCACCAGGAGGCCGCTGGCCGCCAGCGCATAATCCCGTACCATCTCGCCGTCCATCCGGAAGCGCGGACCGCGCGACAGCAACCGGTTTTCGGGATCTATCTTCAGTTTCGCCTCGTTCGCTTGAGCAGATTGCCGGTAGGTGGCCGACGTTATCAAGAGCTTGAAGAACTTCTTGACGTCCCAACCCGATTCACGAAACTCGACGGCCAGCCAATCGAGCAACTCCGGATGCGAGGGAGCCTGGCCTTGCGAGCCAAAGTCCTCGCTCGACTTGACCAGGCCAGTGCCAAAGAGCTCCTGCCAGAAACGGTTCACGGTAACGCGAGCCGTCAGCGGGTTGGACGGATCGACCAGCCATCGAGCCAAACCCTGTCGGTTGCGCGGAAAGGACGCAGGCATGGGCGGCAGGGCCGACGGGACATTGGGCTGGACTTGCTGGCGCGGTTGATCGTATTGACCTCGATAGAGTATGTGAGCCATCGGCTGGCTATCGCTGCGCTCCTGCATGACGTGGGTCACGGCACTACGCCTGCGGATGTCGCGTTGTTGAACGTCCACCTGTTGCCGTTTGGCGACGAGCCCGCGATAGTTCGTGTCCTGATTGTTCAGAAAGAAAAGATGGAAAGCTTCGCGCTCAGCTTCCGTCAACTGATCTGTCGGCTTGCTGAGAGCCGGCTGGAGTTCCGACCAGACAAAGGCCAGCTGCGCTTCGTCTTCCGTGAGCGCGCGATTGAAAATGCGAAACTCCGCAACTGCCCCGCCCTGAAAATAGCGCTTCCCATCTGTTCCCAAACGCAGAGGATTGGCCGTGTGAATCTCGCCCCGCAGCTCTGTGACCGTTGCGTTTCCCAGCGCCGGAATCGACTTGCCGTCCAGGTAAAGCCTCATACCAGCCTGCTCACGGCTGCCATCGTATGTAACCACCAAATGATTCCATGTTCCGGGCTTGAGCTGGCGTAGATGTTCGCCCCGGGCGGAAATTGACTTTCCCTCGTCGCCCGTCAGCTTCAGCATCGGCACGCGCCTCGTGAGTTCAATCAACCAACCACGATCTTTGTCTTCGGGATCCATCTGGCTTGCAATTACGAAGTCGTCATCGTTCTGAGGAGACAAGATCCAGGCAGCGATCGAAAATGCCTTGGCCGATCTGAAGGCGTCGGTATCCGGAATCTCAAGCTGGGCTTTCTCACCGAAATGGAGGGCCTTTGAATTGGGTTGCGGGCCTTCTCCCATGGTCAATCCGTCTTTGAGAGAAAGGCTTTCGGTTCGTTCTCGATATTCCAGGGACGCGGCGGACCCAAGAGACAAGACCACGAGCTGCGAAGAAGGTTCAACCGGCGCGGTCAGCTCTGCGCGACTCTTCGAAAGCAGCCACGTTTCGAACGCCTTGCCTGGCTGTTTCCTTGCTTGTCCCATGCGCTCCAGCAACGCCCGTTCCTCACGGCTCAGCTGGTCCCATCGCTGAACATCCGGTCCCTTTGGTACGACAAGAATCGGCGGGGTGTCAGGGATATTGCCATCCATGGCGTCCTGGGTTGTGTTGCGGAAAAACGCTGCCATGGAATAGAAGTCTTTGGTGGAGATGGGATCGAACTTATGATCGTGACAAGTTGCGCAACCTACGGTCAATCCCAGCCACACCGTGCCGGTTGTGTCGACGCGGTCTTTGGCATAGATCGCTTCAAACTCTTCGGGAATCGCGCCACCCTCATTCGTCGTGACATTGCAGCGGTGAAAGCCAGAGGCAATCTGCTGGTCGGCGGTGCGGTTCGGCAGAAGATCTCCGGCCAACTGGTCGATCGTGAAGCGATCAAAGGATAGATTGCGATTGAAGGCATCGATGACCCAGTCGCGGTAGGGCCACATCTCGCGATAATTGTCGATATGGATGCCGTGAGTATCGGCATAGCGAGCCGCATCCAGCCAATAGCGGCCGCGATGTTCTCCCCAATGCTTGGAAGCCATCATTCGGTCGACCACTTTTTCGTAGGCATGCGGAGAAGAATCGTTGACGAATTGTTCGACCTCCGCAGGAGCGGGTGGCAACCCGGTAAGATCCAACGAAAGACGGCGAATCAGAGCGCGGCGCTCAGCTTCGGGCGCGGGCTCCAGGCCGGCATCCTCCAGTTTCGCGAGAATGAATTCATCGACAGGACTTCGAACCCAGTCTTTCTTCTTCACCACAGGCAGTGAAGCCCGCGAGGGCGGGACAAACGACCAGTGTTCTTTCCAGGTCGCTCCTTCGGCAATCCATCGCCTCAGAGTATCCTTCTGCGCATCCGTCAGCACCTTGTGCGAGCTTTCGGGCGGCATCCTTAGGGTTGGGTCGGCTTGCGTAATGCGCTGATAGACGAGGCTCTCCTGCAGGTTTCCCGGCACTACCGGCGTCCCATTCTCTCGTTTTGAAAACACACCTTCCCGCTTGTCCAGCCGCAGGTCAGCCATGCGCGTGTTTGCGTCCGGGCCATGGCAGTGGAAACAGTTTTCGGACAAGATGGGCCTAACAATGCGCTGAAAATCGACCGGTGGGCTGCTGGCGGATGCTGGCTTTTGTGCCTGCAGGAACTGCGCGAAGAGGCCACTGAACAAAACTACGAATCCCAATAGGGGGGATTTCATGACGAAACCTCGAAGATAACTTACAGATGGTGCCATTGGGCCGCCGAGTCTGCCCTTTGATCGGTTTGCCGCGACTTCTCGAAAGTGATCAGAGCCTAATCACAAATCGAGCTTTAGCATGACTCACCTTCTAACGTCTATGAGTGCACATTAATTATACGACAGCAGGCCCCAAGAGTCTCGATTCGAGTTTATGCAGGATCGTAAGCATCACCCAGAGTCCCTGCACAACAGCGTCCTGCCCTCATTCGCCGGTTCGCGAGCCGATGTCTCGTTGGTCGTCGGAGCACTGTTTCTTGGCATGGGTTCGCTTCTTGTTGGCTGCTACTAGTCAGATATGGAGAATGGTTGACAGCAGTGGATCAAACTGATTCTGAACTCTGTTCAGTACCCAGCCAAAAGCAAACTCTAGATAAGAGAGTTCGCCATTTGGAGCGCTGGAGGCGCGGGTTCGCTTCGTTCTTCAGCGCCTTGCATTGACGCTTCCAGCCAGAATCATGGGCTGCAATAACGACCTTGTCGAGTTGCGCTGAAGGTCGAAGTTTCAACCGGACATGATTCTGCTCGACATCGGCCTACCGGGACTCAACGGCTACGAGGTAGCTCGGCGGTTCGCTGCCGGCCTCGGGATGAAAACCTGATGCTGGTGACCCTGAAGGGACGAGGGTTAGAAGGAGGACCTTACCTGTTCCAAGGGAGCCACATTTGACGCTCACTTGGTCAAGCCGGTGGATTTCAATGCGTTGACAAGACTGCTGGCCAAGTCGTGTATGAGCCAGCAATACATCTCTTTTCTGAACTCGATCCGACAACAGTGATTGAATTCCCGGACGACTCGTGACAATCCCAAATCTTCGGGGTGAACGGTGACCTCGGATGCCGGGCGTTGACCCGTTCCCGCTCGAGCTTCCGACCCTGCTGAACAATGGGTTACGACCTAACCTGAATCTGGGCACGCAGCTGAGTTACTCGCGGAACGCGACAAACTCAGAACTGGCAACAAATTGGCTGCGAAAGGTGCCAGGGAGTCGCTAGTCGATGAGCGCGGCTGTGAGAAGGGGGTGCGACGCACCAGAAATCATTCCCTCTCCCAAAGAACCTCAGGGGTTTCAAGGCTTTCTGCGCAGATCGAGCGAAGAGGCGGCGGGGCAAGATACAGTCTAATGAATTTGAATCAGGCATGAACATTACGAGAATGAAAGTTCGCGGATCCCATCACGCGTCTCCCATCGCACTTCAGCCTCAATCAACGCTTGGGCTTTCTCAGCGTTCACGGCTTCCGAGAAGTAATGTCCTTGAGCGTATTCGCATCCTAGAGATCGGAGCTGCGCGAGTTGCTCGGCAGTTTCGACTCCTTCCGCAACCACATCCAGACCCAGCTGATGGGCGAGAATCACAATCGTGTGGGCGATATCCGTGCTTTGCCCGTTCGTCGCCATCCGACTGACGAAAGAACGATCGACCTTCAACGTGTCCATTGGAAACTGATGTAGGTAGCTTAATGACGAATAGCCCGTGCCAAAATCGTCTATGCTCAACTGAATCCCCAGCGTCTTCAACTGAGATAGCATGGCGGTGGCCGGATCAACGCTGTCCATAATCAGGCTTTCCGTGATCTCCAGTTTCAAACTGCTGCTCTGAAGCTTTGTCTCCTCCAAAATGTGCTCGATTTGCTCAACCAGATTCGGTTGCTTAAATTGCTTGGTGGACAGGTTGACGCTGATCATCCAGGAATTGGCGACGGGAAATCTTGCCTGCCACGCCTTCATTTGTCGGCAAGCCTCGCGTAGCACCCAGTATCCGATTGAGACGATCATCCCGCTTTCTTCGGCTGCCAGAATGAAATCCGCCGGCAAAACCAGGCCTCGCTCCGGGTGTCGCCAGCGAACCAGAGCTTCGAAACCAACAATTCTGCCGGTCTCCAGGGAGACAATCGGTTGATAGAAGTTCTCGAATTCCTGACGCTCAATCGCCCTTCGCAGGTCGGTCTCCAACTGCAGACTAGCGACGGCGATGTCGCGCATCGCTGGGTCGAACAACTCGTAGCGAGCCTTGCCGAGTGCTTTGGCCCGATACATGGCCGTATCCGCATCGCGCAGCAGCTCCTCAGGCCGATCATAACCGGTCGCACTCACGGCAATGCCGATGCTGACTGTTGTAAAAACTTCTCGGCCATTCAAGTTGAATGGCAGCGTCAGCTCCCTTTGGAGCCGATCGGCAATGATTGTCGCATCACTAACGTGCTTAATACCGTCGAGTAGAATCGTGAACTCATCGCCTCCCAGGCGAGCCACAGTAGGGCTTTCTGCTAGCCGGGCGATCGCATCGGTCGACCGTAGACACGCCTCGAGTCTCCGAGCCGTGGCGACCAGCAGTTGGTCTCCCATAACATGCCCCAGGCTATCGTTGATCACTTTAAATCGGTCGAGATCGAGAAAGAACACCGCGAACAAATAATCTTTGCTTCGTCTGGAGTTCTTGACTGCCCGCTCCAATCGGTCCATAAACAAAAGGCGGTTTGGCAAGCTGGTGAGGACGTCGCGGATTTTGCCTTGAGTTATGTCAGTCTGGGAACCGGCTAGGCGGATGACTTTCCCGTCGCCATCCCGAACGGCTACTCCCCGACTCAGTACCCAGCAATAGGTTCCATTTTGGTGCAACATGCGATGTTCGCTTTCGTAATGGGGGGTCAGCCCTTCCAGATGAGCCGCTATACTTTCGTTGACCTTGTTGACGTCCTCGGGGTGAATCCGTTTGAACCATTCCTCCAGGGTGTTTGCCATCTCAGTCTCCTCATAGCCCAGCATGTTTTTCCAGCGAGGAGATAAATAGATGTCGTTGGTTTTTAGATTCCAGTCCCACAGCCCGTCGTTCGCGCCACGAGCTGCCAGTGCATAGCGCTCCTCACTCCGTCTCAGCGACTCCTTAGCGTGCTTGTGCGACAGGTGGGTTCGAATGCGGGCCAAGGTGACTGGAAAGTCGACCGGCTTGGTCACGTAGTCATTGGCACCGAGGTCCAGGGCCTTCACTATGTCGCTACTCTGGTGTCGAGCTGTGACCATTATGACCGGCAGCTCAATCGGTGCTCGGGTTCTGCGCAGCAGTTCCAGAACCTTCAAACCGCTCATTTCTGGCATTTCTATGTCCAACAGAACCAGATCGAACTCCTGCTGAGCGAGCAGCTCCAGTGCCTGCTGACCATTTTCCGCCAATGTAACCCGGTAGCCTCTATCTTCGAGCCGACGCGACAGCAAGTCTCGGTTCGCCTCGATGTCGTCCACGATGAGCAAATGGTTCTGTTCGTTGTTCACGTTGTCTTCTCCGGTAACAGCAGGCTTTCGATCTTCGCCAGTAATCTCCTGAAGTCCACGATGGGCTTGGTGTCGAAATCGTCGCAGCCTGCCGTGAAGGCCTTCGCTCGGTCGCTCGCCATAGCATGAGCTGTCAGTACCATAATGGGGATATGCTGAGTGTTCGGTTCCGTTTTCAGGCGCCGGATGACCTCCCATCCGTCCATCTCCGGAAGACTCAGATCCATCACGACAAGGTCGGGCTGCTCTGATCGGGCCAATGAAAGCCCCTGAACACCGTCTGTCGCCAGGATAACCAGGTATCCCCTGTCATCCAGGCGCCGCGAGAGCATGTCCCTATTCATTTCATTGTCTTCCACCAAGAGGATCTTATGCATCCTTTGCATCGTTGATCCAGCCGCCACTCTTTCCGTTCAAAGAGGCCATGACGAGTTCGCCGACTTCAGGCAGCAACTTCTCAAAGTTGGAAGGACTTTTTTGCAGAACCTTCGTCACTCCGCCGTTCAGCCACATCCGCTCCTCATTGCTGATTTCCTTGGCCGTGAGCACCACCAACGGAATTGACCGCCAGGCATCCTGCTGGCGAAGTTGCCGAATGAATTCGAACCCGTCCATCTCAGGCATCATCAGATCGAGCAAGATCAGCCCAGGCTGGGTCTGCGCAACCCGCTCCAACCCCACGCGCCCGTTCTCAGCTTCGTAGACTACGCAACCCTCCTTTTGTATCAAGCGCCTCAACACCTCGCGGCTGGACGTGTCATCCTCGACGATGAGCACCGGGCTGGGCAGTCGCTCGCCGCGGTGTCGGTTCAGCAGCGCCACCAAGCGCTCGCGGTCAATGGGCTTGCTAATATAGTCAGAGGCTCCCATTGCATAGCCTAGGTTTTTTTCGTCGACAATCGTGACCATAACAACGGGTATCTCGGCAAGTTGCGGGTCGGTCTTCAAAGCGGCTAAAACCTGCCAGCCGTCCATGCCTGGCATGAGCACGTCCAGCGTAATGACTGCTGGACGCACTTGCCTGGCGAGCCGCAGGCCATCTACCCCGTTGGCTGCTGCCACTACATTAAATCCTTGCCTGCTCAAAAAGCGCGACAGGAGATCTTGTACCGCTGGGTCGTCATCAATCACCAGAAGGGTGTTAGAACTATCAGGTGTCGACTCGGATGTGTGAACAGATACTGCAGGCTTGTTCTCATCAACGACTGTTGGTGCTGGAGTCGCTGCGACGTGGGTTGGAAGCCGAAACGTGAAACTCGAACCCTTACCCAAAGTGCTTTCGACTAAGATTTCTCCGCCCATCATTTGGCAGAATCTATGGCTGATTGCTAAGCCCAGGCCTGTTCCGCCGTACTTGCGCGTCGTCGAGGCGTCCGCCTGAGTAAATTCACGAAAGAGTTTGGTCATTTGTTCTGGGGTCATCCCGATCCCTGTATCAGTAACACGGAACTGGATCCATTCCCCTTCAGCCTCTAAGTTCCGGACAACCTTGAGGCTTATGGTCCCCTTCTCTGTGAATTTGCACGCATTGCTCAGCAGGTTCAGGAGTATCTGGCGAACTTTGGTCATGTCTGCCCTTACAGAGCCCAGCTGGCCAAGGCACTCGACTTCCAGTCGATTGTCATTCTTGGTTGCCAGAGCTTCAACAGTCGTAACCACATCGTCGGTCATCTGGGACACATCGAAAGTTTCCAAAAAGAGCTCCATTCTCCCCGCTTCAATCTTGGAAAGATCCAAAATGTCGTTGATCAGTAAGAGCAACTGATTGCCAGCTGAATAAATCCTCTGCAGGTCCGGAACAAACTTAGTTAGGGCCTGCCTTTCGGCCAGCTCCTGCAGCATGTCGCTATAACCGATGATCGCGTTGAGCGGCGTTCGAAGCTCGTGGCTCATGTTAGCGAGAAAAGCGCTCTTGGCTCTGCTGGCTTCCTCGGCCTCATTCTTCGCCTTCAGTAATTCCTTCTCCGCCAGCTTGAGTTCGGTGATGTCACGGAAAACGACAACGCCGCTGTGCAGCACGCTCTCCTCACTTCTTAGTGGTCGGGCGTTAAGACTCAACCAAATTCCGTCCGGTGCGTTTGAATGTCGAACGAATATCTCAGTTGCGTCAGCCGCTTCACCTCGCATAGCCCGAGCCAGCGGAATTTCCTCGGCCGGATAGGGGGTCACCATGTCGGGCAGGTAGAATCCGCACTTTTCAGTCCACTTCTCGACCGTCGTATCCTTCAAACCATGGCGTAGAATTTGTTCGGCAGCAGGATTAAAGAGTAGGAACCTGCCGTTTTCGTCAGCGACTACCACGCCGTCACCCATGCTGTGGAGGATAGACTGCAAGATCCGCGTCTGGCTGCGCAACGCTTCTTCGGAACGAGCGAGTTCATGGGCGCGCTGTTCGGCGGCAGCACTTCGCTCGGCCACACGTTCTTCCAGAGTTTCGTTCAGCGTCTTTAGTCCTTCCTCTGCCCGTTTGCGCTCGATCACTTCCTGTTCTAACTCTTGAGTACTGGCTTTCAGCTCATCATAGGCGGCTTGCAGGGCCGCGTCACGCTGCTGAATCTCAGACAACATGCCGTTAAACCCTTCGATCAGAGTACCAACTTCATCATGATGAAACTTGACAGCTCGAAGTGAGAAGTTCTTCTCGGCAGACACCTTTCTGATGGTCTTCTCCAAACCGAGGATCGGCTCGGAGATCACTGATTGCAACCGAGACGACAACAGAAATGCAAAGAAGGCAGAGCCTAGGGTGAGAATTCCCACAATCCCTGCATAACGCCTCATGCGGGTATACCATTGTTGCATGTCCGATTCGATGTACAAGGTTCCAAGCAGTTGCCCTTTCACGACGATTCCGTGAAAGACCTTGAGGTAGTCTTTCTCGAAGTGATAGCCAGTGCCTTCGACACGAGCGGGCAGCGAGGTTGCCGCCGGATCCTCCCGGTCATAGCGGGTGAACAGTTGCCCATCGGACGTAAAAAGGGCAGCGGCCACAATCTCTTTTTTTGCTCGAAGGGCCGACAGTATCTCCTTTGCCGAAGGTTCGTCTCTAAAGGCCAGTGCTGCCCCACTATTGGCTCCAATCACCTCAGCCTGCGTCATTAGGTCGCCGCTCATCAACCCGCGGAACGCGACGAGATCATAGATAAGAAAACCTAGAGACGCGAGCAGCAAGGCGAGAGAACTCGTCAGCATAGTGATGATCATTAACTTCCGTTTGATGGACAACCGCCGAATGTCCATGTTTCCAATCACCCCGTTCTCCGGACCCGAATTATGATCCTGATGTGACCTTTGCCAGGCCGAGCAATTTCGAGCTGATATTCAAGTGGGCCCGCTTTGCAGCGTCCACGTTGATTTCACAGCGGACCCTGTTCTGTTCAACAATGAAATTGATGATGGCGCCGCGCGCAGCAAATCCAGGTGATTCAGTAACGACAAGAATTGGGAGATTCTTGACATGCTGGACCAATTCGCCAAACCTTGCCTTTTCAGAAGAAGTGATGAACAGGATATGACATTCGTCGAATTCTTGGTCCCACTGAAGCCGTTTGACGACGAGCGGTCTCTTGTCAATTTTCTTGTCCCGTACGGTTTGATCGATTGCCGCCCCAAAGGGATCCGCGCCAACGATCCCGATCACGATGGGAGATGACTCTCGGCGGAAGGCGTTATTCGGCCACTCGACAAACATCGCGAAGTTGTAAATATAGGCAGCCTTAATCACATATTCGGGAGAAATTGGCGGAACTTCATCAGCGTTCGGCTTCTGGCCCAGCGCCATCCAACACAAGCCTGCTATGATGATCTCCCTAGCAATTTTCGTGACCATCCTACGCGCGCGGTGCTGGGCGGAAATAAGTTGGAGCCTCATTTTCCGTGTCGTACTCTGTAGGTTAGTTTGAACCGAAGAGTCCGCCCATCCTGATAGATAATATCCTGCATGTGTTCCTCAGACCCGGGATCTCCGTACTTCGTATTGAACAGGTTGTACATGCTGGCAGAAATATCAAATCCTCTGATGAGTTTCCCGCTAGAAAGTGTCAGATTGGCAATGAGGAATCCCCCAGTGTGCAGGCCGGCACCAGTTTTTCTCTTACTCATGCAATAGGTGTCTAAACCTGCAAAGATCTTTTCCTTGAAGAGGGGCGTGCCAAAATTCAACTGTCCTAAGTGCTTGGGCGAGTTTCGCAGGGAATTACCCGTCTGATGGTTGTGACTCTCCTGGAAAGTGTAGCTGATTCGCCCTTGGAGACCGTTAGACCACTTGCCATCCAGTTCGAGTTCTAGACCATTAGCTCCCACCCTGTCCAAGTTCTTATACACAAGAAGACCATCGATAGGGTCTGTGGTCTGGTTGATGACGTCTCTTATTCCGTTGGTGAAGGCGGTCGAGGCAAGGCGAAAGCCTCGCCGAATTTGGTGTTCCACGACTAGTTCGGTCGTCCGTATCGTCTCTGGATCTAAGGTTGGATTGGGCTTTGTCACTCCATTTTGCCACCAGAACAGTTCGTAAAAGCTGGGGGCGCGAAACGCCTCACCATAGAGGAGCTTGACGGAAGTCTTGCTGAAAGGCTTGTAGATCATCGCAAGTCTCGGATTGGTGGTACCCCCAAACGTTTGGTACCGATCGTGACGTAGTCCGAGATTGAGGATCAGATTTTTCCGAAGTTCGAATTCATCTTGGACATAAAATGCCCAATTCTTGGAGTTCCTTCTATCATCGAGATATTGAAAGAACGGATCCGAGTCGTAGTTGTACTGGTCTTGACGAAAATTGTCGCGATATTCCGAGCCAAAGGTCAGAGTCTGTCTTCCTCTAAGTTTTCTCTTGAGATTCAACTCCCCTCCCCACGAATTACCACGCGCGAAGTCCTCATTAAGGACCAGGAGCGGAGTCTCATTTTGTGAATAGTCGTAGACATAGTCCCCATCATACCCGTACTCGTTGAGATAGATACGTGAGCTCATGGCCCACTGTTTGAAATCGCGCTCGTACTTCAAGTCAACGTAGCCCCACCTTTCTAAGGTTTGATTCTGTGGGTTGTTGAATACAGTGCCAAAAGAAGCGGTGGGGATGACCTTTGTTCTTGAGCTGTAGAGACCGCTGAAGGTCATGTTCCTGTATGAAAGTTTTCCGAAGAAGTTCCCGACTTGGTCTGAGTCCACGTTTTGCGCGATCCCATTGTTTAGGCTTGGATCATTAAATTCTTTGAAGAACAGTTCGCTTTGCCCTTGGCTATCGTACAAAGTACCGGAAGAAATGGCCTCCACGCCGTTTTCAAATTTGTTGCCGTAGCTGAGCCGGCCTTTGTAAGTTCCGAAGCTCGCTAACTCGCCCGATACGCTCAGCCCGTTGAGGTCTCGCCCTCGTTTAGTGAGGACGTTGATAACCCCGAAGAATGCGCTAGTCCCATAAACCGAAGAGCTCGGCCCACGGATGATCTCCACCCGATCAATCAGATCTACATCAAGGGGGAACTCGGTGCCCAGTAGCGCACCGTCGAACACATTGTCGTTGATTCGATGCCCATCGATGAGCAGTAGGATTCGGGTGTTGTAGTCCCCAGGCCGAGCAAAGCCGCGGACTCCTAGAAAACTGTAGTTGCGGTCATAGGTGACGTAGAAGCCTCTGACCGTCCTCAAAATGTCTGCAAGCGTGCGGTATCCATGCTTCTCGATTTCGTCGGATGTGATGATGGTTACAGATGCGGGGGCCTGAGCAATCTTTTGTTCGTATTTCGAGGCGCCGTAAACTGAGTCGATATCGAGTTTCGCCAATTCGCTAAGGCTGAGCTCTGAAAGGTCGGGTGGAAGTTCTTGAGCCCAAACCAAGTTTGGGCAAACCAGCATCACTAACCAGATGGCTATTGTTGTCCACGCACGACCCTGAGTGAATGGGCTTGATGACCCATTCCTTACTGGCGACTCCTCAAGGCTGCAGCCTCCGCTTAGCGTCGCGTGACGCAACATCGCCACGAGAGGCATATCTGGATTCATCTTCACACCCCCTCAGTAAGTTATCCCGCAAGTCCCAAAAACATGCGAGAAAGCCATCGTTAAGACAGATTCCGATGCCGTCAATTAGTTCGTCCGCACGAAACGAATCTTTAGCGGCGTCAATACTAGATGGATGACCTGGACGAGCGCCTGGCAATGCCTTTGCAGGTTGATAGTCTCTTTTGTAACGACGGTCTGCCTTCACTGCTTCGCTGTCCAGGTTGCACTGCCCTTGCACCTAAAACGCGCTATCAGAAGAGATTAGGGTGCTTGCCCACCACGGGATTCAGCTGATCTTTTGGGAGCGAACGTCCGAACAGGCGACTCTTGGACCGACTAGGTTCTTGCTAACGAAGGGGGATGAGCACTACCTCTCCAGTCGCCCCGAGGTATGGCTGCCCGTTGGTGTTCAGCGTGATTTCAGCGGCAGGTGGGCTCAGAGAACGTCGATTTCCTAATGCTGCAGGCTTGCTGCTCCGAAAAGAACCTGTCTGAAGTGAAGATGATGGGAGTCCTCTGTTTTGGAGAACAAGCTTTGGAACGGCGCTCATTTGAAATGAATGTGACCGGTTTGGCATCGATCTCACCGGACGACCGATTGGAACACGGAGGCGAAGAAAGCATCTTGCGGGGAAGTACTGCCCAGAGTCCGTTCGCTCTTGCTGAAACGCCGCTCACATCCGCACTTCTTCGTGTTGCAGCCAAAGGGATCTCGTTTGCCACACCCGGTCATCGCTGTGGACGCAGCTATCGTTTTTCACTGGAGCTGAAGCGCCGTGTCGATTAGTCCGCAGGTCGCGAGTTCCCTGGCCAGAAAAGGATTGGAGGTACTTAGGCACGCGCTCTATCTGGACCAAAGCTCTTCAGTGGACGAACTCGGTAGCCTCTTTCAGTGGCAAGAAGATAGACCTCTTCAGCATCTCAAGCGGCACCTGGCCGACGCGTACGGTGTCGAATGGAGCTTTCCTTCCACTAACGGAACGACCATTCTGAATGTGCTTGCCTTGTTGACCGCTTGTCCGAGCGGTGGAAGAGTTCTCATTAATCGCGACGCTCACGCATCCGCTATTGCTGCGATCATCCATGGTGATTTTCATCCGACCTATTTCCTTCCGGAATACGATAGCCAACTTGGTCTCTCACTAGGGCCAACTCTTGCTGGCTTCAAGGAAGCCTTCAGCAGAGGACCCTTTGACTGCATCTTTCTGACGTCGCCCAACTACTATGGAATTGTAGGGGATGTGGCGGAGATAGTTCGCCTAGCTCACGAAGATGGAATTCCGGTAGTCGTCGACGCTGCCCACGCTCCACACTTTCACTTCTGCAAAAAGCTCCCTCAGGCGGCAGAGGATTTGGGTACCGACCTGATTTGTCAATCAACTCATAAGGTCGGGAGTGCCCTCAGCCAGGGAAGCCTTCTGCTCATCAATAGAGCAGAGTTGGTGCCACGGTTTTATGAACATGTCAACGATTTGGGTTTTGTGAGCACCTCCTTCTCGTATCCCATTCTCGCCTCAATCGAACTTGGAGTACGGCAGCTTGTTGAAGAGGGCGAAACGCTTTGGAGCCAGGCCATCGCGCGAGCCGACGTATTGCGCCAATCGGCTGGGCACATTCCAGGCATAACTTGTTTTGGCTATGAACAGGCCTGGAAGCCTGGTTTCAAGGCTTTCGATCCGACAAGAGTTACTCTTGATGTGTTGGGAACGGGTCTGACCGGCTTCGAGTTCAAGCAACAACTTAACCAAGAATACATCTACCCTGAGATGGCCACCCTTCAACATGTCCTTTTCCTCATAACTCCCGGCAGCTCGGACAAAGATGTCTTCACATTAATCCAAGCTCTTAGAAGAATAGCTGAGTTGGGAACCCGAAAGAGACTGAAGAGTCCGTGTGTGCTATCCCCGCCTCACATCCCTGAGATGGGAGTGGTTCCTCGGGTTGCCAAGTTCGCCCGAAAGCAAGTCGTACCCATATCGGAAGCCGCCGACAAACTCTCAGCTGACACCGTTTCAACATATCCTCCAGGCGTACCGATTATCACGGCCGGGGAGGTCATCTCCGTAGAAGTAATCGAGTACCTGCGATACATGAAAGACAACGGTGCCGTACTCAAAGGCACGTCTGACCCCACCCTCCGCACCTTGAAAATCCTTTCTATTTGAGACACAACCTGGTCTTCCCATGAAGAAGGGACGGTGTGGCCGGTGCAGGTTCTGCAGCGTCCCGGAGCTTATCCCGGCCATCAACGACTATCTCGAGGCTCACAAACGACACTCCGAAACCGTTTGTCTGGACCGCCTCTATGGAATCGATCATGGAAAAGATCTAGTTCACTCAGAGAAGTAACCTTCCTTGCGATGCCGGGGTCGGAACCTGCGGTCGCAACCGCTCTTACGATACCCGGAGCGGATTCGCTGAGAGGCAGCACAAGCCTGGGAGCGGTTGGCCTGGCCTTTGCAATTGCGGCAAGGCGAAAGGCCGCGCAGTACCGGATCTCAACTCGAATGCTGGTTGTGTCAGCGCGGTAGTCTTCTCCGTGAAGCCCATAGTGGGACCACGCGGACGCGTCGATCCGGCGGCGGTCATACTTTGCGAAAACGCCCATTGCTGAAATGTAGCCGATCGAGCGAATAAGTCCTCCCTCACGCCGCTTCGTTTTTGCCGATCCGGCTCAATGGCCGTACAGGCGCCTGATCGGAAACGGATGGCAGCGGCCCGGAAGGTATCTACTACATCGCGTCTACTTGTCACTTACCTCTGGCGGCGTAGCAATAGTTGATGACAGAATGACCGGTAAAGTCTCCGACTTGCGGGACGGAGATCGCTGTCCTTTTGAACCTAGAGAATATGGAATCCGCAAGAACGCTTGGTTTCTTGACCTTAAGCATCCGGTTTTCTCTTGTTATTGTTTCTCTTCCTCCTGGTGAGGGGTTGCCAGAGATCCGATGAGCGTCGTCTTCGAATCCTGACCGCTGGGCTGTCGCATGAGTCCGACACCTTCTGTCCGATTCAGACGGAGGAAAAGGACTTCACCGTGGCTCGGGGTGAGGAGGCACTCAAGGAAAAGGAGTGGGCGCAGTTTTTGCAGAAAGCAGGAGTCGAGCTCATTCCTACGTTGCACGCCGGTGCTTCTCCCTTTGGGGTAGTCTCCCGCGGCACCTACGAAAAGTTCAAAAGGGAAATTCTCGATGGCGTGCGCAAAGCGGGACCTGTTGACGGCATGTATCTCGCAATGCACGGTGCTTTGCATGCTGAGGGATATGAAGATGCCCAGGCCGATCTGGTTCGTTCTCTGCGAGAGATCCTGGGGGAGCAGGCAGTCATCGCGGCTAGCTTCGACTTACACGGCAACATTTCTGAGGAGTTCGCCCAAGGACTGAACATCATGACGGCACTCCGAACAGCCCCTCACGTGGACGGTGTAGAGACACAGGTCAGAGCAGTTCGACTACTTCTGGAGGCCCTTCAAAAACGCCAAAAACCTGTGCCAGTCCTGGTCAAGGTTCCTATCCTGATTCCAGGCGAAAAGGGAATCACGGGTGTGGACCCACTGAAGTCGATCTATGGCCAACTGCCCGGCGTTTCTCAAAAGCAGGGCCTGCTGGATGCCTCTATCTTTGTTGGGATGGCCTGGAGCGACGTTCCACGAGCCTCGATGAGTGTGACGGTTGTGGCTGACGGTGAGAAGAATCGAGAGCAGGCACTGAGGGAAGCTAAGAGATTGGCAGCGCTGTTATGGGAGAAGAGGTCGGCGTTGAAGTTTGACGTGCCTACTGACACGATTGACGGGGCGATTGCCACCGCCCTGCAAGCGCCTGAGAAAACCGTGTTCATCACGGACTCAGGAGATAACATCACCGCTGGCGCCGCCGGTGACAACCCGTTTGTGCTGGAACGGCTGCTGGCGAGAGGCGTCAGGGACGCTGTGGTTGCGGGTATTGTCGACGAGGCCGCTGTGGACACCTGCGAGCGAGCAGGAGTCGGTGGGCAGATCAAGCTCCGGCTCGGTGGCAAGCTCGACACGGTTTTCGGCAAGCCGCTGGAAGTCGAGGGGACGGTGCGTTCGCTTTTTCTCTCCGGCCCACCTAAAAGCAAAGCAGCGGTCTTAGACTTGAACGGGATTCTGGTGGTGCTATTGAACCTGAGGCGATCCTTTACCTCGCCCAAGGACTTTCAGGAGGTGGGGATCGACCCGCTGGGACACAAGATCGTAGTGGTGAAGCTGGGTTATTTGTTTCAAGCGCTGCGGGACATCGCGCCCCGAACCATCATGGCGCTGACCCCGGGCTTCGCCTACCAAGTGGTCGAGGAACTTCCCTACAGGAACGTGCGTCGGCCGATTTACCCGCTGGATCCAGGAATGGCTTGGAGTCCCTGAGAGCCAACGCCTACTCTGTCACGAGATTTCCGCACAGGCACGACTCGCTCATTCATTAATGCTAGTCCCGAGGAGGAATTGCACGCCGACGGCACGAAGTTCCTTAAGCGCAAGGGGCCAGCATGCCAGTTCGTGCTACGTAGCAGGAACCACCTCTTGAGCCTTGAATGACCACCGAACTTGCTTTCATAAGTGACCCACAACGGGCGTTCGACTCCGATGCCAGACGACAGCAACCACGAACCGTCATAGCCCGATTGGCGAGGAGGATCAAGCCGGCAAAGCCGACTGACGCCGTTTGAGGAAGCGGCGGACTGCGGGGTCGCGCTCGAGACCGATGGCGATTTCATAGGCGCGGCGGGCTTGGTCGTATGCGCCTGTCTTGGCGAGCAGCTCCGCGCGTGCTGCCCAGTAGGGCTGGTATTCAGCGAGCCGCACATCGGCGGCCACCTCCTGCATGGCCTCGAGGGCGGTGCTGGCCCCTTGCAACTCCGCGATGGCCAGGGCGCGATTAATGGCGACCACCGGTGAGCCGGTGAGCGCCGACAGCGCGTCGTAGAGTTGCACCACCGCAGCCCAGTTGGCGTGACCCGTGCGGTGACGATAGACGTGCGCCGATTGCAAGGCGCCCTCGAGCTGATACCGGCCAATGGAGCCCAATGCGCTGGCGCGCCGAAGCAGCGCCTCGGCCTCCCCGATCATCTGCCAGTCCCACAACGCCGGATCCTGCTCGGCAAGCGGAACGTATTCGCCATCCCCATTGCGTCGCGCGCCACGCCGGGCTTCCGCGTGAAGCATGAGTGCAAGCAGACCTAGCGCCTCGGGCTCCTCCGGCAGCAGCTCCGCCGCGAGCCTGGCCAGAAAGATCGCTTCCTCGGTGAGATCGCGACGGATGACATCGGTCCCGCCGGGATCGGTCCAACCTTCTGCGAAGGCGGCGTAGATGGAGTCCAACACGGTGTCGAGCCGGCCGGGAAGCTCCTCGCGCTCCGGAATGCGAAGCGGAATGCCGGCCTGCCGGATCTTGTCCTTCGCCCGGACGAGTCGCTTGCCCATGGCCGCCGGAGACGTAAGGAACGCCGAAGCGATCATCTTCGCATCCAACCCGAGCACCGCCTGCAGCATCAACGGCGCGCGGACGCCGACCTCGATGGCCGGATGCGCGCAGGCGAACATTAATGCGAGACGACGGTCCGGGATTTCCGCGTCCGCCGCCGCGGCGTCCAACTCCTCCGCAAGGAGCAGAACCTGCCCGGTCGCAGCCTCGCCAATGCGGTGTCGTCGGACGACGTCGATCACCTTTCGTCGAGCAACGGTGAGGAGCCACCCTTCCGGGTTCGCTGGACATCCATTCAGCGGCCAATCTGCCAGCGCCGAAGCGAACGCCTCCGACAGGGCGTCCTCGGCAGCCGCCACATCCCGCGTGTGGACCGCGAGAAAGGCGACGAGCTTGCCGTAGCTGCGACGCGCGACCGCCTCTACCGTGCTACGCGCCTGCGCTTCGCCTTCGCTGGAGTTCATACGACTGATCAAGAGATGATGCCGTGGCGGCGCTCTGGCGCCCCACATGAGCGCCAGCCTAGGCCAAAAGCCAACCGCCAAGAGCACGAAGAACGCCAAGGCAAGCAGCCGGAATCATCGCAGACCTGGGAGTCCAAGCAACATTATCGATACCGCAATCTAAATACGCTGAGGTTCTGGTCCTGGTCTTCTGGATTCGAGGCTTACCAGGGCTGCCTTCTTGGCGGCCTTGGCGTTCTTGGCGGTTTGCTGCTTCAATGACAAGCCGGGCGCACCCATTTACCGCCTATGGGGGTCCGCCTTCAGGCCATCGGCTCGTAGCACAGGAAGACGTTCCCATTGCCGAAGGCTCGCGTCGATGCCAGCTTCAGGGTCAGCTTCCTTTTGATGCTGTCAAACATCGTCCTGCCCTTACCAAGAACGATTGGATTCACCACGATCTGATATTGATCGATCAACCCTTCCTGCGCCAATTGTGAAACAATGCTGCCACTTCCCAAAATCGCCATGCCCTCTCCAGGCTCTTTCTTCATTTTTCGTATCTCCGCCGCCATGTCGCCCTTCACCAGCTTCGTATTGTTCCACGACGCCTTGTCCAGCGTTCTCGAAAACACGACCTTCGGCAGGTTATTCATCCGCTCAGCCAGGACAGGATCATTCTTGCTCGCAAGGGGTGTCGGCCAATAGCTGGCCATGAGCTCATAGGTAATCCTGCCGAACAAGAGCGGTCCATCGCCTTTTGCATTCCCTTCGGCAAAGGTTTTCCACTCAGCATCATTCTTGTGGGCCCAGCTCATGTCGCCGTTCATGTCTACAAAGTAACCATCCAGCGTTACATGATTGAAAACGACTAATTTCCGCATGTTTCTTCTCCTTTCTTGCTTGTCTCAGTAGCGGGCCGCTCCCAATTTCCGCTCATGGAGCACTCCGCTGTGATGTAGTCGGCGATGTCCCTGGTCAGCAGGGTGCCCTCCCGGACTGGACGCACCTCGACGACACCGTGCAGCGCGGTTGGGGACCGGGCTGCCCACGAGATCGCAGCGTCGAGATCGGCCACCTCGATGATATGAAAGCCACCCAGCTGCTCTTTCGTCTCGGCATAGGGGCCATCCAGTACCTGGGTCTTGTCATTCACGACCCGCACAGTCGTTGCCGCCGAGGTGGGCTGCAAACCGTTGCTGGTTCTCAGCACGCCCGCGTTCGCCATGGCCTCCATGTAGGCTCTATAGGCGCCAAGCCAGTGTTCCTGCTCGGCCTTTGTCAATTTAGGCCAGCCGGCCTCGTTCACGTAGTCCATCAGAATGTATTGCATCTGAAATCCTCCTTTGTGGTTCGTCAGCCGGCACTATGCGCCGCCAACACAATGACGTTCGAACTCTCGCTATTTGGACAGCCGCGTCAAGATATTCCTTTCCTGGGTCAGGTATATCACCCAACGGACGAACGACCGCTCCTGGCCCCATGACGGCATGTGACAGCGACCGCAGGTACGCAGCGGCCATCAGAGCCATTGCAGACCAACACCAGCGCGTCACTTCTTAAGTTCTGAGGATGTAATGCGCGAATCAAGGTCTCGGGAGGATACCGAGTTCGGTGAATAGGGCGCGAATCGGGTGCTGAGGTACGGGATTCCCTTTTTCCAAGGTCGGAATGTGAAGCCTCGATATGAGTAGAGGGGACTAAGTGTCATCCAATACTCCAAAGAAGCTCTTACCACTGTGCGGAGCAAACGATTGAGACTCTTGGTGCGCCGCCTAAGCCTTCCTCATTGACGCGCCTGTCAGTCCAGACAGGGCCGGGGCGAGCCTGCCGGGATTGATTTCAGCGGCGGCTGATCTTCTGTGGTTCGACTGTGAGCGCAAGGGCCATGGCGGCCCAACCGGTCCCGGCGGCCGAGATCCATTGGTCATGGCCGTAAGGGAAACCGCTGTCAAAATAGGGTTGCACGGGGAGCGAGCGGGTCTTGACATGCCAAGTCCCGTCTGGGGCTTGGGTACGCAGCAAATAGCGGACACCCCTCTGGTAAACAGGATCACTTGCCCGCATTTTGCCGGCCAGGTGAAGGGCGTACAGAGCCTCACCGGTGGCGTAGGCATCGCTGCCCATCGTGGGCAACTGCGACCAGCCTCCGTCGGCACGTTGTGTTTCAACCAGACTTCGGGCCGCCCGCTCAATGACGCCGGCAGAACCCTTTGCCCAATGTAAACCCAGCAGGTGGAAGGCACGCTCCTGTGTCGTTATGGGCCGAGAAGACTCCAGCCAGGACGCCGCCCGGGCCAGTCGCCTTTCCGTGTCGGCCCTTTGCGCAGCCGGTGCATAGAACCGCAGCGTGTTGATCGCCATCGCTGCGGTGATGTAAGGATCAAAAGTCAATGGAGGCCGATTGCCCGGGGTCCGCCAGTATCCAGCAGGAGTTTGCATGACCTTAATGAAATGTACGACTGCGTCGGTGTACTCGTCAGCAGGCTGTCCGGTAGCGGCATTACTAAACATCTCGTAACCAAGGCTATTCACGCCAAACGTGTCCAGTTCCATGACCCGCTCTGGAGAGGTTTCCCGCATCTCCCGAGAAACCTCGACCAGCATTTTGGGTACGGGTATACCTCGCTCGCGGGCCAACGCCAGGGCCGCTGCAGGCAGATATTGATTATGGCAGGAGTTGCAGCCTCCGCGTTTGACAAAGGTGGGGCTTTGCTTCTCCAGCTGGACAAACGCCCTTTGCACGGCTTCCGAAGGGGACCGATCCTCCCGGGAAGGATTCGCGACGGCTGCCACTCCGCCGCTCTTGCGTTGAGCTTCGGGAACGCCGAGTAGCCGGGCGACTTCGTTGTCGCCCCGCTTGCCCGCCAGGCTCTGCGGCGTCTCTCCTTCGCCGGTAACGCTCGCGTCGGCACCCCTCGCCAGCAGCATGCGAACAACCTCGGCCGACGCGGCCTCCGAGTAAGCCGCGTACATCAAGGGTGAGTAGCCACGCTCGTCCTGACCATTCACTTGGGCTCCGCGCTCGAGCAGCAGTTTGACAATGCCTTCAGCTCCCTGCATGGCCGCGAGGCCCAACACCGATTCGCGGCGCTTGGTCAGGGTATTGACATCGGCACCGGCATCCAGCAACAAGCGTACTGCTTCCACACTCCGGCTTCGGGCCGCATCGAACAGGGCGGTCGAACCGGTGCCGCTGGCAGCTTTCGGGTTAGCCCCTTTCTCCAGCAACAGCCGCATGGCGGTCACTTCTCCCTCGGCGGAGGCCGCCATGAGCGGCGTGCGCCCAGGCAGGGTCGAGAGATTGGGATCGGCTCCCCCGTCCAGAAGCACTCGCACCACGTCTTCCCTGCCGCTCTGGGACGCCGCCAGATAAAGTGCCGTGCGTCCGGTCTCGGTCTGTGTGTTGATGCGCGCACCCTTGTCCAGCAGCAGCCGGGTCTTCTCCGCGTCGGCCGCAGACCAGTGCAGCGGCGTAGCGCCGCGGTTGTTTCGAGCATTCACGTCGGCGCCGGCTTTGAGCAGCACGTGAATTGCGCCCACGTTCCCGAAGGCGGCCGCGTGGTGCAACGGTGTGGACCCACCTGCGTCCTGCCCTCGAACTAGCCTCCGGTTGGCCGCCACCATCTTCCGCAGGCGTGTCAAATCTTGGCTCCGGGTCGCAGCAATCAGCGCCTTCAGCTGAGGATCCACCGGCGTCGTTGCGACTGCTTCCTTGATCTCCACATCGCCAAACTCACCTCCCTGGTCGATCCAGGCGCGCAGGATACCGATGTCCTCCGCCGCAAGCGGCCCGGTTGGAGGCATTTGCATCCCGCCGGCGCCGCTCACCAGCCGGAGGATCAGCTTGCTTTCAGCACTCTTTCCGGGAATGATCACCGGACCGTAGTCCCCACCCCGTAGCGCATTCTGCCGGAGGTCGAGGCGCAAGCCAGACTGCTGCTGTTTGGGACCGTGGCAGGAGTAGCAGTGCTGGGCCAGAATGGGCTGTACATGCTGCTTGAAGTCCACTTGCAATTGCGAGGGCGGTGGGAGCGTGGCATCCGCCAGCACGGACAGTGGCAGGCCCAGAAAGATCCAACTAACTTTTGCAATGATTTTCATTACGTTTCCTCATCTCTGGCGTCGTCATGGCTAGGTGTGACGGACTGAAGTGGCCCATTCGGCGGCTCCGAGAGAAATTGGCTATCGTGGAACGTGTCGAAGTCAGCGATGCAGACAGTATATATCGAAGAGGCATTGCCAGAGAAATCTAAATGTCTCGCATCCACGAGCTTTCCAGAGTCCAGCGTTCAACTGATGATGAGTCTGGACTGGCGGTGAGAAGCACTCACTCTGCCAGGATGAGCGTACAGTGCACAGCAGTTGGGTTGTGCTTTTCGTCAGAGATCAAAGGCAACCGGCGACAGATTGATGAATCACTATTTGGATCTGTCTCCGACTACTGAATCTTTCCCGGGAGGATTGTCCAAGGCTAAGGTAAGCGCGAGGGTCGCCCAACTCGTGGCTGCGGCAGAAATCCATTGGTCCGGACCATGAGGGAAGCCGCTTTCGAAATAGGGTTGTACGGGATAGGAACGCGTATGAACTAGCCACGAGCCGTCGGAGAGCTGGGTTCGGAGCAGGTTCGAGACACCCTTCCGATAGGCTTCGTGCATCGGAGAGAGACTTCCGCCCGTTCGTAGCGCGTAGAGTGCCTGTCCCGTGGCATAGGCGTCGGACTCGAGGCCAGGCAGCTGAGCCCAGCCGCCGTCGGCGTGCTGATTTCGAATCAGCGCATCAACGGCTTCTTTCAGGATATTCTCGCTGGCTCCAGCGGTTCCAAGCATTTTCACGATCTGCGGGTCCGCGTCATAAGAAAAGCAGGCCAATACCAGAATGGGTTCGGGCCCGCCGCTGCCTTTCACTTCCGCACCTGCTTCCAGCAGCGCCTTCACGATCTCCACATTGCCCTGAAACACGGCGCTGCTCAAACCGCTGTCACCAAGGTTAGGGTTGGCACCCTTCGAAAGCAAGTAGCGGACCGCGCCGGCATGACCCCAGGTGGCGGCTGATCCCAAGGGCGTTCGGCCATCCTTTCGCTGCACATTGACTTTCGCTCCTCGGTCCAGCAGGAGCTTTAACATTTCTACGTCACCGGACGCCGCGGCTCGGTGCAGGGCCGTGGCTCCGCCTTGAGTCGCGGCCGAAGCATCGGCTCCTTTCTCGAGCAGGTAAGCCGCCACGGGCGCCGCACCGGCTCGCCTGGCTGCGACCATCAGCGCAGTGTCGCCAGCCTCGGTCCGAGCGTTTACGTCAGCGCCGGCATCCACCAACAGCTTGGTAGTCTCCAGGTTATCGGTGGCTGGAAACAAAGCGGGCACACCGCTGTCGTTCTTGGCATTAGGGTCAGCGCCGCGAGCCAACAATTCCTTCACTTCTCTCGGGCCGGCCCAGTAGGCCGCTAGAATGAGCGGGGTCGAACCGTTCTCGTCGACTGCACGGATCAAATTTGGCTCCCGATCCAGAATACTTCCAACGGCCGCGAGCTGGCCGTGACGAAGTGCCTCAAAAAGCTTCCTGGCTCCAGGAGGCACGGCGTGTGCCTGATCAAAAGTTGCCTCAGCGTCCCAAGGCGCTCCCCCACGAACCCAAGCACGGAGAATTTCGATTTCCCTGTCAGGAAGAGGCCCAGGCGGCGGCATGCGCATCCCGGCCTCGGAGCCAGAGATTCGCCGGATGAGGAGGCTGTCAGCGTCGCTGTTCTCTGTGATTGCCGGTCCTGACTTGCCGCCTCGAAGCATCTCAAACCGCGAGTCGAGCCGCAACCCGGCTTGCTGCATTGTGCGGCCATGACACGTAATGCATTTGTCGCGGAGAATCGGAGCCACATCACGGGCAAATCGGATGGTGGAATTCTTGGGAACCTCCCCCGTTGCTTGGGCATAGGTAGTCGAGCCCAGAAATGCAGCCGTCAGGAAAACCAACGTCGCTTGCCGCCAGAACGTCGTCGTGCCTAGTGGCCCGCCTCTCTGAGCGCGATCCAGAATAGACAAAGTTCCCATGTGTGGCGACTCCTGAAGAAGTGTGCTTCCCAACCGGTTTCAGCCGATTACGGTATCGACACGGTGTCGAGACGAGCCTTGACAAAGAATTGTCGTTCTACATCTCTTCCGCGCCCGGAAGAATACCCCTGACAATAGGGCAAAGCAACTCCAGCCCAATGCCCAGGCATTACACAATGCTGACTTCGCGCCCGAAACTAGCGAGCGCACAACCAGCGACGTCCAAATTGGTTGGATCATGTCTCTTCAAAGCCTTGACTGTTGAACTTCAATGTGCGGCCATTTTCGGTTACGATTCGAACGACGTTCTCTGGTGCGCCAGAGGGATCTCGGCTTCGATTTCCAGGGTCACTTTGACCTTTGAACCGACGAGACCGGCCAGATGGGAGATGACTTCGTCGGCGATGCGGCCGGCGTCGCGGCCGACGCGTGTTGCGTCGAGGGCAACGCTTCCGTGATAGCGCTTGGGCGAAGACGGTGTTTTGCTCGGACCGGTAGTGTCCGGCATCGTTGTCCCGCCGTCTGTTTCTCTAGCCGCCGGTTCCTTTCCGGTGCCTGGTGTTCCAGCCGCGCCACCGGTTGTGACCTGGATCTCGGCGTCTTGTTGGCTCCTCGCGATATCGGGTTTTACGATCAACCCCGCGCCTTCTGCCGATAGGCAGACCACTTGCCCAGCACGCAGGCCACGATAGCGGCCCGCAGCCTCGTCATGGCCCTCTGCGTACGCGAAGGTTTCGGACTGCCATGTGAGCAACGCCACCCCGTCCCGAATCGCCTGTACAAGCACCTCCGGTCCTGCCACCCGAGGCAGGTAGAGGTAACGGGCGAAGTCTTCCGCCAGTTGCTTCACGGCAACGTGCTCGCCGCGCCACAGTGGCACATCGTCCAGGTGCTTTCGCAGGATGGTGAGCCAAGGCTGGTGATGAGGAGTTCGTCATTCCGCAGTTTTTTGCTTGCACGCACGGCAAGCGCCTCGGTGCCAGAGAGGCGCACCGCCTCCCAGGTCACCGCGGATTGCGGTGTTTTTTGCTCAGGCACCAGCACCCATTGGTAAGTCTCCGGCAACCGGGCTGTCACGGCGCTGTCGGCGGCCTGCTTTTGAGTCTCCGCTTGCCGAACCTGGTGAGGATCGAGATTTAGCACTTCCTTTTCGGCCACAATCGATGACCAGGCCAGGTACTTGCGCAGGGCCTCATCAAGATCCTGCAAACGCACACGGTCGGCTGCCAGGAACACCAGCGTATTGCGATAGAGACGGGGTGTGTTGCCGCGCAATTCCAAGATAGCCTTTGCGGCCGTCTCCGCTGCGTTGCCGCTCTCCTTGCTGTATGGATGCTCTGCGGGCAGCACAACGAGGCGCGCATCGAGGTCGTCTGGCACGTCCGCGCCTGAATGTGGTAACGCATGGATTCGCGAGAAGTCGCCCGTTTTCTTCAAGTCCGTGCGTAATCGCGTTTCCAATTCGCTCGCCACCTTATCCATATCCCTTTTGAGCAGCTCAGCTCTGTCCTCCGCGAGCTTAGTGACGGTGGGTTGGGTGGCGTACCAGGCGCGAGGACCATCCTGATACAGATAGGTCGCTGCCGCGGCCAACCGCCGCAGCGCATCGCCAAACACGGCGGGCGACTCCCCCGGCATCACGCAGCCGAGCTTCACCCGCCGGTCCTCCAGGCCGCGATGGGCCGCAGCAGCCGTTGGGGCTGAGCCGAGATAGATCGTGCGCGCCACTCGTCGTGTCGCGTGCAGCTTGCCGAGGTTTGGTACTCGTTGTCAATCTTGAGCGGCAGAGATCCGGAGCCGTCCACGTCTTTCTCGATGATCGGCATCCAGTTGTCTGAGAGGTAGCGTGTCAGCTCCGACTGTACGCGCCCATCGTCGATGGAATTGTCGAGGGTAGTATCAGGGGGTTCCTGTCGCCGTTTTCCCACAAGCAGTGGATCTGCGGCCATCAGGCGCAGCACCCCGCGCGTGCGCTGGAACTTCACCAGCGTCGACCAGTCAGTGTAAAGACGATAGAAGACCTAGGTGGATGGATAGCGGCCTGAATACGTTTTTCGTAGTCGCCACCGCGGCACTCGGGTGGGAACTCTGCGGCCTGCGCGTGGTAGAAGTCGGCAAAGGCGCGTGCGGTCACGTCGCGCCGTTTGAAGGCATCCGGCCTGGGAGGGGCTCAAACAGCCGTCTCCGTACGATCTCGAAGCCCTCTTCAGCCGTTGCCGGCCGCCACGACGACTCGACGCGGCCAACAACGTTGCGCAGCCGATCGAGTGCCTCGCGCCCCCGGATTCCGCCCACCTCCACATCGTCAGCCTGAGTGTGCGGCGAGCCCTGAGTGTCGGAAGCCGGCAGAGAAATCACTAGCAGGCAGTTGCCGGCGGCCTTGGCCGACTCGGTGAGCGCCTGGGCAAAGGTGAACTGAGTCTCAAAGCTGCCGGCTGGCAAATCACTCTGGTCGTGAAGCTGGCGCGCGTAGGCCACCCATTCGTCGATCAGGATCAGGCAAGGTCCGTACTCCTTGAACAACTCGCGCAACACGTCGCCAGGGCTTGTCGCCCTTTCGTCATCCTTGGCAATTCGGGCGAAGGCCTTCTTCCGCCAAGCTGATACGCCAGCTCGCCCCACAGCGTGCATACTTGGTCCCGTCGGGTTTTGTTACTGGATTGCCCGGAGAAATCTTGTTACCCACCAGCACGACGCGGTTAGCCTTCGGGAGGCTCTTGACTTCGGCTTCTGCCAGCACTGAGTCGACACCGGCCAGGTCGCTTGGCTGAGACCGGAAAACAGATGGTAGAGCGCCAGCATCGAGTGCGTCTTGCCTCCGCCAAAGTTCGTCTGGAGCTGCACCACCGGGTCGCCGCCTTTGCCAGCAAGTCGCTGCACCCCACCCATAAGCAGGTGCTTCAGGTTTTCGGTCAGATAGGTACGGCGAAAAAACTCCGCCGGTTTCTTGTACTTTCGTCAGTGCCTTCGCGCAGATACACCTGCCAGAGGTCGGCGGCAAACTCGGCCTGCTGGTAGCGGCCACTGGCAACATCCGCGTGTGGCGTAATCACTTCCCGCCACGGCCTGAGGGCGCCGGTCGTGGCCGCCTCGACCAGTGAGCCGCCAGCTTTGCGCTTCTCGCCGCGCACTTGCTCGTCGAATATCAGCGGCGCAG
>CAVVYL010000016.1:0-234635 GCA_963752385.1 uncultured Acidimicrobiia bacterium | reverse complement strand
CGTATTTTGTCAGTTCGAAGGAGAACCCACAACCGAGACGAAGAGGAGCGATGAGGAGGGTCACATCTCATTGTTCATGGTCCTTCTGCAAAACCCTTTCTGGTAAATGACTGGTTGTCAAGCGGCGATTTCCCTGGGTAAGGGATTGTGCAGCAGCATCATTGTTCAATAACATAATGCCATGTGACCGTTCAACAACGGTGCCCACAGACCCGAAAATATTGTCGGATCGCTGGCTCTTTGTAGGATTGCAGGCTCCAGATACTTTAGAAGAATGGACCTCCAATGCGGACGTTCACCCTTTTCTTGCTGGCTTCTTGTCTTATGGGACATCACGGCTTCGCTGCAGACTCGGACATCTTTCCCCAAGGCGCGCAACTCGAAAAGTTATTCGCGGGCGGCGTGCTCACTGAGGGTGCCGCCACGGCTCCGGATGGAACGATCTACTTTAGCGACATCACGTTCACGTACGTCTCCGGAATGCAGGCGGGACACATCATGAAATTCGATCCCAAGACCCGGAAAACAGCAGTGTTTCGATCTCCAAGCGGAATGTCGAACGGCATCAAGTTTGATGCGGAGGGGCGGATGGTGGTGGCGGAGGGGGCTGACTTCGGCGGCAGACGCGTGACTCGCACCGACATGAGTACAGGTAAGAGCGAAATCGTGGCCGGCGCTTTCGAGGGAAAGCGGCTGAACGCCCCTAACGACATCGCGATCGATGAGAAAGGACGGATCTACTTTTCCGACCCGCGCTATCTGGGACACGAGCCGATCGAGCAGCCAGTGATGGCCGTCTATCGAGTCGATCCGGATCGGTCGATTCACCGCATCATTACCGACGCGGGCAAACCCAACGGTGTCGCCGTCTCGCCAGATCAACGCACCCTCTACGTGGTTTCGAATGATAACGGCACCACCGGTATGTTCCAGGTGCCAGACGGGACGCCACTTCAAAAAGGCCGGATGGCCTTGTCGCCTATGATCTGAGCCCAGACGGAGCAGCCAGGTTCAGAAAGACCCTTGTGGACTACTATCCGGAGGATGGTCCGGACGGCTTGGTCACCGATACGGCGGGAAATCTCTACGTGGCTGTTCGGGCCAAGAACCGTTTCGGCATCATTGTTTACAATCCTGAAGGAAAGGAGCTGGCCTACCTTCCCACTCCGTCGCTTCCAACCAATGTTGGGTTCGGGCGAGGCGAGGAGCTACAGACCTTGTACATTACGGCAGGCGGTGAACTCTACCGGATCGGGACGAAGAAAGCAGGGTACCACTTGCCTGCCAAGTGACACGACTGGGGGAGTTGCCGGCAGGATCGCAAGCTGCTGGCGTTCCACTGGCAGCAAGCTCAGTGGCCCGGCAGTGGACGCTTGGCTCCCGAGTCCACGGTGGCCGGAGTCGCATGAGCAGTTAGAGAGATACCCAACACGGCAGAAAGCTGCTGACGTTTGGGGCTCGAGAAGGCCAAAGAGCGGGAGCGAGCCCTTTGAGCTCCGCGCTACCCTTCCCAACCGTTCATCGTGATCTTCAGCGTTTTCGAGGCCGCGCAAACGGCCACGCCCGGCTGCCTCAAAAGATCTATTCTCCTGTGGCTTGCACAGGTGCATGGGTAGCGAGGGCACAGAATCTTGGCCTGGTTCATTCCTCACAGGTGTTCGGGCAAATTTGAAACCCTGCACGACCAGGTGGGTAGAGGCGTAGACTTAGTCAGTTCTCCCGGTCACGTCATCATCCGTGATCCTTCTCGTCTTCATCATCTTCATCGTCATCGTCCACGGGCCGCAGGTAGTGCGTGAAGGCCCACTTGGCCACCCGCCTCCCTGGTTTCGAGCTGCGATCCGCGAAACGGAAATGGATGCCCTGGTAGATGCGGACGTCGACCATATCCTTGGCTACATCCGAGAACCGATTATAGGTTCGGGGGTTCTGGACGGCCAGGGGGTTGCCGGTCGTCAATGAGAACGGCATCTGTCCGTCCCGAAGAGAGTTCAAGAGCACCGGTCAAGGCGCCCGTAATACTGTTAGCGCCCGAGGTATAGTCGGGATAGTTAGGAGTCGTGATCAACGGCAGCCAGTCGGGGTCCCCACCGTCCGTGGGTTACCGTCGTTGTCCCCCTCCTGAATGGCTGTGACGGGCCGCCAGAAGACGTAGTGGTACTTACTTTCCCAGGCGGTGATCGAAGCATCCGCGGCCGCCAGGCTGGTTAAGGCAAAGAGCCGGGCACTATCACTAATCTTGTTAACGTCGTGTTGGCAATGGCGCGAATGGCTTGGTGCAACAGAAGAAAGTCGAGCGATAGAAATTGGCGAAGTCGGTTTGCTCGGGGGTCCGTTCACTGCTAAAGGGCTGCCCCAGGGCCTTCACCTCCTCATAGTGCCTTCTAGTATCGACCGCTTTTCAACTGCGGTGGCGGCTCGGCGCGGAACTGTCCAGGGCTCTTCAGGGTAAAAGGCTTGACGTCGGCAGCCATGGGATGAGCATCGGCGCGAAAGCGGTGGCGCCGGACGTGCCGATTAGAGTTGGTCGGCGCCATCGCCCGGGATCCGTGCCCCCGGGGAAGGGCTGCTGGTCCGGCGGGAAGCTCCCATCATTGGCACTCAGCGCAATAATCCGGCAGCGGCCTGCTGGCCCACTGCCACGCCAGGGTCATTTGGCGCCACGCCGTGAGTGGCCAGGTAATTGAGGTAGGTCTGTATCGAGATACGCGGCCTTTTCGGAGAGAGGGCCACGAGCACATCGTGCGCGGCCTTCGACTGCCGCTGCTGGCGAGCCCGAGCTCCCGGGGATTTCTCTGATACGGTTCAAATGGTCCCTCGATGGCCTGGACGGCATCATGCACGGCCGTGTGAACCACGGCAAGGTCGAGGGAGGCGACGCACGCGCCCAGCGTGGTCTTTTGCTAGGCGATTTTATTCCAATAGGCCACGGCATCGGCACGGGCAGGTCCTGCCCAACTCAGACACCCACAAATGATCAGGCCTGCCAGTCTTCGTAGTGTTCTCATTGTCACTTCTTCTTTCTTGCTTGTTAGGTTGACCTCCTCTTGAATCCGAAAGGCTAGACATGGAGCAAATCCGTTGCAAAGGTCAACCCTCACTCCACGGACCTGCTTCTGTTCGATGCACTGCCCGTAGCCACATCCCTGTGCTCGACAGGAAGCCTCAGAGACGTCGAAGCGACTCCAGGCTACGTGGTGGGCCGTTCATTCATTTTGCATCTAAACGTTCACACTCAAGCTCGTCCTCATCTGAGACCTTCACTCTCAGGATGGTTGTCATCATCATGAACCGGTCGTAAGAAGTGGTTGAAAGCATGATTGCCGATCTTGCGGCCAGTCTGATTCCTTCTCTGACCGCCTTGCGGAAGTGAAACCCGATGAGGATGCGCGAAATGCCGTTTTCGTCTGCCGCCTGAGAGAAGCTGGCGTACGAGCGGGTCACCGCCTTGGATCGTTGCAGGTCTGGCCTGCCGGCAAAGTTGTGCTACACGTCGCAAAACCGACGAGGTCAGTGCCGAAGAACCGCTTTAGCACCTGCGCCGCCGCGCCTCCCTCGACACTGTGCCCGGAGTCGTATTCGGGAGGGGTGGCGTGTCCGCTAAGGACGTCCAGGTCGGGTCAGCACTGGTGTCGGGGTTGCCGTCCGTTTCTGCCTCGCGAATGGCCGTGATCGGCCGCCAGTAGTTGTAGTGTCTTGGACTCAAAGTTACCAATGTAGCCGTCGGCCAGAGCGAAATTGAGGATCCAAAGAGCCGCGCGTTCTCCCACAGGTTGAGTCCCTGCTGTCAGAGCGGTGCGGGCGATGCGATTCCACGCAAGGGAGAACTCTCCAGCCAGAACAAAGCGATCTCGGTCTGCTCGGGATTGCGGTCGCTTGGGGTAGTGACCCCATCTCCGCCGAAGTTTTTGATCTCATTGAAATCGGCCGTGTACCGCTTGCTGTTGAGGGGTAGGGGGGACCCGGCCGAAACTGGGCTGCGTCGCGCAGTACGAAGGGCGGGAGAGTCGCCCCATTGCGGCAAGAAGACGAAGTCGGAGGGAGGAGAAAAGCGGTATTCACCGGGGTCAGTCCCCTGCGGGTAATCGGAATCCAGGACCGGTCTGGGTGTCCCACCCGTCGCTAACCCGCAACGCTAGGATGGCGAGGGCTGCGACCTTGCCAATGGCAATCCCAGTGGTCTTGGCGGGACCGTCCGGGATCAGCGCGAGCGAGGCGGCGTAGGCTTTATCGAGGGCTCCTGCTGGGGAAGCGAATCGAAAGCCATGAGGTGATTGAACTGATCGACCAGTACGTGGTGTGGGCCGTCGCTTCGGCCGCTTCGGGGGAGGAGCCGGGCGTCGTGGGTAGGTGCAGGTCCAGGGCGTACGGGCGGTAGCGGCGATCGATCGCGTTGAGCGCGTCATCGACGGCGGCTTGGGTCATCGCATAAACGCGCGACTCAAAGAGGGGGTTGCCGGAGGGACGAGCCTGAGTCGAAGGCCGCCTTGCCAGCGGTTTCATTCCATTTCGTGACTCACGGCGACCTGACGCGCCCCCCCCAAGGACGAAGAAAAGAAAGAGTGACACGACTGTAAAAGCGTACTTTTTCATTTACCCTCCTGTTGACTTCAAGTTTTTGAGACATTGTACCCAAAGCATGCACCAACCGACTTTGCCCCTCACGCCGGCCCCCTATACCACGTCGGGGGTTTAGTTCGGGGACATGGCGGACATGTTGAGGACATGGTGGACGGATTGAGGGCGAGCTGCCTGACCCCTCCACGGAACCCAAGCTTGAGTTGAATGTCGAGACCTCACCCGCTTCCCCCGGCAACTCCACCTGAATCTGCGCGCCACATAACAACGCACCTGATGTTGCAGTCGGTCACGGCGCGCGCGTTCCTTACTTAACTTGCTTCACTGGCTTCAGAGAGTGGTTGACAGACAAAGCGACCCACTTGCTTACCCAGTCGGACTCCGTCCGTGCACGTTCTTTCCTCAGAAGTGTCGGGGCAGGTTTGAAATCCTGCCGCGACCCTCGTGCAGGCGTGGACTCAGTCAGTTCTCCCGGTCATCATTATCGTGATCCTTCTCGTGATCCTTCTCTGATCCTTCTCATCTTCATCATCGTCATCGTCGACAGGCCGCAGGTAGTGCGTGAAGGCCCATTTGGCCACCTGCCTGCCTTGCCTTCGAGCTGCTTTATCCGCGAAACGGAAGTGAATGCCCTGGTAGACGCGGACGTCGACTACATCCTGGGCCAAATCAGAAATCGGGTGTAGGTGCGTGTCTTCTGCTTGGCGGGGCCATCCGTCGTCAGTGAGAAAGTCAACTCGTCTGTTCCGAAGAACAGCTCCAGCATCCGAGTCGCGGAGCCGTAGACGTTGTTGGCGCCTGAAGTGTAGTCCGGATAGGGGGGGGTATTCACGAACGGTTCCCAGCTCGTGTCGCCGACGGTATGATGATTCGTATCGTTATCTCCTTCCCGGATCGCTGTAAGGGGCCGCCAGAAGTTGTAGTACAGCTTGCTGTCCCATGCGGTGATGACAGCATCGCCGATCGCCAGGGAACACAGGGCTAATAGCCGCGCACTCTCACTGATGCTGAGGCCCTGCTGCGTGGCGATGTCCCGAAGACCTTGGTACAAGATTGCAACCAGGTTGCCGGCAAAGAAATTGGCAAGGTCGGTCTGCTGGGAGTGCGGGCACTGTTGTCGAGGGCCCCCAGGGCCTTAACCTCGTTATAGTGCCTTCGGTAGCGGGCGCTTTTCAAAGCCGGTGGCGGGTCGGCGCGGAACTGTGCGGGGCAGTTCAGGGTGAAGGGTTGAAAGGCCCCCAGCCAAGAAAACGCCATGGGTGCGTCCTCAGACGGAGGCGTTGGGCGCCACTCGCCCGGATTGGTTCCACCAAAGAACTCGGGAAGTGGGCTCGGGTCCAAGCGCCGCAGCGGGATGATTCCGGCAGCCACCAGCTTGACCCACGGCAAGCCCGGGGTCGTCCACCAGATTATTTTTAATTAGATAGGCCTGATATTCGTCGGTCAACGCATCGGCCTGGTCAGGGTAAAAGCCCGCGAGGACACCGTACGCGGCGGCTGCTACAGCAGCCGCAGGCGAGCCCGAAGCTCCCGAAATCTTCACATGATACGGTTCGAACTGTCCCTCAATGGCTTGCACGGCATCATGGACAGCGGCTTGCACAAGGGCCAAGTCGACGAAGCCAATCGCACCAGGACGGCCCTGGAACACTGGGTCAACGGAAATAGCATTCCAATCGGTGACCGCATCGGCGCGGGCAGGTCCTGCCCAACTCAGACACCCACAAACGATCAGGCCTGTCAGTCTTCGTAGTGTTGTCATTTGTCACTTCTCCTTTCTTACTTGAACGATAGGTCGTATTAGCGTAGCGCTCTGGACGTGGGGTTTCAGATATATGCGACGATCCGTGTAGCTCTTTCTATCGCGAGCCTAGTTTCATGAGGTCTCCTTTCTTCCTTTCTCTTCCGGTGGCCTGAAGTTGGTTACAAGGCTGGGCTTCTTGTCCGGACGAGTTTTCAGACACGCTTTAAGGTGCTATTTGACGGCCCTGCCACAGTGACAGTGCCACGGTAAACTTCATCCGGTAAGCCACTTCCATCCTCTTGATTCGGCCCTCGAGGAAGGAGTCGGTTCCAAAGGATTTTTCATACGCCCTCAGGCCGAGGCCGCCAGCGCGCTACCGCAACTGCGTGTCACCGCCTCGGTCGCGGGCCGTCAGGGAATGAGGACCCGACGGGGGAGGTCTACCGAGCGCGCGACAGCAAGCTGAGTCGCGAGGTTGCGATTAGATAAGACGCCGCTGGAGTCAAGCGGCGTAGACCCTCTCGCACGCGGCTCACTCACTCCTCAATCACGATCCTCCTCCTCCTCATCATTGTGATTGTGATCCTCATCATTATGAAGGGGCAGCATCAGCGTCTCCATGGCAAGCCTGCCGACGTTGTCCCCGATGATGCGTCCATCGCGGACGGCGGAGCGGAAGTGAATGCCGCCGTAGACGCGCGAGTTGTTCGCCTCGTCCGCCGCGGCCGAGAAGCTCCGGTGAGTACGCGGGGCGAAGGGAGCCGTGTCAGTCCGGTGCGTGAACGTGGTTCTGTCGCCGAAGATACGGGCGAGCACGCGGGCCGCCGCACCGCTCAGGCCGCCGTGACCGGACGGATATTCCTGGTGATTCGGCGTCACGAGCAGGGATGTCCAACCCGCATCGGCCGCGGTGGCAGCATTGCCGTCGGTCTCGGCAAGCGGAATGGCGCTGAACGGTCGCCACAATCTGTAGAAGAATTTCGCATCCCAGACTGCAATGCCCGCATCGGCCATCGCGATGTTCAGCAGCGCGAACAGTCGGGCATTCTCCGACAACCTGGTGCGCCGCTGGAGAGCGAGGGAGACGGCGATTCGGTTCCAGTGGGAGAAAGTGTTGTCCGTCCAGAAGAAGGCGATGACAGTCTGCTCTGGCGTGCGTGACGAGCCGGTGGCGCGCCCCAACCTCTTAACTTCTTCAAAGTCGCTGGCATAGGCCTCGCTGTTGAGCGCTGGGGGGCCGCCGGGCCGGAAATGATCTGGCGAGGGCATCACAAACGGCGTCAACACCGCGAGCCAGGGTGTGACGGCCGGCAGGCCCGCTTCGGGCCGCCACTTACCAACGTCAAGGCTGCCGTTGTCCGGCACGCCACCAGCCGGAAACCCGTCCGTGCTCCGTTCCTTAAGGAGCTCAGTCGCGACGAATTCCCCCCATGCTATTCCGCCATCGAGTGACTCTTCGCACTTGATAGTCGCGATCGATGCGTCGCGCTGCCGCTCGAGGCCTGCCGCCTGTGCAGGCAAAAGAGTTCTCAGGGCGACGTACGCTGCCTGCACCGCCGCGGCCCGTCGAGAAGCCCTGCGCGGCCCCTTTGTCGTGACGAAGTACGGTGTGTACCGCCCATCGATCCCATTGACCGCGTCGAACACCGCTGCATGAGTGATTGCGGCGATTCGCCCGGCGTTCTGCGGCGATGTGTTGGTTGCCGTTAGCGCGCTGACCAAAATCTCGTTCCAGTCCGTCACCTCATCGGCCGCGGATACCGACGGAGTGAACACACCGAGTGCCAGAGCGACGATGGCCAGGGGAGTCGTGAGTCTGAGAACCATGATGCACCTCCCAGCACAAGACTTCTGCGCGGTTTCGACGGGAGACGAAACAAGAAGGGCTAACCCCGACAAGGAAGACGACCCAGTTACTCTGCAGCCGTTGCGCTTCATAGATTTCTCCTTTCGCCCTGACGAGTTGACGGTGTTCCTTTCCGGGACCGATCGCCCCGCCGCAGGGCACGTCCCCGATCTCCGGTTCTTCGCCTGGGGTCGCGATCCTGTAATACAATCACGCCGCCCAAAAGCGAAGCCTCAACGTCCCAGCTGCACCGGGGGTTACAAGGTCCTTACAACCGACCTTCGTTTTTCTTCGGAATTGTTCCGGCGGCCATGAGAGAACCACGCTGACCTTCGCGCCCCGACACGCTCGGCAGCCCGCTCCCACCTCACAACACCACGAGCGACCGGTCCCATCACTGAATGACCGACGCCAGCTCGTCCTCCGACAAAGCGACACTCACTCTCCCCGCTCACCTCATGAATGATCGGGACTAGCAGCGTCCGGATGATTCCGAGGTGCCGGCGGCAGGCCAAGGCTGCCAGCGCTCTTCCGCAACTGCGTGGCACCGCCTCGGTCGCGGGCCGTCAGGGAATGAGGACCCGACGGGTGATGTGCCCGTTGCTCTCCCAGAAGGTCCTCCTGCTGGCGAGGAACGGGTCGTCTGGCGCTGGCTGGATGTTGCCGTCGACGTCGAACGCCCGCGACGTGATCTTGTGCTCACCCGGGGCGGGCGTCCCCCAGTCGAACGTCCAGAACCTCCACGCAAAGCCACGCGACCTTCTCCTGCGGGGCGGGGGGCCGAAGAGCTTCGCCGGCATCCAGGGTCCGTCGTCGATTCGGACCTCCACCGCCGCGATCGGCGCGCCCCAGGCGGCACCCAGATGTCGTACCGGCTTCCGCGACGCGTGACTTTGGCCGGCGCTGACTTGAGCCGGTCGTGGCTCACAGTGGTGAACGTCCAGAGGGTCTCGCCGTCGCGCTGCTCCTCGCGGATACTGACGTAATCCCGCGCCATGAATTGACCCGCGTAGCGGTGGTCGATCACCTCGATGCGCGTCAGCCACTTGACGTTGGCCACACCGTACCAGCCCGGGGCGATCAGGCGCACGGGGAAGCCGTTCTCAGGGGGCAGTGGCTCACCGTTCATTTCGTAGCAGAGCAGGTTGCGGGGTTCAGCGCATCATCAAGAGACATGCTGCGAGCGAACTGCTCGGTGATCGTCAGATCGATTCCACCTCCGGCATCGGGCTCCTCCGTTCCCGTCTGGCCGCCGCTGACGATTCCCGAGTTGTCGCGGATTGTCACCGTGCCGCGATCAGCTCCATAGAAGACACTTCGGTGGCCTCCTTCAGGACACCCGCTTCCTCCAACACCGGGGCCAGGGGCGTGCCGGCCCAGCGGGCATTGCCGATGGCGCCGATGGCAGAAGTCGGTCGGCCATGGTTGCCCGAGCACTCCAAGTGTGAAGTCCACCTCGCGGCGCGCGCGGGCTTTGAGGTCGGCCAGCGTCAGGGACAGGGGACGGGCGACCAGGCCCGCGATGCCGACGCGCCACGTGGCCTCATCCAGGCCGTCAGGTATGCCGTAGTGAGTGACAAAGTGGAATTTGTCGGGAGGTGTCAGCCAGGAGTCGAGCTCCTCCCACTTCAGCTGGTTGCCGACAACATCCGGGGGAACGGGGTTCGGCGCGGGCTGGTCGAGCCACGGGATGACCTCGTCGCCGGGGTGTCCCAAGCTTGGCACGGAGTCAGGCTGGTCATCATCCCAGCGTGCTCTGGTCCTCCGTGGCCGGGGAAGGCGTGCGCCGGGCCTGCCACCCGCAGCACCGTCAGCCCCGCCAACGCCGCACCACCACCCTTCAACACAGTTGCGCCGAGAAACGCCTTGATGCTCCATGGGTGACCCCCTTCCACGGACCGATTGCTCATCTTCCGCCGCGTGCTCTCGGCTTTCAGGCGACGAATCCGGCATCACCGGCGTCTTCATTTTGTTTGTCTCCTCTTTTTCAAACATGATTATCCCTCCTCAAGCTCTCGAAGCCCCTACTAGAGCGGTGTTCCCTTCTTTCTCAGGCACCCATGGCCTGAGCTTGGTGTTGGTTGTTGTTTGTTCTGTTCTGGGTGCGATTGGAGCCGGCACCCGTCGCGTAAGCGAAGCACCCGCTTCGGTTGTCCATCGCACCCGTTTCCGGCGCCGGCAGGATTGGCACAGACAGCCGGCTGACCGTGTCATCCCTCCGATTTCCGCTTGCTAGCGCGCGGCTACTGACGTGCTACCGGCTACATAGTACCAGCGACCATCAGGCGAGCGACTGATCGGTCAATTTTTTTCCGCTGCCTCCCTGGCTAGGGAGGAAGCCTTCGCGGGGTGTGAGTCCCCATGGCTTCCAACCACCCCATGCTGGCGGGGACCGCTCTCCCCGATGGCAGCGCACTCCCTTATCCAAGGAGAAATTCGGCTTCGAGTTCTGCCGCTATGTTTAGCAGCACGCTCGAAGCAAAGCCGTGATTGGGCTGCTTGCTGATGGCATTCATCTACGAGTCGCCTGGGAAACGGCACGAAGTCTCGTGCAGGTTCATGTAGAACGTCAAGGCTCCGCGAGTCATTTGGAGGTCATCTTTGGATGAAGCCTGAGTCACCGGGTAAGCCTTTGGAAAGGACGGTCTTAGAGAAGAAGATGATCTGTCGAAACCTGCGGAGGGTGAGGTCACTGGCCAAAGTGCGGCCAAACGCGAATAGAGGACGACTGAGGATTTTCGACTGACTACTTGTTATCGGCTCGGCTATAGGCTATCGAAGAATAGACTATAGCGAGACTCATAGGCGGTCACCAATTGTAAATACTTGTCTACCGGACGGATCGTCACGACTGCAAGATCTAAAGGCTTGTCATTTGCCTGCCTAGAGCGCCCAAAGGCATCACCTCAGTCACGGACGCTTCTTGACCTTAGGGCCGGCTTTGAACTTGGCAAGACTTGCTTCCAATTCGTGACGCTGCGCTGGGTTTAGGTTAGGCACGGCAAGAGCCTTTTCCTCCGACTCGATCGCCCGAGCCTGATCACCAGTCAGGAAATATGCCAAAGCCAGTGTATCCAGAGTCTTGGCATCATTTCCTTTCGTCATCTCCAAAGCCCGCTGGGCGTAACTCAGCGCCTGACTGGGACTGCGCAAGGCTGGGGGCTCGCACGTCAACAGTAACCAGGCATAACTGTTAAGATCGTTGGAAGTGGCTGTTGGCCGGTCTGCTTCCGTCTTCTTGAGGACCAACAATCGAGACATGTAGGTGCGTGCCTCGACCACAGAGCCACCCTTAGCCGAGAGGGAGGCCAAGCTATTTAGCGTCCGCGAAAGGCGAGAGCGAACCGTGAGATTACTGGGGTCGGCAACATGCAACTTCTCGAACGTCCCCAGCGCTTTGCGGTAGTGCTCCCGAGCTTTGGCATGATCGCCTTTGGCCGCCAACGTGTTGCCGATTGCATCCTCAGCGAAGGCTATGTCACGGTGAGCACCTGCGTTGGTTGGATCGGCAGTCACGAGCTCCTCCCGGATTGCAAGCGCTTTGCTGTAATTCTCCATGGCGCCATCCGTGTCGCCCGTCTTACTCAGGACATCGCCCACATTGCTGTATCCGACGGATACGTCCCGCCGGAACTGCATGTTCATGGGATTCGCACTGGATAGCGCTTCGAAAATGGCCAGCTCGTTCCGGTAGTAGCCTAGAGCCTCGACCAGGTCACCGTTTGCCGCCATAATTCTACCCAGCTTTTCGTAACCTATCGCGACACTGTGGCGAGCAGCCGTGTTCGACGGATCTGAGGCGGCCAATGCTTCAAAGATGGCCTGCATCTTGCGGAAGTTCTCCAGAGCACCGGCTCGATCGTTAAGGTTGGCGGAGTCTGGCTCGCCCAAGGTATTGCCCAGCGTGTCTCCGATTCTCTGATAGCTGATTGCGAGGCTTCTCAGGATATTTGCGTTCTTGGGCTGCGAGGCCAGCAACTCCTCGCGGACCTTGAGTGACTTGCGGTAATTCTCCAAAGCATCAGCCGTCTTACCAGTTTCCACCAATACGTCACCAACCCAAAGGTAACTGTGAGCCAGGTCAATGCGGGCCGGAAAGTTGGACGAGTCAGCTTTCGACACGGCTTCACGAATCGCCAGCGCCTTTTGATGGGTTTGAAAAGCTCCGGGGAGATTGCCCAGGTGCGCGTAGTAGCGGTTCCATTGGACGTTTCCCACTTTGGCATAAGCCGTTGCTAGCTCAAGTTGCAATGTCCGGTCTTCACCGGCCTCTAGCGCCAGGCTGTCGAGATATTCCAAGGCTCGCTTGACTAGCAGTTCCCGTGCTGGCGTCGATCCTGGAAGCTTTTCAATCGCGTCGTGTAACTCGAATAGGACCGAGTTGGCTAACTTTCGGACATCATTGAAGCGCCTCTCGGCCCTGGCACGCTCGAACCTGGCTACACGGGCCTGCCATGCCGTCGTTACGATACCAGCGAGCAAAGTCACTGCGATCAGCGCCGCCGCCGTTACACTAGCCTTGTGTCTCTTGACGAACTTGCCGGCTCGATAACTGAACGTATCCGTCCGGGCTATTATAGGCAGCCCTTCGAGATGTCGCCGGATCTCCCCGGAGAGCTGGTTAACCGAGGCGTATCGCCGTTGCGGTTCCTTGCGCATGGCCATCAACACGATGTTGTCCAGGTCTCCCTTGAGCCGCCGCCGCAACTTCTCTACTTCTCCCTCGCGCGTCTTGCTCACCATCTCAGGTGTCAGCGAGAGCCGGCTTGTCCCATCTGTGCCAGGCACCTCCTCAAGGCGGCGGATGGCAGTGCTCGGCTTCTCCGGCTCTTGCTCGCAAATCACTCGCGCGATTTCATCTGGGGAGCGGCTGGTCAGGCGGTAGGGGCGGTGGCCGGTCAATACCTCGTAGAGGAGCACCCCCAGTGAGTAGACATCACTGGCCGTAGTGATCGTTTCACCGCGGACTTGCTCGGGGCTGGCGTACTCCAGAGTCATCAGCCGCAGCCCTGTTGCCGTGGGGTCAATCGTCTGCGCCGACAACTCGGGCGCTAGCAGCTTGGCGATCCCAAAGTCCAGCAACTTTGGCACTCCTTCCGCCGTGATCAGGATGTTGCTGGGCTTGAGGTCACGATGGACCACCAAGTTCTGGTGGGCATAGTGCACTGCTGAGCAAATCGTACGGAATAGCAGCAGCCGTTCGCTGGTCGAGAGTCTGTGGCGGTCGCAATACTGGGTGATCGGTCGCCCCTCGACGTATTCCATGGCAAAGTAGGGCAAGTTGTCCTCAGTGGTGCCACCGTCAAGAAGTTTGGCGATGTTGTTATGATCAAGGCTGGCCAGAATCTGCCGCTCCTGGCGAAAGCGACGCAAGATGCTCTGGCTATCCATCCCGTGTTTGACGAGCTTGAGTGCCACCCGTTTCTGATATTGATCATCGGCGCGCGCCGCCAGGAAGACGGCTCCCATCCCACCGTGGCCGATCTGGCGGATGATTTTGTATGGACCGATCCGGCGACCCTCCCATGACCCCTCGTTCTCGGCGACAAACTGGGCCGCGAGCGCCGCGCCCGGCAAACCCTCCAAGCTCCCGTCTTCATCATGAGACGCCAACAGTGACTCCACTTCAGCGCGTAAAGTCTTATCTTCGCTACAGGCTTCCGCCAGAAAAGCCGCCCGCTCGTCCGGCGCTTGCTCCAAAGCGGAATAAAATAGCTCCTTAACGTGTCGCCAGTGTTCAGGGGTCATGACTTCGGTATGAAGTTAGGGTGATCGTGGTAAGTCACAAGCAATCAGTGACAAGTGTCCTCTCTCCGTCCGAGAAGCAAGGCTGTTGTTAGCCCGTCAATCGTCCTTTGCCACTGGTCACTTCTCGCTTTTCTTGATCTCTCGGCGCAACCAGGCTTTAGCTAAGCTCCACTCACGCTTTACCGTGGCTGGGGAAATCCCAAGTAGCGCGGCTGTTTCTTCTACTGTCATCCCTCCAAAAAAACGGAGTTCTACGATTCGAGCTTGTTGTAAATCCATCGCCTCGAGGTGAGCGAGGGCTTTGTCAAGTTCTGCCACCCCTTCGACTCCTTCCGGAGCAAGGATGATGGCTTCATCCAGGGAAACCTTCTGTTGCTCCGCCACCACGTTTCCCAGCTTGGTGGGACCGAGCATAATCCACCAAAATCTGGCGCATTACTTGGGCAGCCACCCCAACAAAGCAGTTGCGGTTCTGCCGACTCAGATGCTTTCGTTCGACCAGGCGGAGATAGGCCTCATGGACCACCGCGGTAGCTTGCAAAGTGTGATCGGGCCGTTCCTGGCGCATGTAATGAGCCGCCAATCGGCGCAGTTCTGTGTAAACCAGCGGTAACAACTCATCGGCGGCATGCGGCTGTCCCTGGCTTAAGTCTGCCAATAGCTCGGTTACGTCTTTGCGGGTGCGTGAAGAAGTCGACACTTAACCCTCCGACAATTTCAACGCCCGATGGGAAGAATTATGGCCATTGTCGGGATCAGTCAAACAGAAATTCAGGCCGAGGGGCCTAGGTGCAGCGCGCCTTTGATGCCGGACAACGTATGGTTGGATCATAAGCATGAGCCCCTTTTAAGCGATTTTACGCCTTACAGAATGGAACGCGCAATTGTCTTCGATTGTCCTTGATGGCGAAGGAATTCACAATTCGGTCAGTGGCGGCCGGTTGAGCCGCACCGCATTCTGCTTTTGCCAGAAGGACACACTGAACCCGCTCGCTTCTGTGACTAATGGAGCATGCTTGGCCGCATGTTCGCGGACTGAAAAGTGCGATCAAATTTGCGCAGAGTCGAATCTCTGCGCCGAGCGATCGTCTCAATTGAGACAAGAATGACACAGTTTGGTGTCTCATTCGGATGTCTCGCCCACGCCTCTTCAAATCCCGGTTCGCGACAGGAACTCAGTATCATCATTTTATTCGGTGAATAGAAAAACAATCCCCTGAATCTCAGAGTCCCATGCTCGCGTTTTTGAACACTACGCCCATAGTTACATTTTAGCTTGCAGGTTGACCCAGGCTTGATGAATGTCTAGACTAAGATCCTAAATACATTGATCGTCCCGTCGATGCTTGAGGTTTTGTCTGCGAGATCAGCAGCCGCCTGAAACTGAGACAAATCCAGCGTTGCCTTTCACCGAAGCCAAGACGCGATGAGATCAGGGAGGTTATATGATGAACTTCTTCAGAAATCTTTTTGATGGGACGGAGTTCATGCCCCATGGGCATTGTTACTTTTGGAAGCCCGAGATTGTGTGGCTCCATGTCCTGTCAGATTCCCTGATTGCGCTGGCCTACTATTCGATCCCGATCACTTTGGTTTATTTTGTGCGCAAAAGGCGGGATGTTCCATTCCCTTGGATGTTTCTGATGTTCGGCGCCTTCATAGTGGCCTGTGGCACGACCCACTTGATGGAAGTGTGGACACTCTGGATTCCAGCCTATCGACTGTCAGGAGCGATCAAGATTATTACCGGAATCCTCTCCATTGGCACAGCGATCCTGCTGGTGCCGTTGACTCCTAAGGCTCTGGCACTGCCTAGTCCATCTGAACTGGAGGCAGCCAACCTCGACCTACAGAAACAAATTGTCGAGCGGAAACGCGCCGTCGAAGCACTGCGGGAAAGCGAAGAGCGTTTTCGCGGCGCCTTTGATTTCGCTGCCGTTGGAATGGCCCTGGTAGGTCTGGATGGACGCTGGCTCCAGGTTAACCGGTCTCTTTGTGAACTTGTCGGCTATTCGGAAGAGGAGCTTCTGAACACCAACTTCCAATCGATAACTCATCCCGAGGACTTGGAAACTGCTCTCGCTTATATGAGGCAGGTGCTGAGTGGGGAAATCCCTCAGTACCAGATGGAAAAGAGGTACTTCCATAAGTTTGGGCACATCGTTTGGATTCTCCTCAGTGTTTCATTAGTCCGCGACGCCCAGGGTGCTCCTCTTTACTTCATTTCGCAGATTCAGGACATTAGTCAGCGCAGGCAGGCTGAGCAACAGCTGCGCCAGGCGGAAGAGAAGTACCGCAACCTTTTCGAGAATGCTGTCGAAGGCGTCTTCCAAACGACGCCGGACGGGCGTTATCTCAGTGCCAACCCGGCCTTGTCACGCATGTATGGTTTCGAGAGCCCTCAGGAGCTGGTGGCCAGCTTGACGAACTTCGATCAAGAGACTTATGTCGATCCCACGCACCGAGCCAACTTTAGGAGCTTGCTCCAAGAGAACGGCGTTTTGAAGGAATTCGAAGCCCAAATCTACCGCAAAGACGGACGCAAGATATGGACATCTACCAACGCCCAGACTGTGCTGGATGTCCGTGGGCAACCGGTTGCGTACCAAGGCTGCGTTCAAGATATCACTGAGAGGAAAGAGGCAGAAGAGAGACTGAAGCACTCAGGCGAGCAGCTACGGGCTCTGTGGATTCGTTTGCAGTCGGTACGAGAAGAGGAGAGAACTCGCATCGCGCGGGAGATCCACGATGAGCTGGGTCAGGCGCTGACAAGTTTGAAGATGGACCTTTCCTGGTTGGAAAAAAAGATAGCGCTGCCTGGTGATGAGAACTCGAAGGCACCGCTTCTGGATAAGGTCCAGGCCATGTCCAGTTTCATGGGTACGACTCTTGACAAGGTACGAAAGATTGCCGCCGAATTGAGGCCGGCTGTACTGGATGACTTGGGACTCACGGCCGCTCTTGAATGGCAGGCCCGGGAATTCGAAGCTCGAACGGGAATTGAATGCAATTCAAGAATCGAAGAGATGAAGCTTGATCCCTCTCTCTCCACGACTGTGTTCCGGATCTTTCAGGAAGCGATGACCAATATTGTCCGACATGCCCGAGCTACCGAAGTCCAGGTCGTTTTCGGGAAATCAGCGAAGAAATTGTTACTCGTCGTACGCGATAACGGCAGAGGCGTCACCGATGAGGAGATCGCAGACCCAAGGTCATTGGGAATTCTGGGGGCCCGGGAGCGCGCCGCTCTCTTGGGTGGAAGGATCAGGATCAGGGGGACACCGGGCAAGGGGACTTCAGTCATCTTGCGAGTTCCCCTGAAGAAGCTTAGTTCAGGAACCATGACCGTAGATCTTCCGATGCTGGTATCAGCAAACACCGCTTGAGACTTTAACCATGATCAAGATCTTGATTGTTGATGACCATCCTATTGTCCGGCAAGGTTTGAAACAAATCGTGGCTGAGGAGTGTGACATGCAGGTGCTCGGCGAGGCTCCCGACGCACAGGGCGTCATTGCCCTGGTCCAGCGACAAGCTTGGGATATTGTAATTCTGGACGTCCAGATGCCTGGCCGGAGCGGCCTGGACGTGCTGCAGGAACTCAGACGAGAGCGACCGAACCTTCCCGTCCTAATCTTGAGCGTTCAGCCGGAAGATCAATATGCGGTCAGAGTCCTGAGATCCGGGGCAGCTGGTTACATGACCAAAGATACCGCTCCCGAAGAATTAGTCAAGGCGATCCGAAAGGTTGTTGCCGGAGGCAGGTACGTCAGCTCGGCCCTGGCTGAGAAATTAGCCCGCGACTTGGAGATAGGCGCCTGCGGCCCACTGCATGAGACCCTGTCCAATCGCGAGTTTCAGGTCTTGTGCATGATCGCCTCGGGCAAAACCGTGGGGCAGATTGCGGACCAGCTCTCATTGAGCGCGAAAACCATCAGTACCAATCGGGAGCGGATCCTGGAAAAAATGAGAATGAAAACCAATGCAGAGCTTACTCATTACAGCATCAAGAATCACCTGGTGGAGTGAGGGTCTGAAGAATGCACGCCGTCCAGAGGACACCTTCCACATTCGCAGGCTCAACTTGGCAATCGGTTTCTCGTTGCCTTTCTCTTTCGCTGTTCCTACCAAAGCTTGATCCTGAGCCGGTCTAACGGGTCTGTAGGACAAACACTGTCTGGGACAGGCCAATTGTCCTACATCATTTTCAGAATTTGGCCTATAGATCTGAGCCAAATTATCGCCGTAATATGATCTGTAGACAAAGAATGTAAGCTCGGGAACTCGTTTCTCAGCGACTCATGCAAGATTCTGATCAAACCAGCGGATTGGATTCGCGGAGGAAGGAAACACGTTAGACATAAAACTACACAACTCTCCGCTCATCACTTCCGCGTGCTACAGCTTTCTCAGGTAGCTTCTTTTGGGGTTCACGGTATTGATTCGAAGCTGGCCGCGATTCCAGAATGGCTGACATAGTTCAAAAATCCCGTGCAAGGGATAAGCTCGGTGAATCCAGGCACTTAGGCTTATTCGAGTTGGGCAGATGAATCAGATAAGACTCCTCCCTCAGCCGGTAAGACTGATCCACTTCGGAGTTTTCGAGGTGGACCTCAAAGCAGGCGAACTGCGCAAGAACGGACTGAAGATCAAGCTGCAAGAGCAGCCGTTTCTAGATCCTCAGCTTGTTGCTGGAGCAGGCTGGCGAGGTCGTCACACGGGAAGAGCTACGCCAGAAGTTATGGTCGACGGACACCTTCGTCGACGTTGACCATAGGCTCAACGTGCGGTTAAGAAACTGCGCGACGCATTGGGAGACTCAGCCGACAATCCTCGCTTTGTGGAGACCCTGGCCCGGCGAGGCTATCGTTTCATTGCGCCGGTGAACCAGCCACTCAAGGACCTTGAAGATAAGGTCACTGAGTTGGCGATCTCCGCTCAAGCTGATAGTAGCGGAAGCATTGTAGCTAGGGGGGCCGGGGGCCGCTTCCGACGCTTAGTTGTCCCGAGCGTGGTCCTTTCCGTTGTGATCGGGGCTCTCGGCCCTTACTGGCTTGCCCGCCGCGAAAAAGAAACTCTTAGACGCATCAATTCTTTGGCGATCCTGCCTTTCACCAATGCCAGTGGCGATCCCAATGCCGAATACCTCAGCGATGGAATTACCGAAAGCCTCATCAATCGTTTTTCGCGACTGCGGCAATTGCGCGTCGTGGCCCGCACGACAGTTTTTCGCTACAAAGGGAAGGAGCTGAATGTTCAGGACGTTGGGCGTCAACTGAATGTCGCTGCTGTGCTGACGGGCCGGGTCCTGCAGGAAGGGCAGAGCATAAACATCCAGGCCGAACTGGTAGATGTGGCTGATGGTTCACAGCCCTGGGGCGAGCAGTACCACCGCAAACTCACAGACTTCGTGGGGGTCCATGAGGAGATCTCCAGAGAAATTTCAGAGAAGCTGGGGCTGCGGTTGACAGGCGAAGAAAAGAAGGAACTGACAAAACGCTACACCCAAAACACCGAAGCCTATCATCATTATCTGAAGGGCCTCTACTTTTGGAACAGAAGGACAGAGCCAGAGCTGCAAAAGGGCATCGAACATTTTCAGCGGGCCGTTGAGAAGGATCCCAACTATGCTCTGGCTTATGCCATGCTGGCTGATTGCTACGGCTTACTCGGAGCCACTGATAGCCACCAAGTGAGATGTATCCAAAGGCCAAGGCAGCAGCCACCAGAGCACTAGAAATCGACGACACTCTGGCCGAAGGGCACTTGCAGATTGGCGGGGCTGAGCTTGGTGAGTGGAACTGGAGAGGTGCTGAGCAGGAGTATCAGCGAGCGATTAAGCTTAATCCCGGCTTCGCCACAGCTCATCAGCGATACTCGCTGATGTTGATGGCGATGGGGCGCACCGAAGAAAGCCTGGCCGAAATCAGACGTGCCCTGGAGTTAGATCCGGTCTCCCTTACGATCAACACCAGCTTAGGATGGCGCCTCTATTTCGCCCGCCAGTACGATGCGGCGATCGAGCAGTTTGGGGAAACACTCGAGATGGACCCAAACTTCGCTAGCGCACACTTCCACCTCGGGAAGGCTTATGTAAAAAAGGGCCGCTATAAAGAGGCCTTGGTGGCCTTTGGCAAGGCCCATGCTTTCTCCCGAGTGGCCGCAATGGCGTTGGAAGGACACACCTTGGCCGTATTGGGTCAAAGGGACAAGGCACAAGAAATATTGAGTGAACTGAAGCAACAGTCAAAACTCCGGTACGTGTCGCCTTACGACATTGCAGTCATCCATACCGGATTGGGCGAGAAAGACGAGGCCCTGGCTTGGCTGCAAAAGGCTTGTGACGAGCGGGTTTTCAGAGTGGTTTTACTGGGAGTAGAACCCTTGCTCGACGACCTGCGGTCTGATCCCAGATTTCAAGCACTAGTCAAGCGAATTGGGTTATCCGGTGGGCTGGCTCAACCCTGACCCCCTTCCGTCACCCCCGCGCAAGCGGAATACCAACTCCGGGTGTGATTTTCCTGGCTGCAAAAAGTCGCCTTCGAGGCTGAACGCCCCCAATCACGCCGCGATCGATGAGGACCACCTGCCAGCCAAGTGACCTGGCTGGGGGAGTAGTTGTCGGATGGCTGCAACGTTAACGCCTCCACACGATCGGACTTCCGAACATCCATCCAGAACCAGCCTTTCCCAAGTGCACCTGAAGTTACTCGTACCGCAGCGCGGTGGCGGGATCGAGTTTCGAGGCGCGAATGGCGGGCACCAGGCCGCTCACGAGACCAACCAGAAGCAGCAGGCCGGTAGACAGAAGCACGGTCGGCAACGAGATGACCAAGTGGATGTCGCCCTTGCCGGTAGCGTCTTCGTACAGAGGCCCGAGCAGCGGCAGTGTGCCCACAGCAGCCGAGAGAACATGGGAAAGCAGGATGCCGAGGAAGCCGCCTGCCAGTGTCAGCACGAGCGCCTCGGCTAGAAATTGCGAGCGAATGTGTCGCCGGCGAGCGCCTAAGGCACGGCGCAAGCCGATTTCACGAACGCGCTCATCAACCGACACCAACATGATATTCATGACGCCGACACCGCCGATCCCCAGCGTAAGGCTGCCGATGAAAATCATCAACACCTGCAATCCGATCGTGATGCTATCGATAATGGGGCGGAATTCCTCTCTTCCAAACATCTGAATGGCCCGTTTGTCGGTGGGCGAGAAACGTTGCCGTTTTGCCACAGTGGCCAGCACTTGGGCCTGAGCTGCGGCTTCGAATTGAGGGGCGACCGGCTGAAACACAATTACACTGGCGTAGCGCGTGTTCCAGAGATCGCCGGCCGCGGTGTAAGGAACAAAGGCCGATTCGTCGTCGCTGGTAAAATAGTTACTCATCTGCATTTTCCGATCCATGACGCCAACTACTGTGAAGCGCACGCCACTGATCTGAACGATTTCACCGACCGCCGGCCGGCCAGCAAAGAGTTTGGCGTTTAGCTGGCTGCCCAGAAAAACCAACCGCCGCCGCTCCAGGATGTCCTCTGGAGTGATCCATCTTCCCTGACTTGGGACCTCGTTGCGAATCTCGCCGTATTCCGGATAGACACCTCGAATAGCCGTATTGGCTAACCGTTCGCCGTGAGTAATCGATAGCCAGCGCACTGTTTCGAGGCAAACATCTTTGACGAGGGTAGCATCCTGGCGGATCCACTCAACATCTTCCGCCTCGAAAAGGACCGCCTTTCCAGCGCGTTCACCGCCAGCCTGCTCACTGGTCTGTCCCGGCCAGCAGATCACTGCGCCTTTTCCGAAAGCGTCAAACGCCGTGACCAGAACGGAGCGAAAGCTGTCTCCATAGGCGATCAGTATCGTGACCGCCACAATACCCCACACGATGCCCAACATCGTCAGGAAACTGCGAAATGGTTGGCGCCTTAGCGCGTCCCAGGATTGTCGAAAGATTTCGAGAAGCATAGAAATAGCCTTCAGCAATCAGCGATCAGCTTTCAGCTTTTGGATGAAGGAGGCGAGCATGCGCTTGACCTCGGTGACTTGGTCATCCAAAGCCTGATACTTTAGTGTTTCGAGGTAGTGCAGGTCGTGAACGAGCAACAAGTGATACTCCAGTTCGCTGGCAGAACCCATGGCGATCTGCAGAAATTGACGTAGCTCGGCATCGCCTCCCCTGCCACACCCTTCAGCAATATTCGCAGGAATGGATGAGCTTGCTCGCCGAAGCTGGCTTGTTAACCCATAAAGCTCGTCCTTGGGAAAGTTTTGAGTTGCTCTATAGACAGCCAACGTTAGCTCGTGACTCTTTTGCCAGGCTTTTATGTCTCGAAAGTTCTTCATGATTGTTCAGCTCTCAGCGGTCAGCCTTCAGCAATCAGCGGCAGCGATCAGCATCAGCTTCTCTGGAATCTCGGAGCCAACTAAGTACCAGGTCTCTGAGACGCAAGTTGCGGGATCAACTTCAGCCCATGTGTTCCTCCGAGATTCAGAGAAGCTGACCGCTGAATGCTGACTGCTGAGAGCTGCTTTCGTTCATCCACCCGCTTCAAACCGCAGCGCTTCGATTGGATCCACCGCCGCTGCCCGGTTGGCCGGATACAGGGCCGACAGAATAGCCACGGTCCCCAGCAGAAGAAACGACAGCAGGCCTGATTCCCAAGTGTACAGCAGTCCTGCAAAGAACGGCGGCATTGGCAGCAGGTTGATCAAGGCACAGAATCCGAAACCGATCCCCAACCCCACTCCGCCACTCAGAAAAACGACAATAAGTGTTTCGATAAAGAACTGCCAGAGAATCGACCTCGAAGTGGCGCCGACGGCCTTGCGCACACCAATCTCCCGCGTCCGCTCGCGAACAGCTACGAGCATGACGTTCATCACCCCGATTCCTCCCAGAAACAAGGTCATGAGGCCAACCGCCCCAAGAAAGTACTTCATGCCATCGGTCATGAGGCGGAACGCTTTGGCGTCTTCGACGGTGTCCCAAATCTTGGCTGCTTCCTTGTCGTTGGGATCGAAGTGGTATGACCGCCCCAGGGCCTGCCGCAACTGCCGCTTGCAATCTTCATGCTGCTGGACCGACTTGGGCGTCACCAGAAGCCGATCGACACTATCCGGTGTGTTGGGTGGCTTACTGGGAAGGTCGCGCAACATGGAGCTGAGCGGTACAAAGACTTTGCTAATATCCCGGCCGTCGTAACTCGAGTCCTGATACTTTTCCTTCATTACTCCGATGACTGTGTAGGGAAAGTCGCCAATGCGGATGGTTTGTCCCAAGGCGGCGCGGGAGCCAAACAGCTGCCGCTTCAAATCACTGCCAATGAAAGCCACTCGACGCGCTTCGCGCTCATCGTCCCAATTGTAGAAACGTCCCTCGGCCGGCACCAGGCTTCTGATTTCCGCAAACGGGGGCAGCGAGGCCGTTACCAGTGGCGAGCTGTTGTTGTGGGCACTTCGTACTGGAGCATTAGTGCCGAGTTCCGGCAGCACATCTTTGCAAGCGGGCGCCTGTTCCTGGATGACCAGATGATCTGTGGCACGCCAGATCAACTTTCGTCCGGCGCGCATTCCACCGGCCTGCATGCTAGTCTGGCCGGCAAAGACGATCATGATGTCCTTACCAAAGCCTTCGGCAACTCGAGCCTGTCCTACCTGCAGCCCCTCGCCTGCCGCCACCATCAAAATGATGGAGACGATCCCCCACGCAATCCCGAACATGGTCAGGAACGTTCTCAACTTGTGGCTCCAAAGGGTTTGCAGGGTGTCCAGCAGAAGATCCTTGAGGTTCATTGCAGAACGACTTTATCCCCTTCTTTCAAGCCGTCGATGAGTTCAGTCTTAACTCCGTTGGAGATTCCAAGTTTGACCGCGATCTTGCTCTTCCCGGTTTCCGATTTGGGGTTGGGGACTTCCAGGGAGGTATTTCGATCCTTGTCGTAGATGACGGCCGCTTCTGGAACGATCAGAATACCCTTCTTTTCTTCCAGAATGATTTCGGCGTTGGCGCTCATGTTGGCTTTCAGCTCGCCATCCGGATTTTGAATCGACGCACGCACTTCGAAAGTGGTGACATTGTCTTTTTCCACACCTAGCGGGGAAATTTTGGTCACGCGACCCTCGTATTTCTTGTCTTTGAAGGATTCCACCACGATGCGAGCTCTCTGTCCGAGGTAAACCCGGCCGATGTCGGCCTCATCGACTTTGCCCAAAACATAGACGCTGCTCACATCACCAAGCGTCATGATCAGCGTGGCTTGAGACCCAAGCACGAGAATGGAGCTGACTGCATCGCCAACTTCCACGTTGCGCGAAAGCACCAGGCCGTCCATGGGACTGACGATGGTCGCGTTTCGCAAGTCTTCCTCAGCGCGTTCAAGGGCTGCCTGGCTTTGAGCCACTTGTGCCTTGGCTCGAGCCACCTCGGCCCGGGTTACGGCCACGTTGCGAAAGGCCACAGTTTGCTTGTTCAGTGCCACTTGGTAGGCCTTTTCCGCATCTTCCAAAAGCGACTTAGCGATGAGTCCCTCCCGATTGAGCTCACGGGCCCGTTCCATTGCCAATTTCAGGAAGGGCAGGTCGGCGCCTTCGGCTTCTACCTGGTTTCGGGCGTGGGCCGCATCGGCTGATTCGAGCGCAGCCTGGGCAGCCAGCAGACTCGCTTTGGCCTCACGCACACGGGCCTGCAACTCCTCTTTGTCTAATTCAACCAATACCTGGCCCTGCTTTACCGTGTCGCCGTAGTGGACGACGACCTGTTTGACAAGGCCACTCGCTTTGGACTTCACTTCCACCTTTGTCAAGGGCTGGACCTTTCCGGTGGCGACCACCGATCGGGCCAGGTCGCCGCGCTCGACGCGAGCCAGCTTGGAGGCATCAATGGTTTTTTCGCTTCGAAAGGCGGCGCTGGCGATCAGGACTGCTCCGATCAAGCTCAAGCCAAGTACAGTGAAGAAGATCCAGCGTTTGCGCCTCCGGCCATTCTTGACATGATTGAACATGCGAGATTTCCTCTTGATTCGTCTGGAAGCTTTCTCATCATGACACCTATACGGTGATAGAGCCGATTTGTTCCAAGACGGCGGCTGATTCTAGTATTTAGACGCAGGAAGAGTCGAAAGGTTAGAGAAGCCAGAGATAATCTAAAGGTGAGGTTGAACTTGGAAGCGCGTCAGGCAATCCCTGCAGAGGCAATGCTTGTACTTACTGCGCAAATGGCGACGCCTGTCTGCATCGAGCTTGACTTCCTTACACCAACAGCCCAGCAGCGAGGCGCCGCACACAAAGGCCTGCCCACAAGCCTCGCAGTCGACAGTCGAGCGGCGCGACGGGAAAATCAGCGCTAGAAGCTTTGCGAAGGCCATCCTGAACCTTTCCACTACTTTCCGGGCGCCAACGCGCTCAGACAGCGGCCAATAAGCGCTGCTACTGCCGTTGTCAGAGGACCAGCGATGAGACCTCCTGCCCGCAGAGACAACGCCCGGCCCATGGGTACCGTGGCGCCTTCGGGCAGGTTCAGGGCATCCCAGTGAATGAAATAGGAGGAGCTGAAATTACCGAGATAGCTGACGAGTGTTGCCAGTAAGATCAGAACTTGGGCAAAGAAGCCAATGACTACACCAACCAGGATTGTTCCTCCCCAATTGAATCCGCCCACTTTGCCCGACAGTGCTCCGAAATAGATGCTGCTGATAATGCTCAGCGTAACCAGCGAAAAGATGGAAGTACCGCGCGGTGCATAGGGAACTCCTGCAACCCCCAGGCTAAACCTGCCGATCGTAAACAAGACCAGCAGGAGCAAAGGCAAGCGCACAAACCGCATGACTCGTGAAAGCATAAGGAATCTTCCTTTCTAGAGACGCAGAGCCGCCAAGAAAATCAAGGCAGCAGTTGTGGGCTACGCAAGCACGTCCTTGGTTCAGGTTCGTCGAGGGGCAGCCTTCGAAGTAAGAGCTCGAATTTCCCGCATGGGCGTTCGTACTTTTCGAAAGCAGAAACCATGAGTCACTACCAGCTTCCCGGCGCCCCAGAGTCTCAACGGCGAAAGAGAGCTCTCCGCTCACACGGCGGCGCGTTCAGAGACGCTCGCCGTCTCAGACTTGGGAAACTTCATGCTAAAGGTAGTTCCCTTACCGACTTCGCTAGTCACGCTGATTTCCCCATCGTGCAGTTCCACGAGCTTCCGGACCAGATAAAGTCCAATTCCTAAGCCTGGCCGCTTGGCGGCTTGAGATTCTGCCCGATAAAACTTCTGAAAGATTTTCGGAATGGCCTGGGGCTCGATTCCTACACCATTGTCAGAGACTTGAACCGATATGGAATTACCTTCCTCCCGCGCTCGCACCACAATTCTAGGATCTTTGGCACTGAACTTGACCGAATTGGCGATCAAGTTCTGGAAGACCTGGTACAGCAAGTCAAGATTGCCTTCAATCGGCCCGAGACCCTCAGGAACGTCGATCTCCACTTCAACATTCTTCGTTTTCAGTTCGCGATCCATGAACCGGCAAGTCTGCGCTACAACCTGGGAAAGAGAAACACAAACTGGATTCATGGTCCCCCAGAAGCCTTCCTGCTCAACCTTGACCGACAGCAGCAGGTTGTTGATGAGGCGGATCAATCGCTGACACTCACCGTCCATGATCGAAAACATTTCCTGTTTTTCTTCTTCTTGAAACAGCTGAGCCGGGTAGCTCTTCAAGATATTCAAGTAGCCATAAATGGTGGTGAGGGGCGTTCTGAGCTCGTGGGATACGTTGGCAATGTAGTCGTGCCGCAGCTGCGACAGCTCTTGTGTGTCGAGAAGCTGGGTATACATTTGATAGGTGACGGCGAGTTGTTCTGCGCAGAAATGCAGGCCATCCAGCTCAACACCGCTGAAGTGGTGCGGCCGGTGGTATCCAACGAGGAAGTAACCGACGTGAACAGCCTGGACCTGGCACGGCAGGCAAAGCAGCGAGTGAGCTGCCTCCATGACACGCAAGTGCCGCGACCTTTGATACTCCTCAAACGTCAGCGCACTAAAGGGCGGCGCCTTCTCCTGCAGAATCCATCCGCGTACACCGATCAGTTCCAGAGTTTGCAATAGGCTCTCGTCACATCCCCGAAAGATTTTCACTGCCATGGTCCGGCGCCCCGACAACTCGAGCAGTCCGAAATCGATGGAAAGAATCTCCAGCATCCGGCCGAAGGCCGCTTTCAGGGCCTGTTCGGTATTCTGAATATTCCCCAGAATGCTCGTGATTTCGCTGAACAGGAGCATCTCGCGGTGGCTGGAATCCTCCAGATCTTCCAGACGCTGGCGTAATTCTTTCAGCTCTTCATCCTGCTGACGAAGCAAAGCGACTGAACGCGCATGCCGACGACGCGCAGCAAAGAGCTTGAGACGATTGCTCACAACTTTGCGCCGATAAGCCAGAGCACCTGCCAGCAATAGGAGAAAGATGCCGAGACCCCCGACAAGGATTCCAATCAGGACATCCGATGAGATCTTTACGTCTCCTAGCATGCCATGCTCCAGAGGAAGCTTCCGACCCAGCGATTCAGAAGGAGGCCTCCTCGCCTGCGCAGGTGGAGTTGCTACCGTGCATCCGCAACCCGGTCATCGCTTCCGCCGCTCCTGCCAGACCTTGAAATAGGGTGCGGCTTTCGGGTTGGCTTCGTTCCATTTTGGATCAGAAGGGTTTTCGCCGAGCATCAACAAACCCAGGGCCACTGTCCGAGTGATCTTCTCGAGATTCGGATAGTCGATCTTGTCCCAGTGGTCACTGACGGTGTGGTAGTCCGGATACATGAAGACGGTGCAGAGTGAATGCGCCGGCACTCCCTGATCAGCGAATGCCTGGTTGTCGCTGCGGCTGAAAAAGGCATCGCTGAAACGCTTATGATTGTAGACGTCGACTCCAACGAGACTCCCGGCGTGCTTCAGGACGGCGCCGATTGTCGAGTAATCGAAACCTGTCAAAGAGGCTCGATTTCTCTCGATGCCTTCGGTGCCGTCGGTGCGCCCCACAACCTCGAGATTGATATTGGCCACCGTCTTCTCAAGAGGAAATGAGGGGTGACGAATGTAGTAGCGCGAGCCCATCAGCCCTTTTTCCTCAGCAAACACGGTCATGAACACCAGGGTGCGCTTCGGCTTCACAGCCAAGCGAGACAAGGCCGACGCGAGTTCGATGACCGAAGCGGTACCGCTGCCATTGTCATTGGCGCCATTATAGATCAGGTCGCCCTCACCGGTTTGCTTGACACCGACATGGTCGTAGTGGGCGGTCAGGAGGACGCAGCTTTCTCGAAGTACGGGATCGGAGCCCGGCAGCACTCCCATCACGTTCCGCAACGTAACAGGCTTCTCCAGCGGATCTGGTATTCGTATCGACACACTCGCCCGAGTCGCGCCTTCCGGCAGTCGATCGTACCAACTGATCCATTCGGGAGCATAGACTCTGACCCATAGAACTCCCTTTGGGCTGCTTGAAGCTTCGCGCTGCTCGGGATCGATCAACCAGCCCGGCCCTGGGCCGTCACCTTTTGCGCTGCCGCGGTCCACAGAAACGAGCAGAGCCACGCTCAATTCGCTTAGCTTGTCAAGAAAGCTACGCTGCTGCCGAAGGAGCTCTTCCCATTTCGACTGGGGTTCGCGCCTGAAATCAGGGATTTCGCTGACAACGGCTTTCCCCTGCAACTGCTCTGCACTTAGGGCTGCCAAGGCTGTCTGCGAATACTGCAGCTTAAAAACCTCTGCTGCCGAGAACTCACTCCCCGACTTAATACGAAAGCTAACCTCGTCCGGCCGCACCTGAAACGTTCCACCACCGCCATCCACTTTTAGGCTGAAGTGCCTCATATCTGGCACCGCCAGGAACCAGCGGGCTGTCTGGAAGTATCCGTCGTCTCCTACGGGCTCCAGTCCGGCCCGCCGGAACTGGGCCGCGATATACTCGGCGGCGATATCCAGTCCGCGGGATGGAGAATCTCGCCCTTCCAGGAGGTCAGACGCCAAAAACGACAAGTGGCCGCGCAGCGAGTCTGCAGAAATGTTGTCGAGCACAGCCTGAACGGGAGGTGTAATGGCAAAGGACTCGACGAAAGAGTCCGAAGCCCAGCCGGGCGCTACCCAGGCAACACAAACCCAGAAACTCACCCACGACGCGAACCCCCCCACGCGCCTGTGCATTAAGCTACCCTTTCCGTTTCAAGTGGCGTCGACTCAGCCATCCGCTGGAACTGTCGCCCGGCAAAGATCGCAATCGACATCCAACCTAGTGTGGTGAGGATGGTCACCGGGCTCAACCAGCGGACCCCCACCCAGATGAAGGTGGCCGAGATGAGAATCGCCAGGCCTTTGGCTACGCGTTGAATGAACATGTTGGTAAACGCTCGGGCTTTGTATTGGGCGTCGCTGGAGGTGGGCACGTACAGCGTTTCGCGCGCAGTCTGGTTGATGGAGTAGTTGAGGCCGTTGTCGGAGACAATCAGCAGGCTGCCCATAAACAAAGACGGCTCGATCCAGAAGCCACCGCTGGATAGGGCCATCACAATCGGCAGCAGGAGCAATCCAGCGCCAAGCCCCAAGCGTCGTACCAGAAAGCTGGTCAAAAGCAGTTGTACACCCAGGGAAAGGATGTTGGTCGCCAGGTAAACCTTAGCTAGATAGGCTTGCGCATTGCGGCCTCCCGAGACGCTCGATGCCAGCACGGATGAGAACTGGAAATCCAGAATCTGCGAGCAGAATTCATAAAGAGCCAGCACTCCGACGATGGCCAGCAGGTACTTGGACTTCATCACCATCCGCGCCCCTTCTAAAACAGAACCGGGGCGGATTCTTTCCAACCTGGTCGGAGTCTCGCGGTAGTGCATCACTGCTCCCGGACGCCGGGCGAGGCCATCCGCTTGCCAAGCCAAAACCCAGATCAGCGCAGTCAGGCCGGCACAGAGGAGAATCAAGGGCCGACTGCTGTAGCGCTGCACCAAAGCGCTGACTAGCGCCGAACCAGCCAGGCCACCGAGGAGGCCGCCTGTGCCGATCAATCCATAGAGTCGTGTCGATTGTTCCGGTGTGGAAATCTCATTCAAGAAAGCCCAGAATGTGGCGATCCAAATGGTACTCCAGAGGTCGCCAAACAGATAGAAGGCATAGTTCACTGCTCCAGACGGTATGTCGCTAACAATTTCGGCAAAGATCAAGAGGGCCACCAGGAACCCACAACAGAGCAGCCGGACGAGCCGGCGTCCGCCAAACAGGTTGTATAGCAGCGTGAATCCGATCATGGCCGCGAAGGCCACATCGATGTTGATGCCCTTTGCGATAAGTTCGCGCTCGGCGCCGAAGTGAGCGACAAACAAGCCTTTCTTCAAGGGCTTTAGGATTTGAAAAACGGCGGTTACCGAGAAAAAGAATCCAAACATCACCAACGCTGGTTGGATCTCACCAGACCGCACGTCGAAAAACTGACGGATGTGTCTCATGAAGGCCGGCCTCTACTCACTGCCGTCGAGGCGAGTCGCTTTTTGGGAGTGTATCATGGGCTGACAGCCCCATGGTTGAAAACGTCCAAACACCTTCTTCTCCATCCTAATCGATTCGGCATCTGTTCGCTTCTGTTCGGTTGAAAGCTTGGGTAGTTTCGATGCGACCCTTCCCTGCCCTGCTTGTACTGCTTGATTGCTGCTTCCCAACGACCTCTGTGGTATAACCTTGCCTGAATTCTCCAAAGCTGGACCTTTCCATGTTTCAAGTGAGGATCTTGCGCTATGTCTGAAACTCATGCCGAACTGTCGCGGCGTCAGCTCTTGAAATCGGCCTCGCTGGCTGGTGCTTCCCTGGCACTCCCTCAGCAGAGATCTGCCGCTGCCTCGTCCGAGGCCCTACCGAAGATCAAGCTCGGCTTCGATAACTTCTCCATTCGGGCCTTTGGCTGGAAAGCTCCTCAACTTCTGGACTACGCGGGAAGACTCAACATTGATACTCTCCTTCTTTCGGACCTCGACGTCTACGAGAGTCACAGTGATTCCTACCTGAAAGAGATCAAGTCCAAGGCCGATGATCTGGGCATCGAAGTCCAGGCGGGGACCGGCAGCATCTGTCCCTCGTCGAAGACGTTTGACCAGCGCTTCGGTACAGCAGAGGAACATCTGGCTCTGACCATCCGTGTAGCCAAAGCACTCGGCTCTCCGGTCGCTCGCTGCTACCAGGGAAATGCCAGCGATCGTGAGAGCGAAGGCGGCATTGAGAGCCACATCCGAAATACCGTTCAGGTCTGCAAGAATGTGCGCAGCCGGGCGATCGATGCGGGCGTGACGATCGCTATCGAGAATCACGCTGGCGATATGCAGGCGTGGGAGCTGGTCAACCTCGTGGAAGAAGCCGGACGCGACTATGTTGGTGTGACGATGGATTCGGGCAACGCGACTTGGACGCTGGAAGATCCCATGCAGAACCTGGAAATCCTTGGTCCCTACGCGGTGAGCACGGGCATTCGTGATTCTGCCATCTGGGAATCGCCGGAAGGGGCAATGGTGCAGTGGACAGCCATGGGCGAAGGCGATATTAACTTTAGGGCGTATATGCTCCGTTATGCCGAACTCTGTCCCAAGGTTCCGGTGCAACTGGAGATCATCTCTGGGATCACCCGCCCTTATCCCTATTTGAAGCCCGAATTTTGGAAGCCTTATCGGAAGGCGCGAGCTTACGAATTCGCCAGATTTGTCGCTCTGGCCAGGAAAGGAAAGCCACGGGAGCCCTATGTGTTGCCGGAAGGTAAGGACAAGAGGCTGGCTGAACAGGAATATCAGAAGGACCAACTCGAGCGGAGCTTGAAGTATTGCAAAGAGGTTTTGGGACTGGGACTAAAGAGATAGGGGTGCGGTGCGACTTCATGTAGCCAGGTGAGCGGGAACACTCAAGAATGGACGCCGATGAGCACGAATCGGACAGACGATCTCATGCGAGCCAATCTCGACACTCATCCGGATCGCTTGAAATGGAATGAGAAACATCGAAAGGCTGCAGAAGCTTCATCTTTTCAGCTCGCGCCGCTTCTAGACTACCTCACCGGCATTCCCTGGCCGGAAGGGCCGGTGCTTGAGTTGGCCTGCGGTCTTTCTGGCAATGCCTTGGCCGTGGCTCAGCGGGGGCGACAGGTTTTGGCAGTGGATATTTCGGATGTTGCCTTAGAAGAACTCGGGCGAGAAGCCGAACGCAGAGACCTCCGTGGACGGGTTTCCTTGCTCCAGGCAGATCTGCTGCGGTGGGAGCCGGGTGAGTCTCGCTTTGCCCTGGTGCTCTGCACTCGTTACTGGGAAAGATCCGTTTTCGAACGTGTTGCTCAAGCTGTGCGGACAGAAGGGTTGCTGGCTTGGGAAACGTTCAGACTGGAGCATCTTCGCTACCAGCCTTCGTTCCCTCGCGAGTGGTGTCTCAATTCTGACGAGCCGGGAGCACTCCTGCCGGCAGGGTTCATCAGCTTGTTGCAAGAAGACCTCGACGACGGACGAACTGCTACACGGCGCTTCGTCGCCCGGCGGTAATGGTGCCGAAGCCATCGTCGGTTCGCTCGTGCTGACCTCTGTGATGTTTACCTTTTCGGTCCAACCGTTCTTTTTTCTCACATGATTCCGTAAGTCTCAAATGCCTCTTTCGCACTCATTCCCGCTTCGATGGCTTTTCGAACCGTTTTCTCTCCTCTGGCTTTCTCCAAAGCTCGGGCGAACACTTCGACTTCGGAGTGCCGTGGAACAACGCAAACACCATCAACATCGCCGAAGACGATATCTCCAGGCTGAACTCGCGTGCCATCAATCTGAAGGGGAACCCGGAAATCGACTACTCTCCCTCGTGGCGCCTGGTCTTGAGCATAGGAGCCGTAGGAAAAGGTTGGAAACCGGAGAGCGAGAATTCCGAGGGTATCTCTCGCATATCCGTCAACCACGGCGCCTGCTGCACCGCACTTGCGGGCCCGAATGCTCATCAGTTCGCCCCAAAGCGCATAGCGAGGTGAGGCGCCGGTGCAGATATAAACTTCATTCGGCTTGAGATCATCCAGCGCTTCCAGCATCAGGCCGAAAGGCTTCCGCAAGAATGCCGCGCCGTCGCCTGCCATTTCCTCTTCATGAAGGTCTGCCTCCAGCGCTGTCATGGCGCGCCCGATGGTCACCATGTCCCGCTGTAGTGGCTGAATCTGCGGAGGTAGGAACTGATGGCACAGATCAAGTTTGTCCATCACATCGCCGACGACCGCAGTAAACAACTCTCGCCGAGCTAGGGAAAAGAGTTCTTCATCGTTTGCCCAGAGTGGGTTCATTTCGATTCCCTCCCTTTCGAATGGGGTGCGCACACACTGGCAAGTCAAATTAAGGCAAATGAGGTTCACAAACCGATCAACTTCCCGGAGGAACCGCAAAGGACGCCATGAAAGCCAAGGCCATTAAACTAAGACCGGAGCCATTCCCTGAGTCATCGAAAGGGCGCACTCGTTTGGGATCAGACAATTCTTCTTGACGCTCTTTGCGTTCTTTGCGGTTCAATCATCTCCCTCGGCGGTATGACGCTGAAGTCGATGACCGGCCGCGTAGCCGCCACACTCATGATGGCAAAAACGAACATTGGTTCTGTAAAATTGACACTCTCCACATACTCGATGGCCGGTCCTGTACCAATAAGAACCGTCATGCTTGAATCAAGATGCCTGCCCAGAGTCCAAAAATGATCTCGACCTCCCCCAGAAGATGAAATAAGTTCTCCGGGACTGATCCCGAAGGAAACTTCAGGGCCAGGTGTTGAAAGATCTTGATTGAGAATGTATGCAGTACCGCCATCGCGAACAAGACGGTCCCAAGGACGCGAATTGTATCAGCGGCCACGTGCGTTGTCCTCTTGCGGCAGGATGCCAGACTTAGCTGGTGGCAGGCAAGGTTTACGGGACCTGGCCTTTCTTGGGCCTTTCTTCCGAGGGCCTCGTTCCTGGACTGACTGGCTCGACGGGTTCAGTCCGATGGAAACCCGCTGAAACCGGGACTGAAATTTTTCAGGTTTAATTCGCGCGCCTTCGGCAACCTAGTGTCGGATAGCCATGAGAAGAGTCGCAACCAAAGCGACGAGAGCCGCTACATAATGTAACCTGAGGCGAGCTGTGTTGGCCCTTGGTCTGAGCGAGCTGGTACGCAGCGCTGTTCACTGCCGGTGGTGATAACATTGATTTGGAAGTATCAATGTGTACCGGCGCTCGAGGAAAGGGGGAGTGCAATGAACAAGATCATCGTCGGATTGGTGCTGATTGGCATTGTGTTCTTGATTGGTTTCTTTCCCTCAGTACGTGAAGGTCGCACGTTTAGAAGAGGAAGTTTCAAAGGTCAAACAGGACCTGGCGTCGTGCCAGGTGCGGGGACGGCTGGCCGAGCTTCGGGACCTGGCAGCTCTAATGTATCTGGAGGCCAGCCAAAAGAACTACGGGTTGGCAGGGGGACATTCTACTCGTTACTTTGATCAGGTTCGCCAAGCGATGAACCAGCCCGGAGACCCGGCGCTCAAGCAGAGGCTCAAGGAAATTCTCGATCTGCGTGACACCATCACAGCAGGTTTAGCCAGAGGAGAAGCTGAGATCGTGGCAGAAGTGCAAAGCCTTTTGATCAAGACTCATGAGAGCACAAAAAGCTGATTCACTCAGGGATTCGAATCTCTGAACTGCCAGTGCAGCTGCAATCGCCCATCAGAGCCGGCTGAACGCGGATGTTGTCGCGAGGCATGATACAGATAGCTGTAGTCGCGCCGGCATGTTCACCACCTGCTCGAACAGAGATCCAGGCCTGTTCGGTGTCCTCTGGCCCGCCGGTTGCCTCGCCAGCTCTTGGACCATCGATGGAGAGCACCACATAGCCAAACCTCGCAACTGCCTTCGCCAATTCCAGGCTGCCCCTGGCCCGATGACCATGGCCAATGACGATGGCGGGATGAGGTTTTCCGACCAGCGGCGTTGCTAGGTAGCCATGAATTCTGATAGTGTCGCTTTGCTGTAACTGGCAAGGGGGCTGGCTCTCGGCCCAATCGGCTTCCTCAATCTCGGAGTCGTAGAAACTTCAAAGTGTCCGAATCGAGGAATGATTTTGGTATTCAGTGATTTCAGTGTGGAGGGAATGCTTCGCCGAGTTCTTGCACCACGTCCCACAAAGGAGTTCCAGCAACTAGGATGGCTAACAACTGGTGAGTCGAGCACTTAACAAGCGCGGCGACTGACCCTGAGATTGTTAGCGAGGTGCATTCCCACGTCGAGGGTCCTTCGAAGGTGTACAGATGCGAAAGAAGATCAGTAGTCCTTTGCCCGCGGTCATTCCACGGGCCGGCCAAGAAAGCTCGATCGACCTCGAACGGTTGGCGCAGGTCGAGCTTACCTCTGAAGACGCGGTCTACCCAATCGAGTCGGCACTGATACCCGGGGCTGGGCCGGGTTGGCGGGCAGCCCAACCTGGCCAGCAAGCCATCCGTATCCTGTTCGACGAGCCGCAGAGGTTGCGGCGCATCCTTCTTGTCTTCGAGGAGCGTGAAAGGGCGCGGACCCAGGAGTTTGTCCTGCGCTGGTCCGCAGACGGCGGACGGACCTACCGCGAGATTGTGCGCCAGCAGTACAGCTTCAGCCCGCCCGGCACGACCCGCGAGGTCGAGAACTACGTTGCCGAGCTGGAGGGTGTGAACGTGCTGGAACTGACGTTGATACCAGATGTCGGTGGAGGCGATTCGCGTGCATCTCTGACAATGATGCGCCTCGGATAGACGGTCCGGCTTATCAAGACCTAGGTGGTGTCCGGGTCCCGAGCGCCTTTCCAGAGCGTCCGGTCAAGCGCACAGATCACGGGCCCTCGAGCCGCGATGTAGAGAAAAAGAAAGCAGTATAAGGCAGCTAACTCTCCATTGTTTTGAATTGGCCAGAAACCACGCGGGAAGTGGGCCATGAAATAGGCTACTGCCATTTGCCCACTTGCGATGAACGCGGCGACCCTGGTGAACAGTCCCAGCATGAGCAGGATGCCGCCTCCGAGTTCAATCACTCCGGCCAGGCCCATCATTGAAAATAGAGGCGCCGTCGCTCCCGCTGACCCGCGGAAACCGCCCAGGACCCCAAGCAGTTTTTGAGCTCCGTGGCAAGCAAACAGGAATCCCGCTACCACGCGCAGTGTGGCGTATAGGTAACTGGAGTAGCTCTCGAGGAATTTCATTTGCAATACCTCCTTGTAGTGAAGGGTAGTGAGGGTGGTGATCGATAGAGATGGGTTCGGGCCGACGACACAATATTCTACATTGCGGCGAGCAAGCAGCTGAAACAAAAGTGGGCAAAGTCCCTCAAGGCTCTTCAGGCGTCCTGCTGATCGAGCGCGGAGCGGTCGAGGGAGACAACGGGATGAGACGGAACATTCATGCAACAGGAGAGGATCACTCATGTCAGAGGGGAAATTCCGGATCGAGAAGGACTCAATGGGGGAAGTCCGTGTGCCGGCCCAGGCGCTCTACATGGCACAAACTCAGCGGGCTATTGACAACTTTCCTGTCAGTAGCAGGCGGTTTGGACGGTCATTTCTCCGCGCCCTGGCTCTGATCAAACAGGCTGCGGCTGAGGTGAATGCCGAACTGGGGCTTCTCGAACCAGCGAAGGTGCTCGCCATAGCGAGAGCAGCGGAAGAAGTGGCCGCCGGAAATCATGATGATCAGTTCCCGATTGACATCTTTCAAACAGGATCGGGGACATCGACCAACATGAACGCCAACGAAGTGATCGCCACTCGCGCGCGGCAGATGTCGAACCTTGAAATACACCCTAACGACCATGTGAACATGTGCCAGTCCTCCAACGATGTCATTCCTTCTGCGATTCACGTTGCGGCGGTAACGGAACTTCAGAGCCAGCTTCTGCCCGCCCTGCGCCACCTTCATTCCGTCTTGGTCGAGAAGGCGCTCCAGACCGACGACGTCGTTAAGATGGGTCGGACTCATCTGATGGATGCCATGCCCATTCGCCTCAGCCAGCAGATCGGGGGCTGGGCGGCACAAATACTTGACAGTCACGACCGTATCGCCCTCACCCTGCCCAGAATTGGGCGACTGGCGCTGGGCGGCACCGCCGTGGGCACGGGCATCAACGCCCATCCCGAGTTCGCGAAGAAGGTAACGGAAGCGCTTTCCAGAAAGCTCAGCGCCTCCTTTGTCGAGGCCCCTGATCATTTTGAAGCCCAGTCTGGTCAGGATAGTTCGGTTGAACTCAGTGGGCAGCTGAAAGGGCTGGCTCTGTGCCTCCTAAAGATTTCCAACGATTTGCGATGGATGAACTCGGGACCCAACGCTGGCTTGGGGGAAATCACACTACCACCTCTGCAGCCTGGCAGCTCCATCATGCCCGGCAAGATCAATCCGGTCGTTCCAGAAGCTGTCATGATGGTGGCGGCACAAGTGGTGGGCAACGACGCAACCATCACGATTGCCGCCAGCCACGGCAATTTCGAATTGATGGCGATGCTTCCCGTTATTGCTGACAACTTGCTGGAGAGCCTGAAAATTCTCGCCAATGCCTGCCGTCTCCTGGCCGACAAGGCCATTGCCGGCTTCACCGTCAACCGAGAGCGCATCGCTGCGGCGGTCGCCAGGAATCCCGTCCTTGTTACGGCGTTGACACCCCGCATCGGTTACGAGTTGGCGGCCGCAATTGCTCATCAAGCCTCCGCACAAGGGCGCCCGGTCAAGGACGTAGCGGCAGAACAGACTGGCCTCTCTGACGCTGAATTGAATACTTTACTAGACCCGCGTGGGTTAACTCTGGGAGGAATCAAGACGGCCTAGGCGCGCCAAAGGCGCGTCGGAACTGACTGTGCGACACGTGACGCAGGCTTTCGAGCCCGGCCCTGAAGTTGCAGATTTTCAGGCCCCAGAAGAGTTTCGGTTTCCTCTCCCTGACGCCGGAGAGCCGGGGCGGCGGGTACTTGGCCCCCGTTTGGGGTCAAATCTCTATAGCAGATCCGCCTGCAGGCTGCTTTGCGCTCCAGCGGAGCGCCATCGCGGGGGCGAGATTTGGCTCCGCTGGAGCCAAATCCTTAAAGGTTGACCTGAGGCTATAAACATGGTGCTCCTCTGGAGCCAGGGCCAGTCGGGAGGGTACGTGGCCTCCGAGATTGTCTAGTAGGGTGGCATTGAGCAGACGGTTCCTGTTTTTGGCGATTCGAACTGGGGAACTGGAAAAGCCGACCGGAACGGCAGACTTGAACGACTCGGCATCGCCCCTATTGGTGCATCCTCCAGCCGCCGCCGACGTAGAGCAGTTGGCCCGTCAGCCAGTGAGCTTGCGCGGATGCCAGAAACACCACAACTTCGGCGACATCCTCCGGTCTGCCGATACGCCGTAGGGGCGTGGTTTCAGCAATGTGCTTTGCGGATTCCGGGGTGATGTAACCCGTCTGAATTGGCCCGGGAGCCACGATGTTCACTGTGATCCCGTACTTTCCCATTTCAGCGGCGGCTGAGCGGCTATAGGACTCAATGGCATGCTTGCTGGCAGCATAACTGATGTTCGCGACATGAGCATGGGCTGCGTCGGTACTGAAGTTGATGACCCGCCCGGACCGCGCTCCACGCCCTAAATAACGCTGAAAATACTCGGACATCATCAGAGCATAAGCGCGGGCGTTGACGGTGAAATGCCTGTCGATAGAAACGGCCGTCGGCAGATGGGTAGCGAAGCCCTCCTCAGTCACCAGCGCCGGGTCGAAGGTTTCCAAAATGCAGTGGGTGTGATTATTGACAAGAACATCAACCGGACCCAGTTCTGTTTCACAGCGGCCGAACAGGAGAGGAATATTGGCGACGTCGCCAAGGTCCACCTCGAGCGCCGCCGCCACACCTTTTTGAGAACGAATCTCACCGACCAGCGCGTCCGCAGACTGCTGCTGCATCGCTTCGTATAGGAGCGGGCCTCCGTTCCCAGTCCTGCGGGCGTTTTCCAGCTCATCCTGGGAGTAAGAACGGGGAGGACGATAGTACGTGACGAATACCCTGGCTCCCTGAATCGCGAACGCGCGTGCCGTGGCAGCGCCAATGCCGTGGTTGGCGCCGGTGATCAGGACGACTTTGCCATCCAGTTGTGGGTCAATCATAACGGGTTGGTTTCAATCGGCCTCTGATGGACAACGAACCCTACGGCAACGCTGTTAGGGCATTCCCTGCCGCAACCTCGGGGTCGTAGAGTTCTTTCTTTCGCTGGAAGGCGCTTAGCAGGTCTTTGCCCTTCTCGGTCTTCCCAGTGCGCAGGCAAGCCAGGCCCAGCTGATAGTAAGCCCCCAGAAGTTTAGGATCCAGCTGGATCGCCTTTTCCAGGGATTGCTCTGCACGCTCATAGTCTGACCGCTGCAGATAGAGCTTCCCCAATTCAAAGTGTCCTTGGGCAAGTCCAGGGTCGCGGTTGAGTCCGTTCAGAAAGGCGCTCTCGGCCTCCTTTGGGCTTCCACTGGATTGTTGTGCGGTGCCGAGCTGAATCCAGTCGAGAGCCTTGACCTCAGAGCCTCGAAGGGTAATGGCCTTTTGAAAGCACCGAACGGCCTCACTCGGCTCGCCGAGAGACTGAAAGATCAAGCCGAGATTGAAGTGCAGGTCGGCCGACTTTGGGTGCAGCTCAAGGCCACGCTCCAGAAAGGCGCGGGCTTCGGAAACACTGTCTTTCTCCCAACAGATTTTCCCGATTCCCGCATAGGCTCTGGCTGAATCGGGATCACTGTTGAGTGCAAGCAGAAAAACCTCGAGAGCGGAACCGCTCTGCTGGCGGAGATAGAGCTGCTCAGCCAGTTGACTGCATACGTCGCCGTTCATCGAATCAGGTTTGTTGGTGACCTGGGGAGGACGCAACCCTTCACAATTTTTTCGAGAACGGATGGAGTAGATCAGCTTTGTTCCTTTTGTTGACATCCGGGCTGCCCTTTCAAACAACTCCAACGCCCGGCTGGTCTCCCCACGCTCGAGGCAGAAGAGCCCGAGGTTGAGAAATCCGTCGGCGCGCTGGGGGGCGCGCTTGACGGCACTCTCCAGCTCCAGGCGAGCCTGTTCCCACTTCCCCAGCCGGGCACGAACCGAACCGAGGAGAATTTGATAATCCAGGGGCGTTTCCGGACCCGTCCGGATCTGGACCAGCGTCTCTTCACTGTCAGCGTGCTTCTCCAACAGGTAGTATGACAGGGCTAGATACATGCCAATATCGTAGGAGCCCCGTTTCTGTTGCCAAAGCTTTTGAAGCGGCAACAGAGCCTTCGAGTACAGGGCCTTTTCGAACAAGAGTTTTCCGGCTTCCCAAAGAGGATCAGGTGCGGAGCTGGAAGATACCAGGCTCTCTAACAAGTCGACTGCCTCGACGTCCAGCCCCTCTGCGAAGCGTGCCCGAGCCAACTGCAGAACAACGCCGGAATGCCGCAGGCCCTGACGATAGACCGCCTCCAGGTGAGGCCAGGCTTCCTTCCAAAGTTGTTGTTCAGCATAGCTCGCGGCCAGGCGGTAGCGGAGGTCAGCTCGAGCCGGGTCGCGCGTAATGGCATCCGACAGTATTTTTTGCGCCGCCGAATGCTGGCCCAACGCGAGCAAAGCCGCAGACCAATCGCTGGCCATTTCCATTGTGAACCGCCCGCGATCGCTGGCGGCTTGAAAGTGCAACGCTGCTTCATGGTGGCGCCTCTGTTGGAACGCCACGTGGCCGAGCAGTTCATGGGCTGCGGGAGCTGCCTCCGCATTGTTCAAAGCGGTTTCAGCTTGCTGCCGCGCGGCCTCCAGCTCGCCGCGCAGCAGGGCGGCTCGAGCGATGGATTCCCAATCTTGCAGGCCGGCATGCCAGGCTTGACCTGGCATGCCAAGTATCAGCCCCAAAGACAATATGAAGGCACTGAATTTGGCTCGCTGCCGAACGCGCACTCCGTTGTGGTCTTCATTGATGGTGCGAAAAAATGCCGGACGATTCTCTCCCACCAAAGGGAGATCCGGGCGGAAGCGACCACCGCTTCGTAACGGTCCCTTCCCATGCACCCGTTTGAGCCCAGTGAGGAGAAGAGTTCGCCAGCTGCGTCGATTCACTTTCCGGTAAACTCCCTTCCACCTTCCCGATCTCTCTGCTCCATCCGCCGCTGGTTCAACTGCTTGAAGGTCTCGGATTCCTTCCTGGCCCGGTGCTCATCACCTAGGGCAAGGAAAGCCTGTGCAAGGTGGAAGTGAGGCTGCGGGTTGGTTGGGTCTATTTGGATGACCTTCTCCATCTCTGAGATCACGTCCTGGTATCTTTCCAACGAAAGTAGGGATTTGGCTAAGCCCAAATATGCTTCCACATATGAAGCGTCTCTTTCGCTGAGCCTGGCGGAAGTACCGGATGGCCTGCTCGTGATGGCCCTCTTTCGTCAGCACATCCCCGAGGATTACGTACGCGTCAGCAGATCCGGGATCAAGCCGAATGGCTTTCTCCAAAAAGGAGCGTGACTGCTGGAGCCGGCCGAAACTGAAGAGTTGATAACCCATCTCGAAATTCGCCCGAGCCGACTCCGGGAAGCGCGCGACGGTTTGTTCTGCTGCCTGCACCGCTTTTTCATACTTCTGGTCGCGATGACAAGTTTGAATGAGCAGCAGACGCAGGTCCAGGTTGTCTGGCCATTGCTTAACAGAGCGATCCAGGAGCCTTAAAGCTTCCACGTAGTAGCGGCCTTCAATCAGTTGCAGCGCCAGCAGCGTTACCACTTTCAAATCTTCGGGTTTGAGAATCTGGGCGCGTTGCAGAGCCTGGATGGCGTCCTCCGTCAGTCCCTTCTGGCTCAGCATCACTCCGAGCACGGAGTTGACTTCAAACGAATACGAGCGCAATCCAGCCGCCGAACGAAGATGGGCTTCAGCTTGTTCCAAACTTCCGGTTCGCAGAAACATCAGTCCCAGGTTGTAATGGGCTTCGAAGGAATCTGGGGACAGACGGACAGCCCTCGAAAGCAACTGAATGGCCTGCTCGTAGAGCTTGTTCTGCCCGAAGCTGATGCCTAGAGAGACCAGATCGTCAACGTCATCGGACTCCAGCAGACGCTTGTAGATAGTTTGTGCCTGGTCGATTTCTCCGGCCTTCAGATGTTCCGACGCTTGAAGGAGCAGGCGAGTGGCTTCCCGTTGATACTCACGCAGCTCATTGGACGTCGCCAAGACCTTCTCTGCTTCCGCTTTTCGACCGGTCGCGAGATAGGCCCTGCCCAGTTGAGCATAGAGGCGATGGTCGCGCGGTTGGACTCGGATTCCAATCTCCAAAATACGAATGGTCTCCTCGAACTTTTCCAGAGCCAGAAACGCCTTCCCCAGCTGGAAGTATTCGTCCTGAACAGCTCTTCCCTTCCCCAACTGAACTACCTGGTTGAAGGACTCGATCGCTTTGACCATGTCCTGATTCTGCAGGGCGATTCGCCCCATGTAATACGTTGCCAGTGCGTGATCCGGAGACAAATCGAGGGTGCGCCGAAAGTTCTCCAAAGCCTCGGAAGTGCGGCCCAGCTTCCAGTGGGATAATCCTAGTTGGTACCGCGCTTCCGCTGCTTCAGGGTTCAAGGCAACGGCCCGCGCGAGTTCGCTTACCGCCTCTTCGTTTCGGTCTTTGTCCAGATAGGCCTGGCCTCGAAGAAGGTGAGCCTCGGCATCCCTGCTTTGGCTGGTCGCTTGAGGCCGAATGGACAGAGGAGCAAGAACGCAGGTAAACAGCGTGATTAGTGTGGATAGCTTGAGCATAGAATCAAAAGTGGTTGACGTGTCTGCGACCGCAAGCAAGGACCGTTCAACCCCAAAGGGGTTGCGTTCTACAGCCCAGGGTTGCCGCCGAGCGGCTACCCTGGGTAATCGAGAAGATCAACCGTTCAACCCCAAAGGGGTTGCGTTCTACAGCCCAGGGTTGCCGCCGAGCGGCTACCCTGGGTGATTGAGAAAGATCAACGTTCAACCCCAAAGGGGTTGCGGTTAGTCCCACAGGTATCTTTCATCGAAGTCGATCTGGTGTCGTCGCAACAAGGTTCGCAATTCATCCTGAAAGCCGAACCTGCAATGATGCGTTTCTTGCTCATTGATGTACTTCCGGACTCGACTAAGATTGGACTGGCTCACCGAGAAATCCGCATAGCCCGCCTGCCATTCAAACTTGGAAAATGGGATCCCCTGACCTTTCAGCCACACGTTGGACACTCGTTTGAGTTCCTTGACCCAATCGGCCTGTGAGATGCTTCTGCCGAATCTAGCCAGGATATGCACATGATCCGGCATGCCCCCAACTGTAATGGTTGGGCAATCGAGATTTTTGGAAGTACCGCTCAAATAGGCGAAAGTACCTTGCCGTATCTCGGTGTCGCGGAGGAAGGGGAAGCGTTCCTTGGTCGAGAAAACCAGGTGAATGTAGACGGCCGAGAGAGACTGTGGCATGAGGGAAACACCTCATCGCTAATAGGGAACGATCGCAAAACTACTAGAGATCACCCTGGAAAGCCATCCTTCCCACAACCGCAACCCCTTTGGGGTTGGGCCTTCGGAGAACCTAGCACCCAGGGTAGCCGCCCGGGACCGCTGTCCCTTGCGGCAACCCTGGGCTGTATAACGCAGCCCCGTCGGGGCTGATTTAGCCGCAACGTGCGTGTCTTGAGTTTCGAAACATCGTGGATTTGGCCCTTTCCCCAAAAAGGAAAATATCGAGACGGCAGCCTGGAGAAGGTCTTGCGCACGCCCAGCTCGAACTGCTCTCTGGCAAGCCTTCCGATGCCCTGGCGCGGCACTCTCGTCGGCAATTGGTGACGGTCTAGGATCATCATTGCCCGAATATTGGCACGCATCCCCGACAGGGATGCCGCCTCGAATGGCCACGGGTGGAGCGAGGACGGCGTCGCGAGCAATCGGAAATACAAAGAGTCCATCGCCGCCCGGAGAGTGCCACTCGTGGTTCACGGCTCAGCCATCAACGCTTCTCTGGTTGCGCTTCCTGGTGCTCATCTGTCGAGATTCGCTTCCGCAGATATTCCTGTCGCTTGCGACTCTTCTCTGCGCGTAACTGGTTAAATGCTTTGAGCTCAGCTTCTGCGGCTTCGAGCTTCCCAGCTTTCTTGTAGGCCGCTGAGAGGAGATAGCGGATTGACTCATCCTCGGGATCAGCCTCGGCCACAATCTTCAGTTTCGCAATCGCTTCTTCATGACGTCCCTGGTTGGTATAGGCCTTGGCCAAGTCTTGCTGTGCGACCAGCAACCCCGGATTGGCCTGAATAGCCCTTTCCAGAAAGGGAATGGCCAGCTCGGTGTTGCCCTTGGCCAGGTAGATGCCCCCAACCTTCGAATTGGCTAGGGTGTGGTAGGGGTTTCTGGTGAGCTCGTCTTTCAACCAGACAAGGGCTTCGTCCAGATTTTGCATCTTCCAATAAGCGTTCCCAATCGAGAAGCGAATGCCCATCAGATCCGGCGATTGTTTCAACGCTTTCTGATAGGCATCAATCGCTTCGGCATATTTCCGCTTGTCTTCGAGAAGCTCGCCAGACATTTGGTGCACTCGATAAGAAACAGGATCGATGTCGATCATTCTTTGAAGAGTGAGAGCTGCCAGTTCCTGGTAAGACTTTCCCGCCCAAAACAGTGCCTCCAATTGATGGCTCGCTAATCGATCTGGGTTTCGCAGCAGTGCAATCGATTCCTCATAGCTTCCCAACTCAAAGTAAGAGCGCGCCAGGTAGACGCTTGCCACGAGATTCCCGGGCTCATCCTTGATCGCACGACTGAACAAATCCCTGGCGCCCGCGAAGTCTCGCGCGCGAAACCGGCTGATGCCTTGGGAAAGTGGATCCGAGAGTTGCGGGCTCGAAGCGTTGTTCGATGCGGATGAGCCGAGAACGCCAGTTTCAGCAGAAGCGTTGCCAGACGACGGACGTGGATCCCGCTTCAATCTTTCATTCACAGAGTCGAGCAAACGGAGGAGCATCTCATCTCCTGGGGCGATCCGCAGTTCATCTTCAAGCGCCTGGGCAGCCTTATCCAGGTCATTTTTTTTAAGATATAGGCTGGCTATCTTCTGCCGGACTCCTTCCCACTCAGGGCGCACCTTGGTCACCTGCGTGTATTCAGCAATGGCTTCATCGAACTTGTCTTGCCCCTCAAACCACTCGGCCTGGAGTCGGTGGGCTTCGGCGGATTCCGGGTCAATCTGACTAATCTTCTTGAATAGCCCGTCAGAGAATCGATTGTAGGCCTGAGCCAGGTTGTAGAGTGCTTCCAGGTCCCTCGGCTTAAGCTCAGCGAGGCGGCGGAATTGCTCGACTGCTTCGTCAAAGCGATCGAGCGCCAGGTAACTTGAACCCAGCCATAATCGCGCCTCGTTCTCCGCAAGTTTTTGATTGAGTTTGATGGACTGTTCAAGGGTTGGGATAGCCTTCGCGAACTGGTTTGTGCGGTAGTAATCCATCCCGAGAAAAAGGTGGGAACCCCACAGAGAGGGATCCAGCTTTAAGGCGTCTTCAAAGGCTGCAATGGCTTCAGGATATCGGCTCTGTAGATGCTGGACCACACCGAGACTCTGGTGGATCAGCGCCCACTGCGGACGAATCTGGAGGATCTTCCGGTAAGCTTCTGCCGACCTCTGGTAGTCTTTGGTCTGCTCGGCTTGCTGAGCTTCCTGCAAGTAGCTCTCTATTTGCTTGTCAGGCGGTGTTTGGGGAAAGGCAGGTGTCGCATCCAGCGGTGCTGCAAGTATCAACGCGATGGGGAGAAAGAACCATGAGCCAGTCGAAACCATGACGGCTCCAACATAGCATAGTCGAGCACCTCCTGCGGTTGGGAATTTGCATCGATGCCGAAGGACAGAGTTCAACGACGGAAGTCTAGCCTCACTGCTGCGTCTAAGCAGCGCCACAAAACAAAAAGGGTGCACTGGGAAACACCCAGTGCACCCGCGATACTCCGAAGCGACGAAGGCAGTAAACTAGAAGTAATACTTCAACCCAAACTGAATTTGTCGGGCTGGGGCGGAGGCATTGATGCGTCCGAGATTTGGCGAGTCGAAATTCCCCTCCGGGTTGTTCAAATTGACGTTGTTAAAGGCATTAAAGAACTCGACCCGGAACTGAAGCCGGTGAGGCTCTCTTATCATGAAGTTCTTGAAAAGCCCCAGCGTCCAGGTCTGATTGTTCGGGCCGATGACGAGATTCCTTCCCGCGTTTCCAAAGGTGTAGGGTGCTGGTTCAGAAAAGACGGAGGTGTCGAACCAGCGGTCGGCGGTCGGGCTATCGATGTTCGGGTCGCCATTCACATTAGGCCTCTGGCTAATGGAGCGGGCGCCGATGTTGGCGATATCCCGAGGGATGCGTGACATTGAGCGGTTGTCCCGAGCTGGCCGTGATGATTCCGTTGAACTGCCATCCGCCCAGGATATGATTGGCAGCCCCGGACAAGATCAGCGCCGTATCGCTTGCCTTTTCCGAAGGGCAGTTCGTAGATAAAGTTCATGGCGAACAGGTTTTTGCGATGGAACGCCGAAAGCGCCCGGTCGCACTCGATACAGGTCGGATCCTGCGGCGAAGCACTCGAGTTGAATCCATCTCCACCCGTGTTGATGTTCCGGCTGAACGTGTACGTTCCCATGAAAGCCAGCCCTTGCGAGAACCGCTTTTCGGCTTTGAACTGGACGCCATGATAGATGGAACTGGCAATGTCGGTCATCAAGCTGGTAGGTCCTAGATTCGTGTGTGGACGCCGGGGTTGCACCTCTCCAGGCCCGGGAGGTGCGGTGTTGGCGTTGGCGAAAATTGAGGCTTTGCGAGCCCTTGGTGCCCACGTATCCAACCTCCAAAAGCAAGTCCCCGGCCACTTCCTTCTGCAGATGCAGGTTCCACTGCTGCATGTAGCTGACGCGGCGATTGCGGTCTGCGATGTGCTGGTTATCCGGCGGAACATTGGTGCCCGGGCCGGTGGACGTCTCCGGCGAGAAAGTCGTCTTGAGTGGAGAATTGATCGATCGTCGCATTCAGGTTCGTTTTGGTTTCGCTAATGGCGAATGGCCAGTTCCCCCGGATTCCCTGAGCCTCCCAGAGGAAATTGGTGTTGTAAAACCCCCCGTAACCGGCACGAATCGTCATACTGTTGTTCAACAGGTAAGCCATGCCGACTCGAGGCGCCAAGTTGTTTCTGTCAGGATGAATCACCGTGGGGAAGGTATTGGCCGGCTTCTCCGGTAATCGGGTTGGTGGTGGCCCAGAGGTACTGTCCGGTTTCCAAGATCGAAAGAGCCCAGCTTGTTGTCGCGGTGCCGAGGCCACTGAGTATAGTCGTACCTCAGTCCAAGGTTGACCGTGAGCTTCGAACTTGACCTTGATGTCATCCTGAACATAAAAGTAGTACCCGCTCCAACGCATCAAAGCGGTCGTGTCGCCGACGTTCCGCAGGGCGTTCGTCGGCAACCCGAGTAGATAGGAAGCCAGTGCCTGCCCGGTTCCGGTCGCATTCTGCGGGTCTTCTGTTGGAGTCTTGGTGAAATCGATATTAGCTGAGAACAACCCGTCATCCAGATTCCTGCGATTCTGGTAGTCCATGCCGAACTTGATAAAGTGCTTCCCCTTGGTCTTGCTCAAGTTCGCCAGGATCTGATAAGTATCGTCCGGGAACGGAAACCCATCCTGTTGAGGATTGGTGTACCCGGTGATAAAGAACTGCGGGTAAAGCGGGACGTTTTCGTTCTTGATGGGAACACCCTGAAGTCCGGTGGACTCAAGAACATCCTGTACCGCTTCAAGCCCGCCAGGGCGCTGTTGGCCTGTTGCAGGTTGTTTCGGTGGTAGGCTAGCTTCACGTCCAGAATCGTGGTTGGATTGAAGACATGCGTATCCGCTGATCATGAAGTTCCTGAAAGCGTTGGTCAACGAGCTGCTGTGGGTTTGAAGGGCCAGGGGCGACAGCTGTTCAGACTGCACATAGGAGAAACGGCTGAAGAAGTTGTTTTTCTCGCTAATCTTGTGGTCGATCCGGATGGTGAACTGGTCGGTATCCAGCGAGCCCGACTGGCTATTGACAATATTGTCCGCTTGTCCCGGGCGGTTGGGCGCCGGATAGAACGTCTGAATGTAACGACTTGATAATCGGGTCAATCCGGTCGGCGGGAATGATATTTCCAGGGAATGGATCTCGAATGAAGCCGCCACTTCCATCTGGCCGGGTTGTGGCAGGATCGTAAATGGGCGGAGCCGGCTGGCCCAGGTGATCAAAGGCCAGGTTTCCGTTGAACATCTCCGGAGTTGGAATGGTTCCAAACGCCGTGGCCGCTCTGCCGGAACCGGTACCCCTCGTAGTTGCCAAACCAGAAGGTCTTGTTCTTAATGACCGGACCACCGGCCTGACCGCCAAACTGGTTCTGGCGGAACACGGGTTTAGTCGGTGCGAAGGCGTCACGCGCGTCGAACACATCGTTGCGCAGGAACTCAAACACCCCGCCATGAATTTCGTTGGTTCCAGACTTGGTCGCCACATTGATATTGGCACCCGCGGCTTGGCCAAACTCGGAGGAGGTGATGTTGGTCTGGATCTTGAACTCCTGAATGGCATCAATCGACGGCTGGACGGCAAAGGCCTTGAAGAACGTCTCGTTGTTATTCACCCCGTCGAGTGTGTAGTTGTTGTCTTCAGCGCGGGCTCCGCTCACTGCCACGCGGCTGCCACTGGTCTGGAATATGGCGCCTTGCTGCCGAACGCCGCCTGGAATCAGGTAAGTCAGTTCGGTGAAGCTGCGACCGTTGAGCGGCAGCTCGACCACTTGCTTGTTCTCAATGACGGTGCCTACCGTGGAGGACTCGCTCTGGAGCAGGGGCGCAGCCGCCTCCACCTCGACAGTCTGGCTGAGTTCGCCAACCTCCAATGTCATGTCCACACGCAAGGTTTGATTGACCTCCAGGTTGACTTTGGAGGCGACACCTTTCTTGAAACCACCGAGTTCGGCAGAGAGCGTGTAAACAGAAGGCTGCAACGAGGACACGAGATAGTTCCCGCTGCCGTCAGTCGTCACTTGCCGGGTGAGCCCCGTATTCTCGTTGGTGACGGTGATGGTCGCGTCCGGCAGAACCGCTCCGGTAGAGTCTCTCACGACCCCTGTAATCGTCCCGAAAGAGGTTTGAGCGAACGCCGGGCTCGAACAGAGCCACGCGGCCAGAAAAGTTGCGACGAGGATACCGCTTCGTTTCATTAGTTTCTCCTTAGACGGTTATGCGACGTGAACAGAGAATTTTCCTTTTGGGTGGAGCGGGCGCTCCTGCGGACGCTAGCTCAACGCGCGACGGAGCGCGCGTCCCACCCGGGATATCAAGGGCAGCCCTTGGTCAGTTAGCAGCGAAAGCACTCCTGATATTCCATGCACAGCCGGGCACAACCTCCTACCCGTCTGCCCGCAGGGGCAGCAATGCCTCTTACACTTTTGTGACAATTCACGCCTGGATTCTACAACAACGCAGCCGAAAAATGAAAAAAATTCAACCAAACCAAACAAACAGAGCGAATTCGGAACGCCAAGAATGGAATTGGCAAGGGCATCGTTCTTGTAGTCTCTGCCGTCTTCAAGAGACCGAGAGCGTCCCGTGGGGATTGTCCTTTACTCCACCACTGGGGCGGGATGTGCCAGCAACGATTCGCTGAGCTTGCTCTGGGGGTGGATCTCGATTGACTTCGCAAACTTTGCCAGCTCTTGCAAGTAGTCGGGCGAACTTTCCGCTCCAGATTCGTGATTCACCAGGGCGCAAACCAGGTAGCTGCCCGGCGCCAGGCCACCCACTTGAAAACTGCCCTGCTGGTCGCTTTGGGTTATCCGTGTCCAGCGCGAGCGCGGTCCCTGCCGGCCAGGATCGGCGGAGAACAACACGATCGTGGCGCCCTTGACCGCTTCTCCGCTTTCCTCCTGTTTGACGACACCACTCAGTTCCCCGCCGTTGGCGGAGAGCACGATCTCGGCTCCGGTAATTTTTTCCCCGTTGCGAATCTCAAAAGCGTGTTCCAGCACCTCTTTGCCTTGCACGCGAGCACTTTTCAAATACAGATTTGTCGGCGGGAATAACATAGTGAGCCGATAAGCACCCTCCATGACGTTTCTAAAGGAGAAGGTCTGGTCTTCCAGGACTTCGCCACCTTCCATTCGAAAGGACATCATTCTTCCGCCCTCCGGCTCCAGAAAGAGCCGCATGGATGCCGGAATGGATTTTGGATCTGCACCTTCAACGATGACTTTTCCTGCGATCTCGCCTCCCTCCCCGAGCGCTAGGACGACACCACCAACGTCCTCGTTGCCGAGGTCCACGTTGACGCTCGCCATCTGCGGCTTTTCGCTTCGGTGGGATTGGGCAGTAAGGCGATAGCGTCCCGGCAACAAGCCACCCAGCTTGAAGTTCCCCTCAGCATCTACCCGGCCATCGCTGAACGACCATCCGAAGAATTCTTCTTCCTCGACGCGCATGCTGATCAGGAAAGCCTCGGTTGCCGGCTTTCCGTCTGCCCGGAAGACCTTTCCGCTGATGCTGAAAGCCTTTGACTCCGTCAGCGTAATATCGATCCCCTGAATTTCACCCCCCGGAGCAACCTCGATCCTGGCCGCTTCCTGGGCGTGCAGCGTGCCGGGATAGTAGACCGGGGGATAGGTCGAATCACCCTGGTCTTCCGAACGCCAATCGCGGAACCGGGCGCTGACAAAGTATTTGCCAGGCGCGATGTCAAAAAGGCGAAACTGCCCGCGATCGTCCGTGTTCTCGCTCCCCATGGGACGCAAGTTTCGCTTGCCCTCATGAGTCATGTAGCGCTCAACCATCACCTGGGCATGGGCCACCGGCTCCCCGTCGGGGTCCACCACTCGTCCCTCGATCACTCCGCCGCGAATGAGTTTGAAATCGACCTGGCCAAGAGTTTCGCCGGCGCGGACCATCAGCAGGGTTCCTTGAGACATCCCGAAATCTGGCGATTTCTGCCCATAGGCCTGGGAAACATATCCATTCCGGTTCGCCCGGAGGTGATAGCGTCCTGGCGTCACCTCCTTGAGCTCGTATTCCCCCTCGGGGTTCGACTTTGCCGTCAACGGACGCTGGCGTCCCTGCGGTTCACTCAACGTCAGCATCAGCGTTGCTTTGCCTAAAGGCGCTCCAGTATCGGCAGCTATGACCCGGCCCCGGATAGTCCCTACCTTGGGTTGCGCCTTCACGTCATCAGCTACAGGCGCCTGGCCGGACTGGGTCGGGTCGGTTTGGGCAAGGGAATTCTGAGCAAGAAAGACCCATGCCAACAAGGCCAAGCATCGAATGCCAGTTCTCATGAGCTATCTCCCAAACGTGACGAAGGAGGACCCGGAGAGAATGAGCTGTCTATGAAGAATATGATAATGCGGAAAGACGCTGAAAGGTTGCCTGAAGGGTCCGAATTCAACGTGACGTTGAGGTCAAGTGACAGTTGGCCTTGATCCTGGGCCGTGAGCTACACACAAGATGGACAACAAAAAGGACTTCAATCGTTGCCCAGTCTTTGGGGATCTAGAATCGAACCTGGATATCCGGCCGATTGTCAAGGTGAACGGTGTCGACGAACCGGACTTTGCGTTCTGACAGATTCATGACCAGCGAGTGAGTTCTAACCCCTTCTCCGAAGAAGCGAACCCCCTTCAGCAAGGGCCCATCCGTCACACCCGTGGCGGTGAAGACGATCTTCTTGGCTGGTACCAGGTCCTCCGTTGAATACACTCGCTCCAGATCTTGGATCCCCATGGCCCGCATCCGTTCCGCCTGTTGCTCGTCTTTTACGACCAGGCGCGCTTGGATCTCGCCATTCAGGCAGCGCAGGGCCGCAGCGGTCAATACTCCCTCGGGGGCGCCCCCAATTCCCATCACGGCATGCACACCGGTCCCTCGCAGTGCCACAGTGATCCCAGCGGACAGATCACCGTCGCCAATCAGACGGATTCGAGCCCCTGCCTGTCGAATATCCTGGATCAGCTGAGCGTGCCGTGGCCGGTCCAGTACGATAATCACCAGATCCTCCACGTCGCGCTGCAAACGTTTGGCAATAGCCCGCAGATTCTCTTTGACCGGCGCATCCAGATTCACCGCTCCCTTGGAGGAGGGTCCAACGATGATTTTCTCCATATAGCAGTCCGGCGCATGCAGCAGGCCCCCTTTCTCCGAACTGGCCAGTACCGTGATGGCCCCCGGTGCGCCGGTAGCACACAGATTGGTTCCTTCCAGCGGATCGACGGCGATATCGACCTCATGGTAGGCGTTCCCTGTTCCTTGTCTTCCCACTTTCTCTCCGATAAAAAGCATGGGAGCTTCGTCCCGCTCTCCTTCGCCAATGACAATGGTGCCGTTGATGGGAACGTCATCCATGATCTGCCGCATGGCTTCCACTGCCGCATGATCTGAAAACTTACGATCTCCAATTCCCATGGTTTTGGCCGCCTCGATCGCAGCGGCTTCCACAACCCTCAAGAACTCGCGAGACAAATCCTGTTCCATAAGCTCCTCGAAAGAAACGACGGCCCGCAATCACCTGGCACGGCAGCATCACAGGCACGACCGCGAAAGTTGAAGTATCGAAACGCCCATCCTCGTGCACCAAGTCCTAAACAGCCGCCGGCTTTGACTACCGAAGCCACAAAGAACCAGACACTGTTTAATTCCACGCCCTGACCGATGGAGCCCACCACAGCATCCCTGCTTTAACGCGTCAGATTCCAGCGAGGTTCGACTTCGGGATTCACACACGACCGGGGCCACTTCCCTTTCCTGAAATCGATGACACTCTCCATCGAAAGCCGCCAACCATTTGGCCAGGCTTCATCAGAGTAACCGCCAATGTGAGGCGTGACCACAACGTTGTCCAACTGCAGCAACGGATTGCTCCAGTCGGGAGGCTCAGGATCCAGCACATCCAGACCGGCGCCCGCAATCCAACCGGACTGCAAGGCAACGATGAGGGCGGACTCGTCGATCACCGGACCTCGCGAGGTGTTGATCAGGAAAGCCTCTCTCTTCATTCTTCTCAGCTGTGTCGTCCCGATCAAGTGGCGAGTCTCCGGAGTCAGCGGGCAATGGATCGAAACAAAATCAGATTGTTCCATGAGCTCTTCAAGCGAAACACTTCGCACTGCATGTTGGGCAAAAACTTCTGAAGCGACAAAGGGATCGTACGCCAAGGTCGTCAGCCGAAAGCCCGCCAGCTTCTGAGCCACCGATTGGGCGATGCGCCCAAAACCCACCAATCCCAGTGTCTGGCCCTTCAAATGCCAGCGCGGAAAGCCGCGGTAGCGGTCCCATATCCGCGCGCGCATGTTCCGGTCCTGAAGCGGAATTTGACGGATGAGCGCGAAGAGAAGACCGATCGCGTGATCCGAAACTGCATCATTCAAGGCATCGGGTGTATTCGCAACCACAATGCCCAATTGTGTTGCGGCCTTCACTGGCACATTATCGGTACCGCTGCCCGTGCGAATGATCGCTCCGCACCTTGGTAGGATTGACAGTTCCTCGGGACTCATCTGGCCGTGCAAGCAACGGCTGCTGCCAAAAACCCACACCACTTCGGCGTCGCCAGCCCATTGGGCCAGCTCCTGGTGAGTTTGACACTCATGAACGACCAAATCGATTCCCTGCTCCGCCAGGCCGGAAACTACCCAATCCGGTACAATCTGGCCGTCGAGACCGACTATTGCGACCTTAAAAGCTGGTTTCATATTTGGTGCCTGGAGAAATCCACCGGGACTGGAATCGGTTGAATACGGAAATGTTTGAAACCAGTGGTAACAGGGTGTTCCGCCCACAGGCAGATTCCCGCCCGCGCGAACTCTGGACCTCGCTTGACACCTCCGAGATCAGGGCCACGCTTGGAACCCTATGTTGATCTTCCTTTCTTCGGGAATCGTCAAGTGGCGTAAAGCCAACAACGACGCGATGTCATCGGCGTGCGAATAGAGTCTAACCCGAGTCAGAGTCCCGCATCAAGTGTCTGAGAATACGCGGGCTACCGAGGCAATGAGAGCAAACGATTGGAAGGGCTTTGAGTCAAGGGCGCGGTGGGTTAGACTCTTGCGTCCCCAGGATCCGTGTGCCTCAGCGCCCCATTCGTGAAAATCAACTGCGAGCTGAAGAGCCGGATCATGAAGCCAACACCGTGACTCTTACCATCGCCTGACCTCAACCGAGGTACAACAACATGACGCGAACCATTGGGATTGGAGTCATTGGAATGGGCTGGATGGGAATGGTTCACAGCCGTTCTTATTTGCAGATCCCGGATCGCTTTCAGGACATCAACGCACAACCACGTTTAGTCATTTGCGCCGATGAAGTCGAGTCCCGACTGCAGGAGGCGCAAGCACGTTTCGGCTTTGATCGATGCACGACAGATTGGCGAGCGGTGATAGCCGATCCGAAGGTCGAAGTTGTCAACCTGGCGGCTCCCAATCATCTCCATCTCGAAATCGCGAAGGCGGCAGCCGAGGCCGGGAAGCATATCTTCTGTGAAAAGCCGGTGGGCCAGAATCCGCGGGAGACCTCTGAGATTGAGGCAAGCCGCGCGGCGGGCGCAAGTCCTGACCTTCGTCGGTTACAACTATCGATGGGCGCCACTGGTACAATATGCCAAGGAATTGATCAGAAAACGTGAGCTTGGGGAGCTGACTCACTTTCGAGGCCGCTTTCTCGCAGGCTATGGGAGCAATCCGCAGGGAGTGCTGTCGTGGCGCTTCCGGCGTGAACTCGCCGGGCTCGGAACACTGGGAGACCTCATGTCTCACGTCGTCGATATGGCTCACTTCATCGCAGGTCCCATCAAACGGGTCGTCAGCAACCGAGAAACCTTCATCAAACAGCGTCCCCTTCCCACACCGGGCATCGGGACTCACTTTAGCGTGCAGACGGAGGGGCCAATGGGTGAGGTCACCAATGAGGACTACGTTGGAGCTTTGGTTGAATTTGAGAATGGCGTCCGCGGCACGTTGGAATCCTGCCGCGTGATCAAGGGCCCCGTGTGTCAGTTCGCGTTTGAGGTTCATGGAACTCGAGGAGCTCTGGCCTGGGATTTTGAACGAATGAACGAGCTCAGTCTCAACATCGGTGACGGAAAAGAGGGAGAGCATGGTTATGCTCGTATCGTGACTGGGCCGGAGCATCCGTTCCACGGCAATTTCAATCCTGCTCCCGGAAACAGTCTCAGCTACGACGATTTGAAGGTGATCGAGGCCTCGCGGTTTCTCAAGTCAATTGTTGACGGACGACAAGGAGAACCGGGCTTCGCCGAAGCTCTGGCAGTGGCCCGGGTACAGGCCGCCATCGAGCGTTCCTGGGCAACCGAGAAGTGGGAGGTGGTTAACCCGGCTGCGATCTGATGGATTCGGGCGGCGGACAGGGGCTCGGCAACTCGAACCCAGCGCTGGCATTGTTTGGCAATCGCTCCTTCCGGTATAATTCCTTTCGTTTATTTAGGGCCGCCAGAAACTATCGAAACTTGGACAACACCTGTAGCCTTACACCGCGTAATGCCCGCCAAACTTTGCGGTGTTTATCCGGTCTACTTCATGTTGGGCTACACAGGATAACAATCAAGAACCATGAAGAACGGAAATCAGTTGGCTCTCGAGCGCTGTCCACATTGCAGCGTCGCAAAGCCTCGTTTAGCGCGGCAGTGGAATGGGAATTCCTCGTCTCATGATGAGAGAAGTAAACGCGTTTGGTTTCTGTACGCCTGCACTACTTGCGGCGGAATGGTTCTGACGGCGGCGCCGGCAGGAGTACAGAATCCGGATATCGAGACGATCTGGCCGAGCGCATACGCCGTCGCTGACGTCGTACCAGTGCGTGCAAGGGAGTTTCTCTCCCAAGCCATCGCAAGCCTCCATGCTCCAGCCGGAGCTGTAATGCTCCTCGCCAGCGCAGTCGATGCCATGCTCAAGGACAAAGGTCTTAAGGATGGTTCGCTGTACGCACGAATAGATGCGGCAGCAAAGAGTCACCTGATCACCGAAGAGATGGCCGCTTGGGCTCACGAGATTCGACTCGATGCAAACGATCAACGTCATGCGGACGACACAGTCACTCTCCCGAATACGGCAGATGCGGAGAAAGTCATCGAGTTCGCAAAGGCGCTTGTCCAGTTCTTGTACGTCCTCCCTGCGCGCGTAGCACGAGGGAGAGCTGTATGACTTATCTGCCCAACGAAGCCATGCACGCGACGTGCGAAGACGCACGCGCGTGATGGCAGGTGATAGGCGGCGCTCGCACCGTCGAGAGGATTCTTGGAAAGCGACGGATAAGGTTGGGGCAAAAGTTGAGCCGTCAAGCAAGGGAGGCGCGCCGCGTATAGGCGCGCGACCTCCCCGCGGCCTCAGTGGTATGATCTTTTCAGATGAGTCCAACCATCTTTCGGAGCGGCGGCTGATGCCCACGTTAGGCTTTCCAAAAAGTGAATTGGCAGAACACAAGGAGGTAGAGAGATGACCTGGCAAGCAACGCAACGTACCGAAATCAATGGCGTGAAACTGGAAATCCTGGACAGAGGATCGGGGGAGCCTGTCGTGTTTGTGCACGGCGGTATGGGTGAAGAATGCGCTGCAGTGCTCGCCGAGCCGGCCCTCGCCAACCGGTTTCGTCTTGTCCACTATCATCGGCGTGGCTTTGGAAACAGCGAGGCTCCCAAGGCCCCGGTCAGTATTTCACAGCAGGCGGCCGACTGCAGGGCCGTCATGCAACATCTGGGCGTTGAACGAGCGCACTGCGTCGGTCAGTCCTACGGCGCGGTAATTCTTTTGCAAACGGCACTGGATTTCCCTGACGCTGTGTACTCGCTGGCCCTGCTTGAGCCGCCACTCCCGTCTGTTCTCTACAAATCGCCGGAGTTTAGTGAGATGGCGGAAAAGGCAGCAGCCCTGTATCGCTCAGGCGACAAAGCCGCTGCCATGGATACCTTTGGCAGGGAGGTATGCGGCGATGATTATCGCGCACTGTTCGACCGGACGTTGGCGCCGGGATACTTTGGACGTTGGGTGGCGGATGCAGACACGGTGTTCCAGTATGATATTCCAGCCTTGGGTCCCATGGCAGTTCACGCGCGAAGACGCAGTTCGTATCACGCAGCCGGTGTTGAATGTCGTCGGAGCGAACACGCGGCTCTATTTCCGAGAGGTCCACGAAACGCTACAGACATGGCTGCCGCACGCGGAAAACGTCGAACTTCCTGATGCGACTCATTGCATGCTACAGACGAACCCGAAAGGCGCGGCAGAGTGCTTAGTCAGCTTCTTCTCGCGCCACCGATTGCAAGGGAATGACAGGCCAGGGAGATGAATCGCAGTCGAGAGCGCCCCAGAAGAACGAGGGGCTGGATGGAAGAGGGGCTGGGTGGGGTCAGCCCTCAAAAATTGAGTTTTGAGACAATCGCTCGTCTTTCCCAGCTTAACACCGCGCTACGCCTGATTCGGGAACACGAAGATGAGATCCGCACCGCTTGGAAAGAGCATTTCGGAAGTTGAGGTAACCAACATCTCAAAGCATGGGTTCTGGCTCTTGCTTCGAGGCCAGGAGTTTTTCTTGCCATTCCAGGAGTTTCCCTGGTTCCGAGACGTTCCTGTCGGACGACTGTTGAACGTGGAGCTTCCGCATCCCCACCATTTGTATTGGCCCGACCTTGACATCGATCTGGCGGTGGAATCGATCGAGCACCCTGAACGCTTCCCCCTGGTAAGCCGGAAACGGCCTGACCCTGGCATTCAGCCGACCCGCCGCCAAAAGCGGCGGCGGGCGGCTGATGCCTGATCGACAGGCCGTCTATCTGAACAAAACAGAAAAGTGCCAACCTTCAGTCAGGTCTACAAACTGCTCCAGAGCAAGGGACCGGGGCGAATCGTGTCCAGCCGAGGGACCAAGTACCGAATCGAAGCCAGCAATGGGAATATCCTGGGCTTCCCCAGAACTGGGCGAGTTACAATACATCCAGAACTGTTGGAAAGAAGCTATCACCTGCCAAGGTACTCGTGCCGGTGGAATCTACAACGGTCCTTACAGCATTCATGACTGGTATAGAGATAACCTGGAGGTGAGAGTTATGAGGACGTACACGGCTGTGGTCGAGCGCTGTCCTGACACAGGAATGTACGTGGGGTATGTGCCGGGTTTTCCCGGAGCCCACACCCAGGCCGAGAGCTTGGACGAACTGAATACCAACCTCCGAGAAGTGATTGGCATGTTGCTGGAAGAAGGGGAGCCTGGCTTGGAAGCGGAATTTGTAGGCACGCAGACCGTTATCGTGGGTTGACGATGGAAAAATATCCCATCCTTAACTCACGTGAGGTTATTTCTGTTCTGGAAACTCTCGACTTTGTCGAAGTTCGGCAACGCGGGTCTCATAAGCAGTACCGTCACCCTGATGGTCGATTCACAACTGTTCCGTTCCATCCAGGTCGCGACACCCTCGGTGCGTTTTAGGCGAACTCGAAATTAGGTTCCCACCTTGCCGTATCAACCTTATTTGTGATCGTTATGACTATCCGTGTTAATGTGTCCCAACTTGTAAGGAACACCAAGCAATGCTCAACATGGCAATAAGTGCAAGAAAACCTAGCAGAGCAGCATATCTAAGTATTGCTGTAATCAGTACTGCCGTAGTCACTATTTCATTAGGTGCAATGCAGGTCCCCAAGGACAGCACTTCGTTAGCAGTCAAGAAGGGTTCTCACATTGTCCTCATTGGCAACAATCTTTGTTCAAGGATGATGAATTACGGCTATTTCGAGACCGAAATGCACCTGCGTCATCCTGACAGTTTGCTCTTTATTCGCAATATGTGTGATGCCGGAGACACGCCCGGATTCAGGCCCCATCCAGGTCGCCCGTCACCGTGGGCCTTTCCTGGTGCTGAAGCTTTTCAGACCGAACTCGCTCGAAATTCGGGGAGCGAAGGTCATTTTGAAACGCCGGACCAGTGGCTCACTCGTCTCGAGGCAGATATCATCATTGCCTTCTTTGGGTATAACGAATCGTTCCAAGGCGAACCAGGGCTCTCCACCTACAAAGCAGAGCTAGAAGCCTTTATCCGGCACACCCTGAGCCAACGGTACAATGGCAAGTCGCCACCTCAACTCGCGATCGTATCTCCCATCGCCTTTGAAGATCGTTCCGACCAATTCGACCTTCCAGATGGCAAGCGGGAAAACGCAAACCTGGCCTTATACACGCAAGCGATGAGGGAGGTAGCAGCCAAAGCCAAGGTGCACTTTGTGGATGCTTTCGCACCCTCGAAACGATGGTTCGACACGACTGATGAGGCATTGACGATCGATGGCTCACAGCTTACCGATGCAGGCTATGCCCGGTTCGCACCGTTGCTGGCTGATCAGGTTTTTGGAAAGACTGCTTCCAAGGCCGAGGCGCATCGGGCTTTGGTGCACGCTGCTGTCCAGGAGAAAAACTGGTTTTGGCATAATGACTTCAAAATCCCAAATGGGGTTCATGTGTTCGGCCGTCGCTATAAACCTTTTGGCCCGGACAACTATCCTGCGGAACTGGCTAAAATTCGCGAGATGACTGCGCTGCGGGATTCCGCCATCTGGCTCGCAGTCAAGGGGGAAAAGTTCGATCTGGTGGAGGCTGATCGACAGACGAGAAAGCTTCCGCCCGTAAAGACGAACTTCCAACTCAGTGAGACGAGTGGTAATCCCGAGTACCTGTATGGACAGGATGCCCTGGATAAGCTCATCGTTGCGCCGGGATATAAGATCGAGCTCTTCGCGTCTGAGCAAGAGGTTAAGGATCTAGCCAAACCCGTTCAGCTCTCTTTCGATAACCGGGGGCGTCTCTGGGTCGCGACCCTGCCCAGTTACCCGCACTACAGGCCTGGCGATGAGAAGCCGAACGATAAGCTCCTCATCCTCGAAGACACCGACGGGGACGGTCGAGCAGATAAGCAGACGATTTTTGCGGAAGGCTTGCACTTACCTATCGGTTTTGAGTTCGCGCCGGAAGGCGTCTATGTGTCGCAAGGCACAACTCTCGTCCTGCTGACGGACACCAATGGCGATGATAAGGCAGACACCAAAGAGATTGTTCTAAGCGGTTTTGACGACCACGACACGCACCACGCGATCAGCGCATTTTGTGCGGATCCGTCGGGCGCTATCTACATGGCCGAGGGGACTTTCCTGCATAGCAACGTGGAGACTCCATATGGCCCGGTTCGGGGTACCAACGGCGGCTTTTTTCGGTATGCCCCGCAGCGGCATTACCTGGAGCGTACCGCTCAGCTTGCGATCCCCAATCCTTGGGGCATCGCCTTTGATGAATGGGGACAGGATTTCTTTGCCGAGACATCGAGCCCCGATGTGCGCTGGATGATGCCCGGAACGATCAAGCCCCGCTATGGAGTAGCCACACACAAATCCTATGACCTGATTGAAGAGGCGCACAGGGTTCGGCCTACTTCTGGACTAGAGTTTGTTTCCAGCCGTCATTTTCCGGACGACGTCCAGGGAGACCTCCTGATCAACAACACCATTGGCTTTTTAGGGACTAAACAACATGCCATAGCCGACGATGGGACCGGCTACAAGAGCCACCATCGTCAAGACCTGGTGCGGGGAACAGACAGGAACTTCCGTCCTGTGGACATGGAGTTCGCACCCGATGGCTCGCTGTATCTCGTGGACTGGCACAATGTGCTGATCGGTCACATGCAGCACAATGCGCGCGATCCGCTCCGTGATCATGTGCACGGACGCATTTATCGCATCACCTATCCGTCACGGCCCCTCGTAGAACCTGCCAAGGTGGCCGGTGCCCGTGTCGAGGAGCTGTTGAATAATCTCAAGCTTCCTGAATACAGGACACGCTACCGGACCCGTCGTGAGCTCCGCGGCCGTCAGGCGTCGGACGTCCTCCCCAAGCTCAAGGCTTGGGTTGCCGGCCTGGACAAGAACGATCCCAAGTATGAGCATCACCTGCTCGAGGCGCTATGGGTGACGTGGGGAATGAACCGGATCGACGAAACCCTGCTCCGTCGGCTGCTCCATGCGAACGATTACAGGGCCCGCGCTGCAGCGGTACGTGTGCTCCGTTATGCTGGGCATCAGATACCGGCTCAGGCGGACTTGCTCTTGCAAGCCGCCCGGGATGAACACGGCCGGGTTCGCCTGGAAACCATCGCGGCCGCCTCCTGGTTAGACAAAGAAAAAGGGATGCCCGTTCTGGCCGAAGCCGGCCAAAGGCCGCTCGACAAATGGATGGTGCATGCGCATGACACGGCATTGGCGCATCTCAGTGGCCATGAGGTGACCCCACAACCGGAGAAGCCTGTCGAGTCCGATCTGAAAGGAGCGGATCGCGATCTGTTCACGAAAGGAAAGGCGATTTACGAACGCGAGGGGTTCTGTGTTACTTGCCATCAAGCTGACGGAAGCGGTGTTGCCGCAGCGGGCTTTCCCTCCCTCGCCGGCACAAAATGGGTCGTCGGCAGCGAAGAACGCTTGATCAAGCTCACCTTAAAAGGGCTACAAGGTCCGATGGAGGTTCTTGGCAAGCGTTATCCTGGAGAAGTGCCGATGACGCCATTCGAAGGTTTGCTCAGCGACGAAGAGATGGCTGCCGTCTTGACGTTCGTGCGAAGTTCCTTTGGCAACAAGGCGGCCGTAATCTCGCCGGACAAGGTGAAAGAAGTACGTAAGGCCATAGAAAATAAAAAGGGCTTCTACTCACCCAAAGAGCTGCTTCAGCAGCACCCGGATAGCGAGAAAGCGCAATAGTTGAAGAGCGCATGGCGGCTCATATGGAGGATGCATTGTGGCTACACTGAGGCGATACCAGGCTGGAGAAGTCATTGTTCAAGAAAACGATCTGGGCGAAACGGCCTACCTCATCGGACAAGGACAGGTTGAAGTAAGCAAGCAGCTCGACGGGCAAAAGGTGCACTTGGCTTACCTCGGGCCTGGAGAAATCTTTGGCGAAATGAGCATGATTGACGAGAAGCCACGCAGCGCAACGGTGACAGCCGTTACCGAGACCGTATTGAGTGAGATCCGGCGGGACGACTTTTTCAACAGCTTTCAGACAGACCCCGAAGTGGCGCTCAAACTCTTAAGACTTCTTTTTGAGAGGTTGCGTGAGGCGGATGCCATGATCCTGCAGCTCCAAAGGGCTGACCCTCAGCCCGGGCCGGTCCTGGAGGAACCGTTGGCCGCGCTCCCTCCTCGGGGACAGCTCACTATTACGCTGGAAGGGGTAACCCCGCGAGCTGCTGCCACTCTACCCGTAACTCCTTTTCAAATCACAAAATTCCCCTTTCGTATTGGCAGAAAGAGTCCAGATCCGCTTGCCCATAATGACTTGATGCTTCCCGACTCTGTGCCGCTGCAAATCTCTCGGCATCATCTTGCGTTTGTCACACAGGGAGGCCGAGTAGGGGTTGTGGACCGAGGTAGCAGCCTGGGTTCATGGGTAGATGGTCAACGGCTCGGCGGACCGTCTGGCCTCTCCGGCCCCGTGTTTTTTAACGGGTCAGAGGGGCTTCTCGTGTTAGGCAGTCGAGACTCCCCTTTTAGGTATCGGGTTAGCCTCTTCGCTCGGAGGTGAAGCACGACTCGCCACTCACCCCGAACCAGTGAGACACCCGGCGGTCCTGGCAGAGCTTGCCGTTTAGCCCTGAGGCCGCGCGCATCGGCACCGCATCAAAGTGAACGGCATAGACCACTGGCTGGGTGGCGTTCACCTAAGGGACTCGGACGCAACGTGGCAATGAGACCAAGCCGCTGACTAGTTGCGCGCCCCCTGGATGGCTAACCGGCATGCCCACGACTCCCCAACCAGCGGCGGGTTAAGCCTTTCACATCTGTCTCCACTAGACCGCGAATGGGCTGGCTGGCACGACTCCACAGATGTCCCCCTCGATTTGAAGACGACGGTCGCCGCAGGCAGGAGGGGCCCCCGTTGGTTTCGGCAGGGACACAAAGCTATTCCCTGCCGAGTCGGACGGCAGCTTATCTGGGCGCCGTTCGGTGGCTTGATGCTCTGGTGGCAAGGAGGACGCCGGTGTCGAGAACTACTACAGCGATTCTTGCGCTTCTGGTCGCAGCTCTTTCAACGGGGTTTGCGTTGTGTATGTCGATCGTGCATTACAAGACGTGGGCTTTCGTGCCTCCACTAGCGTTCCAGAAGTTTCAGAATGCCTCCGCTACCCAAACCGTGCCACTCGCAATCGCACTCGGCATCCCGAGCCTTCTCCTGGCGGCGATTACCGCGTACCGGGGTCTTCCTGGAGTTGCTCGCTCACCTCTCTGGCTGGCGGCTGTCCTTGCCGCGGTCCCGTGGGTGGCAACGCCTACCGTATTGATACCGCTTCAGGAGCGACTAGCGGCGGCAGGGCCAGTCGCGGGACTGGTAGCAGAACTCTTCTGGAAGGATCTTACGCTGCGGTCATTACCGCCGACTCTCCAATCTGCGATTCTTTGCGGTGCGGTTCTGAGACGGTTGCAGCGGCGGGCGGAGTGAACGACGCCGCCGAACCAACGCATGCTGCGGAGCGCGCGAGGCGGATTTCGCATGGTTCTACGAGTGGCCTGTACAGGGACCGGCGGCAAGGCATCACTCCGGCTTCGCGACATACTGAAACACGTCTTCGAGCGGCTTGTTGAACACTTGCGCAATCCGAAAAGCCACCTCCAGCGATGGAGAGTACTTGCCGCCCTCGATGGCGTTCACAGTCTGCCTGGTGACGCCGATCTGATCCGCGAGTTCTTGCTGCGTCATCTCCCGGTGGTGGAACCGAAGGGTTCTGATTTGATTGTGGATTCTGGTCTTTGACTGGCTCACTTCTACATACCCCGGCGATAATAGACGAGCTGGAAGATGAACTTCGCGACTTCAGACAGGAGCATGCAGAGCAGCAGTAAGTGCACGATCCAAACATTGTCGACGGAGACGACCAGGCCGGTGATCGCGACGAAGACGCCAGCACCCAGGATCCAGGATGAATTGCTCTCCGCCCGCCACTCGATCACCCGGTCGCGCTCGTCGCGACCTTCAGGTCTGCTGGCGATCGCCACGACGATGTGGCCAACCACGAGCACGACCACCAGCAGGACGACTGCAACGATGAAAAGCGGAACGAATGCGATGACGGCGGTGACGCCTCTCGACAGCATGAGCGCTGCGACGACAAAGTAAGATCCGAGTACGACAACCATGCTGACCAGCTGGATCCAGACGCTTTTCTCTTCAAATGATGCGTTCATCGGGGTCTCCTTGAAGGTTTGAATGGCTGATTTGCCTGACATGATGTCAAGTATATTTGACACAGACCAACGATGTCAAGGATTTTTTACACGGCTCCCAGACCGCTAGTCTCAGGTCATGTCTGAGGCACTAACCCTATGACAACTCCACCTGTTGGGATGAAAATCATGCGAGCAACACTTCCATTGTTATTCCAGGTGTGCGCTGGCTCTGTTTGCCAGGCTGATGGCGTATCGCGAGGCCTGCCGCGCAGCACTCCTGAGAAACAGGGCATTTCCTCAGCCGCGATCCTCGCGTTCGTCGAGGCCGCCGATGAGAAGATCGACACCATGAACAGCTTTATGCTGGTGCGTCACGGTCACGTGGTTGCTGAGGGCTGGTGGTCACCTTACGATGCCAAGAGCCGCCACATGCTTTTCTCTCTGAGCAAGAGCTTCACGTCCACGGCCGTTGGGTTGGTCATCACGGATGGAAAACTCAGCCTTGATGATGAGGTATTGAAGTTCTTCCCGGAAGACGCGCCTGCTGAACCGAGCAACAACTTGAAGGGGATGCGGGTACGCGATTTGCTGTGTATGTCCACCGGTCACCAAGCCGAGGTTTCGCTGGGTGCCAACGAGCATTGGACAAAGGCGTTCCTTGCGCACGCAGTACCGCACAAACCGGGCACTCACTTTCTCTACAATACGCCCGCTACCTACATGCTTTCGGCCATTGTTCAGAAAGTGACCGGAATGACGTTGCTCGACTATCTGCGGCCGCGGCTGTTCGAACCGCTGGGAATTGAGAATCCGACTTGGGATGCGAGCCCGCAGGGAGTCACGCTAGGCGGATACGGGTTGAGCGTGCGCACGGAAGACATCGCACGCTTTGGGCAGCTCTACCTTCAAAAAGGCGAGTGGCACGGCCGGCGCCTGGTACCCGCTTCCTGGGTCGCGGCTGCCACGGCGCGCCAGACGTCCAACGGCAGTAACCCGAAGAGTGACTGGGAGCAAGGATATGGTTACCAGTTCTGGCGCTGCCGGCACGGAGTCTATCGCGGCGATGGTGCGTTCGGCCAGTTCTGTATCGTCATGCCCGAGCAAGACACTGTCGTCACGATCACGAGTGGTGGCCGTGACATGCAAGCGGTGATGAATCTCGTTTGGGAAAAGCTTTTTCCGGCACTGGAGGCGACGCCACTGCCGGCCAATGACGCGTCCCGTGAAAGGCTGACCAAAAAGCTGGCCGGCCTCACAGTACGTCCAGCCTCGGGAGGTGCGACCTCTCCGCTCGCCGCAACCGTATCCGGCAAACGCTTTGTGTTTCCCAAAAACGATAGGAATATCGAGGCTGCGGCACTCGAGTTCAAAACAGATGGAACAACGCTTGTTGTCCGTACTTCCAGCGGTGAAACTCGAATTCCGTGCGGGAACGGCAGTTGGCGAAAGGGCCAGACCTCCTTCGTAAATGGTGTCGGCGGCCGCACCGTAGCGCCCAGGGAACATCCGGTGGCTGCAAGCGGCGCCTGGACTGGAGACGACACCTATACCGTGAAACTCTGCCTGTACGAAACTCCCTTTTACAGCACGTTGGCTTTCCGGTTCAACGGGGACCAGCTCCTGTTTGATTCAGAGCACAACGTTGCATTTGGTCCGACAAAACTGCCGCAACTGATCGGTCAAACCACACAGACCGAGTGAGAAGAAGAGAGCAACGATACGGCGCCCTTGTCCCCTTGCCGTTGAGAGCGATCATGAGAACTTCCAAGAGTCAGACGACACCTGGCGGCCAGTGCGAGGCTTGCGGTGCGGTAGCGTTTGAAGGCAGGAATGGGTGCCAGAAGTTGTTTGACCAAATTCTGGCCAGGGAGTTTGGCGACTATCGGTTTGGGAAACTGCATCGCCTCACTGTCGATAGCTACTCTCTGCAACATCCAGAGCAGTACATGCGTTCAGGCAAGTCGTTTGTTGCGCATCTCACTGGCACGTGCGCTGCCCTAGAACGGGACGACGCCGGCGCTATCAATCAGGCGGTACAACGATGGCTCAATGGGCCAAAGGTTGTTGAGAGACCTGAGGAGCCCCCTCCTCGGAAGAGGGGTGAGCTGACCATCGTCTACTTATGCGGCGCTACTGATGCCGAAGAACACGTCCAACGTGTCCAGGAGTGGGCGCGCTCCACTTGGAAAGCGTGGAGTGCGTATCATGATTTAGCAAAGCAGTGGATTGACCTCGCAATCAATCAAGGAAGGCTGAGGCAATGATGTCCTCAGGGGCGCTGATCATCGTGAACCTGGACCCGCGTGCGCTGAAGTGATCCGCACGCTTCTCACGTCCGTCACTCCCATGATCGCGTCGTCCCACGGGCTGCGGGTCGTGCCAGCTTCGCCCGGAAAACCCGACACGGTTTATCGTTCTACCGTTCAAGAGATTTCTGATGCACCTACGCTTCGCCACTGCTGCCGACCTGGATCTGCTGCGGCGCTGGGATGAACAACCGCACGTCGTTGCAGCGGATCCGAATGATGACTGGGCTTGGGAAGTTGAACTGAGCAGGCATCCAGACTGGCGCGAACAATTGATTGCCGAAGTCGATGGCCACCCGGTTGGCTTCATTCAGATCATCGACCCGGCTCAAGAGGAAAGCCACTATTGGGGCGATGTGCCAGCGAATCTTCGTGCCATTGACATCTGGATCGGGGATGAGGTCAATCTCGGGAAGGGCTACGGAACAAAAATGATGCACCTTGCTCTGGCCCGCTGTTTCGCTGCTCCAGATGTAGTGGCTGTGCTCATCGATCCGCTCGCAAGCAACACACGCTCCCATCGTTTCTATGAGCGCCTAGGTTTCCGTTTTGTCGAATGCCGTCGCTTTGGCGAAGACGAATGCCTCGTCTATCGCCTGGAGCGCTCCGACTACCTGCGTGGCACCCAACAACCGGTTCCAAGGGATGGGTCTCGCCTGCGCTCGCCACGCCACTGAACCACGTCGTTCGCGGCTGAGAGAGGTCTACGTGTTGATCGAAGTTCGAGAAGAGCGTCCTGGTGACATCGCGACGATTCGTGACTTGAACAAGCGCGCATTCGGACAAGACCAGGAAGGCAACATCGTCGATGCATTGAGGTCCAACGGAGCGGCGTTGCTTTCCCTGGTCGCGACATTGAATGGTCGAGTGGTAGGTCACATCCTATACAGTCCTCTATCTGTGGGTGGCGAGGTTACCGGGGCCGCTCTGGGTCCCATGGCAGTGCTTCCGGAACACCAACGCCAAGGTATCGGCAGCGAACTGGTCAAGGCCGGAAACCGGAAACTCAAGGACTCGGGCTGCCCATTCATTGTGGTTGTGGGGCACGCACACTTCTACCCCCGATTCGGGTTCAGGCCAGCACGCCCTCAGGGAATCACGTGCGAATGGGAAGTACCCGACGATGTCTTCATGTTGTTGGTTCTGGACCAGGCGAAGATGCAAGGCGTTTCCGGGTTGGCCAAGTACCGGCATGAATTCTCAAGCGTCTCCTAGACTGAGACTAGCCACCGAACGAGGCGCTGTACCCGGACAAGTCGCGCTGGAGAATTGACCCTGTTACCGGCAGATATCCTCAAACCAGAAATTCAAAGCCAGAGAGCATGATGATCGTAGAGGCAGCGAGGTCAACATGGAACATCCCGACGGAAGAAGCATAGTAGTCCCCGTTTTTGGTGTTGACAGTTCAAAAACCAACGTTGGAAGTGTTAGAATTTTTCCGGTTATCGTGAACTTGGTTTCGCAAAGCAAACTGCGGAAGGGCTGCTGTTTTACAGGACTGGCTGGGAAGTACTCGAGGATGCGTTCTGTGGGTACTCCTCTCCCTCGAAGGACTTTCAGAACTGACAGTTAGTTTACCAATCGGTGCGCAAAAGTGTTCGATCTTCAGGAGGGATCCGGGCCAGCCACGACAGGTACCAGCGTCCACACTTTGATCGCCGCACCTGGAGCAATCGCGTCGTCATGAAAATGTATGTCAACGGAAGGTGGGTGGATTCGCCCGTGATGTCGTCCGTGGTTTCCCCTTATTTTGGGGAGACCATCGACACCGTCCCCGAAGCCACACCCGAACAGGTGGAGCAGGCGCTGGCCGCCGCAGACGTTGCTGCGTCGAGCATGGCTCAGCTCACCGGTTACGAACGTTCCCAGATTCTGAATCGTGCAGCCGATCTGGTGGCGGCTCGCTTGGAAGATCTCGCCAAAACCATCAGTTTGGAGGAGGGAAAGCCGCTCAGCGAGTCGCGCACCGAAGCCGGGCGTATGCCGGATCTGCTGCGGCTTTGCGCGTTTGAGGGTTCTCAGCTCCGGGGTGAAACCTTGCCGCTGGATGCTCAAGTTGCCACCAAAGGCAAGGTGGGCTTTACCCTGCGCGTTCCCTGTGGAGTCGTCGTCGCCATTGCTCCTTTCAATTATCCCCTGCTCTTGGTCGTTCACAAAGTGGGTCCGGCTCTGGCAGCTGGCAATGCAGTGATCCTGAAACCGGCTCATCAAACTCCCCTCGTGGCTCTCAAGCTGACTCAGATCCTTCTGGAGGCGGGACTGCCCGAGAACGGACTCCAGTGTCTGACCGGCTCTGGATCAACTGTAGGCGCGTGCCTTTGCGCGGATCCGAGGGTGCGCAAGATCAGTTTTACCGGAAGCACAGTGGTCGGCGAGAAAATCACACGGGTCGCGGGTGTCAAGAAACTTTCCTTAGAGTTGGGTTCGAACAGTCCCCTGGTGGTTCTGCCTGACGCTGATCTGGAAACGGTCGCAGCGGCTACGGCGATTGGCGGCTTCGTGAATGCGGGACAGGTTTGCATTTCAACCCAGCGGGTACTCGTCCATCGCAGGGTTTACGCGGAGTTCCTGGACGCGCTCAAGAAGCCCGTGGAATCCATCAAAGTCGGGAACCCGCTGGAAGAGGACACGCGACTGAGCGCGATGATCTCGGAGAACGACGCAGAACGAGTCGGGGCCTGGATCAAGGAGGCCGTGGAGCAGGGCGCGCGAATCGTTACAGGTGGAGAACGCCAGGGAGCGGTCTTTGCTCCAACTGTTGTGGCCGATGTCAAGCCGAGCATGCGTGTTTCCTGCGATGAGCTTTTCGGTCCGGCCGTAGCGGTCACGCCCGTGGAAAATGTTGACGACGCCATCGGATTGGCCAATGACAGCCGCTACGGCCTGGGCGCCGGCATTTTTACACGGGACATCAATAATGCCTTGAAATTTGCCCGGCGAGTGCAGAGTGGCAACGTGATGATCAACTGGACACCCTTGTGGCGAGCCGATCTTATGCCGTACGGAGGATTCAAACAGAGTGGCATTGGCAAGGAGGGTCCTCGCTATGCAGTCGAAGAGATGACCGATCTGAAGACGGTCGTCTTCCACGGTGTGGATGCCTGAAGCAAGCACGATGCAATCGGCCTGATTTTCTGGATCCTGCTTCTCGATGAGAACTCATAGGTTTGAATTCTGCGCTATCACGTCCACGGGATCGAGGAGACGCCGACTGATGCAAAGGTTAACCGGAGCCACGGTTGTGGCGCCTCTCTTGAAGGCCGGCCAAGGCTGAAGCTTTGCGATCATGGCTGAAGGAAAATCAGACCATCATTTGGCTGATTGCTTGTCATCAGTTTCTGATTCCAGGGTTCATTTCTCTGGACCCGAGGAGACCACGAAGCACAGGTTGCCCTGTGAGAGCTTTACTCGCGCTTTAAACCAAGAATCATGGGAGAACGATGCTATGTCAAGAGGACATCTTACTGACAAGATTCGCCTGACGACGGCTCAAGCCATCGTCAAATATCTGCAGGTTCAGTTCAGCGAACGCGACGGACAGACCCGGCGGCTTATACCCGGCATGTTCGGAATTTTTGGACATGGAAACGTTGCCGGAATCGGCCAGGCGCTGGTCGAGCATGGCCAGGGATTAACCTACTACCAGCCCTGCAATGAACAGTCCATGGTTCATACGGCGATTGGATTTGCCAAGGCCTCCCAACGGCTCGCCACATTGGCCTGTTGCTCCTCGATTGGTCCAGGAGCAACCAATATGGTCACTGGGGCTGCCACCGCCACCATTAATCGGTTGCCGGTGCTGCTGCTGCCCTCAGACTACTATGCCACGCGACATCAGGGGCCGGTCTTGCAGCAGCTAGAGCATCCAGTCTCAGCAGATGTGAGCGTGAACGACTGTTTCCGTCCCGTAAGCCGATTTTTCGACCGAATGTCCCGCCCCGAGCAGGTATTGACCGCTCTTCCGGAAGCCATGCGCGTGCTGACCGATCCTGCAGAGACCGGGGCCGTCACACTGGCTCTTCCTCAAGACATCCAGCAGCACGCCTACGATTATCCTGCCCATTTTTTTGAGAAGAGGGTCTGGCGCATTGAACGTCGTCTGCCCGATCCGCAGCGAATCAAAGAGGCAGTGGGATTGCTGCTCGAGTCTAGACGACCCATGATCGTGGCTGGCGGCGGAGTGCATTATGCCCAGGCATGGGAAGAACTCCAGTCCTTCTCGGAGACCTTTGGCATTCCCGTAGGTGAGACTTTCGGAGGAAAGGGAGCCATTCGCAAACCCTCCTCCCTGTATCTGGGCGGATTCGCGGTGACAGGGACTCCCTGCGCCGGCAAGATCGGGAGTCAAGCTGACCTGATCATCTGTGTGGGGACCCGGTTGACCGATTTCGCTACTGGCTCCCAGTCGGCCTTCAACAATCCCGACGTTCGATTCATCAACATTAATGTCGCGGGACATGATGCCCACAAGCAAGGTGCTTTACCCTTGTTAGCCGATGCGCGCGAAGCCCTGCGCGCTTTGATACAGGCTGCCCGGTCGGCCGGAGTCAAGCCGAATGCCGGCTACGTGCAGGAAGTGACGAGCCAAAGAGAGAAGTGGGATCGACAACTCAAGGAACAGGTCTTCCAGCCAGTTGACGGCGAAGCCATGAGCCAGGGGCAGTTGATTGGTGTCCTGAATGAGGAAGCCAAGCCTGGAGACATCGTGATTACTGCGGCGGGGAGCCCTCCTGGAGATTTGATGAAGATCTGGGATGCTACCAATGGCCGTGGCTGCCAGCTCGAATTCGGGTACTCCTGCATGGCCTACGAAATTCCGGCAGGCCTGGGAGCACGCATGGCCCAGCCGGAGGGGGAGATCTACGTCTATATCGGAGATGGAACTTATCTGATGAACCCCACGGAAATCGTGACTGCCGTTCAAGAAGGATTGAAAATTACCGTCGTCATCTCCGAAAACCACGGTTACCAGTGCATCCGCGGGCTGCAAGTGGCGCGGGCTGGCCAAAGCTTTGGCAACGAGTTCCGCAGCCGCGACCAGGCATCGAATCGCCTGGAAGGAGACTTCTTGAAGATTGACTTCGCCAAGAATGCCGAGAGTATGGGCGCGCGCACCTGGAATGCCGACACGCCCGAAAGCCTCACGAAAGCTCTCAGAGAAGCTCGTCGGGAAACGCGCCCCTGCGTGATCGTCGTTGAAACCGAGAAGTATCGGTCCCTGCCCGACTCCGGCGTCTGGTGGGACGTAGCCGTTGCTGAAGCCAGCCAGGACCCGGTGACGCAGAAGCTTCGCGCCGACTATGAAAGCAACCGGGGCAAGTTCCAGCGTTTCCACTACTGACTCAGAACAGGAGCGCGGCGAGATGAACATCAAGATCGGCAGCGCCCCCGACTCCTGGGGAGTCTGGTTTCCCAGCGACCCCAAGCAGACACCTTGGAATCGCTTCCTGGACGAGATTGTCGAAGCCGGGTATGAGTGGACAGAGTTGGGTCCTTACGGTTATCTGCCAGGCGACCCAAGTCAGCTCAAGTCCGAGCTGAACAAGCGCGGCTTGAAGGTTTCGGCAACCTTTGTGATGAAGGCGCTCGAAGATCCAGCTCTCTGGCCTGAAATCGAGAAGGAAGTTCTTGGAGTCGGCGAGCTCCTGGCAGGCTTGGGCGCCCAATACCTGCTTCTGATCGATGACACGCATACGAATCTTTTCACCGGCGAGCCGACGGCGCCGGCCCGCCTCGGCGAGAGCCCTTGGAAGCGATTGGTTGAAACAACCAACAAGATTGCTGACCTCGCTCGAGACCGTTTCCGATTGACGGTTGTTTTCCACCCTCACGCCGACACCCACGTCGAATACGAAGACCAGATCGAAGCCCTGTTGGAGCAGACCGACTCGCAGAGGGTCTTTCTTTGCCTGGATACAGGCCATCATGCCTATCGAGGCGGCGATCCGGTGAAGTTCATGCGCCGCCACCACCAGCGGATTCCCTACCTGCATCTGAAGAGTGTTGACCGGCAGTTGCAACAAAAGGTGGAGGCGGAGAAGATTCCCTTCGCCAGGGCGGTCGGCATGGACATTTTTTGCGAGCCGTCTGAAGGAGTAGTCGATTTTCCTGCCTTCCGAGACGTTCTGCGTGAAATCAACTACACTGGCTTTGCGATCGTTGAGCAGGACATGTACCCTGCCCCATTCGACAAACCTCTCCCCATCGCCAAAAGGACTCGTGCCTATCTGCGCGGGATCGGTCTAGGATAACAGCTCCTTCAGCACATCCTCGCTCTTCCCTGCTATTGTGCCTACGGCCCGCTTCGAGGCTGCGGAAAGTCGCGCGCGACGGGTCACTGCCATGCAACGATGGTTTGGGGAATTGGCTGGAGGGACGCGGGACTCGACTACAAGACTGTGTGGCGCCTCGGTCGAATGGCCGCCACCAGACCAGCCGAGATCAAAAAGCAAGAAGCGAGAAACACGACAACCTCCCGGTGAGTCAGTCCTTTGGTGAGCAGGTGGCCGACCACTGAAGGACCCAGAAACGAGCCCACGCTATTGACCATATTAATGAAACCGACTGACGCGGCCGCGGCAGATTCCCCGAGAATCAAGCTGGGAATCACCCAGAAGGAGACTCCCCAGGAAAAGGCAGCAGCGCCCGTCAGACAGAGCAGCGCCAAGACCACGGGAAACGGGAGCCCCGGCACGGTGCTCAGCAGAAAAAAGCAGGCTGCCAGAACGAGTGGAACAATTGTGTGAAGTTTGCGTTTCCCCGTACGGTCAGAAGATCGTCCGGCAATCGGAATGGTGATCATCGCAAGCGCAAACGGCAAGGCCGCACAGACTGTCGAAAGTGTCACAGAAAGGCCGGAAGCATTTCGAATTGTCGAGGGAAGCCAGAGCAGGTAGGCAAACATGGACAGATTGGCAGTGGCACAGGCCAGGGACAGCAGCAGAATGTTGCGCTGCCGCAGGGCTTGCATCACGGTCATGTGGCTCTCGCGGCGCAGCTCTTGCCTCTCTTTCTCCAGGCTGGATATGATCCACTCCTGCTCTTCAGGCCGCAGCCAGTGAGCCTGCCGAGGGTGATCCGTGAGGAAAAAGAGAATGATGACGCCAAACACAACCGCGGGTAGTCCTTCCAGAATGAACATCCATCGCCAACCGGCCAGGTCGAACCAGCCGAGCTTCAGAATGAGCGCTGAGATTGGAGCTCCGACTACCATCGCTGCGGGAGCTGCCATGGTAAAGCCTGCCATCGCCTTGGCTCGGTCCTCTTTCTTGAACCAGTGCGACAGATAGACGATAACACCAGGAAAGAAGCCTCCCTCTGCAATTCCCAGTAGACACCGGGTAACGTAGAACTGATTAGCTGTGTGCACGAGCCCGACCAGTACGGTGCAAATTCCCCAGGTGATCATGATCCGGGCCATCCAGATCCTGGCACTCCAGCGCTCGACTATCAAGGCACCCGGTATTTCGAGGAGAATGTAGCCGGCGTAGAAAATTCCGGCTCCCAGTCCGAAAACGGCTTCTGAGAATTTCAGGTCAGCAGACATCGGGATCTTGGCAAAAGCGACGTTGGCCCGATCCAGATAGGCGATGATATACAACACGAACAGGAACGGGATGATTCGGCGAAAGATCTTGCGTCGCGTTCGGGCGGCCACAATGGTATCTGCAGGCAGAATCGTCGCGGGTCGATTGAGCATGACTGTCCGACGGGCTCCTAAGTACTGCTTTTCGTCAATACGGCGGCGAGATAGTCCAGCCTCGGAGAAGCGAAAGGCAATAGCCCCGTCCCGTCAGGGCGGGGTCGGAGTCCAGGGTATCGTATCATCGAGCTCTGAAGGAGCAATACCCTCACTGTAACGGTCCTTCAGGCCTCCAATGGGTTACCACTGGTTGCCACGCCCTCACGGGCGTAGCTACTCCCTCTCGGCTCTTCGAGCCTCACCGTGATGTTCGCTGTATGATTCAGGTAGTTACGAACAACAGGACCTAAGTTCTGGACTTCTCCGGCCGACACACCGGCATCATGAACTGACCGAGTTTCACGAGGCCCTTCCCTTTCGAAGATGGATTCGAATTGATTGAAGGTGTTGACAGGGCTGACAGGAAATATCCTGACGGCTACTTCTTGGCGCCAGGTTTCGGTCCCGGGCTGGCCTGTTTCCTGGGTGGCTCTTTGAGTTCTATCGCCAGGGCATGAATTTCGGTCGTCCCCACGTTTTCAGAGTTATGAGTGATGGCTTCGGTCCAAGACCAGGCACTTGGTTTTCCCTCTTCGATCGTAACGTCTCCATTCGGGCCCACCCATTTTCCCTTGAAGCTGCTGAGAGTGTATATGAGGTGAGGAGGATGAGAATGCATCGCCAGCTTCTCACCAGGCTTGATTCGGACCTCTAACACTCTCACTTTGTGATTCTCGAAGACGACCTTCACATTCTTGGAAGCCACTTTGACGGGATCCTGACAGAAGACCTGCGGGTCACCCATCAAGATGTTGAAAGCTAAAACCACGCATACTCTAAGCGTTGTCATCCTCATGAGATTGAGCCTCCTGGGCACGCCTCTGGACTCCAACAGTGAACCCCATCGAAGTTAGCGGAGCGGAACGACACATCCATGCTGCCGTTGAATGGCCTGTCTGAGATGCCGGGGCTGGCGAGAAGGCACAACCTGGGGTTCTGAAGCCGTCCCGGCGCGTCCGATTCAGTCTGCCGTGAGAAGTTCCAGGCGGAACGGGCGGTTCCGCCTTTCGGAGTCGAAAATGCTCGCTACTGAGAAGGGTTTCACGTAGGGCACCGACAACAAGTAGGCGATCAACAGATCCATCTCTCGCGGGGGAAGGTCAAACGCTGGCATCGTCGTCTCAGGAGAATGAGACTGCGGCCGCCGGATCTGAGTTTCAATCCACTCGCGGGTTCGGCGCCTTGAGAGTCCGTTGAGTGCTGGCCCGACCTTCATGCCCTCACCATTGGCGGTGTGGCAGTTCCCACATTGATTCGTTTGATAGATCATCGCCCCTTGCACGACGTCATTCGGCGCTGATTCCAGAGCCTGAGCATTCTTGGGAGACAACTTCAGCAGAAATGCAGCCAAGGTTGCCAGCTGTTCGTCAGTGAGATGAATAGGGGGCATCGAACTCCCAGGCACCATCCGGGAAGGATCCCGGAAATGCTCGATCAACCATGCTGGAGATCGGCGAATGGCCGTTGCGGTGAGATTAGGGCCTACTTTGGCGGGCCCTTCGGTCAGGTTGTGGCAACTCGCACACTTTTCTTCTCGATAATACCCGATTCCCGTAAGTTCGACTGGAGAAAGTTGCTGCCACTCTTCAACAGCGACGGTCTCCTCGCCGGTTGAAGGGCCGCTCTTCGGTGTCGTGGCAATGGCCACAACGGTCAGTCCAGTCCAGCCGACTGCCGCAAGAGTGACGACCCCGATGGCCAGAGTCCGCTGCGTGAGGCGTCTCACTTCTCCACGGTCTACGAAAGGGACGCTCAGTAGAGCAAGGATCGCAAGGGTGGGCAGTATCACACTTCCCACGATTTCCAGTGGACCCTCGAAAAACTTCAACGTCTGAAACAGGAACAGGAAATACCAGTCCGGGCGAGGAATGTAAGTTGTGTCGGTCGGGTCTGCCAGTCGCTCCAAGGGAACTTTCGCGACTGCCGCCATGACGAACAGAACTACAAACGCCACGAAAATCGCCACGGTATCTTTGAACACTTGCTCAGGAAAAAACTTCTTGGTCGCTCTCTCCGAAGGAGCAGGCGCGACCCCGTGTTTCCGTACCAGATAGATATGTAACCCAATCAAGAGACCGGTAGCTGCGGGAAGCAAGAGGACGTGCAGGGAAAAGAAGCGTGCGAACGTGACCACTCCGACACTACCGTCACTTCCCAGCAACCGCGCCAGGTACTGACCCACCAGTGGCGCCTTGGCTGCGATCTGAGTGGAAACCACGGTGCCCCAATAGGCCCGGTTGTCCCACGGAAGAAGGTATCCCGTCAGCCCGAATCCCAGCGTCAATAGCAGGAGGACGACCCCTACAAGCCACGTCGCCTCGCGTGGCTTCTTGTAGGCTCCGTAGAGGAAGACCTGCGTCATATGCAGAACAACCACCACGATCATCATGCTGGCACCCCAGTGATGGAGCCCCCGGATCAGCTGTCCACCGGTCAACTCGGTGATGATGTACTTCAAACTGTTGTAGGCTTCACCTGGTGTGGCGGCGTAATTGAAGGCCAGCAGCACCCCGGTAAAACCCTGGAGCAGGAAGAGAAAAAGGGCGACACTCCCCAAAACCTGGTGCCAGCCACTCGAAGCCGGAATGTCTTCATAGAGGAAATTCTTGACGGCGCTTTCCAGTCCCGTGCGGTGTTCGACCCAGTGAATGAGTTTCTCCTTCAGGTTCCTCACGATTGCTTTTCCTCTGACTGGCGCACCGAACCCAGGAGCAGCTTGCCGGCTTCGACTCTCGTTTCGTAGCGGTCGAGCGCTCGGGGTGCCGGCCCTGTGAGCACTTCACCATCGATCGAGAAGGTCGAGGCGTGACACGGACACAAGAAAGTCTGATTGCCAGCCTGCCAGTGATAGGCGCAGCCTAAATGGGGACACTGGGGGCCGAAGGCAATCAGCTCATGATCAGATTTTTTCACCACCCAGGCCGTGGTCTTTTCACTCATGACCTTCCAGCCATCCGTCCGATTGCGACGAAAAACCCACTCCTGGGGATGTCCCGGCTCTAGCTGCGACACAGTCCCCGCCTCCACCCACTCTTCGCCCTTGCGCGTCGGCGGAGGCAATAAGAGATAAACGGCTGCCGGTATCGAAAGGCTCGCCCCGATCAAAGCCCACAAACCATAGATCGATGCGAGATGGAAAGTTCTGCGATCAATTTCAGCCATATTTCAGCCTCAACAACTTATCCTTAATGGTGGAACTTTGAAACTTGTCTCGTGCGACGACGAGAGTGACCCTTACCCGAAGACCTTGGTCGTGATTCGCATTCTCGAACCATTGTCACGACAGCCCGCCTCCAAGGAGTAACGCCCTCAACGCAGCAATCTTGGAATCAAAATTTCCTTTCAGTCAATACGAAGACCTCCAGAAGGTCGGAGGAAATCATTCAGTCGCTGGATGCGGGCCGCCAACTCGAAAAATGTGCTGCCATTAGAGGCGTTGTTCTATCGGGACTTTGTTTCATTGTGCGGCGTGACGGCAGCTTCGTCAAGCAGATCCTAAGTGGTTTAGAAGCCGCCCTAGCCAGTGCGGGCGTAGGGAGGTTCTTCTCCCGGTTTCCACTTGATGTTGCAGCCCAGACTGGGCTTCTGGTCGGGCGACACAGGCCCGCCGGCAAGAACAGCGTCCAGGGCGGCACGCAAGTCCCCTCCCGTCACTGGCTTGTTGTTTCCAGGGCGGCTATCATCAAGCTGACCTCGATACACGAGCTTGCGATTTTCATCAAACAGGAACAAGTCCGGGGTGCAGGCCGCGGTATAAGCCTTCGCAGTAGCCTGGCTCGCGTCGTAGCAGAGTGGATAGTTCAGCCCTAATTCAAGTGCCATCGCCTTGAGATTCTTTGGACTGTCATCCGGGTAGTTCTGCACGTCGTTGGCACTGATGGCCACGATCCCGACGGAACGATCCACGTAGTCTTTCCCCAACCGTGCCAGCTCCGCTTTGACGTGCTGGACGTAAGGACAATGACGGCTCAGAAAGACCACGAGAAGTGCCTTATTGGTTGCAAATGTGCCAAGATTAATCGTCCTTCCACTGACGACATCAGGCAAAGAAAATTCGGGGGCCTTGGTCCCCAATTCCAACATGGTGGATGAGGTCAGCGCCATAAATCACTCCTTTCCGGATACTGATTGCTTCAATTCCGAAGCCCTGGACTGAAGCAGGCTTCTTCATAGTATAGACTGGAAAATTGGCTTTCTGAAGCGTCTCGGGACTCAGACATGGACTACGCTGCCTGTCCACGCCAGCCGCGATGGAACGCCTCGTCTCCAGCCTGCGGAGGCAGAGGCCCCGCTCGTTTCGCCTAAAGACAACACACGAGCTACTACCTAAAGGACTTGCTATATAATCAACGCAATTTCCCTTTGTCAAAACTTTTTCGGGTTGGGAAGGCGCAGTGGTCGACCATACCGTTCCACGGTCCCAAGGGTCGCCAGCCGGAGGATGCCAGGCCTTCGCGCGGGATTGACTCGCGGTGAAGCCGCGCATCGACAGACGGCTTCGTGAGGGCTCGGAGGTGGAAGAGCGTCTCTCCCAATGATAGGATTGGAATCGGTCCGCCAGATCCTTTGCATTCACTAGCACCGGAATTGCAAACAGGCATTCTGGCATTTGACAGAAACCTTCAATTCCCATGATTCAGCTTGAGCAAGTTTCGAAGTCCTACGGCGAATCGACTACCCTGGCAGTTCGTGAAGTCGATCTCGAAATTCAAGCCGGTGAAATGCTGATTTTGGTTGGCGAGTCAGGTTGCGGCAAGACGACCACATTGAAGATGATCAACCGGCTGGTCGAACCCTCGAGTGGTCGCGTCGCTGTGAATGGGACAGACGTGAGAGACACCGATCCAATTGCGCTGCGGCGCACCATCGGCTACGTCTTTCAAGGGATCGGTCTCTTTCCGCACATGAGTGTGGCCGAGAACATAGGCATTGTTCCTAAACTACTAAAGTGGGAACCGAGCAAAATTGCGGACCGAGTGGATGAGTTGCTCGACATGGTCGCACTACCTCCGGGAAAGTATCGTCAACGACTCCCTGCGGAGCTTTCCGGTGGTCAGCAGCAACGTGTCGGGGTGGCGCGCGCTCTGGCCGGTCGTCCACAGATCATGCTCATGGACGAACCCTTTGGCGCCCTCGATCCAGTAACCCGCGATAGCCTTCGATCGGAGTTCAAGGCCCTCCATAGGTCCTTTGGACTAACGGTCGTCATGGTGACTCACGACATGACAGAGGCCCTGTTCATGGCAGACAGGATCGCAGTAATGCAGCAGGGCCGCCTGCTTCAAGTGGGAACGCCTCAGCAGCTGCTTGCTAGGCCGGAACATTCGCATGTGGCGGCTTTGCTGGAGACTCCACGTCGCCATGCCGCGCTTCTGGAAGACCTTATGCGGGCCGCAAAACCATGAGCCAGAAAATCCTCAACGAACTGGCTTTGCTCCCGACGACGCTCGGCCATCATCTACTCCTGAGTCTGTCCGCGCTGTTGGCCGGTCTCCTGATTTGCTTGCCCCTCGCCATTCTGATATCGCGAGTCAAAGCACTCCAATTCCCTGCCCTGACCTTTGCCAGCGTCGTGCAAACGATTCCAGGGCTGGCTCTCCTGGCGTTAATGGTGCCACTGCTAGGCCAGATTGGATTTCTGCCGGCATTTCTGGCTCTCGTTCTGTACAGTATGCTGCCCATTCTTCACAACACCGTCACGGGCATTCTGGGCGTTGATCGCTCAGTAGTCGAAGCGGCCCGCGGCATTGGCATGACGACTCTGCAGCAATTGTTCAAAGTTGAGCTGCCGTTGGCGGCACCCGTAATCATCGCCGGCATCCGTACCTCAGCAGTCTGGGTGGTCGGAACTGCCACTTTGGCCACGCCTGTCGGGGCAACCAGCCTGGGCAATTACATTTTCTCCGGACTGCAGACTCAGAATATGGCGGCAGTCTTGGTGGGATGCATCGCTGCTGCGGGGCTGGCGGTGGTGCTGGATCAGCTGATTCGACTTCTGGAAAGTGCCACGCGCCGAAAAAGTCGGCGCCTCGGCATAGCGTCGCTTGTAGGGCTGTTGCTCCTCTCGCTTGTCGGAGTCGCACCATTGGTGCGGGATCGGGCGGCGGGAGACAGGAACGCCGGGTCGCTCGTCGTTGTCGGCGCCAAGACGTTTACCGAACAGTATGTTCTGGCTGAGTTACTCACGCTGACTTTGAAACAGGCAGGGTTACCGGCCGTGAACAGGAGCAGTTTGGGCTCTACGATCTTGTTCGATGCCCTCGTCGCCGGACAAGTAGATTGTTACGTGGACTATTCTGGAACACTCTGGGCCAACATCATGAAGCGCCAAGACATCCCTTCTCGCGCGACTCTCTTAGAGCAACTGACCCAGTGGCTGCAGGAGCGACATCGTGTAAGGCTCCTGGGCACCCTCGGATTCGAGAACACTTACGCTCTAGCAATTCCTAAAGAGAAGTCCCAGAAACAAAGGATCTCCACTTTGGTCGACCTATCTGCGCATGCTCCGGCATGGCGCATCGGAAGCGACTATGAGTTTTTCGGCCGCCCCGAGTGGCTGACGTTGAAAGAGAGGTACCAGTTAAGGTTCGCAGAACAACGGACATTCGATCCGAGTCTCATGTACGCTGCGATCAAGACAGGCTCGGTGGATGTTATCTCTGCCTATTCGACAGACGGGCGGATTATCGACTACAATCTGGCGGTGTTAGGGGATCCCCTGGGCGCGCTTCCGCCCTACGACGCAGTTCTACTGCTGGCTCCGGGTGCTGCAGAACGACCTCAGGTTGTCGAAGCCTTGAGTCGCCTCATAGGCGCAATTACAAATCAAGACATGCGTGAAGCGAATAGAATGGTCGATTTGAAACAGCAGCCAATTGTCGAAGCAGCATCATTCCTTGGGAAGGTAGTCGAGACGAGGAAAGGAAGGGGTGGATAACCTTTTCCCCAGCCTGAGACTGCAGAGGTTGGACCTGCCTGCAGGGCGCTTCCCCGTACCCCAGCAGTAACTTGGGGCTGATTCATGACGACGCATTGCTCATCGAGGATGTTATGACAGCAGAAACAGTTCAGGAATACGACGGAGTCATCATCGGGTCGGGCCAGGCCGCCAAGCCATTGGCGCTCGATCTCGCCGCAGCTGGCTGGAAGATGGCCTTGGTGGAACGCGAGTACATCGGTGGGACCTGCATCAACTTCGGGTGCACGCCAACCAAAACCATGGTTGCCAGCGCGCGCGTTGCCTATCTTGCCCGGCGCGCGGCCGAATATGGCGTTAAGACGGGAGACATCCAGATTGATTTGGCTAAGGTGCGAGAGCGAAAGCGCGCAATTGTCCAGAGCTTCCGGCAAGGCAGTGAACGGCGGGTTCGGGAAGCGGCCAATCTGGAGTATCTGCACGGCGAAGCCAGGTTTACTGGCCCGAACACGCTGGAGATTCAGCTTGAGGATGAGCAGACCAGAAAGATTAAAGGAAGCAAGATTTTCATCAATACGGGTTGTCGTCCCGCGATTCCGGTAATACCGGGCTTGACCGATGTGCCCTGGCTCGATTCCACTTCCATCATGGAGCTGGACCAGGTCCCGGAACATCTGCTGGTCCTGGGCGGAGGATATATCGGTTTGGAATTCGGACAGATGTTCCGGCGCTTCGGCAGCCGGGTCACCGTCGTACAGCGCGGCCGGCAGCTGCTTTCTCGGGAGGATCCGGACGTGGCTGAAGCCGTTGCCTCCATTCTCCGCGAGGATGGCATCGAGGTCTTGCTCCAAACGGAAGCCGTCCGAGCTGAAAAGGCAGGGAGTGGCCGCCTCAATCTGACGGTCCGGACTCCCGAGGGTGAACGCGTGCTGGAGGGCTCACACTTGCTAATGGCCCCAGGCCGGGCGCCGAACACCGAGTCACTGCATCTCGCCGCCGCCGGCGTTGCCCTGGATTCGAAGGGATTTGTCCGCGTCAATGAGTATCTGGAGACCAACGTTCCTGGAGTGTTTGCGATGGGGGACGTGAAAGGCGGCCCAGCTTTCACTCATATTTCTTATGATGACTACCGGATCCTGAAGACGAACCTCATCGGTGGCGGCAAAGCCAGCATCCGGGGAAGGTTGGTACCCTACACTGTGTTCATTGATCCGCAGTTGGGACGTGTTGGGGTAACTGAAGCAGAAGCGCGTGAGCGAGGCTTGCAGATTCGTGTGGCCAAGATGCCAATGACGTATGTGGCACGCGCTCTCGAAGTCGATGAGTCACGGGGATTCATGAAAGCCATCATCGACGCGCACACGGGAAAACTCCTTGGCTGCGCCATTCTGGGAATTGAAGGCGGTGAGATCATGTCCCTAATTCAAGTCGCCATGATGGGGGATCTTACCGATGAGCAGCTTCGCAACGCAATCTTTGCCCACCCTACCCTGGCGGAGTCGCTGAACAATCTCTTTTCAAGCGCTAGCTAAGTAACCTTGCGACACGCTCATTGAGTCCCGCTTCGTTTGCTGAATCTGAAATTCCTGGCGGGACCTTCGTCCATCTTTGAGAAAGTGACAGAAATTTAAACTCCAGTCGTCTGCAACTGGCCATGGAAGAGTTCCCATTAGCACGCTCGCGCAAGTTCCCCATCAGTCTGTCTCGGTTGGCGTAGAACACCTCAAGTGGTGACCCTCTGCGGTTTACGCAATCGTTGTTCGTGCCACATCACTAGCAGCGCGCTCGCAACGAAGATCGATGAGTAGGTGCCCACCACGATGCCTATGAACAAGGCAAAGGCGATTCCGTTCAGCACTTCGCCTCCCAAAAAGTACAGCGCCAGACAAGCCAGCAGCGTCGGACCTGCCGTCAGAAGTGTGCGGCTGAGCGTCTGGTTGATCGAGCGGTTGACGAGGTCGAGGAACGAGCCTTTAGCCCCCTTCTTGCGCTGGTTTTCCCGTACACGATCAAACACGACAATCTTGTCGTTCATCGAGTAGCCGATCAGCGTAAGCAGAGCGGCGATGATCGTCAGGTTGATTTCTCGATTCGTGAGAGAGAACAGGCCCAGCGTGATGACAACGTCGTGAATGGTTGCAATGATCGCCGCGGTGCCTGCAATCCACTGGAACCGGAAAGCAATGTAGACCAGCATACCGCCCAGAGCGTAAAGAGTCGCCATCAAGGCCTGCTGCCGCAGTCGCTGGCCCGCGCGGGGGCCCACTATCTCCACCGAACGGAGGTTGAAAGTACCCAGCCCGCATTCCTGCTTGATAGCGGTTAACACCTTCTCATTGATGCCAGACACCTTGGTGAGTTCGTCCAGGTTGGAGATGAGGCCGTTTTTATCGCGGTCGCGATAGCTGAGGAGCCGAGCTGCCAGGTTTTTCAGTTCAAGGTCATTGAGACTCACGCCGGCGGCCGGTAATGCGTTCCGCAACCGGTCCTCCAATGCCGTCTGATTGGCATTGTTCAAGTCCAGTTTACCGCCCAGGTTTGCATACTTCTCCCTTAACGTTTGCTCCACAGCTTGCCGTGCTTGTTCCAGGCTCCTTTCGTCAGCCAGCTCGGTTCCAATGATGAATTCGCCTGTACCCTGGGTTTCCTGCACGCTGATCTCCCCCTGCAGCTTGGCGGACAGCGCCTTTCGGAGGTCGTCTATCGCGGGCTTCGGCTCGAACCGAACATACATTAATGTGCCACCCCGGAAGTCCAGGCCGTACTTAGGCCCGCCCTTCATCACTAGACTGGCAATGCTAACGAGGACAGCCACAACCGACAAGCCGAGCGTCAGATTGCGCTTGGAGAGGAAGTCGAGGTTTGCCTCCTTGAACAGTTCCATTCGTCCGCTTCCAATGTTCAGGTCCGCCAGCTTCGGTTTCCGCCAAAGCTGGACATCAAAAATTGCCCGCGACACGAATACGGCGGTGAATAAGTTCGCAATCAGGCCGATGACCAGGGTTACAGCGAACCCACGTACTGGACCTGTGCCGAAGACAAACAGGAACGCGCTGGCGACTACAGTGGTCACGTGCGTATCAATGATCGTGACCAAGGCGCGCTCGAAACCTGTTGAAATTGCCGAGGAGACACCTTTACCGGATCGCTTCTCTTCTTTGATTCGCTCAAAAATCAACACGTTTGAATCCACGGCCATGCCAATTGAAAGCACCAAGCCTGCGATACCGGGTAGAGTCCAGGCCGCATCAAAGTAGCTCAAGGCCGCAATCGTCATGACCGTGTTGAGGAGCAAGGCCAGCACGGCATTCAAGCCCGCGCCGCGGTAGTACAGGACCATCGATGCCACCACGAGCGCCAGACCCACGATGCCGGCGGTCATACCTCGGCGAATCGAGTCTGCGCCCAGCGAAGGTCCAACGGTCCGCTCTTCGATCACTCTGACACCCGCTGGGAGCGAGCCAGCGCGCAGGTTAAGGGCCAAATCTCCCGCCTCCTCCTGACTCGACGCTCCGGTGATTCGACCCTGGTCGGAGATTCTGTTCTCGATCCGCGGGGCACTCAATACGAGGTTGTCGAGCACTATGGCGAGCCGATTGTTGATGTTTGCCTCAGTAAACCGTTCAAAGCGCTGCGCCGCATCCTGCGTGAGCCTAAAACTCGTCTCCCACTGCCCGGGGAACTCGCCTCGGTTGGGCTGCGCGTCCCGCAAGTCCCGACCCGTGACGACTGGAGACCGGGCGAGGAGCCACCAGGTCTCTTCGCTACCTTCGCCTGACCTCCTCGACCCACGGACAAGTTTCATGTCGGAAGGCACGACTCCGCCGTGATTGGCTGAGCGCCGCTTCCCGAGACGGGAACGGACCTCCCTTTACGTCGCAGAGTTCGAGCAGCGCTGCAGTCTGCAGAATCCCTTTCACGCGCGCCGGATCGTCGACACCCGGCAACTGAACCAGGATCTCGGCTTGCCCTCCACTACCCCCGCGCTGCTGAACGGTGGCTTCGGCAACGCCCAGGCCGTTGACCTTCTTCTCCATGGTGCTCATCGTCTGCGTCAGAGTGTCCTGGTGTAACTTCAGCGCCGCGTCGTTCCGAATGTTCATCTTGTAGTCTGTCTCGCTCACCGACGACAGAAGCCATTGCTGGCTCAAAGCGTCGTTCACTAGGCGGCGAAACTCGCTACTTTTGGCTGTTGGAACGCCTTTGATGTTGATTTGGATCGTTTCGGCAGCGTCGATCGAGGCCGGCTCGTTTCGCTCTATCGAGGTGTACTCAATGTTCTCCTTTTTGAGCAATTCCTTGAGGCGCTCAATCACCAGGTCGGCTTCCGCTTTGAAGGCATCCTGCACCTGAATCTGTAGGACGATATGGCTACCTCCCTTCAGATCCAATCCAAGCCGGATGTTCTTCCTCAAGTTGGCCGCTAACTCCGCCCCCGACTTCGGTACTCCTACGATACCGAGCACACAGCCCAACACCACGACGACAATCAAGATCCACTTCCAACGCAGATTGCGCGGCACGCTACTTCTCCTTTCCGGCTTTCCAAAGCCCCCGGGACAAAGCATCTTCAGATCCTGCCGGTAACCCGTGGCAAGTCCGCTGTTATCCTACAGATACTCGACGCGAGGCGCCATAGCAATCTTTCCCGCGGAACTGCTGAACGGATACAGCTGACGATAGCTCTCAGTGTTGTTAGGGATCGGAAGAGATCTTGAGCTTACTTCAGATTTTGAGCCAGAGGTAGTTGACGGTTTGGCGTTTGAGGTCTTCGTGGAGTTGAGCTATTGGCGGGTGGTAGAAATCCACTGTGGCCGAGGGGTTCCTGGACGGTGATGAGCTCGGCGCGCCCGAAAACCATCGGAGCGAGAAGGAAGGATCTGGCTGCGACCGTCAAGGCCGTTCGAGACAGCAACGTCGGCCGGCTGCGAACTACGGCAGGTCTGATTTTCGTTTACGACGTGCCTCTCAACCTCTGCGCTGTTATCAGCAGTCAGGCCTCGCTCTATTCTTAATTTCTCGCACGAGCCAGACCTTAGCCAGCTTCCAGTCCCGCAGGACCGTGTCGGGTGAGACGTTCAGCACCTGGGCAGTTTCTTCTGCGCTGAGGCCGCCAAAGAAGCGCAATTCCACCACCTGACTTTTCCTGGGATCGACAACCGCCAGCTCAGTCAGCGCCTCATCCAACGCCACCAGGTCAGTACTTTTTTCCTGAGATACCACCAGCGCTTCGTCCAGTGAAACCTTCTGAGCGTCGTTTCCTCGCTTCAGACATTGACGAGAACGGGCCATTTCAACGAGGACGCGCCGCATCACTTGGGCCGAGATAGCCAGGAAATGGGCGCGATTCTGCCAGCGAACCTTGCTAGCGTCCACTAGTCGCAGGTAGGCTTCGTTCACCAGTGCCGTGGTTTGTAAGGTGTGGTCAGGTCGCTCTCGGCTCATGTAGCGGCGAGCGAGCTGACGTAGCTCCTTGTACATTAGAGGCATCAACTTCTCAAGCGCGGCCTTCTCCCCCTGGCTCCAAGCCACCAAGAGTTGAGTAACATCTTGAGGCGACGCCGTCCGCATTGCTTTCCTCGCTGAAAGACTCATTAGGAGTGGTACCGATCATACCACCTCTCTGGAACTAACCACCGATATTCTTCCAAACGTCCGCTCTGGGGTTATGCCGAATTTGCAAACCCTCCATCCCTCAGCTTGAAACCTAGGCCAAAGAGTCTTTCGCCGACCTTCCGGGTATCGAATTCTTCGCCGCGCGGCCGCAATGAACTGGCCTGTATCCTGATGCGGATCTTCAGGTTAGCAGGATGCCAAATCAAAGTCAGGACATCGTGTCGATCGCATTACGGTTTTTCTTCTTGGTTCTCGCATTAAGGGATGAAGGAGGATACAATGAAATCTCAATTTTGCTTACTGCCAATCACTCTAGTCGTGCTCGCCAAAATGGCTGTTGCGCAGATCTATCCGCCTGACCCCAGGGACCTGAAGGTGACAGCACCGTTCGATTTCGTCGCGGAGAGACACGTCTTATCTCGGGGCAACTATGTCCTGCGTTGGGACAAGGCTTCCAACAGGGTTCAAATCTGTGAAGACGGCATCATCTGCGAGTCTTTGAAGCCGACCGTCATTAAGGCACCACAGACCATGGCTCAACCCAAACTGGTCTTTGGCCGCTTGGAAGGAAGATGTTTTCTGCGCCAGATCTGGTTCCCGGACGGCACTGGACTCGAGCTGTCTGACCCTCCCATGCAATCAGAAATTGGACGGACAGGTGAGAATCTTGAGGCGGTGTACCTGGACGCCAAGCCCCTGTGCATCCATCACAGCGAGGGGCTACCTCCCTCTTGGCATTGAGGGCGGCAGCACAGCACCTGGAACCTGGAAGCTAACACCTGACCCGTGTTTCACAAAGGAGATGGAATGAGACCACTTCAAACGTCGCGAACGAATCGAGCTCGGTTGACATTCGCAGAGGTCTGCCTGTCGTTGGTTTGTGCCGGCGTCTTTGCCTTAAGCGGACTGGCGCAGAAGGTCGCGGTGGCAACCACCGCCTCTCCGCCCAGCTTGACCCGAGCCGAGATCGAACACTTCTTGCTCAAGGCCAAAGTCGTTGAGCGCAGAGAGCTCTCGACAGGTATCACCAATTCGCAGCGAGCGTTGCTGGACGATGGAAAGTTCAGGCACCATGCCCATATTCAGACGGTGGACATCACCAAGACATCGTTCCAGACAGTCAGCGGCACAGAGCTTAACTTTCGTGACTCTTACAAATACAACATAGCGGCTTACGAGCTGGACAAGCTGCTAGAGCTGAACATGGTCCCGGTGTCGGTCGAGCGCAGAGTCGGCAGTATCGGGGCGGTCACCTGGTGGGTGGATGACACTTTGATGACAGAACTGGAGCGCAAGAAGAAGAAACTCGAACCTCCCGACCTGTCTTCCTGGAATCAGCAAATGTACGTCTGCCGGGTCTTTGATCAGCTCATCTACAACACCGATCGCAACCTGGGCAATCTGGTGATCACCAAAGACTGGAAGATCTGGCTGATCGATCACACACGGGCATTTCGCATGATGAAAGATCTCAAGAGCACCAAGGATTTAGTCCAGTGTGATCGAAGACTGTTGTCAAAACTGCGAGAATTGAACAAAGACGCCCTGAAGAGAGCTCTCGACCGATATTTGAATCCTTCGGAGATCGAAGGGCTACTGGCTCGAAGAGATAAGATTGTGAGCTTCTTCGACGAACAGATCGCGAAGAAGGGCGAGGCGGCAGTGCTTTTCGATCTTGAGAGAAAGTAGGTCTTTGTTTCTGGAGATTGGCTCACCGATGAGCCGTCACGTCACTTCGGGCTCAGATCACGCCAATACAGTGCAAAGAGCTGATTCGATCGCCGTTTCTAATTGATTGTCGGTTAGATCACTGATCCCTTACTGCTTTAGTTCCAGCCGTCCAGTTGAGCACGACGGTGATCGGGTTCAGAGGTTACCTCTTCAACAGGCGTAATGACGAGAAAACGCTGGCCGTCCTTGGTGACGGTGTAGTGCTTGTAATGCGATCGTCAAGCAATGACACGCGTCTGGAAAAGCGCCCTGGGCACGCCAGCCTCGAAGGTCGAACCTGGTCTTCACCTCCACCGCCATCAGTTTATGGTCGGCAGCCAGGTAGAATAGCTCTTTGCCGTCCCGCCGCCATCTCGGGTCAGCACCGCCTTGAGTCGAAACCTGCACCTTGCCACTCGAGGCTGGGAAGCTCTGCACGTAGACCTCGGGTCTGCCTGACTCGTCCGACACATAGGCGATCCAGCGTCCGTCGGGGGAGAAGCGCGCCTGCGCTTCACCAGAACTCCGTCTGCAGATAGGGCATCGGCTTGCGCTCTCCAAACAGCGGTAACACCCACAAATCGGTCAAAGTCTTCGGATTATCCGCAGCCATGGTCGCATAAGCGATGAACCGACCGTCCGGGGACCAATCTTCCGGGACAATAAAATCGTTTAGCTTGAGCAGCACTTCCTCCTGACCAGCGCCGCTGGAAGACTTTTGATAGAAGGTGTAAGAGCCTTCTCGCTGTGAACGAAAGACGATGCGGCTTCCATCCGGCGACCAAATCGGCTGAGCGTCGTCTGAAGGATCGAAGGTGAAGCGCGAGCGCGGTGCCCCGCGACAAGTCGAGCAGCCAGATGTCCCCCTTTCCAGTCTGGGGATCCAAGTGCTGCACCGCGACTCGGGTTTCGTCAGGGGAGAGCCGAGGGACTGCGGTAATAGCCCGGCGGGCCGATCGACCCGAGCTGTTTACCCCCTCGATCCAACCACACGAGCTGGGTGTTCTTGTTCTGGGCGCCACCCCAATAGACCAGCACGCCGTTTTCCGAGACAGAGAAGACCGCATAGAGTTTAGGTATCGTCCCACTCTGTTGGGCGACGGGAAACGGGTCGCCCGTCAGTTGCAAGCTCCTTGGCGTCGAACGGCTGGGCCATCAGCATCCCCTCACGGACGAAGAGCAGATACCCTGGCGGGGCGTACGCCGCGTTGGACTCGGTGCTCACAAGGCGCTGGGTGTCTTTCGAATCGAGTGACCCGACGTAAATACCCGTGTGCTGTCTTTTGCGCGCTACGGGCTAGATAGAGGAAGTGGCGACCATCCGGTAGGAACTGCGGGAACAGATGGGCATTTTCCTGCCGTGAGGGGTCGAGCGCCGTCACCGGCTGCCGCCTCGCCGCCCGCCGCAGACACACGATAAAGAGGGCCATAGAAGTTGGGTGCGAACAGAATCACCCCGTCACGGTTCCACGTGCCGCCCCAACCGGTCTGGCGCTTCGCACAGCGTTTGCGGCGGACCGCCGGAGAGTGCCATCTTTTTGAGCTTTCCCTGGGCAAAAAATCCCAATGAAGCGACTGTCGGGGGACCAGAAGGGGTAAGCGCCCTCGTCGCTTCCCGGCAGCGGCTGTGCCGAGAGGGAATCGAGCGGGCGCACCCAGAGGAGGCTCTTGCCCGAAGCATCCGTGGCCCTGAAGGCTAAGTGACGCCCGTCGGGCGAAATGCTTAGGCTAGGATCACAAAGCTCGTCTTCTCCGGTGGGTGAACGGTGAAGCGCATGGCGCGCACTTCGGTGGGTGTGCGGTGGAAATAAGCCACCACAAAGGGAATCGCCGCAAGAAAGAGGATGGCTGCCACGAGCCAGGCGAGCCACTCGCGGCGCTTCGACCGGGCCGCATCCAGAGTCAAATGGGTCGGGACGTGAATCTGACGGTGCGGAGAGCACCTCCAGATTGAAGGCAAGATCCTGGGCGGACTGGTAGCGCCGTTCGGGATTCTTCTCCAAACAATGTCGCACTACTCTTTCAAGGCCAGGGAGAATCGAACTGTCTATCTCGGCCAGAGGCGGCGGCTCTTCTTGCAAGATCGCGTTCATCGTCTCGACCGCTGAGTTGCCCTGAAATGCTCGCTTGCCCGAAAGCATCTCGTAGAGAATGGCACCGAATGCAAAAATATCCGACCGATGATCCGCAACCTCACCCCGTACTTGTTCAGGAGACATGTAACCCACCGTGCCCATGACCACGCCGGGCTCAGTCGCGACCGGGTTAGTCGTCGCAGTCGTCAGTTGGCTAGCGTCGAGCTTACGCTGGGTGAGTTTGGCCAGACCAAAATCAAGAATCTTGACACTATCTGATCTTGGTGATGAAAAGGTTCTCGGGCTTCAAGTCGCGGTGCACAATGCCTTTCTCGTGCGCAGCCGCTAAACCGCGAGCAATTTGCACCGCATACTCCAGTGCTTTACGGTGAGAAGGCGCCTGGCGGCGCAGCCGGTCGCGCAGGGTCTCTCCTTCCAGTAGTTCAGAGACCAGGTAAGGCGAGCCTTCGTGCGTACTCACGTCGTAGATAGCGAGAATGTTGGGATGATTGAGCTGCCCAGCCGCTCGCGCTTCCTGCTTGAAACGGCCGATTCTGTCTGCGTCCGCAGAAAATTCAGAAGGTAGGACCTTGATGGCGACTTCCCGCCCTAGTCGGCTGTCACTGGCTCGATAGACCTCTCCCATCCCGCCGGCACCCAGCAGGGAGAGAATCTTGTAGGGGCCGAGTTGTTGGCCCAATAGAGATTGGGAGGGGTCCCTGGCCATGCCCTTAGCCGCCACCTTCAAGGCTGGCTCCTCAATGAAGTCCTCTGCCTCTACATGCTGTGCCAGTAGGGATTCAACTTCCTGGCGCAGAGCTTCGTCTCCAGCGCAAGCCTCTTTGAGGAATTCGACTCGCCCGTTCGGCTCATGTTTCAGCGCTGAATGATACAGCTTTTCTATTTCCTGCCAACGATCGGTCATAAGAGCAGTGGCAAGCGATCCGTGCCGAGTGACGAGCAAAAGCCTTTCAGGCCCTCTAGCGCCACCGCTTTCTGGCCTGCGGCAGTAGAACTTGCGACACACCGACACCTGGCACCTTGGACCACCGAGGCTTACCACTCGTCACTCCCCACCCGTCACTTACTTAAAGTTCTCCACCAGCATCAGATCGCTGCCCTCCTGATCAATCTGCGAGTACAAGATCCATCGGCCATCGGGGGAAACGGAGAGGTAATGCCTATCGGGCCTCTCGATCGTAGAGATGGATCGAATCCTTTTGGTCGCGAAGTTGAAAAACTGGATGGAATAACGGCCGGCAGAATCCGGCCTCGGAATGAAATAGATTCCTTCCTTAACGATGGCAAAGGCATGCTCTGTCGACCGATTCGAGCACTTGGGTCTCCTCCCCGCCATCTCTGGGCACTCGCCAAAGGCCGCTGGCCGTCAATGTTTTTCGTGTAATAAACCCATTGGCTGTCAGGAGATTCGAAGGCCAGAAAGCCGCCTTTCCGGGTCACCTGGACCGCTTCGCCTCCGTCCGCCGGCATTTTCCAGACCTGGTCTTCGCCGCTGCGATCGGAGGCGAAATAAATCCACTTCCCATCCCGCGACCAACTGGGTGCGTGATCGGTGGCTGGACTGCTGGTGAGGCGTTTTGGCTTGCCTCCGTTGGCGCTGATGACGTAGATCTCCCACTGTTTCTCCAGGATTGACGTCAAAGGCAATTCGCTCACCGTCTGGTGACCAGTGCGGATTTCCACAGTAACCAGCTACCCAATGAAGTTAATGGCATGCGCATTCGAGCCGTCACTATCGCAAATCCAGATTTCAAAGCTTCCGGTGCGATTCGAATTAAAAACGATTCTCTTCCCGTCGGGTGAGAACTGTGCATGCTCCGTCAACGCGCGTCGAGGAGATCAGCTTCATCGGTGAGCTGATCTTTCCATGCGGACCAGGGACTTCAAGGCGCCAGATGTTCACGTCGATGAGCTCGCGGGTGTAAACCAGACGTTGCGTGCGGCGAGAGATTGCCGCTTCAGAGCCATCTTCTCCAACACCGGCCAGCCGCTGCGGCTTGCCGGAGCCGGAGGCCGCGATCCGGAACAGGTTGGGCTGAGGTATGGTCCAGAAGAAAAAATAATCTCTCGCCCGTCTAAGGTCCAGACGGGTCTGAAGGTCAATCGATTCTCAAAAGTGAGCCGTTTCGGTTCCCCGATCGGCTGGAAATCTTCGGAAAGGGTCAATAGATAAATATCGCGGACGCCAACGGCCACTTCTCGGATAAACGCCAGAGTGCGGCCATCCGGCGAAAAAGCCGGCTGACTATCGATAAACACTCTCTGCGGCGGGGAAGTCAACCTTCGCCTCTCGCCGGACTCCACCGAGAGCAAGAACAAACCCAAGGGCTCGCTGTCCGAATTCCTGTCGGTGACGACCAGCGATTTCCCGTCGGGAGTCCAAGCCAGCCCCCTCGGCCAATCTATCGCTCGGTCCGGCTTATTTCAGCCACTTTGCGCTCTGGGGGTCCCAGGGGGAGACCAGATACACTGCAGCTTTCCCTCCAGGTCCTTCGCGGACAAATGCAATGGAGCGGCCGTCCGGTGACCAGGCAGGAATGGTGTCTGCTTCCGGGGCTGTGGTGAGACGCAGTTGGTTTCCAGAACCAATGAGCTTGACATAGATATCAAAGTTATCCTGCTTGTCTCCATTCCAGGAGAAGGCCACCTGGTTGCCGTCGGGTGAAAAGGAAGGCTGCCGCTCCTGACCCGGATAAGTGGTGAGGGGGACGGCGGCAAGGGATTGTTCCGGCGCTTCTGAACTTGAACGATTGAACCATACGGCCACTGCCGCAACCGCCAAGAGGGCCAGCAGTGCACCGACCCAGATCAGGTTCCGGCGATGAGCTCCTTGGGTTGCCGGTAGCAGCGGCTAGGCGTCCTGAATCCAGGTCCCGCTTCAGACGCTTCAGGTCAGCTCGCAATTCCGAAGCATGCTGATAGCGCACCTCTGGGTCTTTCTCCAGAGCCTTGTTGATGATCTCTTCCAGCTTGGCGGGCAATTTGGGATTCAACCGCCGCACCGGGGTGGGTGTCCGATTTAGAATGGCGTCGAAGATGACCGCCGCCGTGTCGCCTTGGAACGGCAGGGTGCCAGTAGCCATTTCGTAGAGCACTATCCCAAAGGAGAACAGATCTGTCCGGGCATCGAGTTCTTCCCCCCGCGCCTGCTCCGGCGACATGTAAGCCACCGTTCCCAGTGCCATCCCTGGGCTGGTCAGATGCTCTTCGCCAATGGTGGTGGGCAGGCTGGAAGCCCCCACCGGCTCTGCTATCGCCTTGCGTTTCTTTGAGAGTTTGGCTAGTCCGAAATCCAGCAACTTGGCTTGGCCGCGCTCGGTCACGAAGATATTAGCGGGCTTAAGGTCCCGATGGATGATCCCTCGCGAGTGAGCGGCGTCCAACGCATCGGCCACCTGGATGGCCAGCTCTAGCAGCGGCTCGGTTTTCAGCGGTTTGCCTTCAATGTGGTGCTTGAGCGTCTGCCCTTCCAGCAGCTCCATGGCAATGAAAGGCTGGCCTTCGTGCTCGTCGATGTCATGAATGGTGCAGATGTGGGGATGATTGAGTGCCGAGGCCGCTCGGGCTTCTCGTTGGAAGCGCTCCAGTGCCTGCTCATCTTGGGCCAGCTCTTGGGGCAGGAACTTCAGCGCCACGTCGCGGCGGAGCTTCAGGTCGTGGGCCTTGTAGACCACGCCCATGCCGCCCCCACCGAGTTTTTCCAGAATTCGATAGTGGGAGATCGTCTTGCCGATCAGTTGCCTCACCCCCGATTGAGCTGGATTGTCAGCCAGTTCTTTCGCAGCCACCTCCAGGGCAGGAGCTTCAATAAAGCTCTCGGCTTCGCCTTCATTTGCTAACAGCGATTCCACTTCCCGGCGCAGCGCTTCATCTCCCGCACAGGCTTGCTTGAGGAAAGCAGACCGCTGACTCGGGTTCGTGCTTCAGAGCGGAGTGATAGAGTTGCTCAATCTGTTGCCAACGTTTGTCGGTCATCAAAGGATTGGTAGGATGGGTCTGCGAAGGGTAATGCACCCAAGATCATGTTTCCACGAGAATAGAATGGCGTTGGATCCCCGCGAGATTGATGCAGTCCCGTAGGGAACGCTCGCCGCAGCGTTCCCATCCGCCACGGGGAACGGAACGGCGTCCGTTCCCTAGTGCGCCTGCAAGCGTGTTTGGTCAGAGAGGTGCAAGTCCTCTTCAGGCATACGCTCTCCGGCCTGTAACCGAATGTAACTGCGTCGCCGCGAGGCGGGGTGGGGAGCAACCGGAGGTGAAGACCAGTCCGTAGGATGACGAACTCGATTCGGCCTGTTGAGCGTGGCGAGCCTGCTAGGGAAAGGCGAAGCCCAGACCCGCGGAAGCGGGAGACCCGTCGAGCTGAGGGGTAGCGTGAGAAAGCGGCGATCGAGGGCCTGCGGGGTGGTTGGAGACGGAATGGATCGGAAGGTCAGACGCGTGAAGCAGGGAGACCTGCTGGTCGACAGAGACGGTGTTCATGCTGCCAGATGCGGACCGAAGAGCCGGGCCAGCAGGAGTCAGAGCGTCCATAGTAGCGAGGAAGCGGCGTAACGGGCGTGGAGCAAAGGGAGGCAGGAAGGTGGATGACGTGAAGGACACAACAGACGGAAGCAACACCGGCGGCAGTGCCGGAAACGGCTAAACAAGCCGGAGAGATTCGAGCCCGCTGGGCGTGGGTCGAACCGACGGTCTGGACCGAGCGCATGTTGACGGCCCTCGAAGAGGGGGTCAAAGGAGGCAAATGGTTCAGCCTGATCGACAAGGTCTACGCGCCGCGCAACCTGCGGGCGGCCTTTCAGCGAGGTGAAGGCCAACGGCGGGGCGGCGGGAGTGGACCACGAGACGGTCGAGCAGTTCGAGCGCGACCTGAGAAGAACCTGGAAGCGCCTGACGGAGCAATTGCGGGAGGGCAGCTACCGACCGCAGGCGATCCGGCGGGTGTGGATTCCCAAGCCGGGGAGCAAGGAGAAGCGGCCGCTGGGGATCCCGACGGTGCGCGACCGGGTGGTGCAGGCGGCGTTGCGCACGTGCTGGAGCCGATCTTCGAGCGGGACTTTGCAGAACACAGCTACGGGTTCCGTCCCGGACGAGGCTGCAAGGACGCCCTGCGCCGAGTGGATGAGCTGCTGCAAGCAGGGCTACACCTAGGTGGTGGATGCCGACCTGAAGAGCTACTTCGACACGATCCCGCACGAGCCGCTGCTGGAGCGGGTGGAGCGAGAAAGTGTCGGACGGCCGAGTCCTGGACCTGATCGAGGCGTTCCTGAACCAAGAGGTGATGGACGGTATGAAGAACTGGACGCCGGAAGAGGGAACCCCGCAAGGAGCGGTGATCAGCCCGCTGCTGTCCAACATCTACCTGGACCCGCTGGACCACCAGATGGCCGAGGCGGGGATACGAGATGGTGCGCTACGCCGATGACTTCGTGATCCTGTGCCGGAGCCGGGAAGAGGCCGAGCGAGCGCTTGGAACGGGTGAGGGAATGGACGGCGACAGCCGGACTGAGCTTGCATCCGGACAAGACGCGGATCGTGGATGCCACGCCAGCGAGAGGCTTCGACTTCCTGGGCTACCACTTCGAGCGAGGCAACGACATGGCCGCGCAAGAAGAGCCTGGAGAAGCTCAAGGACACGATCCGGGCGAAGACGCGACGCACCAACGGGCACAGCCTGCAGGGTCATCATCGGAGACGTCAACCGGACGCTGCGGGGCTGGTTTGAGTACTTCAAGCACAGCTACCGGACCACGTTTCCAGCGACTCGACAGCTGGATGCGGATGCGGCTTCGCAGCATCTCTGCGCAAGCGGCAAGGCCGGAAAGGACGCGGGCGAGGCAACGACCATCACCGCTGGCCCAATCGCCTCTTTGCTGAGCATGGGCTGTTCTCCCTGACTGCAGCCTCATGCTCAGGCCCGTCAATCCTCTACAGAGGTAAAACCACCGACTGGAGAGCCGGATGCGGGAGATCCGCCCGTCCGGTTCGGAGGGAGGGGGAGCCGGTCAACCGGCTCTCCCTACCCCTACCCCCGGGCTCATTGCTCCTTTCGTTTGACGGGACCCAAGTAGCGATCGAACCAAGCGAGAGTCTCTCTGATGGCGTCGTTCCTCGGTATCACGTGACTCGTTTCGAAAATGGCATGGCGCCTATGTTCTTTGGGTGTTCCGAGCAGACGAAACATGGGCGCTTGAGAAGTTTCCACCGGAAAAAAGAAATCATACCGGCCCCTCAGCATCAACGGTGGAATAGTTATCGAGGAGCAAAGTTGATCTGATCCACTTCCGGTCGACCTTCTCCACATGCAAAGCTCCACCGTTGCCTTCCTCCCTTTACCGGAAGTTCTCCACCAGCATCAGATCGCTGCCCTCCTGATCAATCTGGGAGTATAAGATCCATCGGCCATCGGGGGAAACGGAGAGGTATAGCTTCTATCGGGCCCTCGATCGTAGAGATGGATCGAATCCTTTTGGTGCCGCGAAGTTAAAAAACTGGATGGAATAACGGCCGGCAGAATCCGGCCTCGGAATGAAATAGATTCCTTCTTTCACGATGGCAAAGGCATCATACCGGACCGATTCGAGCACCTGGGTCTCCTCCCCGCCGTCTCTGGGCATCTTCCAAAGGCTGCTGTCAGACAGGTCCTTCGTGTAATAAATCCATTGGCTGTCGGGGGACTCTAACGCCAAAGCGCCGCCTTTCCGGGTTACCCGGACTGCTTCGCCTCCGTCCGCCGGCACTTTCCACACCTGGCTCTCGCCGCTGCGGTTGGAGGAGAAATAAATCCACCTCCCATCTCGCGACCAATTGGGTTCGGCATCGTGGGCAGGATTATTGGTGAGGCGTTTTGGCTTGCCTCCGTTGACATCGATGACGTAGATCTCCCACCGTCTGTCCACATTCGATATAAAGGCAATGCGCTCACCGTCTGGTGACCAGTGCGGAGTTCCACAGTAACCACCCAGTGAAGTTAGTGGCTGCTGATTCGAGCCGCCACTATCGGAAATCCAGATTTCAAAGCTTCCGGTCTGATTCGAACTAAAAACGATCTTCTTCCCGTCCGGTGAGAACTGTGCATGCTCGTCAACCCGTGTCGAGGAGATCAGTTTCATCGGCAAGCTGATCTTTGCTTGAGGACCAGGGACTTCAAGACGCCAGATGTTCGTGTCTAAGAGCTCGCGTGTGTAAACCAGACGTTGCGTGCGGCGAGAGATTACCGCTTCAGAGCCATCCTCTCCAACACCGGCCAGCCGTTGCGGCTTGCCGGAGCCGGAGGCTGCGATCCGGAACAGGCTGGGGCTGCGGTATTGTCCAGAAGAAAAAATGATCTCGTTCCCGGCCATGGTCCAGACTGGTCTGAAGGTCAATTGATTCTCAAACGTGAGTCGTTTGGGTTCCCCGATCGGCTGGAAATCTTCGGAAAGGGTCAAATAGATAAATATCGCGGACGCCAACGCCCACTTCTCGGATAAATGCTAGAGTGCGGCCATCCGGCGAAAAAGCCGGCTGACTATCATAACACTCTCTCTGGCGGGGAAGTCAACCTTTCGCTTCTCGCCGGACTCCACCGAGAGCAAGAACAAACCCAGGGGCTCGCTGTCCGAATTCCTGTCGGTGACGATCAGCGATTTCCCGTCGGGACTCCAAGCCACCCCTCTCGGCCAATCCTCTCCTGTCCGGCTTATTTCAGCCACTTTGCGCTCTGGGGGTCCCAAGGGAGAGACCAGATACACCGCAGCTTTCCCTCCAGGTCCTTCGCGGACAAATGCAATGGAGCGGCCGTCCGGTGACCAGGCAGGAATGGTGTCTGCTTCCGGGGCTGTGGTGAGACGCAGTTGGTTTCCAGAACCAATGAGTTTGACATAGATATCAAAGTTATCCTGCTTGTCTCCATTCCAGGAGAAGGCCACCTGGTTGCCGTCGGGTGAAAAGGAAGGGCTGCCGCTCCTGACCCGGATAACTGGTGAGGGGGACGGCGGCAAGGGATTGTTCCGGCGCTTCTGGACTGGAACGATTGAACCATACGGCCACTGCCGCAACTGCCATGAGGGCCAGCAGTGCACCGACCCAGATCAGGTTCCGGCGATGAGCTCCTGGGGTTGCTGGTAGAGCGGCTAGGCGTCCTGAATCCAGGTCCCGCTTCAGACGCTTCAGATCAGCTCGCAATTCCGAAGCATGCTGATAGCGCACCTCTGGGTCTTTCTCCAGAGCCTTGTTGATGATCTCTTCCAGCTTGGCGGGCAATTTGGGATTCAACCGCCGCGCCGGGGTGGGTGTCCGGTTTAGAATGGCATCAAAGATGACCGCCGCCGTGTCCCCTTGGAACGGCAGGGTGCCAGTAGCCATTTCGTAGAGCACTATCCCAAAGGAGAACAGATCTGTCCTGGCATCGAGTTCTTCCCCCCGCGCCTGCTCCGGCGACATGTAAGCCACCGTCCCCAGTGCCATCCCTGGGCTGGTCAGATGCTCTTCGCCGATGGTGGTGGGCAGGCTGGAAGCCCCCACCGGCTCTGCTATCGCCTTACGTTTCTTTGAAAGTTTGGCTAGTCCGAAATCCAGCAACTTGGCTTGGCCGCGCTGGGTCACGAAGATATTAGCGGGCTTAAGATCCCGATGGATGATCCCTCGCGAGTGAGCGGCGTCCAACGCATCGGCCACCTGGATGGCCAGCTCTAGCAGCGGCTCGGTTTTCAGCGGTTTGCCTTCAATGTGGTGCTTGAGCGTCTGCCCTTCCAGCAGCTCCATGGCAATGAAAGGCTGGCCCTCGTGCTCGTCGATGTCGTGAATGGTGCAGATGTGGGGATGATTGAGTGCCGAGGCAGCTCGGGCTTCCCGTTGGAAGCGCTCCAGTGCCTGCTCATCTTGGGCCAGGTCTTGGGGCAGGAACTTCAGCGCCACGTCGCGGCGGAGCTTCAGGTCGTGGGCCTTATAGACGACGCCCATGCCGCCCCCACCGAGTTTTTCCAGAATTCGATAGTGGGAGATCGTCTTGCCGATCAGCTGCCTCACCCCCGATTGAGCTGGATTGTCAGCCAGCTTCTTTCGCAGCCACCTCGAGGGCAGGAGCTTCAATAAAGCTCTCGGCTTCGCCTTCATTTGCTAACAGCGATTCCACTTCCCGGCGCAGCGCTTCATCTCCCGCACAGGCTTGCTTGAGGAAAGCAGACCGCTGATCGGGTTCATGCTTCAGAGCGGAGTGATAGAGTTGCTCAATCTGTTGCCAACGTTCAGGGTCCATGATTCATTGATGCCTGAGAACAATTGCTTCTCAAGAAAAAGGGCTAGAATCCCCACGAGTGGTGGTCTATTTTCATCTCTCTTGTGAGACAAGCAGAGCTACCTCCAGCGACGCCTGTCCCATTCGCACTAGCGCCGTCTTTTCCCTCTCGCCTGTGATTTCCAGGTCTTTGATGAATTTACTCGGATTCAATGCTTTGTTAATCCGACAATCGACAGTCTGCAATTTCTACGGAGCTTCCCACTCCAAGGCATAGATTTCCTGGCTGCCGGCGCTTCGCAACAGCAAAGGGGAATCGTCTGGCGCGAGACCAAACCAGGTAAACCAGATCCCCCATTCGCGCCGAATGTCCTTCAGGCTTGCCAGCCGCTCTAGCTTTCGATCACTAATCCGCATGCGATAGATAGCTGGATCGCTTGGAGAAGCGCTATCAAAGTAAACGTGTTTCCCCTCTCGCGACCAACTCAAATAACCTAAGGGGATGTCAGCCAATTCCGCCCACCTTTGGGTTGTGAAATCATAAAGCAGTAGCTTATGGCCATCATCTCCCTGGGCTGCGATGTGGCGACCATTGGGCGACCAGACAGGATCAATAAGCCCCTCGGAGCCGGGTAGTGTCGAAACCTGCTGAGTCCTGAGGTCTAGCCGACGAACGGCCGTGGCCCATGCGCTTTTATCCTCGAAACCGCAATTCCCAAAGACGAGCGCCTTTCCATCTGGTGACCAGCTGTGGTCGCATTCATTGCGCCACTCTGGCATGAGTTGTTTGGGCGTGCCTCCCTCGGCTGACATCGAATGGATCTTCCAAGGCCTGCCGGGTGCCTTGGCCATGAACGCGATCTCTCTTCCATCCGGAGACCAGCGTGGTTGTGCAGCTCGCAGCGGAGAGAAGGTGAGCTGACGCCGCTGGCTGCCGTCCGCTTTGCTCCGCCATACGGTTGCTTCCGGATAGGCCACGTAAGCCATCCACTGTCCATCCCTCGAAAAATCCAGGTGCTCGACCGACATCCCCGAAAGATAAGCTACATACTGGCCAGATTTGGCATCGAAGCGGATTAATTCCCCACGATGTTGGGCCCCCACGACGAAGAGTTTCTTGCCGTCTGTGCTAGGAACCGGGACATAGACATTCATTGGCCCTGCAGTCAACTGTACGGGTTCGCTGCGAGGCTTCCCGAAAAACCTGCCCTTTTCGCGAATGGCCCAAATATTCGTTATCCCCTCACGCTGCGACTGAAAAACGAAATACCTCCCATCCGGCGTCCAATTGCCACAACATTCTTCAGCCTGCCTGTTCCCGGGAAGCAACGGATGAAGATTGGTTCCATCGGACGAAAACTTCCCAAAGCGAATTGGAGCTAGTTTTCGAATCGTAAACAGTAAAGCGCAACAGGCTTGCGTCAGGCGACCAACGGAGCCACCCTGGCTTGCCAGTAAGGGCCACGAGCTTGCGAGATTCGGTCGCGTCACTTTTTGCCAGGTACAAATCGGAGCCTTTCGCGTAAACCATCTTTTGCCCATCTGGAGACCAAGCTCCGTCATGGCGAGTAGGTCGCCCAATCGGCGAGGTGAGCCACCCAAGAGCGGCACAACCCAAAGTCCAGTTTCTGACCCCCCGAAATTACACACGAGAAGCTCGGATCGGTTCGGAGAGATCCCCAACAAATAGGTGTTAAAGGCAATTTGGAAGGGCATCCGGACTGGCACCGTCTCGCTGCCCGCGACGGACACCTGGGCCAAGCCGAGAGCCCCAGCCGCCGCCTCAGGGAAATAGATGCGAGACCCGTCAGTGACCAGGGGAATGGGAATCATATACTGGACGAGCTTTTGCTGACCGTCACTGGTTATCTGAACAGAGCGCAAGACCCTTGGCGAGGGCAGCGGCGACTTCAACCAGTAGCCGAGAATCCCGATGAAAATAAGAGCGGCGACGCCTACCGCCACCGTCCAGATTTGCCAGCGCGGGCGAGGGTGCACGCCGGGAACAGGGTCACTATCCGCACCCGCAGGAGGCACGGCCACTCGCCCGGAATCCAGGTCCCGCTTCAGACGCTTCAAGTCAGCTCGCAATTCCGAAGCATGCTGGTAGCGCACCTCCCGCTCTTTCTCCAGAGCCTTGTTGATGATCTCTTCCAGCTTCGCGGGCAATTTGGGATTCAACCGCCCGCACCGGGGTGGGTGTCCGATTTAGAATGGCGTCGAAGATGACCGCCGCCGTGTCGCCTTGGAACGGCAGGGTCCCAGTGGCCATTTCGTAGAGCACTATCCCAAACGAGAATAGATCGGTCCTGGCATCGAGTTCTTCCCCCCGCGCCTGCTCCGGCGACATGTAAGCCACCGTTCCCAGTGCCATCCCTGGGCTCGTCAGATGCTCCTCACCGATGGTGGTGGGCAGGCTGGAAGCCCCCACCGGCTCTGCTATGGCCTTACGTTTCTTTGAGAGTTTGGCTAATCCGAAATCCAGCAACTTGGCTTGGCCGCGCTCGGTCACGAAGATATTAGCGGGCTTAAGATCCCGATGGATGATCCCTCGCGAGTGAGCGGCCTCCAACGCATCGGCCACCTGAATGGCCAGCTCTAGCAGCGGCTCGGTTTTCAGCGGTTTGCCTTCAATGTGGTGCTTGAGCGTCTGCCCTTCCAGCAGCTCCATGGCAATAAAAGGCTGGACTTCGTGTTCATCGATGTCGTGAATGGTGCAGATGTGGGGATGATTGAGTGCCGAGGCCGCTCGGGCTTCCCGTTGGAAGCGCTCCAGTGCCTGCTCGTCTTGGGCCAGCTCTTGGGGCAGGAACTTCAGCGCCACGTCGCGGCGGAGCTTCAGGTCGTGGGCCTTATAGACGACGCCCATGCCGCCCCCACCGAGTTTTTCCAGAATTCGATAGTGGGAGATGGTCTTGCCGATCAGTTGCCTCACCCCCGATTGAGCTGGATTGTCAGCCAGTCCTTTCGCAGCCACCTTGAGGGCAGGAGATTCAATAAAGCTCTTGGCTTCATCTTCATTTGCTAACAGCGATTCCACTTCCTGCCGCAGCGCTTCATCTCCCGCACAGGCTTGCTTGAGGAAGGCAGACCGCTGGTCGGGTTCGCGCTTCAACGCGGAGTGATACAGTTGTTCGATCTGTTGCCAACGTTTGTCGGTCATCAAAGGATTGGTAGGATGAGTCTGCGAAGGGTAATGCACCCAAGCTTATGTTTCCAGGAGAATAAATGGCGTTGGATCCCCGCGAGATTGACGCAGTCCCGATAGGGGTAGGGAGAACGAGGCTCGCTCCCCCTCCCTCCGAACCGGACAGGCGGATCTCCCGCATCCGGCTCTCCAGTCGGTGGTTCACCTATGTAGAGGATTGACAGACCTAGAGCATGAGCCGCCACTAGAGAGAACAGCCCCTGCTCGGCGAAGAAGCGCGTTCGGCCAGCGATGATGGTCGTTGCCGCATCGCGCGGCCTCTCCGGCCTTGCGCGTTGCGCAGCAGACTCCGAAGGCGACCTCCGAATCCAGCTGTCGAGCGCTGGGAAACGTCGTCTTCTGGCTGTGCTTGAAATACTCAAACCAGCCCATCAGCGTGCGGTTCACGTCTCCGATGATCACCGTGCAAGCTCTGGCCGTCCGTGCGTCGCGTCTTGGCGCGGATCGCGTCCTTCGAGCTTCTCCAGGCTCTTCTCTCGCGGCTATTTCTTGCCTCGCTCGAAGCGATAGCCCAGAAAGTCGAAGCCTCTCCTGGCTGGCATCCACGATCCGCGTCTTGTTCGGATGCAGCGTCAGGCCGGCTGTCACCGTCCATTCGCGCACCTCGTTCCAAGGCTCGCTCCGCTTCCTCGCGGCTCCGGCACAGAATCACGAAGTCGTCCGCGTAGCGCACCATCGCGAAACCCGCCTCGGCCATCAGGTGGTCCAGCGGGTCCAGGTAGAGGTTCGCCAGCAACGGACTGAGCACCGCTCCTTGCGGCGTGCCCCCTTCCGGCGTCCAACTCTTCATGCCGTCCAGCACCTGTTGGTTCAAGAAGGCTTCGCACCAGCGTCCAGCACTCGCGCCGTCCGCCACTTTCTCGCACACCCGATCCATCAGCCGATCGTGCGGGATCGTGTCGAAGTAGCTCTTCAGGTCCGCGTCCACCACCCAGGTGTAGCCCTGCTTCGAGCAGTTCGTCCACCCGGCGCAGGGCGTCCTTGCACCCCCGCTTGGGGCGGAAGCCGTAGCTCTGCGCGGCGAAGTCCCGCTCGAAGATCGGTTCCAGCACGTGCCGCAACGCCGCTTGCACCACCCGATCTCGCACCGTCGGAATTCCCAACGGCCGCTTCTCCGTGCTGCCCGGCTTGGGAATCCACACCCGCCGCACCGCCTGCGGACGGTAGCGTCCCTCCCGCAAGTTGCTCCTTCAGGCAGCTCCAGGTTCTTCGTCCAGATCGCGCTCGAAAGTCCTCCACCGATCACGTGATCCACTCCCGCCGCCCCCCCGTTGGCTTTGACCTCCTGAAACGCCGCTTACAGGTTGCGCTCGCGAGTACACCTTGTCCATCAAGCTGAACCATACTCCTCCTTTCACCCCCTCTTCGAGGGCCGTCAACATCCGCTCCGTCCAAACCGCCGGTTCGGTCCAAGCCCAGCGGGCTCGGATCTCTCCGGCTTGTTTAGCCGTTTCCGGCACTGCCGCCGGTTGGTCTTCCGTCTGTTTGTCGCGTCACGTATCCACCTTCCTGCGTCCCTTCGCTCCACCGGCGTTACCCGGCTTCCACGCTCCTATGGACGCTCTGACTCCTGCTGGCCCGGCTCTTCGGTCCGCATCTGGCTGCATGAACACCGTCTCTGTTCACCGAGCAGGTCTCCCTGATTCACGTGTCTGGCCTTCCGATCCATTCCGTCTCCAACCACCCCCCCGGCCCTCGATCGCCGCTTTCTCACGCTACCCCTCAGCTCGTCGAGTGTCTCCGCTCTCCGTGGGTCTAGGCTTCGCCTTTCCCTAGCAGGCTCGCCGACACGACAGGCCGAATCGAGTTCGTTATCCTACGGACTGAGTCGTTCACCTCCTGTTGCTCCCCACCCCGCCTCGCGGCGACGCAGTAGCATTTGGTTACAGGCCGGAGAGCGTATACCTGAAGAGGACTTCCACCTCTCCGATCACACACGCTTTCAGGCGCACTAGGGAACGCTCGCCGCAGCGTTCCCATCCGCCTCGGGGAACGGAACGGCGTCCGTTCCCTACCCCGGGCTCATTGCTCCTTTCGTTTGACGGGACCCAAGTAGCGATCGAACCAAGCGAGAGTCTCTCTGATGGCGTCGTTCCTCGGTATAACGTGACTCGTTTCGAAAAATGGCATGGCGCCTATGTTCTTTGGGTGTTCCGAGCAGACGAAACATGAACGCTTGAGAAGTTTCCACCGGGAAAAAGAAATCATACCGGCCCCTCAGCATCAACGTTGGAATAGTTATCGAGGAGCAAAGCTGATCTGATTCTCTTCCGGTCGAGCCTTTCTCCAGCTGTAATGCTCTACCGTTGCCTTCCTCCCTTTACCGGAAGTTCTCCACCAGCATCAGATCGCTGCCCTGCTGATCCATCTGGGAGTACAAGATCCATCGGCCATCGGGGGAAACGGAGAGGTAAGCGTCTGTCGGGCCCTCGATCGTAGAGAGGGATCGAATCCTCTTTGTCCCGAAGTTGAAAAACTGGATGGAATAACGGCCCGCAGAATCCGGCCTCGGAATGAAATAGATTCCTTCCCTAACGATGGCAAAGGCATGCTTTCGACCGATTCGAGCACCTGGGTCTCCTCCCCGCCATCTCTGGGCACTCTTCCAAAGGCTGCTGGCCCCATCGCTTTTCGTGTAATAAATCCATTGGCTGTCAGGAGACTCCAAGGCCGCAAAGCCGCCTTTCCGGGTCACCGGGACTGCTTTGCCTCCGGCCGCCGGCACTTTCCAGATCTGGTCTCTCGCCGCTGCGATTGGAGGCGAAATAAATCCACTTCCCATCCCGCGACCAACTGGGCGTCGTGATCCGTGGCCGGACTACTGGTGAGGCGCTTAGGCTTGCCTCCGTTGACGCTGGTGACGAAGATCCCCCACCGTTTCTCCAGATTGACGTAAAGGCAATTCGCTGACTGTCTGGTGACCAGTACGGGTCTCCACAGTAAACACCAGTGAAGTCAATGGCTGCGCATTCGAACCGTCACTATCGCAAATCCAGATTTCAAAGCTTCCGGTGCGATTCGAATTAAAAACGATCTTCTTCCCGTCGGGTGAGAACTGTGCATACCAGTCAATGCGGGTCGAGGAGGAGAACAGTTTCATCGGCAGGCTGATCTTTCCATGAGGACCAGGCACTTCAAGACGCCAGATGTTCATGTCCATGAGCTCGCGGGTGTAGACCAGACGTTGCGTGCGGGGAGAGATGATCGCCTCAGAGCCATCTTCTCCAACACCGGCCAGCCGTTGCGGCTTGCCGGAGCCGGAGGCTGCGATTCGGAACAGGTTGGGCTGAGGAATGCTCCAGAAGAAAAAATGATCTCGTCGCCCGTCCAAGGTCCAGACGGGTCTGAAGGTCAATTGATTCTCAAAAGTGAGCCGTTTCGGTTCCCCGATCGGCTGGAAATCTTGGGAAAGGGTCAATAGGTAAATTTCGCGGATCGCCCATGACCACTTCTCGGATAAATGCTAGAGTGCGGCCATCCGGTGAAAAAGCCGGCTGACTATCGATAAAGACTCTCTGCTGGCGGAGAAGTCAATCTTCGCTTCTCGCCGGACTCCACCGAGAGCAAGAACAAACCCAAGGCTCACTGTCTGAATTCCTGTCGGTGACGACCAGCCATTTCCCGTCGGGAGTCCAAGCCAGCCCCTCGGCCAACCTGTCGTCCGGCTTATTTCAGCCACTTTGCGCTCTGGGGGCCCCAGGGGGGAGACCAGATACACTGAGGCTTTCCCTCCAGGTCCTTCGCGGACAAATGCAATCGAGCGGCCGTCCGGTGACCAGGCAGGGAATGGTGTCTGCTTCCGGGGCTGTGGTGAGACGCAGTTGGTTTCCAGAACCAATGAGCTTGACATAGATATCAAAGTTATCCTGCTTGTCTCCATTCCAGGAGAAGGCCACCTGGTTGCCGTCGGGTGAAAAGGAGGCTGCCGCTCCTGACCCGGATAAGCTGGTGAGGGGGACGGCGGCAAGGGATTGTTCCGGCGCTTCTGGACTTGAACGATTGAACCATACCGCCACTGCCGCAACCGCCAAGAGGGCCAGCAGTGCACCGACCCAGATCAGGTTCCGTCGATGAGCTCCTGGGGTTGCCGGTAGAGCGGCTAGGCGTCCTGAATCCAGGTCCCGCTTCAGACGCTTCAGGTCAGCTCGCAATTCCGAAGCATGCTGATAGCGCACCTCTGGGTCTTTCTCCAGAGCCTTGTTGATGATCTCTTCCAGCTTGGCCGGCAATTTGGGATTCAACCGCCGCACCGGGGTGGGTGTCCGATTTAGAATGGCATCAAAGATCACCGCCGCCGTGTCGCCTTGGAACGGCAGGGTGCCAGTAGCCATTTCGTAGAGCACTATCCCAAAGGAGAACAGATCTGTCCGGGCATCGAGTTCTTCCCCCCGCGCCTGCTCCGGCGACATGTAAGCCACCGTTCCCAGTGCCATCCCTGGGCTGGTCAGATGCTCTTCACCAATGGTGGTGGCCAAGCTGGAAGCCCCCACCGGTTCTGCTATCGCCTTACGTTTCTTTGAAAGTTTGGCTAGTCCGAAATCCAGCAACTTGGCTTGGCCGCGCTCGGTCACGAAGATATTAGCGGGCTTAAGATCCCGATGGATGATCCCTCGCGAGTGAGCGGCGTCCAACGCATCGGCCACCTGGATGGCCAGCTCTAGCAGCGGCTCGGTTTTCAGCGGTTTGCCTTCAATGTGGTGCTTGAGCGTCTGCCCTTCCAGCAGCTCCATGGCAATGAAAGGCTGGCCCTCGTGCTCGTCGATGTCATGAATGGTGCAGATGTGGGGATGATTGAGTGCCGAGGCCGCTCGGGCTTCTCGTTGGAAGCGCTCCAGTGCCTGCTCGTCTTGGGCCAGGTCTTGGGGCAGGAACTTCAGCGCTACGTCGCGGCGGAGCTTCAGGTCGTGGGCCTTATAGACGACGCCCATGCCGCCCCCACCGAGTTTTTCCAGAATTCGATAGTGGGAGATCGTCTTGCCGATCAGTTGCCTCACCCCCGATTGAGCTGGATTGCCAGCCAGCCCTTTCGCAGCCACCTCGAGGGCAGGAGCTTCAATAAAGCTCTCGGCTTCGCCTTCATTCGCTAACAGCGATTCCACTTCCCGGCGCAGCGCTTCATCTCCCGCACAGGCTTGCTTGAGGAAAGCAGACCGCTGATCGGGTTCATGCTTCAGAGCGGAGTGATAGAGTTGCTCAATCTTTCGCCAACGTTCAGGGTCCATGATTCATTGATGCCTGAGAACAATTGCTTCTCAAGAAAAAGGGCTAGAAATACCCACGAGTGGTGGTCAGGGTAGAAGCGGCATCCTGCCGCTTTTAAGCGCCAAGATGGCGCTTCTACTATTTTCATCTCTCCTGTGAGACAAGCAGAGCTACCTCCAGCGACGCCTGTCCCATTCGCACTAGCGCGGTCTTTTCCCTCTCGCCTGTGATTTCCCGGGCCCTTTCCAGCAGTTCGTCGTCAATGTTAAGCGTCGTTCTCATTCGATGATGCCGAGTTCGTATGTATACGGCACGACAGTTTCCGTGTGACGTATTACCGGGAACCGATGGAATGTGTGGTTTCGATAAGGGTGCTTGATTCAGACACGCGCTTGCCCCAACACGCACGAAATCTCCCCGAAGAGTACAAACCAAATTACTCGACCGGGCCCAGATATCGGTCTAGCCAATTCAGAGTCTCCTCGATCAGCTCGGTCGGAGTCATAAAGGTCCTGTTCTCTGTGTTCGTTCGGTGTTCCCAAAGATCAAACATCGACCTCGCAACTGTTTCATACCGAACCAGCAGGTCGCAGCCGTTCCTATCTTGCCCTGCCCAGAGGGTGTCTCAGCAGACCTTCCACGAAGTCGGCTACGCTGACGAATCCAACAATGATAATCCAAGTACATCTGCAGCTCGATTGAGCTTGCGGTCAAAGCAGGCGAAGACGATGGCTTCTCCACTTTGCTTCATCAGAAAGTCGGCAGATGCAAGATGCACGCTATCATAGGCTCGCAGCGCAAAGGCCTCACAAAGATCAGCGGCTCGTTGCATGAGCGATTGGGTTGTACCAATTTGCATGTAGTTTGCCCAATCGGCCGTGAATTCTCTTTTGACAACCTCAACCTGTGATTCAGGGAGCCCACCTTCTCGTAACAGTCGAGCGAAGGTGGCATGAGCTTCGACATAAGCCAGCATGTGAGTGGCAACCACTTCAGCTTTGGAGATAGCCGAAAGAACCGGCTGGCGAAACGGTTCGGTCAGATAGGCTTTGACCAGTGCCGATGTATCGAGATAGAGGATCATCTTCGATCCTCGAGTACGAGTTGAGCTGCCGTTTTGCCTTTCACTTTAGGAGACGAACGCCCACCCCCAGGTCTCTTGCCGTTCCAGTAGACCCCTTCGCGTTGTAACAAACCTTTGAGACCCGGGCCTTCAGCACCAGGAATGGCGGTGACCCTGGCCAACGGGACATTCCGTGAAGTAACAATGAGTGGTTTCCCTTTCTTCACCAATCGCAGGTATTTAGAAAGATTGTTTTTCAGTTCCCGGACTGACACTTGCATTTCGCCTCCAAAGTGACAATAGCGTAGCCACAAAAACCGATCTTTGTAGCTACATGGTAGCAGAAGAAACTGCTTTGTGGCTAAAGTTAGGCGAGACCCCGATGAGGCGCCGCATCCAGTCGGGATCGAAAACCAGTTCAAGAGCCTCACTTCAGACTGGACTGGATCTTCAGCAAGTACCTGAGCAGCCATGTCAAGGGCAGCAAATTCATAGAGCTCTCAGCTTTGCTTTCCTTTGCTTGCAGCGATTCCGCTTCCCGGCGGAGAGCCTCATCTCCCCCACAGGCAGCCCCTAGGAAAATGGCCGGCTGGACTCGGTTTCCGCTTTAGAGCGGAGTGATAGAGCTGCTCAATTTGCTGCCAGCGTTCAGCCTCCACAGAATTTGATTGTCGTAGGCGAAGGTGATGCCGTTACGCACAAAGGGCTAACGCATCCTACAACTGATCGATCTGTTTCAAGGATAGGAGTTCATCGATCGCCAGCAAGAGATTCGCGACATTGGCGCAGGCGATTAGCAAAACGAAGAGACGGCTCCAAACAGTGGGAAGAAAACTTCCTTGAATAAGGCTTGCCCTGCTGCGAGAGCTTCCTGCAGTGACTGCAGTTTCACACCCCGGCCCTTGTTGGTTTCCGGGTAAGCCAGTTCCAGTTGACGGGCCATGAGATTCAGTTCGTCCTGGGCTTCGGTGAGGATGACTGGTTTGAGACGGCACCGACGCTTCGCACCTTGGACCACCTAGACGCGCCACTCGTCACTCACTTAAAGTTCTCTACCAGCATCAGATCACTGCTGAGCTGATCGATCTGCGCGTACAAGATCCATCGCCCATCAGGAGAAACAGAAAAAATAGGTACATTGGCTTGTCAGTCACAGCGATCTGCCTGGTCTTTCCCGTGGCAAAGTCAAAAAACTGAATCGTAAAGCCCACTGAGCCTTCTCGGAGGCCACAAAAATAGATGCCCTTCTCTATTAAGGCGAACGATAGCCCCTGTATAGAGTTTAGCAGCTGGGTCTCTTGCCCGCCGCCTACAGGAACATTCCAGAGGCTGGCGGCCCGTTCATCCCCCTTCGAATAGTAGACTGAGGTGCCGTCTAGCGACTCGAAGGCTTCGCGTCCCCCCTTCTGGGTGACCCGGATCGCTTCTCCCCCATCCGCAGGTATCTTCCATACCTGATACTCTCCACTGCGATTTGAGGCAAAATAGACCCATTTCCCATCTCGCGACCAGCTGGGGATAATGTCACTCGAAGGATGAGTTGTCAGACGCCGAGGCTGACCGCCGTTGGCGCTGACGATATAGAGCTCGTGTTGCCCGTCTCTACTGGAGTCGAAAGCAATCCGCTCGCCGTCCGGAGACCAGCGCGGCGTGCCGCTGTCACCCAAAGCAGTGAGCGGCACGGCATTGGAACCATCACTATCACACACCCAGATTTCATGGCTGCCCGACCGGTCGGAGGCGAAAGCGATCCTCTCTCCATTCGGAGAGAAGTGGGGAAAGGCTTCAGCACGCGTTGTGGAGATGAAGCTGACGGGTTGGCCGGCTCGAGCCTGCGAACCGGAGACTTCCACGCGCCAAATGTTCTGGTCAAATGTCCGCCGCGCATAAGCAAGCCGGAGCCCCCGGCGGGAAAGGGCAGGGGTGCCGCTATTGTCTCCGGCGAATGGTAGCCATTCCGCTGTCCTGGCTCCAGTCAGGCCAACCCTCCACAGGCTGGAAATGTATGGTGAGCCGGAAGAGAAGATTACCTCTCGACCGTCCGGACTCCAGGTGGGGGCCATGGCACCGTTGGGAGACCAGGTCAGCTGTTTCGGTGCTTCCACTGGCTCCAGGCTGGCAGAGAGGGAGAGTAGATAAAGATTGCTAGCTCCCCAGTTGAGCATTCGGCTGAACGCCAGCGTTCTGCCGTCGGGTGAAAAGGCCGGGTTACTGTCACCGAACGATCGCGCGTCCGGGGAGGTCAGTCTGCGCTTCTGACGGCTGGCTATAGAGAGTAAGAACAAGCTGAAAGGCTCCGCCGCGGAAGTCTTATCCACAACGGCCAGCGAGCTGCCGTCGACAGACCAAGCGAGATAAGGACCAAGTGGGTCGTGGAAGAAATCAGACAAGGACAAGTCAGGTTCGGCCCGGTGGATTTCAACCAGTTTCGTGGCAGGTTCTCCCAGGGCCGACGTCAACAGCACGGCAGCTTTCCCTGCCGGCAGTTCCCGGAGAAAAGCAATCTGGCGACCGTCCGGCGACCAGGCGGGGCTATATTCGGCAGCCGGATGGCTCGTCAGGCGCAGTGTTTGTGCAGAACCGATCAGTTTGACATAGATGTCAAGGTTATCCGGCTGGTCTTTATCAGCGGCAAAGGCCACTTGGTTGCCGTCCGGCGAGAAGGTGGGGAACATTTCCCGACCGGGATAACTGGTGAGGGGAACGGGCGCAGAGGGCGCTTGCTGTGGATGGGGCGTGGAACGGATCATCCAGATGGCGAAGGCTCCTACCCCTAAGATCCCCACGGCTGCCGCAATCCCCCTCAGACTTCGGCGATGATCCGGCTGAGGCTGAGCCGCCCGGGCTTCGCCTTCTAGCGGCGCAATAAAGCGATAGCCACGACGAGCCAGTGTTTCGACAAAGCGAGGATCTTCCGCCGAGTCGCCTAGCGCCTGCCTGATCTTATTGATGGCTTTGTTGAGGCCCTGGTCGAAGTCTACGAAAGTATCCACCGGCCATAATTGCTGGCGCAGCTCTTCCCGGGTGACCACTTCACCAGGCCTCTCCAGCAACAGGGCCAGGATTTGAAAGGGTTGTTCCTGCAGCTTGAGTTTTACCCCGTTCCTGCGCAGTTCCCCCGCCCGCAGGTCGACCTCAAACAGCCCAAAGCGAAGGGTCTGGCTGGATCGGTGGGTCGCATCCATGGAGTCCTCTCAGGGTTTGCGCCATCATACCACCCTGTTTTAAGGCCATAAAGCCTCTTCCATCAGAGAATACTTCTTGTAAGGCATGTACCTGCAACAGATTAGCTGGGAATCTCATTTCCTCTCAGAAACCAGACACGGTCCATGCCAGAGGAGCCGCTGTCCATTGAGGTCCCTGCCCGCCTGACCCAAAGTTGGCGTCATCTCGCAACCTTCGGAGGTGAATGCCATGAGCCGGTCCTGCGGCCGTCCCCTAACTTTAGGTTTAGTTTTATCCTTCTGTTTGCCCAGCCTGGCTGAGTCGCCATCAAATAATGAATCTGCAGTCGGCTTGAGGGTTACCGTCCGGGTCTACAACTTTGCCCAGATCTCACCCAAAGTTCTCGTCGAGGCTGAAAGAGAGGCAACAAGGATCTTCCGCAAAGTCGGAGTCGAGACCCTCTGGCTCGATTGTCCTTTGACCCTGGCTGACTGTCAGACTTACCCCGCTTGTCAGCAAGCCTCAGGCCTGAACGATTTCGTCCTCAGAATCCTTCCCAAAGCTATGGCTGAACGGCTGAGCTTTCGCGGCACCACCTTTGGTTTCGCCCTGCCCTGTCCGCCAGACGAATCGGGCTGCATAGCCAACCTTTTCTACCATTGCGTAGAGCAGCTCACCCAAGTTGGAAATACTCCCCGAGAGCTGACTCTGGGTCATGCGGCGGCACATGAACTGGGCCATTTGTTGCTAGGCACGAACTCTCATTCCTCGACCGGGCTGATGCAAGCTCACTGGAGTCGAAAAGACTTGCGGAGCGCCTCCTTGGGGCATCTGCTGTTCACGTCCGAGCAGGCTGAAGTCATCCGAGCTGAGGTGCTTAGGCGCATCAAGCAGCAGGAAGCTCTACAGGCGCGTGGGCGTGTCCCGCAATAGGCTACGCTAAATCCGTATTCCAATCAGAGCTACCGTAGCTTCGAGTTCCAGCGCCAGATGATCCTTGGCCAGCTCTTCCGCAGGAACCTAGGGCCACATATCGGCTCAGCTTGGTTTCTTCGGCCCGGTAGCCCTCGACCATGCCACCTCCACCGAGCTCTTCTGGAATACGATAGTGAGAAATGGTCTTGCCGATCATCAGCTCCCTTACCGGAAGTTCTCCACCAGCATCAGATCGCTACCCTCCTGATCCATCTGGGAGTACAAGATCCATCGGCCATCGGGGGAAACGGAGAGGTAACTCTATCCGGCCTCCCGATCGTAGAGATTGATCGGATCCTTTTGGTCGCGAAGTTGAAAAACTGGATGGAATAACGGCCGGCAGAATCCGGTCTCGGAATGAAATAGATTCCTTCCTTAACGATGGCAAAGGCCAGCTTGTCGACCGATTCGAGCACTTGGGTCTCCTCCCCGCCATCTCGGGGCACTCTCCAAAGTCTGCCCGCCCCGTCGATTTTGGTGTAATAAACCCATTGGCTGTCAGGAGACTCCAAGGCCAGAAAGCCACCTTTCCGGGTCACTCGGACCGCTTCGCCTCCGGCCGCCGGCACCTTCCAGATCTGGTTCTCGCCGCTGCGATCAGAGGCGAAATAAATCCACTTCCCATCTCGCGACCAGCTGGGTACATCATCGTTGGCTGGACTGATTGGTTAGGCGTTTTGGCTTGCCTCCGTTGACGCTGACGACATAGATCTCCCACTGTCCCTTCAGGATTGACGAAAAGGCAATTCGCTCACCGTCTGGTGACCAGTGCGGATTTCCACAGTAACCCCACCCAGTGAAGTTAATTGCTGCGCATTCGAGCCGTCACTATCGCAAATCCAGATTTCAAAGCTTCCGGTGCTGATTCGAATTAAAAACGATCCTCTTCCCGTCGGGGGAGAACTGTGCACGCCCTTCAACGCGGGTCGAGGAGGTCAGCTTTATTGGCGGGCTGATCTTTCCATGAGGGCGAGGGACTTCAAGACGCCAGATGTTCGAGTCAATGATCTCGCGGGTATAAACCAGACGTTGCGTGCGGTGAGTGATGGCCGACTCAGAGCCATCCTCTCCGACACGCGGCCAGCCGTTGCGGCTTGCCGGAGCCGGAGGCTAGCGATCCGAAACAGGCTGGGGCTGTGGTAGTGATCCAGAAGAAAAAATAATCTCGTGCCCGTCTAAGGTCCAGACGGGTCGGAAGGTCAATCGATTCTCAAAAGTGAGCCGTTTCGGTTCCCCGATCGGCTGGAAATCTTGGGAAATGCTCAATCAGATAAATATCGCGGACGCCAATGCCCACTTCTCGAATAAATGCTAGAGTGCGGCCATCCGGCGAAAAAGCCGGCTGACTGAATCGACAAAGACTCTCTGCGGCGGAGAAGTCAATTTTTGCTTCTCGCCGGACTCCACCGAGAGCAAGAACAAACCCAAAGGCTCGTTGTCCGAATTCCTGTCGGTGACGATCAGCGATTTCCCGTCGGGAGTCCAAGCCAAACCGCTCGGCCAACTTGTCGTCCGGCTTATTTCAGCCACTTTGCGCTCTGGGGGCCCCAGGGGGGAGACGAGATACACTGAGGCTTTCCCTCCTGATCCTTCGCGGATAAATGCAATAGAGCGGCCGTCCGGTGACCAGGCAGGGCAAGAGTCTGCTTCCGGGGCTGTGGTGAGACGCAGTTGGTTTCCAGAACCAATGAGTTTGACATAGATATCAAAGTTATCCTGCTTGTCTCCATTCCAGGAAAAGGCCACCTGGTTGCCGTCGGGTGAAAAGGAGGGCTGCCGTTCCTGACTCCGGATAGCTGGTGAGAGGGACGGCGGCAAGGGATTGTTCCGGCACTTCTGGACTTGAACGATTGAACCATACGGCCACTGCCGCAACCGCCAAGAGGGCCAGCAGTGCACCGACCCAGATCAGGTTCCGACGATGAGCTCCTTGGGTTGCCGGTGCAGCGGCTAGGCGTCCTGAATCCAGGTCCCGCTTCAGACGCTTCAGATCAGCTCGCAATTCCGAAGCATGCTGATAGCGTACCTCCGGGTCTTTCTCCAGAGCCTTGTTGATGATCTCTTCCAGCTTGGCGGGCAATTTGGGATTCAACCGCCGCACCGGGGTGGGTGTCCGATTTAGAATGGCATCGAAGATGACCGCCGCCGTGTCGCCTTGGAACGGCAGGGTGCCAGTAGCCATTTCGTAGAGCACTATCCCAAAGGAGAACAGATCTGTCCGGGCATCGAGTTCTTCCCCTCGCGCCTGCTCCGGTGACATGTAAGCCACCGTTCCCAGTGCCATCCCTGGGCTGGTCAGATGCTCTTCGCCGATGGTGGTGGGCAGGCTGGAAGCCCCCACCGGCTCTGCTATCGCCTTGCGTTTCTTTGAGAGTTTGGCTAATCCGAAATCCAGCAACTTGGCTTGCCCGCGCTCGGTCACGAAGATATTAGCGGGCTTAAGGTCCCGATGGATGATCCCTCGCGAGTGAGCGGCGTCCAACGCATCGGCCACCTGGATGGCCAGCTCTAGCAGCGGCTCGGTTTTCAGCGGTTTGCCTTCAATGTGGTGCTTGAGCGTCTGCCCTTCCAGCAGCTCCATGGCAATGAAAGGCTGGCCCTCGTGCTCGTCGATGTCATGAATGGTGCAGATGTGGGGATGATTGAGTGCCGAGGCCGCTCGGGCTTCTCGTTGGAAGCGCTCCAGTGCCTGCTCATCTTGGGCCAGGTCTTGGGGCAGGAACTTCAGCGCCACGTCGCGGCGGAGCTTCAGGTCGTGGGCCTTATAGACGACGCCCATGCCGCCCCCACCGAGTTTTTCCAGGATTCGATAGTGGGAGATCGTCTTGCCGATCAGTTGCCTCACCCCCGATTGAGCTGGATTGTCAGCCAGCCCTTGCGCAGCCACCTCGAGGGCAGGAGCTGCAATAAAGCTCTCGGCTTCGCCTTCATTGGCTAACAGCGATTCCACTTCCCGGCGCAGCGCTTCATCTCCCGCACAGGCTTGCTTGAGGAAAGCAGACCGCTGATCGGGTTCGTGCTTCAGAGCGGAGTGATAGAGTTGCTCAATCTGCTGCCAACGTTTGTCGGTCATCAAAGGATTGGTAGGATGAGTCTGCGAAGGGTAATGCACCCAAGATTATGTTTCCAGGAGAATAGAATGGCGTTGGGTCCCCGCGAGATTGATGCAGTCCCGTAGGGAACGCTCGCCGCAGCGTTCCCATCCGCCTCGGAGCGCCACGCCATCAGGGAGACCGTCAGTTGCCGTTCCTATCTTGCCCTGCCCAGAGGGTGTCTAAGCAGACCTTTCACGAAGTCGGCTACGCTGACGAATCCAACAATGATAGTCCAAGTACATCTGCAGCTCGATTGAGCTTGCGGTCAAAACAGGCGAAGACTATGGCTTCTCCACTTTGCTTCAGCAGAAAGTCGGCAGATGCAAGATGCACGCTATCATAGGCTCGCAGCGCAAAGGCCTCACAAAGATCAGCGGCTCGTTGCATGAGCGATTGGGTTGTACCAATTTGCATGTAGTTTGCCCAATCGGCCGTGAATTCCTCTTTTGACAACCTCAACCTGTGGTTCAGGGAGCCCACCTTCTCGTAACAGTCGAGCGAAGGTGGCGTGAGCTTCGACATAAGCCAGCATGTGAGTGGCAACCACTTCAGCTTTGGAGATAGCCGAAAGAACGGGCTGGCGAAACGGTTCGGTCAGATATGCTTTGACCAGTGCCGATGTGTCGAGATAGAGGATCATCTTCGATCCTCGAGTACGAGTTGAGCTGCCGTTTTGCCTTTCACTTTAGGAGACGAACGCCCACCCCCAGGTCTCTTGCCATTCCAGTAGACCCCTTCGCGTTGTAACAAACCTTTGAGACCCGGGCCTTCAGCACCAGGAATGGCGGTGACCCTGGCCAACGGGACATTCCGTGAAGTAACAATGAGTGGTTTCCCTTTCTTCACCAATCGCAGGTATTTAGAAAGATTGTTTTTCAGTTCCCGGACTGACACTTGCATTTCGCCTCCAAAGTGACAACAAGCGTAGCCACAAAAACCGATCTTTGTAGCTACATGGTAGCAGAAGAAACTGCTTTGTGGCTAGAGTCGGGCGAGACCCCGATGAGGCGCCGCATCCAGTCGGAGGCCAGTTCAGGAGTCATAATAAGTCCAGTGGTTAGCAGTCAGTGGTCAGTTGCAGATCTTGAATTTATCCAGATCCAATGTTTTGTTAGTCCGACAAGCGACTACAATTGATAATTTACGGAGCTTTCTAGTCGAGGGCGTAGCTCTCCTGGGTGCCTATGTCTCGCGTCAAAAGAAGGGAATCGTCTGGCCAACGTTTGTCGGTCATCAAAGGATTGGTAGGATGGGTCTGCGAAGCGTAAGGCACCCGAGATCATCTTTCCACGAGAATAAATGGGGTCGGTTCCCTGCGAGATTGATGCAGTCCTGTAGGGAATGCTCGCCGCAGCGTTCCCATCCGCCACGGGGAACGGAACGGCGTCCGTTCCCTACCCCCGGGCTCATTGCTCCTTTCGTTTGACCGGACCCAAATACCGATCCAGCCAATCGAGTGTCTCCCTGATCATTTCGTTCCGTGGGATGTTATGACCCGTTTCGTAGACGACATGGCGCTTGTGTTCGTTCGGAGCTCCGAGGAGACGAAACATCGGGACTTGAGAGGTCTCCACTGGGTAGAAGAAATCGATACCGGCCATTTAGCATCAAAACCGGAACCTTCACCTGTGGCGCAAAGTTCAGTTGGTCCACTTCTGGTAATGACTTTTGGAGGTTGAACCCCGGGACGATCAGCACACACACCTTGATGCGATCCTCCACCGCCGGAAGTATCGGCAGCCCATGGCTCCCCCCCAACTTGCTCCTTCATAAGCCAATCTTGTTTCGGTCGATCTCCGGGCGAGTTTCGAAGTAGTCGATCGACCGGCCCAGGTCCTTCGACCACGCGATGACGTGATCTCATAGGAACTGGTCGTGTTGGGGTAATCCGACTTCAGATCATCCCCTCGCTCATAGGTTCCCTTGTAGACAGGGAACATAGACAGCCCGTCCGCTCTTAATGATGAAATCGATGAATCCGTATTTCGGAAATGGTTGCACTGGATCGAACGTTGATGGCGCCAGACCCGGGAAAGTACATGACTGTTTGGATGAGGGGGTTGCGACTTCTTGGGCAGGAACAGATACGCCATGACGCGCTCGTTGCCGTAGGCCGCGGCAAACGTGATCTTCTCGCATTTCCAGTCGTCGCTTTCCTCGACGAATTCGACAGTCGGCGCGCAGAGGCGTCTTGTCGTAGGAATATAGGCTTTTGTATACGCCGAACAGATTCATCGGAGACGGGCTTTCTCGCATGGCTGAAGTCTCCGAATCGGAACGGGTCACCGGAGCGGCCGCCTTGATCGATTCCGTCGGCGGAGAGATACTTCACACATCGGAATCCGAAATTGGCAGAGCGCTCGAACGGCGAATGGGCGTCGGGCATCATTGAACATGTAAGCTGGTTCGTCCCAAGCGCCGCCTAGGATATAGCGCTTTGCCGGTCCCGCCTCGTTCCAGCACCACTCTTTAACGTTGCCAGCCATGTCGTAAGCGCCGAACCAGCTCATGCCCCGGTGGCTTGCCGACCCGAGCCGGTCCCTGTCTGCCGAAATTACTGGCGGTACGATGCTGGCGACGCCCAAAGGGGAGGCGGCGGTCGTTCCAATGATAAATGGTGGGCAGCTCTTGCCAGCAAACTCGGCGATAGGCGGCTGCCTCATACCAGCTCACTCCCGACACCGGGAAATCGTCTTGCCCACGTGGATAGTCGCCCTGCTCCCAGGTCGACGGTCCCGGTCTGCCTGTGGTGTCGCGAAATCAGGCCATCGCCTCCGCCCAGGGAAGCATGCGGCCGTCTTTACGAAACTCGATGTTTCCAGTACTCCTCTTTTTGATAGCCTCCGCTGTCGACGAAAATTCTTGAACTGTTTGTTGGTGACCTCGGATCGATCGAGCCAATAGTCTCCCAACGGAACTGCCGGCAGATCTTCAAAGCCAGGAAGGCCCAGCAGCGTAACAGGGGTGTTCTGAAGAGATCCGAACCAGGAGGCTCCGAAAGAGGTCCGAACCGTCGATCTGGTGAACCATTCCTCTTGGAGGTTTCGCTTCTTCGTCCATAGCTATCGACAGCGAACTGGAAGGCAAGACTTGCCCCCACATAACCATGGTCGAGCGCTCGTTTCAATAGCAAAGCCCTTCAGTTCGAACCTTCCACTGTGGAATCCACGAGAGGTAATCTGGATTTCTCGAGCGGAGAATGGCCCAGATAGCTCCAATGTGCTCTCTGATGGCTTGTAGTCCTTCAGCGTAAGACATAAACGCCAGGAGGTGTCGTGTGGATGGAAACTAGCGCAAGACATGACCGGCCAGAACTTGCCGAGCATCGGATCGTTGGGAATGTACTTCTCTGCCTGGACCGCAACAGCGATAGGCTTCGCCAAACTTTTCTTGCATCAACAAGCCGCGCTGATCTCAGGCAAAGCCTGCTCTCTTGCCCACCGCACCCTGGTCTGGCGATGGAATAACCATCCAAGCAGCGAGCCAAGCACCAGAAGAATGAGAATCCCGGGGATCGCCACCCGTTTCTGTCTGATCCATCCGCCAAATGACTTGCCTCCGCTCAGTCTCGTCTCAGGCGAGAGTCAAGCTGGACTGATACTCCGTTAAGTCCTTCAAGACTTCAGCCCGCAGAGGCATAGCGTGACTTTAGATCCTTTTCCAACGCCCGATGGATGATCCGCTCGATTTCTACAGGAACCTCTGGGCCAAGCTGCTTCAGCGGCTTGGGCTTCGCCGTGACAATGGCATGGATGATCGCCTCGGCGTGGGCGCCGGGAAAGGGAAGCTGGCCGCTGAGCATCTCATAGAGCACCACACCCAGTGACCAGACATCCGCCCTCTGGTCCACTTCTTCCCCTCGGGCCTGCTCCGGCGACATGTACGCCACTGTTCCCATCGTGGTGTGGGTCTTGGTGATCTTGGTTAAACCACCCAATTTGGCCAGGCCGAAATCGATGACCTTGACCACCGCTTCCCTAGTTACGATGACATTGGCTGGCTTGATGTCCCGGTGCACAATCTGCCGATCGTGCGCCTTGGCCAAGCCTCGGGCCATCTGCAGGGCGATGTCCAGGGCTTCTTCAAGGGGTAGGGGCCCGCGTTCAATCTTCTGCTTCAGCGTCTCGCCTTCGTAGTAGGCCATGGCGATGAACATCTGCCGATCGTCTGTTTCAGCGATTTCATAGATGGTTCCGATGTTGGGATGGTCCAGGGCGGAGGCGGCCCTGGCCTCACGCATGAAGCGAATCTTTTCTTCTTCGTCAGGGCTGAAATGAGGTGGGAAAAACTTGAGAGCGACCAGTCGTTCGAGTTTCAGGTCCTGAGCTTTGTAGACGACCCCCATGCCTCCTTCTCCGAGCTTTTCGAGAATGCGATAGTGGGAGACGGTCTGGCCGATTAGGGAGTGACTTGGCTGTTTGCCTGGGATGACGAGCGTTGGCTGAACTCGATTCTCCGCGGTCCCCTTAGCAGCCACCTCTAAGGCGGGTGTCTCAATGAAACTCTGCGCTTCCGTCTGCTGTGCCAGCAGCGATTCAACTTCCCGGCGCAGGGCTTCATCTCCGGCACAGGCTTGCTTGAGAAAGGCCGCCCTCTCAGCTGGTTCCCGCGCCAGCGCGGAGTGATAGAGCTTTTCGATTTCTTGCCAACGTTTGTCGGTCATCAAAGGATTGGGAGGGTGGGTCTGCGAAGCAAGCCCCCGAGATCATTTTTCCACGAGAATAAAATGGGGTCGGTTCCCTGCGAGATTGATGCAGTCCTGTAGGGAACGCTCGCCGCAGCGTTCCCGTCCGGCACGGGGAACGGAACGGCGTCCGTTCCCTACCCCCGGCACTCATCGCTCTTTTCTTTTGATCGGACCCAAATATCGGACCAGCCAATCGAGGGTCTCCTTGATAAGCTGGGGGAATCATCGTCGCCCGGAGCAGTCGCGTCCCTATCCGATCACTCTCTTGGGAACGGCAAGACGACGCGCACCCGAGTTCCTTTGCCCTGGAAACTTCGAACCTCGATATCACCGCCGTGCTCACGGACAATCTGACGGGAACTGAAGAGGCTCCAATTCCCCGTCGAGACTCGGCCCCCCTTGACTTTGAACGCGGGATCAAAAATCCCGGCAAGTTCCTCGGCAGACATACCCTTGCCGTTGTCCTCGACCAGTATTTCGACTTGAGAATCGATTTGACTAGTCGAGACCCACACGTGTCCTCCATCCCCAACACTGTCGATGGCATTCTGAATCAGATTCGAAAAAACCGCGCTCATCTGTTGCGGGCGCACCGGGATAGGGGGCAACGGCTGGAACCGGAATTCAATCGCCGCGGCTTCTCTTGGTACAGATTGCGACATTTCAACGACATCCTTGAGGAGTGAGTTCAAATCCACGGAAACAATTTCACTGCGGTCCAGATTTGTCAGGCGCTGCATTCGCTGCACGATCTCATTCAAGCGTTCCACACACTCAATGCTGGTCTGCCATAGCTGCTGCTCGACGGGCTCCGTTTCCTTGATGCTTTGGCGGACGATAGCTCAGCCCTCTTTCTGGCCAGAGATTTCTGAGTCTGCAGCGTGGCCTTGAGGGCCCCGAGCGGCGAGTTGAGTTCGTGACTCAGGGCAGCCGCGAAGCGGCCCATGGTTGCAGCCGTCTCCGAGAGCAGCACTTGAATTTCAGCTTTGCGCAATTCTTCGGCAGCCCGCAATTCGTTTTGTGCCAAGGCCAGGTCAAGCTCCAGACTCTTTCGTTTTTCGAAAGTCTTGATGATCTCGAGCTTCTCGAACACATTGCTCGCATCGAAAGCCAGCTTGTGCAGGATCCTTTCGTCCAGCTGAGAAAGGGCGTGCATACGCTTGGTGCTGTCCATATAGAGCACTCCGCGTACTTCTGAGATGTCTGATTCAGGAGACAACCATCGGAGGGGAAGGCAGGCGAGCGACCTAAGATTCAAGGCCAAAATACTCGGCTGCCCTGCAAGATCCTGGGCAATGCCGTCGGCCATGTAGATCGGGTTTCCCTCACTTGAAACTTGACGCACCACGGATCGGCTGGCGCGGAAATCGGAGGGAAGAAGCCTCTCCCCTTTTTGATCCATGCCGATTACGTACTCGAATCTTTCACCCTGCTTCAGAAGAATATAGCCTCGCTCAGCTCCGCTGATCCTCAGGGCTGATTCGAGAATGTGGCCGAAAGCTTTTTCTCCGGAAAATATCCTTTCGCACCGAAACTGAAAATCCAGGATGGAAGAGATCTTTTCCAAATGAGATTGGGTGGAGGATTCGGAGGGCAGGATCGAAGCGAGATCGTGTAGCGACTTTTCGAGATCAGCCTCTGGACTGGACATCTTCTCCACATGGTCCTCTCCCATGAAGTACCTGAGCTCGACGCGATCCCGGCCTAGGCATATCCTGTCTCCCGATTTCAATTCCTTGTGTTTGATACGCTGGCCGTTCACATAGGTACAACTCGTGTTTGACAAGTCCACAATGGAATAGCCTTCTTGGCCCCTGACCAATTTTGCGTGGTGCCGGGACACCGAAGGGTTGGGAAGAATGATATCTGCGTCAGATCTTCGTCCCACCACAATCTCTTGAGCAGCGAGCTCGTACACCTGTTCACTGCCACTCGGGTCAGCCCATTTGAGGTAAGCGGTGGTCATTGCCTCTCCGTGAAGAGTAGCCCCATTGAAAAGTTAGGTGGTTGGTCCTCGGCTCCCCTGGCTTAAGTCAACGACTTGCAGAAGCAATAGCCGGAACAATTGTTCGTCGATGGTGTGGCATTATAACAGCAGTCGAACCTTTTTTGGTTGCTCCATCCCTCTGCTCCGCGTTAGCAGCGCCTCATAGCGTTCGGCCAAAAGTCGATTCCCAGCACGGTACGGCACAACGAGCACTTCCAGCAACGTCAGTGCAGACGTTACCGAGCTCTCGCTTGTCCTGATCAGCCTCTCGGAACAACGGCGCAATGAGCGGGAGGAATCTCGGGTTCTCTTCAATAAAGTAAATGAAGACGACAGTATCGATCGCAATGCTTCCGAGACCAAAGTCCGCGACTAATCCCATGACTCCCGTTCACGCTGGACATGTGTACCGGCGTCGATGCCCTGCCAATGCTCCTTCCCAAGACCCTGGAGCTCAAGAATCGACAATGGTTTGGGTGCTTCCAAGGCTACGGAGAGTAGGTCGATGGCCTCTTGCGCAACAGAACGTCGCTCACGCCTGGCTCGGGCCTGCAGCTTCTTGTAAAGGTTGTCCGGCATGTTTTTGATGTTTAACGTCGCCACTCGCTTCCTCCAATATTCCTCCATTTTGGAAGCAGACATCCAGAATGTCAGTTCGGTTTGGGCTACCCACAGTCGATGACGGAAGAACCCCAGCGCGTTCCCATTTGCGTGCTTCCGACAAGTCAGGTCGGCCTATCGTTCTCGTCTCTGGCTTAGGTGATGATCGGATAAACCTTCCGGATGGCCGCCACGATGTCATCGGTGTCTTGTTGGCTGAACTTCGGGTCCAGTGGAACACCTGCAAAACGGGCTAGGATATCGATGGTCCGCGGACAACAGGCGGCTCCGTAGCGGATGGATTTCCCTCTCTCTGTAGTGAAGGATGGCCAGGCCGGATGGAGCGTGATCTTTTTCTCTATGTGGGGCACAACGGGTAGAATCACCGAGCCAGCGGGACGATGAGCCGGTACATTCTCTTTCTTCATGAGGGCCATATATCGCTCACACTGTTCCTTAGTGCTGAAACCCAGGAACACAGCACTGCCCAGCTCGCCCTCGGGGTCGGGCAAATGGCGAAGATGGAGGCCGGGCAGATCGCGGATTCCTTCATAGACGCGACGCGCATTGCTCCGTACCGCCTCTACGATGGTATCGAGCTTGCGGGCCTGAGCCAGCAAGACCCCGCCACTGAACTCGTTCAAGCGGTAATGAGGTGCGATGAACCAATCCAGTTTGGACTGGCCGAGCACTTTCTCATGCCCGGGCCGCAACGCCCCCAGAGTCATGGAAGCGAGCGGCCCGTTCGAAAAGGATGGGATCACTGGTGACGACAGCGCCACCCTCCCCCGCCGTGATCGTTTTGTTTAGCTGGAGGCTATAGATTCCGATGTGTCCGATCGATCCCAGTGGGCGGCCTTTGTAGCTGCCCCCGACGCTCTGGGCACAGTCCTCCAGCACCTTGAGCTGATGCTTGCTGGCTACACTCATGATGCGGTCCATATCGCAAGGATTCCCCTGAAGGTGAACCGCCATGATCACTTTGGTTTGTGGAGTGATCTTGCTTTCAACATCGGCCGGATCGATGTTGAACGATTCATCGATTTCGACAAAGACCGGCAGCGCCCCGGCCAGCACAATCGAATTGAAACAGGAGTGCCAAGTCCAGGCTGGGAGAATCACCTCGTCGCCAGGCCCAATCTGCAGGGCAGCCAAGGCCGTCTGCAGCGCAGAGGTGCCAGAAGTTACAGCCAGAGCGAAACGGGTTTGCATGCGACTCGCCCACTCCTTCTCGAAGGTCGCCACCTTCAGAGGCGGCTGATTACCCGGCCCGTACCAGCGGAAGGGCTGTCGGCTGCTGTGGACTTCAGTCAACTGCTGAAGCTCTTTTGCATCATAGAACTGAGTGCCCCAATAGTCGGCCTTGAGCGGTTTGTCTCGAACTGGCCTGCCACCGTCCTCCGATAGCTTAGAGACCGGCTGTGCTAGAGTCACGCCACTGGCGGCTACAGCAAGAAACTGTCTACGATTCAGCATGAGGACCTCCTTCGAAGATCCTGTCCGCGGGAATGGTACCCCACTTGGATTGGCACTATATTCCAGATCGTTGGCGGTTGTGTGAAAGTGTTCTCAAATCCGATGGATTGTCACCGCGAAGCTTCGGACCCAAAAGCCTCGTGCTTCTCTGCTGCCCGGATAATGATTCTGACCTGCCCCCGAGCCCAAGTCATAGAGGATATCGCCCCTTCGAACAGTTGCAAGTTTCAACATGGCATCAATGACGTCAGGCGGCGTGGGGACGTAGGGGGCCAACCAGTTGGGATGACCCAGTCACTTATCTTGTTGTGCGTTCTGGGCACCGATCTCTCCATCCTTCTCGATCAGACATACCAAGCTGACCGCAAGGAACAATGAAGCTAACAGGATTCGGCTTGGAAGTTTACGCACCACGAATCTCATCATCATTGCCACATGAAACCACAATGGTTCAGGAGTTGAACGATTCGAGGAAAGTACCATCCTCACCCGACCACGTCAACCCGATTTGCTTTCAGCCTCGGGAACTGACCCAGTACCGGTATCGCCAGCGCGGGAGACTCAAGCTTCGGGAATGTTAGAATGAAGTGACCTGACTTCTGAGCAGCGTTTTCGCTGAATGCCTACGCCGTCGGCTGACTCTAGCGTGGGTAAAATGAGGCGGCGAGGCTTGAGTCCCAGCCCTGGATGATGGAAGCCAATTGACAACGACCGCCAGTGGCTGAAGCAGAGCCGGCTAGACGAGGAAAGAGGTGAGCAAGCATTGGGCGGCGAGTTCGTGGAGATCTTCATTCACATCTTGGAACTGACCTACCCGGTCGGAAAGGGTGTTCTCTACCTGGCCTCCACCCACGTTGAAACAGAAGCCGAGCAGAAGCTGAGCGACCGAAAAGGACCTCCAAAGAGTAACTGTACGTGGTTCGGGTATCGGCGGGGACAGAAGCGCTATGCCCATCGATTCGTGGCCATCACGACCGGGGTCGCTGTTTGCGTACCGTTGACGGTTCTTTTGGTTTGGTCGATCCTACGACTTGCGAGCAGAGCCTGGCCAGTCGGCCTGACGCAGCCTCGACTATCGGTGTCGGTTGATGGTCTCTGGCGGCCCACGCCTGAGTCCCCACCCCGACTCGCAACTGAGCCCATAGGCTCGTGAGCAGACCTCACTTCTTGGGGGGAGTGGCCGTTATCTTATCGGAAATCTGTTTGTACACCTCTTCCGGCACGATCTTTTTCTTCTTCAACTCCTTCTTCTTCTTGTAGGGACGGGTTTCGATAATCTTTTCCGCCCGACTCGCGTCAATGCCCGGAAGCGTCATCAGTTGCTCTTTGCTTGCCGAGTTGATGTCGATCAGATCCGGCCTGTCAGAGGATTTCTGTTGTGGGAAGGTTGGCGGTGTCGTTGGCAAGCGCTGGTCTCCAAACTGAGCAAAAACCAGATTTGCAGTAAGGAGCAGAGCAAAAGAGGGCGGAAATAACGATTTCAAAGGCATCATTGAAAGCCTCCACGATTGAATTTTCCTTCATTAATCTTAGATGGGTGGGCCACGTTTTCCAGTTGTATTTGTGTCAGGGTATACAGGAGTACAGGCTACCCATTATTGCGGCAGTGATACGAAGGTGGCGCTGGTCAGGTTCACCGTTTGGTGCGATCCCACCGATCGATTCGCATATTGATAGCCCGCCTGAATCAACGGCGACGCCGTAATCAAGTGCCAGGAATCCGTCGCTTCGCTTCCTCGTATCTCGCCTCCTTTCCTTTCGCCTAAAGGCCCGTACGAAGCTCACAGAGGCATCCAGTCCTTCCATTTCTGGCTGGTTAGATCGACGTCGGCGTGAATTAGCCCGGCTAGGCGGACGGCCAGCGCAACCTGGGCTTTCCCTTTGACGTTCTTCGGTGGGTTTCGATCTTGATGGAGCGGAAGGACCCGTCGCGGACCGAGTTCGACGGTAGGCGAGCGAATACTGGCTGCGAAGTTTGGCGCTAGTGTCCTAGAGGCTTTCGGAGAGATCCTCGGCCTTGAACGGGAAGAAGCCGCGGCCTGCTGCTCTGCTGGATCGAATCACGGACCGAGCTCGCATAATCGAAACCAGGCCGAATCGTATCGATTCAAACGCACTCTGGAGAAGCGACAAAGGAAAAAAGGATGAGGCGGCAGCGGCGGGCGACAATTGCTTAGGGACCCGTCCTCGCTCCACCCCAAACGCGTCCAAAGGCGGCGCGGGGTTCCGCTACGGCCGGGGCCCTGTCGTCTTCTCCTCTAAGGACTGTTTCTCCATGGGTTCTTACAACGCTCTGTACCACTAAGCCCTACCCAAGTCCCTGTCTCGGCAGCATGAATACCACTCTAGGGAAACTCTTTGTCCCTTTACAACGACTGGACTATCTGTTCCTCCCCCGCTGATCCATCGTCTGGGAATATGCATCACGATGAAACCTTATGAGCTTTGCAGTCGCTCATCGAGCTTTGTAGCTTGCGATCCAGGCGCACCCTTAGCCTGGCGGCAAAGTTGCAAAATCTGAGCCGTTCAATCTACCTTTGAGGGTGCGCTTATTCCTAGGGGGTTCAGGCAGGACTCAGGATGCTGGGTGGCCAGACTGTTTCTTTCCTTGCTGATTCTTGGCGCCCAAGCTCTGGCGAGGGAAACAGGTTCATCGGGCAAGGATGCCGAGTCGAACTTCAAAATGGGTTTCGATCTCTTCCGGCTCCAAGCTTACCCGCAAGCCCTCGCATTCTTTGAAAAGGCCATCGACAAAAATCCCCGCTATGCAGAAGCCTATTTTCATAAGGGTTGCTCCTACAGCAGATTGGGACGTTACCAAGAAGCGGTTACTGCGTACTCGAGAGCGCTCGCAATCCATCCTGGCTATTTTGAAGCGCATAACAGCCTATGTTGGACTTATGGCAAACTCAACCGTTGGACCGAAGCTGTGGGCACATGCAGGCAGGCGCTGGCGATCAGGCCAAACCTGGAAACATACAACAATCTGGGCGGTGCTTATGGCAAGCTGGGGCTTTGGACAGAAGCGATGGAAGCCTTTAGGCAGGCCATCGCCATTTGGCCTCATTTCCCAGAGGCGCTCAACAACTTGGGCTGGGCCTATGCCAGTTCGGACCGGTACACCGAGGCCATAGAGGCTTACCAGCAGGCCATCAGCCTCAGGCCTACCCTCGCGGAAGCTCACTACAACTTGGCCAAAGCCTATCTTAGCCTTGGTCGCGCTCGGGATACGGAAATGGACTCCCCGCAAACGCGCACAGCTGAGTCTGGGTCTCCTCTTCTGCCAAAACGAGACACGGACTCTGTCGATGGAAGGTCGAGTTACTATCAGCAAGCCAAAGAGAGCTATCTGGAAAGTATTAAGGCTGGACCCGATTTCGCGAAGGCCTATAATGAACTGGGTTGGGTGTGCGGACGGCTTGGACAGTGGCAGGAAGCCCAAGCGGCCTATCGGCAGGCTATCCGTCTCAAGACCGATTATGCAGAGGCTCATCACAACCTGGGAACAGCCTATAGTGAGGAGGGCCGATGGGAGGCAGCGGCCAAGGCTTTTCAGGGCGCTATTCGCGTCAAACGCGATTTTGCGTCGGCTCATCTCGGTCTGGCGGTGGCACAAGGTGAAGTTGGGCGATATGGAAAGGCGATCAAGGCTTGCAAGCAAGCGATTCGAATCCAGCCTGGTATGCCGGAAGCCCACTACCAGTTAGGAGCGTTTTACCTGATAGTGGGAGATCTTCGTGCCGCCCTGGAGGAACGCAGAAACATCGAAAGGCTCGACCCGAATCTTGCAAGTCAATTCGCCACCCTGATCGCAAACCGCTACACCCTCAAAACGCCAGGAACCGCTACCTCCAGGCTCTCCCCCTGACGGGCCCAAAAAAGAGAATGACGAGTAGTGATAATCAGACCCGACTCTACTTCCTGTGTTTCCTCTGATGAACTTGCGTTACTCGCGGTCTCTGAAAGGAGAGCATCGAGGCGCTGGCAATTCCAGGTCCGATGCTGTCATCTGCAAGTCACTCGCTCAGTGCGCCTTCAGTTTGTCTGCCGCGAAGGATTCTGGATAGATGCGATGGCATTCGCCCATCGAACCTGATTTGTGCCGCTTCGGGCCGAAGCTTCTCAACACAGGCGAATCCATCGCAAAAATCCGCCTCCCGGCGGGATGGCCAAGCAAAGACTGAATCTGTTTTAAGCTCGAGAGATACCCAAAGCGGACCCTTCCTCGCATCCTGCCTCTCTTAGTTGTAAACGATGTCATGGCACTTCTCGGTGTAAACGATGTCTTGGCATTTGAGACCCAGAATCTATCACTGTCGTTCAAAGGACATATTTGTCACTGGCGAGCTCGTGCCGGCTGGACACCGTGATCTTTTCACAGGAGCCGGTGGAGACTGCCCTATCATTTGGATCTTTGCTTCTCATCTTTCCATTCCGACTTCCATTCTGTGGAAGAGTAACTATCCCGCAATTCGTAGAGCCCTCTAGTTACCCTGAGCGACCGCGCTGGCTGTAGTGCCTATCTTTACCAGGTGCTTCCTTGGGTCCAATGTCTCCTCGCGCAAGCCAGTAACCTGCCCCAAGCCTGGGCATCCAATTGCTAGCTCTTGACATGAAACAGGCAAAGTAAACCCCCTATGCCCTGTATAGGGGATGCCGCTCGGGGACTTCGGAGGAAGCATCGTGTCCAACGCCTTTGCATGAATTCCTCGGGCTAACAGCTGGACCCATCTTATTCAGTGGAGGGATAAATGAGAAAACGAACAACCTGGATGCTTTTAGCTACAGGTTTTGGACTGGCTTTCATCATTACAATTGGTGAGGCTGTCCGGGCACAAGGCAGGGCGGATGAGGACGACAACATTCCATTTCACTTGAATGGCCACGTGTGGCGAAGCAAGAAAGCCTTCATTGAAAGTGGCGCCCGCTGTGCCACGCGGCACGTTGACGAAATAGAAGGCGAGGAAGTAGAGAAGAGCATTCGTAAAGCTGACAATCGACGGAGTGGCTCGGCAGGTCAAAGGAGTTCGGACGGGTATGATCTGGCTGCATCTGGCAGCCCGACCATCAACGTCTATTTCCACGTGATCAATAAAGGGAGTGGGATCAGCAATGGAGATGTTCCGGACTCTCAGATCAACGCGCAGGTCAATGTGCTTATCGACACTTATCTAGGCTCAGGCTTCACCTTCAATTTCAATTTGGCCAGCGACGTTGACCGAACAACCAATGCCACCTGGTATACGGCAGGTCCCGGGTCTCAGGCCGAAGCGCAAATGAAAGCTGCTCTGCGCAAGGGCACTGAAATGGATCTAAACATTTATTCCAACAATCCCGGCGGCGGCCTGCTGGGATGGGCGACGTTTCCATGGAACTATTCCAGTAACCCGACCAATGATGGCGTCGTCATTCTGTATTCCTCGCTGCCGGGCGGCAGCGCCGCGCCCTATAACCTCGGAGATACGGGGACCCACGAGGTAGGTCATTGGCTTGGGCTCTATCACACCTTTCAGGGCGGTTGCAGCAAGAATGGCGATTACGTGAGCGATACACCTGCCGAGCGTTCACCCGCTTACGGTTGTCCTGCCGGTCGGAACACCTGCAAACAGACCGGCATTGATCCAATCCACAACTTTATGGACTACAGCGACGATGACTGTATGGACGAGTTTACCGGAGGCCAAGCAGCTCGCATGCAAAGCATGTGGACCACCTACCGGCAATGATCGCTTGCGATTGCGACAATCGATGCTGATTGACGAATGTCGCGGGAATCGGTGGATTCTTGGTTCCCGCGACAGTCGAAGACCCGCAATCCGGTGTCAGTCCTTCGCTGGTTGCCAGTCCACAACAGGATTCTCGCCGTTATCGCAAATCCAGACTGTGGCCCGGAGGTCGGGCCGCAGTTGATTCCTTCCAGTCTCGATCCGCTTCCAGTCACTCTCGCTGAATCTTTCTCCCCACAGCAGAAAGAACTCAGAAGGGTTGTCGGTGGTGTGACGCAAGGTGAACTGCTCCGAAGTCTCCTCATCCGTTCGCATCCGGATACGGGTGCTTCCTTTTTGTCGCTTCATGGACAGAACCCTGCCGGTGTAGGAAGTCAGGAGGTTCCGGGAACAAGTGATTTTCTCTGGCGGACGAATGCGTTGGGCACTTTCTGCAGAGAATCCAGACAGGTGCGGTTGCACAGAGAGCAGACAGATCAGCAGAACAAAGCCGAACCCACCTGAGAACATCGAATGCCTCCGAAGCGAAGTTATCCTACTATCGGACCGGCTGATAATAGCTGAATAGCAACAAGTCTAGGTCTCTCTCTTCGTCAGCAACGCTCCCGCACCTGACGCTTCTGTGAACGCCTATCATTCAACGTTCCAGGCCTCTTTCTTCGGCAGAACGCAGAAACTGCCAGCTGCGCGCCATTTAAGTATGTAACTCTTTTCATAAATCCGATAGACCTTTGGGCATTCGTACCCGAGATTCCGATCGCCGAACCTTTGGATTGGAAGCTTCTTGGGCAGCCGTTTGTCAGTTTCCGGTTGGCCGACTGCATATTCATTGGCACAGATCGGAAAACCCATGCGAGCTGCACGGGATCTACTTAGGCTCAGACCGTTTTCCTGGTACGAACCTCCAGAAGAGTAGGATCGCACCTGGGCAGGATTCTGACGACCCTAGCAGTCCCGGAAGTGCATTTTTGCGACGGGATTCGTGGGTCGGGAGGAAGTTCGACAACGCTGGAGCCGACGAAGATCTCTGCTGCCCCTCCGTCTTGCTTCGAGCGGAGGGCCAGAAAGTTCACTTCAGTCACTTTTTGCTTCAGTCACTCTTCTTTCCGGATTCCTTAGCCTGGCGATTCTCGTTCTTTCGGGCGGCTTCAGCCTGTCTGATTTCCTCTTTGGCTTGCTGCTCCGCTTTTTTGACTTCGCTTCCGGTGTCCGCTTCGGGCCGCAAGTCCTGGATCGCCTTTCCCAGCGAAACCGCGGAGTCTCCCGTCATCTTCAACTTCAGTTGGTCAAAGGGGATTCCCAGGTTCTTGGACACGTGCGCGGCAGCTACGAACTGACCGAGGTTCTTGAAACCACTGGAGGCCAGCTGTAAATCCGTTCCTGCCGGGAACATTCCCTGAAGCCGCCCAGCCAAATGCGTGTTGTGCTCCAAATGGTCGCTCACTGTCGTTTTCGACTGCATCTGATGCTCGCGATTGACGGACCCAGGCTCACTAGAGTCCTTGACCGGCCTGTTGGAACGATCCGGCATCTGGCCGCGTTGAGACGTGGCTGGTGGGCCAGCCGGACTTCCAGATCGGCCTTGACCGCGCTGAGCTCTTGCTAGTTCACTCGTAAAGACCAAAGCCATTAGTGTGATTGACATCGTCAAGGTAAATCGCTTCATGGATTCATCCTCCCTAGGTGTAGTAGCTCCTAATCACTACGGACGTATGATGCGTCCATAGACTGAATCAAGTTGTAAGCCAACTCCAAAAAAGAAACTATTCAATGAGTAAGCCACACTGCGATGATAGCCGGTCTGCAGATACACAATTGAACTCGGATAGATCGTCACCCAGCTCGCCAAGCCACGATCCCGCGCCAAGCTCGCATCATCCACAATTACGGCGGTCGTTTGGAAAGCACGTACACGGACCTGATCTCCCTGAGTGTTGGATGGTTGAACATTGTCGTTCTCGCGCTTGACCACCCGGCTGTAAAACTTTTGTTCGCCGGAAGGAACCACACTGTAGGCTGAAGCCCCGATGCCAAAGGACCGGTTCAAACGATAGCTGGCCCCGCCCTCGAAATGCGCCACCGCACCCAGAGAACTGAATGGCCTGTAGAAAAAATTGGTGTCCGAAACGGTGTTGGCAACCCCCAAGTTGGCGAAGGGCGTAAACCGGGAGAAAGAACGACTGATGAAATTGTTCCAATCGACTGTCACTCGCCCGGTGCTGAAACCGCGATCTCGGTCTCCGGTCGGAGCTGTCGCCGTTAGCGAAGAGACATAGTGCCAGTCTGTCAGGTTCGGTGTGACTCTCAAGCTGACGAAGGCATTCCCAAGTCCGCTCCGAAAGCCATTGAGATTCGGGTCACTGGAGAGATTTGAATTCACAAAATAGAACGGCAATCCAAAATCAACTGCGAGTTTCGGACTGAAGTTGTAGCCCACGCTGGCTTCCAGACGGTTCACTTGCGCCTGGGAATTGGCGCTGCCTTGTAGGGCTCCATGAAAGGTGAACCGCTTGGTTTCAGAAGGAGGCTCAGAAGCATAGAGTGCCTTTACCGAAGTGGTTTGCCACAAAGCGAAGGTCGCGGTGAAACAAAAGATCAGGATTCTCCGGAACTGGTTCGGCATTATCTTTTCCCTTCCCCCAGGGCTGTGAAATCCAGGGGCTCTTTTCGAAAAACAGTTTTGAAACAAGATGGCGAAACTTTATCTAGGGCCTTACCGTTCGGGTAAGTCTCACGATGGGGCTAAGCAATTCATGGCGAAGAACCTGCGCACAAACAAAACTTGAGATCATCGATCGCCGCCTGGTTCAGTGCACCTGCTCTGCCAATTTTTGGAGATTTCAGCGATGTCTCAGATTTTCAAGGAGTTGTGCAGGTCTTAAATCTTGAGGGGTCTGCACGCGTCGAAAGAGGGATTGATTGTCGAGTGCAGCGCTGCGGGTTGCCTCTTCGCGGGGCAGGAACAGACGGGCTCGGCGGTCCACACTGGGAATCCGACGGCGAAGCGCTGGGTGGGTACGACCGAATTCCCACCGTTGGACGAATTGTTGGTAGTTTCCCGATTTGGCTTCAGTTTTCGATGACGGTGGAACTCGCGATGTAGATCGTCCCGCTCGCGGACGCCGAGGGAACCAACAGACGGATAACCTTGCTAAACATGGGAAACGTGTACGGGTAGCGCAGCTGAACTCTGGAAGCCGGGTAGTTGATTCCTCCGCCGACCACGTTTCCGCTGGCGTCTGTCTCAGGAATGGTTTCGCCTTGATCGATCACCAGGTAGGCCCCGCTGCGGCTCCCGTAAATGTAGTCCGTGGCGCTTTGGGCGGGTGGGGTCGAACTATCCAGCGCTCCCGTTCCCGTGTAGGGAGAAGTTTGCAGTCCCACGCTGGTCATGTAATTCACCACCCGGTCGCGGACGATGTTCGCCGCTGTAAGCGTGAGCTGCTTGTTGTCGCGCATGGCGGCGAGGCGCGCGCCTTCGCGACAGGCATTCGTGACGTTGTGATAGATGTTGAATCCTCGACCGAACTCCACGATTCCCATGACAAATACCATTAAAAAGGGCAGAACGAGGGCAAACTCGATCAGCGAAGCGCCCCGCTGAGACCTATCGTTCATCCATTTCAGCTGAAATCTGCTATTGCTAGTCATATTTCACCTCACTACCAAAGAAAAAGTGCGAAGTCCGAGATGCGAACCAGGAATTGGCACTTCGAACTCCGCCTCTCATGATTCATTTCTCATCAGCACAGTGGTCGAAAGACTCACCCCGCCGTAAAACTTGAACGAAAACGGGTACGTGATAGAGACCCTGGTTCCGCAGGCACAGCCGCCGTTTGGCGTGCACGGCGTGCAACTGGGGTCGACGTTCTGATTGTTCAGCCGTATGTTGATGCTCACGCCAGGCGCATTCGGATCGAGATTGGCACTCCGCATGAAACTGTTGACGACCGAGCTGACTTCGGACTGGTTGGGGTAGTTAATCGTTCCTCCCCGCTGCGGCGCCACGGCGAATCGAGCTCCCTCTCTGGCTGCATTCGTGATGTTCTGGTAGATGTTGTAGGCCCGGCCAAACTCGAAGACCGCGACGATCAGCGTGACCAGCAGCAGAATGACGAAGGACATTTCTACCAGCTCCGCGCCTTTTTCACTCCTTTTGAATTGCTTAGCCATAACCTCCTCACTCTGCTTCAATAAGAAAATTAGGTCCCACTATTCCGTACTAGCCGCAACGGAAGCGGACTGCCGATGGCGCCGCTGGTCACTGGTGGCGGTGGTGTTCCGGACCCGCCGCCAGCGGTGCATCGCGTCACGTTGATAATGGTTGTGTAGACCGTATTCTGAGGATTGCCCACGTAGTGAATAAACACCTGCATGAAACCGACGATCAAGACCTGCGTTTGTCCGCTGGTTAGTGGCGTCGAGGCATCGAACATCGGCACGATAATGAGCGACTCGCTGTCCGTGACATAGTTAATGCTGGGATTGCGGGAGAGCGGGTTGCTAGTCCCGGGTTGAATCTGAAGCGGTCCCGTCGGATTCGAAGGGGTGGGAGAGACTAAGACGTCTTGATCGTCAATCGAGTTACCGTTTTGACCAATCAGACACTGAACTCCTTGTCCCGTCGGCCCGACCTTGTTGCCGTTTTCGGTGTCGAAGTCAAGTAGGACGCCACAGAAAATCGGGTTTCGATTGCAACACGAGATATTCTGACGGTACAGGTCAGCACCGTTCGCTGCTGCAGCTGGGTCGCCGCAGGAAGGACAGAGCGGCGCGATCGATCCCTGGGGCAAGTTGGCAATCAGATATTGACCTGGAGCGGTCGACAAGGCCGAGTCGCCTTGCTTGATATTGAAGTACTTTCCACGGTCACTCTCATCAATTGTCTCTAACCCACTCCCAAAGTCGTAAAGGTCGGGCAATAACCAGGGCTTGATACATTTCGCACCGAAAGGAGGACCGCCCACAGTAGGCCGATAGACCTCGGCGGTCGCCACTGCGGTTACATCCACTGTGTTGATGCCGAGAATTTTCGCGAAAAAAGTGGGCAGCGGGTTCTGCGTGGCCGCAGTCCGGGTCACGGTGACCTGCACCGTTCGGGTTGTCGTATTCACGGCCACATTTTCCGGCCTCACTCGCCGGTCGCTGGAATTAAGAGGTGAATAGTTGGCTCGAGCCGCCGAGACGGCAGCGGTCTTTGCCGTTGCGACCGGATCCGAAGGAGTATAAAAAAATGCTTCCTTCGCTCCTGCCAATGCCGCGGCATCCGCGATCTTCTGGCAATCCGCACGGGCTGTATAGAGCATGCCCATGTCGACAGCAAAGGCAACGAAGCCCATCAGTGCTACTAGGCCGGCAGCAGTTATGAGCAGGACGATTCCCCTTTCAGAGCGGAATTCATTGAGCCCACCTGACTGTTGGTTGATTGAAACGCGATCTTGCATGGATTTTTTCTCCAGCGGGTCTTGCTCTTTGAAGGATGAGATTCGCATTCAGGGTGATCTGCGAATGACTGAGAAAAGAGAAACTGCTTGTGGATCGTATCGGCAACCGTTGAAGGGCTCTTTAGCACTGCTTCGAAAAATTTTCACGAACCAACTATGAACACCCTAAGGAGGTTGAGAAGCTTCATCGCTCACCCCCGGTGGAAGGTTTCACCGCCTGGCGCAGCGACTGCCGGGTCATCGGCGCCATCGAACCCTCTTCAACTTAAGATCGACAGTTTAAATAAGCGCAGCTGTTCTCGCGACGAAGGTCTCTTTAGCTCAGCGTCTCTATGGTGGGGTTTTTTGCTGTCTTTGGGTTCAAAGGAACGATCCAGTCCCAGGCGCCTCTATTGAGTGAAAATCCTTCTTGATTTGTGGGTAACAATTCCAATTGGGTGGTGGGGAAAGGCGGGAGCAGGAATATTGCGGTAGCTACTCGTTCTGGATGATGGTGGAATTCTTGATCAGAATTGAATTGCCGAAACTGGAGTTGGGGACCACCAGACGTATGACTGGACCGAGGGAAGTAAAACTGTACGGGTAGCTCAGTGAAACCTCTGAACCGCTAAATTCAGTTCCGGGACTGCCCATCTTTGGAAAAGTCTTCGCCTGATTGATTAACAAGTAGGATCCGTTGGGGTAATCGCCGTATTCCCAGCTGGTCGTCCCCGAAATATTTGTGCCGGCTCCCTGATAGTACGAGGTTTGCAAACCTAAGGCGGAAAGATAGTTCGTGATGCGGTCGCGGAGGAAGTCGGGGGCTTTGGTAGGTTGGTTATAGTATTTTTGTGTCGACAGCCTGGCTCCTTCTCTGGTCGCATTCGTAATGTTTTGGTAGAGCTTGTAACCTTGACCGACCTCGAGAAGCCCCACAAGGAAGAGAAGCAGAAAAGGGAAGACAAGGGCAAATTCTATGAGCCCAGCTCCTCTTTGGGAGCGGATCTTGTTTGGACGCAAAATCTCAGGTCTGTTGACTATCATAACTCGTTCCTCATGACTATCGAGGTCCGGAGGTCGATATTGCCGACGCCAAATATCGAAAAGGGGTAATTCACAGACACCCCCGTCCCACAGGGAGAGCCACTAACAGATGGGTTACACGCGGCGACGCCGCCTAAGCTCTGATTCGGAAGGATCTGAAGCCTGGCTGAGCCGGGATCTGGCACATTTGCGCTGTTTAAGAAGCCCACCACGACAGCGCGAACCTCGTCGGTAGTGGGGTATGACACCCCGCCGCCTCTTTGTGGCGCCACCGCAAATCTGGCGCCCTCTCTAGCGGCGTTGGTGATGTTCTGGTAGACGTTGTAGGCTCGCCCGAATTCAAAGACGCCCATCACCAGCATCATAAATAAAACGATCACTATCCCGGTTTCAACGAGTTCCGACCCTTTCTCGCTTGAAAAACGGCCCGGGATTTTGGGAAGTGCAGATTGCTTTGACAACATCGCCAATCACCCCACCTTTTCTTGAACTCGTCTGACAAGCGTCTTATACCTAACGGGCTCCAGAACGAAGACACATTGTTTTCTATGACGGTCATCCTCACTCCCCATCCCTGGCTCCCGACTCTCATATCCCGCAGGAATAGAATCGGCGGCAGCCCTAGGTTAGTTCCTAACTAACCGCAACGGAACTGGACTGCCAACAGAAACCGGCCCCGTGTTGGGTGTCCCGCCTGATGGAATAGCACAGGTGATCACTTGGATGATGGTAGCGTCGACCGTACCTTGAGGATTATGGGCGCGCTTTATGAATACTTGGATCAGTTTGTTCACCAGCACGCTCGGATATTGTCCCTGGCCCGGGGTAATTGGATTGGTCGCGGGGTCAAAAACAGGCACGGCCTGAAGCGACTCGCTACTGGTGCCGAAGCCACCACCGCCACCTGGATGATTGCTCCCATATTGGATCTGCAGCGGATTGACGCTGACCAGGACATCTTGCCCACCTGAGTTGCCTTGACCTTGGTGTATCAGACAGAGAGTGCCTTGTAGGGTGGGACCGACCATATTCCCCGTTTGAAGGTTCAACCGGGTCTCGCCGCAAACCACTGTATCACCATTGCAGCACCCGATATTTGATCGATAGAGATTTGCCCCATTCTCGGTTGAAGCAGGACTTTCACAGGAAGGGCAATTGGGCGTGATACCGTTATATTGCAGGTCCAGCGGGTAAAACTGACCTGGCGCCACTGAATCAGTCTGGGGATCGCCCCCCTTGACTGTGATGTCCGTGCCAATATCAGCCGGAGAGTACGGCTGACCCGTATTGGGATTAATGTCGGGCAATAGCCAAGGCTTGACGCATTGGGTACCGAAGCGGGGACCCGAGGCGCCCGTTGGAATGAAGGCCTCCGCAGTAGCTGTGGCCGTGACACTCACGGATGGAATTCCAAGGATGGGAGCAAAGAAAGTTCTTACAGGGTTTCCGTTAGCTACGCTGCGCCGAACCGTGACCTGGACGGTGTGCTCCGTCGAGGAGTCGATCACGACGATGTCTGCATCGCGAAGTCGTATGTCGCTCAGTGACTCCGGTGTGTAGTTTGCCGCCGCCGCTGATTTGGCTCCTTGTTTTGCAGCCGTTATCTTATCTGGATTAGGGACGACGAAGGCCTCGCGAGCGCCGGCCAGGGCGGCTGCATCGGCGATATTCTGACTGTTGGCGCGAACTGTGTAGAGCATGCCTAGGTCGACAGCCAACGCCACGAACCCAAGCAGCGCAACGAGACTGGCGGCCGCCATCAACAGTGTGATGCCTCGGTCAGACCGGGGCTTCTCAAAATAACTGTGCTGCCGCGTCGCTAAAAGATCAGCTTTCATAGGTCTTATGCACCTTATGGCGAGTTTCCTCCCTCTTGAAGGGCATCGCACACCACGTCTGAAAATGACTCCAGCAGAATGCGCACCGCAGTTCAGATTACGCTGCGGCAAAACCGTACGTCATTGCTGAAAACCTCGGCTAGCTTGGCCCCCAGGTTAGGAAGCAACTGACAAGAGTACCCGGCACCCGAGACCGTACTACGCCTCAGCCGCACTGGCTGTCATATCGCTACTGAGCTCGCAAGGACATCAGCGAGATTCGATAGCTATGAGCCCGACTGCAATACGCTGGTGGCGTTTGAGAAAACGTTGCTAACGGTCTTGCCCAAGCTGGGAAGAGCTGCCATCACGATCAGAGCAATAAAAACCAGCAAAAGAGCATACTCCACCAAATCCTGTCCTTCTTCTTCCTTAATGAAACGCTTAAGTAGGTCCAACATCGTTGGTTCCTCCTGAAGTTGAGTTGATTATCCAGAACTCCCTGGAATCTGTCCTGGCCTCCTCGGCAATGTGCCTAGAAATTCAGTCTCGATACATTACGCCGTTGTTACCGAATTCAGTCTGACTCTCAGGGGAGTCTGGAAGCACTTCACGCGCCACCTGCCATCCAACGATCCTACGAAATTGGCAAGCCTAAGACTCAACCGGTATGACTGCTACAAGTTCGACTATCGCCCCTGATCGGGTCGCCGACTTCGAGTACAGTTAGGAACCTAGATTTCGAAACAGCCTTGAACTTTGAGACACAAATTTGAGAAGTATTCCGCCTCACTGGGACAAGGGTCCGTTTCAGCTTGTGAAGCTCCTCTTCACCATGGAGTTCAATTGAGTCAGGATGGTTAGTAAGATTGGACAGCTGAGTGGAATGCTGTTGCCCTTACAGGACTGGAATCGTTCCACTGAGTTGAGCAACAGGTTTGAACTAAGTTCCGCAGGATGGGCGCGGTCGCAGTTCAGGTCGCGCTGTGGCTAAAACCGTACGTCATGCCTGAAAACATCAGTTAGCTTAGCATGCGGGTGAGAGATGGCCCTACTTGTTCGTCAGTCTGACCGTCGGCCTGCACAAGAGCGGAGCTCGGTCCCCGCCTAGGCCTCATCCAGTGACCTCGAAATGCCGAAAAGGTCTCACGGCGCTCGACAATTGGCAACGCGAAGAGGCCAAGGCTCTCTCCCGAGCAGTCAGGAGGTGGAACTGGTGGGCAGCCGGACCGTAAATCCCGAGATTCTGGACGACATGATTGAGGCGGAGTTAGCCATGAAGTATGGGTGCTATTCTCAAGCTCTCGAAATTCTTGTCGCTCTTGCCTGCGAATATCCAAGTTATTTACCAGCCAAGGAGGCTCTGGAAACTGGCTATCGTGAAACCGGCCAGATAGAGCGCGCGGAAGAAATTGCAAGAGAGATCGCACTTATTCGCTCGCAGTTAGCGAACCAGGCGACTGACGGAACCCAAAGCGTGAACGCTCAGGAGCAAATCCGAAGAAGGCAGTTCATTGCGGGAGTCGACTCGATCGTTCGGGAAGTCTATGACACCAGAGACGAGGAGGAGGTGTTAAGAGTCTCAGCTTCAAAGCTCGTTGAGAACATCCGAGCGGATCGATGCGTAATAATCGTGCGGGAAAGAAACGGACACAAAGCGAAAACCTTTGAATGCTGCAGAACCGGAGTTGCACCTTCCCTTGACAGCAAGACTGCCAAACTAAACTTCCTGATTTCAAAACTCGTGTCTGAATCCCAGGATCCCATAGTAATCAGCCAAGCGATCCAAGACCCGGCGCTAACCGAGTGCCACCCAGTCCTAGAATGCTTTGGCATCCAATCCATTCTCGCTTGTCCTTTGCTGTATAAGTGCGATCGAATCGGGATGATCGTGGTGCACCACTGTGCACAGCCGATCCAGTGGGATGAGCAGGAGGTAGCCCTCTTGTCGACACTGGCCGGACATGCGGCTGTCGCCTTAAAAAACGCACAGCAGTTCTGTGAATTGCAGACCTTGGAAATCAAAGACGAATTGACCGGCCTGCATAATCGGCACTTCTTCGAAGAGCGGCTTTCCGCTGAAATTAGAAATGCCCAGCTACTACGGTACCCACTGTGCCTGGCACTAGTGTCCATCGATGACTTTCAAAGTATCAAAACAATCCATGGTCAAGCTGTCGCCAACCTCCTGTTGCGTAAGGTGGGATTCTTGCTGAAGACTCACCTGCGGAAAGGAAGTGTGGTTGCCAAAGGAGCAGAGGATCAGTTTAGCGTGATCCTACCGAATGTCTCCGCAGCGCTCTCACATCAGATCATGGATCACATTAAGAATATCGTTGAACAGAATCTAACAACCGAATCCGGCGGTCGTACGACTGTTTCCGTGGGCGTAATGGAAGCCAATCTTGATTCACCACGTTTCCGGCTGCCCACATTGATGAACGAGGCGGAAGCAACGCCTTCACACCAACAGGACCCCGTCACCCTGAGGGGCGATTTGTCAGAGATCGCAGTGCAGGACATCGTCCAAATCCTGGAGAGCGGCCAGAAATGCGGAAAGCTCTTGATCAGTGCAGCAGGCCAGACGGGAGCGATTCTCTTTAACTCAGGAAAAATCGTGGACGCAGGCTTCAAAGACAAACTGGGTGAACCTGCTTTTATGACTTGCTTGCCCTCAGGCAGGCCAAGTTTGAGTACAGGCCTTCCCCCACCCCCTTCCCTCAAGTGATCCATAGCAGCAACACCTATCTGCTCTTAGAAGGACTGAGGTTGCTGGACGAGGCCAACCGGGGCCGCTCAGAACCCCTTGCCAGTGCTGACTAGGGCCGGTCCCTATTGCTGGTAGTTAGGCCGTTCCCACGTGCCCATGTTGCTGACGCAATCGCCAAAACTCTCCCCCACAAGTGGTAATACGAAAATCGTAAAGAGGTAATACGAAAGTCGTAAAGATTCCTGGGCTCGCTGCCGACAAAGGGAAGCGGAGCCTGAACTTCCTCGCGGCCAAACATCCCCAGGTTTTCTCAATTCGGTAGAGAGAGACACCATATGCGAGAGTCCAACTACGAAATTCGAGATGGTTTTCAAGTGCGTCAGGACCAGTTTAACTTGCCTAGCAATAGCACGAATCTCGATCCCAAGGCTAAAAGAGCCGTCACAATCTGCAACCTATTCATCAACCACGGGCTCACGTTCTCCGACATCGCTCGCGTGCTGGATGACGAGTATGGAGCCGTAATTTCGGCGCTGATCAAACGCGGATTGATCAAGGAACGCCGCCGGCATAGTGGTCTGCCACCACAAGGAATCGAACGCCGGAAGCACCACTGCGGCGAGGTGATGGGATCAGACTCCAATGGTTCAGATAATAATCAACTCAAGTAAGGAGAAACCTAACAATGTTCGAACTATTCAAGCGTTTTCTTGAAGAGGAAGAAGGTCAGGATCTAGTCGAGTACGCCCTCTTGCTGGTGTTCATTGCTCTGATCGTAATGGTAGCTCTCCCAAATTTGGGCAAAACCGTCAGCAACGTTTTCTCCAATGCCACAAGCGTGCTGCAGTCCGGTTCGTAGAGTTAGTGCACGCAGGTCATTGCCTATTACCGTGACGGCAGCCTCGGCCAAAGAGACGTCGTTCTCGATACGACGCCCCTAGGAAGGCGTGGAAGGAGACCTATGCCCTGGACGGCGACACGCTGACGATGTGCGACAACGCACCGAACCTGGACAAGGGCCGCCGCGTTCGAGGCAAAGAGCGGGTCCGGTAAGTCCTCATCACGTTCAAGGGGGGCTTCCGGGATGGGATCGAGCTGGGTCTTGGCCCGGCTAGCTCAGTGCGGCAATGAGCTTGTGGGTTCCCATCAGATTCAACACCTGTTTAGATTGTAGGCCAACACAGTCAGGCTCATTTCCGTCGCCACTTTCTCTTTGCGCCGCATCAGAAAGTAGCCTTGGTCCATCCAGCGCCTCATGGTCCCAAAGGGATGCTCCCATAGTGTTCAAAACTCGAGCTCATTGATTCACGGGAGCAGCGTAACTCGCCACCTAACCTAGAGTTTAGCGACATTCTGTTCCGATTCTACACGTAGACCCGTTGCAGGAGCTCGGCCGCAGTTTCGTCCAGTTGGTCGGCGCGCCGGAGGTCTTCGAAGCGCGCGAGCAGATCTTCGGCACGGAGGCGATGCTTCTCGGCCCCGCGGAGGTCGTGCACGACGCTGCCGCGGTGCATCATGATCAGGCGATCTCCGAGGTTCGCGGCCTGTTGCATGGAGTGGGTAACCATCAGCGTTGTGAGCTTCTCGCGGCTGATGAGGTCGTCGCTGAGTTTGATGACCTGATCGGCACTCTTCGGATCCAGCGCAGCAGTGTGCTCGTCAAGCAGTAAGAGCTTGGGTTTGAGCCAGGTCGCCATGAGGAGCGTCAACGCCTGCCGCTGACCTCCGGAGAGGCTGCCGAGCGCGTTGTCCAAGCGGTCTTCAAGGCCCATCTTGAGGGTCCGCACAGTGTCGCGCATTTTCGCCATCAAGTTGGATTCGAGCGCCCAGCCGAATCCGCGAGGGCGTCCGCGGCGTGCGGAGAGGGCAAGGTTCTCGGCGATCGACAGGTTAGGCGCAGTTCCGCTAAACGGGTTCTGGAATACGCGGCCGATGAACCTAGCGCGGCGATGCTCCGGCCAGCGGGTTACGTCTCGGCCCTCGATATGGATGCTGCCAGAGTCAACCAAGACTGTGCCGGCAATCGCGTTTAGCAGCGTGGATTTTCCCGAGCCATTCGTTCCGATTACGATTACGAACGAACCGACTTCTATGGTGAGATCGACGCCTTGCAAGGACCTTACCTCGTTCGGCGTTCCGGCATTAAACGTCTTTAAGATCCTTTTTGTCTCAAGCATGGGCGGGGGGCCTCGCTCTCGCCACGCTGAATCTCGCGAGCAGGTTCGGCAGGATGAGTGCAAGGAAGACAAACGCAGCTGTGATCAGCTTCAGGTCGTTCGGGTTGAGGCCCCACCGCAGCGCGATAGCAACCAAAAGACGGAAGAGCACAGAACCCATGATGGCGCCGACGATTGCGAAACCGAGCTGCCGTGTGCCCACTAGAGCTTCACCGATGATGACACTGGCCAAGCCCCACACGACCATTCCGATGCCCATCTGGACATCAGCAAAGCCTTGATACTGTGCCAACAGCGCTCCGGCGAGCGCGATCAGGCCGTTCGAGATCGCCAGACCGAAGGTGATCATGTTGCGATCGCTGACGCCGAGAGCGCGAATCATCTGGCTGTTGTCGCCTGTGGCCCGCATAGCGGTGCCGATGTCGGTCCCAAAGAACAGGTAGAGCAGTATTGAGACCATGGTGATTACGACAATCACAAAGACAAAGATAGACGCGTCGCGTGCGCTGACGTCCCAACCCCAAACATTCAATGAATCGCGTCCGCCGAAGACGAGTGCTCCGGCCTTCTCAGCAGTATTTGCGAAAGTGGTCTGGGTGAGAAGGGGGATGTTGCTCTTACCCATAATGTGGAGATTTATTGAATAGAGCGACGTCATGACGAGGATACCGGCCAGAAGTCCGTTGATGTTGAACCGGGTGTGAAGGATGCCCGTTGCAGCGCCTGCCATCATGCCGGACACGAACCCTGCCATTGTGGCGGCGAGCGGGCTGAAACCACTCACGAGCAGCGCCGCCGCAACCGAGGCCCCGAGTGTGATCGAGCCTTCGGCAGTAATATCGGGGAACGCAAACACTCGGAAGCTGAGGAAGACACCAAGAGCGAGCAGAGATAGGATAAAGCCGATTGTCATCGAACCGATTAGCAGGCTCATGCGACCTCCGCGATAGGACTGATCCAGCAGGACCCGCGGACGAATTCGCTCTGCGCCGCGGCCGCGGATTCGCGGTCATCGGCGAGGAGGTGAAGAACGCCCTGCAAGGTTTCCGCTTCAAATACGGATTTGATGGTTGTTTTCAAGTCGACTCTTCCCTTCCTGATTGGACGGTATGAGAACGCGGCGGCGTGGAAGTGGCCTCTGATCGGCGATCCCGGCCCGATTGGCCGAAGCATCGGCGCGAGCAGTCCGTCCGGGGAGCGGGAAGCGACTCCGGCAATCACGGCAAGCGAGCGCATGTGGGAGTGTTCAGGACTGAAGGAGAGCCAACGGCGGGCTTCGGGATAGTGGAAGAGCTCGCCTTTGAAAGCTGATTGCGTAGGGGCCTGACGAAGGGCAGCTCCGATGAGTCCTGCTGATTCGGCGATCATTGCAATGCCGGCCGTGGCGGCGCCTGAAATTTCGAGGGCCGCTTCTGCGAGATCGCTAAGCGAGACGGCGCCTGGCTCGCTATTGGCCTCAAACCGCGCGAGGCTGGCGAATGGACCTTTGCAGACCAGGGCATAAAGGACCTGCAGCTCGGGGACGAAACTTCCTTCAGCAATCAGGTAGTCGGGAACGTTGCTGCCGTCGGTAGGCTGATAAGCGGCGGCGCCGGCAACCGAGAGGAACTCGCCAAAGCGCTGCTCACAGTCTTCGAAATGATGGCCGAACGCGCCGAGCCCGATGGCCATCGCCGATTCGGGGAATGTCATTGTCCGCGAGTGCTCGTTGCGGAATCCGCAGCTCGAAAGCAGAGCAGGATCGCCGACCACCGCGCATTTGAGCTTCGCGTTTGGGGCGCAATCAAATACTTCGAAGCATGCTGTTTTGCGATCAATACGACGGCCGGTTTCGGGAACGGCCGCCGGGGCGGGATCGGCGGATTCGGATGTCAAGAGTTTGCCAAGGCGCATCATTTCAAGAACACGCTTGACTGGTTCAGACGGATTCGAGACCACCAAAGCGCCGTTGATACCATGCAGCTGTTCGTAGAACTTCATGAGGACGCGGATGCCCATCGAGCTGATGTAGCCGACTCCGGCAAGGTTCAGTCGGACATGATCAGCGCCGCCGCGAACCACCTCCTCGAGGGCGCTGGTTAGATGATCAGCCCAGTAGCCGTCGAGCCGGCCTTTAATGATGAGTTCGGTGAACTGACCTGCAGTCTGCTTAGTGATCTCCATAGTTAATGATATGTCCCCCTCTCCCCGCCTTCGGCACTCTTCTCCCCTCAAACGGAGAGGGCCAAGCGTCAGGGGTTACGTCACCATGTTCTCCAATCCTTAGTAATTCCCAATCATCTGCGGGTTCCGGTTCATGACAGACTGCGGGATGTTCAACCCGACAGCCCGAGCTGCCGCTCGGTTGACCATGAGTGTTGTCTTGGTGAAGGACTGGATCGGAATCCTCGCGGGGCTTTCGCCGCGTATGATCCGAACGGCAACGAGGGCAGCCGCTCTTCCAGCATCATAATAATCGCGCGCCAGAGTCACTGCGGCACCCCCATGCGCCTGGGATTTTTGAAATGCAAAGACCGGAAGCTTGGCTTTACGCGCGGCTTGAGAGATTCCTCCAAATGAGGCCGCAGTTAGATTTCCACTGATCTGACACACTGCTTCGATATTCTTGCTGACCATCGCCAAGGCGGCGTCCGAAACTTCCGAGCTTGTGCTTACGCCGACCGCCGCGACTTCGACCCCGGCTTTCTTTCCCTCGCGCACGAGTAGTTCCTTGTTGACGACCATGTTCACTTCGGCTGGAACAAAAAGAGTTCCAACCGTGCGGACCGAGGGTAGAAACTCGCGCACCAGCGCGAACATCTGATCGTAGGCTCCGATCATTTCGATGCCCGTGACGTTCGGAGCATGGTCTTCAAGGCTGCGTCCCGCACCCGCAGCGACCGCACTTGCAACGTAAGTGAATACTACAGGAACCCTCTGCGCTCTCCGTAGCGCAACCTGCAACGTTGGAGTCGACATGGTGATTAGCATGTCGGCTCCGTCTGCGAGGGCGGAATCGACCACGCTCGTGAGCGTCGCCATGTCTCCTTGCGCGTTTCCAATTTTGACTTCAAAATCACGACCCTCGACGAGTTGAGATCTCAAACCCGCAAGAACACCCTCCTCGCTCTCCTCCACATCAAGCACATTATTGAACTCCACGAGTCGGATCTTCCATTTCTTGCCAACAGTCAGGTCAGGTGTCTTGCGCTGATTCCAGTCGGAAATCAACAGAACCGATGATGAAAGAACGATCAGAAAGAGTCCCAATGACAGGCGTTTCACCGGGCGGCGGCCTCTTTGACAAGGTTGGGCGGAAACCTCACGCCTAGTTTCTTGGCCACGGTATGGTTGAGCACGACCTGCTTAACGGCAACTTCCTCGATAGGCAAGTGATGCGGATTCTGGCCAAGCAAGACTCGGGCCGCCAGTTTTGCCGCGGCCTGACCGGCCGGATACCAGCCCAGGCCCACACAGGCTAAGGCGCCGCGGTCCACGAACTCCGGGTCGTTATTGATCAATGGAAGGCGTCGGTCGATCGAGACCTTCGCGATTGCGTCGAACGCCTGCAGCGCTGTGTTGTCACCGGTGATCCACAGAGCCTGAATATTTCTGCCGGCCAGGACCTGCGCTGCTTGTGCTACATCGCTTGTTCCGGTCACAGTCACTTCCTCCAGCTTGATGCCGCGCTTGGTGAAAAGCTCGCGGGCTACACTGACCACCTTGCGCGAGTTCGCTTCCGAGCTGTTGTACAGAGTTCCCACGGATTTCACTGCGGGCACGAGCTGCTCGATGACGCCGATCGTATCGGCGACCGGAGGGAAGGATCCTACGCCGGTGACATGCGCCACGTGGTCGGTACGGCTCTTGCCGGCGCCGGCGGCGATCGGGTCGTAGACATAGGTGAAGACAACAGGTTTCTTCCGGACCGTGTTGCAGGCGGATGTGAGGCAGGGCGTCGTCATCGTCAGAATCAGGTCTACATCCTGGTTATCGTAGTTTTGAAGTAGGGAAGGGATGTTGGCGATCTCGCCCTGCGCGTGCGATCGCCGAACCTCCAGATTCTTACCTTCCTCAAATCCCAGCTCGCTCAGACCATCGAAGATGCCTTTTATGCAAACGTCGGCGCCGGCTTCCGGTGCGAAGTAGACTAGTCCTAATCTAAACATGTGCCCTGGCGGCGGTCTCCGCAGCCTTGTGGCAGTCTTGTCATGCAGTCCCTTTTCATCAAGCACGATGTGCGCCTGTGCAACCAGGTCCGGAGGTATGCGCCAGTTATCCTTAAGTCCGGCGAGGCCAGTCAGATTAACGGCCACTTTTTCCGGAATCAGATTTCGCACGGGTATCTTGGCGGGATCGGCGCCTTTGAGAATACTTGCAGCCAACTCCCCGGTCTGTTCGCCCACTTCGTAAAAGTTCACGCCGGAATCGAATAGGCTGCCCCGCTGCACGCCTGGTGGGGTGATTGTGAAGACAGGAATGCGGCCTTTGCGTGCCGCGGCCACTGCCGATTCCAGAGCGACCAGAACGGTCACGTCGCCACTTACCCAAAGCGCCTGTGCTCCCCGAGCGACGAGCGAGGTTGCCGCTTCGAGGACTGCCGACGAGCTATCGACGTTGGCCTCCATCAGCTCGATTCCCATTTCCTTGCACACCTTGCGACCCACCGTTGTGAACGCGGCCGAATTCGATTCTGCCGAGTTCCAGGCCAATCCGACCGACTTGAGGCCAGGAAACATGGCTCGCGCCATTTGGAAAGCCTTGTCGACGGGAACCATGCTTCCCAATCCGACCAGGTGCTTCGGATGATCCAGGGGATTCTCGCGACTGATCCCGATTCCGGCGCTGAACGGGTCGGCTACGACACCGAAAACATGGATGACCCGGCCCGCCCTATTTGCGTTGGCGACGGTTTGCATGGAAAGCGTGCTCGACGTGATGACCATGTCATACTCGCCGGTCGTCACCTGGCGAGCGATTGTGTTCGCTGTGGGCAGGTCGTTTTCAGCATTGAAGCGTTGAACTGCGATGTTGCGGCCGTCAATGAAACCCTCGGCTGCGAGCGCGTCGAGCATACCGCGGATGCCGTCGTCCAGAACGGGCTGCGAAGCGTGCTGCACGATCGCCACCCGGGGGATCCGGGCAGTGTTTCCTTTACGCTGACCCCAGTCGGATATGAGCAGAACGGCAGAGCTGAGGGCGATGAGTACGAAACCTAATGACAGGCGTTGGATAACTGTCCGCATACTTCACTAAGCAATTGCTGCCGCGCTAGGGCAAACGCATAGAATAACGGCGGCGGGGGACCTATTTAAATAGCGCTAATCTGGCTGGCAGTACTGAATGGCTTCCTCCGGCGAGCTGAAAATGTTGAATAGCGACATGAAGCCGGCAATTTCCAAGACACGCTTTACGGGCTCCTGAAGAGCACACAGCACCATCCGTCCGGAGCGCTCTTCGAGCTGTCTTGCGACTTGCAACAGAAGCCGCAGGCGGGAGCTACTGATGTAGGTGAGCCCGGCCGCGTCCAGTGCAAGCTGCCGCTTACCCTGATCGATCCGCTTCTGCAGGTGGTTCAGAACAGACGGCACCGAAGTCGCTCCCAGACGCCCTTTCAGCGCCAACACCAAGATGTCATTCCGGCGGGCTTCCAACATTTCCATCATTCACTCCTCGGTACATGTTTCCGCATCACGAGACGATTCCGGCCCTCGTTGCGACGATACTCCAAACCATCGGTGATGTTTCTGACCAAATGAATCCCCAGACCTCCAATCCGGCGCGTTTCGATCGGGCTATAGAGGTCCGGCTCGGGCGCTTCCAGCGGGTTAAAGGGCACTCCATCGTCCTCCACTGTGGTGATCACGCAATCTTGTTCCAGTGATAGCGAAACCAGGATCTCATGCTTTCCGCCTTCCGGGTGACCATAACGAATCACATTCACCAGGATTTCTTCGAGCGCCAGACTGAGGTCGCCTTCAATTTCTGAAGAGAGCCCGTGTTCCCGGCAGAACTGGGACACGCTGCGGTGGAGGCGGTCGACCTCCGAGATATCGTTGGCAACGACGACGTTCATCCGCGGTAGCGAACAGTCATGATCGTGAGGTCGTCGGCCTGAGGGGCGCCTGCGACGAACTTCCGTGCTTCCTCGGTCACACTTCCGACGAGACTCCGGAGGGGCTGAGCCGCGCAGCTCTGGAGGGTCGCCTCCAGCCGCTCCTCTGAAAACAAGTCCTGGGCTTCATTGGTGGCTTCGGTGAGGCCGTCGGTGAACAGAAAGAGACCCTCACCCGGCCGGAGCTGGGATCCGCTCCGATTTATAGTGTACTCCCTGGCTGATCCCAACAATCATATCCCCTTCGAAGCCCAGAGGCCTCACTCCGCTCTCCGAAAAAACATAAGGCGGGTTATGCCCGCCGACAGCAAACTCCACCTCCCCGGTTCGAGAGTTCAAGATGCCCATAGATAACCATCCTCATCTTTGTAACCGGCATCAGCGGTCAAGTAGTAGCCAGGTTAAGCGCTCAGATACGACTTCAGGAAACCAGCATCATTATTCCACAACGTCGGCAGACAACCCAGTGGCAGAGGTTGTTAGCCCGTCCGATGCTTTAAGACAGCACCCTTGAGTTCAAGATAGGACGTAGCGACCTGTGGGTTAGCTCCGTAGTCTCTTTGAAGCGTATAGTCAGTGTCCAGCCTTCAGGCGGGGAGCCGCTCGACCTCCTCCAGAGAGCTCACCTCCGGCCGTCCTATCACCCCAGCCCGTTGAGTGGCCGCCCAAAATTCTGGGGACTGGAACAGCTGCCGGGCCCGCTTCAAGTCTTCATAGTCTCCAACAGTCACGACTTCATTGGGCTGATCCAAGTTACGCAAAACACGGACTCCCTTGGAGCCATAGGACTGGCGGAGGCTAGCAGCTTCATCAAACACCGCCTTCCATTTTTCGAAATCTTCGAATGTGCTTCGAACAAGTGCGTACGGCATGGTAAGTCAACTCCTTTCCCAGACAGACTGTGATTACGAATGAGCCCAATGTGACTGAAACATGACGTAAAAATCGAGAATACTCCTTTCGTCTATTTCGTCAAGATTGGCTGACTACGACTGGTCCTCATATTTGGCGGGCAAACGCCCCAGTCGACCGGCGAAGCCGGGTCAACTGGTTGTGGTGCGCAAAAAGACTTTGGCAGCCAAATCGGGCATGGTTGCCACTTCTCGTCACCAGGAGAGCTGAGAATGTCGATCCGTCTGATTCATCAATTTTTGCGGCCGCTTGGGAAGACACTTTTGGCTTGGTGAAAAAAGGGCCTTCGTTTCACTACCCTTCCCTTCCCTCCTCAGGCAGCGATCTTCTCCAGCCGATACTCATGATGAAGACCCCCCAGAATCGGCTTGGTCCTTACTCGATATCCCGCGGGAATCTGATGTCGTTGTTTTTGCAGCGGCACCGGCAGGCCATCTCCCGGCTCCGGAAGTCCTGGTCCCAGACTCGCATGTGGCCTTGCCTGACAGTAGTGGGTTTTCCATTCTTTTAGAATTCCCCTGAGATGACCCTCATTGATAGGAATCAGAAAGTCCAGACAATCTCGCCGTAGGCTACCTATCAACCTCTCGCAATGCGAATTCGCTTGAGGCGAGTGGAACGGAGTTTTGAGGATTCTCACTCCCATGGCTCTCACCGCAAGATCCAGCTCGTGGGAATAGATCGTGTCCCGATCGTGAATCACAAAGCGATAGTCGTGTTCGTGGTCCATCACTTCTCGAAATTGCTGTAAGGTCCAGGCGCCGGTGGGATGGGAGGTGACATTGAGATGCAGGAGTCGTCGCGAGCCCACTTCCATCAGGACAAACACATAGATCATCCGAAAGTGGACCGTGACGGAGACGAAAAAATCACAAGCTAGCATGCCCTTGGCATGATTGCGAACAAAGGTCGTCCAGCGTTGGGATGGAGCGGCCCGTCGTCGACCGTCCTTCACATCCTCCGGCAAATATTTCTGGATCGTGCGGTGAGACCTTAATCCCAAGCTTGACGAGGAGTTCAGCGGCGATCCGCGCTTGGCCCCAGGTCGGATTGTCCCGAGCCATGGCCAGGATCAGTTGAGGCAAATCTTTGGGAATCCTGGGTCTGCCGATCCGTCGGGATTTCCAGCGCCAGAACAATTTAAAACCTCGGCGGTGCCATCGAGTGAAGGTCTCCGGTCGAACCGAAACTAACGCTTCCTTCCAATCAAACAGTCTTGCCGCCAATACCATCGTGAGACCCGTGGCATCGGTGGCCCGCCGAGGTCGAACTTGACGTTCCTGGTAGAGGGCCAGCTGTTTCCGCAAGAAGAGATTCTCGGCGGCAAGGGTGGAGCGGGACTGGACGAGACTGCCCAGGAATCGGATGAAGTCCAAATTGAGATAGTAAAGAGTCGAGAAGGCACACAAATAGGTATTGTGAAACATGGGAGCCCAGAGTCCCATAGGGATACTTCGAATTCAAGAGGTTATCGGGGCACGGACAATATTTGCGTAGGACACCTCTTTTGGGGCTCGGTCCACAATTTCATGCTCGCAAGGGTCTTTGTCTTCCTTTGGGTGCACAGCGAAGTTGACGCTTCGCCTGCTGGGACGCGGAGCTCATGCTTGCAAACGGGCGCACGAAGGATGACGATTCCCATTACACGCAAGGGTCGAGCGGACGTATACTCATCGTCTATGTTGTCTCGAACTCTCGTCGTTGCCATCGCTTGCCTTCTCCCCGTCCTGTCCGCTGCGGATTGGCCTGCGTATCGGGGACCCGGCGCCAGCGGTGTTGACCAGGGCGCGGCGCCCGCGAGCTGGAACGGCGATGCGAGCACCGGTCCACTTCGTAATATAAAGTGGAAGACGCCCATCGCAGGACTGGGGCATTCGAGCCCTGTCATCACCGGCGGCAAGCTGTTCGTGACCACCGCCATCTCGAGCGTGGGAAAAGCCCCGCTTAAGGTTGGGCTGTACGGTAGCGGCAACTCGGCCGATGACGACGCCGAGCAGGAATGGGTGCTCTATTGCCTCGATAAGCTGAGCGGTAAAGTTCTATGGCGCCAGACCGCGCATCGAGGTAAGCCCAAGGCTCGGCGCCATACGAAAGCGACGCACGCGAACACAACGGTCGCAACCGACGGCAAACGAGTTATCGCGTTTTTCGGGTCCGAAGGTCTCTACAGCTACACGCACAACGGTAAGCTGGAGTGGCAAAAGGACCTGGGTATCCTCGACATGGCGCCCTCGGATGACCGAACTCTCTCCTGGGGCTTCGCGAGCTCGCCCGTGCTCTTCGAAGATACGGTCATCGTTCAATCCGACAGCAAGAAAGATGGCTTCCTTGCGGCGTTCGCGGCGACGGATGGAGGCGAGCTCTGGCGAGTGCCGCGAGCCTCCGTTTCTGTCTGCAGTTGGGCCACGCCCGGTGTTTTCAGGACCGCCAACCGGACACAGATTGTGGCCAACGGCTACCCTTACATCGCTGGCTACGACTTCAAAACGGGCAAGGAACTTTGGCGTTTGAGATCGGAAGGCGACATACCTGTACCCACACCGTTCATGGCTCACGGATTGATCTACGTCGCCAACGCGCACGGAGGCAAATCACCGTTGTACGCGATCCGCCCGGAAGCGTCCGGAGACATTACGCCCGCACCCGGCTCCCGTGTCAGTGCTGGTCTGGCATGGAGTGAAGAGCGCAATGGCTCCTATTTGCAGACACCTGTCGTGTACGGAGATTTGATCTACGCATCGACAAGTCAGGGTATCTTCAAGGCCTACGATGCTCGGACCGGGCATAAGCTGTATGAGCAACGGCTTGGCACCGGAGGGGCGTTCACCTCATCGCCGATCGCAGCCGATGGCAAGATCTATGTGAGTGATGAAGAGGGACAGACATTCGTCATCAGAGCTGGACAGCAGTTCGAATTGGTTGGCACGAACCAGTTGGGTGAGCTCGTGCTGGCAACGCCCGCCATCTCGGACAGAACCCTGTACGTCCGCACCCCCGGCAGTGTAGTCGCAATAGCAGAATGAGGGAAGCCTTCTGCCTGAATCGACGAGAACTTGCGGGCGCCGAGGTAGTGCTTTACATATTGGGAACGAAGGGTCCGCCACCAGTAACCGTCCATTTGAAGGTCGGCGTTCCGGAAAAATGGCTGTAGCAGGGCGCGAATATGACATTCTTCAACGCCAGAAAAACCATCTTCGATGAGAAGACTTCTCTCAATGTCAGCCCCAGGGTAGGTCAACCCAGCCTGCATAGCCGGCGTCCTAACTTCGCGTCCAAATTTCAGGGCCCTGTGAGGCCGGATGAAGTTGTAATAGCAGCGGAACAACTCGATGTGATCTTCGAGACATTCCTTCCATCGGGCTTGACAAATCGTTCGTCGCCCAGATACGACGAGCCTTGTCGGATCGTGAGATTCAACCGTTCGACGAACGAGGTGTTTAGCTTCACTGAATCCTCCGAGTCCCGCAGCGCTGTTTCAATCGCCCAGCTCCGATCACGGCTCTGCTCTACTCTGACAACCCGATCGTTCTTGCGCGTCTTGATGACTTAGCCATAGACACACGCTGGCCCGAACACGCGTCCGACGACTTTCTCATAAAATCCGAATCCATCAGTGGTAATCAGAGGGATAATCTCGAGACTCATTCGTCTAGACAGATCTCGAAACAGGACCAGGGTGTTTTGGTAGCTGCGTTTGCCGACCACCGTCGACGGCCAAAGCCGCGACCAGACGTCGATCACGGCGAAGACCCACACCGGCTGTCCCTTGCCTCCGACGATCGTTCGGATCTCATCAGCCTGAAGTTCTGCCGCAGAGAGCCTTCTTAATTTTTCGTTTATTGAAACGACGACACCAGGCCGGCTGCTCTTTCCAGCCAGCGATGAACTGTATTCCAGGTGATTCGCTTGGCTCGAGCGATGGCGGACTTGTTGAGGCCTTCGACGCTTAGGGAGCCGCCACTTCATCAAAAGTGGTGCGACGGTGTTGGAGTCGATGATAAGGTGTCCCGCTCGTCGAGCAGAATGTCTTGCCACAAGACTTGGCACTGGTAGCGACGACGCTTCCCCGACCGAGTCCTGTAGAAGCCGTGGCGAATGATGGCTCCGGCACCGGCATTTTTCGAGGGAGGGCAGTGCCTGGTGGGACAGTTGAGACTCTTCATGGTGGGTGGACTCTCGTCGAGGCCAGAACGGATAGCCTCAAATTGAGTCTCAAACTCTACCACGCACGTGAGTTACAATTGCACTACCTACAGTTGACGAAGGAAGCACCGCGGCAACACACCCCGGACGAGACTATTGAGGAAAGATGGACCTATGTTAGGGAAAAAGCCCAAGACTTGTTACCAAGAGTCTGGAGGCTGTTATGATACGCATAAGTCTCCAAAGAGACTCCGGTCATTCAACAAGGATGGGCAAACCTGGCATGAGCCAAGGCTGCATGGTTGAGAACCCTTGCGGGACGCACCACCCCAGCCGTAGCCTGAGACCATGGCATCCAATCCTCCGCCGAGGACGGCAGTATGTTGTTGGCGCTTCAAGGTTGCGCCCTGATTTTGTCCTGTATATTACCTTAGTTCTCCTTGGTTGGAGCACAGTATTTCCTTTGTGTGCCCAGACCGATCTAAGCCTCCTACAAAACCCCATCCTTGACGAGTCAGAGCGTCGATCAATGATGTTTAGCTTCGTCGAGCGAAATCTACCCCCTATTGAGCTGCCAGCCACCCTGGCAGCTTGGGAGGCAAGAAAGCCTATATTGCTCGAACAAATTCACAGACTAATTGGACTGGAGGATCTGCAGCACCGAGGCCCCATCAAATCGATCGCCAGAGGTCTTCTCGATCGCGATGGTTACACAATCGAAAAAATGCTCTACGAGAGTTACCCCGGAATGATGGTACCGGCGCTGGTGTATACACCCAAGGGCCTTACAACACCAGCTCCTGCCATCGTCAGTATTACAGGCCATACCACCTGTGATAGCAAGGCAAACGTCGAGGCTCAAGCGCGAAGTGTAAACCTTGTCAGACGAGGTCTGATTGTCGTCACTTACGATTATATGGGTACCTTTGAGCGTAACACAGGTGTCAATCCATGTGCTGGACTCCCTTACGGGGGAGGTAACGATCACGGTCTGCGCGGCTTTTCTTACACCGCTGGAACGCCCACCGGCCTGGAGATTCTTGACGGTATTCGCGCCATCGACTATCTCTATGCCCGCAAAGACGTGGACCGGAATCGGATTGCGTTCACGGGAGAATCAGGTGGAAGTAATAGCACCTATTGGGTTGCAGCACTGGATAATCGGGTCCGCCTGGCAGTTCCGGTCTGTTCAGTGACCAGCTTCGACCATTGGATTCGTAACGACCGTAACTGGGACTGGCACCAACGACCACCTGGCATCCGCAGGGTGGCAGACATTTCGACCTTGCTTGCGCTCGTCGCACCACGTCCGCTACTTGTGACCGCAGCCTTGCGTGGGACCGATTCATACGAATTCCCCTTCGACGAGACGGCCAGAGCTGTCAACCAAGCCAAGAAGATCTATAACCTCTACGGAGCAGGTGATTCTCTGCAATTTTGGGAATCCAATACATCTCATGGCTATCAGCAGGATAAGCGCGAACGGATGTATGGGTGGGTGGAGCGCCACTTCTTGCGACGCGACGTGGAAAGTTCCCAGGAAATCCCCTTTTTGTTTGAGCCACGGACGGGACTGATATGCGGCTTGCCTGCTGCCAACAAAACTTTTGCAGATATATATCGGGAATGGATTCTTCGGCCAACGCCGCTGCCAGTCTTGCCGGGTGATTCCACCGAGGCCCTGCATATCCAGCGAGAATTTCGCCAACGCCTACAGGAACGGCTGGGGCTTCCAGCTCAGGACTCAGACCCCACATTGCATGTCAAGGAGGTCACTAGCCGATCCGACGAGGTCATCCGGCAACTTATCGTTGAAACTGAACCCGGCATCCGTCTGCCAGCTACCGAGTTCTCACCGAAGGACCAGGCACCTAGCGCTACGATAATCTTCTTGGGTAGATCGCCTGATTTCTTACCAGCTATTCCCGAAATACTCTCGCGGAGACTGCGCGCTGTCCTGGTTGACGTCCGCGGCACTGGTGAAATCAGCTCGGGTGGTGGGAGAACCGACAACTGGGCGTGGCTCATGGGCCGCCCCTGGCCAGGGCTTTGGGTGCAAGACATCCAGGGGATTGTCTCTGTACTCTCCGATGAGTATCCCAACAGGCCCATTGGATTGCTCGGATCCGGTGGACTGGGCAAGTCAGCTCTGTTCGCTGCAGCCCTCACCCCGCGAATCGCAGCCGTCGTGGCACAGATTTCTAATCCTTCCTACAGACAAGAGGCTAAGGTAGACTCTCTTTCCGATGTGCCCCGCTTTCTGGCGACAATGGACTTACCGATGGTCGTAGCCCTTGTCGCGCCGCGTCATTGTTGGATACACTGCCCCTCCGACATAGACGACGGGGAATTTAGATCGAGTTATGGGTGGAGCGTTAGCTTCTACGAACGTTCCCAAGCGGACTCAGAAGCGTTGAGGCTCCAAGTCGGAAAGATAGACTGGCAGAAGATTGCCGGCTGGTTTGCTAATGTTTTAAAGGCGGACCCGCAACCGGCGGGCGTGAAGTCATATGGCAAATCGCAGGCTTACAGTCCGCGATCATATGACGCAGGTCATGGCCCTCAGTCGGGTTTTCCTATCCAGCGTTGATGCTTTTGGATCGCCAGACGCGTTTGGTGTTGGTCCCATGCCTCGAACCAGAAAAACAGCCATTGCCATGCCTGCGCGGTTGGGGCGTCACCTTGTACGCGTTAGATCTTTGGAGGCATCAAAGCGCTGAATCACCCGTCCAGCTCGGAACGAGAGTGACAAGAATTTGATCGTTAGTGACAAGGAAGGCTCAGCTAAGCATTCCGTTATGCTGGCACCTTTACGAAGACAGAAGAGCAGAATTACAAGGTAAGGAGGTTGTAACTAATGCAAACAGGGCAGAAGGTAAATCGTCGAAGTTTCTTAAGAACTTGCTCACAAACGACAGGCGGAATCGCTGCAGTCACCCTATTGGCTCGCGTTAATAAAGTCCTTGGGGCCAACGACAGGATTCGCGTGGCCGTGGTGGGAATTCATGGACAAGGCAAGCAGCACATTGCTGAGTTCCACAATCAACCTGGAGCAGAGGTGATCGCTCTATGCGATGTGGACGAGAATGTCTTAAAGGAGCGGGCTACCCAGTATGGGAAGCTTTCTGGACGTTCCGTGAAATGTTATCGCGATATGCGCCAAGTCTTCGACGACAAGGACGTCGATGCAGTCAGCTTTGCCACCCCGAACCATTGGCACGCTTTGTGCGGCATCTGGGCGATGCAGGCGGGGAAACATGCCTACATTGAAAAACCCTGTTCGCATAACATCTGGGAGGGGCGACAGCTAGTGAAGGCAGCCCGAAAATACTCTCGGATGTGCCAACACGGAACGCAAGCCCGCAGTTGTTCAGCTGTGCGTGAGGCCGTTCAAAAACTCAGGGAAGGAGTCATTGGCGAGGTGTATCTGGCCCGGGGCCTTTGTTTCAAGTGGCGGCCTTCGATTGGCAAGACCAATGGTCCCCAGCCGGTTCCCGCACGGCATCGACTACAACCTATGGCTTGGGCCCGCTCCCCAACAGACCGCTGCTGCGCAAGAAACCTTCACTACGATTGGCACTGGCAATGGGACTACGGGAATGGCGACATGGGCAACCAGGGCGTTCATGAAATGGACTTGGCCCGTTGGGGACTGGGAGTCGGTTTGCCCACACGCATTCAAGCCATGGGAGGGCACTATATGTTTGACGATGACCAGCAAACACCCAATACACTGATCTGTACGTTTGAGTACGCGCAACGAAGGAAAGATGTTGCAATTTGAAACCCGTCACTGGGTCTCGAACTACGAAGGCGGTTTCGGCAGCAACGGAAGCAATAATATCGGTGTCCTGTTCTATGGCTCGGAAGGATATATGGAACTCACTGCCTCCAGTTACAAGACCTACCTGGGCAAAAACAGGGAACCTGGGCCGAGCGGTTCCGGCGACTGTGACCACTTCAAGACCTTTCTGACCGCTGTACGAAGTGGAAAGCGCGAGGATCTGAGTGCTGAGATCGAAGAAGGGCATCTATCAAGTGCCTTGTGTCACCTGGGGAATATTGCCTATCGTCTCCGTCGGACGATTCAGTTTGACCCTTCGACTGAAAAGATCGTGAGTGACGAAGAAGGCTGCTCATTGTTGACGCGCGACTATCGGAGGCCGTTCCTGGTGCCTGAACAGATTTGAGAAATGCTGTTGGTGAGAAGTTCCTCCCATGTTCTGTTACTGACCAATCTATTCCTCCTCCTGGGCCAATGGATTTTGAAATCGAGGTGATAAGGATCGCAGAGGTAGTCCGTCGCTGTGCGTCTCTCACCTTGATTTCTCTTTCTGTCGGATTCTCCTCCCCGCGCATGCTAGCGAGGTGTGGCTGCGCAAACAAGCGACATTGCCCAATTGATGGAGGGCCCAAGAGGATCTTCTTCTCCAAAACGAAACGGACGTATGCAACGACGTAATTTCATTCAGTCAGCACCCCTGCTCACCGCCCTATCCTACGGGCACATCCTTGGTGCCAACGAACGCATCAGGGTTGGTATCATTGGCGCAGGCGACCGAGGGCGCGGTCTGTGGGAACAATTCATAAAACAGCCTGATGTCAGTCCCGTGGCGGTCTGTGACGTTTACCAACCCTATCTAGAGAAGGCTGCTGCCATGGCAGGCTCTTCCGTCATGCCTTGCGAAGACTTCCGAAAGCTTCTCGAGCAAAGAGACATCGAGGCTGTCATTGTGGCCACGCCTGACCATTGGCATGCTCTACCCACGATTATGGCCTGTGAGGCGGGCAAGGATGTTTATGTGGAAAAACCACTATCTCTGAGAATTCGGGAAGGCCGACTGATGGTGAATGCCGCCCGCAGACATAAGCGGGTCGTGCAGACGGGCAGTCAGCAGCGCTCCGGAGCTCATTACGCCCGGGCGGTAGAAATCATTCGGAATGGCAAGCTGGGTGCTGTCTCTCACGTTTGCGCAGGCTTTATTCGCAATGCCATGCCGGGCTTTACGAGCAAGGGAGGTGGTGCTCCATGCCCAGGACTGAACTGGGACATGTGGCTGGGGCCCGCGCCTTATCGCGATTCGCTGCCCTTGCCAGCCCTTTACCATTTTCGTTGGTTTTGGCATTACTCGGGGGGTCAAATGACGAACTTTGGTGCGCACAACCTAGATATCGCCCGATGGGCCATGAACGTCAAGGCACCTACAAGCGTAGCTGGTTTCGGCGGTCGTTATGCCATTAACGACGGCGGCGAAACCCCCGACGTGCAGGAAGTGATTTATCAGTTTCCGGATTTCGTTCTCAATTGGTCCGTTCGCGAAATGAATGGGATGAAGGCTGGGTTTTTTTTGGAATTCCACGGAACCAAAGGGACCCTTGATCTTTCACGGAGCGGCTTTAAGGTTGTTCCCGAGTTGTGGTTCCTCTCTGAGGACTCTAGTAAACGCCAAATTGAGGAGATCACCGACCCTGGCTCGGAGTATGGGGAGGCCCATGTCCGGAACTTCCTGGACAGCGTGAAAAGCCGGCAACGGTCTAACGCCGACGTAGAGGAAGGACATCTCACTGCGGTTATGTGCCATCTCGGCAATATTGCCACCCGCACCGGCAAGTTGCTTGGTTGGGATCCCGAGAGAGAAGAGTTCATTGGTGACCGTGAAGCTAACCAATGGCTCCACTGTGATTACCGTAAGCCGTGGGAGCTGGAATGGCAGCGATTAGAATCGCGTCTGGGGCGCGCGGTTCTCTAAAAGCTAAGAGACCGTATTCTTGACTTGGTTTTGACTATGAACTCATTCCTCGAACCCATCGCTCTACCTTGCTCAAAGGCTCGGCCGGGGCGGGGCTCGGGATGGCTCCATTACAAGCATGGTCAAGCAAGCTGTCACGGTACGAGAGCGAGAGCTGACTCCTTCTCATTTCGCATCTGTTTGATTTTTGTTGGTTCGGCCAGCGCCACCAGCTGTGGTGCGCAAAAACACCTTGGCAACCAAATCGGGCAATATTCTCCAACTCTCCATTTGGCGACAACATTTGTTGGCGGAATCACTTTCTGCATCTCCTCCACGCGGGACAGGAGATCGCCCCTTGCAGGCACCTGATCTCGCCCATAGACAATCCCGGACTACTCTCACAAATCCACTGGAGCGTCCCAATCGCTTAGCTCCACGCTCCTGGCTTCAGCGCGTTTCGATTGACCTGACATAAAGCACCCAGTCCTCGTCTGCGGGTGCAGTTACGGTGTTCCTACCTGGAACCAGACGGGGTCCCTGTCGCCAATTCCCGGTTCTTGGATCGAACCATCTGGCCAATCCCAGTGGTCCTGCCGCCTCGAGGTTCACGTCACTTGTTCCTCCCCAGGGTAGATAGAAGACATAATGCTCGTTGGCTTGGCAAGACAGAACCCGCGGCTGGCCCATTGATCCCGTGGGATCATCTCATGAAAGGGGAGACTCTCGAAGAATGTCCGAAGATGTTTGAGTTGAGGGGCCGTTTTTCCAGGCCCTGGTTCGCCCATATAGAAATAGCTGACACCGTCACTCCAATCGCCATAGGTTGCATAGCCACCCGCCAACGCGATCGCCCAATGGCAGCGCCGAACCCAATCGTTGTTTTGGGCATGACCCGGTTTGTCCAGATTTCCTTCGTAGCCGTATTCCTCGTTCACATAGGGCTTCCCGACGGCCTGATACTTAAGAACCCAGTCATGGACTTGTCTTTCATCGCCGTACTGTTGAGTTATGACGAAGTCTGCCCAGTCCGATTTGGCGTAAAGGAAATCCGCGTAGGCGTGTGCTGAGGTCAATCGTTTATAGGGGTCGATAGCTTTCATCACGGCTCCCACTGCGTTTCCCCAGGAAATGTCGCGGAACTCATTGTGTTCGTTGCCCAGATCCCACCAGACGTTGTCGAAAGCTGCCAGACGGGCGACTGCATACCGGTAGAGACGCAGTTCGTGGTCGCTCAGCCGGCCGTACTCGTGAGGCAAGTCCTGCTTTTCGATGGTGATAATTGCAGTCGCCACGATACCGCGTTCTCGCATACGCCTTACCGCTCGATCAACCCTCTGCCAATAAGCCACATTGAAACGGGTGAAGTCATACTGGTGCGGCGTCCCGAGCCAGGCGGGGAGTGGGTTGACTTGGCCAGGCCTGGCGCCGTAGTTAGGAGCTTTCCACGGGTCAGGCACACCATGTTCAACGTCGGCACTGGTGCGCTTGTCGAGATCTCTTGGATAGCCTGTCAGCAAGAAACGAATCTTGTTAAAGCCGTGCTTGGCACAATAATCAATAGTGGCATCCAGCTGAGCGTCGTCGTTGGAGGGATCGAGCAAGTGGTAGGCGGTGTAACCGAGGTGGTAAAAGGGTTTCTTGGATCCGGCAAAAGTGAAATGTTTGGGGTACTTCGGATCAATGATGGCAGGCCCTGGATTGGTGGAGGGTTCGCAATGGAATTCTCCTGAAAAACTCCGATCGATCCCTCTTCCGCGCAATCTCAGCTTATAGTGATAGGTAACTCCAGAGTGGTCTGGTGAAAAACGCAGGCGAAAGGTACGCCCGTCTTGCGAGTCCGCAAAACCAAGCACACGTATCGTGCTGTCTCTACTGGGCGTGAAATCCCCAGTCAGTTCGATCTCAGTGAATGGATTCCGAAAGGGAATTCGCTTGAGAGTTAAGACGAACTCGGCCGGGTCGAAGCGCAAGACGGAGCGCGGTGCTTGCAGCTCGACATCGTCAGCAAAGGTTATTTCTGCCAAAGTTAAGAGCAGAATCGTTCGCAAAAGAGTTTTCATGATCGTTCAAATCTCCACCGCTGATATAAGATTAGCTTCGCAGCGCAGAACCAGAAACCGGGTCTGCGGCTTTTCCTTTCCGCAATCCTATAAAGGCCGCATAGGCAAACGCGGCCTCTGCGCTACAAATCTTGTTTCATAGGAGCCATCCATAGGTGCTTCTCCATCGAGTGTCGTAACGCCGCTAGAGACATCTTCTCATCAGCAGTAAACCGACGACACCAGGCGGCTGCTCTCTCTAGCCAACGATGCACCGTATTCCATGCAATTCGTTTGACTCGAGCGATGGCGGACTTATTCAGGCCCTCGACACTGAGAGCCGCGACTTCCTCAAAGGTGGCGCGCCGGTGTTGGAGGCAACGATAAGGTGTCCCGGTCGTCGAGGAGAACGTCTTTCGACAAGTCTGGCACTGGTAGCGACGACGCTTTCCCCACCGAGTCCGATAGAAGCCATGGCGCATGATGGCTCCTGTACGGCCGTCTTTCGAGGGCGCTGACATTGAGAGAAATCTTCTCATCGAAGATGGTTTTTTTATGGCGTTGAAGAATGTGGTCTTCGAAAGGTCTTGGACAGTCAGTTTCGTATTTTGTCAGTGCCTCTGGCGGCCTAGCAACAGTTGATGACGGAAACACCCAAATTTCACCATGATCTCATTTGATTCAACGGTTGACGCGACTGAACACCCTAAGACACTCGGAAGCGCTCCAGCACCTGTTCGTCGAGCTCGACCCCTAGACCCGGCCCTTGGGGAACAGCCACGCGCCCGTCGACGAGAGGAGGAAGATCTCGCACTAGCTGGCGCATCAAGGGTGAAGGTCTCAGGCAATACTCAACTAAGTCCCCATCAGGACGTGCGGCCATCCAGTGCAGCGAAGCCGCAAGATTGATCCCCGTGCTAAAGCAGTGCGGAACACACCGTCTGCCTGATTCGTGACACAGACACGACACCTGCTGGCAGACTGACAGACCGCCACAAAAAGCCACATCGGGCTGTAGCACATGGACTCCAGATTTGATCAAGTTTTCGAAGCCCCAGCGTGTCACCTCGCCCTCGCCGGCCGCGATTGGCACTGCAGAGTCTCTACAGAGCACGGCGTAGCCGTTCATGTCATCCTGAGAAAGAGGCTCCTCCAGCCAAGTAAGTCCGAAAGGCTCCAAAAGATGGCTGCGATCTAGGGCCGTAGGAACGTCCCAGGCTTGGCCGGCATCCACCATCAGCTCGCGGTTATCTCCAACGGCTCGTCGTGCCGATTCAACTTGTGCCAGATCAGCGGCCGCGTCCTTGCCAAATGGTCCCCAGCCGAACTTAATCGCCGTCAGCCCCAGGTCGACGGCTTGGCGGGCGAGTTCGGCTGTTTCCTCCGCGGAGGAACCGAAGAGGAAGCTGGCATAGGCCCGTACCGTCCTGCGCTGGGCACCCCCCAATAACTCAGAAATCGGTTGACCGAGGATCTTGCCGCGCAAATCCCATAGGGCTATGTCTGCCCCGCTGATGGCGTGAATGGCTGCCCCTCTTCGGCCGTAGCGGTTAGTGTGATAGTACATCCTGCGCCACAGCCCCTCCACATCCATGGGATCCTGTCCACGCAAGAGGTAGGTCAGCCCGTGGCGCCTTTCGGCTGATCGGGGGGCCTCAAAGATGGCCTTACAGACATATGACTGGCTGGTGACCTCCCCAATTCCGATCAGTCCCGAATCCGTGTGAATCCTGACCACCAATACGTCCTGTGTCCCATCAGCAATTTCCTCCACCTGAGGCAGGCGCAGGTGGATCGCCTCTACGTCGGTGATCCGCATTTATTAGCTCCAAACATGTGAATGGCCCTTAGACAGGACCACGGTTCTGGTAGTTATTCAGGGCTTCTATTTGTACTACACACTTCTCAATTCTTGCTAACCTTCCTTATGATGGTCGGTTCTTTCGCCCCGAGGACGTTGTTAAATTCCTGGACTAGTCGCAAGAAAGCATCAACAACCGCCTCAAAGATAACTCGGCCCTTTTCAGGAGTGGCAACAGTAGCGCCCCCGTTGACATCGCTCTTACTGAAACCTGTCCAATAGTCTATAGACCGAACCGGCGAGCCTACCAGCAGGTCGAGACAGATAAACTCCGAGGGCAGTTTCATTTCTTTCACGGCCTTATCCCTCAGCCACAATTCGGCGGACGCAATGGAGACGGTTTCTGGCAGCCTTTACTCCAGACTTGAAAACCCTTTGTTTCAGTAGCTACCACGGCGGGCAAGACAGAGACCTTCTTGAAGGCTTGTCGATCTCTTCATCGGGACTTTCGTGGCGCAAGGTTTGAGAAGGTCGTGTAACCAAGCGGCCCAGGTTCCTTCTCCAAACGTGACCTGCAGGTTTCCGCGCCGCCCTTGCACAAACTGCAAAAGGGTCAGGGCTTTCGTTTCGAGGATCGACTCTATCACCAGCTTGCCGGCTGAATTCATCACCGCGATCGAAATCCTCTCTTTGTGAACGTCCATTCCGATGTACTTCGTGCTCTCCATACGGCGTGCTCCTCTCTATAGGGGATGAGGTCAACCCTCAAACCTTACTTCAAAAAGGGGCGCCCCTTTTATAATGCGTGTTTACTAAACGCTGGGCGACTACTCGAAGGTGGCACTCAGACTGACGTCCTGTAAGCCGGAAGCAGTGTTTCAAAAACGTCCCATCGATCAGCCGTCCCGGGGCTGGAGGGCTGATCCGTCGGCGAAAAGGCGATCCTCGGCCCGTGCCTGTGCTGTCGGAGCCCGCGTAGGTCGTGGCGGTCTGGGTGGGCGACCCGCCCTTGAGTGGGCCTAAATCTTCTCGATTCGAGTCGAACGAGAAGTGGGCTGCAAGAATCGAAAACAGTCCAAACATCCGAGAAATGACAGTAGTCTTCTTTTCATGCTGGGTACTCCTTCCTGCCTTTGTATCCTGGTTCCTTGCGTCCGTTCCGTCTTCGGTGTTCGGTCCGGTTTCCGTTTTTGGCGCCGTCTCTTGCCTATTTCCTCCTTGCACCCGGTTCTCATCGAAACTCCAAGATCACATTGGGTCGAAGCGTAACAAACAGATTTTCACCTTTCCGCCAAAAGTATTCACGATCCCACCGGTGAGTCTCCTGAAGATTCCATTGACGAATGGGTTTCCCGTTGACAAAAGGAGCGGCCATTTCAGGAGCGGAAAATTCCAGTGTGAGGCTGTTGTTGAAAATCTTGGAATCCAGGTCATTGCAAACTGCAAAACGTTCCGCGCTCGCCTTCGGCTCTAACGCGTGAACCTCCGTTCTTTCGCTCACAGCGCGGTAGGCATACAAAGGTCCCATGGGAACATACCATACGTCCGAACGTCTCCCTACGTAGGCCAGATGGCGCTCGTAGAACTTATCCTCACCGTAATCGAGCCACTGAGGATGAGAGAGAAAGTTATAGATGCCACCCTGCTGATAGACCTCATCGAACTTAGCGTTAAGCTCCGCGAGATCGGTCCTGCCTGATTTCGCAATGCCCCCTCTCTTCTGCACAACCTGGGTATAAGCCGCATTGTAGGGATTCGAGGCATAAGTCTGAAGGTCAGGCAGATTGTGGCGATCCTGCCGCTCTCCTGGATAATTGCGCGCTACCAGGTATCCGGCTCGTGCCACTTTCCGCTGCACGAATTGGTAGCTCGAGCAATTGCCACAGGGGTAGCACCAGGACCAGACATAGGGTTGCTGAGTGTTCTTGAGAATGTCTTCTCTTGAACCACTGACTTCATAGTCGGTGTAAGCTCGGAAACAGAAGAAACGCGTATCGGGCCAACGGCACTGATGCCGGCGCGAGTGAGATCCGATTTCATGTCCATCCTCGACGGCTTGTCTCAGCCGCGGCCACAGCAGCGAGATGGGCTCGACCTGAGTGCTGACGAAGATGGTGGCCTTGATAGAGTACTTGTCCATCGCATCCAGGCATCTGAGGACATCCTTTGTGGAGTCATCAATTGTGTGGGATACCACAGTTCGTGTATTGTTCAGATAGCGGCACTTTTGCTTGTAGGTAACTCTCCCAAGAGGGGAAGCCTGTTGCAGGTCTTCTGGCTTGAGTCCAAGCCGCTCGAGCGGGTCTGTGCCGAGCCTTCCGATCGGCTCGGCCCTTGCGTCAAGGGTGAGGAAGTCGCTCCAGGAGAGCTGGCTATCCCTGGAATAATAGAAGATGCCGAGTACCAGGGCGGTTAGGGACACGAGAACGACAATCAAGAATTTTTTCATACGAGAATAGACCAAGGGATTTTGGAATCGACCTGAGCCAAGCTCGACAGGCAAAGCCTGCGACTACCGCCTCTCTCGCCAGCTATCCTACCTGCTCGTTCCCAAGCTTATTCAGGCGGTCCATTTCAGAGAGTTCCTGATGAACGTTCTATCAGTCGCCTTCACGCCGGATCAAGGTCTTGTTGGCCAACGAGCGTTACCTAGCTGTTCGGATGAACTCTTGCAAGTCCACCATCTGCTGCACGTCAATCTTGTTTGTCAAGATCTGAAGGCATGAGCGATTGATCGCTCACGTACATCGGATTGATCTTGCTTCGAGCAACACCCCGCTGGGTCAAAAACTCAAACGAATGAATCTATCCCAGCTTACACTTTCTCTCCCGCAAATTACCTTCTCTCATCCTCTGATACAGCCTACAATTTTGGTATTTCGGTGAAGTGTCTTGTAACGACAGAGGTTGCAATGATCAGTAGAACGGCACTGTTCCATCTATACGCGAAAGTCAAACCTTTGGGGTTGGCCTTAGTTTCAGTAGTTTGGCTCCTTGCTGCAATTTTAGTTTCTAGCGCCACCGCACAGTCTAAGGACACCCGGAGGGCAAGCGAGTTGGCAGGCATGAAGGCTCAGGATTGGCATGTGAAAGGTTGGTTGAACTCAAATCCTGTTCAACTCAAAGATCTGTTGGGCAAGGTTGTGTTAGTCCGGTGGTGGACGGAGGGTTGCCCCTTCTGCTTGGCGACCGCACCCTCGCTGAACGAATTTTATGAGCAATATCACTCCCGGGGGCTGGAAGTCATCGGATTCTATCACCACAAGTCCAACGAGTCCTTGGATGCAGAAAGAGTTTATCGACTTGCGAAACAGCTCAGGTTCAAGTTTCCGATAGCTATCGACTATGATTGGCAAACTCTGCGAAGTTGGTGGTTGGACGGCTCCAAAACGAATTGGACAAGTGTCAGTTTCCTAATGGATCGCAAGGGAATCATTCAATATATTCATCCTGGTGGACAGTATGTTCAGGGAGACGACGATCATAGAGCGCTGAAAGCCAAGATCGAGCAGTTACTACTGGAGAAGTAAGCGAGGGATGTCAGTTCTGGCTACTATGCCCGCACCTCCTCCACTAGTGACCGGCCTAGGTGCAGGGCCGGCATGGCGGTGGCCCTCACAAATCGCAATCAGTAGACTTCGCTCCGTGGTTTCTTGTTTCAGTCCGACCTTTACGTCGCTAACCAATCTTTATGAGACCAAGAATTCCCCCGAAAGTGTCCAACTGCTGTTTTAGGGTGACGTTTGACCCCAACCTTCCCCCTGCTGATTCGTCTTTCCATCACGGTTCGACTTGGCACAACTCGGAAGGAAATGCCCTCCCGCAGCACTGCCGGACCGCGGATTCTGTCCAGTTGGTCGGCAACCCGGAAGTAATCCACTCCATCCGTCACGCAGAACCGCACACAAATCTTTAATTCGTTACACTGCAAATTATGTTTCACACCTTCTATTTCACCGGTCCCAAATAGCGATCGAGCCAGGCCAGGGTTTCCTTAATAAATTCATTGCTGGGCGGAATATGGTCCTGTGTGTCGTCAAAACTCCGTGAGGCAGCAAAATCAAGGAATTAATGCGGGCATCGGAACCGACCACTATGCTATAAATCCGGACCCATGATTCCATTTTTCATCGGCCTCCTCACCTGCTTCAGCGCTTCCTTCCGTTGCCGCTACAACCTCGGCCTCGATATCCTTGCCCTACGTCAGCAGTTGGGCATACTCAAACGAAAATCTTCTCGCCCCCGGTTGCGAACCCAGGATCGAATATTTTGGATTCTGCTCCGCCGTCTTTGGCCCGGATGGAGTCATGTCCTGGTGATCGTCAAACCAGAAACTGTTGTCGCCTGGCATCGCGTCGGTTTTCGGTTGTTTTGGCGCCTGCGCTCGCGGCCAAAGAGGCCGGGCAGGCGTAAGGTCGATGCTGAGGTTCGAACTCTCATCCGGCGGATGGTAAACGAAAATCCCTGTTGGGGCTCCCAGAATTCACGGTGAGCTTCTAAAAGTCGGCTTCGACATCTCTGAACGCACCGTCTCGCGCTATCTCCGGCGCCTGTCTCCTCCCAACGACGCCCGCAAGCTGTGGTCTGCTTTCCTTTGCAACCACCGCGAGCTCATCACGGCCATGGACTTCTTCACTGTGCCGACCCTCACCTTCCGAGTCTTGTACTGTTTCTTCGTCATCGAGCATGGTCGACGCAAGGTCCTCCATTTCAATGTCACCGAACACCCGACCGGTCCTTGGATAGTCCAACAACTGAGGGAAGCGTTTCCGGAAACTGTCCTTACCGCTATGCGATTCTTGATCGTGACGGCAAGTTTGGCCAGGAGGTAATCGAGCTGCTCACAGGCAGCGGCATGAGACCCACACGTATAAGCCCTGCAAGCCCTTGGCAGAATGGAGTCGCGGAACGCTGGATCGGGAGCTGTCGCAGAGAGTTTCTCGATCACCTCATCGTCCTCAATGACGTTCATTTGCGCCGTCTGATCCGGGATTACGTCTCTTACTATCACGCAGACCGAATCCACGATTCTCTTAAAAAAGACGCATCGGCGATACGACCTGTTTGTTCCATGCCGGAGCAATCTGCGCGTTTGGTTTCATTCCCACGCAGGGGTGGCTTGCATCATCGATACGACTGGCAGCAGGCTGCCTGAAGAAGTCCCTTCGTAGACGCCAGAACCTTTCGAGCTGGCACGGATCAGTGTCTGATGCTGCGGTGGACCCAAACTTGCTTTCTTCCCGACAGGTGTCCCGGACCTTTCAACTCTTCAACATCCCGGTAATTCTTCGATACCAAGTGCAGGAATCCCGGGCGATAGACTTTTGGCGACGGACAACCCCCCTTCGAGCGCCGGGCCCGGTGGCGTCTGCTAGTTCGCCAAGCGCTTGATCGCCTCATCGGAGTCGTAAACCAGGGGACCACGTTCGTTCCCGAGCCCACTTCGCAGCTGCCGGTATGAAGCCAGCGCGTTGGTGCGGTCGCCGTTGAGCTCTTGCAATTGGGCGAGAATATAGAGGTAGAGATGTTTTTTCTCCTTCGGGAGCTGGTCCTCCGGATAGAGCCAGCGGAAAGTGGCCAGGTGGTCCGCCGGGGAAAGAGCCGCCAGGAACTGCGGCTTGTCGTAACGAGTGACGATCCGGGAGTAGTAGATGTTCCACAGCCTCCACGCATCCGAACCTTCCGGTGTGTCAGCCCGCATCGTCTCGCCCCCGCTCCGCATCTCACTAGCGACTCGGATGGCCTCGCTCTCCAGCTCCGACTTTCGGGGCCATAGCAGCGCTGCCAGCTGCATGTGCCTGACGTACTCACGCCGCCGCTTCGATTCCAGGGCGATCGCGAAGTGCCGGTTTGCGTTCGCAATAGATCCGCCCTTCCTCAGGATCTCGAAGCCCCACATTGTGTGCGCGAAGACGTTGTTTGGGTCGATTTCTAGCGCGCGGCCGTAGAGCTGTGTGGGATCCAGACCGCCCCCTCCCTGACGCAACCGCAGGAAGTCTCCCCATCCCATGTGGGCCAGGAGGTCCGCGGAGCGCTGCCCTTTTCCCGCGACCGCGCCTCGCGAAAGCACTGGCGAGACCTTGTCGGCGATGTCCTTGAGACTGCCGGCAAGCTGGCTTCCGCGGGCGTTCTCAAGCCAGTCCATGGCCAGCCGTTCCTGAGCCTCGATCACTTCGTCGGAGGCGGGACGAATGGCGCCGGCCTGCTCCAGCAGGTTCCAGGCGCTTGAGTAGTTGCCAGAGTCGGCCTGAAGCTGACCCTGCTTCAGCAGCTCCGTCACTTGCCGGGCTTGCTCCCGACGACCAGAATGCCGGGAGAGTCCCTGCCACACGCCAACTGCAACGAGGAGCGCGACGAGGGCAGCCAGTGCGACGCCTTGGGGCCTAAGGAACCAACGCCACCGCGGCACAGTCATGCGCTCGACCGCTGCGGCGACCTCCGCTACAAGATCCCCCCTCGGCTGCAACATGGTGACCGCGCGAAGAAACTCCGGAATGGCCTCCTTCGGAACCGGTTCGGTCAACACAGGCAAAACATGGCCCGCTGGATGTCCCCACTTTTCCTCGGCGAATTTGAGCTCGGTGAGCGTGTAGCGACCCTCAGAAACCGATTGGTTACTGATGAGGAAGATGAACAGATCGCTTTCCTTGATCGCAACTCGTATGCGCCCGTCGAAAGACTCCCCGGGCGGTAAGTCTGTGCGGTCGCGGAAGACGGAGTGCCCATCTGCTTCGAGCGCCAGCTCGATCCGTGTGGCGGCCTCACTCTGGGGGGAAGAATAGGAAAGAAAGATAGTGCTCTTCATTGTTGCTCAATTCTGCAAGTCATCGTCAACGCGTGCAAGATCGTGAAGTGTCATGGGCAACAGGCCCGAAGCCAGGGATGAAGTCCCTCACATGAGGCTGGGGCGGCGCCGTGGAGCGCAACGGAGCCAAATTGCCCGCAACCCGATGTTCGGTCTCACCCCGGGAATCTTCAACCGCTCAATGCATGCCGCGATCGCAACGACGTTGCCAGGTGCCGACCGCGTGACAAAGAGTTCAGGGCGCAACAACTTCATTTTCAAGCTCAATTCGAAAATGCCGTGCTCCGTCCAATAGAGAGATGAGTTTAGACCTCGATATGAAGCCCATGGATTGCCCCAATAGTCTGGACCACCTCTAGGGATTTTCTTAGGTCGTGCTCGATGCCGGAACGCCCGCCCAAGTCTAGTCCAAGGTAGCCCTCGTAGTTTTGTACCTTAAGGATGCGGAAGAATTCATGCCAATCGATTGTTCCCTCACCCAAGGGCAAGTGATCTGTGTTGACTGGGTCGTTGTCTGCCAGGTGGATGTTGGCGTATTTCCCCTCCAGCTTCAGCAAAGCAAGTGCTGCGTTTTCGCGTTGAGCTGAGAAGTGAGCGGTGTCGAAGTTCGCCTTGAAGTTGTCCATACCTACCTCGTCGATGAGCCGAATCAGCGAATCAACTGAACAAATGGTCTCACCCACCCGTGGTTCCATGATCACAGTGCGCCCGTGTTGTTTAGCGACCTCAGCTGTGAATCGGCAGGATTCCACTAGAACACTCCAAACTTGCTGCCACTTGAACCCGTCGGGGACCCGGACACGAAAGGTGTTAGAGAAGGAGTAATTTTGGCCGAGTTGGTAGGGCGACTGACCAAGATATTCGACAGGGGGAGAGTAGCTTGCCAGGTGTAAGGTTTCCGCCTCAAAAAAAGCGCCCAACTCGGCAGTCCGTCGGAACCGGTCGTATGCCTGATGCCGCTTGGTCGTCTCGAGGTTAACCAGGTCAGGATCGACGCCGCAGAAATTGTGCACATGGATTCCATGATCTCCTAACACCCTCTTAAATTCATGCCGCCGCGCCCAGACCTCAGCAGTATGTTCGGGCCCGAGACCTTCCATCTCAAGGTAATGAAAGCCAAGGCGCTCAATGTCGGCCAATGCCTTAAGGTCATCCTCGACCTTGGGTGGGTAGCCATATTTGAAAATCGTGAAGAGATAAGTCATGCCTATCTTCATAAGACAAGGTCCTTTCGGGAATAAGATCCTGTTCAGGTGCTTCCCAGGAGCGATGCAGTTTGACCATCCGCACCAACAGGCAACACTCACCTCTGTCTGTCAGATCACATGAACAAGACCTTTTCCGTACATTTCGTATTTCGTACCAGTACCAGAACCAGCAACACTCCCGCTTGCGGAGTGAGGCTGCCAGCAACCAAAACGGGTTCGAAGGAGTAACGGTCTGTAATCCTTCCGCTCACAGGTGGAACTCGGAGCGGCCAGTGGTTAGCTGCATCGGCTGGTTTGAGCTTCGTTATCAGTTGAGTAAATAAACTGGCGCAAGTGCTGCGAGCGCCGCGACCGCTTGCAGCGCCAGTACTGGCAACGCAGACCATGGACTCTGCGGTAGCCAGCGGATCGCGAAAAACGCAACGATCGGAATCTGTGCAGCCATCACTAGCTGCCAAAGATGCGCTGCTGCCCTCGTCGCCCTCACGAGCCGTGCCGGACATGATGATGTGAACAAGCACAATGGCGAGCGCGGCAAACGACATCGCGACCGGAACAAAGGCACTCGGCCGCTTGATCGTTGTTCTGAGGTTCATTTCGTCTCCAGCATACACTAGAGGTTTAATCGGGATAGGGGGAGGCTTCGCAGCCTCGCCCCCCCCACACCACCGTACATGCGGGTCCGCATACAGCGGTTCGGCGGGTTAAGCTATTCAGAAACCCTTAATCTTGGAATCCCCAGAGAGTCAAAATAGGCATTAGGCAGGGCCATGGCTAAAGCCGGACTTTTGGCCAATCGCCAGGGACCGTGGTTACTCTTGGCCGTTTGGTAGGCCAGTCGTCGTTCCACTCCCCGCTTGCGCAGTTGCCGGTAGCGCCTCCGAAAGCGTTGCCACTGCTTCCAGATCATGCTCCGCAACCTGCGCCGAATCCACTTGTCAAAGTCTGCCAGCACCGAAGGCGTCTGGCATTGCCCAAAGTAACCTCGCCAGCCCCGAAGGTATTGACTCAGTTCCTTGGTCATGCACCGGAGACTAACCCCTCGTGTCCTGCTCGTCAGTTCTCGGACTCTTTGCTTAAACCGCTCCGCCGCCTTCCAGGCGATGCGCCCTTTCGGCTGCCGATCCCGGCTGAAGCTGAATCCCAGAAACTTCCGATCCCAAGGTCTGGCCACCGCACTCTTCTCGCTGTTGACCTTCAGCTTGAGCTTCACCACGATAAACTGGCTCACGCTCGCCATCACCCGTTCACCGGCCCGACGACTGCGCACGTAGATGTTACAGTCATCCGCGTAGCGCGCAAACCGATGCCCGTACCTTTCCAGCCTTCGGTCCAGCTCGTCCAGCACGAGGTTCGACAACAAAGGAGACAAGGGTCCGCCTTGCGGCGTCCCCTCATCGATCGGACTTACCAGCCCGTCTTCCATCACCCCAGCTTCCAGAAACGCCCGAATCAGCTTCACTAGCCGCTTGTCACTGACTCTTTCGGCAACCTGACCCATCAGTTTGTCGTGGTTCACCCGGTCGAAAAACTTCTCCAAGTCCAGATCCACCACCCAACGGTATCCTTCAGCGATATACTGCTGCGCTTTCCGGACCGCCTGATGCGCTGACCGCCCAGGGCGGAACCCGTGGCTGTGTTCAGAAAACGTCCGGTCCCATCGGCTCTGTAGTACCTGCATCACCGCCTGCTGAATCCACCGATCCAGCACCGTCGGAATGCCCAGCTTGCGCATCCCGCCGTCCGGCTTCGGGATTTCCACCCGTAAGACCGGCTGCGGCTTGTAGGTTCCACCGAGCAGTTGTTCCCGTATGGCTGGCCAATGCTGCTCGAGGTGCTTCGGAAGCTCTCCCACCTCCATGCCATCGACTCCCGCGCTCCCCCGATTGGCCTTCACTTCGTTTCATCGCCTGCCTGAGGTTGTCTCTCTCGCAGACTTCCTCCATTAACCGTTCCTGAGCCGGGCTTTCTGGCTGACGTACCGCCTTCGCCGATTCGGTCCCTCCCCTGGAGGCCATCGGGGCTTCACCCCTACCCTCCTCCATGAAGGCCAGCACTAGCTGGGTTTTCGGCCGCTGGTCGGACGACGAGATACGCCGCATACTTGCCGCTCCCTTTATCCGTCCTCTGACGGACCGTTCGGGCCTTCGCCACCGCAGTGACTACTATGCCCTCTGCTGACTTCTGCCGCTCGCTCACTCCGGATTACTCCCGAGTCAGTCTCTCGTCGAGACAAGCAGCAGATCTCCCGAGGTAAGCCTAACCGCTTTCAGCGCACAACCGCCGGATTTACCCACCGGTGCCCTTGATGGATATGGACTTCGTTATACGTGGCAAACTCGTCCGACACCGTATGCCTCGATCCGGTTCTTGTTCATCGGCTCGCGCCTTTGCCTCCACGCTTCCTTCAGACCCCTCCTCGCGGAGACGCCCTTGCGCTTCGCTATCACTTCACCTCCATCAGGTTGTGAAAGGGACTTTCACCCCCCAGCTGTTAGACATGCTCGGCACACCACCACCGTTGGAGTTCAGCGGCCGCCGAAGGCGGTCCGCTGGAACGACGGGCTGAACACGGCATAGAAGCGACCCTAGAGGTCGCCTCTATCCTTAGTGGTTAAGCGGCTTCACGCGGGAAAGCCCTGCAGACCCGGTCACTTCAGCCCCAGCTTGTAGAGCGTCACAGCATTCGTGCGCATCACCATCACCGAGATCTCCTCGGCGCGGGCGCGGCTGACCTCTCCGTTACGGATCATGTCGGTGAGCGCCAACGCGAGCGCCGTTCTCCCGTTCTTGGTCGCGATCCAGGCCGCCACCTCCCAGCCCATATCCGGCCCGAGCGTGGCGGCGTCGGAGCCGAAAAGCACCTTCTCCGGATACTGAATGAGCCAGTCCCTCAGCACTTCGGCGAGCTTGGCCGGCGTGTAGAGTAGCGTCATCGCCGACATGTCCAGGTAGACGTTCGGCTTCCGAGCATTGAGCCTGCGTGAGACGAGTAGACACCGCCACCATGGACGATGACGAAGTTCGTCTTGCGCAGAGTCGGGTCGTTGAACGCCGATTCCAGAAGCAGCGGGTCGGCCCCGGCCGCTCGGAAGAAATTGCCCGGTCCGTTGAGCGAATGGATGTGGACTGCCATTCCGAGGCGGCCGCTCTCGCGCACGATGTAGCGAAAGAGGAAGTCCTGGAGCGCCTTGTAGTCGGCATGCGACGGCTCGCCCCCGCTGGCGTACTTCGCGTAGGTTTTGCTCGCGGTCGAGGCAGGGACATCTTCGAAGTCGAGTGGACGGAGGAAGGCGGCCTCGAACTTCACCGCCACGCAGCCGCCCTTTTGCTGAGCCTCGAGCGTGGGGGTCAACACCGTCTCTAGATACGCGTCGAGCCTCGCGGGGCGCTTCGTGACCTTGAGGTTGGACATGTAACGCTGCAGCAGCTTGTCCTCGAGCGGGAATAGCTTCTCGCGATCGGGCGACGTGGCGGCCTCGGCCTTCGTGGACAGCGGCAGCATCAGTGCATCGACGTACGACACCCACCGAAAGCGCGGCGGCGCGAGCCCCGGGCCCATGGCGACCCGGTTCGTGAGCAACACCTCCGTGCCTACCTGGTCCAGCACCCACGCGGGGAACTGTTGGCCCTGCTCCTTGGCAATACTCTGCATCGCGCGCAACTCGTTCATGTGCGCGTCGCTCATGTCGGCGTGTGGATACTTGTAGAGGGCCTTGTAGGCGGCGAGCCAGTCCGGGTTATCCGGCCTGAGCTGCACCGGTACCTCGAACGGGAAGATCACCTCGACCGGCAGCGCGTCTTGGTCCGAGTCGCCGGGAGCGACGCTGTTTGCATGGCTGTGGTTGTCCACTGCCCGAATCTTTCCAATGAACGCGGTGATCCCGGGTCCGCAGTCACCGGTGCGTCGCCATGGGGGGACGGGCTGCAGCCGATCTCCGCTCCGCCACACACGAGCACGAGAATTGTCACGATCGTGCGCGATCTCATAAAGCCTCCTCTCCCCTCCGGGTGACGCGCATGACGATCATCGCGTGACTGCAGCCTGTCCACTGGAGCGAAGGGCTAGAGGCTCAGTGTGGGCGGCCATGGCCGACCTACTCACCGAACACAGCTGCCGCTGCAGACTCTGCACAAGCACGACCGCGCACCAGTTGCACCTCGTCGCCCACGGCGATCTCGCCGCCTTCGATCACGAAGCAGTTGAGCGCAAGCTTGCCGTCGAAGCGCCGGTAGATGCCGCGGGTGATTTCCTTTTCCTGGACCAGTGTGTCGGGATCGTATGAAGTCATGATGCAGCGCAGACGCAAATCCTGGACGCCGATGAGCACCTTGCCTATGCGCAGGTACCCGCCCGGCCACTCGCGCTCGGTTAACCCCTCGACGCCGCCGATCACGATGTTGGGCCTTAAGCGGCGATGGTCGTGACCGAAGGCGGCGATGGCGCCGTCGGTAGCCACCAGCAACGGCAACACGTCAAAGCGCTCGGCGCCGTCGTAACGCACCAGCTTCGCGCCAGGCCCGACAATGTCCACAACTTCGGCGGCGATTTCCGGACTGTTCCACGGCCGACCGTCCACCAGGGGTGCGCCATCTACACCCCACGTACCCTTATGGCCCAGGAAACGCGGATGGGAGCGTGACGTGATCACCCGACCCTGGGTGTCCTCGACATGCACGACTCGGTCGCCGTCGATGCCGAGCGGCCCCACGCGTACTCGTTGCAGCTTCTCGCCGGCCATCGTCTTCACCGGATATCGCCGGATCTCCGTGACCCTCATCGCCACCTCCGTTTCCCATTGACCGGCAGCGCGTCGCGCTCACCGCTGCATGCTCCCATTCAAGAAGACAAAGACATCGAATTCCCACGTCGCCACGCCCAGGTGAACGAAGCCGTGGCCGTCGTCTGCGGCCCGGCCGAAGGGCGGGTAGATCTTGAAGCGGTACGGCTTCCCGAGCCGCTTCATCTCTGCGGCCAGCGCCTCCGCCGGTGCTACTGAGTAGTCGTTCGCGGCGTGGATGATGAAGACCGGCGCCGTCGTGCGGCCAACGGCGGCATACGCCAGTAGGACGACGGGGACGACCCTGCCAGCCTCATTCGAACCCCCGGGGACAAAGGGTGTGGCGGCCTAAGGCTTGCGCCCACCCGAAAGGGCGGATGATTCCTTGCTCGCCGCGCCCGTCGGGTGCAGCGCCGGTTACGTGGCATGCCGACCAGATGCAATGTGATAGAGCAGCCACCCCACCGCGCCTCCGACCGCTACCACAACCCACCAGATCGCCAGCGCACTGAACGTCAGCACCAGGATGGCCATCCCCAGAATGTCTGTGCGCCCCGAAGCAGTGCAGGCAAACAGGGCTGCGAACGTGTAAGGGCGAAGATTACCAAGGCGAGCGTTGCGACGGCCGCCCCCCAGACCACCGCGTTTCCCTGGCTGATCGTTCGTGCCGGGCCGCGGAGCGGTGTGCCGGCGAGCGCCGCGGCCACACCGGGCACCACGACGTAAAGCACGAGCGCCACACCGTCACGCCGGCTCGGCACGGACGGCAGGAACCAGGACGCCGGTACGACGCTCCCTGCGACGCCAAAGTTCACCGCCGTTGCCACTCGCGGCCGCTGACGCACAAACGCCCGGGTCGAAGCCACCTGGAACCCCCTGCCGCCTCACTACTAGATCAGCCGCCCGCCGCTGCTTTTGGCGGCTGATCGGCTCCAGCACGGTTAGCCAGCCACTACCGACCACCCTCGTCGAAGAACACCAGAAAATCCGTTGCTGGTGGAGTCTGGCCCAGTTGCCGCAGAAGCGTCACCACCTGACCGCGATGGTAGGACGAATGATTCACGACATGCTGCATCATTTGGGCAAGCGAGTACTCCCAAGGCTGGCCTTGAAGATTCTCGTACGAAAGCCTCCTGTGCAAGCGGTCGTCGGTAAGCGCGGCGATGAAGTCTTGCCGATCGCGGTCGACGTCACGCCAGCGTGACTCAATCGCGCCCACATCCGGAAACTCGTCTTGAGCGAAGACCCGTTTGGGCGATTCCCCTCGCCACCGTCGCAGCCATATCCACTCCGCCCACAAGATATGAACGAGTGTTCCCCGGACGGAGCCGTGACTGGTGCCGACATCTCGCGTGAGGTCCGCAGGACTCAGGAGTTGGGCGACGCCCATGAGACGGTTGGTCGCCCACCGGTTGAAGGCGTAGAGCGTGCGGACATCGTCGACGTTCATGATCTCTGAGGCTCCTTGTGTGTCGTCAAGACTCCGTCAGGCAGTAAATTCAAGCGATTAAGTCGTGTGGCCAAAAAACTCATGCACGGATTTATAGTTGGACAGTCGACCTCTCTGGTCGAGGCAGGACCCCATCATCACTCATTCTCCCTGTTCTCCGGGCAGGTAAGGAATCAATCCGCGTAGCACCGCTTCCTCTTGAATTTCCCGCGGAGCCTCGCGAGCATCTACGACCAGCCCGTTGATCATTATCTGCCATACCCTCGGGTTATCTGCCAGCCGACTCGCTAAAGTCCAGCGTGGATCAAACACATAGATTTTCAAGCTCTCTTGGATTCTCTTGGCCTTTTCCGAAGTCGTACTCTGGCCCACTCCAAAATAGGAGCGCAGCCCACTGGCACTCACATGAGGGATCTGGCTTCTGTCGAACAAGAAATTGACTCTGCCAAGCGTATAAACGATTCCGCAACCCCAGGCTTTCTGAGTGCCCTGCACCAGAGGTGAGGGTCGCTTGCGACACAAAGCCGCCGCCATCTGTCGACACAGCTCAGCATACTCGGCATTCAAATGCTGATCACAGAACTCATCCGTGAGTCTGACCAGGTTTTCATAGATGGGCATCATCGCCGCCGGCACTGAGAGGCTAGTTTTCTTCGCTGTGGTCATCGTGATCTTCCGACGTCAAAGGTGCTCCGGTCTCTGCTGTTGTTTAGATCTATCCGGATCACCGGGAACCCTCTGGACGCGAAACTCAGGCAGCCTCTCGATAATAATATTTGAGCAGTCCTCCCAATGGCTCCTGACATTAAACCGATGTCTTTCCAACTGGTCGTGTGCTTTCGCTTCGGTGCAGGAGGGATGTCGTGGCGACGCAGGATATTGCCTACCGTTTGGTCAGACAGCTGGTGGCCAAGGCTCCCGCAATGCGGTCGTAGCCCCAATCTGGGTTTTCCTTGGCCATCCGCATGACCAAACTTTCCATATCCCCATCAATCCTGGGTCGGCCGTGAGTTCGACGAGCCTTCGATCCATCAAACTTGTTGGCGATCAGTTTCCGATACCAGCCCAAAATCGTCTCGGGTTTGGCCGAGACCGCCACTTCCTCAAGAGCTTTGCGGCCCAGCCGATGGCCGATTTCAGCCAGAGTGGCCCTCTCAGCATCAGAAGACCGTAAACGAGTTTTGATTTGTGCCTTCAGGATCCGGTTTTCAGCGGCGAGATATTCATTGCGTAACAGCAGTTCCTGGTCGACGGTCCCGGTAATATAGGCGAGCATGCGAGCCCAATCCATTCCAAACCTCCCAGGTCTTTCCCTGAGGTCATTGGTCTGAATTGTAGGCTCTGTTAGACGAGATGGAAAAGGTAATTTGGGGAAACGACGAGGTGATAAATGACGGGCTCTCAGTGCGTTCAGGTTTTTTTGACCACACGCGGTGGACGCGTGATGGCGAGCGTGAGCCAGTTTATCGTGGTGAAGCTTAAGCTGAAGGTCAACAGGGAGAAGAGTGCGGTGGCCAGACCTTGGGATCGGAAGTTTCTGGGTTTTAGCTTCACCCGGGATCGCAACCGAAACGGCGCATTGCCTGGAAGGTCGCTGAGCAGTTTAAGCAAAGAGTCCGGGAGCTGACGAGCAGGACACGAGGGATCGTTTGAAGTGCGTGACCACGGAACTGAGTCAATACCTTCGGGGCTGGCGAGGTTACTTTGGGCAATGCCAGACGCCTTCGGTGCTGGAAGACTTTGACAAGTGGATTCGGCGCAGGCTGCGAAGCATAATTGGAAGCAGTGGCAACGCTTTCGGATGCGCTACCGGTAACTGCGGAAGCGGGGCGTGGAGCGACGACTGGCTTTCCAAACGGCGAAGAGTAACCACGGTCCCTGGCGGTTGGCCCAGAGTCCGGCATTAGCAATAGCCCTGCCCAATGTCTATTTTGACTCTCTGGGGATCCCAAGATTCAGGGTTTCTGATTAGCTCAACCCGCCGCACCGCCGTATGCGGACCCGCATGTACGGTGGTGTGGGAGGGGCGAGACTGCGAAGCCTCCCCTTATCCCGATTAGGCATGAGTTTCACTGGAGTGGGAAGGAGGTACGCCAGCAACAGTGGTCATTAGCAAAATAGCGTTTGAATTTCCTATACCCAAATCAAAGACATACGAGATAGCACGCTGCTTAGCGTGAATTTCTGCGCCATTGCTACTCACAGGCGAAGTTCCTATACTTCTATCAAGAAAATGGGGACATCCGTTCTAAATCGAAACATGAGTGGAGGGTACGCCATGCCTGCAAAGAAGCCCGAGGATTGCGACTACCTGGTCGCCGAGTACATCAACGCCGGCAACGTCGAGGCTGCCGTCGATCTCTACGAGCCGACCGCGACATTCATGGCTGAGCCTGGGAAGCCTGTGACCGGGCACGCGGCCATCCGCGAGGTGATGACCGCCATGATGGCCGGCAAGCCGCGGCTCGAGATGAAGGTTCCGATCGTCGTCCAGAACGGTGATCTGGCGCTGACGGTCTCCGATTACACGGTTACGAGCACCGGGCCTGATGGCAAGCAGGCCTCCAGCTCCGCTCGCGGTACGGAGGTGGTGCGCCGCCAAGCCGACGGCACCTGGCGCTTCATCATCGACAACCCGACCGGCACGGCGTAGAGGCGGGACCTAACGAATAGGAGTCTTTACGACGGCTCGCGAGCAAGCTGTGACATCAGTGGGAAGACCGCGTGTGGTCAAAAAACTCATGCATGGATTGAGTTGGACAGTCGACCCTGTCTGTCTCTGGTCCAGGCAGGACAACGCCGCGATCATCAATCATTCGCCGTGTCCTCCGGGCAGGTAAAGGAGCGCTTGATTCTTGGTACGCGGAGGCTAAGAAGGCCTGCTGGAAGAACTCTTCCCATGTCAAATCAAGTTTCAGCACAGCGAGCATCATTTCTTCCGACCGCGTTGTTTTCAATATCAAGGGAAACGACTACCGGTTGGTAGTCTCTGTTCACTATCGACGTCAAATTGTGTTCATCAAGTGGATTGGAACCCACAAGGAATACGACAAGATAAATGCCAAGGAAATCAGCTATGGAAATCAGGCCAATAAGAACGCCAGCCGATCATGACTGGGCATTAAGGGAGATTGAACGTCTCTGGGAGGCTGTGCCAGGGTCCGAAGAAGAAGATCTGCTCGACGTCTTAACAACACTTGTCGAAGCCTATGAGGAAAGGCAATACCCGATGGACCCTCCTGATCCGGTTGAGGCGATCAAGTTCCGCATGGAGCAGGAGAGTCTTACACGATCCGATTTGGAACCTATTCTGGGGACACGTGCCAGAGTTGCAGAAGTCCTAAACCATCGAAGGCCCCTTTCCATCGGCATGATTCGGCGACTGCATGACAGGTTACGCATCCCCGCGGAAGTCCTCATTCGAGAAACGCGTCCAAAACGCAGGGTTGCTGCCAAGAAGCTATCGCGGGGCACTGGAAAACCCGAGCGACGAGGCCCGAGAGTTCGAAGCTGATCAGGCGGAATGGTTGGGGAGATCAGACTGAGTGGTGCTTCCGTCCGTGATGACCGATGACAAGTGGACTGCCCGCCCAAAACGAGAACCTAAGATTTCTGGATTTCTGAAGATTTGCTGTCGGGCCTTTTATAGTCGGTGCTTTCGCTACCGATTGCCGGTTTTTCTGAGTCAGGGAGGACCTATCGCCCTATCATGCGGAATTGGCAGTCACCTCGGGGAAGCCAACTTCCGGTTTGCCCGTTACTCTAGGCCGCAATCCGGACTTGTGCATCCACGGGTCCGCCGCGTCACCTTTGGAAGGCATCGCTACGGGTGGAGGTGAGGCGACCGAGTTGCTTTGGCCTCGTAGATGACTCTCCCGTCGCGGATCGTGTAGCGTACGGCTGCAAACGCGCGTACATCTTTGGAAGGATCTTTATCCAGAATGACCATATCTGCTATGAGTCCCGGGGCGATCCGTCCAAGCGCTACGGATTCGCCGAAGCGCTCAGCGGGTGCCGTCGTGAGCGATGCCAATATTTGGCGAAAGCTCATTCCGGCTTCGCCCATCAAGGCAAACTCTTCGGAGGTGTCGTAGTCATCCATGTAACCGACATCGGTGCCAAACAGGACCACTCCATCCGAAGCCACCCAGGTTCGCAATTGCGCCACACCCGATGCCACAAACTGCTCCCGTTGTGAGGTGCGATCGTTGCGCAGTTCGCGCCTCCAAAGTTTGAGGGTCGGGATTACAGAGACCCTTGCCTTCTTCATCGGAGTCAGCATCGAATCGTCAAGCACGCCCGCGTTGGGAATGGTGTGCACGATTACGTCGGCCCCGCCGTGCACGGCGTTCAAGAGTCCCTCGCGGGTCTGAGGATGGGCGAAAACCAGTTTGCCTCGAAGGTGAGCTTCGTGTGCTGCCGCCGCAATCTCAGCCTCAGTAAGCAGGACCGTTGGCCAGCCTAAACTTGCCGCATACACCTTGGTGCCATCCACGCCTTCGTCGAGAAGCTTCTTGGCTGCGGCGCTGGCTTCGGCGGCGTTGGAGACTTCCGGTAACTCAAGCCGCATGGTCCCGACGACATCGAGAATGCGTTGCTCTGGTGCGCCTCCTTTCGGGAAGATGATCTCGCCGGTTGAGTGGATCCTCGGGCCTGCAACTTCACCAGACTCAATGCGCTCGCGGAGTCGGCGAGTGTTCTCCCACTTTGAACCGGTATCGAACACACGAGTGAAGCCGTAGCGAGTCAGCATGTCCTGAAGCTGGCTGGTCAGCTCAGGAGCCGGAATGTTCGAGACATCCGCCCATTTTCGTTGGATAAAGTGAACATGGCTGTTCCAGAAGCCCGTAGTGATCGTCAGCCCAGTGCAGTCGAGGACTTTGACTCCGCGCGGTAGCGTGACCGAGCTTTTGCGTCCTACCGTGACAATTTTACTGTCCTTAATAACGACAACGCCGTTCAGGATCGGCGCCTCGGAAGGGCTGACGTAGATGGTTCCGCCAACGAGGGCCCACGTGTCGGTGGCAATTGAGCTGCTTTGCCCAAAGGTAAAGGGCGATGAAGCCAGGAGAAGCGTAAGTCCGAGCACACGAGCGAAAAGGAGGAGTTTATTCCGCATACGCTTTCTATACGCAAACGGCATAGGTGCCGGTTCCCAAAAGCATATGCATGCCATTCGGGGAGGCTTGGTCCGTGCCCTACTTATAAAACGTGGCAACGTGCCACAGGGATCAGAAGCCCAAAATCAGTTGGTCGCTTCGTGGGTTGTCGGCGATCCGGAAGTAATTCGAAAACGGCACTATCGATTTTAAACAACCGGTGAAATGATATGGTGGCGACTCGCTGATATGCTTGTGAGCTGGGTTAACCAAGAGGTGGCTGACTCTGAGAGGAATCTTCTCATAGAGGCTGCTTTTTTCTGGCGTCGAAGACTGTAATATTCGGCTCTTCGACTTGGCCCGACCCGGCGCACCTTGGCCGCTCGAGGAGCGGCTCTGGCGGCATAACAACAATTGATGGCGGGAGGACTGTCAGGCGCATGGGCATTGCTTCGTTGTGAGGCCTGTGAGATCTGCCTATTGTGTGCAACGGGATCCTAGTACTGGTTTGTGCCCGCTTTTCGCCACGCGTTCATCTGTTGTAAACTCCGTAATATCAATGCCCGTGCCGATGACGTACTTCACAGAACCTGAGGCGTCGAGGACTGCTGTGTTTGACCATCGAATGAGTCGACGACTCCCGTCTTTGGTCACCCAATAATTCTCGTGTTTACCCGGGAATTGCCCTGTCCTCAGCTTATCGAAGACAGATTTCACTTCTTCCAACTCCGCAGGCTGAAGTAGATCCCACAGATACATCCCTTTCGCCTCATCGAACGAATATCCTGTTGTTTCCTGGCAGCGACGATTGAACAGCACTACGCGTGCTTCGGTATCAAGGACTATGATCAGCGCCTCAATCGCATCCATAACAGCTGTAACAATAGGAACACAGTCTTTAAGATCCACATCGGTCAATTCGCATCTTCGCATTGTATCCATACCGTTTCCTTACTTCCCGCCTGTTGCGTTCAACGACTGTTTTCAAGTGAATTTGTGCGCTTCAGGTCTTAGGCCTCCGACCAACACGATCTGCCCACGGTGACAGGCTAGGGTACGCGGTGGCTTAGCCGAGCCAGACTGCAACTGGAGATTATCGCGCTCCGTCATCAACTCGCCGTTCTGGCTCTGGCTGGGCTCATCATCGCGATCGAGTTGTTGCGTCATGACCATTGGAGAGAGCGCTGGATACTGCGGGTTGCCTTCGGGATCGTGAGTCGGCTTGCGCTTAAGCCAATAAGATCGGAACGATAAAGGAGCGGAAAAGAGAAGTTGAACCCTGGAGTCTGCCCGGCTCATCGGGAAATTGCCTATGTTCAATAGCTGCAGCGTGGATGAGCGTTTTGGTAGCTACAGGGTATTCCTGGGATTGGCTTCCGAAGCCAACCACGGCTGTTCACGGCGGCTCGCTATCCCTCTTGCTCGATGGCTAGATCAGCCACTCCAGCAATTGTAACGTATTTAGCACTTGTAAGGTGATATGCTCGTTTGCAGTTGTCACAAATCCTCCTATCTGGCTACGCCGTGCCCTTCAATGCAAGGATTGCAGGTGGATCTGGAAACTGGACCTATTCTGCAGCTGTTTGTCGTCTCCGATAAGCCGAGCACGTCCTCTAAGCAGGATCGGTAAACACTGGGGCGTTAGGCGGGACCTATTCGCTCCACGTGCGAAATGTCAGCAATGGGCCTTAGACCGTTCCTTTGGGCATTGTAGCGGCCTGATCGCGGATACCTTCATCCACTCCAATCGTGAATCAGGCACGGCCCGATTCGAGCCTGGTTCCCAGAGCCCAAGCTAGGCCTGCTGGTGGTACCCCTACAAAACAATTTCATAGATTCCCAAGGCTTGCCGAGTCAGGCCAAGGCAGATTCTCGGTGGCCTCTACCCATGAATACCAGGAGGAGAAGATCGCGACCTCAACCTGGAGCAACAAGCCAGACGGGAACTCACTTCTTAGTTAAGTTGTAACCGTGCCTCTTGAGGATAGCTTTCATCTGAGAACTTAATACTCTAATTGGTCCGCGGTAGCCGCATCTTTGTGCCAATTTGACTATTTCCGTCAAACTCGTTTCCTTGCCGTTTACCTGATATCTTGTTGGCATACACTCCCGTTCTGGCTTCGAATTCAGTTGGAGGCCTGAGGAAATGCTGTAGTGCTCCCGGTGCGGCTTTCTCTCGGTGCTTACGTCAACGGAGGGTAATGGCCTACTTCTCTTCGTTACTTTCGGTACCTGTCTCCCACTCTGGTGGCAACGGTTGCGGGCCTGGAAGGATTCCAGCAATATCGGAGTCTTGCTCCCCGCCCTTCAGACCAGTGTTTGCCTTGCGCTCCTTGGATTGCAAGCGACGAGCTTCTTTGTGCTGTTGTTTCTCCTGCCGCGCCTTCTCCTTTGCACGTTTTTGTGCGGTCGGTCTCGAAGATTTGGACATCTTGGGTTCCTCCTTTCTGGATTCTCAGCTTCTGGGTCGTTGGTTACTACATTCCGCGCATACTAAGGCGTTCGTTCTGCCGTAACTTCAGCACTCCGTATGTCGAGGTTCTACTCGGGTGCGGGGCGAGATCGAAGAAAACCTGGCTTCTCTCTGGCGCTTGCCAATGGAGAAACCGACACCTGCGAAAAGGGTTTCACCGAACGCGTGTAAGCCATAGGTCTAGCCTGCTGGCTCGAACTCAGGCAGGCCCGCTGGCGTAGCAATACGATTCGGGCTTAGCTTTGATAATGGCATTCCACCTGACCTCTTAAATAGCAAGTAAACCCAGAACACGGGGACTTGCCCGCCAGAGCTACCCGCCAGCATTTCCCAGAACGACCATTGCTCGTGGGTGTCCAGTATAGAGCGAATCGCGTTGTTTATATCTACGTCCACAACGGGGCTTTCCTGCCTGGTCAAGCACTTTACCTTGTATTCCGTTGACATTGCCTAATTCCTCTTCAAGATTCTGCAACGAAAAAAGTCTGTCTGGGACACTACACTACACACAGGAGCCAGGCAAGGCAACAACTAGAATCCTTTTCAATCCTTCTGCCGTCGTTCTGTGCCGTCCGGCGGTGCCATCTGTTTGGTTCTCCGCTCTCTGATAATTCCCTGCTCAAGCAACGCAAGAACGACCCTTTTGCGGTCTTCATCGAGCACGCGGACGATGTCCGAGATGGTGTATTCGTGGTTAACGAAGAGGTTACAGATCGTCACCGCTCTTTTGGTCTGGTGATCAAGGTTGCAGGGATCTGGCGGTAAGCTGAATTCGCTTTCCCGGACATGGAAACCGTCTCGACCTTGAGATACGGATTGTCTCATCTAAAGTTTCTCCTCTCACGCGAAGAATGTCGGGACATTCTTCATTGTCGGGTGGTGTTACCGAGAACATTCTTTCTTATCGGCCTTATCGGCGCTACGGCGGGAATCCTTACGCTGGTGGCTTCTCGCACCACGATTCGTGCGGCTGATTTCTCCGGGCGGGTCGTCGGCATCTCGGACGGCGACACGATCAGCGTTATGCGCGACGGCCGCGCGGAGAAAGTCCGGCTGCATGGGATTGACGCGCCGGAGAAGGGGCAGCCGTTCTCGAACCGGGCAAAGCGGTTTGTCTCGGATCTGGTGTACACCACCTGGGGCTGGAAACACAGTAGCTCTAGAACGGCTGGTGCTCTTGTATGAAACGCGAGGAAGTCGAAGAACTGTTTTATGGAAAGCGAAACCAGGAGAGGCGGTTTACGCAGGACTTCCCCATCCTGCCGGATGTCTGGATCGTTGCAGTGAGAGGCCAGAGGCGCCAAAAGCGTCTGGGGTGGAAGAGCGAAAAGACAACACGACTCCCCCGCAAGAAACGCCAGCGGCAGTCACCAGACCGGCGTGCCGCAGAGTCACCAGCGAGTAGCCCAACTGCATCAGCCAACCTCTCAGACAACCGCCGGGTGAGTAACCTGCCGACAGGCAGGAATGCAAGAATCAGGAAGGGGAACCAATGCCCTTATTGATGGACCTCTCATCTTCATTGAGTCCTTTGTGTTCTTGGTTCGGTCTTCAGGGTATATCTGACGGGCAATGACCCCAGTCCAGTCTCTCGGTTTGCCCAGTTCGGAAACCATGAACAGGAGACCAGCACTCCACCATCAGCCATTATTTGGTGCTCCCATTTCGCATTTGGACAGAGGGAAGAAACCCTCATCGACTCAAGAGCGTGGCTCTCTGACGCAGGTTGCAACCGCCTTAACTGGAGAACCCGCTGGGTCAGTTCCAAGTTTAGTCGGGTCCATGCCACCGTCTTCCACAAACGGGCGGACGCAACGGTGATCCCCGCGCTCAACCAACTGGGAAGCGACTCCTCGATCTCGTGCTGGAATCGGTCTGGTCAAATGAACATCCATCAGTCAACTTCAGTCGTCCCAAAGCCATTCCCGCGACATCAAGAAACCGCACGGCTACGACGCGCCCAAACTGCTTGCCAACACCGCTCCACGAGAATGAATCCGCAACATGTTGGATTTCACGTTCACCCAACTCCATGGAAACAGTCACTGCATCGAATTTCAGGGCTGTCATCACCGGCTCCTGAAGGTTAACGGCCGCCATTCTTTGTTCCCAGTCCAATGGAACCACTTTGAGCTTGCGCAAGATGCCTAACTGCATATTAAGGCCAGCCAAGGCAATCTGTTGACTCATGACATCAGGGCGCTCACGAAGCGACTCATTGATTTTCCACGAGACTTCAAGCCCTTTGAGCGCATCACGATTCCTTCCAAGACGGCTTTGGTGGAGACTATCCAAGGCGAGGGCAGCGTAGAGCCGGAGCAAGGATCGCAAGTTTGGAACAGGGGCGGCTGTCAACAAGCCCAAATTCGTGTTCCACCTTGGTGCGTCCAGCCGCAATACGAGATTTTCGAGCTTGTTCAGATCTTCGGCATGATTTCGAAGGTAGGTTTTCACGTCCTGCGGCGGCTCTGCGATATCATCCGTTTCCCTTTCCAGCTGCTCTTTCACATAAGGCGGGACGTCATGAACGCCGCACCAGATTGGCAGAGTTTTCCCCTTGTCGGCTTCCAACTGGAAGATTCCGAGGTGCTCCCCAATAGCTCCAATCTCCATGGCAGTTCTATTGTCCGTCCCCTGGGGAAAGCGGCTGAGGACGGATTGGTAGACTTCATCAGGCGTCTGTCCAGTAGCCTCCTTCCACACAGTATTCACCCGCGCCTGCTTGTATTCCCTGTAGATAACACTTCCGACGATAGCAGCCAGGGGCAGCATCAACGACGCACAGATCACGTACTTGAAAACCAATTGAGAATGGCGCAAGAACATCTGGAGGCCATAGCGCAAATCCCATCGAAGGTCCTTCTCAAGAGGATCCATGGCTTTTCTCCTTTTCAAATGCTCGATAGAGACGGTGGCCGCCAAGTCCAAAGCGGTTTCCCCCCAAAAAGGCAGCAGTGCCCAGACGCCACCACGGGACAGCTCCTCATGATTCCCGTCTCGAAATGACTGAAACATCTCGCGTCCAAACTCCGAACGGAACTCCTTCGGATAGAACCCAATCATCAAGAGGTAAAGGCGTTCGGAAGCGGACAAGATTCTCTCTGTGCGCTCAGCCATGTCTCACCGCCTGCTCTCCGCTAGCTTGGGCCCAATGAAAAGTCGCTTCGCGCGAGCAGTAGTCAGAAGCTTCGCTAATCTCGCTGTTTCCGCAGCCGCCACCCGTTGCCCGAAAGCTGTCAAGCGATAATAGCGACGTCGTTCGTCATCGAATTCAGCATCGGGACGCTCGTCCGATCTCTCGATGAGCCCTTGGTCCATCAAACGTTTCAGGTTTCCATACAGGAGGCCCGGGGCCAGCCTAACCTCTCCGTCGGTGCGGGTCCGAACTTCTTTCATGATCCCGTAACCATGTCGTTCCTGATCGCAGAGAGACAGCAAGATGTGAAACACCGAGAGCGACAGTGGCAGGAACTGCTCGGGCGGTACGTCCGCTGCTGGATTCATAGTTACCCCCCATCACCGTATCTATTTAAATTGATATATCTATTTCTAGATGCATCTTATACAAGAATAGTTATTCGTCAAGTGGTATTTTGATTTCTGAGCAGAAAGGACAGCGGACAAAACAGCCGAAAGGAAAGCCAGGTGTGAGAAGAAATCTAGTCCCGTCAGGTATTTAGCTACTAAACGGCTTTCTCGCTGATTGAGTGCAGAGACGGAATCTGGCAAAATTGTTTGTTTGTCGTTGTGGGCCGCCACTCGGTCTCGGCTGGAATGATGTTGGCAACCGAGATCGAACAAAACACCGATGCCGTGTTCGTCGGCGAGCCTCGCGCATGAAGCGGCCCAACGCGGTATCGCGAGCGAAGGCCAGTCCAGCCGGCGCGTGTGATCTGCGACGATTTCGTCGTAGAACCGCAGTGAGATACAATTGCAGCATGCGTGTAATCAGTCTCGCTTCGATTCTGCTGTTGGTGCCTTCGATTCATGCTGCCGAGGCTCGCATTCCCAAGACGACTGTGCTGACGCTTGCGCTCGACCAAGAACTGGAAGGGAAGAAGGCAAAAAAGGGGAAGGAATTCAAAGCCCATTTATCGGAGCCCGTAACAGGGGCTGGCGGACAGGTGATCATACCCGCCGGCAGTGAGCTGAAAGGCAGGATCGAGGATGCCGACGAACGACATCTTACGTTGAAGTTCAAGGAGATTGAAACTCCGTCCGGCAAGAAGTCGATCGAGGCCCGGCTCGTGGGCGTCGATGCGGAGAACGTCAAGGTCGAAGAGAACGAACTGGAATCCCCCGGCAAATCGGGCAAGAAGAAGGTCGCTGCTGTTGGGACCACGGCGACGGGCATGGCGACGGGCGGCATTGCAGGCTCCGCAGTTAAGGGCCTCGGACGGATTTTCTTTGGGGGCGGTGGCGAAGGCCTGAAATTGAAGAAAGGCACGCTGCTGAGGATCGAGCTAAGGAAGGAACTGAAGCTCAAATTGAAGGAGGGCCAAGTTTCTTACTGGCAAGCACCCCCAAACGCGCGGGGCTTCTACACTGATGTTGGCGTGCCGGTAGGGTCAGAATAGGTCGAAGCGACTGAGACGACAAAACTTACAGGTTTGCATTCAGTCAGGAACGTGCGTTCGGCCAGGCCGACTAGGCTACGTTACAGGACGTTACATCGGGATCAGACTTCGCACTAAAACGAACCCGGATAATATTTGCGCAGCACAAGACTTCTTTTGCGGCTCAAATCGCCGGTGAACGAGCCCATCGTGGTCGAGGCAAACCTCGATCATCATTTTCTGGAGCGCGTCTGGAAGCTTATACTGATCTGCGAAAAGAGCCGTAGAACCATGCAAGGTCGGGCCAAAGTTATCATCGAAGATGCTCCCTGACTGACCCGACGACCGGTGAATGAATGAAGATTGAAAGTCAGGGCTGCCTTTTCAGCTCCCGAAGCTTCAATTCAGGATTGGGACACTGAAGCACTGGGGCATGCCACCGAACTCCGTCGACCACTAGACCAGCATCAGGATGATCATCCGGACAGGCGCATCGGATCCACCAGGATGGAATTTTCTGCCGAGGCACTGGAGAGTTCGTGACGCCAAACCTTGTACCCTCGCGTCGGCGATCCGCTTCTGCATTTGGGTTCCCGATTTGCGGATTCAGCAGTTCGCCTTCCTTAGGCAGACGAAAGACATAGGGATTCCGAGTGGGGTCCTTGAATTGATTGTTCTCGGCAGAGTCACCGGGCTTTGCTGCGGTAGAACCTGGTGTAGCAAAGGCGAGGATGTTTGACCCATCCGTGTATTTCCTGCAACTGCATGCCTGAACGAATGCTGCATTCGATCCAGTTGCGAAGAAATGCTTCATGGCCTTTCTATCGCATTCGAGCGCATGGATGAAGTCCGGGTTGATTCCGGGAATTTCTGCCAGTTTCCAGACATCTCCTTCCGCTTCGACAATCCTCATGCCTTCGACGATGGCGCCCGCGGTATGACCCGTTTTCTGCGCGTCGGAAACGACCTTGGTGGCAAACTGGAGCGGCGACGCGCCAGTCTTAGCCAAGAGAGCCTTTAACTTCCAGAGATACGTCCGATCATCATTCTCCAGGGCCTCCCGTAAACGGCGCCAGAGCTCTTGCCGCTTAACATCAGGACCGCTCTTCACCTGAGTCTGCAGTTCCGCATAACGCAGCTCCAGGTCCGTGATCACTCTCGCCAGAAATGCGAGCTGAGCCGTTTCTAAAGATTCGTTGGGCATTAACATTTGGCGAGATTTTTCGTCCCCGGACATGAGGCCTTTGTTCATCTCGAAGAACTCCTCAAGGAAGCCTCTATAGAGCTTGCAGGTCTTCAAACACAGTGGCCACTGGATCTCACGCGGCGAGTTCAAAAAGCGCTGAACCGTTGCAGCCGCATCGTGAGCCTGAAGCAATTCGTGAACCTTCGGCGTTTTGGGGCCAATTCCAATGGCGTCCTTGCCCGTAAGTCTCAGCATCATCCGGGCATCGATCGCGCCCATGTCGTTTGCAGTCTGATTCATGGCTTCCCGAATCCAAAGAAGTTCCTCTTGGAGGCATTTGTTGTCCGCGGCCATCGCCGCGGATTCAGATAAGGGAGATTGCTGGAGTGGCAGATTTTGACCAGGACTCGGGCTCGCGAGAGCAGCAACCAGGAAGGAATGCGCGACAACCGTTGACAGCCCAGCTTTCATTTTTAACCCCGACCCATTAAGCCATGATTGCAGTCTCAATTCAAATACCAACTGAATCAGAGAGCACCCGCGCCAGGGCAGAATAAGGAATTGGCGATACCCATGGTTTGTGCTGCTAGCTATGCTGTCTCATAGCTAAGGCGAGATTAAAGGGAGCCTCAACCGGAAGAAAATCTGAGACCTCCTGGTTCACGTCATCTTCGTAGACGGAGAAATCCTCTTTTCGCAACGGGGTGACATTGGCCCCCTTTTCGTCCACGACTGAAACGTTGAGAATGACGAGATCGACATTGACCTTGAGAGAGAAAGGCTGGTCGGGTCGTTGTTCAGCGGTTACATGGCCGTTCGAAACAGTCAGGCACAAAACGCCCGCCAGGAATCTCATTACGGTGCTTCCGTCATCATTGTTGCTTGGATCAATCTAAGATTATGGACAACAATAGGTTACAGTCAAATTTGGAGCCACAAGATCCAACTAACTCAAAATCGATAGCAAGTGCCTTTGCAACAACGGGTTGAGAACCAATAAGGACGCAGTGTGCGGGTCTTTGCCAACAGAAACGGCAATCGTCTCTCGCATCTGCTCGACAAGCTCAAACTGATCTGCAAGAGGGCGGGAATGAGGCAAGCGCCGCTGCACAGCCTGCGCCACTCGTTTGGCGCGCACCTCAAGATGGCAGGAGTCAGCCCTGGCAGACATCGCAGATCTGATGGGGCACGAGGATCTGGCAACAACTCAGATCTACGCGAAGGTAGAACAGGTTGCAGAACGTGACCAGGTTTTGGCTACCCACAGCGGTTCCAGAATACTGAAGATTTGGTAGAAGGCGCCTGATCTTCAAAGCGGGCCGCTCAGAATCGTCAAGACGGGTCGAGGTTTGATAAGTTCTTCGGTGGAGACCACGGATATGCGTTGAGTTCTCAGAACGAGCCCTACTCGGGAGGCTTCCTTTTCGTGTTGGAAAGGAACCTTGCCTCTTGCTTGGCCAGCTCCTGCTGGGCTAGGACCAAGATCATCCAGTAGTGACTCGCGGTCTCTTCGGACTGAGACAGCTGTTTGCCGATCTGCTCAATACCAGGCGTTGAAAGAATCGATTTCCGTCCCTTTTGATGAGTACTCTGGCCGGTTTGATGTCTGCCCGAGCGGTCGCATCGGATAAGATCATTACAGAAACGTGACTTGCGCGTGGCTGAACTGCGGGCAAGGGTATGACCTTCTCGCGGGGGATGACATGAAAAGACTCTTTTTGTTGATATCAGTGATCGTGCCAGTTGCCGGCTTCTACAGCATAAATCCCGCAGCTCAGGCCTCCACCGAGAGGCCAACTACGCAAGCCTCGCCATCCGCTGTCATTTATCACAATGTCATGATCCCTATGCGTGATGGCATACGGCTGGCCGCGGACATCTACATTCCCAGTAATGATGGAGGAGTGACTCCGGCTCCGGGTCGTTTCCCCGCGCTGTTGATGCGAACGCCTTACGGCAAAAAGGGGCGAGTTGACGCGCCACCCCCCGCTGCCGTCAGCCACGGATATGTGGTTGTGAGGCAAGACGTTCGCGGCACCTTTAGTTCTGAAGGGGTCTTGGAACCGATGCTGAATGAAGGAACTGACGGCTTCGATACCATGGCGTGGCTGAGAAAGCAACCTTGGGCCGATGGCCGGGTGGGAACCTTCGGCGGTTCATACTTGGGTGGCGACCAAATGCTGCTGGCGGCGGAGCAACCCCAGGGACTCGTGGCTGCATTTGCGTCGGTGGCAGCGACCGATCTGTTCAACAACGAATGGGTATATATGGATGGCGTGTTTGCTCTGGATACAGCGACAAAGTGGACATCAGGTATGGTGCGTGGTTTCAATTCTCGCTTGCCCAAGTTCGAACAGAAGCCACTTGAAGATGACTATGCGTCATTAGGCATTGCCAATGCACAGTCGATGACTCCCGAAATAGTCATAAAACTAATGAAGAGTTTGCCGCTACGAGACGCGCCGATAGTCAGACGAGCGCCTTGGTGGTCGAGATGGCTCGATAACGCGAGTAATCCTAGATACTTCAAAAGTACAGAGATGGTTAATCGATTTCAGTACATCAACATACCGATATTGCATCTGGGTGGCTGGTATGACCAATTCCTTAGGAACACATATGAGCACTTCAAGGGTGTTTCTACTCAAGCGAAAAGCTCATCCGTCCGTGCCAATCAGCGTCTGGTAATCGGTCCTTGGACCCATGGCCCATGTGACGGATTCCCATTCCCCAATTCTACTGTCGATCAAGAAATGATGCAGTCAGCGTGGATGGACTCTTGGTTCAAAGGAAAGAAACATCCTTTCTTTGATTATCCTGTGGTTCTTTACGTGATGGGTGAAAATAGGTGGCGTGCAGAGGAAAGCTGGCCGTTGGCCGGTATTCAACGGACGCGTTACTACCTGCGCGGCCAGGGCAGTGCGAATACGGCGAACGGCAACGGAATGCTGTCCACGATAGCTCCGAGCAGCGAGCCGTCCGACCGGTTCGCCTATGATCCTCACAATCCGGCTCCGACTCTCGGTGGGATCGGCTCTAAGATCGGATGTCGAGCGGAACAGAATGACGCCGAGAGAAGGCCAGACATATTGGTTTTCACGTCGCCGGAACTCACGGAAGATATCGAAGTCACTGGTGAAGTAACCGCCACGCTTTACGCTGCGTCCTCAGCCAAGGACACTGATTGGTGGGTAAAGCTTGTGGACGTCGCGCCGGATGGCAAGGCCTATATCCTGAACCATGGCGTCGTGCGGGCGCGCTATCGCCATTCACGAACGCAACCCGAACCATTGACGCCGGGCAAGATCGAGAGATATGAAATCAACATGTGGGCGACGAGCAACGTTTTTAAGAAGGGACATCGCATCCGCGTGGAGATCACAAGCAGTAATTTCCCTTATGCAGATCGCAATCCGAATGCCTTCATCGATCTATCCAGGGCTACCGAGAAGGATTTCGTAATGGCATCCCAGACCATTTATCACGACGCCGAACACCCCTCGCACGTTGAACTGCCAATTATCCCGCAAGCCCGCGCACGGAAATGGGTCGAAACACCATTTCCACGTGCGGCAGACATGCCTGCGCGACGCTGAGGCGGCCCATGATCGATGATGACGACCTTGGCGCTCGCGACTGGGTGCATTTCCTGGTGCGCTGCATTGAGGCCCAGTGAAATACGTAGCCCACCTTTCGTGCGCAATACCTTCCATCTACGTCCACGTTGTCCCGGCATCAGAAACCGTGAACGTGCCGGGAGGTTGCCACCTCTACGTCTGCGCAAGGTACATCCCAATAAGCTTACCGGTATTAGATAGACTGGGTGGACTCTACGCATTTGATGTAGGGATAACTTTGTTTCAAGACGTCCGTTTGGAGCGAGATTTCCAAATAGCCTCCACCCTGGCGCAGACCTGGAGTATAAGTTCCGTGGGCAAAAGCCCCAGGTGATGAATTTCGGACGTTCATCGGGTGCTTCCGTGGCTGCAACCTCTCGACCACCTGTCGTATCGGCCGGTAGTTAGCGTGTAGTCGGCCATCCGGAAGTTGGAGGCCGTCAGAGGCCCGTTCCCCGCGAGTAGTCGCCTAGCGTTTACTGATCATTCACCTTGGAAACCGCGTAACTAGATTCACTGGGTTCGCAGATCAGCGCTCCCTAGCATAGGCACGACACGAGCTACCAGACTCGATCTCTAAGCGCTACGGCGTTAGCGGCAATCTATCAGCTGACCGATTGCCACATGTCAGCAAAGCCCGTTTTACCTCCAGGTAGCACCTGCAGCCCATCGCCTCGACCGCTCGTGAATAAGTCCGCCGAGACGGCTGCTCAGAATGCTCGCTCGACCAGCAGTCTTGAAGCGAAGTACTTCGGACAGTAAAGTATTTCATGAGCGAGGCAGATCAGACCTGGTTGTGATCTCCATTGCACCGATGGTGCCCGCCTGAGATGAGCCACCCTGGGCGCTGACGTCGAGGCGTACTCCAGAGAAGTTGACGCTGCTTCGGGTGATGGGAAGTGTCTGGAGCTTCCAAGCTCCAGGAGATGGTCGTCTCTACCGTTGCGAGATTGATTCGGAAGGTAATGAACGATGGCTTGTCCAGGATATCCGTGTGGAGGGTGAATGGATTTACCCATCCGAGGCACAGAACCAGCGCACGCTTGAGATCAGGTATTGCCCGTTTTGCGGGAAGCAGTTTGAGTTCTCTCCAAGTGTTGAAAAGCCGTCAACAGAGTTTTAGTGTTCCTGACCTGGATGTCTTTTCCATTATTAGATGATCTCTTGGAATGCCTAAAAAGGTTAACGAGCCGACTATCTGCCGATGATCTCAGCTATCGAGTCAAACGGATCAGCGGTCAATCTGACGTCTTCCTCCTTTGATCGGGGCAACACGGTTCCGCCGTTGATCCTTGATCAACCCCTCCTCAATAAGAACTGACACTACCTGGTTCGGCGTCATCTCATAATCCCGAGCAATATCTTCAATCGGCTGCCGAAGATTAGCGAAGAGGTCACAGATAGCAGCTCTCAATCTTGCTTCCGGCTGAAGCTCACTACAGTCTTCTGGAAAGACATAGGGTGCATCGGTACGCTTCAATGGGTCACGCACATCGAGAGCAACCAGAGTCCGAATCCAAGCGTCTTTCATGATTTGCAGCATATTCCTCCGAGATTTGGAAAAATGCTGGAATGAGGGATCAACAGGCTTGATCAGCCGCGACTGCCACGGCATCACCAAAAAAGTTAAGCGATCGGCCGCGAAAATCACACCTCTTCCGAGCTTCCGGATCTTGCACTGTAGGATGCAGAAGCCATTCCATAACTTTTGGTTCTCTTGAGGGCATTGGACTGTCCCTCTGGATCCGCATAATGTTTCTCAAATAGGGAAGTGTACTCTTACTCGCACGGTTTGTGCGCCATTCAAGTGAGTGGTGAAATGAATATCACGCTTGCTCCGGCGAAGGAAAGGCGATATTCTGCCGGGCATGAAAAACCCAAGAGCTTCCAAACCCAAAAGCATTTTGACGGTGAAAGAGTTTCGCCAGCAGTTTGGAGATGAGGAGCAATGCTGGCAGCATTTGACCCGCAAGCGCTGGCCCAGTGGCTTCGTTTGCCCGCGTTGCGGCGGGGACAGCCGGGGCTATATGAAAGCCAGACGTGTTCATGAATGCCGCCAGTGCGGCTATCAAGGATCGGTCACGGCCGGGACGATCTTTCACAAGACGCGGGTCCCGTTGCAGGACTGGTTCTGGGCCCTCTACCGGATGAGCCAGGACAAGAAGGGGATCTCGGCCCTGCAATTGAGTAAAGAACTGGGAGTGTCTTATCCGGCGGCCTGGCTGATGCAGCACAAGATTCGCAAGGCCATGGCCGATCGCGATCAAGGCTACCAACTGGAAGGGCTGGTCGAGGTGGATGAAGGCTATGTAGGTGGTGCCGAGGGAAAAGAACACCAGGGTCGTGGAGCGGAAACCAAGTCGGTGGTGGCCGTCGCGGTCGAGCACCGCGGCCCAGGAAAAGAAGGGCAGAAACCGATTCCGGGATTTGCGGCCCTGGCCGTCGTCGAGGACGCCGCGGCCCCAAGCCTGCAAGGGTTTGTCAAAGCCAAGATCAAAGCGGGTAGCCAGATCCTGACCGATGGTTGGACCGGCTACGCCGGACTGGGCCGCCAGGGCTTCCAACACATCGCGACTCCACTGCACGGAGATAAGGAAGCTTGCCATCAGCTGTTTCCTTGGGTGCATATCACCTTGTCGAATCTCAAGCGTTTTCTCTTGGGAACTCATCACAAAGTCGAGCCCAAACACCTGAAGCGCTACGTGGTGGAATTCACCTATCGGCTGAACCGCCGAACCATGGAAACCAACTTGTTTGAGCGACTCACCAAGGCCTGTCTCAACACCACCACGATCACTTACAAGCACTTGACTGCAGCGCCGGAGCAAGCGTGATATTCATTTCTGACGATTTGCCCCTTCAGCGAATAACTTTCGTTATCGCAATTCAATTCGACCTCGGCACCCTCCGCAACCGGACGCCACATGAAAACAGATAATTCACTGTCAGCAACCGACATTAACTTTGCGCTCTCTGAGAAGCAGGCCCCAAACATATCTATGCCCCGAACATTGATGTCCACATGCTTGGGCGTCACTTTGTCCTTTCTTGTGCTGAGGAAGATGGAAGATGAACATCAAGTTCCGTGCCAAATGACGCAGTAATGGCTCAGAACTTGTGTAGACCTATTCTGGATAGGGATTTAGACGAGGTTTTCGGTGATAGCGTCATCCCCGCAATGGGGAAAGTGATTCCCCAAAGATGTCCACATTTGAGAAGAGATTTGGAGCTGCTCCAGACGTTCATCTCAATTTCATACGAATAGGCGACCATTCTGAGAGCCAAAGCTTTGCAAACCCCAGCCGCAGGCCACGCTGGCGGATGTGTTGCGATCGCTCTCCGACCGGGATTCGGAGAGACGCGATGACCCGGATTGCAAACGCCCAGGTGGCTTCGGGAATATGAGACCTATCCCGGGCGGTTTCGAATTGAAGCGATAGCGCCGATTCAAAACAAGGTTGGCGCATTTCTGGCCAACCCAATTCTAAGCGGCATGCTGACGCAGTCATGGAGCGCGTTCGATTTGCGGCAAGTGATGGATAAGAGCCGGATTCTCTTGGTCAACCTGGCAAAAGGAAAAATTGGTGAGGATTCGGCAGGGTTGCTGGGTGCTTTGCTTGTCTCGCGGATTGGACTCGCCGCCTTGAGCCGGGCGGATGTGGTAGAAGAAAGCCGGAGGGACTTCTTCGTCTATCTCGATGAGTTTCAGAGTTTCACGACGCTGAGCCTAGCGAACATGCTTTCCGAACTGCGGAAGTATCGCGTCGGTCTGGTGCTGGCGCACCAGTATCTTTCCCAGCTTGATCTGCAAGTGCGCGACGCGATCCTCGGAAACGTTGGCACCATAATTTCCTTTCGACTCGGCCTGTTCGATGCCGAGATCCTTGAAAACGAGTTCAAACCGGAAATCTCGGCCATCGACCTCATCAGCCTGCCGAATTACCATCTATCTGAAGGTGATGATCGATGGGAAGGTGAATAGACCCTTTAGTGCGGAGACCGTAGGGACTAAATAGTAAGCAAAGTATTCACTCACAAGGGCTTGCTGCACCCATAAAACTCTTGATAATTGGCTGAGCACTGATCGAAACCAGGACAGTGGAGCTCTTAGTCAGATCAATGCCGTATAGGTGCCCGATTCGAGTTCTTTCGTCGAAGCGCATCTTTTTGATTTTGAAATGTTTATACCAAAGATCGCCATTGTCGTCTTGGAACAGGGTAATTGGAGTTGACATACGGGTCCTTTTCGGTCGAACACAAACGATCCTTCACCGATTAGATACCGTTTTTGGCAAGACCGATGCCCAAGGCCAGCCCTATTTCATAACAGTATTTTGTCCCCACTCTTGGCGACCTGACTAAAGAGCCAGCGACCTGGCTGCCTTGTTCATTCAAGCCGCGAGACTGGGTCGTCTCAGCCTCGTCGCCTCGCAACCCGAAATTCCACTGAATCTTTCCGTTCAAACGTGGGGTTTTTGATCTTCAGCCAATAGCTGGTTTCTCTTCCACTGAGGTATGGACTTTGCTTGTCCTTGGCAACGATCCCTTCCAGTCCCCGCTCCGACGCCAGGCGGAAAAACTCCTTGCCGTGCAGCGAACTCTGGGTCTTTGCCAACAAAAACGGCAATCGCCTCTCGCACCTGCTCGACAAGCTCAAACTGATCTGCAAAAGAGCAGGAATGAGGCAGCCCACGCTGGCACAGCCTGCGCCACTCGTTTGGTGCGCATCTCAGGATGGCAGGAGTGAGTCTGGCAGACATCGCAGATCTAATGGGGCACAAGGATCTGGCAACTACCCAGATCTACGCGAAGGTAGAACAGGAGCATTTAAGGGCCGTTGTGACCAAGCTGACACCTCTGATTTCACACGAGGTGTCAGCTAAAAGTGCCACTCGGGGAGATTTAGGGGAAAATGAGCAAAGTAACTTACTGCTAATCAGTGGGTTAGGGGAAGACAGGGGAGAATTGGCTGGGAGGCAGGGATTCGAACCCCGATAGGCAGATCCAGAGTCTGCAGTCCTACCGTTGGACGACCTCCCAGCACCTAAGGAAGGAACTTCCAAAACGCAGCAAGGTTTTAGCATCGATGGTGAGCCTTTGTCAATTGGGCGTCTTCTGGATCTTCTTGATGCGATAGATGCGATCATTCAGTTTCATCAGAACATCTTCAGGGCGGGAGAGCACCGGTTGGTACGGAACAAGATCTCTTCGCAGGCTTTCAAACTCCGGCGAAGGAAGTCCAATTACGACCGGGGATACTTGTCCGCTTTCGCTAATGGTCGAGTCTCGCCAGAGGTCCCCGCGTAACTCAAACAACTTGCCTCCGGCCTCGATGCGTCGAGGAGTTCCGACCGCAAGGCCCAACGTTTCGCGGCGTTCACCTTCTAGCGACTGTTTCTTCTCTCTCTTGGCTCGACTGTCGGCAGTCTCTGTTTGGTCGTCCCGTTCGGTTACTTTCTCCCGGTCTGTCTTGCTCAGGGCGTTGGCTGCTGGAGCAGCTGGAACCGCGGCCCGCCGAGGCTTGCCACTGGATCTCTCTCCTGAAGTGTCACGCCCGTCCTCTGCGGACCGCGCCGCTGTAGTTCCGAAGTCACTCTGCTGGCGCCCTTCCTGGGAGCTGACCGATTCTTTGGAGACAGTTTCCGAATCCTCTCGTGGCGACGCTGCCTGAGGCGGCGCGCTCGTGCGGGCCTGGTTCAGGAATTTGGCGCCCTCCGACTGCGAAAGGGCGTCTGCCACCGGCTCTGCCGCGTATCGTTCATCCCGCGCCTCATTCGCATCCTTGTCAGTGCGTTCAGCCTTGGATTTCTCCAGTGCCGATCGGGCAGAGGCATCTTTTCGCTCTGATTCGAAGGTACCTTGATTTCTAATGACTGGGCCTTTCAGATTCTGTTTCAGGTCCGAGGTCTCTTCCCGGCTGGACGCTTCCCGTCTGGACGACGTCGAAGAGGGTTGCAGGCCGCCACTGTTAAGACCCGGTGGGACAGGCGATGCGTTATCCTTCTGCATCGACTGAGCGACCTGCTCGGAACGAGCACTCCTCTGTTGCTCCTGAATCAGCCTGTAACCAATGACACCACTGACAAGGCTGACGATAAGGATCGCAAATGCTGGTCTGAAGGCCGGAATCTTCAGCCAGTTGGACCAAAACGAGGCTAAACTCCTGCGAGGCTTTGCTTCGGGCGCCGTCGCCAGCTTTGCCGCGCTCGTTTCTTCAGAGATGGCGCCGCTCTTAAGAAGGACAGCCAACTCGGCCTGGCAGCGCACACAGTTCAGCAGATGCTTCTCGAAATCTGAGTTGAACCTTTCCGCCTGCGCGCCTTCGAGATAGGCAGTCATTCCGTTTTCGTCAGGGCACAGATTCGATGTTCCCTTCGACAGCATTTCCGAGGACAAGTGCCTTCGTAACAGCGATTCAAATGAGTCCTTCCGATTCTGGTTCATACTGCCTCTCAACCCTTAGACGGGCGATCCTGAAAAACTTGCAAGGTCAGTCGCTTAGTATTGTCTTCAGGTCTATTTCCAGGTGGGAGTGAGCCAGCTCAATGATATGCGGGATTTCGACCTTCTTGATCTTAAACTCATCCTGAAGTCGCTTGTTAACCGCCTTGCGGAGCTGGGCCTTCAGCCGTTCGAGCAGCCGGCTGACCGTGGACTCGTGCACTTTGAGCCATTTACCAATTTCCTTCAGGTTGACATTCTGCAAGTAGTACAAGTTCAAAACGAGCTTCTCCTGTGTGCTCAACTGAGCGAGGGCCGCGGTCAAGCTGCCAGAGACCATCGTCTAACGCCCTTTGCATCTCGAAATGCTCAATGGAGTGGCTGGTTTGACGCGCCGGCTCTGTCGAAGCAGGCTCGACTGCGAGATCCTCCAGAGAGACATTCTTTTGCTGGATTCGAAATCGATCGATGGCGAGACGGTGTATCACCACTTTGATCCAGCCTTCGAGTGATCCCATGCCGTGATACTGCCCGATCTTGTTATCACCTTTGGAAGAGCCAGGCGTGCTGGGGAGGAAGAGATCAGTGAGCAAGGTGTCGGCGAGTTCCTGAGCGTCAGCTGTGTTACCCAGAGCGCGAAGGGCAGTTTTGCGAATGACCGACTGGTATTGGGTTCGAAAGATCTCCCAGGCGGCTTCGTCGCCGCCGGCGCAAGCGGTCGCTAGAAAGAGCTCCTGCCATCTCAGATTCTCGAGTAAGTCTTGCACATCCTTGACAGACGATGCACTGGCCGATTCTATGGGCAGTTGCTTCCTGATAACGTTGCTAACCTTGAGCAGGAAAGTCTCAAAGCGCAAACGGATTCGTGGAAAAGCCTTACCCGCCAGACTCCATTCCCGTTCGGCTTTGGATCGGAGTTCGGCGAGCCGTTCCGGAGGCAAGGCCAACGCACTGTTAGCGTTCGCGCTTCTTCCGCAGCCCGGACAGACTTCTGAATTGGGTGGCTCCAATCCGTGGCAGGATGGACAGACCGAACTGGCTTGCATACCGTCAGTTTATCTGAGAGATTGAAATTATTCCATCAACTGAAGGACTTTTCGAGAAAGGAATCGACTGAATGTCTGACAAACAAAATCTCGAAGTGGAAGTGAAACTCAGGGTACGCGACGTCGGGGCGTTGCGAGATCGGCTTTCGGTGTTGGGTTGGAGCGAGAAGGTGCCGCGAAGTCTGGAGGAAAACTGGACCTTTGACTTCCCGGACCAGCAACTCAGAGGCAAGGGACAGTTGCTTCGCATACGCCAGTTCGCCAATCAATGCTCTCTAACCTTCAAGGGTCCTCCAGTCAGTTTCGAGCACACTTCTGAACACTTCAAGGTCAGGGAGGAACTCGAAACTGAAGTACAAAACTGCCAGTCACTACGGCTCGTCCTGGAGAGAATCGGAATGGCCGTCACCTTTCGTTACCAGAAATTCAGGACGTTCTATTCACGACCGCTTGTCGGACAGAGCCCTCGCCCGAGCTTGACTTTGGACGAAACTCCTATTGGAGATTACCTGGAGATTGAGGGATCCGAGAACGATATTGAACTGATTGCCGCAGAGCTCGGGTATCGAAAAGAGGACTTCATCACAGAGAGCTACGGTGCCCTTTTTTTGAAGAGCAGCCTGGTCAAGAAACAGCGACATATGGTTTTTGCTGACCGGGATAGAAGAGAAGAAAACCCATAGACCCGTGTAATTTTTATCTTTCGAATGTGCGAGGCTTGTCACATGGCACTTCCTATCTGATTCTCAACTCAGGGGTTTCTTGCACGGCTGTCCTGGCATCCTTCTTGCTTTTAGGGTGAGCAGTAGGAATTTCAACAGTCCGGGAGGAACCTGTGAAAAGAAACTTTTCTAACCTGTGTTCAGCTTTGGTATTGACTCTGTTTGTGTCTGGCCTCGCGCCAAAGACCGCAGAGGCGGGACTTTGGCCATTTGCTTCCAAGAAGCATATTAAGAAGACTGTAGATCCACTTACAGGGCGTGTGACTGAAATGGAAGAAGTGAACCGACAGCACTCGGCTCGAATCACTGAAATTGACGAGCAAACTCAGGCCGGCATTCGCGCTGCGATGAGCAAAACGGAAGAAGCCGATGCCAAGGCAATCGCCGCGGGTCAGAAGGCAGGCGAGGCAGAGTCCGCCGCTGCCAAGGCCTACGCCTCAGTTGGTGAAGTCGAAACCCGTTTGAACAGTCGCTTACAGAATGTTGAGAACTACAAGCATGTTCGAACCGTGCAGGTCAACTTCAAATCGAGCCAGACCGAAATCGATGAAGCGACTCGCGAGACTTTGGACGGACTGGCGACCGAGCTGAAGGACTCAAAGGGCTACGTTTTGGAGATTCAAGGCTTCGCTGATCCGAGTGGCTCCAAACAGGCTAATTTGCAGGTCAGCCGCCAAAGAGCTGCAAGTGTCGTCAGGTATCTGGCAGAAAAGCACGGAGTCCCACTGTTTCGCATGCGAACACTCGGTATGGGTTCGGCCAATGCGGTTCAGGATGAAAACGGTCGTGTGAGCAGCAAACAAAGCCGCCGGGTTGAAGTTCATATCCTGCGGAATGACTCGTCGCAGGTCGCTTCCAAGTAGGACCGGTCGAGGCCATGCAGGCAGCAGGGGATAGCCGGTTCGCCGGCTATTACTTTCTCCTAGGGGGCTGCACAATGAAGAAATGGACGCCGATTGTTTTGTGTTTCGGTTTGGTTTTCGGTGGTAGCGTGACGAAGTTGATGGCTGAGAAGGGTCGTGGGCAGAACTCTAAACATACTCAGGGAACTCGCCTAACGGGACCTGGTCAGACGCATGGAAATGCTCAGGGATCTTTAGATCGAGACCTTGGCAACGAGCGGGCAAAAGAGGTTGGTAAAGGAAACAAGAAGGGACTCTACAAAGACCAGTATTCAATTGGCGAAGGCAAGGAAAAACACGGAGAAACCAGAACGAACGATAAGACGGACAAAGCGGAGAAGGCCAAGAAGCACGACGAAAAAGAGAAAGGTAAAGATAAGCAGAGGAACAAAGACAAGGCCTAGGACCTGACCGCCGCCGTTCACCTCCACACAAAAAGCAGAGTCAACCTTCCGGTTGACTCTGCCCCACCATCAAAAGCGAGAACCTCCGAACACTTCAATCCAAAAAGTTTCGCAACGCCTCAGCCACGCCGCAGTTGTTGTTGCTGGAGGTTTCCCGAAACCCCCTTCCCTTCAATTCATCCACGCAATTCGCGACCGTCACCCCTATGCCTGCAAATTGAAGCATCTCCAGGTCGTTATGGTTATCGCCGATAGCCATGACTCCCTCGCGGCAGATACCGTAGGAAGCAGCCAAGAACTCCAGCGCCGCGCCCTTGGAACAATTGCTGTGGAGCACGTCTACGATTCCAAGGTTCCGTTCTGGGTAGTAGGTTTTTGTCAGTTTGATGCGGTCGAGCAAACCAGAATTCCGCAGATGTGCCTCAATCTTGACCATTGCTCCCAATTCACCGCCAAACATCACCTGAATCAGCTCCGGGTCGACCATTTCCGGCAGTGACGCCGTTTCCAGGACGGAGTTCGGAAACTGGCGAAGATAGGTTTGCATCATTAAGTTGCCCAGACAAGAAGGATGCACAACGGTCTGTCCATCGGCTGTTACATCTCGATGGAGGACCGTATATCGCAAGTAGTCTTGAGTGACGCCCAAAATCTCAACCGCGGCTTCCCGGTCGATAAAGCAAGCGAACACGCGGCTGGGACCAGTGGGTGATTTGATCAAGGCACCGTTGTGTACAATCAGCGGAAACGGCAGTTTCAGAGAGGCAGAGACCCTTCGAGCCATACCCCATCGTCGCCCTGTGACGAGAATGACCTTGACACCTCGACTCACTGTTTCGGCAACAGCACGGGCATTTTCGTCAGGGAGTTCACCGTGGCTGTCAAGCAGAGTCCCGTCGATATCGAGCGCAACGAGTTGTGTCGGCATACAGACTTTGCCCCATCGCACAGTTATGCATGTGGTACGCTCAGACGCGTCGGGCGTGGGCTGGGCTGGATCGCCTGGCCCCTAGCGAACGGCAGGATCAGCTCCAGCCTCTCGCCGAAACGCTTCCAGTGTCCATTCAGTAACGTCGTTTTCCCAGCTGTTTCTGAGGATGTAGATATTGTTATCAGCTGCCCTGACACGAAAATACTTGCTTCCCGGACCGTACCATTGATCCAGCACCTCTTGCACCTCGAGGCACTGCTCCCCGAGGAAAAAGCGCTGCGGCCGCTCATCGGCCTTGTACCCCGAATAACACTCCACCCGAATCCGCATCGGTTTCTCTTTCGCTCTCGAGGCTCAGAAGCAATTTCAAACCAAACCAGGACTCATACAAGAAGCGGCGTTCAGCCCAAGGTTACATCACGGTCAATGCCATAGCCCTCTCAGAAGCCATCCTTTGCCCTTCGTTTGATGTCCTTCAGAATCTTCTCCGCCTCTTCCGCTTTCTTGAGAATTTGAATCGAAAGCGTGTCCTTGTTGGACTTTTCAATTAGCTCCTTCAGCTCGCCAGACGTTTGGTAGAGCTTGTCGGTGGCGTCCTTCAATTTCTTCCACTCCGACTCCCGTCGCTCCATCTCCATTTTAGCGCGGGTATCGTGGTGAACCTGATCAATCGGATTGCCCTGCTCCTCCTGGGTTCCGAGACGCTGAACGGACAATGAACTGCTCTGGTTCAAAATCAGTATCAAGGCGAGGCATCCCAACCACACCAATTTCGGTCCACGAATCATAGTGACCTCCACAGCAGCATTACTCGCTTCAGCATTACTCGCTTCCAATTCTATACGGATTTTTCCTCTGGACCTGAGCGCAAATCAACGATCGCATGACGTCGGCAGGAAAGAGAGCAAGGCCTGAGGGTGTGAGGAAATCCCGAAGGCGTCGATAGGTGAGAGACTTCGGCGGCTTACTGCTTGGCCAGTCAGGCCCAAGCGGTTCGTTCTACCGATATTGGCAGGGATTTATCGGATCTGAGCTCATGGTGGGTCCAAGTGAGCCATTGTCGGGTCTCCCTCGTCGGAGTCCTGGCCACACCTTGGCGAGTGATCTCACACCGCCCAGGGCTGTGCGAATACAGGATGCGAGACGCACCTGTCCGGGATCCTGTATTCCGCGTATTCCCCCATCCCTTAGCAGCACTGGAAGCCATCGTTGTCCGTTCGCCTTTTTCCTATGCCAGAATCTCGTCTGCTACCTGCTTGCCTTGCCAGATCGCATCTTCCATTCCGGAATACTCCCAGGCCCCGTAACGTCCAATGGTGTAAATATCATTCTCGCGGGCAAAACCGCGCAGCTCCTCCACGGACTTCCGGTAGTTCCGGTCGTAGATAACATACGCGCAAGGGATGTCAAGGCAGCATTCAGCCAGCACCTGATCGTGCTTGGCGAGAATTCCTGCTCTCAGCAAATCCGCTTTGACTTGATGAACAATTTGAGACTTGTCCAGTGGCTTCCAAGGGGCGTAGGCGACCTCAGCGTAGATGGCACCGCAGCCAGCAGGGACCTGATGGAGAGAAAAATTGTGCGAGAAGCCAACCCGGTAGAAACAATATTCCGGCTCTGGAAAGTAGACCCAGTGTTTCTCACTCAAATTGCGATTGACCCCGAGGTTGATGTTGTAGACCGAAGTGAAGCGAAGCCGTTGGCTGGCCTCGCGGATCGGGGCAGGGACCGCTGTGGCAGCTCGCAGCAGCGAGTGCAGCGGAATCGTTGTGACGAGCCGATCATAGGACATCGACTCACCGTTGCCAAAACAGACCTGCTTTCGCTGCAAATCGAGGCGAACCAGTTCATGACCCGTATGAATGTTTTGGAGAGAAGCGGCAAAAGCTCGCGGCAGCGCCTCGATGCCCCCACGCAGAGGATAAGAGAACGTTGCGTTATAGCCCAGCCGCCGCGACTGATCAATTAGCGCTCCGTCTATGATCTGCTCTAGAGAAGTAGCGGGAACGAACCGTCCCATCCATTCGCAGGTTAGCTCGTTCAGGGGAAGAGTCCAAAGCTTCTCGTTGTAAGGCACCATGAAGTGGCGGGCGATACCGGTTCCGAGCGTCGCTTCAATCCACTCCGCAAACGAGGAGTACTCAGCCGATGGCCTGGGTTTCGGCGAGCTGTGTCCATTGGCGCGATTTGACGAAGCTTGGATGAAACTCAGAATACATTCCTTGATCACTTCAGCTGGGAGCCCGTAAAGGTTCGTCTGAAAGGGGTAACGGGTGTAAACACCCTTGGAGAATATCCAGGAATCTCGAACCAAGGTGTGAAGGTTGTCGCCGAGCAAATCCGAGACGAGCTGCTTCACCTGTTCGTTCCTAAAATGCAGCAAATGCCCGGTATGGTCGAACGTGAAGCCGTCGACCTGTTCGCTGCGGGTCAGTCCTCCCACGCGCGATTCCTTCTCAAACAGGTGACAATGGTCGTAGCCGGCCTTCTGCAGATGCCAGAGCGTACTCAGGCCAGTCAGGCCGCCGCCCAGCACCACTATTGTGTCCTTGTTGCTGCGTTGCGTTGTCATTCTGCTACGAATGTTCTCGGGCGCCCAGAGCGGCATACAGCTCCATTGTTCGCGCTCCGAGAGTTCAATTGGGTTTTGTCGGCGGGCGATTCCCGCTATAATCAGCCGTCACTTACCGCCTTATCGGCAGGGGGCAGAGGTACATTGAGCAGTAATCAAACGTCTGCATGGACAACCTGACGCATACGCTCTTCGGTTTGGCCCTGGCGAAGACCGGCCTGGAACGGACCACACCGGGGGCCAGCGCGGCTCTCTTGATTGGTGCCAATTTCCCAGACGTCGATCTGGTAACCCTCCTGGGAGGAAGTCTCAGCTACCTGAAATATCATCGTGGAATCACTCATTCGCTAGCCGGCATTGTGGTTGCGGCTCTAATCATTGGGGGAGTGCTCCACTTTGCCTATCGACGTCGACTGAGCGCTTCTCCTCAACCACGGTTTTGGGCGCTTTGTCTTGTGGCCTTAGCTGGGGTGGGAAGCCACTTCCTCTTGGATTATACCAACAGCTACGGTGTCCGGCCTTTCTTACCTTTCAGCGGCCGCTGGTACGCTGGCGACTTGGTGTTCATCATAGATCCCTGGATGCTGGCCCTACTCTTCGTCGGTTTGGGATTCCCTTTTCTGCTCCGTCTCGTTCAGCAGGAGATTGGTGCCAAGCCGACCAGCTATGGCGTTGGTGCCTTTTTCTCGTTGGGTCTGATTCTGGCGTTTTGGGGCTGCAAGTTCGTTTCGCATCAACAGGCCATCGAGGAACTACTGCAGCAACCTTATAGCAGCGGACCCGCTCTGCGCGCAGGGGCCTTCCCTCAATTTCTGAATCCGTTCGGTTGGTACGGTGTTGTGGAGACGGAAAAGGCTTATCACCTGGCGTTGGCCGGATGGGCCCCTTTTCGAGGTAACTTTGAACGCCAGCGAGTGCGAATGCTGCACAAGCCCAGCGAGATGAGGGTCGTTCACTCTGCCACGAAAGGAGAACAGGCGCGGGTTTTCCTCGACTTCGCACGTTATCCGTTGATCCAGGTGAACCCAGCCGCGCAAGGCTACGAGGTTGTTGCCCGAGATCTACGGTTCGATTTCGCGAGCCAGTTCAGGACGGCTTTCCTTTGCACAGTTCTTTTGGATAAGAATCTGAATGTTATCTCGGAGCACTTTCGCTACTGACCAGCCAGTGTTTCGCCCTTGATATCCCTGGGGTACACGCTTCCAGCGCACCGGACGGTATAGAGATGCTTGAGAAGGGCGCCTTGGAAGCGCGCATTCAACCAGCCCAACTTTCGCCACAGACAAGGGGTAGAATCGCTTGAAGTCACTCGCTATTAAGATTCAAAACTTTTTCTTGGCACTCACCGAACCGCTAGGCGGGTGGGCTCTCTTAATCATTGCCTTCATCGACTCTTCTTTCCTCTCGTTGCCAGAGGTGAATGATATCCTGATCATCACGATGTCTATCAGAAACCCGGATCGGATGCTCTATTACTGCACCATGACGACGATTGGATCGATCCTCGGATGTTTGGGATTGTTTACCGTTGGCAGGAAAGGCGGCGAGGCGCTTCTGAAAAGAAGGTTTGCTCAAGAGAGGATCACTCAAGTTGCCCGCTGGTACAGCAAGTACGGCATTCTTGCAGTCATGATTCCCTCCATCCTCCCTCCGCCCACACCTTTCAAAATTTTCGTTCTATTCGCAGGAGCTTTTCAGGTGAGTATTCCCAAGTTCGTGTTGGCAGTTATGCTCGGCCGCGGCTTCCGCTATTTCTTCGAAGGATTTCTGGCCGTCAGATACGGCGAGAAGGCCATAGACTATATGCACCAGAACTATCCCTACATCGCGCTGGCTGTTGTTGTTCTGATTCTGGCGGGAGCGATCGGCTTCTTTTTCTACCGGCGCAGTCGCAACGCCCGCGCACAACTGAAGTCTGCCGGGAGGGCTCACTAAACAGTTGACGCCATTAGGTCAGTTTGTTACGGTTAGGGCCGAAACTTGATTGGGGAATTCGCCAACCGTTGAGATCGAAAAAGCCAGCCTGCCTCCTAGTTCTTCTTGTCTTCCTGTGTTCTTCCCATTGCAGTTGGTTCCGTGTTAAGCAGACTTCACGGGTCCCTATCAGCGAACAAGCCTTGCCAGCGAAGACGGCCAACCTGGAAGACCTAGCCCGCCTTATTAACGATGCGGCTCAGGAGATTCAGTCACTCAAGCTAACGGTCATCTACCAGCTCACCGGGGGGTCGATCAACACAGGCGAGATTTCGAATTACCGGGAAACCGATGGTTTCATTCTGCTCAAGAAGCCTGGACACATTCGCCTGATTGGCCAGGCATTTAAGGTGACCGTTTTCGATATGGCCTCGGACGGCAAAGAGTTCCGCATTTATGTGCCGCCCAAGAACAAGTTCATTCATGGGCTGAACAACCAGGAGATCAGGTCTCGCACCGATATCCCTGTGAACTTGCGCCCACAGCATATCTTTCAGGCTTTAGCCATCCAGCCGTTGGATCTCCAAAGAGATCGTGATTTTCTGTTTTTGGAGGAAGATCAGGAAGGCAAGCGCAAGTATTACATCCTCAATGTCGTGACCCGTAGCGATAAGTCCATAGCCCTTCAGAGGAAGATCTGGATCGACCGGTTCGATTTGAGTCTGATTCGCCAGAAGATGTTCGATGCGAGTGGCAAAGTGCTCTCCGATATCGCCTACAGCGACCTCAGAGATTTTGACAGTGGACGCTATCCCAGCGTCATCGACTTTAGACGGCCCCAGGAGGACTATTCCCTGCGCATTCGCGTTAGCAAAGCCACGATCAACGACTCGCTCCGTCCTGAGCAGTTTGTGCTGGAGCAGCCTCCTGGAACCGAATTGATTGACCTTGCCCGAAGCTCGTAGTGAAATGAGCACATCCATCGTCATTGCTAACCTTTTCTACCGGCCTATGCGGACACTGGCCACGATACTGGCTATTGCCCTCGAGGTTGTATTGATCCTCATAGTCGTGGGCCTCACCCGCGGCATGGTGAATGAACAGGCCAGACGGATGGAGGGGCTCGGAGCTGATATCGTGCTGCAGCCGCCTGGATCTTCGTTCTTGCTGGCCACCAGCACTGCGGCTATGTCCGAGAAAATAGCCGATCTGCTGAAGGAGGTCGACGGCGTTGCGGCGGCTGCGCCGGTCATGGTGCAACTCAATACTCAAGGGGGCCTTGGTCTGCTCTATGCGGTGGAGCTGGAAACTTTCAACCGCGCCACACGCGGCTTCCATTTCGTTAGTGGCCGCGGCTTTCAGGAACCGTACGAAGTCATCATTGATGACATCCAGGCTAATTCGAAGAAACTTCAAGTCGGAAGCGAGATCAGCTTGCTGAATCACAAGTTTGTGGTGTGCGGTATCTTCGAGCACGGAATGGGTTCGAGAGTTTTCTTGCCTCTCAGGACTGTTCAAGACTTGACTGGGACGCCCGGGAAGGTTTCGCTCATGTTTATCAAATGCCGGTCCCGCGAAGAGATTCCAGCTGTTGCACAGAGGGTTCGAGAAAAATTGAAGGGACACACTGTTCTTGCGTTGGACGAATTTGTTTCACAAGTTTCATCAGCGAGTAATAACCTGGTGGCGCTGCGATACTTTCTGAACACGGTCATTATCATTGCCACGGTCGTAGGGTTCTTCGCCATTTTCCTCGCGATGTACACCGCAATTACCGAGCGAACGCGAGAAATCGGCATCCTGAAGTCGCTGGGTGCCTCGAAGTCTTTTGTGCTGTCTATCTTCATGAAGGAATCCCTGCTCCTGTGCGCCTTGGGCTTTCTGGCGGGAATTGTTCTGGCTTTCGGCGGGCAGTGGCTGCTGCTCAAGCTGCTGCCGAGTTTGCACGTCGAGCTGAGCCTGGACTGGATGATCAAGGCCGGCCTGATTGCGCTAGTCAGCGCGTCTCTGGGAGGACTCTATCCGGCTTTCCGGGCTGCCCGGCAGGATCCGATCGAGGCGCTGGCGTACGAATGAGCAAAGCAGTTCTTTGCTAGAATCAGCCAGACTGGATAACTGACTCCTGGCAACTGACTTCCTGATAAGCTATAATTCGCCACGAAGTGGTCGGTTTGTCGACCGCCCTCATGGTTCGTCGATGAAAACCATACTTGAAGCCATCAATGTCAAGAAAACGTACACGGTAGGCCGGATTGAGGTCCCAGCTCTTCGAGGCGTATCGATGCAGATGCGCGAGGGAGAATTTATCTCGGTCATGGGTCCCTCAGGATGTGGAAAATCGACGCTGCTGCATATTCTCGGCGGTCTGACAAAACCCACCGAAGGCAAAGTCATCATTGATGGTGAAGAAATTTCTTCAGTCAAGGACAGCGTTCGTACTGACATCCGCCGTCGAAAGATTGGTTTTGTCTTCCAGCGATACAACCTACTACCGACACTAAATGCTCAAGGCAATCTGGAAATTGCGAGTGAGATTTTCGGCAACGGCCAGAAGGACGAAAGCCATATCCGCAGCATCTTGAAACTCTTGGGTCTGGAAAACAAGGTTAAGCACAAGCCCTCCGAAATGTCAGGAGGCGAACAGCAGCGTGTAGCCATCGCGCGGGCTGTGATCAACAAACCTGCGATTCTCTTGGCTGATGAGCCCACCGGCAACTTGGATTCGGAGAACTCTAAGGTTGTGCTGTTGATGCTTCAGGAACTCAATCGTACGTTCAATCAGTCCATAGTGATGATCACTCACAATCCGGAAGCTGCCGCCGTCGCCAATCGACTCATCGAAATGCGCGACGGACATATCGTTCCGCACGAGCACGATGTGAGTTGGGATCGCAAGGAGAACACGATTTACATTTGAGATTGTCCATGAGTCGATTGAGTAAAGTCATCTTTTGGAGCTACGAAAGGGGAACGTTGCAGTATGACATTCTGTGTGCCCTCATCCTTTTACTTATCTTCCTGCCGCCGCGCCATTCTTTTCAGGACTGGCCCGTCATCAGCAACCCCCACCAGTTTGCTTTCGGCGAGCAGATCGTTAACACTTATGACCACCATGGCAACCCGGTTCTGAACGTCAGCACACAACTCGTCCCCGCCCATCGTGACGCCTCCGCGGTCAGAAACGCGGCGCTCACTCAGCTTCAGAAGACCTTAAACAAAACAGTCTCTATCGCCGACATCAAACCGATCCTAGGAGAGAACGGCGAGACAATTGGCTACTCTATTTGGCTTGGGCAAGAAAACTCGACGACCTTTTAGGCCCGTTTGCGCATCTAAGTGAGTCGCAGTCAATTGTGGGGCCTTCGATCGTCCAATGCAGGCTTGTGAAACGGAGGTTTTGACATGATGCACATAACCAATCAACGGAGCATAGGACAGCTTTTGGCAGCAATCGTGGTTGCTCTCCTTTGGTTGTCCTCCTCGGCTTTTTCAGACGAAGCGATATCTCCGGAAACCCGCAAGGTGCTGGATCGAATAGACCAGGCGGGCAAGGGTCTTGTCGATCTCTCTGCCGACATCACGCAGACCAAGGTTACTCTGGTCGTCAACGATACTTCGACTGAAACCGGCAAGCTTTATTTGAAGCGAACAAAGAACAACAACAAGACGCGGTTGGAATATGAGAAACCGGAAGCGAAGACGTTACTCATCGACAAGGGTAAGGTTTTGATCTACGAGCCCAAGATTAATCGCTTGCAGGAGATCGACCTGGGAAAAAACCGTGCACAGGCAGAGTTCCTGCTAACCGGCGTGGGGCAGTCGAGCACCAATTTGACCAACAGCTACGATGTCCTGTTCCTCAAGGAGGAGACTGTCAAAGGCCACAAGGCTTCGCTGCTTGAACTGAAGCCAAAATCGGAGAAGGTGTCGTCGATGTTCTCAAAAATCTGGCTATGGATCGACCATGCGTCCGGGCTGCCGATTCAAACCCGCCTCACCGAATCCAGCGGCGACTACTTGACCTTCCAGTTGGAGAACATTAAGGTGAATCCCAAGCTACCCGACAGCCTTTTCAAGTTGAATGTCCCGTCCGGCGTGCAGAGAATAAAGCCGTTAAGTTCCAGCTGAGCCGCAAGCTCAGATTCTGGTTATCAAGAAACCATTCTCACTTCAGGTCGGCCATCACGGGCGCATGGTCTGAAGGTAGGAGGTCTTCTTTCTTCTTACGGTATTCGCGGTCAATCTCGATACGCGCTAAGCGACCCAGGATCTTCTGGGTTCCCAGCAGGCAGTCGATCCTCAAGCCTTGATTCTTGTGAAAGGCACCAGCCCGGTAATCCCACCAGGAAAACGCCTGAGTCGTTGGCAAGAAGTGCCGGTACATGTCGGTGAATCCCCAACCGAGCAAGAGCTGGAACCGTTGCCGCTCCTGCTCAGTATGGAATATCGTGCCCCGCAAACCTGCTTCGTTCCAGCTATCCAAGGCAGCAGGACAAATATTGAAGTCGCCACACAGAATCACGGACTCCGTCGGCGCTCGTTGGTCGCTCAGAAGCCGTGCGAGCGAATCCAGCCACCGCAACTTTCGTTCGTAGTCAGGATGTCCCACCGCCTTGCCATTTGGGCAATAGATCGTCATGAAGTCGAGGTCTCCGACTCTGGCGCTCATGAATCGCGCGCCCATTTCCTCTTCCCCGGGCAGCCCTCGCTCCTGGACTGTGGCAGGCAGACGACTGAGGATGGCCACGCCGTTCCAGGCTTTTTGAGTGTGGATGAGCGCGTGATATCCGACTGCTTCAAACTGCGCGTGGGGAAATCCTTCATCACACTTCAATTCCTGCAACCCCACCACGTCGGGCTGACGGTCTTGCAACCAGCGTAGCAGGAAGTCCAGTCGGGCTCGCAATCCGTTGATGTTCCATGTCGCGACTCGCATGACGCTTACGCCTGTGGGACTAGGTTGGATACCGCGACCGCAGGGAGCCGCAATACCCAATCCCCTATCCTAACTGATCAATACCACTCGGTGAACGTTACGATTTTGCAAGCAGCCGCCTCAACACATAGGGCAGAATGCCGCCATGTTGATAGTATTCGATCTCGATGGGTGTATCGATTCGCAGTATCACCGGCACCTGCTCGCTCCGGCCGTCCTTGCGATGAATGACCAAGCTAACATCCTGGCGCGGCTGAACCTCACCCTCCAAACCAGTCAAGTCGAAAGTTTCGCTGCCCTCCAGCCTCAGGGTCTGTGCGCTCGTACCCTCTTTGAATTGGCAGGGTAAGACCCCCATCCCCACCAGGTTGCTGCGGTGGATTCGTTCGAAGCTCTGGGCTACAACGGCCTTTACACCGAGAAGACGCGTTCCTTTCGCAGCCCAGTCGCGGGAACTTCCCGTGCCGTATTCCTGCCCCGCAAAAACCATCAGCGGAAGGCCCGCAGCCTGGTACTTCATTGAAGCATCGTAGATGCTCATCTGTTCGCCTTGCGGCTGATAGATCGTGACTCCGCCTTCGACTCCAGGAACCATCAGGTTTTTGATACGGACATTGGCGAATGTTCCTCGGGTCATCACTCGATCGTTGCCACGACGGGAGCCATAGCTGTTGAAATCCTCTGGCGCTACGCCGCGCTCCTGTAAGGTGGAGACCGGCCGGTGACGTTTTCTTGATGGCACCTGCCGGACTGATGTGATCGGTGGTGACCGAATCGCCGAAGATGGCCAACGGACGGGCTCCCTGAATGTTCGAGATCGTTCCCGGCTGCAGGCTGAAGTTTTCAAAGAAAGGCGGCTCCTGAATGTAAGTGGATTCAGGGTCCCACTGGTACACATCACCGGTACGGCTGGGGATTTCATTCCACATCGGGTTCTGCTCGGAGAAGTCTCGATACAGCCGGCGAAAAGTTACCGGATCAAAGGCTGTCGTCATCAGCTCGCGCACCTCTTTCAGGCTCGGCCAGAGATCTCGCAGATACACATCCCGACCGTCTTTGCCTTTGCCCAGAGACTCCTCTGCCAGATTGATGTTGACGCGGCCAGCCAAGGCAAACGCCACCACCAGCGGGGGACTCATCAGAAAATTCGCCTTGATATTCTGATGGATGCGGGCTTCGAAGTTCCGATTGCCACTCAACACGCTAGCCGCGATCAGGTCGTTCTTTGTTACCACTTCGTCAATGCGTGGATCAAGCGGTCCGGAATTCCCGATGCAAGTGGTGCAGCCGTAGCCAACCAGATTGAACCCTAGCTGGTCAAGATAGGGCTGCAGGCCCGTTTTCTGCAGATAATCGGTGACCACCCGGGAGCCTGGCGCCAACGAAGATTTCACCGTCGGACGCACCGCCAGCCCTCTCTCTACCGCCTTCTTGGCCAGCAGCCCTGCAGCAAGCATGACACTTGGATTGGACGTGTTGGTGCAAGAAGTAATGGCCGCGATCAAAACGTCGCCGTGTCCGACATCCACGGCTCCTGTCTCGGGCTTTGCGACTTGATTGGCCTCCAGCCGATCGGGCGTCGGCCGGTTATTCATCATCTCCGTCTCGGTCCAGGCGCTGGTGTTGCTCCCGGTAGAACTGCCGCCGCCTGCGGGCACTGTTTCTGGATCCTGCTTGCCACCACCCATCACGGGTTGTAGATTGACATTTGACCGCCCATCGCCTGGGATGGCGAAACGCATGCCGAATGCCTCCTTCGATTTGTTGTAGCCATTCTCGTTAAGGGGCTTCTGGAACAGTTCCAGGAACTTTTGCTTCAATAGAGCCAATTCGATTCGGTCCTGCGGGCGTTTCGGCCCAGCGACGGCAGGCTGGATGTCATTCAGGTCCAGATCGAGTACTGTGCTGTAGTCGCACTCACCCCTCCTCGGAATTCCGAACAGGCCCTGAGCCTTGAAGTAATTGCGGAGTGTCTCAACTTGCTCCGGCGAACGTCCGGTTGACAGGAAGTATTTGCAGGTCTCTTCGTCAATTGGGAAGAAACCCATCGTCGCGCCATATTCCGGCGCCATGTTCCCGATGGTTGCCCGGTCAGTCGCCGGCAGGGACGCAGCTCCGTCGCCAAAGAATTCCACGAACTTTCCGACCACCTTGGCCTGCCGCAGCATTTCGGTAACGTGCAGCACGAGGTCGGTGGCGGTCACTCCTTCACGCAGTGCGCCTTTCATACAGACGCCCACGACATCGGGCGTCAGGAAGTACACCGGCTGCCCCAGCATTCCAGCTTCGGCCTCGATGCCGCCCACCCCCCAACCCACGATCCCCAGGCCGTTGATCATCGTGGTATGCGAGTCTGTCCCTACCAGCGTGTCGGGATAGTAGATGCCTCCATTTTCGAGGACGCCCCTGGCCAAATACTCCAGGTTCACCTGGTGCACGATACCGATTCCTGGAGGCACAACTTTAAAGCTGTCGAATGCCTGCATACCCCACTTGAGGAACTGGTAGCGTTCCCGGTTCCGTTTGAACTCCGCCTCCATGTTCAGTCTCAGAGCATCCGGAACTCCCGCATAATCGACCTGCACAGAGTGGTCCACCACCAGATCCACAGGCACGAGCGGTTCGATCAGTCTGACGTTCTTGCCCAGACGAGCCACTGCCGATCGCATTGCGGCCAGGTCCACAAGCAACGGTACTCCGGTAAAGTCCTGCAGCACGATCCGCGCCACAACAAAAGGAACCTCCTGGGTACGAGCCTGATTGGCGCCCCAGCTTGCCAGATTGCGGACGTCCGTTTCCCCAATCTTCCTTCCGTCAAAGTTTCGAAGAACAGATTCCAGGACGATGCGGATACTCACGGGCAGCCGGGAGATCCGCCCCAGGCCCTCTCTTTCCAGCTGAGGGAGCGAGTAAAATTCTCCGCTGCGACCTCCTCCCGTCGGAAAGCTTTGCAGCGTGTTAAGCAAGTTGTGTGACATTCCAAAACTCCTCTAACAAGGCCTGCGACAAGGGTGGGAAACTGTCGTCAATCCTCGCACGCCAGGCAAGTTTTCACAGCTTCAGGTCCATGAATGCGGCATTGATTCAGCCTACTTCAGTCCCGCACGGGTGTAAAACCAGAGGGCACGTTAACGACTGCAACAAGCAACTACGCCCAGCTAAGTCAAGGCCGGCACCCGTCCCTGCTTTATCAAGAAAAACCTTAGGCCCGATTTCTGTCATCGTGTTATAGACTTCCTCTGGAAGTGAATTGCCCAATACGATGAACCAACGAACTCCTTTAGTCCTGGTGAGCCTCATACTCTCAATGTGCTCGACACAATGGGCTTGGCCTGGTTCTCAGAATCCAAACAGAGATCAAAAACCCTTCCACACCGGCCCCAACCCAGGCCAGAAGATTCCGCAGTTTCAGGCCTTCGACCAAAACGGCCGACTCCGGACTCTCGAGAACCTGCTTGGTCCGAAAGGCGCATTGCTCGTCTTTTTCCGTTCCGCCGACTGGTGACCGTACTGCAAATCCCAACTGGTCCAGTTGGAAGAATCGAAAGAAGAGTTCAAGAAGAAAGGATTGGGTGTCGCTGCCATCAGCCACGATAGCCGCGAAATTCTGCGCGATTTCGCCCGCAGGAAGCAGATTACGATTCCTTTGCTGTCAGATCCTGAGTCAAACATCATCCGCGCTTTCGGCATTCTCAACACCAGCATTCAACCGGGGCAGCCCAACTACGGAATTCCCTTCCCTGGAACCTATCTTATCAACCAGCGTGGCGTTGTCATCTCCAAATTCTTCGAAGAGGACTATCGCAGCCGGTACGCCATGGGCACGGTTTACACTCGGCTTTTTGGATCGCCCCTGAACACGCTCGAAACGGTGGTCGAGAACGAGCACTTCACCTTGAAGTATTATTCCAGCTCCGACTCTGCAGCTGTGGGCAATCGGCTGACACTTATGGCCGATATCACGTTGAAACCGAAGATGCATCTCTATGCGCCCGGAGTGGACGGATACAAGCCCGTGGAGTGGAAGCTTGTGGACTCGCGCGGTTTCACGCCAGCGACGCTTCGCCTGCCGTCCGGGAAGAGTGTCTATTTGCCGGCGATCAAAGAGAGGGTCTTGGTGTACGAGCGGAGCCTGCGAATCTCCCAGGATATTGACATCAGCAGCAACTACCGCGAGCTGAAAGGGATGCTAGGTGATTCCGACCAGTTAGTGATCGAAGGTGCGCTCAGCTATCAAGCTTGCGATGACAAGATCTGCTACCTTGCGAAAACCTTGCCCTTGCGTTGGACCATCAAATTGACCGAACAGGATCGGGAGCGCGTCCCGGAAGAGTTGCGGAAGCAGTGAGCTGGCACCTTGGCTGCGGGTGATTTGCAATGCGCCGGACCCACGCCGCCCTCCGCTTCAAAGGCCAGCCGTAGGAGTTCTCTCCAGCAATTTGACAAAACTCAGTCAGCAAGCGATTCGCAACGCTTCAAAGAGCATCCCTCGATGACTGGATACAAACGCGGCCGCCGGCTACAACGCGCTAAAGTAGCCTTCGGTCGCTATGGAGTTCACCATTCTTCGCCAAAGGAAAAAGACAGGTTGCGGCTGTGAGGCGTGGGAAGCCTATGCTACGCGGCGGAAGTGCCACCGGCTTCAGCCGCCAGATTCGCCATGCCAGTCAAAAGGCCCGGCCGGCAGAAATCTTCTTCTGTGGCTCGTCGGGTTTGGCGAACACTGCTCCTTCGGCGGCGGTCGGCAGGGTGAAATAGAATTCGCTCCCTACGCCGACGCGGCTGCGAACAACAAGAAAGCCTCCATGAGCTGCCACAATTCTTTTCACAACGGCCAGCCCCAGCCCGGTTCCCAGTCCCTTCCGCTTTGATTGCCAGTAAGGATCGAAAATGTAGGAGAGGTTTTCGGGCGGGATGCCTTCTCCCGTATCACACACCGAGATTTGTACGAAGGCCCGTCCCCTCTCGCCAGCCGCTTCAGAGGCGGCCAGACCTTCAATGTGAATGGAGTCGCCTTTCCGCATCCAAGGCACCCATTTCTGACTTTCGGACTTTTGAGCCTCAATGCGAACCGTTCCCAGCGGCGGCGTGAAATTCAGAGCGTTGCGCAACAGATTCGAGACCACGCGGCAGATTTTTGCTTTGTCAGCGAAAATGTCTGGCAAATTGGGTTCTACGTTTCGGATTAGCTGAATGTCCTTGAGACGGGCCTGAACCAAGGCTTCGTTGAACGGATCCTGAATCACCTCTTCGACCTGGAGCCGGCTGGAAACGAGCGGGACCGGGGTCGAGTCGAAGCGGAACAGCTCCAGCATGTCTTCGACGATTTGAACCATCGAGCGGCCCGAAGCCAGGCCCCCCGCAATCATTTTGCGGATTTCCACGTCGCTTTCTTCCGGCAGTATGTCTTGAAGCAGTTGTAGAGCCATCATCATCGTCGAGATAGGCGTCTTCAAGTCGTGAACCAGCATCGCGGTAAAGTCCGCTTTGATCCGGTTGAGCTCCTTCAGCTTTTCGTTGGCTTCTTCGAGTTCGCGAGCTTGGGTGCGCAGTCGGGCTTCGAGTTCTTTCGATTCGGTGATATCCCGCATGATGCCGCGCGCTCCCACCGGTCGTCCGTTGGCATCACGAACCAGACTGGTACTCGACTCAAGCACTCTAATTCTTCCGTCGCGATCATGCGTGACTACCTCTGAACGATCATGCGCGCTGGCCAGGAGCTTTTCGTTAGTCGCATTCAAGCTCACTTCCATGGCAGGATCGATGAGCTCGTGCAGCGAGCGGCCGATAATCTGACCTCGGGAATACCCAAAAAACTGCTCTCCGGCGGTATTGATACTGGTGATCAAACCAGCCAGATCCCGCGTGTAAGTGATATCGTCGAGGTGATCAAAGACCTCGTCTTGAATCAGTTCCTCATCGATCTCAGCTCCTGCGGTCCGGGGAGCTCGTTTCCGCATCGGCCTTGCTTCGTCACTCCAATGGTCCAAATCGACGTTCAACCGTTTCGCCATGCGGTAGAGCGAATACCGCCCGATCCCCAGAACTTCGGCTGCGCGGAGCTTGTTCCCTTGCGTGTGTTTCAAGACGTCAAGGATATGCTCGCGAGTCATGTCGTCGAGAGACCCGGGTGGACCTTCCGCTGCAACAGGCGGCTCCAGAGCCGGTCTCGGGGCCGGACTCCCCGATCCCCTCGCGAGACTCGACAATCCTTGAAACGAGGTTGGAGACTTCAGGCAAATGAGCTGGTTCCTCCGTGCTCGGAGCCAAGCCGAAGTGCAGGAAGTCTTCGGGCATAAGCCGGCCACTGACGTTCATCGTAACCGCCCGCTCCACGGCGTTTTCCAGCTCCCGCACGTTACCGGGCCAGGAACGAGTTTGCACCCACTGAGTCGTCTCCTCCGGCAAACGCACCGACTTGTTCTGGCGCTGATTGAACTTGTAGACGAAATATGAAAGCAACAGCGGCACATCCTCGCGACGCTCACGCAGTGCCGGAATGTGAACGTGGATGACGCTGAGACGGTACAGCAGATCGCGGCGAAAGTCGCTCGAGGTCAGCAGACTTTCCACAAGGCGATTCGTGGCGGCGATCACCCGGACGTTGACGGGCCGCTCCTGGCTTGAGCCAACCGGTCGGATCGTCCGCTCCTGCAAAACCCTCAGCAGCCTCACTTGGAACACTGGGGTGGTTTCGCTGATTTCATCGAGAAAAATTGTCCCTCCCGTGGCGCTTTCGAAAAAGCCGCTCCGGCTGGCGTGGGCCCCCGTGAATGCTCCGCGCGTGTGACCAAACAGCTCGCTCTCGAGCAAGGTTTCGGTCAGAGCCCCGCAATTGACTGCGATAAATGGTTTGCCCTTGCGCGGGGAGTGATCGTGAATCGCTCGGGCCACGAGCTCCTTGCCGGTGCCGCTTTCGCCTGAGATGAGGACGGTCGAGTCTGTCTGCGAAACGCGCGTGATCGCCTTGAACAGTTCGATCATGGCCGGACTCCTGCCGACAATCGAAGGAAAGCTTACCAGCTGCTCTGCTTCACTGGCTGCCGAGCTTGCCTCACGTCGCCGGGCTAGCGCCTGCGCCAGGATTTCCAGAATGGCTCGTACTTCGAAGGGTTTTGTCACATAATCGAAAGCATCGTGCCGCAGGGCTTCTGCCACGGTATCCATTGAAGCGTTGGCTGTCATGATGATTACGGGAAGCTCCGGCTCACGCTGTTTGAGGTGGCGTAAAACTTCTAAACCCGACTCACCACTCAAGAACAAATCTAACAGCACCGCGTCAAACTCGTTTGGTGCAAAGCGCGCCAGCACATCGGAAGCCTTGTGCATGACCTCCGGACGCAGACCTTCCCGCTCCAAGAGGCTCTTCACGATAAAGCTGAATTGAGGATCGTCTTCAATAACCAGGATGCGCTTGCCAGTCATCGTCATGAGAATTCACCTCGGCTGGATTCCGCCACAGATATGCTTGGGGCTGTGACCACAGTTACCCGGGCAGGTTCTACCGGCAAAGACCAGAGGCTCACAACGGAATTGAAAGACAGAAGGAGTTGCTCCCGAATTGGCCACGGTAGTCAAAGGTAAGCGATAAGAATGCCCCATATTGTGGCACGACGCTTTACGCCGTTGCAACCAAGAGTGACACCTGGAGTAGACCCGCCGGGCCTTGACCCGTCAGGGCCACCCTAGTCTAAGCCTCAATTGCTCAAGCAACTAGCTGTTTTGTCGCAGACTAGGACGATCTGGAATGTGCCATGCTCCGGGGACATTCGATGCTATCATGCATCTGAATTCGTGGCGAACAGGTGACGTTCAGCTTGTCTGTCACTCACAGTAAGAATCTGACCATGCTTCGGAAGCCTGAGCGGCCAATTTCCAATATCAGCAATGCCTCGATTCCAAAGGAGGGCACCAAGTGTGCCGCTCCAGGCTCCACTTCTGCTCATCCCTTGATTCTCTTGGTGGAAGATGATCCGAATGCCCGGATCGTCTTGCAATTTTCTTTGCGCTGCCGGGGCTATTCCGTTGAAGAAGCGGAGAACGGGAATTCTGCGATACAGAAACTGGAGCAGACAACTCCGGGCCTGGTTCTCACCGATCTCCAGATGCCGGTGATGAATGGCATCGAGCTCGTCCAGGCCATCCGGCGTCTGGGGAGCCTGCGAGACGTCCCCATCCTCGTGATGACTGCCTTCGACACAGACCTTTCCCAAGAGGCGTTGCGGCGTGGCGCCAACGATACCATCCAAAAGCCGATTCAGCTTCCTCTTCTCTTCCAGAAGATCGAGACTCTCCTGTCAACAAACCAGTTGTAATCCTCACACGAAGCGTTTACCCTTCCCTGGCCTATGACACTGGAGCCTGTTCTTACTGTTCTGGCGCTTCTGGTCCTGATCAAGGGACTGGTCGGAGTCCTCGATGGAATTCGCTACAATCAGTATATTCGCGGCCACCTGAACCTTCGGCCCGAACCCTGGATGCCACGCGTTTCGGTGATCCTCCCCTGCAAGGACCTCGACTTCGAACTGGAACGTAATGTTGAAGCCGTCTTCCGGCAAGTTTACCCTTTTTTTGAGGTCCTCGTTGTCACAGCCACGGCAGAAGACCCAGCTCGACCCCTGATCCAACGCCTGGCGGCCCGATTTCCCGGTCACGAGATTCGGTTCGTCATTGCCGGCCTTTCCGCAGAACGCGGCCAGAAAGTCAATAATTTGATCCAAGCCCTGGCCCATGTAGATTCGACTTCCCAGGTGTTGGTTTTCACAGACTCTGATTCTCGGCCGCACTTCCTCTGGCTACAGGAGCTGGTGGCTCCGCTGCGGGACGCAGGGATCGGAGTGTCTACCGGATATCGCTGGTACTATCCGGCGCCAAACAACTTACCCAGCGTGATTCGCTCCGTATGGAACGGCTCGGTGGCGACTTTGCTCGGCAATCACGGCCACAACTTCGCCTGGGGCGGCTCGATGGCCATTCGTCGAAGCACCTTCGACAGCGCCAAAGTCCTTAGCTATTGGGAACACTCGCTCAGTGACGATTACTCGATGACTCGAGCTATGAAGGACGCCAAGCTCAAGATTCATTACGAACCGCGCTGCCTTATCGGCTCCTACGGACCCTGCACTTGGCGCGAACTACTCGAGTGGTCGACCCGCCAAATGACAATTACCAAGATCTACTCTCGCAAGCTATGGTACCTCGCGCTGGGCTCCCAGTGGAGCTTCGCGCTGGTCTGGTGGTGGGCCCTGGCTGGAGCGGTCGTGACGAACTGGCCTGGAGCGGTCTCTTCGGAACTGACGAGTGGCCTCGTTTGGAGCAGTAGCCTGTGGAAATACCCGTTGGTGGTGGCAATGCTGTTTCTGTTTGGTGCGGTGCGTGGCTTTTACCGGGTGAAGACGATTCAGCAGATTCACCCGGAACATCGCACGGAAATCCAGCGTTATGCTTGGAGTTACATCCTGCTGTTTCCCATCGCCTCAACGTTAACTGCCTATAACCTGCTGGCCTCAGCCGTCACTTCCTCCCTGACTTGGCGCGGCGTACGCTATGAAGTCCAGTCGCCGCGGCAAATGCGGGTAGTCCAAATCCAGAAACCCAGCCAGGACCGCCGCAACGGCACAGAGACGCAGGGAACTCTTTCGTGAACGATCCCCTGCCGGAGAACGGTGTAGCGCGGACCAGCCGCCTCTTGGGCTGGTCTGCGGCAGTTCTTGTCGGGCCTTCGTGGGCCTTTTGGGAGAACCTGGAACGCCAAACACTCCTCGCCTGCAACCCGGCATCGAGGCTACAATTCGTTCTATGCCGGAATTGCCCGACGTTGTCCTGTACATCGAATCGCTCTATCCTCGCGTCGTGGGTCAGCCCCTGTCCGCGGTCCATATCAGAAGCCCTTTCCTGCTGCGTTCAGTCACTCCTCCAATCCAAGAAGCGGAAGGCAAGACAGTCTGCGAGCTGCGCCGGCTCGGCAAGCGGATCGTTTTTGGCTTGCAGGAAGAGCTGTTCCTGGTGGTCCACCTCATGATTGCGGGACGACTTCACTGGAAGGAGGCACGAAGCCAGGTTGCCAGCAAACAGGCCCTTGCCATTCTCACCTTTCCAAACGGCACGCTGCTGCTCACCGAAGCCGGATCGAAAAGGCGTGCTTCGCTTCACCTCGTCAAGGGAGAAGCCGCACTGGCTCAGATCGACCCGGGAGGCCTCGAAGTTTTACACGCTGACTTCTCGAGTTTCCGCACTACCCTGATCAGAGAGAATCACACACTCAAACGAGCTCTGACCGATCCTCATCTCTTCAGCGGCATTGGCAACGCCTACTCCGACGAGATCCTGCACGCTGCTAAGCTTTCTCCACTGCGCTGGACTCAGCGCTTGGAGGATGAGGAAATTTTGCGTCTCTTTTCGGCAACTCGGAGCACGCTCCTGGATTGGACGGAGCGCCTGCGGCGGGAAGTCAAAAACGGCTTTCCAGAGAAAGTCACGGCCTTTCGCGAAGGCATGGCGGTCCACGGGCGGTATCAGACAACCCTGCCCGGATTGCGGTTCGCCGATTCAGCGGCTTGTTTATGCCGAGAATGAATCGAACTACTGTGCGGTTTGCCAGACCGGAGGCAAGCTGCTCGCTGACCGCGCCCTCTCTCGCCTTCTCAAGGGCGACTGGCCGCGTACCCTTGAGGAATTGGAGCAGAGAAAACTGGCGGCCCGGAGTCTGGCAAATCAGATCTCTGGAGTTGACAGTCCGTGAAAAGAAGCCCGGGCGGGCCTGAGCTTTTGAGCGCGATTTCCTAAGTTGCCGAGCCAGTCAACGCGTGAGATCGTCATTCTGCTTGATGACACGCTCAGTCCCTCTGTTCGGAGGGTAAGATGTCTCGGCAGCCACAGCCTCCGTACGCGCGCGGTGAAGCTGCGCCGTCGGCAGATGAGGCACAACAGCTCCCATCCGCGGCAACAGCCACAAGATGAGCAGCGCCAGGACGAGTTGCACTAGCACAGGACGAGTAAGAGCGCCGGATCGCCGAAATAAAGTTGCGGCCAGCTTGGTCCGTAATCTGGCAGTCCAGGAAACCGTTGGGACCAGCATCCTGTGTTCAGTTGACAGGAGGAGACACCTGTCACGGAGATCTCTGATCAATTCACCCGCCGATTGGTAGCGCGCTTCCGGCTTCTTGGCGAGCGTCTTGAGTGTGATGGAGTCTAACTCGGGCGGCACCGAAGGTCTGAACTGGGACGGCGGAGGCGGATCGACATGAATAACCTGTGCGCCTATCGCCAACGCCGTCGCCCCGGTGAACGCCGGCCTTCCCGCCAGGCATTCGTAAAGTAGAGTGCCCAGGGAGAAGAGGTCACTGCGGGCATCGACGGGTAGGCCACTCGCCTGCTCAGGAGACATATACCGCACCGTGCCCAACGTGGTTCCAGCTTCGGTCAACAGAAGCTGAGTTTTTGCTTCCCTCATTGCCGCCTTCCCCAGTTGAGATATTTTTGCCAGTCCGAAGTCGAGCACCTTCACTTGTCCGCGAGGTGTCACAATGATATTCTGCGGCTTGATGTCTCTGTGGATGATGCCATGGGAATGCGCTTCGGCCAGCGCCTCGGCCACCTGCAGGACAACGTCCAACGCTTCACTCAACGCAAAAGCCTTCCTGCGAAGTTTCTCAGACAGAGGTTCTCCTTCGATGTATTGCATCACGATGAAGCTTTGATTGTCTTCTTCCAGGTGTTCGTGAATGGCGCAAATATTGGGGTGGTCTAATTTGGCGGCTACTTGTGCCTCTCTGACCAGGCGCTGCTTGGCCTTCTCGTCCGCCCATGATTTCGGTGACAGACATTTGATGGCCACCTTGCGCTCTAACTTCGTGTCTTCTGCGAGGTAGACCTCACCCATCCCGCCAGCTCCGAGCCTGCTGATAATGCGATAGTGAGAAACCATCTGAGAGTTCACTGGATTTTTCCTCGGGTAAGGTTTTCTTCCACTTGAGGTTCGGGTGATTACGACAACACCTTCTACTTCCTTATGACAATAGGTGGAAAGCATTTCGTAGCCGGACAAATAACCGGAGTTAGATCTAGATCGAGGAAAATGAAGAAGTAAGGCGGGGTTCAAAGAATGCCGGCTCTGTTTCAGAGCTCGGTTAGAGGCGACATCAGGATATCCCAGGGTGGAGCGACGGGAACAGGAGGAGACAGCGCTCGCAAAGCGAACACACCGGAGCCGCAACAGATGGCCGCCTTGCTAACGTGTGCGGCACTCATAGTTGCGGCCTTACAGTACCGCGACCGTGAAAGAGCGGCACGGGCCTCAATTCTTTCAGCAGCTCTTCCAGGTAAAGGTTGTCAAGGGAGACAAGCTATCTCACAGCCGGCTCCGCAGTCTACCTCGACCCTTACCAGGTGTAGCGTAAGCCAAACTGCATCACACGCGGCTGGCCCTGGATGGCATTGAAGTTTGCGAATGCAGGAGCCGGCTCGTTCAAGCGCGGATCGATGCCTACTCCCAACGCGTCAATCGAATTGGTCAACAACCCCATCTTTTGCGTGTTGGTTGCATTAAAAACTTCCCAGCGGAATTGCAGCCTGTGATCTTCCCCCCAGGGCATCTTGAAGAATTTCCCAAGACCGAAGTCCAGCGTGATGAAGCTCGGAATTCTGAATACATTTCGATCGCCTCCCTCACCGGGGCGCGGGTTTCGGAAGCTTTGATAAGCAGCCACCGGATCCGAAAACAGGTTCGGCGGATCGGCTCCGCCTCGTGTAGGCGACGATTCAAGTGGCCGGTCACGCACCGGCTTGCTCCGCACTTGCCAGTTGGTTGCCCATCCCGTCGTATCGAAAAAGGACAACTCAGAGGGCAATCCCGAATGCCATCGATAAATGCCGCTCAGCTGCCAACCTCCCAGCAGGGCGTCAACCACCCCGGAACTGCTTCCCAACCATCTTTTGCCCTGTCCTACTGGCAGTTCCCAGAGAGCGTTGAGGTTGATGTTGTGCCGGATGTCAAAGTCCGACTCGGCTCTACCGTCCCTTTGATTGATCGGATTCAGGATGAAGGCGGAACCATAGGCGGTACTGTTCTGGAGTCCAGAAGCATCGTCGATGGATTTAGCCAAGGTGTAGTTCAAATCGAAAGAAAGGCCATTGGTCTGCCGCTGGCGCAGGCTGAAGGACCCGCCATGGTAGTCGGAATTGCCTGCGCTGCTAAACGTCGCCAGCGCACCGTACTGAGGGTGAAAGAAGGCGTTGGGACCCACGCTGGATAGATCGTCTATGAGGAGCTGAAGATACGTCCAGTCCAAGGTGTCGAATCCTCCGACGGCCTCCCTTGCGATAGCGGTGTACATTGCCTGGGTGGGAGACAAGGACGGATCCCCAAGAAAGGACTCGCCCAATCCAGGGAACAGGTTCTCAAAGTAAGCAATTGGCTGGACATCGGAAATGGGGGTGTTTCTTTCCCTGAGGTCGGCCAGAAGCCCTGCAGCAGTGTACCAGTCGGTTCGCGAACTGGGATCGACCAGATTGTTCAAAGCCATGATATCCCGGGTGAGCAGTAGCTTTCGAGCGGCGCGTCCAATGTAGGCGGCTTCAAAATGGAGTCCTGCCGGGAGCTGCCGCTCGAACGAAATATTCCAACTGTAGTGAGTAGGGGTCCGAAGCGTATCGTCCAGAGATGACTCAATCCGCTGAGACTCATCCGAAGGTACGGTGAGTGGGAAGGTCAATGTCCCTGGGACCGTGATACCTGGAAGTGAACGAATCTCTTGCCCGAAATGAGTAAACAGCGGCGCGAGTTGGTCCGTGACATTATAGGTGTTGGCGGGGATAGCCGTGTTGGATGAAAAGCCCAAAGCATTGTTCAAGTCGAACTGAACCGCCAGTTGTTGCCCGTAGTAGTCATTGGTAATTGCGAACCCTCCACGAAATACCGACTTACCCTGCTCTCCAAAGAGCTTGCGCAGAGCACCACTCTCAAAATTGGGAGACCAGGCCACAGCCACGCGTGGTTGAAAGTTATTCTTATCCCACTCATAAAAACCCGGCCGGTCGTTCGCGGGCCCAGCAAGGTCTACAGTGATGGGATCATTGACAGGCTCGCCAGCCGCTGCACCTGTCTTTTCGTCGCTCAAAAAACGCCCCCAAGCTCGTTGTGGGTTTCACTTGAAAACCTCGCGTTTCGTAAACAGGCTTGCTGAGCCCATAGCGCAACCCGAGAGTGAGAGTAACGTTTGTCCAAGGCTTCCAAACGTCCTGGACATACCAGTCATACTCGTTGGTCGCAAACCGCCGCCGAACACCGGTTGCCGCAGGCAGCAAGCTACCATCGCGGTCGAAGTTGAAATTGGCGGTGTACTCCGATAGGCGCCCGATGACGGCAGAAATCGCGTTTCGCACTGGAGTGGCGAAGCTGGGGTCTATTCCGCTAATCGGCGGATCGAGCACCGCTCCAGACTCGGCGTAAGCCGAAGGATTGACGATCGCCTGGTCAAACGATGTCGAAAAGGTCGTCCGATTGTTGGAAATGAGCCGAATGTTGGTACCAAACTGGAAATTGTGGCTACCTTTGATCCAGGAGAAGTCGTCCACAAGGTTGTGCACCGGCGTTGTCCGATCGAGGGTATAGAGCAGGCCAGGATCATTGCGGCGTGGATTATAGACGAAACGGAAGTCGATATTGTTTTCGACCGAGTCACCTTGATTGGAGAACGCTGCGCGGGTCAGTCCGTACCGGAAGCTGTTAACTTTGTTCGGGGACAGAGACCAGGTATGCCCCACCGTAAATCCGATTGGATGACTCCAAAGCCTGGTGGGCGGCGTGTCCGGAAACTGCGATAGCCCAGTGACGACGTCCGATTGGTAATTACCTCGCAGAAATAACAGCTGCCTGCCGTCCTGGGTTAGATTGAAATCCAACTTGGCGACATGAGTGTTAAATCGTAACGGTGTGGGTGCATTGAAGCGAAAACCGCGGCTGTTGAGTCCGTCTCCGTCGGTGTCGTCGTTAGCCGGATATCTGCTGGCTGCGTCGGCCAGGTAGGCCAACCCTACGGGGTTCACGCGGGCATCGGGGAAGAAGGTGTTGATGTCATTAGCAGTCAGAGTGCCAATCCCTCCGTCTGTGTTAATGAAGCGCACTTCACCTCGACCCAGGCTCGGAAGTGGAACTGGGCGCACCACAGAGGTTTGACTGGCATCGCGGCGACCCTCAAAAGTATAGAAGAAGAAAGCTCGATCTTTCTTGATCGGCCCGCCCACCGAAGCTCCAAAAACGTTTCGAATCAAGGCAGGACGTGGAATGCCTTCGCCTGTTTCGGGATCGATGCTGCGATTGTTAAAGAAGTCGTTGGCCGTGGTCACTGTGTTGCGGTGGAACTCATAGAGCGAGCCATGCACTTCGTTCGTGCCACTCTTGGTGATTAACGACACTTGTCCTCCTGACGATCGCCCCTGTGTCGCATTCGGATTGCTCACTGTCACTCGAAACTCCTGAAGTGAATCCGGTGTAGCGCGGAGAACACTGGCGAAGGCAACGTCTCTGTCGAAAGCCAAACCTTCAACGATATCGAGTCCGCTCTGCTGTTCGTTAACGTCCACACCGTCCAGCGTGACGTTTGCCTGGTCTGCCCGTGAACCGTTGACGTATCCTGCGGGGGTGACACCAGGCTGCAAACTGAGCAACTCCACCACGTTTCGCGATTCCAGGGGCAGCTGAGTAATCTGTTGGGACACGAAGTTGTGCCCGATGGTTGCGTCCTCAGTGTTGATGAGCGTTTCGGCACCTTCGGCCGTCACAGTAACGGTTAGGGTAATCTCACCTAGTTCAAGTTGTAAATCGACGCTGGTTACACTGTCTACCAGAGCTTGCACCTCGTTAATCATCAGCTTCTTAAACCCGCTCGCTTCAGCCTCGAGACGATAGACACCCGGTGGAAGCGCAGTGAACAGATAGCTGCCGTTTTCGCTGGAGTCCTGAGTGCGGTGAAAGTTCCTGGCGGGATTTGTGAGAGTCACCTTGGCACCAACCACCACCTTGTCCTGTGAATCTTTCACGGTGCCGCTTATCGAGGAAGTGCCAGTTTGACTCAAAAGGTTGTGCGGCGACAGCAGACTGCACGCCAGCACGACCAATAGTGAAAATCCTTGCCGTCCTTTTGCTCTCGTTACTCTCATGGAAGTCCTCCTAAACCTCTGCTATCGAACCATAACTCTTTCAACTCTACCGTCCTGGTCCCACTGGACCAGGAATGCTTCCACCCTGCCAGAGGAAAACGATCAACAGGGTTGTCTTGATCCACAAAGCTTGAAGGCAAAAATCCATCATGACCTTCAATTTCAATTGTTGTCGATAGGGAAACTAGCTCAGGATAGCAGTAGGTGGCGCAATACGCAAAGAAGAAAAGAGCGCAAGCAAAAGCGAGGTACAGACGTGCGGATGTAAGCTTCTCTCAACGTCTGGCCTGAAAGGCCAGCATTTCTTATCCCAGAACGGCGAGCCTCCCGAAAAGGAGGAGCGGTCACCGGGGAACAGTAGTCTCAAGGCAGTTCACTTGCGCGGAACTCGAAAGTAGTACTTGCCGATGTCTTCGAAATCACCCTGGCTGTTCATGCCGCTGAGCTTCACGGAGTAGTCGTCTGGCGGGAGCTCTGGTGGGTAGGGTGAAGACAACAACTGGTATCAGCTCCTGATCCTTGTGCTCTTAACTTGTTCAGGATCCAGACTTCAGAACCTTTTGCATCCTGAAGCACAGCACGGTAGCTGGGTAAAGGTTCTCGCTCAACTCAAGCTGCAATTGGATCGGACTTGCGCTCGAAGGTAAGACAGGCGTTTTCGGACTTCCTGTGTCCCTGACACGGCCAAGTGACAATGCCAGGGAGACCAAGCTAGGCCGCGGTACCGCTGTCAGACCCCGTTTTCGAGCGTTGCTCCTCCTGACGTCGGGTTCCTCAGCCAACTGAAGGTTACGTGAGCGTTGTTCTCCCAACTGCCGCTGTAAGTCCTGCATCTGCTCTTGAGATGTTGCTTGCTGGCCCCGGATCTGGGCGATTTCCTGGCTGGATCGCCGGGCCTGACGCGCGGACCACGCTCCTCCAACGACCGCCAGTACTAGCACCGCGCTGAGGGCATGCTTCAGAAAGGCAGGTTGAGTACGCAACAGAGCCTGCAGCGATTCCCAGAACGAAACTTTCGATTCGCTCTTCTTCTCTGCCACATATCTTCTAAGCGCCTTGGCCAGCTTGAGCTCTTGTCGCCGTTCGGGAGTCGATAGGAAGTGCTTCTCGAACTTCTCCCTTTCACGAGCAGAAAGGCTACCTTCGAGATACTCCTCGACCAGTTCGTCTTCGGCTACAGAAAGCTGCTCAAATGTGTGGTTGTCCGTCATGATCTCTCGCTCAAGTCGTTGTTGTTCCTCCTGATCCAGCTCACCCAGCATGTAGCGCTTGAGAGTGCTTCCGTTTTCGACATCCGGATTCATAGGCACCCCACTATCTCACCTGCGAGGGACTCTCTAAACAAAGATGACTTTTTGCCCAATGTATTTCATCCAGCCGCTCTCTGTTTGAGGCACTCCAGCACACATTCCCGGAGAATCTCAATGACGCGGTGCAGCTGGATTCTCAAGGCGTTGAGCGTCATTCCCAGCCCCTCTGCCAGCTTCTTGCGGCAATCGATTTTGGCTCGCTTTTCCTCCTGAAAATACTGCAGGACCAGTTCATGATTTCGGTGACTGAGCTGCCCCATGCAACGCTCCAGGCACTCGTGGTAGGCGTCCTCTGACTCATCCGAAGGATCCGGTTTGGGTGGTGGCTCCGGCTCGGGGATCTTTCGGAGAGATTCCAGATGCACATTGTGAGCGACCCCACAGAAGTAGTGAGCGGGATCGCCGACATAAGTTGGAGCGATTTCAGGAACCTTTCTAGCTACCCGATTGATCGTCTCATCAGCCAGATCCTCGGGAAAAGCGCAGCCTCGACAAGCAAAGACCTTCACCAAGCGGCGCCGAATCTCCTCGTATCGCCTTCCGGCCGCTTCCCGATCCGGATTGAGCCAAGCGAGCAACTGGTCAAAGGCCTCCTGAGTGAGGTCCCAGTCCTTTTTCATGGAAGGTCTGCTGGTCAAGGTTCGAGTTTCCGGTTGCCTTTACTGCGTTTTGCCGGCAGAACGCGGCGAAACGAAGAAGTGAAGTCTGAAAGATCAACGTGACCCCCTGCATCATTCCATCGTATCTGACGCCAATAGTTGTCTGAAACTCCAGCTGGCCCACCGAAAACAACACGTGTGATCTGTGTCGCTTGGAAAACGTCAAACATAGCCCCTTTCACTTTGCCGCAGAGACAGGTAAAAGTCTAAATCAGCGCCCATGATTTCACGGATGTCGCCCTGCCAAGGCGACCAGTGTGATGATTTTCCAAAGTACTCCGCCGTATTTGAGTTATGAATCATGGCCACGTAAAGCCGGTGGTCCGAAACCAGCATTGCACGGTCCTGGCGGCCCTCTGCCGACGTAAAGGCCATGTCTGAATAACATCGATATCGGGAAACGGCGAGCTTGACCAGTAACTACGCCGGTACACGTATGAAGCCCCGAAAGAGAGGCCTGGGTACAAACTGGGGTGCAAGAGGGTCGGTGTTCGACTGAACCAGACCTGTCCCGCGGCAATTTCAAAAAACAGCAACTGCGAAATCCCACAGATTTCGGCGCCTTCCGCCAGCAAAGCGCCCACCTGAAAGCTCAAGCGGTCAGGGTGCGACCAGTCATCGTCATCGAAGTGGGCGATC